>NZ_CAMPOU010000006.1:0-485000 GCF_946892685.1 Aeromonas sp. Marseille-Q5825
CTCAGAAGTGAAACGCGGTAGCGCCGATGGTAGTGTGGCATTCGCCATGCGAGAGTAGGACACTGCCAGGCACCCAATTAGAAGAAACCCCGCTCAATGAGCGGGGTTTTTTATTGCCTGAAATTCACAGCCTGCATCTATATTCAGTTGATTTACAACCGAATCCCACCTTCATCGGCCCTGATCTGCACAGGGCAGCACCATATTGACTACGCCGTCTTCCAGCTGGATGTCGATCTGGAAACCCAGCCGCTTGGCCAGGTTGATCATGCCGCGATTGCTGGGCATGGTCATGCCCGACAGCTGGCCGATGCCGCGCTCTCTGGCGTAGCGCACTATTTTCTCCATCATCAGCTTGCCGAGCCCCAGCCCTTTCATATCCGATCGCACCAGGATGGCAAATTCCGCGTCAGACTGCTCCGGATTGGAGATGGCGCGCACCACTCCCAGGATCTGCTGGCTGAAGGCGCCGTCCTGTCCGACCGCGACGAAGGCCATCTCCCGGTCGTAATCTATCTGGGTCATGCGGGCCAGCTCTTCGTGCCCCAGCTCCCCCACGTCGGCGAAGAAGCGCTTGTATCTGTCCTCATCGGAGACCTTGAGCACGAACTGCTTGTGGGCCGGTTCGTCCTCCGGCCGGATCGGGCGCAGCAGGACATGGCTCTGATCCTTGAGCCAAGCACCCTCCTCCAGTTCGGTGGGATAGGGGCGAATGGCCAGTGGCAGCATCTGCCGACCCTCTTCCATCAGCACCAGCCTGGCATCCAGGATCACCATCTCTTCACCACAGGCCTGCAGCGGGTGCAGGTCCAGCTCCTGGATTTCGGGGAAGGCAAGCAGCAGTTCGGACAGTTGGCACAAGACCTGGCCGAGGGCATCGATATTGAGTCGTACCGGACTGGCCTGTTCGCGGATCTTGCCGTTCTTGAGGGCACCGATGATCTGGTAGCGAGCGAGCGCCTGATTGAGCGGTGGCAGGGCCGCGACCATCTCGTGGGGCTCGGCACCGGACTCCCCGAGCAGGATGACGGGGCCGAACACGGGATCCTGCTGCAGGCGGATCCTCAGCTCCAGGCCCCCGCTGCGGCGCGCCATGCGCTGCACCAGCAGGCCTTCTATTCGGGCCCCCGGATCGTGCTGGCGGACCCGGTCCAGGATGGCATCCGCCGCCTGGGCCACTTCCGCCGAGGTACGCAGATTCAGCATGACACCGTGTACCTCGGACTTGTGGGCTATGTCAGGTGAGCGCAGCTTCACCGCCACCGGATAGCCTATCTGCTCCGCGGTCAGCGCCGCTTCGATGGCATCGGAAACGATCCAGGTCGACAGGGTGGAGAGACCGGCCGCCTGCATGATGGGTTGTGCCAGGTGGGTATCCAGTACCCGCTGCTTGCGATCCAGCGCCTGGCGGAGCAACTGCTGGCAACGTTCGACATCTAGCCTGTCCCCTTGCAGGGAGGCCGGGGTTTCCATCAACTGCTTCTGGTTGCGGCGATATTCCACCATGTGCATGAAGGCGGTGACTGCACTCTCCGGGGTGCGGTAAGTGGGGATCCCCGCCTCATTGAACAGGCGGCGACCCTCTTGAGCCGAGTATTCTCCTGCCCAGTTGGTCAGTATGTTGAAACGCCTTGCCCTGGGGTGCTGCTTGAGGAAATCGATCAGATTGCTGGCTAGGGTTGCACCGCGGGCGGTGAGGGAGGGGGCGTGGATCAGCAGAATGGCATCGGCCCCGTCTCCTTGCAGCAGCTCGTCCAGCGCGGTTCTGTAGGCCTCCACATCGGCATCGCTGCCTATGTCCAGGGGAGGCATGGCCATCTTGCCACCGCGTGCCAGCAGCACGTCTGCGGCCATGTTGGCCAGACCGCGCCCGTTGGAGAGGATGGCGAGTCGCTCCCCCTTGAGGGTCAAGGAGTGGCTCAGGGTTTCGACGGTGGCAAACAGCTCATGGGTATCCCGGACCCGCAGCATGCCGGCCCGGCGGATGGCGGCGTCATAAACGTTGTCGAGGCCGTTGGCCGGATCGTGGCGGCCGCTCTTGAGCACCAGAATGGGCTTGTTGCGGGAGGCGGCGCGGGCGGCGGAGAGAAAGTGACGGGCATCGTGCAGCTTGTCCATGTAGATCAGGATGGCGCGGGTTGCCCCGTCGCGGGAGAGCTGATCCAGCAGCTGGCCGAAGTCGATATCGCAATGATCCCCAAGCGAGACGAAGGCCGAGAAGCCAATCTCCCGCTGTTTGGCCCAATCGAGAATGGTGGTGCTGACCGCCGCCGATTGGGACAAAAAGGCCACCTGCCCCGGGGTGGCGGCTATGGGGGAAAAGCTGGCGTTGATGCCCTGCCCGGGCAACAGCATGCCCATGCTGTTGGGACCGAGCAGGCGGATGCCGTATTGCTGGCAGAGTTGCCTGAGCCGCTGGCGCTCGTCGCCGGAGAACTGGGCGGCCAGTATGATGGCTGCGCCGGTTCCCTTCTTGCCGAGCTCCTCGATGAGCGGCAGTACCCGCTCGCGCCGGGTGCAGACGATGGCAAGATCCGGAGAGAGGGGCAGGCTCTCGATATCGGGATAGGCGAGCACGCCGGCCACGGACCGGCAGTGAGGACTGACCGGCAGTATGGGGCCCTTGAACTGGCCCGCGAGCAGATGCCGGATGACTACATGCCCGGCCTTCTGGGGGTCACTGGAGGCACCGATGACGGCAATCGATTGGGGTTTGAAGAGCCGATCCAGGCCGCTTGGTTTCATGGGCACTCCTCATGGCGACCCCCGAGGCGAGGGTGACGTATGGTGCCAGTCTAATACGCTTCAGGCGTTCATTCTGTGACCCATTGCGGATCACGACCGGGCCAGGGCATTGGCACGCAGATAAAATCTCAGCTCACCCTGGATGCGCCGCACAGTGGCCAGGTGCCTGTCCTGCACATAGATCTCCTGCTCCCGATCGAGCGAGGTGCGCTGGACTCCGAGGCTCTGCAGGTACTCTGCAAACAGGATGGCACTCTGGATTTCGATAAGATGCTGGCTCACGGCATGGCTCTTTGTGGTGGATGGGTTTGCCGGCCAGTGTCCCCTCTTCTCCTGGGCTTTCATACTGACACATTTGACACTGATGCTGGGGCCATCCCGGGGTCAGCGCAATCCTCCCTGACCGCGGGCCGTGTCCCAGAAGGCGCGGATCAGCGGTTCTTCCAGCCGCTTCTTGAGCACGGCGATGCCGACATCGAACGGCTTGAGGGCAGGTCTGGGTTCGACGATGCGGACCTTGTCCCCCATGGGGCTGTGATCGATCACGGCGGCAGGCACCAGGCCTACGCCGAAGCCGAGGGCGACCATGGCGACTATGCCTTCATTGCCGGCGACCTCGGCATAGATGTTGGGGGCTATGCCCTTGTTGCGAAACCACTGATCACAGCGTTTGCGGGCCAGCCCCTGCTCCGAGAGGATGAGTGGCAGCCGCTCCCAGTCGGGTTCGCCCTGCTGGAACCACTGGCTTTGCTGGGGGGCATTGCGGGGGGCGATAAACACCAGCGGCACCTGCTGCAGGCTGGCGAACTCCAGCTTGGCAGAGAGCGCATCCGGCCTGGCGGCGATGGCGAGATCGGCCTCGTCGGCCAGGATCTTGTCCACTGCCAGGGCGGGGTCGCCGGTCTCCAGCTTGATCTCGAGTTGGGGGTAGCGGCGACGAAAGCGCTCCAGCACCTCGGGCAGCAGGAAGTAGCTGGCGGTGACCGAGCAGAACACCCGCAGCCGGCCCTGCAGCGGCTCGTCGCTGCGCCTGAGTTCCTGCTTGAGCCGCCGCCACTCCTGCAGCAGGCTGCCACCGAACTCCCGCAGCTTCTCCCCCGCCGGGGTGAGCCGCACGCTGCGGTTGTCCCGCTCGAACAGCACGCAGCCGGTCTCCTGCTCCAGCCGCTGGATGGCGCGGCTCAGGGTGGAGGGGCTGACCGCCATGGCATCGGCGCTCTTGCCGAAGTGGAGGGAGTCGGCGAGGTGGAGAAACAGTTCGAGATTGCGAAGGTCCATCTTTGAATTCCTGCAGCGGCGCTTGTGCCGACTATATCCGTTCAGGCAGCTGCACCGGGCGGGATAACGGCCTGAGATTGCCAAGAGTCACATTTCAATTTATGCAACGTACTGTTTCGAATATATCATTTCAGGCAATAAGTGTCCCGCGCTATAGTGGTTTGGACAACGCCGTTACCCGGCATGGAATCAATCGAACGGAGCAATCACCATGGCTAACTATTTCAACACCTTGAACCTGCGTCAGCAGTTGGCCCAGCTGGGCAAGTGTCGTTTCATGCAGCGCGAAGAGTTCGCTGACGGTTGTGCGGCGCTCAAGGGCAAGAAGGTGGTGATTGTGGGCTGTGGCGCCCAGGGTCTGAACCAGGGTCTGAACATGCGCGACTCCGGGCTGGACATCTCCTACGCCCTGCGCAAGGCCGCCATCACCGAGAAGCGCGCCTCCTGGCAGAAGGCCACCGACAACGGCTTCGTCGTCGGTACCTACGAGGATCTGATCCCGACTGCGGATCTGGTACTGAACCTGACTCCGGACAAGCAGCACTCCGACGTGGTGAAGACCGTCATGCCGCTGATGAAGCAGGGCGCGGCCCTGGGTTATTCCCACGGCTTCAACGTGGTGGAAGAGGGTCAGCAGATCCGCGCCGACATCACTGTCGTCATGGTGGCGCCCAAGTGCCCGGGTACCGAGGTGCGTGAAGAGTACAAGCGCGGTTTCGGTGTGCCGACCCTGATCGCCGTCCACCCGGAGAATGATCCCCAGGGCGAAGGCATGGCCATCGCCAAGGCCTGGGCCTCCGCCACCGGCGGCGACCGTGCGGGCGTATTGGAATCCTCCTTCGTGGCGGAAGTGAAATCCGACCTGATGGGCGAACAGACCATTCTGTGCGGCATGCTGCAGGCCGGTTCCCTGCTCTGCTACGACAAGCTGGTTGCCGAAGGCACCGATCCGGCCTACGCCGGCAAGCTGATCCAGTTCGGCTGGGAGACCATCACCGAAGCCCTGAAGCAGGGTGGCATCAGCCTGATGATGGACCGCCTCTCAAATCCGGCCAAGCTGCGCGCCTTCGAACTGTCCGAGCAACTGCGCACCCTGATGCGTCCGCTGTTCGAGAAGCACATGGATGACATCATTGCAGGCGAATTCTCCCGCGGCATGATGGCCGACTGGGCCGAAGACGATGCCAAGCTGTTCGGCTGGCGCGAAGAGACCGGCAAGTCTGCCTTCGAGAATGCCCCGGCTTATGCGGGCAAGATCGCCGAGCAGGAGTACTTCGACAATGGCGTGGTCATGGTGGCCATGGTCAAGGCGGGTGTCGAACTGGCGTTCGAAACCATGGTGGCCTCCGGCATCTATGAAGAGTCTGCCTACTACGAATCCCTGCACGAGCTGCCGCTGATCGCCAACACAGTCGCCCGCAAGCGTCTGTACGAGATGAACGTGGTGATCTCCGACACCGCCGAGTACGGCAACTACCTGTTCGCCAACGCCGCCGTGCCGCTGCTGCGTGAGCACTTTATGCCGACCCTTCAGGCTGGTGATCTGGGCAGTGCCCGTGCCGAGAGCAAGGCGGTGGACAACCTGGCGCTGCTGGCCGCGAATGAAGCGACCCGCAACCACCCGATCGAGCAGATCGGCCAGACCCTGCGCGGCTATATGAAAGACATGAAGCGTATCGCCGTCGGCGGTTGATGCTGGCGATGGAAGGGCGGGGGTGACGATCCCCGTCTTCTGGCTGGCTTGGACACCTGGCCAGATCTCCACCGGATGGCAACGGCGGCTCCCGGCAATAAAAAGCCCCGCTCTATGAGCGGGGCTTTTGCATTCAGAAAGACCTGGAATATCAGGCTTTCCAGGATTTCCAGGTGTTGATCAGACCGTTGGTGGAGCTGTCGTGGCTGGTGACAGCGTCATTGCTGCCCAGCTCCGGCAGTATCTTGTTGGCCAGCTGTTTGCCCAGCTCCACGCCCCACTGGTCGAAGCTGAAGATGTTCCAGATTGCGCCCTGTACGAAGATCTTGTGTTCGTACATGGCGATCAGGGCGCCCAGGGTTTTCGGGGTCAGGCTCTTGAACAGTATGCTGTTGGTCGGGCGGTTGCCTTCGAACACCTTGAACGGCACCAGATCCTTGACCTGCTCCAGGGTTTTACCAGCAGCCAGGAACTCGGCTTCGACCTGTTCCTTGCTCTTGCCGAAGGCCAGGGCCTCGGTTTGGGCGAAGAAGTTGGCCAGCAGTTTCGGATGGTGGTCACCGATAGGGTTGTGGCTGATGGCCGGCGCCAGGAAGTCGCAGGGGATAAGCTTGGTGCCCTGGTGGATCAGCTGGTAGAAGGCGTGCTGGCCGTTGGTGCCCGGCTCACCCCAGATGATGGGGCCGGTCTGGTAGTCAACCGGCTTGCCGTTGCGATCCACGTACTTGCCGTTGGATTCCATATTGCCCTGCTGGAAGTAGGCAGGGAAGCGGTGCATGTACTGATCGTACGGCAGAATGGCTTCGGACTCAGCACCATGGAAGTTGTTGTACCACAGGCCGATCAGCGCCAGCAGCACAGGCAGGTTCTGCTCATAGGAGGCAGTGGCGAAGTGCATGTCCATCTCGAAGGCGCCTTGCAGCAGGGCCTCGAAGTTGTCGAAACCGACGGACAGGGCGATGGGCATGCCGATGGCGGACCAGGAGGAGTAGCGGCCGCCAACCCAGTCCCAGAACTCGAACATGTTGTTGGTATCGATACCGAACTCGGCCACGGCCTTGCCGTTGGTAGAGAGCGCAGCGAAGTGCTTGGCAACGTGGGCCTTGTCACCGGCGATCTTGATGAACCAGTCGCGAGCGGTCAGGGCGTTGGTCATGGTCTCCTGAGTGGTGAAGGTCTTGGAGGCCACCAGGAACAGGGTGGTTTCCGGATCGATCTTCTTCAGGGTCTCGGCGATGTGGGTGCCATCGACGTTAGAGACGAAGTGCATCTGCAGGTGGTTTTTGTAGGGACGCAGTGCCTCGGTGATCATCACAGGACCCAGATCCGAGCCACCGATACCGATGTTGACCACGTGCTGGATCGCCTTGCCGGTGTAGCCTTTCCACTCGCCGGAAATGATTTTCTCGCAGAAGCCCTTCATCTTGGCCAGCACGGCCTTCACTTCCGGCATCACGTCCTTGCCGTCGCACTCTATGGGACGGTCGGAGCGGTTGCGCAGGGCCACGTGCAGGACGGAGCGCCCTTCGGTCATGTTGATCTTGTCGCCGTTGAACATGGCGTCGATGGCGCTGCGCAGATCGGTCTCCTTGGCCAGATCGATGAGCAGCTTGAGAGTCTCCTCAGTGATCAGGTTCTTGGAGTAGTCGACCAGGATGTCGCCTTGATAGGTGAGGGAGAACTTGTTGAAACGCTGGGGATCCTGGGCGAACAGATCTTTCAGCCGGGTCTCTTTGTTCGCTGCAAAGTGGGCTTCCAGTGCCTGCCAGGCCTGGGTCTGGGTTGGATTGATATTTTTCATAGGATTACCGATCTTCCAAGTTGTGTTTGAACCTTGCAGGCAAGGCTCCCGCCAAACCTTATTATTCGAGCACTATACCGGGCCCATTATACCGAGCACATGGTGCGGCCCGTGTAACAGAGCTTTACCAATTGTCTGCATCGAAGGAGTTTACAACCAAAACGCTGCGATTATGAGTCAGCAGGGGCCATGAGATCTTGCGTTGGCTCATGCTTCGCCGGTCTCGTCAGGTTGAAAGGGGTTTCAATGTGGCAGGGGGGAGGCGGGGCGCACCAGGTGCCGGAGATGGGATGACGCGGCCGCCTTTGAACGGGTGTCGGGCAGGGGCCAGACCGTCCTGGTGGTGGACGGTTTTCCCCTGCCCCGGAAACGACAATGCCAGCCCGGAGGCTGGCATTGTGGCCATCATGACTGGATTCAGGCCTGGGTCTTCTGCATATGCATGACCATCTGGGGGAAGGGGATCTCGACGCCCTCGGCATCGAAGGCCAGCTTCACCTTCTCGTGGAAGTCGAACCAGACACCCCAGTAATCGCCCGTCTTGACCCAGGGGCGCACCACTATGTTGACCGAGGAGTCGGCCAGGGCGGCGACGGCGATGACGGCTTCCGGATCTTTCAGGATGCGCGGGTCCTCGTTCACCAGTCGCTCCAGGATCTGCTTGGCCTTGCGCAGGTCAGAGCCGTAGCCGATGCCGAAGGTCATGTCGACCCGGCGGGTATCCATGCGCGAGTAATTGACTATGGTGCCGTTGAGGATGGCGGAGTTCGGTACTACCACCATCTTGTTGTCACCGGAGGTGAGGGTGGTGGTGAACAGCTGGACGGACTGCACCACGCCATTGGTGCCCGCTACTTCAATAAACTCGCCCGCCTTGATGGGGCGGAAGATGATCAGCAGGAAACCGGCGGCGAAGTTGGAGAGGGACCCCTGCAGCGCCAGACCAATGGCCAGACCGGCGGCACCAATGATGGCGACGAAGGAGGCGGTCTGTACCCCGACCCGGCCCAGGGCCGCTATCACCACGAACACCAGAATGGTGTACTTGAGGATGCTGCCGACGAAGTGGGTGACTGTGGCATCCAGCTTGCGGGTCTGCATCACTCTGACCACGCCACCGCTGAGAATATTGGCGGCGATGTAACCGACCAGCAGGGTGAGCAGGGCGGCAGCGATGTTGACCGCGTACTCGATGATCAGCCCCTGGTTGTTGACCAGCCAGGTCTGCGCTTCGGTAATGATCTCGGGTTCCATAGGATGTCCTGTTGGTATAAAGGTTTATGGCGCATGAATCTAACACCGGAACGCGACAACCTGGGTCGCATCTGGTGCTTATTTTGTGCCATAGCAAGCTGCCACAAAAAACAAGGGAGGCCAAGGCCTCCCTTTGTGTTCCAGTCCATCTGCGCCGGCATGCTCGCCGACGATTGCACATTCAACTCTGCAATAGCTGGCTGCGCATAAACTGCCACTGATCCTCAAACCCGGCGGTGGGCTTGAGTTTGAACTCGGAACGGACGAACTGGCTGATCCGTCCCTCGGCATAGGCCAGCAACAGGTTGGCCAGCATGGTCTCATCGAGCTGGAAGCCCTGGCCTTCCCGCAGCCGCTTCTCCCTCAGAGCCTGCTTGAGCTGGGTCTCCAGCTTGTCAAACAGGGCGCTGATGCGATCCCGCAGCCGATCGTGCTCACCCAGCAGGGCGTCGCCGTTGAGGATGCGGGTGATGCCGGGATTGCGCTCGGCGAACACCAGCAGCAGCTGCAGTATATGGTGGCAGCGGGCCATGGTGTCCTTCTCTTCGGCCATGATCAGGTTGACCCGTGACAGCAGGGAATCCTCGATAAAGTCGATCAGCCCCTCGAACATCCGCGCCTTGCTCGGAAAGTGCCGATAGAGGGCCGCCTCGGACACACCCACCTCGGCCGCGAGGCGCGCCGTGGTGATGCGCTGGCCCGGACTGGTTTCCAGCATGTGGGCGAGTGCCTGCAGGATCTGATCGCGCCGACTCTGTTTCTGGTTACTGCTTGCCATGGATTCCCCTAAAAAAAACAATGGCTTGATTCTGTTATTAGACACAGACCCCAGGGGCCTGTGTGGTCTTGTTATTGGCGACCAGAAGAACCAAACCCGCCTTCACCCCGTTCACTCTGATTGAACTCATCGACCAGCTGGAAGCTGGCCTGCACCACGGGCAGGATCACCAGCTGGGCGATGCGCTCCCCTGGCTGCATGGTGAAGCTGTCGTTGCCGCGATTCCAGACCGAGACCATCAGCTGGCCCTGGTAGTCGGAATCGATGAGGCCGACCAGGTTGCCGAGCACTATGCCGTGCTTATGACCCAGGCCGGAGCGGGGCAAGATGGTGGCGCACAGACCCGGATCCTGAATGTGGATGGCGAGCCCGGTCGGCACTAGCGTGGTGTCGCCCGGTGCCAGCGTGATCGGTGCATCCAGCAGGGCGCGCAGATCCATGCCGGCGGAACCCGGAGTGGCGTAGGCAGGCAGCGGGAAGTCGGTGCCGATGCGGGCATCCAGGATTTTCAGTTCAATTTGTGTCGTCATGAATCGTTTTTCAATTGGATCGCCCGGGGACGATCGAGTGGTTCAGTGGGCGCCCTTGGGTCGCCCAGCATGTTGTCAATGCGATGCCGGTCGCCGTGAGTCCGCCGCCAGTGGCAATGGCTCAGGGTCGATAGTGGCGTGCAATCAGGGCGACAAGATGACGAGCCAGCGTCAGCTTGTCGGCCAGGGGCAGGGCGGCCTGACCCCCTTGCCAGAAGACGGTCAGGGCGTTGTCATCGGCATTGAAGCCTTGACCCGCGCGGGACACGTCGTTGGCGGCGATCATGTCCAGCCGCTTACGTCGCAGTTTGTCGAGGGCGTATTGTTCCACATCCACGGTTTCGGCGGCAAATCCGACGGTGAAGGGCTTGTCTGACAGTGCCCCCACGGCGGCTATGATGTCGGGATTCTTGACCAGGGTCAGCGCCATCTGGTCGTTGTCACCTGTCTTCTTGATCTTCTGGCTGGCGACCTGGGCCGGGCGATAGTCCGCCACGGCGGCGCAGCCGATGAAGAGATCGCACTCATGAACCCGGTTCATCACCGCCTGGTGCATCTGCTCCGCGCTCTCCACGTCGACCCGCTCAATCCCCTGGGGCGTGGCCAGGGCGACCGGGCCGCTCACCAGGGTCACCTCGGCACCCGCCTCGCGGGCGGCGCGGGCGATGGCATAGCCCATCTTGCCGGAACTGTGGTTGCTGATGTAGCGCACCGGATCCAGCGCCTCGCGGGTCGGCCCGGCGGTGAGCAGCAGTTTGACTCCCGCCAGCAGCGGCTCGGCAGTCAGCTGCTGGCAGCAGCGCTCCACCAGTTCGAGGGGATCCAGCATCCGGCCCGGACCCACGTCACCGCAGGCCTGGCTGCCGGAGTCCGGCCCCCACAGCAGGATGCCGCGGCTGGCCAGGGTATCGAGATTGGCCTGGGTGGCAGCGTTGCGATACATCTGCTGGTTCATGGCCGGGGCCAGCGCCACGGTTGCCGGAGTGGCCAGGCAGAGGGTGGTCAGCAGCTCGTCCGCCATGCCGGCGGCCATGCGCGCCATCAGATTGGCGCTGGCGGGGGCGATCAGCACCAGATCCGCCCACTTGGCCAGCTCGATGTGGCCCATGCCCGCCTCGGCGGCCGGATCCAGCAGGCTGTCGGCGACCGGGTGGCCGGAGACGGCCTGCAGGGTCAGGGGAGTGATGAACTCCTTGGCGGAGCGGGTCATTACCACCCGCACCTCGGCCCCCTGATCTTTCAGGCGGCGTACCAGCTCGGCACTCTTGTAGGCGGCGATCCCGCCACTGACACCCAACAGGATGCGTTTATCGGCCAATCTCATCTGCTGCTTCTCTTTCGGCTCACTCTGACTGGTCGGCTAAGATAGCACAGGCGATGGACGACGACAGAGGCTGACATGGGGGAGTTGTGGTCGGGCTCCCGCGATTTTTTGCTATGTTTTCTCTCAATAGCCATGAGGGAGAGACAAATGAGCATCAAGGAGTGGCCGGAAGATGAGCGCCCTCGGGAGAAGCTGTTACGGCGTGGGGCGGGGGTGCTGTCCGATGCGGAATTGCTGGCGATCTTCCTTCGCACCGGGGTCAGCGGCCTGAGCGCGGTGGATCTTTCCCGCCAGCTGTTGCAGCAGTTCGGATCCTTGCGGGCGCTGCTTGGGGCCGAGCAGCAGGCGTTTTGCGGCGCTCACGGGCTGGGACCGGCCAAATATGCCCAGTTGCAGGCGGTGCTGGAGATGGGCAGGCGACATCTTGCCGAGCAGTTGCAACGGGGGGAGGCCCTCACCTCTCCCCAGTTGACCCGGGAGTATCTGCAGGCTCAACTGCGGGACAGGCCGCGGGAGGTGTTTGCGCTGTTATTGCTCGATAACCAGCACAGAGTGATTCAATTTGTTGAACTTTTCTACGGCACCCTGGATTCGGCGAGCGTCTGGCCCAGGGAAATCGTGCAGATCGCGCTCAAACATAATGCAGCCGCCGTGATTCTGGCGCATAATCACCCGTCCGGCGTAGCCGAGCCCAGTCGGGCCGACCGCCAGATCACGGATCGGATCCTGGCCGCCCTGGCCTTGGTCGATATCAGAGTGCTGGATCACTTGGTGATCGGTGACGGCATCACGGTTTCTTTCGCAGAGCGTGGTTGGTTATGACTGGGCTCTGGCACTGTATTAGTTGATCTTTGATCACGGATGCTGTATAAAATGCCGCCTTCTGTTTGCCCCGCAATCGAAGGCCAGCGGGGCAGATATTTGCTCGAGCAATGAAGTAAGATTTGGAGAGACTGACATGTCTAGAGTATGCCAAGTAACCGGCAAGCGCCCGGCAGTTGGTAACAACCGTTCGCACGCTAACAACGCTACCAAGCGTCGTTTCCTGCCGAACCTGCACACTCACCGTTTTTGGGTTGAGAGTGAAAAACGCTTCGTAAGCCTGCGCGTATCCGCAAAAGGCATGCGTATCATCGACAAGCGCGGCGTTGAAGTGGTTCTGGCTGAACTGCGTGCCAGCGGCGTTAAGGTATAAGGAATTAGATCATGGCTAAAGGTATTCGCGATAAGATTCGCCTGAACTCCAGCGCCGGTACTGGTCACTTCTATACCACTACCAAGAACAAGCGCACCATGCCCGAAAAAATGGAGATCAAGAAATTTGATCCCGTTATTCGTCAGCATGTGATCTACAAGGAAGGCAAAATCAAGTAATTACTTGATGCTGCATTCCCAAAAAACCCGGCTTAGTGCCGGGTTTTTTTATGGGTGAAATTCAGTACACTGCCGCTTCAAAGGGAGGCTTGCCATGTTCAAATTGAGCCGCAAAGGCTGGAATAACGTGATCATAGTGGTGGTGCTGATAGTGATCACCCTGCTGCACCGGCTGGAGCAGGCCCAGCAGGAGAACAGCGCCCAGCGGTCGCGTCCCCTGCTGCCCGAAGCTGCCGTGGTGTTGACCTGGCAGGGGCCGAGCTGGCAGATAGAGCGGATCGGCCAGGGCTGGCGCAGCGGGCCGGATCTGGGGCTCAGCAGCGCCCAGCTGGCCGCCCGCATCGAGACATGGCAAGGCTGGCTGTTGCCCCCGGGCGGGGCCGTGCGCGGCGCCCCTGTTACCCTCAAGATATGGGTCGCCGGCCAGAGCGACCCGGTTGAAGTGGGGCTCTATCAGGACGACGGCAAGTTTGCCGCCCTGCTGCCCCCCTCGACCTGGCTCACCCTGAGCCAGGAGCAGTACCGCGACCTGCTGCGTCCCACCCCCTGAACCCTGCCGTGAGCGAGAGGCCTGTCTATGCCTGAATTACCGGAAGTCGAAGTCAGCCGCCAGGGGATCTCTCCCTGGCTCACCGGCATCAAGGTGACCCGTGTGGTGGTCAGGGATGGCCGGCTGCGCTGGCCCGTGCCAGGCGAGATCCAGGAGCTGGTGGATCTCGTCATCCACAGGGTCAGCCGCCGCGCCAAGTATCTGCTGCTGGAGACAGATTTTGGCACCGCCATCCTGCACCTTGGCATGTCCGGCAGCCTGCGGGTGCTGGACATAGGCACCCCGGCCGAGAAGCACGATCACGTGGACATAGAGCTCGCCAACGGCAAGCTGCTGCGGCTCAACGATCCGCGCCGTTTCGGCGCCCTGCTGTGGACCCGTGAACCCGCCGAGGTGCATGCCCTGCTCGCCAAGCTGGGGCCCGAGCCGCTCACCGAGGCCTTCAGCGCCGACTATCTGCGGGCGCGGGCCAAGGGGCGCAGCACCGCCATCAAGCAGTTCCTGATGGACAACCAGGTGGTGGTCGGGGTGGGCAACATCTACGCCAACGAGGCGCTCTATGCCGCCGGCATTCACCCCAAGCGGGCGGCGGGCAACATCAGTGGCGAGCGGCTGGGGACCCTGGTGGCCGAGATCAAGCGGGTGCTGGCCGAGGCCATTCGCCAGGGGGGCACCACTCTCAAGGACTTCACCAGTGCCGATGGCAAACCGGGCTATTTCGTGCAGCAGTTGCAGGTCTATGGCCGGGGCGGCCAGCCCTGTTTCCACTGCCATACCCTGCTGACCGAGGTGAGGATGGGCCAGAGAACCACTGTGTTCTGCTCCCACTGCCAACGCTGAATTGCCGTTTTTTGGGCCATATCCGGCCAAGTTGTAAGAGAGTATTGCCAGTCTGTTGATGCCGCTTTCGTCCATGACTACTATCTCGCCAGTTCAGGCTGCGAGGTAATAAAAATGACAGCAGAATCAATAGACTGGGATCACTTATCCCGGCAGGGGCACTATTGCGCCCAAAAAATGGCCCGCTTCCTTTATCCCGATGACAGCGCCCGCAAGACCTTCAATCGCGGCAAGTTCGTGCTGCGTAGTCTGCTCTACCGGCCGCAGTTGAACCGGGTGTTCGAGCTGTTTCAGACAGAACCCCTGAGGGCCCTGCCTGCCCACTACCCCGAGCTGCTCGACAAGCCGATGCGACCCTATCGCTTCGCCTGCTCGACCGTGAACCAGCGAGTCAGGATGGTGGAGGATCACTACCGGCTGCTGCTGGCCCGTTATCCTGACCTGATCGACCCGCTCTATCTGGGGGAGGGGATCGAACTCGGCCGTTACCCCGAGGGCGGCTGTCGCCTGGTGCTGCGCCACGACGGCACCTTCCGGCGGGAGGCCGAACTGGCTCTCTCCATCGTCAACGAGCAGGGGGAGCGGCTCTACAGCTGCGCCTTCTCGCTGGCGGGCAGCGAGCACGATCTGGCGCTGGTGATAGGCTCGGTGCAGGGGCCCGAGCCCGGTGTCGAGCAGCCCCAGGAGCAGGTACGGGCACTGACCAAGGCGGGTCATGGTCTGAGACCCAAGTCGCTGGTGGTGATGCTGGTGATGGCGCTGGCCGGGGCCATGGGGGCAAGCCGTGTCTCGGCCGTGCGGATGAAGGCGCACATCTTCCAGGCCAGACGCTACAGCAAGAAGAAAAAGGCTTGCCTGCAGGCGGACTATGACGAGCTGTGGCAGGAGTTCGGTGCCCAGGATCAGGATGCCAACTTCGTGCGGTTGCAGCCCGTGGTGCGCAAGCCGCTGGAAGAGGTGGCCGCCAAGAAGCGGGCCATGTACCGGCGTCGCTACGCCTGGCTGGACGAGCTGACGCTCAACTGTCAGCAGGCGCTGAACCGCGCGCCGGACTGACGGCCGGGGCGGGAGACCGGGGCTGCGCCAGCTGCCCCGACAAACAGGCTACCCGAGGGTAGCCTGTTTGCGTTGTCACTTGCCCTGTTTGGCGGCGATGGCCTGCGCCACCAGGGGATCGACGAACTGGTGGATGTCGCCGCCGTGCAGGGCGACTTCCTTCACCAGGGTGGAGGAGATGAAGGAGTTCTCTTCCGCCGGGGTGAGGAAGACGCTCTCAAGCTCCGGCATCAGGCGGCGGTTCATGTTGGCCAGCTGGAATTCGTACTCGAAGTCGGAGACGGCGCGCAGGCCGCGGATCAGCACGTTGGCCTGCTGCTCCCTGGCAAAATCCACCAGCAGGCCGGAGAAGCCCACCACCTTGACGTTGGGCAGATGGGTGGTCACCTGCTGAGCCAGCAGGACGCGCTCCGCCAGATCGAACAGCGGCCGCTTGCTCGGGCTGTTGGCGACCCCGACCACCACCTCGTCAAACAGCCTGGCGGCCCGGCCAATGAGGTCGGTGTGGCCGTTGGTGATGGGGTCGAAGGTGCCGGGATATATTACCTTGTTGGTCATGCTGCTGATTCCTGCAACCGGGAAAATTGGTCGCATTATAGGGGCTGTTGGTGGTTTGTCGCGACCGGGATGGCGCGGATTTCTGGCGCTATGCCCCAGGTTTGATCGCCCAAATCAGGGCCCCTCGGCGTCTTCGCTTGAGAATAGCCCGGCATCAGGCAAGAATACCCGCACCGCGCATCAAGCCTCCCTGCATTGGTGACAGGGAGCAAAGGGATTTTTTATGAAACGTATTCTGGTAGTACGCAATGACAAGATTGGTGACTTCATGCTGGCCTGGCCGAGTTTTGCCATGCTCAAGCGCTCCATGGAGTGTCATGTGACTGCCCTGGTTCCCGCCTACACGGCGCCGCTGGCCCGCCTCTGCCCCTGGATCGACGAGATCATCCTGGATCCGGGTGCCCGGGCCGACAAGGAACAGCAACGCGCCTTGCTGGCCCGCATCAAGGCGGCCGCCTTCGATGCCTCCATCTGCCTCTTCTCCAACACCCGTAACGCCAAGCTGGTGTGGAAGGCGCACATTCCCTACCGGCTGGCCCCGGCCACCAAGCTGGCCCAGGTGCTCTACAACCAGCGGCTGGTGCAGCGCCGTTCCCGCTCCCAGAAGCCGGAGTACGAGTACAACCTGGATCTGGTGCGCCGCTTCCTGGCCGACCAGCAACTGAGCGTGGTGGAGCCCCAGGGGCCCTACCTCAGCTTCGATCCCGAGAGCCTGCGACAGGTGCGCGAGCAGATCGCCAGCCGCTTGAAGCTGGATGCGAGCCGCCCCTGGCTGATGGTGCATGCCGGCAGCGGCGGCTCGGCCAACAACCTCTCCATAGAGCAGTACTCGCGCCTCATCATCAAGCTCAACCAGGCCTGCCCTGAACTGCAGTGCGTGCTGACGGCGGGGCCCGGGGAGGAGAGCAAGGCGGAACAGCTGGCGGCCGAGCTGCTGGCCCACGGCGGCAACGGCTGGATCTACCGATCCGACGAGGGGCTGCCGAAGTTCTGTCAGGTGATGGCCAATGCCGCCCTGTTCGTGGCGGGCAGCACGGGACCGCTGCACATAGCCGCGGCGCTGGACGTACCGACCATAGGCTTCTTCCCGGCGCACCGCTCCGCCACGCCGCTGCGCTGGCGTCCGCTCAACAGCGAGGGGCGTCATCTGGCCTTCAGCCCGCCGGAAGACAGCGATCACCCGGAAGACATGAGCCAGCTCGATCCCAAGACGATGGCGGCGGCGATCGCCCGCTGGGCACCGCCGTTCTGGCGGGCAGAGAACTGAGAATGCAGACAGGGCCCCTCGGGGCCCTGTCTCGTCATGGGGGGTCGCCATGCCGGCTTACTTTGGTGCCTGGTCCGGCGCCTGTGGCTGCTGGCGGATCCAGAGGTCGGCGTACTTCGCGAAGGTGGAGTGGGCCGAGAGGATGGCCAGCAGCAGCCCCTGCTTGCCGTCGAGGAAGCCGGCCTTGAGCAGGTACATCTTGAGGAAGCAGCCGACGGCGTGCACCAGCCCCTGACCGAGGGAACCCTTCTTGCCACGGGCGGTGCGCTGATCGGCCCAGGCCCTGGCGTAGCCGGCGGATTTGACCAGATAGTGCTCCAGATCCCGGTAGGTGAAGTGGAGCAGGTCGCCGTGCAGGTTGACGATCTTCATGTTGGCGCGCACCTCCACCTTCTCGTGCACCAGCGCCTCGTTGTAGCCGGTGAGCGCCCTGGGGTAGAGACGCAGTACCCGATCCGGGTACCAGCCGCTGTGGCGGATGAAGCGGCCGAACACCCAGGAGAGGCGGGGGATGGAGTAGATGGTGTCGCCCGCCGGGTTGGCCATGACGGTGGCAATGGCTGCTTTCAGTTCCGGGGTGAGCCGCTCGTCCGCATCCAGCCACAGCACCCATTCCGACTGGACATGGGACTGGGCGAGGCGGCGCTGGCGACCGAAACCGGGCCAGGCCGTGTTGACGAAGAAGCGGGCGCCGAATTCGGCGGCGATGGCGGGGGTATCATCCTGACTGCCGGAGTCCAGGATGACGATTTCGTCCACCAGGCCATCGAGGGAGGCGAGGCAGGCGCGCAGGTTGTCGGCTTCGTTCTTGACGATCAGGACGGCCGCCAGGGTCGGTTTTTTCACGGGTTCTGGACTCTTGTTGGCGCCCGGCGGGCGGGTCATGCTCGGATTGGCGCCCATTCTAGCCTAAAACCCCGGTGGGGGCATGGGCCCGCTCCCCCTTGTGCTGTCCCTGAAGGCCTCTTGCGCATCAGGCAGGGATCTTCTGTTATTTCTTCGGCCTTTCTTGGGGCATAATCTCGCCCAGTAACGATTAACAGCCGGGCCAGTCCCGAGAGAAGACGCGCGATGAAGATATTGGTGATCGGCCCCTCCTGGGTCGGCGACATGGTGATGTCCCAGAGCCTCTACAAGGCACTCAAGAGCAATCACCCGGACAGCGAGCTGCATGTGATGGCGCCGGCCTGGTGCGTGGCCTTGCTGGAGCGGATGCCCGAGGTGGACAAGGCTATCCCCATGCCGCTCGGCCACGGTGACTTCAAGCTGGGGGCCCGCCGCCGGCTCGGCAAGCAGCTGGCCGCCGAGCAGTACGATCAGGCCATCATCCAGCCCAACTCCATGAAGTCGGCCCTCATCCCCTGGTTTGCCAGGATCCCGGTGCGTACCGGCTGGAAGGGGGAGCACCGCTTCGGCCTGCTCAACGACATGCGCAGCAACAAGCAGGCCTTTCCGCTGATGGTGGAAGCCTATCTGGCGCTGGCCTACCCCAAGGCACAGATGAAGAGCCGGAGCGACATTCCGTCCATTCCCCATCCGTCCCTGCACGTGGATCTCGTCAATCAGGACAAGGCCCTGGAGCGGCTCGGCCTGAATCGCGCCCGCCCCGTGCTGGTGCTCTGCCCGGGGGCCGAGTTCGGCCCGGCCAAGCGCTGGCCCGAGGGGCACTACGCCGTGGTGGCCCAGAAGCATCTGGATGAAGGCTGTCAGGTGTGGATCTTCGGCTCCGGCAAGGATGTGGAGGTGGCCAACACCATACGGGACCGGATCAATCCCCTGTCCCGTCCCAATTGTCACGTTCTGGCGGGCAAGACCAGCCTGCACGAGGCGATCGATCTCATGGCGCTGGCCGGTCGGGTCATCGCCAACGATTCGGGCCTGATGCACGTCGCCGCCGCCCTCAACCGGCCGCTGATCGGCGTCTATGGCTCCACCTCGCCGCTCTACACACCGCCCCTGGCGGACAGGGTGGAGATAGTGCACACCGACATCAAATGTCGCCCCTGCTTCAAGCGCACCTGCAAGTTCGGCCACCTCAAGTGCCTGATCGAGCTGATGCCGGAGCAGGTCATAGAGGCGGGCAAACGGCTGGAGCGCAGTGACGGGGCGGACCTGATCATAGCGCTGCAGCCGGTGGCTGAGCCCGCGACCGGCGGCGAAGGCCAGTAGCATGATCTATCGGCTGCTCTACAACCTGCTGATCCACCTGGGCCTGCCACTGGCGCTGCTGGCGCTCTACAAGCCCAAAAAAGGCAAGCCCGGCTTCGGCAAGCGCTGGGCCGAGCACCTGGGGCGGACGCCTGCCACAGGGCAGGAGGCGCCGCTCTGGATCCATGCGGTGAGCGTGGGGGAGACGCTGGCCATCAGCCCCTTCATCCGCGCCCTCAAGGCGGAGCAGCCCTCCTTGCCCATACTGCTCACCACCACCACCCGCACCGGTGCCGAGCAGGCGGCCAAGCTCGGGGATCTGGTGGTGCATCGCTATGCGCCGCTGGACTACCCCTGGGCGGTCTCGTCATTTCTGGCCACCTTCAAGCCCCGCGCCCTCTGGGTGATGGAGACAGAGCTGTGGCCGAACTGGCTGGCGGCCTGCGAGGCACGCCACCTGCCGGTGACCATCCTCAATGCCCGCCTCTCCGAGCGATCCTGCCAGCGCTATGCCCGTTTCCAGGGCGCCTTCGATGCCCTCAGCCGCCCGCTGACTCACCTGCTGTGCCAGCACCAGGACGACGCGGATCGCTTCCATCGTCTGGGAATTGGCCGCGAGCGGCTGGCGGTGACCGGCTCCATCAAGTTCGACATCCAGTTTGGCGACGAGGTGCAGGCCCGGGGCCGCGCCCTGCGCCAGCAGCTTGGACAGGAGCGGCCGGTCTGGATCGCCGCCAGCACCCATCAGGGGGAAGACGAGCAGGTGCTGGCCGCCTTCGATCGGGTGCTCAAGGCACATCCGTCTGCCCTGCTGATCCTGGTGCCGCGCCATCCCGAGCGTTTTGCCAGGGTGGCCGAGTTGTGCGCCCCTTACGGCTGCGTGCTGCGCTCTCACTGCCAGGGTCAGGGCAAGCCGGTGAGCGAGACGGACAAGGTCTATCTCGGCGATACCATGGGCGAGCTGCCGCTGATGCTGGCGGCGGCTGACGTGGCCTTCGTCGGCGGCAGCCTGGTGAAGATTGGTGGCCACAACCTGCTGGAGCCGGCGGCGCTCGGCAAACCCTGCCTGACCGGCCCCGCCTACTTCAACTTCAGCGACATCACCCGCCAGCTGGTGGCTCAGGGGGGCGCCGCCGTGGTGGCGGATGCCGATGCCCTGGGCGACAAGGTGAACGCCTTGCTCGGCGATGCGGGCGCCCGCCGCCAGATGGGGGAGCAGGTCCGTGCCGTGGTGCTGCGCAACCAGGGGGCGCTGGCGCGCACCCTGTCCCACTGCCTCGCCGCACTGGAAAACGACTAGCGCGGGTGGCCCAGGTGGCCACCCCGTGTCCGCTCATAGGCCCGCCTGATCCCGGGGCAGGAGCAAACGCCGCAGGCAATCCGGCCTGCTTTCCTTTATGCTCTGCCCTTTGCCTTGACCCTGTGATGCCCCGATGAACCGCGCTCCCCTGCTGTTGATGATACTGGTCACCCTGCTGGCCGCCGCTGGCTGGCTCTTCTCGAAAGAGGCTATTCGTGAGCTGCCCACCGCCGCTTTTATCGGCAGCCGCTTTCTGCTGGCCGCCCTGCTGCTGTTGCCGCTCGCCTGGCTGCGCGAATCGCCCCCCAGCCGTTCGCAACTGCTGCGTGCCGCCGGGTGCGGCACCCTGCTCGGGGCCAGCCTGCTGTTCTGGGTCACCGCCATCAGCCAGAGCGATGCGCTGGGCAGCGGCGCCTTCATCATGAGCGTGGCCACCCTGATGGCGCCGCTCGCCGCCTGGGCCGCCTTCAAGGCCAGACCCGGCCGCCACTACTGGCTCACCCTGCCCATCGCCGTGGCCGGCCTGCTGCTGCTCTCCAGCAGCACCCACTGGGGCGTGTCCCTGTCCCTGTTCTGGTTTCTGGCGGCGGCCGCCACCCTGGGGGTTCAGCTCGCGGTGCACCGCCACTTCGCCCAGTCCATTCCCCCTACCTGGCTCACCTGCATCCAGCTGGCGGTGACCGGCCTGATCGGCACCCTGCTCTCCCTGCTGACAGAGCAGTGGCCCGCCGACATCAGCTCTGGTGTCTGGGGCTGGTTTGCCGCCAGCGTCCTGATCGCCACCACCCTGCGCTACTGGCTGCTCACCCACGCCCTGAGCCAGATGACCACGGCCCACGCCGCCCTGCTGATGCTGCTGGAACCCGTCTGGACTCTGATCCTGAGCACCTTCTTCTATGACGAGCCGCTAGGCCCTGCCAAGCTGGCTGGCGCCGGTCTGGTGCTGGGGGCTCTGGTGCTCTACCAGCTCCCCCTGCTGCTGCGTAGCCGCAAATTCAAAGCGTCAAACGGATAAAAAGCCGCACCCCCAGCCAGAACGGGTGGTTATCAGCAAAAGAACGGGCCTGCACTTGCAGTGCCCGTTTTTATGGCTGGGATACCCATCCCTTGGCGCTTGCAGATAACGGCCAGAGAAGAATGGGAATCAGAGCAACTCAGAGGCGGGAGGGGAAATACTGATTCACCAGCTGGATAAAGTTGCGCTTGCGTTTGTGTTCGGTCGCCAGCGTCTTGAGCTGCTGGATAAAGTGCTCCTGCAGCGCCTTGTCATCCCCCAGCGACTGCTCCAGCTTGCGCAGCACCGAGACCGCCTTCTCATAGCCACCGTGATGGCCCGTGGCCACGTAGCCGGTCGCCACCCGGAAGAGGTAGGTCATGGCCAGCTCAGGATGGTCCGGCGCTATTCGCTCAGCCAGTGTCAGCAGCAGCTCCGGGCTGATCTTGTGGTGCGCCACCCAGTCGCAGGCATCCTGTACCCGACCCAGATCGAGATAGAAGCGCACCAGCGCATCCTGATGAGAGGGTAAATTGAACGGCTGCCTGACCGCTACCTGATCCTTGAAGCACTGCTCGACCCAGGGCAGCAGGGTCTCGTCCTGCCATTCCAACTGTTGCTGCAACTGGCGCAGTCGCTTGAACCCGTCAAAATAAGGCATCCGCTCGAACCCGGCCCGTGCCAGGCGCCATGCTCGCCCCCTCTCGCCGAGTGCCACACATAACGTAATCTCTGCTTCATCGCAGGCGTCCTGCTCATGGGGCGATACTGCCCCCTTGCGCGCCTTGGCGAGCCAATACTCCCCCTCCAGCGGCTCCTCATGCTCGCAACAGAGCATGCAGAGCTTGAGCCAGTTTCTGGTGCAACTGGCCATGCTGGCCAGCAGCGTCAGTTCGCGGCGCCAGTCACCGCAGGCTCTGGCCGCTTCCAGCAGAGGGTTACCGTAGCGCAGCAGATCCCAGTCACGTTCGTGGCCCTGCTCCCCCTGGGTCAGCACTTGCTCAAGCCCTTTCTCGCACAGTGCCAGAAAGGCCGGGCTTTGAGGGAGTTCACCAAAGGCTTCCTCTTCCGGGAACACATCCATAGGTTGCTCGATGAGATGAGTAAAGAGCCAGTCAACCTTGTCGCTCTCCGACCAGGGCAACAGGGCAAAGAGCGCGGGGAGGCGCTCGCAGATATCAGCCTCCAGTTCGAAGCGATCACCATTGGAGTCATCGATCTGCTGCAGCACAGTGTTGAGGCGCTTGAGGGCATGATTGGTCAGCAGCCACTGCTGCTCAAGCGGCAGGGTATCGACCCCCTCCCAGATCGCTTCAAATTGCTCGGCGGCCTCGGCGAAATAGCCGCTCACCTCCTGCCATTCCCAAATATCCTGTCTGGGCAACGCCTTGTTGATCAGGGTTTTCAGCTTGGCGGGGGAGAGCGTCTGCTCACTCAGGTCCATCTTCCTCAGCCAGTGTTGCCAGCGTTTGGGGTTGCGACCGAGCTCATCGAGCAGCATATCGAGCAAGGCTGGCTGCTCTTGCCGGTCGAAATAGTCACGCAGTCTGGCTCGCTCATCGGGCACCTGCACCAGCGCCCCCTCCTCACCGTCCAAGCCGCTTAGCTGCATATTGAAGGCCAGCGCGATTCAATCCGCTCATCCAGGGGGCGGGTTGACCACCCCTCGGTGATGGCCATCTGGCTATAAAAGTCCCGCTTCAAGGGCTCGTCGATATTTGATATGGGTCCAGCTCAATTCTCTCCGCAGTGCGGAGATAATGTTATAAATAGAAAGTTTATCCTTTAATTTAATGATGCAGGTATACGTTAATTTTCAGTATTGTCAGTAATTAATTTTGCATCAAAATATTTATATGTCTCAATGTTTGGATATGGACATACAAATCTAAGTTTTTCTTGTCCATTAGGCACGTCACTATAAAAATAGAAGCCTATGAGCTCACTATCTGGTATGGTTTCAGTCACTTTTATAAGCGGAAATAATTTTGATATAGCGACATCTTCCTCTGGGTTAATAGCATCATGCGCTATGTAGAGATCACCACAGACCAACGGCTCTTTAGTTTTTAGCAGCGCAGTTTTGCTTGGATTAATACCGAGACCTTTTAATACATCTACTTCGTATAAAAATGAAATGCCATCATATTTGGCTTGATTCGGCTTTAATAAAGTGGTCATCTCAAAAAAGTCTCGAATACTTAACTGTATCTTGTCTTTTAATCTATCAATTTTTTCTTTCACTTCAATAACTGAAGAGGCTGATGGTAGCCCTCTGTGAGCAATGTCATTCCTGATGTCTGTAGCATCCTTAAGCAGGGAGATTAAGTCCTTGCTCACAATTTTACGCATTACAGGGTTATCAATAAAAGCATCAGGGTCAAGTTTTTCTAATTGATAATAACTAAACCCCATAGATATGTCTTTTATACTGCGTTTACCATCAAATACCTTGATTTTCGGTTTCTGTATGCCAAAAATAACTGCGCATAAATAAAAACCTAGATACTCAAAGAGTTTAATGAATGCTTCACACCAGTCTTTATCGTTAAACCTTTATTCAGCTAGCTCCCACAATATTGCTAAAGGTGTTGGCAACATTGATGAAAACTCAAGTTCATATCTATTAATAACTCCCTGATATGGTCTAATCTGCTCTTGTGCTGTACTAAAGTTGCTAAGTAAGGATTTTTTTAGGTTTATAACCCGTGAAAGGACTGCCTCACACTCTTCCCAAAGATCTACTAATTCAGACTGGTTACTAATTGGTGGAAGAGTAATTTTACTGTTTAGCCAAGCGGGCATTGAAACATATCTAAAAGTGCTTGATGATGAAAAATTACTCTCAAGCCAATCTTTTCCTTCTTCTTGCAATAAAAATACGTTGTAAAACTCTGGTAACATTTTTTCTGAATGAAGATCAAAGCGAATAGGGCTTTGTAATTTTCTTTGCTCACTAAGGCTGGAAAAATCAGTTATTTTCCCTGTTGATGATTCTAGAACATACAAACCACTTGTATTAATTGTGACTATTTCTTTTAATCGAGATGAATGGCCTTGAAAAATGCTATCTCTAGAGTAGTTTTTTTGGAAAAAATACTTGAAGTTAATTTCATAACCAACAACACCAATTTCACCATCCTGCTGATCACGCTTGTCGGCATTGATCCAGGCATCGGCCACATGGGGCTGCACTTCCTGCTTAAAGTACTCCTCTATCAGCGCGACGGTATTGCGGTCGGGGTCGAGGGGGATGTTCTCGTAGTCCCGCAGATCGCTGTCCTGCTCATACTCCACCACCTTGCCTTGCCAGGTCTTGAGCGAACCCGCGTAGGCAAAGGCCCCATAGAGCGGCTGGGGCTCCTCTTTCACCACCTTGCTCACCACGGGCTCGGCCGCCGGGTTTTTCCAGCTGATAGCCTCAATAAACTGTTTCTTCTCTTTGGTATCGAGCTTGATAGCGCTGCTCTGCAGGGCCTTTTTCAGCGCCAGCTCGAACCGATTGAAATCATCACATTGGGCGGTGCCGAGGGCCGCCTGCAAGGCCTTTGCCTTCTCCATCAGGGCGCGCTGGCTCTGCCACAGGGAGGGGGCCAGCAGCTCCTTGATCTGCTTCTCCTTGAGCTCGGGGAAGTCAGCCTTGAGCAGGGCGCGGGCTGCCGTTTCTTGCTCACCGAAGGCGCCATACTCCTCTGCCTCCCAGGCCATCCCGAATTGCTCATGGAGCGCCATCATGGCCCCATTCAAGGGTTTGGCGGCAAAACGCAGCGAGGCGACGGCCTCGTCACTGACGGCGACCGAGAGGCGCAGCGGCCGCTCTATGGTGACCCGTCGATAACCGAAGCGATGGCTGTCAAAGATTTTGCTGGTGAGCGGCTTGCCACTCTCGGTCAGGGTATCGATGGCGACAAAGTCGCCAAAGTTGCGGGTGATGGCGGCGATCTCGTCATCGCTCAGCACATTGCGCTTGGAGCCAAGGGATTTACGCATCTTGCTGCCAAGGGGGGCGCCGTTGATCAGCTGCACCTTGCCCTGACGCTCGGCTTTTTTCTTGTTGCTCAGCACCCAGATATAGGTGGCGATACCTGTGTTGTAGAACATGTCAGTCGGCAGAGCGATGATGGCTTCAAGCAGATCCGACTCCAGAATGAAGCGACGGATCTCGCTCTCGCCGCTGCCAGCCCCGCCGGTAAAGAGAGGGGAGCCGTTGAGGATGATGCCGATCCGCCCGCCGTCGGTCAGGCTGCCATCGAGGGCATGGGTATCACGCATCTTGCTGACCAGATGCAGCAAAAACAGCAGGGAGCCGTCGGAGACACGAGGCAGGCCGGGGCCAAAACGACCGGCAAACCCTTTCGCACTCTCTTTTTTGATCTCCTCTTCAATCTTCTTCCAGTCCACCCCGAACGGCGGATTGGAGAGCATGTAATCAAACTTGTCGCCGGGCAGTTGGTCGTTGGAGAGGGTATTGCCGAGCTTGATGCGGCTGACATCCTGCCCCTTGATCAGCATGTCGGCCTTGCAGATGGCATAGGATTCGGGGTTGAGCTCCTGACCAAAGGCACGCATGACCGCCTTGGGGTTGAGTTCGTGCACATACTCCATCCCCGATGAGAGGAAGCCACCCGTGCCAGCAGTCGGGTCGTAGATGGTGCGAATGATCCCCTCTGTGGTCAGCGCCTCGTCATCTTCCATAAAGACCAGGGAGGTGGTGAGCCGCACTATATCGCGCGGGGTGAAGTGCTCACCGGCAGTTTCATTGGACGATTCGGCAAAACGGCGGATCAGCTCTTCAAACACCAACCCCATCTCGTGGTTGGAGATGGCTGCTGGGCTAAGGTCAGTGGTGGCAAACAGCTTCACCACCTTGAACAGCAGGTTGGCATCTTCCAGCAGGGCGATAAATTCATCGAAGTTGAAGTGCTCGAAAATCTCCCGCGCATCTTTCGAGAAGGAGTGAACATAGTGCTCCAGATTGGCCTTGATCCCGTTTTGCCCCATCTTGGCCAGATCCATCGGCGAGGTGTTGAAGAAGGCCAGCCCCTCGGGATTGGCCTTGCTCCGGGTCGCGCGCAGCAAGAGCTTCTCCTGCGCCTCTTCCGACAATTTCATTGCGCTGACCCGTTGATGCTCTGCTACCACGGCATCCTTGGTGGGGGCCAGCACGCACTCGAGGCGGCGCAACAGGGTGAAGGGCAGTATCACCCGTCCATACTGGGATTGTTTGAAATCACCGCGAAGCAGATCGGCGACCGACCAGATAAAGGCTGCAGTCTGGGAAAAGTTGTGGTTGGTCATCTTGTCTTCCAAAAACATCCGAATCGATTGTCTTGACGGCAAAGCACTCGTAAGAAGGTCGACATCTGGTACGACTTTCCTGGCAGCGAGAGCATTTTGGTGCAACAGGTATTTCACTCCAGCTCGTGAACATCATGACGCCATCGAGGGATTGGCTCATGTCGGGAACAAAAGCAGAGAAAGAGGGGCTTATTCTGCCATGAGTGGCGGGAGGTGGACCATGCTATCGACCATCAAAATGGAAGCCCCCGGGTGGCGGGGGCTGGTGCATCGGCGATGGGGTCACTCGATGTTTTGAATTTGAATGTAGATTGAAATTAATAAGTCATTAAAAATCAGATGAATGAGTGGTTTTGTTGGTTGCAGTCAAGCGTGGTTGATACCGTTTGTGATACCACTTGCGTTCTATTACAGGTTGAAGCAGCAGCTCAATAGACTAAGAGCCGGCAGACCCATCCAGATCAGGATGGAAGGGAACTATGGTTCCGTCGGCCAAGACTTCCCTGTACTCGTCCTGCTTAAACGCGGGATCTTCTACAGGTTTGCAATAAAGCACTCGGTACGCATCACCCACCTCTGCTTTGAGCAGGCGGGTCAGTTGCAGGCCTCGCTCGTGAAAAGCCCCCCAGTCCCAGCGATCGGGATCAAGCGCATGGCTGCTATACATGGTTCTATTAAATTCGCGCGCCCAAGGAGAAAACATGCCCCAGAGCTCTTCCGACATGGGGTCATCTTCGCAGTATCCATCGCCCTCGCACGTGCAGTCGTTCACGTAGCCTGGTTCATCTGGTGACTCTTTGAGCCACAGGAACGGTGCCCCTCCGTAGTCCACCATCACTGTAAGGACAGGAACAAAAGCTGGCTGATCGGTCATCATATGGTCTCCTTGGCATCACGTGGCAACAGGCTGGTGTTTGCGCCGTACAATGCCTGGTAGTTGTCTATCCCTGCCACCACTGATATGGTCTGTTTACCAAGGGCAATGCTTGCAATTGGGGTTCCGGTGGCGGGTCGGCCGGTTCGTAGTTCCAGTAGCGTAATCCTGTCAGCGTCCTCGACCCGTCCTCTTTCCTAACCTGCTCTACCGACCCCATCCACCAGCACTCTTTAAATGACCCCCCGCACAATCCCGGTGTTATGCCATGGTCCCATCCAGGTCACTCTGGCAAGATAACTATCAGTTTTGACTGATTCTGGCCAGTCCATGCACTTCGCCTGTTTACCAATGGCTACGGCATCTTTGCCGGCAGCACCCTGTAGCAGGCTGAACTGCGCTTTGACTCATCCGCCGCCCCCTGGGTCAGGGATATGAAGTGGCATCAGGATCAAACCCAGACCCTAGAGCCAAGCGGCCATATTCGCCTGCGCTTCCCCTACGCCGACCAGCGCGAGCTGGTGCGCTTTAGCGGCGAGCTCGAGGTGCTATCGTCCCTCGAGCTTCACCAGAGTGTGAATACCACCACGACGGCGGGACTAAAAAACACGAGACATCTGCGCCAGTGGGCCAGCCTGTGAGTGAGGGAAATAATGGGCAGCAAGGATAGAGAGGTGCCGACATGGAAGAGCTAAAAGATCCCATCCTGTTTTCAAGCCTCAATCCGCAGGCCGCTATCTTCTGGGCCAAAAGCAGCGATAAGCAGGGTCACCCCTTGCTGGCCCATATGCTGGATGTGGCTGCGGTGGCCGAGTCGATCCTCGAGCTCGAACCCGTCACCACTCATCAACATTTGGCCAAGCAATTTGGCCTGGCGGCTGAGACGGCCCCCCGCTGGTTGGCGGCGCTGGCCGGGTTGCATGACGTGGGCAAGGCGATCCCGGGGTTTCAGGCCAAATGGCCCCTGGGGCTGGCGCTTGCGAAGGCGCAAGGGCTGACATTTGCCGATGCATCGCTGCGCAGTGACCGGCATGACTGGGCGACGACCGCCATTCTGGAAGAGTGGCTACCGGCGCGAACCGGCACCGATTTTTGCTGGTGTCAGCAAGTGTCTGAAGCGGTTGGCGCTCACCATGGCTATCCGCTCAAGCAGAAGGAAATTGAAAAGGGATTGCCTGCTCGTGAAGACCCCGTCTGGCCACAAGCCAGGCAGGCATTGCTCGATGCTTACTGGGCCGTGCTCTCCCCTCCGGGAGTGATCACGGCCGACATGCTGACCCTGCCCGCCATCAACTGGCTGGCCGGACTGACCTCCATATCCGACTGGATTGGCTCCAACCTCGAGTGGTTCTCCTTCGGTATTCGTCACGACGATCTCAGACAACACTACATCCATGCCAAGGCGCTGGCTCATCGGGCGCTTGCGACCATCGGCTGGCGTTCCTTTGCGCCCATGCTATCCGAGCCCGCACCGCTTGACAGGCAACTGGGCCAAATGCTGGCTGCCGATCAGCCGGTCATGCCGAGAGCCTTGCAGCAACAGGGCGTTGCCCTGTTACAACAGAGCCAGGGGCCGGCTCTGCTGCTGGTGGAGGCACCCATGGGGGAGGGCAAGACTGAGCTCGCCTTTATGGCACACCTGCACTTGCAGCGTGCCAATGGCCATCGCGGCTTCTATCTGGCCTTGCCAACACAGGCCACCGGCAATGCCCTGTTTGCCCGTGCTCGCCAGTTTATGGATGCTTTTGCTCACGGACCGGCGCCTGATCTGCAACTGATCCACGGTGGCGCCGCCCGTCAGGAGATGATGGCCGCGCTCAAGGATGTGTGGGGTGAGGATGGCAAGCAGAGTGAGGGGGTAGAAGCCGCCCGCTGGTTCTCCCGTCGCAAGCGACCGCTGATCGCTCCCTATGGAGTGGGCACCATCGATCAGGCGCTCTTCTCTGTGCTGAACGTCAAACATCACTTCGTGCGGCTGTGGGGGCTGGCCAATCGGGTAGTGGTGCTCGATGAGGTGCATGCCTACGACACCTATACCGAGGGGTTGATTGAGGCGCTGCTGCGCTGGCTAAAAGGCCTGGGCTGCTCTGTCATCCTGATGAGTGCCACGCTGCCAACAAAGCGTCGTGATGGTTTGCTCAAGGCATGGCGGGTTGACCCTGCAGTGCTGCCAGAGCTTGCCTATCCGCGGCTGGTGCTTGCCGATGACAGGGGCCTCGACTGGGATGACCAGATAGCAAGTCGGGAGATGATGCCGGTCAAGCTCGCAGGCTGCGGCACCACACCCGAGGCGCTGCTCTGCGTGGCACTTGAGGCCCTGACCCACGGGGGCTGCGGCGCTATCATCGTCAATACGGTCGAGCGGGCGCAGCAGCTCTATAGCCTGCTCAAGGCCAAGGCGCCGGAAGATCTCACCCTGCAGATTTTTCATGCCCGCTTCCCCGCCGATGAACGGGCACAGCGAGAAGCTGCCGTGCTGTCCACCTTTGGTAAAGAGGGGAAACGTCCGGCCCGGGCTCTGTTGGTGGCAACCCAGGTGGTGGAGCAATCCCTCGATATCGACTTTGATTTTCTGGTCAGCGATCTCGCCCCGGTCGATCTGCTGCTGCAACGGGTTGGGCGGCTGCACCGACACCAAAGCCCCCATCGCCCCGAGCCCCATCGGCAGCCGGTGTTGACGGTGGCCGGACTCTTACCCGGTGAATTACCCGATTTGGCGACCACCCGTTGGCGCTTTGTCTACGATCCCTACCTGCTCGCCATGACCTGGCTGCGGCTCCTCGGCGAAACCAGCTTGCAACTGCCCCAGGATATCGATCGGCTGGTACAGGCCGTCTATGGCGACGGTGAGTTGCCCGATTCGGTGAGTGAGGCGCTACGCCAATATATCGAGGAATACAGCTACGCCACTTATCTGGCCGCAGAGCAACAACAACGGCAGCTGGCCCGCAATATTGTTATCAGGGCTGATGCAGACCCAGGTACTGCCTATTCGGACAAGCCCAGAGGTTATGAAGAGGGAGAGGGCGAGGACAAAGGCTTAATTAACTGCACCCGGCTGGGCAAATCCAGCGTCACCGTGATCCCGCTCTTTGTCTCTGATAAGGGGGTGGCCTTGACGCCTGATGCTGAGCCCTTCGATCTCGATGCTCCCCTTTCCTCCGAGTTGGCCTGCCAGCTCTGCGCCTGCCAGCTCAGCCTCTCCAATCAGGCGCTGGTCAAGGCCATCAAGTCGCAGCCCGAGGTGCGGGCCTTTGCCGAGAGCCCCCTGCTTCGCTACAGCTACCCCCTTTTGCTCGATAACAAGGGGAGGACGCAGATCGATAGCCGGCTGGCTGTAGTACTCGATAGTCATCTCGGACTCATCTATGAGAGCCAGACATAAAGGTGGGGGCGTTACCGCCCCCTCATCCCCATGAAATGGGGAGCATAACTGCGACAAGCAGTTAGTTGGTTCATCCCTGCCAATGCAGGGAGTGAAGAGACTGTATCAAGCCGAGATTCGAGATTCAAAGAGAAACATTTAGTCTTGATGATTGCAGCGGTTGGGGGTAATTTGAGTCACCATGTTCATAAAGTGAGCACGACTATAGGGTCTCAAATCATCAGTCTGGTATCCGATTTTTTTGGGTCGGGGTCGGGGTGGGCGGCACTGGTTGTTGCTGTGCTGCTCTGTGTGGCTTGGCGAAGAAAGGGCGCGCAAAGTTTTTGGTTTCGCTGCGACATTCGGGGAGGAGTGTGTGAAAAAACATCAGAACACAATAACAAAGAGGGTTAGCCTACTCGACGAGCCCTGGCTGCCGGTCAGGATGCTCAGCGGCGAGGTCAGGGAGCTGGGCCTGCTGGCCCTCTTTGAGCAGGCATCGCAGATAGTGGACTTGGCCGAGACGGCGCCGCCATCTTTGATGGCCCAGTATCGCCTGCTGCTGGCCATCACCCACAGGGCCTTAAGCGCACAGACCCCAGAGTGGGGGCAGCGAGACCTGCGCAACTGGTTTACCCAGGGGCTCCCTACTGAGGCCATGACCACCTATCTGGAAAAGTGGCGCGATCGCTTCTGGCTGTTTCACCCCGAGCACCCCTTTGTGCAGGTGGCCGACTTGGCCACGGCGGCCGAAACCGGTGAAAAGTTCAAACCCTGGACCCAGATCGATCTGGCCAGCGTCAGCGGCAATGCCCCCGTGGTGTTCAACCACTCGGTGGACACCGCGCCGGGAGCCATTTCGCCGCTTCATGCCATTCGGACCCTGCTCGGCTTTTTGCAGTGTACGCCGGGTGGTCTGGTCAAGGTGTTTCGTGATGCCGATAAGGCGGGCCCGCTGGCCAATACGGCGGCCGCCTTGCCACTGGGTGAGTCCCTGGCGCAGACCCTTATCCTGAGCCTGCATCCCGCCTCGCCTGACCATGAAGACTTGCCTAGCTGGGAGCGACCCGCGCTCACCGTCGCCAATCTGAAATCGTCTCCTCTACTTGCCACTGGCCCCAACGATCGCTTCACCCGCCAGACCCGCGCCGTGCTGTTTCAACGAGAGGAGGATGGCGCTATCCGCTGGCTGCGCTTTGCCGCAGGGCAGGGGCTGGAAGAGGATCCCCACGCCCCCGATCCCATGGCCAACTTCCGGGAAGGCAGCACGGGACCTGTGCGCCTCACCTTCAGTGAAGGGCGAGCCCTCTGGCGCGACCTGCCGGCGTTGCTGCCCGATGGGGGCGATAAAAAGTCGGCTCCGGCAGCGATCCTCGACAGCGCCACCCGCTTAAACAAATCGCTGGGCAAAAAACACCTTCGCCTGCTGGTGGCCGGGCTGGCCAGCGATCAAGCCAAGTTGCTGCGCTGGCGCGTAGAACACTTGGCGTTGCCATTGGCCCTTCTTGAGCAACCCGAGATAACTCGAACGGCCCGAGATATGTTGGAGATGGCCGAGACCCTGTTTGCCTCGCTCAAAGGGGCAGCCGTCCAACTGATTGCCGATACCTTGCCAGACAGCCAGCAGAAAGATACCCGCAACCGGGCTCGAGCCCTGTTTGATGCTGGTCCCGCTGCACCGCTCTTCTTTGCCCGCGCCGAGCGCGCCCTGATGACCACCCTGGCGCAGCTTGAACAAGACCCCGATGTCGCCGAGCGGCAGTGGCAGCAGGTATTGAAAGAGGCCGCCCTGGCGGCGTGGGAGACCCTGCTGGCCAGCCAGGGAGGCGGCGCTCGCCTCTGGCGTGCCAATGCCAAGGCGCAGCCCCGCTTGTGGTCTGCCATCCGGGAGCAACTGACAGCCCTTAACGAAACAGGAGAGCTTCAATGAGTGATCAGCCTTTTGTCGACCATCTGCAGCGATTGTCACAAAGCAACCGCGGGGCCTTGGCCGAGCTGCGCCGCAGTCTCACCTTTGCCCCCGGCACTGCGCCCCGCGTCTTTCCCTACGTTGAGCCCTTTATCGCAGCCGATGAGCATCCCGACTCGGCTCGTCGCCAGTCCCACTACCTGGTGGCCGGGCTTTTTGCGCTTCATCCAAAGCACAGTGAGATGACCCTAGCCAAGGCGATGGGCGTTCTCTATCGCAAGCAGGAGCAGAGCCCATCCATCGAGGGACGCTTTATCGCCCTGCTCGAGAGCGATGGCGAGACCCTGGCCGAGCCACTGCGCCACTGCGTGACTCTGCTCAGATCCCACGAGCTGGCCATCGATTATCAGCGCTTGCTTTGGGATCTCACCGACTGGCTTAACCCCACTCGTCCCGAGGCGCTCGATAAGTTGCGTCGCCGTTGGGCCAGTGACTTTTACCGCATCGCGGCCACTGCCGATTCAAACGATTAAATCTTTCAAGGAGAGAAACCATGACCCTGTTTGTTGAACTGCATCTGATCCAGAACTTTGCCCCCTCTAACCTCAACCGTGACGATACCGGGGCACCCAAAGACGCCCTCTTCGGTGGCCAGCGCCGCGCGCGTGTCAGTAGCCAGTGTTTCAAGCGTGCCGTTCGCCTCTATAGCCGTGACCAGCAACTGATCCCGGCCGAGTATCGGGCGCTGCGTACCAAGAAGTTGCAGGCTCTGTTGCTGGAAAGACTGGCCGGGCGCGATCAGGAAGAGGCGGCAGGCAAGATTGAAGTGGCCCTCGCCGCCGCCGGGCTCAAGCTCAAGGACGATGGCAAGACCGAATATCTGCTGTTTTTGGGTGAGCGCGAGATTGCCGGTTTTGCCGCTCTGATTGAAACTCACTGGGACGCCCTGATCATCCCGGCAGCGGGTGAGAAGAAGGGGAAGAAAGAGAGCAAGGCAGCCATCCCGGCCGAGTTGGCCAAGCAGGCCAAGGCACTGCTCGATGGTGGCAAGGCGGTGGATGTTGCCCTCTTCGGCCGTATGCTGGCCGACCTGCCTCAGGTCAATCAGGATGCCGCCTGCCAGGTGGCCCATGCCATCAGCACTCACAGGGTGGAGCGTGACTTTGACTACTTCACCGCGGTCGATGACGTCGGTGGTCCCGACGAGACAGGTGCCGGCATGATTGGTCAGGTCGAGTTCAACTCCGCCACCTTCTATCGTTACGCGGCCCTCGATGTCAGCAAGTTGCTGAACAACCTGCAAGAGGACAAGGAGCTTACCGCCTCTGCCATCGAGGCCCTGATCCAGGCCATGGTGCGCGCCATCCCGACTGGCAAGCAGAACAGCTTCGCCGCTCACAACCTGCCCGAGTTTATCGGGGTGAGTCTGCGTAAAAGCCCCCTCAACCTGGCCAACGCCTTCGAGTGCCCCATCCAGCCGCGCCATGACAAGAGCCTGACCGAGCAGTCGGTGGCGGCGCTCGCTGACTACGAGCGCAAGCTCGCCCCCGTCTATGGGGATGCTGACGATCGTTGGGCTCATATCGACCTCACCGGCAAGTGGCAGCTCGACAGCAGCCTGGCCCGCAGCTCGGTCAGCGATCTGGCCGCCTGGGTACGCGATGCCGTCGAGACCCAGTGGGAGGAGTAAGATGCCGACACTGCTACTGCGGCTTCAGGGGCCCCTGCAATCCTGGGGCACCACCAGCCGCTTCGATGAACGCGATACCCAGCTAGAGCCCTCCAAGTCGGGGGTGCTGGGACTGGTCTGCGCTGCGCTGGGACGGGATAGGTGCGAGCCGGTCGACGATCTCGCCGCCCTCATCATGGGCGTGCGAGTAGACAGGGAAGGGGTGGTGCTGCGCGACTATCAGACCGCCACCGGCATCCTGAATGCGGCCGGTAAGGTCGACATGAATCGCACCGTGGTCAGCCCCCGCTACTACCTGAGTGATGCCGCCTTTCTGGTTGGCTTCGAGGGGGAGGCCACCCTGTTGGCGCGTATTCACCAGGCGCTGCGCCACCCCCATTGGCCCCTGAGCCTGGGCCGAAAAGGGTGTCTGCCTTCACCGCCGGTTTATCTGCCAGATGGCTTGCATGAGAGCGATCTCCTGACTGCCTTGCGCAACTATCCCGAGTTGAGCAAAGGGGCAGGGCGTCAGGTACGCCGTCTGCTGCTCGAGGCCAGTGAAGGGGCGGTGCGTCTCGACCAACCCATTGCCCCCTTTGCCGAGCGCCGCTTCGGGCCGCGTTTTGTTACCACCCAGCCCTTGGATCCGCAGGAGGCGCCATGTTCCTGAGCAAACTGATCCTCAACCCCAAAAGCCGGGAGGCGCGTCGGGATCTGGCCAATCCTTATGACCTGCATCGCACTCTGGCCAGGGCCTTCGCGCCCGATGAGCAGACGGCGCCGGAGCGATTCTTGTGGCGCCTCGAGCCCACGGCCAACTGGCAACAGCCACAGCTGTTGGTGCAGTCGCAAACCGCGGGTAACTGGGGGCCGCTGCGCGATCTTCCTTATTACCTGCAAGGAGAGGTGCAAGAGAAGCACTTTGCCCCCGAGCAGTGGCTCGAACCTGAAGGATCCTATCGCTTTCGCCTGCAGGCCAACCCAACCGTGACCCGGGATGGCAAGCGCCGGGGCCTGTGTCACGAACAAGATCAGCTGACCTGGCTCGCCCGCCAGGGTGAGCGCCACGGTTTTACCCTGCTACAGGGGCTGGTCAGCGGCTCGACCATGCAGCAGGGACGTAAGGGCGATAGTCGCCTGAGCGTACTGACGGCCACCTTCGAGGGCTATCTGAGGGTGAACGACACCCACGCCCTGTTGGCGGCGCTGCAAGGAGGGATTGGCCCGGCCAAGTCCCTGGGTTGTGGTCTGCTCTCACTGGGTAAAGCCTGATGTTGCCGCCCCTCAAGCCGCTGCCCATCAAGGATCGTCGGGCCATGCTGTTTCTCAAATATGGCCAGCTCGATGTGATCGACGGCGCCTTCGTGCTGGTGGACAAGGAGGGCGTTCGCACCCACATCCCCATCGGCACCGTCGCCTGCCTGATGCTTGAGCCCGGCACCCGCGTCTCGCACGCCGCAGTCAAGCTGGCGGCCACAGCGGGGACTCTGCTGGTCTGGGTGGGAGAGGCCGGGGTACGCCTCTATGCAGCAGGCCAGCCGGGCGGGGCTCGCTCCGACCGGCTGCTCTATCAGGCCAAGCTGGCCCTCGATGACGATTTGCGTCTCAAGGTGGTGCGCAAGATGTTTGAGCTGCGCTTTGGTGAGCCGCCCCCCAGCCGCCGCTCGGTAGATCAACTGCGCGGCATCGAAGGGGCGCGGGTGCGGGAGACCTACAAGCTGTTGGCCGTCCGCTATGGGGTGAAGTGGCAGGGGCGGCGCTATGACCCCAAGGATTGGGACAAGGGAGACTTGCCCAATCAATGCATCAGCGCCGCCACCTCCTGCCTCTATGGCATCACGGAGGCAGCTATCCTGGCGGCAGGGTATGCCCCCGCCATCGGCTTTATCCATAGCGGCAAGCCGCTCTCGTTTGTCTATGACATCGCCGACATCATCAAGTTTGAGACAGTGGTGCCCCAGGCCTTCGAGATTGCCGCAAGGGGGGATGCCAACCCGGATCGGGCCGTGCGCCTGGCTTGCCGTGACAGCTTCAACAAGCAGCGCACCCTGGAGAAACTCATCCCGCTTATCGAGGAGGTGCTCTCGGCCGGGGGCATCACCCCGCCAGACGCCCCTGCAGATGCCCAGCCGCCCGCCATCCCCGAACCCGCCGGCATGGGGGATGCCGGTCACAGGAGTCAGTGATGAGCATGCTGGTGGTGGTCACTGAGGATGTGCCGCCGCGCCTGCGCGGCCGGCTCGCGGTCTGGTTACTCGAGGTGCGTGCCGGTGTCTATGTGGGAGAGGTGTCGCGCCGGGTGCGAGAGATGATCTGGCAGCAGTGCGAGGCTTTGGTGGAGCAGGGCAATATCGTGATGGCCTGGCCCGCTAATAACGATTCTGGTTTTGACTTTCAAACCCTGGGGACCAATCGCAGGGTGCCGGTGGACCTCGATGGTTGCCGATTGGTCTCTTTTCTACCCATTGAAAATCAATAGCTTAGCGTTCATTAACAATCTGGACTAGTCGGTGGGTTTTCTATGGTTGGAAAAAGCCATCAAAATCAATAGCATCTGTTAAGTCTGTTCCCCGCGCCCGCGGGGATGAACCGGTGCTGGAGTGCGCGATAAAGGAGCGGGTGGACTGTTCCCCGCGCCCGCGGGGATGAACCGATCACCGCCATTACCCGGGCCCCTCTGCTGCTCTGTTCCCCGCGCCCGCGGGGATGAACCGCTATTGCGCCTCGATGCCGGAGGAAGAGTGCCCTGTTCCCCGCGCCCGCGGGGATGAACCACGTTCTGGCTGCCATCACTGGCGGCGGGATCCCCTGTTCCCCGCGCCCGCGGGGATGAACCGCCAAACAGTGCATTGAACGCCAGTAGTGCCAACTGTTCCCCGCGCCCGCGGGGATGAACCGCGGTCATCCTGGGTATCTGCCCCGACAGTGATCTGTTCCCCGCGCCCGCGGGGATGAACCGAACTTCCCGCCACTGTTGTGCAGCTCACATGCCTGTTCCCCGCGCCCGCGGGGATGAACCTAGCTAGGGATGGTGACTGATGTTACTCCTGGCCTGTTCCCCGCGCCCGCGGGGATGAACCGCGGTCGACGAAGAAACTGGACTCGTCGAGCTTCTGTTCCCCGCGCCCGCGGGGATGAACCGGCGTCAGTGGTGGAAAACGTGGCGCTCATCAACTGTTCCCCGCGCCCGCGGGGATGAACCGCCACATCAGGCAGTAGTAGAGGTAATCCGGCACTGTTCCCCGCGCCCGCGGGGATGAACCGGTGATGGCCGCCATGGGGGCCGAGACAGATCCCTGTTCCCCGCGCCCGCGGGGATGAACCGCTCTGGCTCGATTGCCAGCCATCGCACACGCACTGTTCCCCGCGCCCGCGGGGATGAACCGCAGACTGATTTACTCATGCACCAGGTAACACACTGTTCCCCGCGCCCGCGGGGATGAACCGGTGATATTGGCAGCAGTGTTTGCCGGAATATCCTGTTCCCCGCGCCCGCGGGGATGAACCGAACCCGCGCAGGGTATTGCCATTTTCCAATACCTGTTCCCCGCGCCCGCGGGGATGAACCGATGCGAACCAGGGGCCTCTGGTGGCTCAGTGGCTGTTCCCCGCGCCCGCGGGGATGAACCGCCAATGACCTGTTCTAACTGCATGCAGAATGGCTGTTCCCCGCGCCCGCGGGGATGAACCGTTGCCCCGTCCGGTGCTTGTCGTGCTGGATGTCTGTTCCCCGCGCCCGCGGGGATGAACCGCTCAGCGAAACCGCCTTTGGCATCGGCAGCATCTGTTCCCCGCGCCCGCGGGGATGAACCGCCCCGCCGCTTTGCCAGTCATCTGGACTTGTGCTGTTCCCCGCGCCCGCGGGGATGAACCGTCGCTGCCGTTCCAGGTGGCCATCATCAACGCCTGTTCCCCGCGCCCGCGGGGATGAACCGTGGAACCACGACACCGGCCTGTTGGGTGAGTCCTGTTCCCCGCGCCCGCGGGGATGAACCGTGGACGGTTGGCCCGTTCAGAGACCAGAACTACTGTTCCCCGCGCCCGCGGGGATGAACCGGTCGCTGACCGTCTGACCGAACTGATGGAGGACTGTTCCCCGCGCCCGCGGGGATGAACCGTTAAATTACTATCCAAATCATACCCTAACTGACTGTTCCCCGCGCCCGCGGGGATGAACCGGTATTGCCGTACACTTGTGCATCAGTGGAGTTCTGTTCCCCGCGCCCGCGGGGATGAACCGTTCATCCCCTTACGTGAAAATTTTGACGTAGCCTGTTCCCCGCGCCCGCGGGGATGAACCGGAGTATCAGGGTAACGATGGCGTGTGGAGTGGCTGTTCCCCGCGCCCGCGGGGATGAACCGGCGAACGCGATGATGATGGGACGTAACAAGGCCTGTTCCCCGCGCCCGCGGGGATGAACCGATCACCAGTCCCTCAAACCGACCCGCATAAATCTGTTCCCCGCGCCCGCGGGGATGAACCGGATCATGCGCCCTCCCCCTTGCGAGCCTTGGCCTGTTCCCCGCGCCCGCGGGGATGAACCGTCATTGCGGGCCATGTTCTCCTGGCAGATCTGCTGTTCCCCGCGCCCGCGGGGATGAACCGATACAGGCCCAACTTCGCGGCCAGGACATCCACTGTTCCCCGCGCCCGCGGGGATGAACCGCTCACCCTACTGCTGGCAGGAGCAGAGCCCATCTGTTCCCCGCGCCCGCGGGGATGAACCGTCTTTGCGGGAACGGGCCAGCTCCTCCCGGAACTGTTCCCCGCGCCCGCGGGGATGAACCGTACATAGGAACCACCATTCGCGGGGTTGTGGGCTGTTCCCCGCGCCCGCGGGGATGAACCGGAGCTTTCTTGCAGCTTTTGCGCAGGAACTGGCTGTTCCCCGCGCCCGCGGGGATGAACCGGGGGAGGTGCTGACATGTTGCAGCATTCCAGTCTGTTCCCCGCGCCCGCGGGGATGAACCGGCTGCCGAGGCTGTCGGCTCCGAAGTGAAGAACTGTTCCCCGCGCCCGCGGGGATGAACCGGGCGCTAGCACGTTCAACAACCTGCCCATTCTCTGTTCCCCGCGCCCGCGGGGATGAACCGTACGGCGATAGACGCCAGGGTGATCTGTTGGACTGTTCCCCGCGCCCGCGGGGATGAACCGTCGGGTACATCTGCCGGAGTTCGCAGAAGATACTGTTCCCCGCGCCCGCGGGGATGAACCGTCCGACCGCATCGCAATAGGCAATCAGATATTCTGTTCCCCGCGCCCGCGGGGATGAACCGCCTGCTCGCCATGGACTCCGAGATCGACGCCGCTGTTCCCCGCGCCCGCGGGGATGAACCGCAAGACAAACTGGCAGGGTCTATCAACTCCGCCTGTTCCCCGCGCCCGCGGGGATGAACCGTTTGACGACAAGGGAAATCTGGCGTCGATCACCTGTTCCCCGCGCCCGCGGGGATGAACCGCCGTTATAGGGTGGGCAGAGCTTAAACATAAACTGTTCCCCGCGCCCGCGGGGATGAACCGTCGTTATTGCTGCGTATACGTTACCGGAGTCACTGTTCCCCGCGCCCGCGGGGATGAACCGGGTTACGCCTACGTCGCGTGGGACAATGACGCCTGTTCCCCGCGCCCGCGGGGATGAACCGCCTGTCAGCGGCAAGGGCGCTGATGTCGATACCTGTTCCCCGCGCCCGCGGGGATGAACCGAAAAAAACGGCCCTGACGGCGGCCTCTCTGCTCTGTTCCCCGCGCCCGCGGGGATGAACCGGTGATAATACGCACTGGCTCAACAGATTCATCCTGTTCCCCGCGCCCGCGGGGATGAACCGTCGACACGAGTAATTCGGATACCAGGAACACGCTGTTCCCCGCGCCCGCGGGGATGAACCGCGAGTCTTCACATCCTCGATGTCACCATCCAGCTGTTCCCCGCGCCCGCGGGGATGAACCGTATCAGCGCGTGACCGTCGAGTTCGACGCGCTCTGTTCCCCGCGCCCGCGGGGATGAACCGAAGCCCCAGCCGTGCCACCGACTGGGGAAAGGCTGTTCCCCGCGCCCGCGGGGATGAACCGATGATGGCCCAACGCTCCTCCAGGGTGGCGCGCTGTTCCCCGCGCCCGCGGGGATGAACCGAGTGCCACCGATGCCATGCGCTCGGGCCTTCGCTGTTCCCCGCGCGCGCGGGGATGAACCGCTGATCGGCGAGCGCCAGTACCGTATCGTGCTCTGTTCCCCGCGCCCGCGGGGATGAACCGCGCTTGAGATCATTGATAGAGTCGCGGCAGAGCTGTTCCCCGCGTCCGCGGGGATGAACCGCCGCGCATCGATATATGCGGCGATCTGTTTTTCTGTTCCCCGTGCCCGCGGGGATGAACCGAACCTGCCGGTGACCGCCGCCGTGGACGGGGTCTGTTCCCCGCGCCAGCGGGGATGAACCGGTGTAGACCACTTGCGGGCGGCCACGGGAGCCCTGTTCCCCGCGCCTGCGGGGATGAACCGCTTGAAGGGAGAGACTCCTAGGGATGATAGAGCTGTTCCCCGCTTTTGTGGGGATGAATCGACCCAGCGCTAGGCGGCCATCGAGGCGCTATTCTATTCCCCGAGTCCGCGGGGATGAACCGAATCTCTTCGGCATGGCATGCTCTCGATTACGTGCTAGGGTAATCGTTCTGGCTGTCATTGTTTGATGAGCAGCGAGAGCTGATGGCGGACATTTTCTAACAGAGCAGCTTTAATTTGGCGCGTCGGGTTTCGATTTTGGGTGTCATCTGATCGCGTATGTAATCACCCGTAACGAGACAAGTGAATTTTTTGACGAGCATTGAGCGGCGGATTTACACGCCTGCGGCTTTCCCACTCAAATCACCATGATCATTACCAACCCTAGACAGGACGTGGCTTTGCTCGTCGCCAGCCTTCTAGGGATAGGTGATCAGGTAAGGCTGATATGATCAGATAAAGTGATCAGATCAGGCAACGCTGATCTGATTCCCCGATCACTTCCGGTGATCACTTCTCAGATTTTTTCCAGATACCAACCCCATGGTTCGTTTTGAGAACCTGCTTGGCATGAGATGAACTGCCAGCCAAGGTGGTACAGGTCATTATTCAAACGCCAAAACACCATTCTGTGGTTTGAGCTGGGCACTCCCACGTAATCCGTCAATTGTTGACTGGTGACTCCGGGATAAGTCGCCACCGCCCAGATATGGGCACGATGAGGATGCCAGCACATTTTTATTATCAGGTGTTCCACGCAATCAATCGGCCGCAGATCTTCAAGGGAAAATATTCTGGAAAATTTATCCATGAACCACCGGGAGCGCTGCCCGTTTTGCCGATTTTTCTTCTCCACCGTTTTTTGATCAGCGAAGATAGAGGGAAATAGCAACGGTTTAATAATTGTTTTTCTGTGGCGTTCTATTTGTTTTTCCAGTTTTTTACGCCGCTGACAATAGTCATAGATCCACCACTCATTCTCTGTTATACGCTTGTATGCTTTCTCCCCATAAATGAGGCGTAATTTTTCCTCAATCGCATATAACTCATCCGCCTCGTTCTGTTCATCACCCATTTAATCGTTCTCCAGTTTAATGGATAGTATAATGTCGCCGTACATCAAATTTTGCTGGTGGACCTCCATGATCCTGCAACCGCAGTATCAAATTGTGTGACCCATCTTGATGGTATGGGCGATTACGGTGTTATCTTTTGGGCGCTAGGTTGCCTCGCACCTGTTATAGATCCCCCCGGTGGCATCAAAGCCATAGTCTCTGACCTTTTTCGGTCTGTTTCCTTTGGTTTCTGCCTTGGCGAGATAACTGAGCCGATAGACAAGCGCACAAAATCGCCCAATCTGATCACGATGGATATGATAGAAGGGCCTTGGGGGGAGGCAGAAATACCCATAGATCCAGATGCTTCTTGCAATCTTTTCGATTATTGATGGATGTTTGACAAACTGGCCGTCCACCAGCAGAACTACGTGGTAGTGTTGAGCTTTGGTTTGATTCTGTTCACGAGCCCAGATATAGCGGTGGTAAATCTTCCCGTACTGCTTGAATAATTGGCGACGTAACATTGTGAAGAACTCTCTGACAGGAGCATTATTCGCAGTCCATTTCTTAAGATGAAGCTCAATTCTGATTGCAGTCAGTTTACTGCGCCTTTCAAAGAATTCTCTCAGAACCGTAAAGATACAATTCATAATGTCTTTTCGGATTTGATAGTTGGATATCACAGTCCAGAGATGCCCTTGATAAAGATAGTTGGGTGTAAGAATTCTTTGAGAATTATTATCAACAAGTGACATATTATTAATATCCTACCGAATTGGCCAAGTTGTTTTATCCCAGAACCCTGATATCAAAAGGGGTCGCAGCGTGGCGGTGATCGCCGCGCAGAGGTAACAACGAGGTAAAAATGTCTCAAATTGTCACATTGGGCGGGGTTGGGGCTGGTTGGGACAGTTAGGATTGATTGTTAAGATACTTCATGACTTCATCCCTGTTCCACCCGATCGCTCTGCCATTTGGGGTCCGCAACGGCGGGGGCAACTCACCTTCATTAACCCACCGATATACCGTTTGGCGGCTCCGCCCAAACAGTGTGCAGATCTCAGTCATTTTCATGATCGGTGTCGGGGCTGCTGGTACGCTAAAGTAGTCCAGAATGTTCATTTCACAGCTCCCCCGCTTACTGGTGGTGAATCCAAAGGAGCAAGTCAGAAAGAAGCCAAGCGCAGCTAGCTCCCAGCTTTTTGCGTTTGGGAAACGCCCCTTTTTGTTCAAGTACCCAGGCTTGGGTGCGGGAAATAGTCGTGATGGTTTTACGTTCATTTTCGCGAACCAAGCGATCCTGGTTATAGCCGTAGAGGTTGAGGATTTGCTGGCGCTCGATACTGTATGACATTGAATCCCTCCGAGTGGACATTGTTCCGGCAGATGTTGCCGGGTTCGGAGGGATTCTCAGGTGTTTATAGATGTTGGGGTATGCAGGTAGGGGGTACCTTACATTTGGATGGCTATTTTTTAGCCTTTTTACTTTTCAGTTTTAGGATGGTGCGATAAATGAACTCGAAATAATCCCGTTCCTTGGGAGCCCCAGAACCGGAGCCAACGGATTGATATCTAACAGGATCAGTTTCAATAAACGACAGAACGTCTTTCTGTATGCGAAGCGCATGAGACTTTGCTGTCTCTTTTGGGTTTTTACTTGTGTCATCCCAGTACAGCCGCTCAATCTCGTCATGAAGGGGAGCCAGCAAAGCCGCTTTTGCTTGACCCCCTTTTTTACCTTCCGCCTTGCGAGCTGACTGGTAGTTCTTGTGGGGTAAACCACTCGCGAGATTACGATCGCGTTCACCTAGTGTGATCAGATGCTTACTTAACCGCCGTAAGCCAAGTGCAGCCATACCTCTTGGAACATGCATATTCACAAACTGATAGACATCCTCCCCTTCCAATGAGCTTTTCCCGTCCATGCCCGCACTGTCTCGCATCATCAACAAAGCCGCAGCAGCGAAGTCCTTTTTGCCCAGAATCTGCTCAAGTTGGCACTCAATACCTTCAAACCATTCCATGGCCGTTATGTATTTTGCGAGCCTTTCTCGGAGTTCTGGATACTCCTTCACGATCTCTCTGAGCTCTAAGATCAGGGAGTTGTGGCTCATAAATGCTGGATATGTGTTGGTAGACATAGATGACTATCTCAGGATGCTCTACTGATGAACGGGACTACATTGGGTTGGCTATCCACAATGGGAGCCAATATGTCTGCCAGCTTTTCTAATGCCTCTCGTCGCTCGTCAAGGTAGTCGTGCCGGTTATAAATCCCCTCGACGCCTTTTAGTTTGTGATTCAGGCACCGCTCTGCGACATGGCTCGGAATGCCAATAGAAGCCAGCAAGCTACGGCAGGTACGACGCAAGTCGTGAATGGTGAAGTGCTCTAAACCGGCTTCACCAAGCACATTGGCTAACGGCTGTTTCTTGCTATCTACTTTTTGGCCAAAAAGCTTGGCAATGGCATGGTTCAAGGTGTCGTCGGAGATATAATCTCGCCGCTTGCTGGCCCGCCGTGATGGAAACACATAGGGTGATCCGCAGGCCCGTACTTTTAGTTCGGCAAACCATTCGAGGCTGGCTGCGCTCAGCGGGATAGTGATCGCGGTGGCAGTCTTACTTCGCTCGGCTGGAATGCACCACGTTCCCTCGTCAAAATTGAGCTCACTCCACATCGCCGCAATCAACTCACCTTTACGCACCCCTAGATGAACCAACAACGCGATTGCCAGGTAGTTTTCACGGACAAACTGGTCCCGGTGTTTGCGAAGAACAGTGAACAGTAAATCCAGCTCATCAAGACTAAGAATGCGCTTCCGGCTCTTTTCCTGCCCACCAGCATCCGACATGGTGAAAGCCTGGGCAGGGCTGTAGTCCAGTAGGTTCAGCTTGATCGCATGCTTGAAAAGCTGCTTGCAAACCATCAAGGCATCATTGGCGGTTGCATTGCGCCCGGAGTTGGCGACGGTATGGATGATGGCGCGAATATCGCGAGCATTAACGTCTTTCAATGCCAGCTTACCAATGTGTGGGGCAATCTCTTTTTGGTAGAGGCGCTTGGGGATCTGCGGGTGCTTCAGCCGTCGGCTGACATCATGCTGATGCCAGTCGAGAAATAGTTGCTCGACAGTCTTGATTGTCTCTTGCTGATCGCGTTTGCGCTCTGCTGAAGGGTCTTTGCCATTTTCCACATCGGCGTTGAGGCGGGCGGCTTCACCACGAGCCTGAGCCAGAGACAGATGAGGGTATGACCCTATCGTGAACCAGACCCGCTTCTTGGCGATATTGGTATAACGGAACACCCACTTGCGAGTTCCACTGGGCAGCCGTCGAAGATACAGGCCATCGCCCACATTGATGTTATTGGTGGTGCCTAACTTGCCCTCTTTTCCATCTTCAGCGTCCTGATCTTTGATCTTCTTGGCGAGTTCACTGGCTTTCATGCTACGTCCTTCGGCTAGTGGTATCACGTTATGGTAAACGTGGTATCACGTCGCATCGTGATACCAATCGTGATACCACTTTTATCGAACAATCCAGAACGATGCAAGACATGCATAAACAGCAAACCCCTGAAAATCAGGGGTTTGTGAGTCATCTGAGACAGCTGGAAACGCCGAAAAACATCACTCTATGTTCTGAATTTGCTCGCGCATCTGCTCGATGAGGACCTTCAGTTCGACGGCGGACTGGGTCACTTCGGCGTTGATGGATTTGGAGCCGAGCGTGTTCGACTCGCGGTTGAACTCCTGCATCATGAAGTCGAGACGACGGCCGCAGGCGCCACCCTTCTTCATGATCTTGATGGTTTCGCTGATGTGCATCTCCAGGCGATCCAGCTCTTCGGCCACGTCGATCTTCTGGGCCAGCAGCACGATTTCCTGCTCGATGCGTGCCGGATCCAGCTCCACCTTGGCCTCGGCCAGGCGGTCGGTGAGCTTCTGGCGCTGCCACTCGATGATTTGCGGCAGGTGTACGCGCACCTTCTTCACTTCCACCTGGATGCCGTCAAGGCGCTGCTGGATCAGCGCCTTGAGATTGGCCCCTTCGCTGGCGCGGGAGGCGAGGAAATCTTCCATGGTCAGATCGAAACCGCCGAGCAGCTCGGTGGCGACCGCGTCCATGTCCTGTTCGGCGGCGGCCATGACACCCGGCCAGCGCAGCACGTCCACCGGGTTGAGCTGGCCCTGGCCCGCCTCTTTCATTACCCAGTTGGCACTGTCGATGATGAGCTTGGCCAGCTCCTCATTGATGTGCAGCTGGCTGGCGGCGGCTTGGGCTGCCTCGAACCTCAGGTTGCACTCCACCTTGCCGCGCTGCAGCTTGGCACGGAAACGCTCACGCAGGACCGGCTCCAGGCTGCGCAGCTGCTCCGGCAGGCGGATGTAGGTTTCCAGATAGCGCTGGTTGACCGAACGAATTTCCCAAACGGCTGTGCCCCAGTCGCCCTTGAATTCCTTGCGGGCGTAGGCGGTCATGCTGTGAATCATTGATTGTTCCGGGCTTGATGAAGTGTGCGGCCAGTATACTCAGCCAGGCTTGCCCCGTCAGCCGATGCCGTGGTTTTAGCGGCTGATATTTGAGTAGCAATGGCTTATACTCCTGCGCCAATTCAGCCAGCCCAGAGGTCAGTCCCATGTCCCGTCCCAGCGATCGCAGTGCCGCGCAAGTGCGCCCGGTTACCATCACCCGCAACTTCACCAAGCATGCGGAAGGATCTGTGCTGGTGGAGTTCGGCCACACCCGCGTGCTGTGCACCGCCAGCGTTGACACCAGCGTGCCGCGCTTCCTGAAAGGCAAGGGTCAGGGCTGGGTCACCGCCGAGTACGGCATGCTGCCGCGCTCCACCCATTCGCGCATGAACCGCGAGGCGGCTGCCGGCAAGCAGAGCGGTCGCACCCTGGAGATCTCCCGACTGATCGCCCGCTCCCTGCGCGCCGCCGTGGACTTGACCGCGCTCGGCGAGCACTCCATCACTGTGGACTGTGACGTGCTGCAGGCCGACGGCGGCACCCGCACCGCCGCCATCACAGGTGCCTGCGTAGCCCTGGTGGATGCGCTGAACTGGATGGTCGAGAAGGGCATGCTCAAGCAGAGCCCGCTCAAGCAGATGATCGCCGCCGTCTCCGTCGGCATGTATCAGGGCGAAGCCATCTGCGATCTGGAGTACGTGGAAGATTCCGCCGCCGAGACCGACATGAACGTGGTGATGACCGAAGACGGTCGCATCATAGAGGTGCAGGGCACCGCCGAGGCCGAGCCCTTCACCCACGAGGAGCTGCTGGCGATGCTGGCGCTCGCCAAGGGCGGTATCGACGACATCATAGCGCTGCAGAAGCAGGCGCTCTCCTGAATTTCTGATTTGAAAAACGCGGCATTGACCGCGTTTTTTTATACCCCCACACCAGTAAACGACAAGCCAAGCAAGGAGCCAGAATGAAAGCCTACCAGCGTCAATTTATCGAGTTCGCCCTGGAGAAACAGGTTCTCAAATTCGGTGAGTTCACCCTGAAATCCGGCCGCAAGAGCCCCTACTTCTTCAACGCCGGCCTGTTCAACAGCGGTCGCGATCTGGCCCGCCTCGGCCGCTTCTATGCCGCCGCCCTGATGGATGCCGGCATCGAATTCGATGTGCTGTTTGGCCCGGCCTACAAGGGGATCCCCATCGCCTCCGCCACCGCGGTGCAGCTGGTGGAACAGCACGATGTGGACGTGCCCTGGTGCTTCAACCGCAAGGAGGCCAAGGATCACGGCGAGGGCGGCAATCTGGTGGGCAGCCCGCTCAAGGGGCGCATCATGCTGGTGGACGACGTCATCACCGCCGGGACCGCCATCCGCGAATCCATGGACTTGATCCAGGCCAACGGTGCCTCCCTGGCCGGGGTGCTGATCGCCCTGGATCGTCAGGAGAAGGGCAAGGGCGAGCTCTCCGCCATCCAGGAAGTGGAGCGTGACTATGGCGCCCACATCATCGCCATCATCCAGATGAGCGACCTCATCGCCTATCTGGAAGAGAAGCAGGCAGAGCAGCCCGCGCTGGCCGAGCAACTGGCGGCCATGAAGGCCTATCGCGCCCAGTACGGCATCTGACGACCCGGTTGCCCCCTCATCCCCGGTCCTTCCCCCGTGAGGGGAGAAGGGGGCAGATCGGCATGCTGCCGATCGCATCAACGGCGCCAACAGGCGCCGTTTTTTATTTGCACAAAAAGTCGGTGCGCTCACTTGAGCTTACCCTTACAGTAAAGGTTAAGGTTTGCTGGTCTATCCGAGGAGGATTGTCATGACCATGCATATTCAACTTCCCGTCAGCGGCATGAGCTGCGCCAACTGCGCCAGCCGCATCACGGCCGCCCTCAACCAGCTCGACGGCGTGACGGCCAGCGTCAATTTCGCGCTGGAGCAGGCGGCCATCGAACTCGGTGACCCGGCTCGTCTGCCCGAGGTCCTCGACAGCATCACGGGGCAGGGCTATGGCTACGGCCATGAGACGATCTCCTTCCAAATCAGCGGCATGACCTGTGCCGGTTGTTCGGCTCGGCTGAACAAGATGCTGGCAGCACTGCCTGGCGTCATCTCGGCCGAGGTCAATTTCTCCCTCGAGCAGGCCCGCATCCTGCTAGTGCCCGGCACCCAGACCCCGGCTTCCCTGCGCACCCATATAGAAGCGCTTGGCTTCGGTGCCCAGCTGGCGCAAGGCTCCGTCAGCCAGCGCCGTCAGCAACTGCTGGACCGTGAGGAACAGGAAGCCGCCGCCGCCCGCCAGGCGCTGACTCAGGTTGTTATTTCAGCCCTGCTCACCCTGCCGCTGCTGGTGGGCATGGTCGCCATGGCCGGCCTGCTGCCCTGGCATCTACCCGCCTGGCTGGAGCTGGTGCTCGCCACTCCGGTGCAGTTCTGGATCGGGGCCCGCTTCTATCGCGGCGCCTGGCTTGCCCTCAAGAACCGCGCCGCCAACATGGATGTGCTGGTGGTGACAGGCACCAGCGCCGCCTACTTCTACAGCCTCTATCTGCTGCTGACCCTGGGGATGGCCGCCAGCGGCAAGCTCTATTTCGAGGCGAGCGCCATCATCATTACCCTGATTTCACTGGGGAAACTGCTGGAGGCGAGGGCCCGCCGCAGCACCCAGTCCGCCATTCGCGAGCTGATGGCGTTGCGGCCGGACACCGCCACCGTCTGGCGTGGCGAAGCCTGGCAGAGTGTCGCCATCGACGAGGTGCTGCGTGGCGACAGGCTGCGGGTGCTGGTGGGGGAGCGGGTGCCGGTGGACGGCAAGATCCTGAGTGGTGAGAGCGAGCTGGATGAATCCATTCTTACCGGCGAGAGCCTGCCGGTGCCGCGCGCACTGGGGGATGCCGTGCTGGGCGGCGCCATCAACCGCTCCGGCGTGCTGGAGATAGAGGCCACCACGGTCGGGGAAGACTCCAGCCTCAGCAAGATCATCGCCCTGGTGGAGCGTGCCCAGATGGGTAAGGCGCCGCTGCAACAGCTGGTGGACAGGGTCTCCGCCATCTTCGTGCCCGTGGTCATGGCCATCGCCCTGTTCACCCTGCTGGCCTGGTATGCCGCAAGCAACGACTTCGGCCAGGCGCTGCTGGCCGCCGTTGCCGTGCTGGTGATCGCCTGCCCCTGCGCCCTGGGGCTGGCGACCCCGGCCGCCATCGTCACCGGCACCGGGGTGGCGGCGCGCCACGGCATTCTGATCAAGGACGTGGATACCCTGCAGAAGGCCCACGCCATCAAGGCGCTGATCTTCGACAAGACTGGCACCCTGACTCAGGGGCGGCCGGTGCTGGCGAGCTGGAGCGGCACCGATGAACAACTGCGCCTCGCCGCCGCCCTGCAACAGGCGAGCGAGCACCCGCTGGCGCTGGCGATGCGCGAGGCGGTCGGCAAAGAGGTCGTGCTGCCCCAGCCCGAAGCCGTGGAGGTGCGGGTCGGTGCCGGTATCCTCGGTCAAGTGGCTGGGCACAGAGTGGCCATCGGCAATGCCTCCCTGCTGGCTCAGCTCGGCATTGAGCCGCCACAACAGGATGAAGCGCCCGCCGACGGCGCGACCCGGGTCTGGGTCTCCATCGACGGCGTGGCGGTGGCGATCGCCGCCCTGGCCGATACCCTGCGCCCAGAGAGCCCCGAGGCCATCGCCATACTGCGCCAGCGCGGCATCGCCAGCTGGCTGGTGAGCGGTGATGCCCCTGCGCCGGTGGCCCATATCGCCGCCAAGCTGGGGCTGGACGGGGCCTTTGACTCTGTGCTGCCCGCCGGCAAGGTGGAAAAAGTGGAGGCGCTGCGCGCGCAAACCCGCGGGTTGGTGGCCATGGTGGGGGACGGGGTGAACGACGCCCCGGCGCTGGCGGCGGCGGATGTCGGCATCGCCATGGGTTCAGGCTCGGATGTGGCCATGGAGACCGCCTCCATCACGCTCATGCGATCTGATCCGCGGCTGGTGGCTGATGCCATCGACATCTCGGCGGCCACCTGGCGCACCATACAGCAGAACCTGTTCTGGGCCTTCGTGTTCAACATCATCGGCATTCCGCTGGCGGCGCTGGGCTATCTCAGCCCCGAGCTGGCGGGGGCGGCCATGGCCCTGAGCAGCATCACGGTATTGAGCAATTCCCTGTTACTGAAACGCTGGCAGCCCAGGGCGGGCGGCCAGCGCCAATCTGAATCGCAAAGGAGTCATCCATGAACATCAGCAAGGTTGCCAAGGCCACTGGGCTGTCCGCCAAGACCATTCGCTACTACGAGAGCATCGGCCTCATCTCGGCCCCGGTGCGCAGTGACAACGGCTATCGCAGCTACACAGACGGTGCCCTGCGGGAGCTGCGCTTCGTCAAGCGGGCGCGGGAGACCGGCTTCAACCTGGAGGAGTGTCAGGAGCTGCTGGCGCTCTATCGGGACGAGCACAGGACCAGCGCCCAGGTGAAGAAGCTGGCGCAGGAGAAGATCGTCGATCTGCGGGCCCGGATCGCCGGTCTGCAGGCCATGCTCAGCTCCCTGGAGGCGGTGGTGGGGTGCTGCCACGGGGACGCGAATCCTCAATGTCCCATCCTCGACGAACTCGAGAAGGGCTGAGGTAGCCCGGGCAGGCCGGGGCGGCCCGGGATCCTGCCTGTGCTGCGCGGCGCACGGCGGATTGGGGGCTGAGTGGCTGCTTAATAGCGGGCGATTGATTGTTGAGCAGGAAAAGGGAGTGTTAAACTGTGCGGCTCTTGTACAGGGAGTACCCAGTTGACCCAGAGTGTGAATCACCAGGTGCGGCGGGCCATCATGGTCCAACTCTATACCCACGCCTCCTTCAGCCTGCCTTGTCTGGCGCTGCTGGCGATCAGCTGGAGCCTGCTGTTCCACGACTACCTGCCCGCCACGGAGGCGCTCGGCTGGCTTGGCCTGGTCTTCCTGCTGTTGCTGGGTCGCTGGTGGCACCTGCGCTGGCGTCAGCCCAGGTTGACGGAGCTCCCGCTGCCGGTGCTGGAGCGGGAGCTCTTCATAGGGGTGACCATCACCTCCATCATCTGGGCCCTCGGCGTGCTGCTCTACATGGACAGACTGCCGGACACCTACCGAGCCGCCATGATGATGCTCACCAGCCTGATCCTCACCGGCAGCGCCATCATGCTGTTCGGCAGTCGCCGCACCCTCTACGGGGCCGTGCTGCCGCTCGGATTTGCCATGCTGTTCGAGCTCAGCGACGGCAACGAGCAGGAGCGGATCGTCTCCTGCATGCTGGCGGGTTACCTGTTCGTGTTCCTGCCGACCCTGCTGCGCCGGTTGCGCCGGGATCAGGTAGCCTCCCTCTACCACAGTTTTTCCAACGCCGACCTGGTGGCCGAACTCAAGGTGGTCTCGGAGCATCTCAAGCTCACCTCCCGCCTGGACGGCCTGACCGGCATCGCCAACCGGGCTCACCTGGACGACACCCTGGCGCGAGCCTGGCGCCGCTGTCACAGGGCCAGGGCGCCTCTCTCCCTGGTGCTGGTGGATGTGGACTACTTCAAGCAGTTCAACGATCACTATGGCCATCAGCTGGGGGACCAGTGCCTGCAGCAGGTGGCGGGCCTGCTGGCCGAGGTGCTGCGGCGGGAAGACGATCTGGCCGCTCGTTACGGCGGGGAGGAGTTCGCCCTGCTGCTGCCCTGCACCACCTTGCAGGGGGCCATGCAGATCGCCGAACAGGTGCAAACGGCCCTGCGAACCCTGGGCATTCCCCACCACAAGTCCCGGGTATCCGGCCGGGTCAGTTGCAGCTTCGGGGTGGCGACCCTGGTGCCGGATCAGCACAACTCCATCACCGAGCTTATCCAAAAAGCGGATGCGGCCCTCTATCAGGCCAAGCATAATGGCCGGGATCGTATCGAAGTAGCCTTGATGGGTAAGGTTGCCTGAGTTTCACATGACAGATTAAAGAGGTCGTCTATGCAATGTCATCGTATCGAAGAGCTGCTGGAGCTGCTGCAGCCCGCCTGGATCAAGGAGCAGGATCTCAGCTTGGTGCAATTCATCGCCAAACTGGCGGCCGAGGCCGGCTATGAGGGCGCCCTGTCCGAGCTGACCGACGACATGCTGATCTACCACCTCAAGATGCGCGAATCCGACAAGCAGGCGATGATCCCGGGCCTGGCCAAGGATCATGTTCCTGACTTCAAGGAAGCCCTGCTCAAGGCCCGCGGCATCAAGTAACGCGACCGCCGGGTTGCCGGAAGAGGAAGGTTTCAAGAGAATCTCTAAAAAGGCCCATAGTCAACTGGCTATGGGCCTTTTTTGTTGCCTGAAATTGCGACGGCACTCGAACTATAGATACATTTAACCCACACAATTAGCAGGCTGTTTAAGATATAATCGCCTTCATAACAATATGAGTGGAGCTATGTGCTGCAATGGCCGACCAGGACAAGATCGATATCAAGGATGTGACCGACAAGAACGTCACCGGGACCTTCAATCCCCACACGTTCAAGGCGGGCGATGACAGGTTCAATCCCGGCAACCGCATCTACGTCAGGTCCCAGACCGGCTACTGGCAGCGGGTGCGCAAGGTCATGGGCTGGTTCTTCGTCGCCCTCTTCGTCACCTTGCCCCTGCTGCGCTACGACGGCCGCCAGGCGGTACTGTTCGATCTGGAGCATCAGCAGTTCCACATCTTCGGCGCTACCATCTGGCCGCAGGATCTGACCCTGCTGGCCTGGGTCTTCATGATCGCCGCCTTCGCCCTCTTCTTCGTCACCACCTTCCTCGGCCGGGTCTGGTGCGGCTATCTCTGCCCCCAGACGGTGTGGACCTTCATGTTCATCTGGTTCGAAGAGAAGCTGGAAGGCGCCGCCAACAAGCGCCGCAAGCTGGATGCAGCCCCCTGGAGTGGCGAGAAGCTGGCCCGCAAGGGCGCCAAGCACCTGGCCTGGATCCTGCTGTCGCTGGGCACCGGCCTCACCTTCGTCGCCTACTTCCAGGATGTGTTCCAGCTGGTGCCTGACTTCTTCACCTTGCAGGCGAGCGGCTGGGTCATCTTCTGGGTGCTCTTCTTCGCCGCCTGCACCTACGGTAACGCCGGCTGGATGCGCGCCATCATGTGCATCCACATGTGCCCCTATGCCCGCTTCCAGTCCGCCATGTTCGACAAGGACACCTACATAGTCGGCTACGACAGCAAGCGCGGCGAGACCCGTGGCGCCCGTGGCCGCAAGGCCGATCCCAAGGCGCTGGGGCTGGGGGACTGCATCGATTGCGATCTCTGCGTGCAGGTCTGCCCGACCGGCATCGACATCCGCGACGGCCTGCAGTACGAGTGCATCAACTGCGGCGCCTGCGTCGATGCCTGCGATCAGACCATGGATCGGATGGGCTATCCGAAGGGGCTGATCAGCTACACCACTGAGCACAAGCTGGCCCACAACCAGACCCATGTGGCCAGGCCCAAGCTGCTCGGCTATGGCCTGGTGATGGTCATCATGCTGGGGGTCTTCGTCTACAACGCCATGTCCATCATGCCCATGGGGCTCGACATACTGCGGGATCGCAACCAGCTGTTCCGGGAGAACAGCGAGGGGCTCATCGAGAACACCTATACCCTGAAGATCCTCAACAAGACCCTGCAATCCCAGACCTATCAACTGGATGTGGAAGGGTTGCCGGAGCACCAGTGGTTCGGCCCGCGGGAAGTGACTCTCAAACCAGGGGAAATCTTCACCCTGCCGGTGAGCCTGGCGGTGGATCCCTTCAACCTGAAGCGGCCGACCCTGGATGTCCAGTTCGTGCTCAAACGGGAAGGAGCCGCACCGGACGACAGCAAGGGCACCCTGCGCCAGCCCAGCAAGTTTATCAGCCGGCTCTGAGGGGCCGTCCCGGACAGCTGATCCGGCGTGCCACGGGCGTCCGTGGAATGTTCCGGATCGGGATCATGGGCGGCATTGATTGGCTATCTCGGATAGAATGGGGCGCAACAGCGCCCCTTTCTCATGGTGGATGACATGCGTTTCAACTATTCCGACCTCAATCCCGACCTCATCATGGATGCGATCGATCTCAGCGGCCTGCGCATCGACTCCGGCCTCATCGAGCTCAACAGCTATGAAAACCGGGTCTACCAGTTTCAGGATGAGGAGCGTCGCCGTTACGTGGTGAAGTTCTACCGCCCCGGTCGCTGGAGCCGGGCCCAGATCCTCGAGGAGCACGAGTTTGCCGCTCGCCTGCGTGAGACGGAGATCCCGGTCGCCGCCCCCATCGCCTTTGCCGGCGAGACCCTGCTGGAGTATCAGGGCTACCCCTTCGCCATCTGGCAGAGCGTCGGTGGTCGCCAGTTCGAGGTGGACAACCTGGATCAGCTGGAGTGGGTGGGGCGCTATCTCGGCCGCATCCACAGTGTCGGGGCCAGTCACTCCTTCCACCATCGGGTCCAGCTGGACGTGGAGAGTATGCTGCACGAGCCGCGTCAGTTGCTGGCGGCCGGAGAGTGGGTGCCGAGCGGCCTGGCCAAGCAGTTCTTCGGGGTGCTCGACGAGCTGATCCGGCATGTCTGCGACGCCATGACCCTGGACGTGGCCCGGATCTCCCTGCACGGGGATTGCCACCCCGGCAACATACTGTGGCGTGACGGCCCCCTGTTCGTCGATCTCGACGACTGCCGCACCGGCCCCGCCATCCAGGATCTCTGGATGATGCTGAGCGGCGAGCGCCACGAGCAGCAGATCCAGCTCGACACCCTGCTGGCTGGCTACGAGGAGTTCATGGAGTTCGACCCGCGGGAGCTGGCGTTGATCGAACCGCTGCGAGCCATGCGCATAGTCCACTACATGGCCTGGCTGGCCAGGCGCTGGGAGGATCCCGCCTTCCCCCGTCACTTCCCCTGGTTCAATACGGATCACTACTGGCGCCAGCAGATAGCGACCCTGCACGACCAGCTGGAAGCGCTCAAGGCGCCGCCCCTGACGCTGATGCCTAACTGGTAAGCCAGACGGATCGCGGTACCCGGGGTACGACCAGCAAGGATGCGCTCCAGGGGCTCGCCCACCCGCCTTTGCCATTGACGGCGGGAAGGTGACGCAATAGGCTTGGACTGCTTCGGTTCGCCGGGCGTGCCTCACAGTGATCCCTTAACAGGAAACGTCATGAAAAAAGTACTATTTTTCCTCGCTGCCATGCTGATGATCCCCATGGTTCACGCCGCCCCGGAATTCAAGGAAGGCGTCAACTATGACGTGGTCACCCAGACCGGCAGCGCCCAACCTGAAGTGCTGGAGTTCTTCTCCTATTTCTGCCCGCACTGCGCCAAGTTCGAGCCGATCGCCGAAGATCTGAAGAAGAGCCTGCCGGAAGGCGTGCCGATGAAGAAGAACCCGGTGGCCTTCCTGGGCCGTGAGATGGGCCCGGAGATGCAACGCGCCTATGCCGTCGCCAACCTGCTGAACGTCGAAGGTAAGCTGACTCCGGTCATCTTCGACAAGATCCACACCCAGCGTCAGGTGCCGCAGAGCCGTGCCGACGTGAAGCAGATCTTCGTGGACAACGGCGTACCGGCCGAAGAGTTTGACGGTGCCGTCGACAGCTTCGCCGTCTCCGGTATGGTCTCCCAGTTCGATCGCAACACCGAGAGCTACAACATTCGCGGTGTGCCGGCCTTCCTGGTCAATGGCAAGTACCTGGTGAAGATTGAATCCATCACCTCCCAGGAGCAGTTCAACCAGCTGGTGAAATTCCTGCTGGCCAAGAAAGACTGACCTCTCCCGAGTCGATAAAAAAGCCCGCCGGTGCAAACCGGCGGGCTTTTTGTTTTTACCCTCGTCAGAGCCTGCCGTCTCGCCGGGCAAGGCGGACGGATCGAGCCAGATTCAGATCTGGCAGTCCCGCTGGGAGGGCGCTGGCCGCGGCAACCGGGTGCGGCGGCTGATGGCCTCCGCCAGCCAGACCAGCAGCAAGATGGCCAGGATCAGGGTGGCCGCCTGATCGTAACGGAACAGGCTGAGGGACACATAGAGCTGCTGCCCCAGCCCGCCGGCGCCCACCACCCCGAGTATGGTGGCGGCGCGCAGGTTCATCTCGCCGCGATAGAGGCTGTAGGCCAGCCACTGGCGTGACACCAGCGGGAACAGGCCGTACCAGAAGCTGGCGATGCGACCGGCGCCGCTCAGCTGCAGGGCGAGGCGGGGGGCCTGATCCGCATTCTCCAGCGTCTCCACGAACAGCCGCGCCAGCACGCCCGTGGTATGCAGAGTGAGCGCCAGTATGCCCGCCACCGGCCCCAGCCCGACCGCGATCACCAGCAGACTGGCGAAGATGAGCTCGGGCACGGAGCGCAGCAGGTTGAACAGCAGTCGCAGCGGCCAGCAGTGCCGGGCGAGGCTGGCCAGCGGCAGCGCCAGCAGGGCGCTCAGCAGTGTACTCAGCAGCGCCATCTGTACCGTATCAAGCAGGCCGGTGGCCACCGTCAGCAGGAAGGGCGCCGACCAGTCCGGTTGCAGAAACTCGCCGACAAACTGCCCAAGCCCGCCGAAGGAGAAGCTCAGCATGCGCCAGTCGAGCTGGTGGAACGCCATGGCGCCGGCCAGCCCCAGGCAGGCCAGCAGTTGCAGGCCGGGGGAGCGGCTGTGGCGCAGCCAGGCGCTGAGGCCATCCGCCAGGGTCACCAGCAGGATAAAGGCCAGCAGCAGGGTGACCACCTCGCCACCGGCAAACATGCGCAGGGAGAGTTCGAGCTGCTGGCCGAGCCCGCCGGCGCCGACGAAGCCCATGATGACGGAGGCGCGCAGGGCGCACTCCCAGCGATAGATGGTGTAGGAGAGCAACTCCTGGCGCACCGCAGGCAGCACGCCATACCAGAGCGCCTGCAGGCGGCCGCTGCCACTGAGCAGCAGGGCGCGGGCCGGTTGCAGGGCGCCGCTCTCCATGATCTCGTTGTAGACCTTGGCCAACATGCCGCCGTAGCTGACGGCGATGGCCAGGATGGCGGCCAGGGGCCCGAGCCCGGACAGGCGCACGAACAGCAGCGCCCAGATGAGCTCGGGCAGGCTGCGCAGCAGGATGGCGATGAGTCGGCTGAGGGCCCGCAAGGCGCCGCGCAGCGGGCTGGGAACCGGCCCCAGCTCGGCCAGCGACAGGGCACGGGAGCCGAGCAGGGCGAACGGAACGCCGAGCACCAGGGCACCGGCCAGCCCAAGTGTGGCGACAGCCAGGCTCTCCAGGGCAGCGCTCAGGGTCAGGGCGAGGAAGTCAGCATCCAGCCGGGGTGGCCAGCTGGTGGCGAGGAAGTTGCCCATCTGCCGCCAGCTCTGGCCGTCGAACAGACCGAGCCAGCCCTCGGCATGCTGCCACAGGCTGAAGCCGATCAGCGCCAGCAGCCAGGGCAGGGGATGGCGCCAGCGATCCGTCAGCCCAGGCACGCATCCACCTCGTCGTCGCCGGCGTAGAGCGCGCTCAGCATGGCCGGGGTGACCGCCTGGGCGGGGCAGTCGAACTGCACCCGTCCCTCGCGCAGGCCTATGATGCGGGGGAAGCGCTCGAGCGCCAGTTCGACCGCATGCAGGTTGGCGATGAGCGTGCTGCCCCGGGCGCGGGCCTGGGCCAGCAGGGCGTCCAGGCTGCTGCGGGCGAGCACGGGATCGAGGGCGGAGACAGGCTCATCGGCCAGGATCAGATCCGGCTGCTGATAGAGCACCCGGGCGATGCCGACCCGCTGCAACTGGCCGCCGGAGAGCTCGCCGCAGTGCTGCTGCCACTTGTCGGCGAGGCCGAGGCGGGCCAGTTCGGCCCGTGCACCGTCCGGGTCGCAGGGGCGCAGCAGCGAGAGCAGGGCGCGGCCGAGGGACCACTGGCCGAGTCTGCCAGCCAGCACGGCGGTCATCACAGGCTGGGAGGTGGGCAGGGGCGGCTGCTGCCAGACCATGCCGATCCGGCTGCGCAGCCGCTGGCGGGTCCGGGTGGAGAGGGCCCAGGGATCCTGTCCCCAGAGGGCAAGCTTCCCCTCGCCGCGCAGCTCGGTGCCGAGCAGGCGCAGCAGGCTGGTCTTGCCCGCGCCGCTCGGCCCTATGATGGCGACACACTCCCCCGCCTCGATCTGCAGGCGAAGCGGATGCAGTATGCGGCTCTGGCCGATCTGCAGCCCAGCCCCGCTCAGTGCAACGGCGATCACTTCAGCAGACCGGCCTGGGTTGCGGCGGCTTCTATGCCCTGATAGTTCTCGGGCTTGGTCTCGATGAAGCGGCTGGCTCGTTGCAGCTTGAGGATCTCGGCCTGGGCCGGGACGGCGGGATCCAGCTTGAGGAAGGCCTGCTTGATCTTCTCCTGCAGCGCCGGATCCAGGTCGCCGCGCACCGTCCAGTTGTAATCAAAGTAGGTCGGCGTGGTCCAGATCACCTTCACCTTGGCGGTATCGACCTTGCCCTCTTCCACCAGCTTGTCCCACACGGAGGCGTTGAGCGCACCGGCCGGCACCTTGCCGGAGGCGACCCAGGCGACGGTGGCGTCGTGGGCGCCGGAGAAGGCGACATGGGCGAAGTCACGCTCCGGGTTGATCCCCTGCTCGGCCAGGAAGTGGCGCGGCATCAGGTGGCCCGAGGTGGAAGAGGGGGAACCGAACGCGAAGTCCTTGCCCTTGGTGTCGGCCAGGGTCTTGATGCCGCTGTCCGCGTTGGCGATGAACTTGGAGGTGAACTGGGCATCTTCCTGGCGTTGGACCAGCGGCACCACCTTGTCGGCACGGCGATGGGCCTGCACATAGGTGAAGCCCCCGAGCCAGGCCATGTCCAGCTTACCGGCGGCCAGCGCCTCGACCACGGCGGCGTAATCGTTGACCGGCACGAACACCACCTCGCGGCCTGTCTGCTCGGCCAGGTAGTCACCCAGCGGGGCAAACTTGCGCTGCAGCTCGGTGGGGGCCTCGTCCGGGATGGCGGATACCCGCAACGGCTCGGCGGCGGTGGCGCCCAGGCTGGCCAGCAGGGTGGTGAGGGCAAATATCCATTTAGAGGTCATGGGCAGTTCCTTGTGGTCTGTCGTTCGGGCAAGAGAAAGGCCCGACACCAGTCGGACCTTGCAAGAGGGTCATGGTAGGGGGCCTGCGGCGCTCTGCGCAAGATGGCCCCTCAAAAAGGCGTGTCACACCCCGACGTGGAAGGCCTGCTTGAGGTTGCGGATGAAGTCCGCGTCACGGCACAGGGTCTTGCCCGGGCTGTCGGAGATCTTGGCAACAGGGCCGCCGTTGCACTCCATCAGCTTGAAGACGATGTTCATCGGGCTGACGCCGGGCAGATCGCAGGTGAGCTTGGTGCCGATGCCGAAGCTGGTGTTGATGCGGCCACGGAAGTGACGAAATAGCTCGACGGCCTTGTCGAGGTTGAGGCCGTCGGAGAAGACCAGCGTCTTGTCTTTGGGATCTATGCCGAGCCGCTGGTAGTGGCTGATGGCCTTCTCGCCCCACACCACGGGGTCACCGGAGTCGTGGCGCAGTCCCTGATAGCGGCTGGCCAGCTCGAAATCGAAGTCGCGCAGGAAGGCATCCATGGTGATGCAGTCGGTCAGGGCTATGCCCAAATGGTTGGTGAACTCGTCAAGCCAGCTGATGAGGGCCGCGCGCTGACTGTGTTCCAGCGGGAAGCCGAGCTGCTGGTGGGCCTGGAACCACTCGTGGGCCTGGGTGCCCACCGCCGGTAGCCGGTACTTCTGGGCCAGCTGGTAGTTGCTGGTGCCCCGAAATGCCGGCAGGCGCTCCTTGAGGCGGCCCACCACGGCATCCTGCACGGCATGGGAGAAGCGGCGGCGGGTGCCGAAGTCGATGAGGTTGAAATCCTGCATCTCCTCGGGGCTGAGTTCCCGCTCCAGCTTGTCGATCTTCTGGTCCAGCCGTGCCAGGGCATGGCTCACCCCGAACTGGGGATAGCGGAAGCGGTTGCGCATCTCGCTGATGATGGCGAGCACAGGGATCTCCCACAGGATCACGTCCTGCCAGGGTCCCTCGACCCGCACATTGATGCGGCCATCCTGCTCGAACACCTTGAGCAGGGAGGCATCCAGCGGCTTGCGGCGCAGGTGATCGAGGTAATCGGCGGTGAAGAAGGGGCGCTCGGCCAGGAAATCGAGTTCGGAGCCGGTCAGGCGCAGGGAGCCGGCGAGGCGCAGTTGCTCCTCGATCTCGCCCATCATGGGCAGCAGATCTTCCTCGTTGCGGCTGTGAAACTCGGCCACCACCTCGGCATCCGGGTAGCGATGGAACACCGCCTGCTGCATATGCAGCTTGTAGGCGTCTGTGTCGAGCAGGCTGGTGAGGATAGGGGGCATATCAGGCTCCTCGCAGACGGGTGAGCACGATGACGTGCCCTTGCTGCATAGGTAAGGTGCAGGCGCCGGTATCGAGTTGGCGGGTGAGGATCGGCGACATATCAGGCGTCCAGCAGGCGTTGTACATCGATCAGGGTCTGGGCCAGTTCAGCACCCGCCTCGATCATCTGGGTGTGGGCGCTGGCAACCGTCTCGGGCGCTATGCCACGGCAGGCATCGAGGTGCACTATGACTCGCAGACCGGCACGGCGCAGCTGCAGCACGCTGGTCTTGACGCAGTAGTCGGTGGCGAGGCCGCCGACCAGCACGGTATCGACGCTCCGTGCTTGCAGGAATTCGATAAGCCCTGTGCTGCGCCGCTCAGCCAGGTCATGGTAACAGGCGCCATAGGGATGCAGATCCGGCTCGACCCCCTTCCAGACGAAGAAGTCATAGTCGACGGGGGCGGGCAGGCCATCGAGCAGCTCGAAGCCAGGGGTGCCCGGTACGCAATGGGTCGGCCAGGTGAGATCGGCGTTGGGCAGGTCCAGCGGTTGCAGCATGGCGGCGGGGGTTGTCACCACCCAGGCGGCGTTCGCGGGGTGGGCGTCCTTGCTGCCGATCCGCAGGCTGGCGAGGGCGGCTTGCGCGTTGAGAGCGGCCACTATGTCAGCCCCGCCCGCGACGGGCAGCTCGTTCGGGCAGAGGGGGGTAAAGCCCTTCTGCGCATCTATATCCAGGCTGGCGATGGTTCCCATGGGTGGCTCCTGCACATAATATTCTTGTGATATTATCTACCAAACATTATTAGAAGGCGAGCAGGTCGACCAGGATGCCGAGAATGAGTCTGGATATGGTGGTGCTGCGGTTGAACGAGGAGCGGCTCGAGCTGCTCCTCGAGACCCGGGATCGCCCCCCCTTTAGCCACTGCTGGCAGTTGCCGGCCCTGCGCATCGACGAGACCCGGGATCGGGATCTGGATGCCGCCCGCCATCGCCTGCTGGGGGAGTGGGGGCTGGGTCATTGCTACAGCGAGCAGGTCTGTACCCTCGGCAATCTGGAACGGGATCCCCGTGGCTGGTCCACCACCCTCGTCTATCTGTGTCTGGTGGAGCCGGAGGCGGAGGCTGTGCGAGGGCATTGGCACCCGCTCTCGGCCCTGCCTGGCCTCGACCTTGCCTTCGATCACGGCCAGCTGGTCGCCATGGGACTGGAGCGGCTGCGCATCAAGAGCCGCTACAGCACACTGCCGCTGCAACTGCTGGGGGCCGAGTTCACCCTTTCGGAGGTGCAGCGGGCCTTCGAGATAGTCCTGCAGACCCCCATGAACACGGCGGCGTTTCGCAAGCGGATCCATCGTGCCGACATCCTGGTGGATACCGGCCGCAAGCGTACCGGCAAGCAGCGTCCCGCCATCCTCTACCGGCTGGAGAGCCCCTGCTGCGTGATGTTCGATCAGGTGATGCATGGAGCGGAAGCATGAATAAAGCGCCGCCCCGGGTACTGGTCAGCGCCTGCCTGCTGGGTCAGCCGGTACGCTACGACGGCCAGAGCAAGGGGATAGTCAGCGACTGGCTGAATGCGCTGGGGGCCGAGGGGAGGGCGCTGGCGTTCTGCCCCGAGGTGGCGGGCGGCTTGCCGACCCCGCGTCCGCCCGCCGAGCGGCAGGGTGAGCTTGTGGTAACCGAGAGCGGGCTGGATGTGACGGCCGAGTTCGATCGCGGCGCCGAGCTGGCGCTCGGGCTCTGCCTGGCGCAGGGCATTCGCTTTGCCCTGCTCAAGGAGGGGAGCCCCTCCTGCGGCAGTGGCCGCATCTACAACGGCCGCTTCGAAGGCGTTTCCATGGCGGGTGAGGGCAAGACCACGGCCCTGCTGCGCCGTCACGGCATTCAGGTGTTCAGCGAGGATCAGTTGCCAGAGCTGGCTCTGGCACTCTCCCTGGCGGCCACCGCAGCGGGCTCCTGAGCTCGCTGCCACCCTTCCAATACCTCGTCCTTTTCCTGCCAGCGCTGGTTCAGCCACGCCTGAAAACCGCGCTTGAACTGCTTGTCGTTGAAGTAGTCACCCACCAGCGCCTCATCCACCGGCAGCTCCTCGATGCGCACCTGAATGCGCTTCATCCGCCCCATCAGGAAGTCCTTGAACGGCGTTTCGCTGTTGTCCGGGTAGCGGATGGTGACGTTGATCAGGCTGTCGAACTGCTCCCCCATGGCGGCCAGCGTGAAGGCGAGCCCCGCCGCCTTGGGCGGCATCAGGTGGCGGTGGCGGGATCGGGTCGCCTCTCGCTTTTCCTCGGTGAAGCGGGTCCCCTCCACAAAGTTGATGACTGTGGTGGGGATGTGGCGAAACTTCTCGCAGGCGTTGCGGGTGGTCTCTATGTCCTTGCCCCTCAGGTGCGGATTGCGCAGCAAAAACTCCCGTGAGTAGCGACGCATAAAGGGCATGTCTAGCCCCCAGCAGGCGAGCCCCAGCAGCGGTATGTAGATGAGCTCGTGCTTCATGAAGAACTTGGGCACCGGCAGCCGGTCGCGGAACAGGTGGCCCAGCACCACTATGTCGGTCCAGCTCATGTGGTTGCTGATGATGAGGTACCAGCCATCCTTGCGCAGCCGGGTGTCATCCTCGAGCTGCCAGTCGATGCGGGTGGTGAGGCGGATCACCAGGGCGTTGCAACCCAGCCACAGCCTCATGAAGCCATTGTTGAGCCGGCTGCAGGCGCGGCCAAAGGCCGGAATCGGCAACAGCAATTTCGCCAGGGAGACCAGCAGGATCAGGCTGGCGCACAGGGCGGTGAACAATATGGTCAGGCCGGCGCTGATGAACAGCACCAGGGGGCCGGGGAGCAGGCTTAGCATGGGCGTCGTTTACTGCGTCTTGTCCGCCAGCAGCTGGTTCAGGGTCTGGTCTTTCTCGCGCCAGATCCCGTTCAGCCACTGTTGAAACTCTTGTTGGAACTCGGGGTCATTGAAGTAATCCCCCACCAGATTGCGTTCGATCGGCAGAAAGCGGACCCGAACCTTGATCTCCTTGACCCGACCGCACATGAAGTCCCAGTAGCTTGGGATGCCGCCTGGATAGGCGATGGTCACATCCACCAGCTTGTGCAGTTGATCCCCCATGGCCGCCAGGGTGAAGGCGATGCCGCCAGCCCTCGGGTGCAGGAGGTGGCGATAGGGGGCACCCTGTTTGTCGTGCTTGTGGGTGGTGAAGCGGGTGCCCTCTACGAAGTTCATCACACTCACCGGAATGTGGCGGAACTTGGCACAGGCCTTGCGCGTCGTTTCTATGTCTTTTCCCTTCAGATGCGGCTTCTTTTCCAGCAAGCTGCGTGAATATCGCCGCATGAAGGGGAAGTCCAGCGCCCACCAGGCCAGACCGAGAAAAGGTACCCAAATCAGTTCTTTCTTGAGGAAAAACTTCAGGAAGGGAATTTTTTGATTAAAAATCCGCTGCAGTACCAGTATGTCGACCCAGGATTGATGGTTGGCAACCACCATATACCACTCATTCCGGCGTCCTTTGTCCACTCCGACCACCTCGAAAGGGGTTCTGATGATGGTTTTCTGGATCAGATTGTTGAAACCTATCCAGCAGCTGGCACAGCCGTCCAGCAGGGCGTTGCAGAGGGTACGCCAGCCCTTGAGCGGCAGCAGCAGCTTGATGAGGCCGAGCAGCAGTATGGGGACAAACCAGAAGAGGGTGTTGAGGAAATAGAGCAGGGTCGAGAGGCAGCCGCGCAGCCGCTCTATCAGCTTGTTGTGCATGAATCGGATCCGTTTTCGTGTCTGTGGGTGGCAACCAAGTGGTCAGATCTGTGGCCATAATATCAGCCGATCCGGCGCTAGACCATGGATGCACCGCACAGACGCCGGGATCTCCTGGCCCTCACTGGCCGCTGCGCAGCCGCGACAGCAGCCTGTCCATGGCGCGATAACCGAGCGCCTCGATAAGATGTTCCTTCTCGATGACGGGGCGCCCCGCCAGATCCGCTATGGTGCGCGACACCCGCAAAATGCGGTGCCAGGCCCGGATGCTGAGCCCCAGCTTCTGGATGGCGCTCTCCAGAAATTCGGCATCTTGTGGCGATAGTCGGCAAATATCCTCTATCTCGCGACTATCAAGCAGGTTGTTGAGCTTGCCATTGCGGCTTTGCATTCGCTCCCGCGCCGCCAATACCCGGTCGCGGATCTGCCGACTTGACTCTCCCCGCTCCACCTTGCCAGTCAGGCTCCCCTTGGGCAGCAGCGGCACCTCCACCGTCAGATCGAAACGGTCGAGGAAGGGGCCTGAGAGCTTGCCGAGGTAGCGCAGTATCTGATCCGGGCTGGAGCGGGTCTGGCCGTCCCCATAGTGGCCACAGGGGCTGGGGTTCATGGCACCCACCAGCTGGAAGCGGGCGGGGAAATCCACCTGGCGGGCGGCGCGGCTGATGGTGATGTGACCCGTCTCCAGCGGCTCTCGCAGTGAGTCGAGCACCTTGCGCTCGAACTCGGGCAGCTCGTCGAGAAACAGCACACCATTGTGGGCCAGGGATATTTCCCCCGGCCGCGGGTGGCTGCCACCCCCCACCAGGGCCACCGCCGAGGCGCTGTGATGGGGCGTGCGATAGGGCCTGTGATGCCAGTGGCCGGCGCGGGGGGTGAGGCCGCCGATGGAGTGGATGGCGGCGGTCTGCTGTGCCTCTTGCTCGCTGAGCGGCGGCAGTATGCCGGGCAGGCGGCTTGCCAGCATGCTCTTGCCGGTGCCGGGCGGGCCAATGAACAGCAGGTTGTGGCTGCCCGCGGCGGCGATTTCCAGCGCCCGCTTGGCCTGGGACTGGCCGATCACATCCTGCAGATCCGGCACATCGGGCAGGGCGTCCGTGGTCTGGGGCTCCGGCAGGGGCAGCTCGTACTGACCCGCCAGCCAGGCGGTGACGGCCAGCAGCTGGTGGGCGGTGCGCACCTCTGCATCCTGGATGAGGGAGGCCTCGGGGCCGTTCTCTCGCGGTACCAGCAGGGTGCGACCCGCATCGCGGCAGGCGAGCACGGCGGGCAGCACCCCGAGCACGGGACGGATCTCGCCGGTCAAGGCAAGCTCCCCTAAAAATTCATGATCGAGCAGGTATGTTGCCGGTATCTGCTTTGAAGCGGCGAGAATGCCAATGGCGATGGCCAGATCGAAACGGCCTCCCTCCTTGGGCAGGTCGGCGGGGGCCAGATTGACCGTGATGTGCTTGGAGGGAAACTCGAAATTGCCGTTTAGCAGGGCACTGCGCACCCGATCCCGTGACTCCTTCACCGACGTTTCCGGCAATCCCACCATGTTGAAGGCGGGCAGTCCGTTGGATAAATGAACTTCCACCGTGACTTGCGGCGCCGCGATCCCCAGGCTGGCACGGCTATAAACCACAGCTAATGACATAAATCCCGTCCTTGGTTTGATGTATGTGCTGGTTAACCGTTTTTTATTAGTTTTTTGTTCCAGAGAGCAGCTTGCTGATCAGTCAAAATCAGAGTCTTGTCAGGTAAAAAATGCTTGCCCAATAAAAATCACCATGCTAGTTCTAATAGCCATTCGCGGTGCAAATCGCCCCCATTTCACAGGATTTCCGGTTGTAACTATGAACATGGCCTCCCGTTTCGTCAGCATTATTGTGGTCCTAGTGGTGATTATTATCTCACCGCTCGGGGCTCGTTTAGCTGCACGGAACAAGGGATAGACCCACCACCGGACAGAACGAAACAAGCGACCCCCGAGCCTCACGGCCCGGGGGTTTTTTTTCGACCAAAGGACAGGATTTCCACATGAACGGCGCGCAGTTTTTGGTACAGGCTCTCAAGAAACAGGGTGTGACCCAGGTGTTTGGTTACCCGGGCGGGGCCATCATGCCGGTCTATGACGCCCTGTATGACGGTGGCCTGGCCCATCAGCTCTGCCGTCACGAGCAGGGGGCCGCATTGGCCGCCGTGGGTTATGCCCGCGCCTCCGGTCAGGTGGGGGTCTGCATCGCCACCTCGGGCCCGGGCGCCACCAACCTGGTGACCGGCCTGGCGGAGGCGCTGCTCGATTCCGTGCCGCTGGTCGCCATCAGCGGTCAGGTCGCCTGCGCCGCCGTGGGTACCGATGCGTTTCAGGAGGTCGACGTGCTCGGCATGTCCCTCTCCTGCACCAAGCACTCCTTCATGGTCACAGACCCCGCCGATCTGGGTCGGGTGCTGGCGGAAGCCTTCGCCATCGCCACCGAGGGGCGTCCGGGTCCTGTGCTCATCGACTTTCCCAAGGATGTGCAGCTTGCCGCCGTGCCGGCCCAGAGCCCGCTGTTTGCGGTGGAGGAGCCAGAGCCCCTCAATCCGGCCGAGCTGACCCTGGCCCGCACCCTGCTGGCCGCTGCCGAGCGCCCCGTGCTCTACGTCGGGGGCGGGGTGGGCATGGCCAACGCTGAGCAGCAACTGCGCGACTTTGCCGCCGTCACCGGTATGCCTGCGGTCACCACCCTCAAGGGGATAGGCGCGCTCGACCCCGACAGCCCCGTCTACCTCGGCATGCTCGGCATGCACGGCACCAAGGCCGCCAACTATGCGGTGCAGCAGTGCGACCTGCTGCTGGTGGTGGGCGCCCGTTTCGATGACCGGGTGACCGGCAAGCTGGAGGAGTTCGCCCCCGAGGCCAGGGTGATCCACCTGGACGTGGATGCCGCCGAGTTCGGCAAACGCCGCGCCGCCGACGTGGGCATCACCACGGATCTCAAACGGGTGTTGCCCGCCCTGGCCATGGCGCTGCCGATCGATCCCTGGCGTGAGCACTGCGCCGCCATGGCCCGCGAGTATGCCTTCCGCTACGACCATCCCGGCCAGCCCATCTATGCTCCGGCCCTGCTCAAGCAGCTCTCGGCACGGCTGCCCGAGACCAGCGTGGTGGCCTGCGACGTGGGTCAGCACCAGATGTGGGTTGCCCAGCACATGCGCTTCACCAGCCCGCGCAATCACCTCTCCAGCGCAGGTCTTGGCACCATGGGCTTTGGCCTGCCCGCCGCCATCGGCGCCAAGATGTCGCGCCCGGATGACGAGGTGGTACTGGTGAGCGGTGACGGCTCCTTCATGATGAATGTGCAGGAGCTCGGCACCATACGCCGGGCCCAGCTCAAGGTGAAGATGGTGCTGATCGACAATCAACGTCTCGGCATGGTGCGCCAGTGGCAAGAGCTGTTCTTCGACGGCCGTTACAGCGAGACCATACTCTCCGACAACCCGGATTTCATTGCCCTGGCCGCTGCCTTCGGCATCCCGGGCGAGACCATCACATGCAAGGAGCAGATAGCCGGTGCCCTCGATCGCCTGCTGGCAAGCGAGAGTGCCTACCTGCTGCATGTGGCCATTTCAGAGGAAGAAAACGTCTGGCCCCTGGTTCCGCCGGGAGTCGCCAACCACAAGATGATGGAGCAACGCCCATGAAGCAGCACAGCTTTCACCAACCCGGATTTGCGCAGCACACCCTGCATATTCACGCCCAGCCCAGACCCGAAGTGATGGAGCGGGTGCTGCGGGTGGTGCGGCACCGTGGCTTCGCTCTCTGCTCTCTGAACATGGAGCAGGATTGCCAACAGCTGCGGATCACGGTTACTGTCGAGTCGGAGCGTCCCATCCAGCAGTTGTGGAGCCAGCTGGTCAAGCTGGTGGACGTCTCCCGGGTCGATGCACTGGAACAGCAGCCCCGGATCAGCGCTTAAGGAGCCAAGCCAATGTCACAGCCTTCCCAATCTGCCACTCACCCCCAATACATCTGGTTTAACGGCAAACTGGTGCCCTGGCAGGATGCCCAGGTGCACGTCATGAGCCACGCCCTGCACTACGGCTCCTCGGTGTTCGAGGGGGTGCGCGCCTACGACACCCCCAGGGGGACCTGCATCTTCCGCCTGCAGGAGCACACCCGCCGCCTGTTCGACTCCGCCAAAATCTACTGGATGGACGTGCCCTACAGCGAATCCGAAGTGAATGAAGCCTGCCGCACAGTGGTGCGCGAGAACGGCCTCAAGAGCGGCTACCTGCGCCCGCTGGCCTTTGTCGGCAACGTGGGGCTGGGGCTGCATCCGCCGCTGGATGCCAAGGCGGATCTCATGGTCGCGGCCTTGCCCTGGGGCGCCTATCTGGGGGAAGAGGGGCTGAAAAACGGGGTGGATGTCTGTGTCACCTCCTGGAACCGGCTCGCCCCCAATACCATCCCCACCGGCGCCAAGGCGGGCGGCAACTACCTCTCGTCCCAGCTGATCAGCCGCGAGGCCAAGCGCAACGGCTTCGCCGAGGGGCTGGCGCTGGACGTGAACGGCTACCTGAGCGAAGGTGCGGGGGAGAACCTCTTCCTGGTGAAGAACGGCGTGATCTTCCCCCCGCCCGCCACTGCTGCCATCCTGCCCGGCATCACCCGCGACACCATAATGACGCTGGCCCGGGATCTCGGTTACGAGGTGCGCGAGCAGGCGCTGCCTCGGGAGGCGCTCTATGTGGCGGACGAGATATTTATGACCGGCACCGCCGCCGAGGTGACCCCGGTGCGCTCTGTGGATCGGATGACGGTGGGCGCCGGCAGCCGTGGCCCGGTGACCGAGCAGTTGCAGAATGCCTTCTTCGGCCTGTTCAACGGCCAGACCGAGGACAAATGGAACTGGCTCACCCCGGTCAACGACTGAGGAGTTGAGCGGGCGACCCGGTCGCCCGCTCATGTTTGGATTGGAGTCGGCTATGGCAAGGGCCCTATCCCTTGCCACAACCGATTTGAAGCGACAGCTTCGCACCATAAGTTTGCCCAGCCGGGCTCATGTATTCAGGGAGTAGAGACAATGCCGAAGTTGAGATCCGCCACCACCACCCACGGACGTAACATGGCCGGGGCCCGCGCCCTCTGGCGTGCCACCGGCATGACAGATCAGGATTTCGGCAAGCCCATCATAGCCGTGGTCAACTCCTTCACCCAGTTCGTGCCCGGTCACGTGCACCTCAAGGATCTCGGCCAGCTGGTGGCCCGGGAGATCGAGGCCGCCGGCGGCGTTGCCAAGGAATTCAACACCATAGCGGTCGATGACGGCATCGCCATGGGCCATGGCGGCATGCTCTATTCGCTGCCATCCCGCGAGCTTATCGCCGATTCTGTGGAGTACATGGTCAACGCCCACTGTGCCGACGCCATGGTTTGCATCTCCAACTGCGACAAGATCACCCCGGGGATGCTGATGGCCGCCCTGCGCATCAACATACCGGTGATCTTCGTCTCCGGCGGCCCCATGGAGGCGGGCAAGACCAAGCTGTCCGATCAGATCATCAAGCTGGATCTGGTGGACGCCATGATCCAGGGGGCTGACCCCAAGGTCTCAGACGCCCAGAGCGATCAGATAGAGCGCAGCGCCTGCCCTACCTGCGGCTCCTGCTCCGGCATGTTCACCGCCAACTCCATGAACTGCCTGACCGAGGCCCTGGGCCTCTCCCAGCCGGGCAACGGCTCCATGCTGGCGACCCACGCCGATCGGGAGCAGCTGTTCAAGCTGGCCGGTCAGCGCATCGTCGCTTTGGCCAATCGCTACTACCAGCAGGATGACGAGAGCGCCCTGCCGCGCAACATCGCCACCAGGGCGGCGTTCGAGAACGCCATGGCGCTGGACATCGCCATGGGCGGCTCCACCAATACGGTGCTGCACCTGCTGGCGGCGGCCCAGGAGGCCGGGGTGGACTTCACCATGGCCGACATCGACCGCATGTCCCGCAAGGTGCCCCAGCTGTGCAAGGTGGCGCCCTCCACCCAGAAGTACCACATGGAAGACGTGCACCGCGCCGGTGGCGTGGTGGCCATCCTGGGCCAGCTGGAAAGAGCCGGCCTGGTGCACGGGGATACCCGCAACGTGCTCGGTACCTCCCTGAGCGAATTGCTGGAGGCCTATGACGTCAGCCGTTGTGACGACAAGGCGGTGCACGACTTCTACCGCGCCGGCCCGGCCGGGATCCGCACCACCAAGGCATTCAGCCAGGATTGCCGCTGGCCCGAGCTGGATCTGGACCGGGCAGAAGGCTGCATCCGCTCCCTGGAGAATGCCTACAGCCTGGAAGGGGGCCTGGCCGTGCTCTCCGGCAACCTGGCCCTCAACGGTGCCATCGTCAAGACCGCCGGGGTGGATGACGAGAACCTCTGCTTCCGCGGCCCGGCCCGGGTGTTCGAGAGCCAGGACTCGGCGGTCGCAGGCATCCTGGACGGCACCGTCCAGGCCGGCGAGGTGGTGGTGATCCGCTACGAAGGGCCCAAAGGCGGCCCCGGCATGCAGGAGATGCTCTACCCCACCACCTATCTCAAGTCCATGGGGCTCGGCAAGGCCTGCGCCCTGATCACAGACGGTCGCTTCTCCGGTGGCACCTCTGGCCTCTCCATCGGTCACGTCTCCCCCGAGGCGGCCTCCGGCGGCACCATAGGCCTGGTGGAGGATGGTGACATCATCAACATCGACATCCCGGCCCGCAGCATGGTGCTGGAGGTGGCCGACAGCGTGCTGGCCGCTCGCCGCGCCGCAGTCGAGGCCCGTGGCTGGAAGCCGCTGAACCGTCAGCGTCAGGTCTCCTACGCCCTGCGCGCCTATGCCATGCTCGCCACCAGCGCAGATAAAGGCGCGGTGCGCGATTTAAGCAAGCTGGAGGAGTGATGATGAGCGCGACGACAAATCATTTATGCAAAGTGCTGCTCGCCTCCTCCTGTGCCGACAAAGGTGCGGTACGTGATTTAAGCAAGCTGGAGGAATAGGACATGGTTTCAGCGGCAGATTATCTACGCAAGGTGTTGCTCTCCCCCGTCTATGAGGCAGCGCGGGTGACCCCCTTGCAGAGCCTGAAAAAACTCTCCGAGCGACTCGGCAATCACGTGGCGCTCAAGCGTGAAGACTTGCAACCCGTGCACTCCTTCAAGCTGCGCGGCGCCTATCACAAGATCGCCACCCTGAGCGCCGAGCAGAAGGCGAACGGTGTGGTGGCCGCCTCGGCCGGCAACCATGCCCAGGGGGTGGCGCTGTCGGCCGCCAAGCTCGGCATCAAGGCCATCATAGTGATGCCCAAGACCACGCCGGACATCAAGATAGATGCGGTGCGTCGCCTGGGTGGCAACGTGCTGCTGTTTGGCAACAGCTTCGACGAGGCCTATGCCGAGAGCCGCCGCCTGTCAGAAACCGAGGGCTACACCTTGATACCGCCGTTCGACGACGTCGAGGTGATCGCGGGCCAGGGCACCATAGGCAAGGAGCTGCTGGAGCAGGACACCCACCTCACCCACGTCTTCGTGCCCGTGGGGGGCGGCGGCCTGGCCGCCGGGGTGGCTGTCTACATCAAGCAGCTGCTGCCGGATGTCAAGGTGATAGGGGTGGAAGCCGAGGGCTCCGCCTGCCTCAAGGCCGCCATGGAGGCCGGCGAGCCGGTCAACCTGGAGCGGGTCTCCCTGTTTGCCGACGGGGTGGCGGTCAGGCGCATTGGTGAGGAGACCTTCCGCCTGTGCAACCAGTATCTGGACGAGGTGGTGACCGTCTCCAACGATCAAATCTGCGCAGCGCTGAAAGACATCTTCGACGACTGCCGCGCCATCGCCGAGCCGTCGGGGGCCCTGTCCCTGGCCGGTCTCAAGGCCTACAGCGAGCGGGAGCAGGTCAAGGGCGGGCGGATGGCGGCCATCCTTTCCGGTGCCAACGTCAACTTCCACAGCCTGCGCTATGTGTCGGAACGCTGCGAGATCGGCGAGAAGCGCGAGGGCATGCTGGCGGTGACCATACCCGAGCGCAAGGGGGCCTTCCTCGACTTCTGCCGTCAGCTTGGGCCACGCATGGTGACCGAGTTCAACTACCGCTACGCGGATGCGGCCCAGGCCTCCCTGTTCGTCTCGGTGCGTCTCAGCGGGGGCGACGAGGAGCTCGGCCAGATCATCGATCAGCTCGGTGGCAACGGTTACCCCGTGGTCAACATGACAGAGAGCGAGCTGGCCAAGAACCACGTGCGCTACATGATTGGCGGCCGCCCGGCCCGGCCCCTCGGTGAGCGTCTCTACAGCTTCAAGTTCCCGGAGCAGCCGGGTGCCCTGATGCGCTTCCTCGAGACCCTGGGTTGTCGCTGGAACATCAGCCTGTTCCACTACCGCAACCACGGTGCCGACTATGGCCGGGTGCTCTGTGCCTTCGAGCTGCCGGACGAGGACGTGGCCGCTTTCCACGACTACCTGCGCGAGATTGGCTACGGCTGGAAGGAGGTCAGCGAGGATCCCGCCTACCGCCTGTTCCTGGCGAGCCAGGGCAGTCAGTGACGGCGGCTTGACCATCCCGCCCCGAGATGAAAACGAAGAGCCTGGCTCTTCGTTTTTTTATGGGCGCCCCGGGGTGTGCATCTGCCGATAATGTCGCCAATATCACACTCCTGAGTCCCTGGTCGTTTGAGGCTGGTTGCAGATGGGATAATCTGAGTGCGGGGCTTGGGTTCAGGGCCCCGTCAGGGAAGAGAGGCGCATCCGCGTCATAACAATTCATTGCAGGGGCTCATCCATGAACAGATCTATGCTCGCCGTCCTGATCGGCGCTCTGATGGCAACGGGGACGGTGCAGGCTGCCGCCCAGGACAACACCTGGTATGTCGGCGGCAAGGCCGGCTGGTCCAATTTTTACGGGGTGGATTACAACGCTCAGGTCGAAGAGCTGTTTGATGCGACCAGGGTGAACGAGAACAGCGATGATCTCGGGCTTGGGCTCTTCGCAGGCTACCAGGTCAACAGAAACCTGGCCGTCGAGCTCGGTTATGACTGGCTCGGCAAGTATCAGGTGGACAAGCACTACTCGGGCAATGGCGTTGATTTTGCACTAGATGGCGAGGCCAAGGCCCAGATGGTGCAGGCCACCATGAAGATCATCCTGCCTGCGACCTCAGCTCTGGATATCTACGGCCGCCTCGGGGGCGCCTACGCCTGGACCGAGAGCTCCCTCAACGTCAGGGCCAGCGATGGTACCAGCAGCCTTTCCGAGTCCCATGAGGGCAACAAGTATCACGGCGCCTCCTTTGTGGGGGCACTGGGCATCGAATACGCCATCGACAGGGATTGGGCCGCCCGCCTCGAATACCAGTACACCACCCCCCTCGGCAAGACCTCGCTGGAGGAATCCGGCATAGAGATGGACAATGGCCTGCTGTCGGTGGGCATGCTCTATCGCTTCGGTCAGGTCGGTGACGAGCCGGTGGCGCCGACGCCGGCTCCCGTACCTGAGCCAGCACCGGCCCCCGTGCTGGTAGAGAAGCAGTTCAGCCTGGACTCGGACGTCTTGTTTGAATTCAACAAGGCGACCCTGAAGCCGGCCGCGAGCCAGGCGCTGGACAGCCTGTTTGCCCAGATCCTGGCGGCCAACCCGAAAGACGGGGTGGCCACGGTGATCGGTCATACCGACCGGCTGGGATCCGATGCCTACAACCAGGCCCTTTCGGAGCAGCGTGCCCGCACAGTGGCCGACTACCTGATTGCCAAGGGGCTGTTTGCCGACAAGGTGCGGGCCGAGGGGCAGGGCGAGTCGTCACCGGTGACGGGGGGTAGCTGCCCGGATGGCGCCAAGGCGCAGATGATCGCCTGTCTGGCCCCGGATCGCCGGGTCGAGGTGCGGTTGACCGGGGTTTCCCAGGTCGCCGAATAAGCCGGAGCTGTCATGGGGTAAAAACAACGAGGGGGCCCAGGCCCCCTCGTCGATCATGGTGCCCCGAGCGGTCGGCTATTCAGCCAGCGGGCGCCGCGCCCCATGAGCACCAGGAGCAAGGCACCGGGCAGGACTGTCTCCCACAGAAAAGGCCAGGATTGCGCCGTGAGCAACACCAGCAGCGGATTGGCCCCGGCGGGGGGATGAATCAGCCCCAGGCCCTGCATCATGGCCACGGAGAGGCCCACGCCGAGGGCCAGCTTGAGCTCCATTGGCAGGGGCAGCAACTGCACCAGCAAGCCCAGGGTCGCCGACAGCAGGTGGCCCCCCAGCACGTTCTGCGGGCGGGCCAGCGGGCTCTGTGGCAGGGAGAAGAGCAGCACGCAGCTCGCCCCGAAGGGCGCCATCAGCAGGGTCAATTGCCAGCTCAGATCCAGCCAGCCAAGCAGAGCTATGGCCATGCTGGCGCCTGCGCCTGCCAGCAAGGCGGGTCTCCATTGTTTCATCTCCATCTTCTGTCTCCTCAATGTGTGACGGGTTGCTTGACCTCAGTTGCGACATTAGGTAGACAGATCGGTGTACTTCAAGGGGGGAATCAGCGTGAGTGAGAAACGTCAGCAACTGATGGCGACGGCCTACCGGCTGTTCAATCGTCATGGCTTTCACGCCACCGGCATCGATCGCATCTGGGCCGAGGCGGGCAGCACCAAACGCACCCTGTATCGCCACTTCCCCACCAAGGACGCCTTGATCGAGGCCGTGTTGATGGCGCGGGATGCGGAATTTTTTGCCCTGCTCGATGCCAGGATGGACGGGGTGTCGGGACGGGAGGCCAGGTTGCGGGCGCTGCTCGACGGCTTCGCCGACTGGTTTGGCCGCAGCGATTTCTACGGCTGCAACTTCATCAATGCCAGTGCCGAGTTCTCTGATGCGCGCCATCCGGTGCGCAAGCTGGTGGTGGCCCACAAGCTGGCGCTGCTGAACTGGGTCAGGGAGGCCCTCGAGTGCACCGTGGAGCAGGCCACCGGGCTATGCCTGCTGCTGGAAGGGGCCGTGGTGATGGCGCACAGCTATCAGCAACCACTGGCCCTGGAGCAGGCCAGGGTGCTGGCACCCACCGTGCTGGGTGAGGGGCGCTAGCTCAGCTCTGTAGGGTCTATATCCAGACTCCAGCGCACCTTCTTGGTCTCCGGCCAGCCGTCCAGCTCCTTCACCGCCCAATCCAGCAGTTGCGCCAGGGGCGCCCGGTTCGGCCCCTGCACCAGCAACTGCATGCGGAACTTGCCCGCCTTGCGCTCCATAAAGCCGCTGATGGGCCCGAGCACCTGCACCTGGGGATAACGGGCGCTGCGCAGGGTATCGGCGAGCCGGGTGAGGAACAGCTGCACCTCGTCGCGACCGTTGGCCTCGGCCCTGAACAACCCCTGATAGCTGAAGGGCGGCAACCCCAGCAGGCGGCGCTCCTTGAGCGCCGTATCGGCAAAGTGGCCGTAGCCGTTCTGGGTCAGGTCCTGCAACAGGGCATGCTCCGGATGGTGGCTCTGCAACACCACCAGCCCGGGTTTGCTGGCGCGACCGGCCCGGCCCGCTACCTGGGTGTAGAGCTGGGCCAACTTCTCGGCGGCGCGAAAATCGGCGGAAAACAGGGCGCCATCCACATCCAGCAGACCCACCAGGGTTACGTCCGGGAAGTGATGCCCCTTGGCCAGCATCTGGGTGCCGATCAGGATCTTGTACTTGCCCGCCTTGATGTCGCCGAGATGGGTCTCCAGCTCGCCTTTACGGCGGGTGTTGTCCCGATCGATGCGCACTACCGGATATTGGGGGAACACAGTGGTGAGCAGCTGCTCCAGTTGCTCGGTGCCGACTCCCGAGCCGATCAACTCATTGCTGCCGCACTCCGGGCAGCTATGAGGCAGTGGGCGCACGCTGTCGCAGTGGTGGCAGTGCAGCCGGCGCCCAGCCTGATGCCAGGTGTACCAGGCGTCACAGCGTTCGCAGGCGGCGCTCCAGCCACACTGGTGGCAGATAAGCGAGGGGGCATAGCCGCGTCGGTTGAGGAACAGCATCACCTGGTTGCCCGCCACCAGGTGCTCTGCCATCAGCTGCTCCAGCTGGGGAGAGAGCCCGGCCTGCAGTCGCACGCTCTTGATGTCCAGGATCACCTGGCGGGCGGTCTGGGCGTTGCCGGCGCGCCGCGTCAGGCTGAGGTGGTGGTACTTGCCGGTGCGGGCGTTGTGCAGCGTCTCCAGCGAGGGGGTGGCCGAGCCGAGCAGTATGGGGATACCGGCGCGATGGGCCCGCATCACCGCCAGATCCCGCGCGTGGTAGCGAAAACCGTCCTGCTGCTTGAAGGAGCCGTCGTGCTCCTCGTCGATGATGATGATGCCGAGGTCCTTGAACGGGGTGAAGACCGCGGAACGAGTGCCGATCAGGATGGCGGCGCCGCCGTCGCGGCAGGCGAGCCAGGCATCGAGCCGCTCCCTGTCGTTCATGGCGGAGTTCATCGCCACCACGGGCACCTTGAAGCGGCGGCGGAAGCGGTTGATGGTCTGGGGGGTGAGGCCTATCTCCGGCACCATCACCAGCGCCTGCTTGCCCGCCTTGAGCAGGGGCTCGAGAATGCTCAGGTACACCTCTGTCTTGCCGGATCCCGTGATGCCGTCCAGCAGGAAGGCGCCGAACTTGTCGCTCTGGCTGGTGACGGCGGCCACCGCCAATGCCTGCTCGCCGTTGAGGCGCAGCCCCTCACCGGCGTCAAAATGGGTTGCCCAGTCGCCGTCGTGGCTCGGCTCCAGGCTGCGTTTCTCCAGCAGCCCCTTCTTCTCCAGGGCGGTGAGGGCGGCGCTCTGAATCTCCTCCTGCTTGAGCGCAGACGGCGTCAGGGGGCCCTTGCGCAGCAGGGCGAGGGCCTGCTGCTGCTTGGCGGCGCGCTTGAGTTCGTTGAGATCGATTGCCATCCCGGCTTCGGTGGCAAACCAGAACTCCAGCTCCCGGTAGGCGGCAGGCTCCCCCTTGCGTACCAGCACAGGCAGGGCGTGAGGCAGCACCTCGCCGAGCGGATGCTGGTAGTAGCCGGCGCTCCAGGCCATCAGCGCCAGTATGTCGGGCCCGAGCACAGGGGCCGTGTCGAGCACCCGCTTCAAGGGCTTTAACTTGGCGCGGGGTACCTGACTCTCGGTCGGGTGATCCACCACCAGACCGACCAGGGTCTGGGGGCCGAAAGGGATCTCGACCCGGCAACCGGGCTCAGGCAGGGGCAAAGGGGAGAGATAGTCGAAGTGACGGCGTAACGGTACCGGGACAGCGACACGAACCAGATCAAGCGTTTGCGATGAATCCACCAGGGGTTGCCTATTTTTTCTGCGAAGCCACTTGCCTGAACTCAGGCATTTCCTATATTATTCGCAGCCTTTGAAACTGTGTTCAACAATCGTGTGGTGTCCGACAAGAGATCGGATGGCGACACGGCCTGATAATCGAGGTTGTCCATGAAAGCTGGTATCCATCCCGAGTACGTAGCCATCACCTGCAAGTGCTCTTGCGGTAACGTCATCAATACCTTCTCTACCCTGGGTAAAGATCTGAACCTGGACGTGTGCTCCGCATGCCACCCGTTCTATACCGGCAAGCAGAAAGAAGTTTCTAGCGGCGGCCGCGTAGACAAGTTCAACAAGCGTTTCGGTGGTCTGACTGCCAAGAAGTAATCTTACTTCTGAAGAATTCTGAAAAAGGCGCCCATCGGGCGCCTTTTTTACTGGCCGGCGTTCTGTATTGTCCCGCTTTGCCCTATGGTGGTGCGAGTCCATGGGGGATGGCAAGGAGTGTTGGAATGCGAAACTGTCTGGTGATGGGTGCGGCGGGTTACATAGGTTCCTATCTGGTACCCCATCTGCAAGGGCTGGGTTACAGGGTGATCGCCGGTGCGCGCCGCCCCTGCCGCCTGCCGGAGGGGGTGGAGTTTCGTCTCGCCGACAGCCTAAAGCCCATCACCCTGCTGCCGGCCCTTGCCGGGGTGGATACCGTCTTCTATCTGGTGCACGCCATGGGGGCAGGCGCCGGTTTTCACCGGCTGGAGCAGCAGGGGGTGAAGAACTTCGCCGCCGCCGCCCGCGCCGCCGGGGTGCGCCGCATCGTCTATCTGGGGGCCATACAACCGATCCCCTGCAACAGCCGCCATCTCAACTCCCGTCGCCACTGCGGCGAGCTGTTTCGGGAGGCGGGGGTGCCCACGGTGGAGCTGCGGGCCGGCATCATCATAGGGCCCGGCTCCGCCGCCTTCGAGGTGATGCGGGATCTGGTGTTCAACCTGCCCATGATGGTGACGCCCAAGTGGGTGCGCTCCCGCACGCCCCCCATAGCCCTCTCCAACCTGCTGCACTATCTGGGCGGCTTGGTGGAGGCGCAAGGGGTGGATGGCCGCATCTTCAACGCGGCCGGCCCCGAGCTGCTCAGCTATCAGCAGCAGTTGCAGAGGTTTGCGGCCCACATTGGCAAGCGTTGCCCCATCATTCCCATCCCCTTCCTGAGCCCGCGGCTCTCCGCCTGGTGGCTGCAGTTTGCCACCTCTGTGCCCCAACCCATCGCCAAGGCGCTGGTGGGCGGCCTCAAGCACGACATTCCGGCCGACGATGGTCCACTGCGGGCCCTGCTGCCCCAGCACCTGCTCAGCTTCGACGAGGCGCTGACGGAGAGCCTGGCGCTGGAGCAGAAGCTCGGCGCCGAGCAACAGGGGGAGGAGACGCCGCTCGGCCTGCGCTGGCGACATCCCGAGTACGGCTTCTACGATCGCACCGCCAGCGGGGAGGCCGAGTGCCTCGCCTCCCCCGAGGTGGTGTGGCAGGTGCTGCAGCAGCTGGGGGGTGAGCAGCGCTACTTCTACATGAACGAGCTGTGGGTGGTACGCGAATGGATGGATCACCTGATAGGGGGCCCGGCGCTCACCCGGGGGCGCACCAATCCGGATCGCTTCGTGAAGGGGGACATGCTGGACTCCTGGCAGATCCTCGGGGTGGACGAGGGGCGCAGGCTGGATCTGCTGTTCAACATGAAGGCCCCTGGCGTCGGGCGACTGGAGTTCAACATCCAGCCCCAGGAGTCCGGCCTGACCCGGCTCAGGGTGACCGCCCACTGGCACCCCCAGGGGGCCTGGGGCCTGGCCTACTGGCTCGCCATGCTGCCCTTCCACCTCTTCATCTTCCAGGGGATGACGGAGGCCATCGCCCGCCAGGCGGAGGCGAGGGCCGGTATTCCCGTGATGGACTGAAATCGAATCTATAACTAAATAGGTATTTGAGAGCGGCATGAGATGCTGCTGAGTCAGCTGTCAGTGCGACTTGGCGATATTTTCTGCTGTGAAAGGGGGCGGGTTTTCTTTATGATCCCCAGCCCTCGCCACCGGCGAGCCAATGCACCACTCATTCACTTCCGTATCGGGGTCCCCCATGTCCGATCAGCAGCACGATCTTCGTCAACAAGCGCTCGATTACCACGCCCAGCCCATTCCCGGCAAGATAGCCATAGCCCTCACCAAGCCCGCCGAGACCGCGCGGGATCTGGCCTTGGCCTACAGCCCTGGCGTCGCCGAGCCGGTGCGCGAAATCGCCGCCAACCCGGCCGATGCCTACCGCTACACCGGCAAGGGCAACCTGGTGGCCGTCATCTCCAACGGCACCGCCATCCTGGGGCTGGGCAATCTGGGGCCGCTGGCCTCCAAGCCGGTGATGGAGGGCAAGGCCCTGCTGTTCAAGCGATTCGCCGGCATCGACGCCATCGACATCGAGGTGAAGCACGAGACCAGCCAGCAGTTCATCGACACTGTCGCCGCCATCGCCGACACCTTCGGCGGCATCAACCTGGAAGACATCAAGGCTCCCGAGTGCTTCGAGATAGAGCAGGCGCTGATCGAGCGCTGCGACATTCCGGTGTTCCACGATGATCAGCACGGCACCGCCATCGTCACCGCCGCCGGCCTGCTCAACGCGCTGGAAGTGCAGGGCAAGCGCATCGAGCAGAGCCGCATCGTCTGCATGGGCGCCGGTGCCGCCGCCACCGCCTGTATGGACCTGCTGATCAAGTGCGGCGCTGCGCCACAGAACATCTTTATGCTGGACCGTCAGGGGGTGATCCACAGCGGTCGCACCGATCTCAACCAGTACAAGCAGCGCTTCGCCAACGACACGCCGCTGCGCACCCTGATGGATGTCATCGACGGGGCGGACGTGTTTGTCGGCGTCTCCGGCCCGGACGTGCTGTCTGCGGAGGCGGTGGCGCTGATGGCCCCCAATCCGGTGATCTTCGCCTGCTCCAACCCGGATCCCGAGATCAAGCCCGCCCTGGCCCACTCGGTGCGCAGCGATCTCATCATGGGCACGGGTCGTTCCGACTATCCGAACCAGATCAACAACGTCATCTGCTTCCCCTTCATCTTCCGCGGCGCCCTGGACGCGCGCGCCAGTCGCATCAACGATGCCATGAAGGTGGCGGCGGTGGAGGCGATCCGTGGCCTGGTGAAAGAACCCGTACCGGCCGAGGTGCTGACCGCCGCCGGGGTGAGTGCGCTTTCCTTCGGCAAGGAGTACGTCATTCCCAAGCCGATGGATGCCCGTCTGCTGCCCCGTGTGGCCCGCGCCGTGGCGCTGGCAGCGGTAGCCTCCGGGGTGGCGCGCATCGCGCTGCCGGCAGATTACATGCAGGATTGAGCCGACTGAGCACGACAAAAGGGGCCCCATGATGGGGCCCCTTTTCATTGGGAGCTTGTGCGCCTGTTACTTGGTCTTGGGGGCCACTTTCACGGCCGGTGCGGCATGGGTCGCCTTGTGATGCTTTTTCACCACCTTGGTCTGGGTGGCCTGGGGTGCGGCAGCCTTGGTCGGGGTGGCTGCCATGGTGAAGCCGGAGGTCAGGGCGAAGACAGCGGCCAGGCTCAGGGGGATCAGCTTTTTCATATTCCAGTTCCTCGTTCGGTTTGATGACATGGAGCGGCTCTCCATGACGTCATCCTAGGGCTGCCGGGCCTGAGGTTCAGTGAGTGGCTGGTGACGGTTTGTATCCAAATGTACGGGCAGCCTGAGGCAGAAGCGGGCTCCCGTCTCGGTGGGCAGCAACTGCACCTCGCCGCCGTGGTGGCGCGCTATGCTGCGCACTATGGCGAGGCCTAAGCCCGTGCCGCCAGTGCGTCTGTCCCGGCTCTGATCCAGCCGCACGAAGGGCTCGAAGATCTGGGGCGCCAGCGCCGGATCTATGCCGAGGCCGTCGTCGGCCACCTCCAGCAGATAGTGATCCTGCTGCCGGCTCATGGTGAGGCTCACCCGGCTGGCGGCATGGCGCAGGGCGTTGCCGATGAGGTTCTCCAGCGCCCTGTCCAGCAGGCGGATGTCGCCGCGCCAGGGCAGGGGATGGGCGGGAAGCTGGAGTGCCAGGTGTCTGTCCGGGCGCAGCGCCTGCCAGTCCGGGAGCCGCTCCCCGGCCCAGCAGCCCAGCTCGAGATCGCTGCACTGCAGCGGCAGCTCGGGGCGATCCAGCCTGGCATAGGTGAGCATCTCCTCGATGAGGGCGTCCAGCGCGCCGAGATCCCGCTCCAGCCCCTGCTGCTCCTCGGCCGAGGGAGGCTCGGCCAGCATGGCGAGTCGGTAGCGCAGCCGCACCAGGGGGGTGCGCAGCTCGTGGGCGATGGCGTCGGTCAGCTGCTTGCGGCTGGCCAGCATGGCCTGCAACTGCTCGGCCATCTGATCGAAGGTGCGTCCCACCCGGCCCAGGCTGCTGCCGGGAGGCAGGCCGGTGCGGCAGGAGAGATCCCCGTCACCGACCCGGCGGGCCGTCTGTTCGAGCCGTTGCAGGCCGTGCCAGTGGGGGCGCAGCCAGAGCAGGATCGGCAGGCCGAGGGAGAGGCCGATGAGCAGCAGCAGGCCCACGTCCACCCAGTGCAGCTCGTGCAGGTAGGAGAGATAGGGGACGGGGCCGACGATCAGCACCTGGTCGGTGCCCGGGATGCGCTGCAGGAAGGTGTCATCCTCCTCGACGATGACGATGTTGCCCGCCTCGAGGAAGGCCTGATCCTCCCTGGCCAGCGGCTGGTTGGCGAGGGCGCCGAGTTGCAGCGGCAGGTTGAGCTGCTGGCTCTGCTCCCCCATGCGGGCGGGCCAGCGTGCGGGGGGCAGCCGGGCCAGCTCGCCGGTGAGCAGCCCCAGGGAGCCCTGCATCATGTGCTCGAGATAGCGGTCCCCCGCCCGCTCGGCACTGACCTGATAGACCAGGCCGATGAGCAGGATGGCGAGGCCGAAGCAGCCGATCAGCAGCAGGTAGAACTGGATAAACAGGCGGCGCATGGGGGCTCTCCTCTTGCCTGGATTGCGTCTGGGCGCCCCCCTCATCCCCAACCCTTCTCCCGCAAGGGGAGAAGGGAGCAGAGAGCATCAAGGTCATTCGGTAACAGCTTATTCCCAGGCCTGGGGTACCAGTAGATAGCCCTTCTGGCGCACCGTCTTGATTCGGGTCGGGTTGTTGCTGTCATCCCCGAGCCGGCGGCGCAGGCGGGAGATGGCCACGTCCATGCTGCGGTCCTGGCCGTCGTAGTCGCGGCCCCGCAGGCTGCGAAACAGCGCCTCCCGCCCCAGGATCTGGCCCGCATGGCAGGCCAGCTCCCACAAGAGATCGAAATCGGCGGTGGAGAGGGGCACGCTGTTGCCATCGAGGCGCACGTCCCGCCCCGGGCCGTCGATCCGCAGGCGACCAAATTGCAGGCGCTGGGGGGGCGCGCTGAGGGCGGCCGGTTGCGGCGCCAGCCCCTGCTGGCGGAACTGGACCCGCAGTCGGGCCAGCAGCACGGGGGGCGGTGTGGTCTTGAGGATGTAGTCGTTGGCCCCGAGCTCCAGGCTGAGGATCTGGTTCATGTCGCTGTCGAGCGAAGTGAGCATGACGATGGGGCCGGCAAAGCGTGGCCGTAGATCCCGGCACAGGGAGAGGCCGTCCTGCCCCGGCAGCATGATGTCGAGTAGCACCAGATCGGGCTGTTCGGCCGCCACCCTGGCCAGCGCGAGATCGCCCCGGGTCTCCAGCAGCACCTCTATGTCGTGGCGGCCGAGCCAGCTGCTGATGAGCTGGCCTATGTCGGGATCATCTTCAACAAACAGAACGCGTGGCATGGCGGCGTGGCCCCCGGCTATGGCGCGAATGCGCGTGTCGCCAGCATAACGGCTGCGCCAGCGCTCTGCACCGGGATAACTAATCAAAACAGGGCCCGCGGGCCCTTTGCACCCTTCTCCCCTGGCGGGAGAAGGGTGGGGATGAGGGGAGAGTTTGGTCCGCCTTGTGGCGTAGATACCCCCGGTTTCCATGTGGCGGGCCGGGGGGAGGCGGTTCGAATCAGCCCGCCTTGCGGCGCAGATAGACACCGGCTTCCATATGGTGGGTCCAGGGGAACTGGTCGAACAGGGCGAAGCGGGCGATCTCGTGGGTCTCGCCCAGTACTGCCATGTTGGCCTGCAGGGTCTCGGGGTTGCAGGAGATGTAGAGGATGTTGTCGTACTCCTGCACCAGCCGGACTGTGGCGTCGTCGAGACCGGCCCGGGGCGGGTCGACGAAGATGGTGTTGCACTGGTAAGCGCCGAGATCGACCCCCTTGAGGCGGTTGAACTCCCGCTCGCCGCGCATCGCCATGGTGAACTCCTCCGCCGACATGCGCAGTATGATCAGGTTGTCCACTCCGTTGGCGGCGATGTTGAACTGGGCGGAGTCCACGCTCGGCTTGGCGATCTCGGTGGCCAGCACCTTGCGGAAGTTCTGCGCCAGGGCGATGGAGAAGTTGCCGTTGCCGCAGTAGAGCTCCAGCAGGTCCCCCTCGCTGCCGCGGGTCACATCCAGCGCCCAGCCCAGCATCTGCTCGTTGATGGCGGCATTGGGCTGGGTGAAGCTGTTCTCCACCTGCTTGTAGACCAGCTCGCGGCCTTGCACGTTGAGCCGCTCGATGACGAACTCCTCCCCCAGGCAGATCTTCTGCTTGTGGGCGCGGCCAATCAGTTGCAGATCGAAGCCCTGGGCCCGCAGGTCGGCCTGCAGGGCCTCTGCGGCCTGCTGCCACTCCGCCTCCAGCTTGCGGTGGTAGAGCAGGCTGACGCACAGCTGGCCGGACTGGGTGGAGAGGTAGTCTATCTGGAACAGCTTGCGGCGCAGCACCGGGTGCGGGCGAAGCCCTGCCAGCAGCACCGGCATCAGCCGGTTGATGAGCAGGCTGGCGGTGGGGAAGCTGTCGACCCGGATGATCTCCTTGGTGGCCTGGGCATACATGCAGTGGAAGAGGTCATCCCCCTCGTGCCAGATGCGGAACTCGGCACGCATCCGGTAGTGCTCGGCGGGGGAGGCATGGACCTCAAGCGCGGGCGGGTTGAAGTCGGCGAACAGCTGGGTGAGGCGATCGCGCTTCTCGTCGAGCTGGGCCTGGTAGTCGGCGGGGGTCCGCTGGGATTGGGTCATAGATACCTCAGATGCACACCGGCAGGGCCGGGCAGAAACCGGGAGAAGGCCGCAGCCAACCAAAGGGTGGGGATTTTAAAAGGCCGTCGCGGATTGTCCAAGTTTTTTGTGGTCAAGAAGTGGCCAGTCGGGCCGATAGCCGATCCACCAGTATGGCGGGAGAGTGATGATGCAGATCGATGGCATGGGCGCAGCCCAACCCAAGGGAGTGGGCATTGCTCCCAAATCGCCTCAACAGGCAGAGTCGAAAACGGCGGACAAGGGGGATGAGGTCTCCCTGAACAAGCCCCCGAAGTGGGCCCAGGTGCTGATCCAGCAGGCGCTGCAATTCGCGTTGGAGATCAACGGCCAGCACTATCAGGCCCCCAGGAGTCAGGAGTTCAAGCTGGATCCTCCAGAGGCTATCACCCCGGAGACCCTGTTCGATTACGAGGCCGTGGCGGACAACGTGCTGCAGTTCGTCACCGGACGGCTGGGGGCGGCCCGTGCCGACGGCAAGTCGGATGAGGATCTGGCCAAGATGATGGAGCAGGCCCGCAAGGGCGTGGATATGGGCTTCGGCGACGCCAGAAAGCAGCTCGGGGACTGGGCGGACAACGAGGACATCAAGACCGGCATGGATCAGAGCTACAAGTTGATCCAGGAGGGGCTGGAGTCCTTCGAGCAAGAGTTCCTTGGCGAGGTCTCGACCACGGATCTCGGGGCGGCCAAGATGGCCAGCCGGCAGCAGGCCTTCCTCGAGATAGAGACCCGGGACGGGGACAAGGTGATGCTGCGCTTCAGCGACAGCTGGCAGTTCAAGTCCCGAAGCGACGGGAGCGGCAACCAGTTCAGCCTCAAGTCGAGCCAGAGTTTCGACTTCTCCCTGGAGGGGGATCTCGACAGTGGCGAGATGGACGCCATCGGCAAGCTGGTCAAGGGGCTGGACGAGCTGGCTGGCCAGTTCTTCGGGGGCGGGGAGGGCAAGACCCTGGCTGACAGGCTGGATGGGCTGCAACTGGACGACAGCCAGCTGGCCTCCTACTCCCTCAAGCTCAAGCAGTCGGCCCGCTTGAGCCAGACCTATCAGGGGGCCCATTCGCTGCAGGAGGGGCTCAAGCCGCTGGCGGACTACCTGCCGAAGCTGAGTCAGCTGCAGCAGCAGGCCGATGCCCTGTTGCCGCCTGCCCAGCAGCAGGCGTTGACCCCTGCGGTGCTGGCGGCGCGAGGCCAGGGCGAGGCGGCCGAGAGCGCCGGTTTCATGGGCTTCAACCAGCGGATGCTGGAGGCCATGAGGCTGCTCGGCCAGCAGATGGCGACGAGCTGATCCCGGTTCGTCGCCCCTCTGATGCGGCGTTTGCCAGCCCGGGCCGGGGCTGGCAAACTGCCCTTTTCTCCAGCCAGACGATGCCATGAACCCCAAGAAGCCAAGAGACAAGCGCGAGCTCTGCTACCCCTTCATCTTCGAGACCCAGTTCCAGTGCGACTACGAGATCGCCACCGACGAGCTCTGCTGCCAAGTGGGGGCCGTGCTGTCCCACCTGGTGCCGGATGCCGACACCCAGCCCATGCTGGCGGATCTGGCTACCTTGCAGCGACTCATCTACAACCTCAACGGCTCGGTGCGCGGCAGGCTCGGCATCTTCGAGGAGGATCTGGACTGGCTGAAGGGGCGTTACGATCACTACAACGAGGCGAGCCGCGGCCGGGTCACCGGTTTCGTGCTGCCCCAGGGACCCCAGCCCATCCCCACCCTGCACCTGTGCCGCTGCGGCAGCAAGAAGGTGGTGCGCCTGCTGGTGCGCCTCGAAGAGAGCGGCGTGCGCTTCGATCCCATCCTCTATCGTTTCGCCAATCTGCTGGCCAACTTCTTCTTCGTACTCACCGTCTACCTCAAGCAGGCCTGGGACGTGCCCGAAGTGCCCTACGTCAGCATCAACTACTGAGGTTGCCTGGGGTTGCCACAAGGCTGGCCGAAGCGACATAAAGAAAAACCGGAGCCTTGGGCTCCGGTTTTGCTTTTCAGCGCGCCAACAGCGCATTTAGCTGGAGAGCAGCACCCTGGCCGAGTTGGCCGGTATGGTGAGTTGCACCTCCCCTTGCACCACCTCGAACTTGTCGCCGTTGAAGGCGTCGGTGAAGCGGCTGGCGGGGCTGGCGGTCTGCCACAGGGGCAGGCTGATGGTGCGCGGCTCGGTGGGGTGGCGGTTGCAGGCCACCACCACCTGATCGCTTTGCAGGGTGCGGGCGAACACATAGCTGTGAGGGCCGGCGTAGAGGGTCTGGATGTCGCCCCGGCGCAGGGCCGGACGCTGGCGGCGCAGCTGGATCAGGCGGCGATAGTGATCGTGCAGCACATGATCCCAGTCCGTGGTGTCCCAGGGGAAGCAGCGACGGCAGTCCGGATCGTTGCCGCCGGAGAGCCCCACCTCGTCGCCGTAGTAGATGGAGGGCACGCCGATATAGGTGATGAGCAGGGTGGCGGCGAGCCGCATGCGCTGCTTGTCCTCCCCCAGCAGGTGGAGGAAGCGGGCGGTGTCGTGACTGTCCAACAGGTTGAACTGGGCCAGCTGGTTCTTGAACGGGATATGGGCCCGGGCCAGCTTGAGCCATCTGTCCAGCTCCTCGGCGCTGATCTTGATGGGGTGATAGGCGATATCCTGCCCCGCCAGGAAGGCGCGGATGGGGTGGGCGAAGCCGTAGTAGTTCATGGCGCCGTCCTCCTGATCCCCCTGCAGCCACTGGCTCGCCTCGAAGAAGTGTTCGCCGAGCACGTAGGCGTCCGGGTTCTCCTGCTTGACGGCGCCGCGAATGGCACGCACATGGCCGCTGTTGCCCATGGCCGAGCCCCGCTCCCCCAGCATGTGGATGACGTCGAAGCGCCAGCCGTCGATCTGGTAGGGGGCGCGCATCCAGTAGCGCAGAATGGCGTTATCTGCCCGATACACGGCGTCCTGCACCTGCTCGCTGGCAAAGTCCAGCTTGGGCAGGCTGCGGATGCCCTTCCAGCTGACATAATCCCCTTCCTGGTCGAAGGTGTAGAAGCTGCGCCAGGGGGAGTCAGGGTTGCTCTGGGCCCCCAGCGGCGGGCAGAACCAGGGGTGGTCGGTGGAGGTGTGGTTGACCACGGCGTCCAGGATGATCTTCATGCCGCGCTGATGCAGGTTGCGGGTCAGCTCGGCAAACTGGGCATTGGTGCCGAGGTGCGGATCGACGCTGTAGTAGTCCTGGGTGTCGTACTTGTGGTTGCTCGGCGAATCGAAGATGGGGTTGAGGTAGAGCGCCGTCACCCCGAGGGATTGCAGATAGTGCAACTTGGCGTCTATGCCCGCCAGATCCCCGCCGTAGAACTCGCAGGCGCCGTGGCCCTCCTCGTGGCGGCTGACCGGCTCCCCCCAGGCCTTGCTGATGACCGCCTTGCCGCGGTACTCGTACTCGTGATGTTTGACGCTCAGCGACGGATCGCCGTTGCAGAAGCGGTCGGGGAAGATCTGGTAGAAGACCTGATCCTGTACCCAGGTCGGCGGCTGGTGATGGCTGTTGAAGCGGAAATGCTGCTCCCGCGGCGGCATGGTGGCGCTGACGCCCGCCCCGTGCAGCCACCACTGCTCCTGGTCGGTGAGGCACTTGAAGCAGTAGAGGTGGATCTCCTGCCCCTTGGCCAGCGGCAGCTCGACCTGCCAGACCTGCAGCCTGTCCCGGGTCGAAACGGGGCGCATGGCTACCAGATATTCCTCGTTGTCCGGCTCATGGCGCAGCCACACCTCGCGGATGGTGGCGTCCAGCTCGCTGAACAGGGTGAGCAACAGGGTATCGGCACTCTCTTTGAACCAGGGTGCCACCTGGGGATGAAACAGGAAGGGATGGGTCATGGTATCTACTGCATCAGAGGGTGGCCAGAGGCTACTGGGTCAGGAGGTCGGCGAGGGCATTGCCCTGCTCGTGGAGTTGCTCCAGCTGATCCGCCAGGGTGGCGGGATCCAGCCCGAGCTGGTCGGCCAGCGGCTTGGGGAAGCGCGCTATGATGGCCTGGGCCGGTACCCCGGCGTGCCAGGCGAAGGAGACGAAGACGGAGAGCCGGATCAGCACCGCCTCCTTGCTCACCGGATCGTGGGAGAGGGGATCCAGCTGCTGGGCGATGGCATCGACGAAGGAGGCCGACAGGTTCCAGCGCTTCGCCAGCTCGGCGCCGAGCTGGGCATAGTCGTACCCCAGCATCTCCCGCTGGGCCTCGACCCGGCTGCTCCCCTTCTCGATGGCCAGGTTGATGAGCCCGGCCTCCTCCGGCAGGGTGCTCTGGATCAGCAGCTCGCCGATGTTGTGAATGAGGGCGCAGGTGAAGGCGCTCTCCGGATCCACCGCCTTGGTCTGCTGGGCCAGGGTGCGGGCTATGGTGGCGACCTGGAAGGTCTGGGTCCAGAAGCGGTGCTTGTCAAAGCCCGGGGGGGCCTTGAAGCTGCTGATGATGCCGGAGGCGACCACCACGGAGCGCAAGCGGTTGAAGCCGAGGCGGATCACCGCCTGCTCGATGGAGGTCACCTCGTTGCCCCGGCGCAGGGCGGCGGAGTTGGCCATCCGCAGCACCTTGACGCTGATCACCTGGTCCATGGCGATCTTGGCCGCGATCTCGTCGATGCGGGCATTCTCATCGTTGAAACTCTGCATCAGCTCGTGCAGCAGCTGCGGGATTGTGGGCAGTTGTTTGATCTTGCCAAACAGGCGATCCATCGACATGGCTGAGGCAGCCTCCATTGCGAACAGTGCCTCATATTGTGCCACAGCTGGGCCAGTTGTTCCTGTCGGCGAGTGGTTTTGTGAGCCCTAGTACACCCAGTCTCGCAGTCTGTATTCCAAACGGTGCTGTTTTCCGGTCAGGATCAGGGTCTGTGGCGTGCCGCTCAGGGTCGCGCCCTCCATCAGGGTGGCGAGTACCGCCTGTTCGATCTGGTCGAGCCGGGGCGGGCAGGCCATGGCCGTGCTGCCGAGGCTGGTAACCCAGAGTCTGTCATCCTCGAGATGGCCCTGGCCGAAGTAGCGGTTGCACCCGGCGATGCCATTGACGGTGAAGTGCTCCCCTATCTCGATATCGGGGGGATTGACGCGGCTGCTGGGGATGGCCTGGCCATCCAGCTTGTCGAGCACCCAGTGGTGGTGCTGCAGATCTTGCGAGGCGAAGCGGGGAGTACTGCTGCAGGCGCTGAGCAGGAGCAGGGCGAGCAGCAGTAGCAGAAATCTGGGCATGGAAGGGGCTCCGGTGATGGGAGCGACAAGCATACCCGTGCCATGGCCCGGGAGGCAGGGCGAGGGGGGGCCAGCCCGACCGCTTCTGTCGCCCTCAGGGGAAGGGGGGTGTCGGTAAATGGCAACACCCGCCCCGGGCGAGCCTCGTTTCAGGCAGCAGGGGTCGCCCATGGACCCCTGCCGGTACCTCAACCGGCGAACAGCCGCTCGGCGTAGCGGGCCAGGCCCGAAGCCACAGAGCCGAAGCCATCCCCTCCTTCCAGAGGGGATGTGGTGGGTAGCCTTTGGCGTGTCGGGGATCAGCCGGCGAACAGCCGCTCGGCGTAACGGGCCAGGCCCGAGGTTATCAAACCGAAGTCATCCCCTCCTTCCAGAGGGGATGTGGTGGGTAGCCTTTGGCGTGTCGGGGATCAGCCGGCGAACAGCCGTTCGGCGTAGCGGGCAAGGCCCGAAGCCACAGAGCCGAAGTCATCCCCTCCTTCCAGAGGCACTGCGGGCAGCTTCTGGCGAATGAAGGCCTTGATGAGGGGGGAGCGGGCGCTGCCACCGGTGACGAAGACCCGGTCCGGCGACACGCCGGCGGCGGCGATCGCCTCGTCCATCAGCTCGCCAATCTTCTCCAGCAGGGGGGTCGAGGCACTGGCCAGCTGAGGGCGAGTGAGTTCAGCCTCCAACCCCTTCTCCAGCTCGTTCAGGGTCTGGTGATTGAGCTCATGGTCGGACAGGGCGATCTTGCCCTGCTCGGCGCGCCACACCAGCTGGTGGCTCAGCTTGTGGGCCCGCAGGCTGGCGAGCCGTGAGAGCTTGCTGCCGGGCTGGCTGTCGAGCTGCAGATCCTGCAGCTGGCGGGCGGTATCCAGGCTGTAGAAGCGGCTCTGGGCGCTGACGTCGTTGATGGCGGCCGCGTCCCAGAACAGCGGGTGGGGCAGGGGCTTGCCGGTCTTGAGGGTCTCGTGCATGCCGAGCAGCGGCATCATGCCCTCCACCGTCAGGCGGATGTCGAAGTCGTTGCCGCCGATGCGCTGGCCGCTGTGACCGAGCAGATCGCCGCTGCGATCGAGCCGGTCGCGGTGGCTGGGGCCCATGCGCAGCATGGAGCAGTCGGTGGTACCGCCGCCTATGTCCACCACCAGCACCACAGCATCCTCGGTGAGGCGTGCCTCGAACTCGAAGCCGGCGGCGACCGGCTCGTAGAGAAACTCCACCCGCTCGAAGCCGGCGAGGCGGGCAGCCTCACCCAGGATGGCGATGGCCTGGCGGTTGCTCTCCTCCCCGGCCAGCCCCTGGAAGTTGACCGGGCGACCTATCACCGCCTGGCGCACGGGGGCACCTGTCTGCTGCTCCGCCTCGTGGCGGACGTGCAGCATCATGGCGCAGACGATGTCCTCGAACAGGGCGATCTGGGGCGCCTTGAGGCCGTAGGCCCCGAGGAAGGATTTCGGCGACTTGATGTAGTAACCGTCATCCGGCTCCTCCAGATAGCGCTCCAGCGCCGCCCCGCCGAAGCTGAGTTCGTCGATGAGCCCCTCTTCGCGCATCTGGCGACGCACCGCCTGAGCCCGGGTCACCACGGGGCCGCGCAGCTTGAGGTACTCAGCTTGCTGGGTGCTGGCCAGCCGTTCGGCCAGCAGGCCGGCGATGGCGTCCCGGTGCGGCGCGTGCAGGGTGGAGGGGAGGTAGTGGGAACCGGAGAGGGTCAGCAGCCTGGGGCTGCCCTGTTCCATCACGGCGACGGCACAGTTGGAGGTACCGTAATCAAATCCGATAAACATGGGTGCCAGACTCCAGAGTAAAAAAGGAGGACTGGCCTACTCGAAGGTGCCGGGTCTTACAACCCGACGCACAGTCGGAGGTACAGTGAGCAAATTCGATGAACATGCTTGCCAGACTCCTGTACAAAAAAGGGCTGGTAGCCTACCTGATGACGTCGGGTCTCACAACCCGGCGCCATGGTTATTGAGGTCGCAGGGGGCAATAGGACGAGCAGGGCGTCTGTTGGCGCAAAGTACAGAGGGAGTGGCTCCCTCTGTCTTTCATCGCCAGGGGAGGGGTCACTCCACCTCGTTGTCGCTGCGGCCCTGGCTCTCGATGGCCTGGATGTTGCCGAGTGTGGTGTCGGCGATGGCGTGCAGCGCCTCCCGGGTCAGGAAGGCCTGGTGACCGGTGAACAGCACGTTGTGGCAGGCGGAGAGACGGCGGAAGACGTCATCGGTGATCACCTCGTTGGACTTGTCCTCGAAGAAGAGATCTTCCTCCTCCTCGTAGACGTCCAGCCCCAGGGCGCCGATGCGGGAGGTCTTGAGGGCCTCGATGGCGGCGTTGGAGTCGAGCAGGCCGCCCCGGCTGGTGTTGATGATCATCACACCATCCTTCATCTTGGCGAAGGCCTCCTTGTTCAGCAGGTGGTAGTTCTCCTTGAACAGGGGGCAGTGCAGGCTGATGACGTCGGACTGGCGCAGCAGGGTGTCGATGTCCACGTACTCGGCGCCGAGATCGATGGCCGCCTGGCTCTGGTAGGGGTCGCTCACCAGCAGGCGCATGCCGAAGCCCTTGAGGATGCGCAGGGTGGCGATGCCGATCTTGCCGGTGCCTATGATGCCGGCGGTGCGGCCGTGCATGTTGAAACCGACCAGCCCTTCCAGGGAGAAGTTGGCGTCGCGGGTGCGCTGGTAGGCCTTATGGATGCGGCGGTTGAGGGTCATCATCAGGCCCACGGCGTGTTCGGCGACGGCTTCGGGGGAGTAGGCGGGCACCCGCACTACTTTCAGACCCAGCTCCTTGGCGGCGACCAGATCCACGTTGTTGTAACCGGCGCAGCGCAGGGCGATCACCTTGGTGCCGTTGGCGGCCAGCTCGGTCAGCACCTCCCGGTCTGCGTCATCGTTGACGAACAGGCAGACCACGGGGAAGTGATGGGCGAGGCGGGCTGTCTTGGCCTCCAGCCGCACGTCGAAGAACTCCAGCTCGAAGCCGTACTGGCTGTTGGCTTGATTGAAGTGTTCCTTGTCGTAGCTCTTGGTACTGAAAACGGCGACTCTCATGGTGCGCTCTCCGCAGAAAATGATGTGGTTAAATTACAACAAATAGTGACCGTCATCACGGGATAAATGGTGGGGATTCAGCCCCAGGGCATGATGGGGACGGCGCTCACTGCGCTCTTGTACGAACCATCCACCAACTTGGTGCTGTAAGTCAGATAGACAAGCGCATTGCGCTTCTCGTCGTAAAAACGCACCACCTTCTGCTCCTTGAACACCAGTGAGGTGCTGACGTCGAACACCTCTTCCCCGGCTTTGAGCTTGGCGGGCAGGGTGATGGGACCTATCTGGTGGCACGACAATGAGGCGTGGGAGGGATCTTCCGCCAGCCCGAGACCGCCCTTGACGCCCCCGGTCTTGGGGCGCGCCAGATAGCAGGCGACGCCGGCTATCTTGGGGTCGTCGAACGCCTCCACCAGGATCTTGTGATTGGGGCCGACCAGCTTGAAGGCGGTGCTCACCTCGCCGACGGGATCGGCCTTGTCGGCCAGCGCCGGACCGGCAAACAGCATGCCCAGCAGCAGAGGCAGGGCGCGGGTGAGGGGGAAATTGTGTGTCATGGTTTCTCCTTTGGACTCCCTCAGTAGGGGATACCCAAGCGACGATAGAGGCTGGCCAGCACCCAGGCGGGGCCGACCAGCAGAAATTGCAGGTCGGCGAGGAAGGAGGGGCGTTTGCCCTCTATCCGGTGGCCGACGAACTGGGCTACCCAGAGCAGCGCGAAGCCGGACAGGGCGGGCCACAGCAAGGGGCCTTGCCAGCTGTGGCAGAGGGCCAATCCCAGCGCGGTCAGCGCCGCCATCCCCACGAACAGGGCAAACGACAGCTGCAGGTAGAAGGCCAGCACCGGAATGGCAACCAGCGCCGCCCAGTTGAGGGAGGGCGGCAAGGGCCCGGCCGGCAGGCACCAGAGCAGGGCCAGGGTACAGAGGTAGATACCGGGCACCGCCACCTTGTGGATGGCTACATTGACCGGGTGCCGGTGGCTCTGGCCGTAGTCCCTGAACCAGTCGTCGAGTCGCTTCATGGCACCTCCCTGGTGCTGCGGTTGAAACCGGCCCGCTTATTCCCTGCGAGCCGATGGTCAGGGACTAACGCCCTTGTGGCGGCGAATGCTTGGCTGCGTTACTGCCCCTGTCTGGGGGGTAGTCCCAATCCCGGCATTACTGCCCTTGCCTGGGCGGATAGTCCCAATATTGGGCTGGAATGCTCCTGAGCAAGGGGGTCATGTCCGGGTTGGGCAGGGATATGGTGACCCGCTGCTCCAGGTTCGCGCTGGCCAGGGCCTCGCGGATCCTGGGATTCTCGTGGAAGAAGGTCATGAAGCTGCCGTCGGCATAGGCCCGCTCCAGTCCGGTCTGGATCGCCTTGGCCAGCTTGGGGGACTCTGGGCTGACGAAGAAGAACTCGGCGAAGGGGTAGCGGATCAGCAGGTGCTGCTCTATGGCGAGATTGGGGTACTGGGCCGCCAGCTCACGGCGTTCCGCGAAGATCTCCACCAGACCGCGGGGGAAGAAGTCGAGCTTGTCACCGTCGTTGATGAGGCGGAACAGGTTGCTGTAGCGCCCCGCATAGGTCGCTATGCCCGCCTGCTCCAGGATCTTGTTGTCGGCCCAGCCGACCCCCTGGGCCGCTTTCAGCTGCTTGAGATCCGCCAGGGTGTTGACCTGGTTGAACTTCTCCTGGGCATCGCTGTGGATGAACGACAGCCGCAGCCCTTCCAGACCGCGGAACAGCGGAATGGGGACGGGGATCAGGGCGGATTCGAGGGCGCTGGAGGTACCCATCCAGAACACATTGATGGTTTTGCCCTTGCGCAGCTCCTGCTGCAGGGTGAACTGATTGAGATTGAGGTCGACCCGTTCCAGCTTGTAGGGCTGTCCGGCACGGTCGAGTGCCAGCTCCAGCAGCTTGAGCTGGTATTCGCTGTCGAGGTCATTGATCGGTCGGCTGGGGACCTTGACGGTGAGAGTCTGCGCCTGTGCCAGCAGCGGCAGGCACAAACACAGCTTGATGAGCCATTTCACGCTCTGATCTCCTGTAGAGTCCGGGACTTGCCCGGAGTCTAACAGAAGTTGTCACGCTCTTGCTGTGAAGCCGCAAACAAGGTTCATGTGCAGCCCGGCATGCTCGTCTGTCTACACGGATGCCGGTGCCTGTACACTGCCTTGCCAGCGGCCCGGTGCGACAAGGTGGTGACGGTTCACTGGCGCATCAGGCGACGCGGCGGAACACGTGGGTGTCGTTGAATTCCTTGGTGCTCTGGCACTCGACGCAGAAGCGGGACTCAGGGCGAGCCTGCAGCCGCTTGAGGGAGATCTCGTCACCGCAGGACTCGCAGTAACCAAAGTCCCCTTCATTGATGCGTCTCAGCGCCCCTTTCAGCTTGCGCAGATGCAGCTTGTCGTGCTCGATGCGGTTCAGCTCCAGACGGCGGGCCTCCTCGATGCTGGCACGATCAATTTCATCGGCCATCTCGTTGGTATCGGTGGCGATGGCCTGGCTGGCTTGGGAGTTGAGACGTTCTTCGAGCTCGAGGATTTGTCGCTCGATCTGACCCTTGTAAAAGGCCAGTTGGTCTTCAGTCATGAAATCACACATAGGGTTTGCTACCAGTCAGTTTCCCAATTTTTCCCATTTATGGGGGCTTTAGGCCCGCAGACCAAGCCCCTGTAGTCCGATTTGCACCAAATCCATGCAGGAGAGTGCAAATCAGGGCGGGCCTTGTACCAAAAAAATGCAGGTATGCAAAGAGAATTGGATAAGGATTGTGCGCCCTTGCAAAGAAATGGGCCCGCTCCGACAGGGGCTGACTGAGTATCGAGCAGCTTCTGTCCAGCCTTGGCATCGTGCTTGCAGTGGGCTGATCGTGACACAGAGTGTTTAGTATTTGGTGCCGCATTGGTCATTATATCGGCCATTGTTTATAGTTTTTTAAACACCACTGCTTGACAAAGGCCTTTATCACGGGCTTTTATGGTGAGGTCGATTACATTTTCTTAACAAGGGTGTTCCTTATATTAGACACCCTTGCCAATGACAACCGTAGAGTCGGGGTTTAACATGGACAGTATCAAGGGCTGGATGGAGAGCAATCGCATCACGGAAGTGGAGTGCCTGTTCCCGGATTTCACCGGCAATGCCCGAGGCAAGATCATTCCAGCCAACAAGTTTCTGCGCGAAGGGGGCATGCGGCTGCCCGAGGTCATCTTCACCCAGACGGTGACCGGCGAGTACCCGGATGACGACAGCATGATTGACCCGCTGGAGCGGGACATGCAGCTCTATCCCGATCCCAACACCATTCGTTTCGTGCCCTGGGCACTGGAGCCCACGGCTCAGGTGATCCACGACTGTTTCGACATCAATGGCAAGCTGATCGACATAGCGCCGCGCTCCGTGCTGCGCCGGGTCCTGTCATTTTACGAGAAGCAGGGCTGGAAGCCTGTGGTGGCCCCTGAGCTCGAATTCTATCTGGTCAAGCGCAACGAAGACCCCGACTATCCGCTGGTGCCGCCGGTGGGCCGCAACGGCCGCCCCGAGACGGCTCGCCAGTCGTTCAGCATAGATGCGGTCAACGAATTCGATCCCATCTTCGAGGATATGTACGACTACTGCGAGGCCCAGGAGCTGGAGGTAGACACCCTGATCCACGAGTCCGGCGCCGCCCAGATGGAGATCAACTTCCTGCACGGTGACGCCATCGATCTCGCCGACCAGGTGTTCCTGTTCAAGCGCACCATGCGGGAAGCGGCCCACCGTCACGGCATCTATGCCACCTTCATGGCCAAACCCATGAGCGATGAGCCGGGCTCCGCCATGCACATCCACCAGAGCCTGGAAGACGCCGAAGGGCGCAACCTGTTTGGCACCAGCGAAGGGGGCAACTCCGAGCAGTTCATGCACTTCATCGCCGGCCTGCAGAAGTACACCCCGGCGGTGACCGCCCTGCTGGCGCCGAACGTCAACTCCTACCGCCGCCTCACCTTCGGCGAGAGCGCGCCGCGCAACGTGCAGTGGGGCGTGGAAAACCGCACCTGCGGCCTGCGGGTGCCCTTCTCCGAGCCGAGCGCGCGCCGGGTCGAGAACCGCTTCGCCGGTGCCGACGCCAATCCCTATCTGGCGCTGGCCGCCACCCTGGCCTGCGGCTACCTCGGCATGCTGGAGAAGCTGGAGCCCATGCAGGAGATGAAGGCGAGTGCCTATGACCTGCCCTACAGCCTGCCCCGTTCCCTGGAGGAGTCGCTCAGCCATCTGGAGCAGTGCGAGCCCATCAAGGACATGCTGGGGGAACGCTTCATTCGCGCCTTCGTCGCGGTCAAGCGCAAGGAGTACGAGACCTACTTCGGGGTGATCAGCCGCTGGGAACGGGAATTCCTGCTGCTGAACGTCTGACCCGTCTCGGGAGGGGCGCAGATCCCTCCCGTCACTCTCAAAGCAAGATGGCACTGGCTCGTGAGGGGCGGCTGATGGCGCCCGCTCGCGGCCGCACCGTGCCCGTGGGCCAGCCGCCCTCAGCAATTGACGAACAAACATCGCTTACATCGAAGGAACCGAGGAGCAAGCAACGCAGCATTCCGCCCGTGAGTAGCAGTGACCGGGAGAGTGCCAGCCGCCCTCGACATTGACGAACAAACATCGCTTAAATCGAAGGAACCGAGGAGCAAGCAATGAAGCAGACCACCCGCGAGTGGCAGCAACTGGATGCCAGCCACCACCTGCATCCCTTTACCGACTTTCAGGCCCTGAACAAGAAGGGCAGCCGCATCATCACCAAGGCCGAGGGGGTCTATCTGGAAGACTCCGACGGGCGCCGCATCCTGGACGGGATGGCGGGCCTGTGGTGCGTCAACCTGGGTTATGGCCGCCAGGAGCTGGTGGATGCCGCCACCAGACAGATGCAGCAACTGCCCTATTACAACCTCTTCTTCCAGACCAGCCATCCCCCCGCCGCCGAACTGGCGACCCTGCTGGCCGAGATCACGCCGCCCCATCTCAACCACGTCTTCTTCACCGGCTCGGGCTCGGAGTGCAACGACACTGTGCTGCGCATGGTGCGTCACTACTGGGCCAGCAAGGGGCAGCCCGACAAGCAGGTGATCATCAGCCGCCACAACGCCTATCACGGCTCCACGGTGGCGGGCGCCAGTCTGGGGGGCATGAAGGGCATGCACGCCCAGGGTGGTCTGCCCATTCCCGGCATAGTCCACATCGATCAGCCCTATCACTTCGGTGAGGGGGAGGGCATGAGCGCCCATGAGTTCGGCCTGGCCCGTGCCCGCCAGCTGGAAGAGAAGATTCTGGAGCTGGGGGTGGACAAGGTGGCGGCCTTCATCGGCGAGCCAATCCAGGGGGCCGGCGGCGTCATCATTCCCCCCGACAGCTACTGGCCCGAGATCCAGCGCATCTGTGACAAGTACGGCATCCTGCTCATCGCCGACGAGGTGATCTGCGGTTTCGGTCGCACCGGCCACTGGTTCGCCAGCGAAGGCTTCGGCATCAAGCCTGACCTCATGTGTCTGGCCAAGGGCATCACCTCGGGTTACCTGCCGATGGGAGCCGTGATGGTGGGGGACAGGGTCGCCAGGGTGCTGGTGGAAGAGGGGGGCGAGTTCAACCACGGCTTCACCTATTCCGGTCATCCGGTGGCCTGCGCCGTGGCCATTGCCAACATCCAGCTTATGCAAAGTGAGAGCATAGTTAAGCGCGTTCATGATAGTATCGGCCCCTATTTGCAGCGCCGCTGGAGCGAGCTTGCCGATCACCCGCTGGTGGGAGAAACCCGGGGTAAAGGCCTGGTCGCCGCGTTGGAAATAGTCCAGGACAAACAGACGAAACGTCGTTTCCCGGCCGAACTGCACGCCGGGATGACCTGTCGGGAGTTCTGTTTTAACAATGGCTTGGTGATGAGGGCTGTCGGCGATACCATGATCATATCGCCCCCCTTGGTGATCACCGAGGAACAGGTGGATGAATTGGTCAAACTGGCCAGGCTCAGTCTGGATCTGACGGCTGCAAAGCTGCAGGAATAGGCTGAAACCGGGCAGATTGGCTTACGCATACAATTTGCTTAGGAGACAAGGACTATGTCTTTTAAAAAGGGAATGATGGCTGCTTCCGTGGCGCTGGTCATGATGAGTACCGGGGCGATGGCCGACGAGAAGGTGCTGCACGTCTATAACTGGAGCGACTACATAGCGCCGGATACGCTGGAAAACTTCCAGAAGGAGACGGGCATCAAGGTGGTGTATGACGTGTTCGACAGCAACGAGGTGCTGGAAGCCAAGTTGCTGGCGGGCAGTTCGGGTTATGACATCGTCGTGCCGTCCAACCCCTTCCTGGCCAAGCAGATCAAGGCAGGCGTCTTCCAGAAGCTGGACAAGTCCAAACTCTCCAACTGGCAGAACATGGATGTCGATCTGCTCAAGGCGCTCGAACCGAGCGATCCGGGCAACCAGTACTCCATCCCTTACCTGTGGGGCACCATTGGCTACGCCTACAACGCCGAGAAGGTGAAGGCCGTGCTGGGTGCCGATGCGCCGGTCAACTCCTGGGATCTGGTGTTCAAGCCGGAGAACATGGCCAAGTTGAAGGAGTGCGGTGTCTCCTTCCTCGACTCGCCGACCGAAATGCTGCCGGCTGCCCTGCAATACCTGGGCTTCAAGCCGGATAGCCAGAAGCCGGACGAGTTGAAGAAGGCTGAGGAGCTGTTCCTCTCCATCCGCCCCTATACCGCCTACTTCCACTCCTCCAAGTACATTTCGGATCTGGCCAACGGCAACCTGTGCGTGGCGGTGGGTTACTCAGGTGACCTGCAGCAGTCCAAGGCACGTGCCGCCGAAGCCAAGAACGGTGTCAGTCTGACTTACACCATTCCGAAAGAGGGGGCTGGCAGCTTCTTCGACATGATCGCCATCCCGGCGGATGCCAAGAACGTCGAGGCAGCCCACACCTTCATCAACTATCTGATGAAGCCGGAAGTGATCGCGAACATCACCAACGTGGTGCAGTTCCCGAACGGCAACAAGGCAGCCACTCCGCTGGTGGACGAGGCGATCCGCACCGATCCGGGCATCTACCCGACGGCGGACACCCTCAAGAAGATCTACACCTTCCCGGATCTGCCGGCCAAGGTGCAGCGTCTGATGACCCGCAGCTGGACCAAGATCAAATCAGGTAAGTAAGTGACGAGTACCCCTCCCGGTCCGCAGTTCGGCCGGGAGGGTGGTGACCACCCGACAGGTTGGACGGCGCGTATGGATGCGCGACTGGCAAAATCACACAAACGAGGACTGATAAGTGCACATGACCAAGATGGCAACGCTGGCCCTGACCCTGGGGTTTGCAAATCTGACCCAGGCAGCCCCTGTGGTTCATTTTTACAACTGGTCCGATTATATCGGCGAGACCACCCTCAGTGACTTTCAGCAGAAGACCGGGATCAAGACCGTCTACGACGTGTTTGACTCCAACGAGACGCTGGAGGGCAAGCTGCTGACCGGACGCACCGGTTACGATCTGGTCGTGCCCTCCAACAATTTCCTGGCCAAGCAGATCCAGGCGGGGGCCTTCCAGAAGCTGGATCCCGCTCTGCTGCCCAATCTGGCCAATCTGGATCCCCTGCTGCTCAAGCAGCTCGACAAGGTGGATCCGGGTCATCAGTACGCCGTGCCCTATCTGTGGGGCACCAACGGCATCGGCTACAACGTCGACAAGGTCAAGGCGGCGCTCGGGGTCGACAAGATTGACTCCTGGGCCATCATCTTCGAACCGGAAAACATGAAGAAGCTCTCCCATTGCGGGGTGGCTTTCCTCGACTCGGCGGACGAGATGATCCCGGCAGCCCTGAACTACCTCGGCCTCAACCCCAACAGCCACGATCCTGCGGATCTCAAGCGTGCCGAAGAGCAGTTGCTCAAGGTGCGCCCCTATGTGACCTACTTCCACTCCTCCAAGTACATAGGGGATCTCGCCAATGGCGACATCTGTGTGGCGGCGGGGTTCTCCGGTGACATACTGCAGGCGGCGGCCCGGGCCGACGAGGCAGGCAAGGGAATAAAGATTGCCTACAGCATCCCCAAGGAGGGGGGCAATCTGTGGTTCGACATGATGGCGATCCCCTCCGATGCCACCAACGTCAAAGAGGCTCACGCCCTGATCAACTACATTCTCGAGCCGCAAGTGATCGCCAAGGTGAGCGACTACGTGGGCTACGCGAACCCGAACATCAAGGCGGGAGAGTTCATGGACAAGGCCGTGCGCGATGACGAGTCAGTCTATCCCCCCCAGGCGGTGCTGGAGCGTCTGTATGTGCAGGAAGCACATCCCCGCTCGGTGCAGCGCCTGATCACCCGGAGTTGGACCAAGATCAAGTCCGGAACCTAACCTTGGCGCCCATCCCGGGGCGCCAGATTGTATTGATGGATCGGCCCCGGCCGGTATCACCTTTGGGAGTTTGGTAATGGCGATAGCCTCCAGTGCCTACAAGAAAGCCCTCGAGGGCAGCCAGCAGCGTAAAGAAGTGCTGGTCAAAATAGACAGGGTAAGCAAGCAGTTCGACGAAACGCTGGCGGTCGATAACGTGTCTCTCAACATCCACAAGGGCGAGATCTTCGCCCTGCTGGGTGGTTCAGGCTCCGGCAAGTCCACCTTGCTGCGGATGCTGGCCGGGTTCGAGCGCCCCACCGAGGGGCGGCTGTTCCTGGATGGGGTCGACATTACCGACATGCCGCCCTATGAACGTCCCATCAACATGATGTTCCAGTCCTACGCCCTGTTTCCTCATATGACGGTGGCGCAGAACATCGCCTTCGGTCTCAAGCAGGATGGCCTGCCCAAGGCGGAGGTCGACGCCCGGGTGGAGGAGATGCTCAAGCTGGTGCAGATGACCCAGTATGCCCGTCGCAAGCCGCACCAGCTCTCCGGCGGTCAGCGCCAGCGGGTCGCACTGGCCCGCTCTCTGGCCAAGCGCCCCAAGCTGCTGCTGCTGGATGAGCCCATGGGGGCGCTGGACAAGAAGCTGCGCTCCAAGATGCAGCTGGAGCTGGTGGAGATCATCGAGCGAGTCGGCGTAACCTGCGTCATGGTGACCCACGATCAGGAAGAGGCCATGACCATGGCGGAACGGATCGCCATCATGCACCTGGGTTGCATCGAGCAGATCGGCAGCCCGATGGACATCTACGAGACCCCGGCCAGCCGGCTGGTGTGCGAGTTCATCGGCAACGTCAACCTGTTTGACGGCCTGCTGGTGGAAGATGAGCAGGACCACGCCACCATCGCCTGCGCGGATCTGGAGCAGCCCATTTACGTGGGCCACGGCATCAGCTCCCGTGCCGAGAACAAGAAGGTGACCTACGCCCTGCGGCCGGAAAAATTGCTGATGAGTCTGCACAAGCCGGAGGAGATCGAGCATCCGGACTTCAACTGGACCAAGGGTGAGGTCTATGACATCGCCTATCTGGGCGGCCATTCGGTTTATCACATCCAGCTGCCCTCGGGCAAAATCGTTCAGGCTTTCATCGCCAATGCCGAACGCCACGGCAAGCGGCCAACCTGGGATGACCAGGTGTTCCTCTATTGGGAAGATGACAGCGGCGTGGTGCTGCAATCATGAAGGCATTGAGACGACTCAAGCAGTTGGGGGGACGCCAGCTGGTGATCGGCATCCCCTTCTTCTGGCTGTTCCTCTTCTTCCTGCTGCCCTTCATCATAGTGGTGAAGATCAGCTTCGCCGAAGCGGATGTGGCTATCCCGCCCTACACCGACGTGGTGACCTGGGCAGACAATCAGCTCACCATCTTGCTCCACATGGGCAACTACCTGCTGCTGCAGGAGGATGAGCTCTACATAGCGGCCTATCTGGGCTCCCTCAAGATGGCCTTCATCAGCACCCTGCTGTGCCTGCTGATCGGCTATCCCATGGCCTACTCCATAGCGCGGGCCAACAAGGAGACCCAGACAGTTCTGCTGTTGCTCATCATGATGCCGACCTGGACCGCCATCCTGATCCGGGTCTACGCCTGGATGGGCATCCTCAGCAACAACGGCCTGCTCAACAGCTTCTTGCTGGGGATAGGGGTGATAGACGAGCCCTTGCAGATCCTCAACACCAACCTGGCGGTCTACATCGGCATCGTTTACTCCTACCTGCCGTTCATGGTGCTGCCGCTCTACGCCAACCTGGTCAAGCACGATCAGAGCCTGCTGGAGGCGGCCTCCGATCTCGGCGCCCGCAACCTGACCCGCTTCTGGCAGATCACGGTACCGCTCTCCAAGAACGGCATCATCGCCGGTTGCATGCTGGTCTTCATCCCCGTGGTGGGCGAGTTCGTCATCCCCGAGATGCTGGGCGGCCCTGAGACTCTGATGATCGGCAAGGTGCTGTGGCAGGAGTTCTTCAACAACCGCGACTGGCCGGTGGCGTCCGCCCTGGCGGTGGTGATGCTGGCGGTGCTGATAGTCCCCATCATCCTGTTCAACCGCAACCAGGCGAAAGAACTGGAGGGCAAGGTATGAAAAAGGCGTTGCTGATAGTCCCAGCATCCATCCTGTTCAACTGCAACCAGACAAGCGTATTGGAGGGTCAGGCATGAGACGTCTCGGTTTTTCCAAGCTGATGCTGTGGCTGGGGCTGCTGTTTATCTACCTGCCCATGGTCATCATGGTCATCTACTCCTTCAACGCCTCCAAGCTGGTGACGGTATGGGGGGGCTGGTCGCTGAAGTGGTACTTCGGCCTGCTCGACAACAAGCAGTTGATTGGGTCCGTGTTCCGCTCCCTGGAGATCGCCTTCTACACCGCCATAGCCGCGGTGGCGCTGGGGACTGTGGCCGCCTTCGTGCTGACCCGGATCCCGCACTTCCGTGGTCGCACCCTGTTCGGCGGCATGGTGACGGCGCCCCTGGTCATGCCCGAGGTGATCACAGGTCTGTCGCTGCTGCTGCTGTTCGTGGCCATGGCCCAGCTGGTGGGCTGGCCCGCCGAGCGGGGCATGCTGACCATCTGGATTGCCCACACCACCTTCTGTACCGCCTATGTGGCGATAGTGGTGTCGGCGCGGCTGCGGGAGCTGGATCTCTCCATCGAGGAGGCGGCCATGGATCTCGGCGCCAAGCCCTGGAAGGTGTTCTTCCTCATCACCATCCCGATGATAGCGCCGTCGCTGGCGGCGGGCGGCATGATGTCGTTTGCCCTGTCGCTGGATGATCTGGTGCTGGCGAGCTTCGTCTCAGGTCCGGGTTCCACTACCCTGCCGATGGAGGTGTTCTCGGCGGTGCGGCTCGGGGTGAAAACCGAGATCAACGCGGTGGCCAGCCTGATCCTGCTGTCGGTGTCGCTGTTCACCTTCGGCAGCTGGTACCTGATGGCGAGGGCGGAGAAACGCCGCCGCGCCGAGATTGCCATGACCACCCAGATGCAGGCCGTCGCCTGACCCCGGGGCTGTTGACGCAGTCACACGGCTTGCGCCGACGGCTCAACAGCCCCTAAGATCCGCATTCTCTCATCCGTCAGGAGCATGGAATGCGGATCTCCCTCTTTATCGGCCAGAGCGCCGAGATGAATGCCGAACTCGCCCCCGGACTCGTCAGTGCCATCGACAAACATGTGGCAGGCAATCCCCTGTGGTGCAGCTTCTCTGGCCTGGAGGGAGATGAGCAGAGCGACCAGCGCCATCACGGCGGCCCGGATCGTGCCCTGCACTATTATCCCGCGGATCACTACCCCTGGTGGAAGACCTGGCAAGCCGCGCTGGGTCTGCCTGCCCCTCGTGCTCCCTGGCAGCCGGCGGCCTTTGGTGAAAACCTCTCCGGCCTCGGCTTGACCGAAACGCAAGCCTGCATCGGCGATGTCTATCGCCTCGGCGAGGCGCTCATCCAGATCAGCCAGCCGAGATCCCCCTGCTTCAAGCTCAATCAACGCTTTGGCTACCCGCACCTCTCCCAGGTGATGCAGCTCAACGGCCGCTGCGGCTGGTTGCTGCGGGTGCTGGAGGAGGGGCGCGTGGCCCCGGTGGATGAGCTGCTGCTGATGGACAGGCCCTATCCCGAGCTGACGGTGAAGCGCACCGCCGACATCCTGTTCAACCAGACCCGCCACGAAGGGGACCTGCAACTGCTGCTGGACAACCCGGCGCTCTCTCCCAACTGGCGCCAGCATGCGGCCCACTGGCTGGAGCACGGGGTCGTTGCCGATTGGAGTCGGCGTCTGCTGGGACCGGCCGAGTTTCAGCTGCCGCCAAAGGCGTAACTGAGCACCGGGACGAGCCCGGCCCCCCGTGTCGCCATGAAACGCTGGATTATTGAGCGCAAAGCCCTTTTTTTGTGGCGAAAGCAAAAAAAGGCTTGTGTCATGTCGGGGCTTTCGGTAAATTCTCGCCCCGCAGACATCGGTGTGTAGCGCAGCTTGGTAGCGCACTTCGTTCGGGACGAAGGGGTCGGAGGTTCGAATCCTCTCACACCGACCACATTAGAAAAGGCCGCTCATTGAGCGGCCTTTTCGCATTTGGCTTTTGCCTTTGCCGTCCTCGGCAGACGGGGCAGGAGCGGTATGGGGCCGATTGCCTGGTGCTGAATGCCGCCCATTAAAAGGGCCACCGCTCGGTGGCCCCACAGGTGGAGTCTGATCCTGACTCCGGCACTCTAGATTGTGGCAATCTCGTTGTGGGTCTTGTCGATGGTGCCCTCCTTGCGCCCTGGGCGCATGATCAGATATGCCAGTGTTGATGCCGCAATGCCTTGAAGCCGTGCTGAGTTTGCAGAGCCGCATGCTTGGGGTACTCACTAATGAAATGTGCTATTCCCTCCATCAGTTGTGACCGCAGAGAAGACACGGGCTCGTGCCAGGCCTGCAGGCAGAGATGGCCGGGGATCAACTGCTCTCGATACGCTCCCAGCAGCTGTTCTGGCCAGGGCTCGATATGGGAATCATGATGCAGTAAATAGTGGACGGCGGGTTCACGGGCATAGATGAACTGAACTTGGGCCAGGTCGCGTTGGCTGAGCGTTTGGCTGCCGATGTGGCAAGTCAAATATTTCCCCGTCTTCAGATTCAGGAAGTGACCGCGTTGCCGACAGGCAATGATGCGATACCAAGGCAGGGGTGAACAGAGAGAATACCCCTTCAGCTCCTGTTCCAACCAGTGACGGCACTCGGGCGTCTGCACCTCTTCGCGCATGTACTCGAGCTGTGTCAACAAGGCTCTGGATGGTTGGGTAGCCAGCATCGCGCTCATCGTCTGCAATCCTCCCTCTGCACACAATCCCGACTTCCAGTATGGACCCTGGCCGGTGGCGGGGGTAACAATTCTAATGATTAAAATCAGCTTAGAAGCGCACTTTTTATGCAATAAAGGCCATTAGCCGACCAGGTAGGTGCCGGTGCCAAAGGCGATATGAGTCCCTTCTTCGTTGTGCAGTTCCATACGGGCGACGGCGACCTTGCTGCCCGCCCGTATGATGTGGGCGGTGGCGATGAATTCGTTGCCGCGACCGGGCCGCAGATAGTCGACCCTCAGGTCTATGGTGCCGAGGCGGGAGAAGCGCTCCTTGAGGTAGCTGGGGGAGAAGTCCTCCAGCTCGTCGATGCAGGAGGCGGCGACTATCATGCCGCCCGCCACATCCAGCAGGCTGGCGGTGACACCGCCGTGCAGTATGTTGTGAAAGGGGTTGCCGATCAGCTTGTCATCCATCTTGATGCGCAGCTCCACCTTCTCGAAGTCATAGTGGGTCACCTGCATGCCGATGAGCTTGTTGAACGGCATCTTCTCGGCGAACAGATTGGCAATGCCACTGAGCGCCATCTTCTTCAACATCTGTTTCATTCTCTGATACCGATCCCTGTCATCAAAGCCGAGTAAAAACTCCAGCCAGTCTGCAACACTTCCTTAACAGTCGCAATGGCAGGTTTATTGTGGGCGGCGGCTGCTTTAGAATGGCGACCCCAAAGGAGAGCCCATGACCGCCATTGCCGACACCTTGCCCGATACCCCCCTTGCCCTGCTGCAGGCGGTCTTCGGCTACCAGCAATTTCGGCCTGGCCAGCTCGAGATCATCGAACAGATAGTGGCGGGGCGCGATGCCCTGGTGCTCAAGCCCACAGGTGGCGGCAAGTCGCTCTGTTACCAGATCCCGGCGCTGTTGCGGCCCGGGCTCGGGGTGGTGGTCTCCCCCCTCATTTCGCTGATGAAGGATCAGGTGGACAGCCTGCGCGCCAACGGCGTGGCGGCTGTCTACATCAACTCGGCCCTGAGCCGGGAGGAGATGATCCAGAACTTCGCCGCCATGCGTCGCGGCGAGATCAAGCTGGTCTATGTCTCCCCCGAGCGGCTGCTGCAGCACGAGTTTCTGGATCGGCTGGCAGAGCTGCCCCTCGGGCTGTTCGCCATCGACGAGGCCCACTGCGTCTCCCAGTGGGGCCACGATTTTCGCCCCGAATACGCGGCGCTGGGGCGGCTCAAGCAGTGGTTCCCCCAGGTACCCGTGGTGGCGCTCACCGCCACCGCAGACGAGGCGACCCGCAGCGACATGCTGCATCGCCTCGAGCTGAACGACCCCTTCATTCACACCGCCAGCTTCGACAGACCCAACATCCGCTACAGTCTGGTGGAGAAGTTCAAGGGGGCTGAGCAGTTGCTGCGCTATGTGCAGAGCCAGAAGGGCAACTGCGGCATCGTCTACTGCTCCAGCCGCAACCGGGTGGAAGAGGTCGCAGAGCGGCTCTCCCGCCACGGCTGCAAGGCGGCGCCCTATCATGCGGGCCTGCCGCTGGATCAGCGGCTGCGCACCCAGGATGCCTTCCTCAAGGACGACGTCGAGATAGTGGTGGCGACGGTGGCGTTCGGCATGGGCATCGACAAGCCCAACGTTCGCTTCGTGGTGCACTACGACATTCCGAAGAACATCGAATCCTACTATCAGGAGACCGGCCGGGCCGGCCGTGATGGCACCCCCGCCGAGGCGCTGCTGCTCTACGATCCCGCCGACATAGGCCGGGTGCGGCGCCTGCTCGACAACATAGAGAACCCCCAGCAGCTGCAGGTGGAGCAGTACAAGCTCAACGTGATGGCGGCCTTCGCCGAGGCGCAGACCTGCCGTCGCCAGGTGCTGCTCAACTACTTCGGCGAGTACAACGACAAGCCGTGCGGCAACTGCGACATCTGCCTGGATCCCCCCAAGAGCTATGACGGCACCGAAGATGCCCAGAAGGCGCTCTCCTGCGTCTGGCGGGTGGGGCAGAACTTCGGGGTGGGTTATGTGGTGGAGGTGCTCAGGGGCTCGCTCAACCAGCGCATCAAGGATCACGGCCACGACAAGCTGTCGACCTACGGCATCGGCAAGGATCAGAGCCACGAATACTGGATGAGCGTGATCCGCCAGCTGATCCACAAGGGGTTGCTGACCCAGAACATCACCCGCAACCTGGTGTTGCAGCTGACCGAGGCGGCCCGCCCCGTGCTGCGCGGCGAGGTACCGCTGGCCCTGGCGGTGCCGCGGCTGCAGCCCATCTCCAGCCGCAAGGAGAAGCGCAGCGGCCTGCTCGACAATGCCAACTACGACAAGCGGCTGTTCAAGGAGCTGCGGGCCCTGCGCAAGCAGATCGCCGAGGATGAAGAGGTGCCGCCCTATGTGGTGTTCAACGACGCTACCCTGGTGGAGATGGCCCAGCTGATGCCGATGACCGAGGACGAGATGCTGGCCATCAACGGTGTCGGCCACCGCAAGCTGGAGCGCTTCGGCGAAGCCTTTATGGACCTTATCATCGAGTATTGCCGGCGGTAGGGTCGATTAGTGCAGCGTAATCGACCGCATCGGGGATAGGGCGTCGCCAGGCTACTTCAAGCTGGCGTAATAGGCCGCCAGATTCTCCATGTCCGCCTCGTTCAGCATCGCCATGAAGGGGGCCATCAGCGGCTCGGTGCGACTGCCCTCCTTGAAGGCTTTCATCTGTTTCAGCAGATAGGCAGAGTTCTGGCCGGCCAGATGGGGATAGACGGGGACGGTCGCCTTGCCATCCACCCCATGACAGGCGGCGCAGACAGTCGCCTTGGCCTTGCCCGCTTCGATGTCGGCGGCCTTGGTCTGATGTCCCCAGGCCAGTGCCAGCAGGGGCAGGGCATATATCCATTTTTGCATTGTTTTCTCCGTGAAATGAAATAGCGCGATCGCCTGTTAGCCTGTGCGGGCAGACGGCGGTATAAAGAGTGACACGAGCATACGCAGGGACGAATCACGCCACCATGAAGTTGATCAACACTTTCGCCACCGAACTGCCCTGGGCCTGCGAGCCTGTGGCCCCTCAGCCCCTGCGTGAGCCCAGGCTGCTGCACCTCAATCAGGAGCTGCTGCGGGAGCTGGGGCTGGACGGGGTCGGTGAGGCTGACTGGCTCGCCTGCTGCGGGCTGGGGCAGCCGTTGCCGGGCATGCAGCCGGTGGCCCAGGTCTATGCGGGGCACCAGTTCGGTGGCTACAGCCCCCGGCTCGGCGATGGTCGTGCCCTGCTGCTGGGGGAGCAGCAGGCGCCGGACGGCCAGCGCTGGGATCTGCACCTGAAGGGGGCGGGCAAGACGCCCTTCTCCCGCTTCGGCGACGGCCGTGCCGTGCTGCGCTCCAGCATCCGCGAATACCTCGCCTCAGAGGCGCTCCATGCCCTCGGCATCCCGACCACCCGAGCCCTGGTGCTGGTGGGCAGTGACGAGCCGGTCTACCGGGAGCAGGTCGAGAGCGGGGCGACAGTGCTGCGCACAGCGCCTAGCCACCTGCGCTTCGGTCACTTCGAGTATTTTGCCTGGAGCGGCCAGGGGGAGAAGATCCCGCAGCTCATCGATTATCTGCTGCGTCACCACTTCCCCGAACTGGAGAGCGGTGCCGAGCTGTTCGCCGAGGTGGTGCGGCGCACCGCACGCCTCATCGCCAAGTGGCAGGCGGCGGGCTTCTGCCACGGGGTGATGAACACAGACAACATGTCCCTGCTCGGGCTGACCCTGGATTACGGCCCCTACGGCTTCATCGACGCCTATGTGCCCGACTTTGTCTGCAACCACTCGGATCCGGGTGGTCGCTACGCCCTGGATCAGCAGCCGGCGGTGGGTTACTGGAACTTGCAGAAGCTGGCCCAGGCGCTGGCGGATCAGGTGGATGGCGAGGCCCTGGCGGCGGCCCTGGCCCAGTACGAGCATCAGCTGATGTTGCACTACTCCGAACTGATGCGGGCCCGACTCGGCCTGGAAACCTGGGAGGATGAAGACCCGGCCCTGTTCCGCCAGCTGTTCCAGCTGCTGGCGGAACATCGGGTGGACTATCACCTCTTCCTGCGCCGTCTGGGTGAGCTGACGTCTCAGGGGGAGTGGCCCGCCTCCCTGCTGGCGCTGCTGCCGGATCCCGCCCCCTGGCAGGGATGGCTCGACGCCTATCGGGCCCGGCTGGCCCGGGAAGGGAGCCAGGATGCGGCACGCAAGGCGCGGATGGACGCCGTCAATCCCAAGTACGTGCTGCGCAATGCCCTGGCCCAGCAGGTGATAGACGCCGCCGAGACGGGGAACATGGCGCCGTTCGAGCGGCTGTTTGCTGCCCTGCAGCACCCCTATGACGAGCAGCCGGAATACGAGGATCTGGCGACCCCGGTTCCCCAGTGGTATTGCGGTGGCGAGCTCTCTTGCAGCAGTTGAGGAGTGAAGGATGAACTGGCGGGTAACGCAGGTGGATGCCGAGTCGGCCGTGCTGCTGCTGACCTATCCCGGGCTCTGCTGGGACAACTTCCCTGCCCTGGCCGAGGAGCTGGTCGAGGGGTGGGAGCTTATACCGATCGAGCGGGAGTGGGGGGCGGATCGCCACAGCTGGCTGCTGGAGTTCGAAGGCAGCCGGTTGCGGCTGGAGTATGAGCAGTACAGCGGCTGCTGGCTGGAGGCGACACACCCGGACGACAGGGAGGTGGTGCTCTGGCTGGGTCGGCAATATGGGGCATGAGTCCCGATGGTGGTTGCCGGGCCCGTCGCACAAGCATTGAATTTCCGGCCTGGGGCCTGTGACGTCGCCCTTCGACGATGATTGCCGCAGGCTGAACCAGCAGCATAAGGATTGAACTATCCGTGTCGGGGCGTATAATCTCGCCCCTCAATTATCGCCAATGGTGGCGGTATGGGTTCCCTAACCCCATTAACCAAAAAGGTCACAATATGAATCTGACCCCTGCTCAGCACCAGACGGCGCTGGTGCGTCTCTCGTTGTTCCACATCCTGATCATCGCCAGCAGCAACTACCTGGTGCAGCTGCCGATCACCATCTTTGGCTTCCACACCACCTGGGGTGCCTTCAGCTTCCCGTTCATCTTCCTGGCCACCGATCTGACGGTGCGGATCTTCGGCGCCGGACTGGCCCGCAAGATCATCCAGACCGTGATGCTGCCGGCCCTGGCCGTTTCCTATGTGCTCTCTGTGCTCTTCTTCGAAGGCAGTTATCAGGGCATGGGCAACCTGGCGGAGTTCAACCTCTTCGTGGCGCGCATCGCCCTGGCCAGCTTTATGGCCTATCTGGTGGGCCAGTTCATGGATGTGGTGGTGTTCAACCGCCTGCGGCTGCTCAGGGCTTGGTGGGTGGCACCCGCGGCCTCGACCCTGTTCGGCAACCTGGTGGATACCATCGCCTTCTTCAGCATCGCCTTCTGGCGCAGCACGGATCCCTTCATGGCCGAGCACTGGGTCGAGATAGCGACCGTGGACTATGTGTTCAAGCTGCTGATAAGCCTGGGATTGTTCGTGCCGCTCTACGGTGTGCTGCTGCGCTACCTCAGCCGCAAGCTGGTGGGGGAGGCCGGCCTGGCCGGTCTGCAAACGGCAACACGACAAGCCTGACGAGAATGACCACCCGCGCGGTGGTCATTTTTTTGCACTTTTTATAAATAAGGCTTGCACAGTTAAATGAGAATGATTATTGTTAACTTGTTTTCCGGGAAAGACTTCATTCGTTCCAACGTGATGGACTTCTTGTGAAGGCACGACATTGCTCACATTGCTTCCAGTTAAGGGGCCAGTTGTTTACTGGCCCTCTTTTTTTGTCTTTTTTTGTCTTTTTTCAGCAAGTTGCAGCCATAAAAAATGGGAGCCAAGGCTCCCATCTTCAGTCTGTGTCGGCTCATTCTATGTCGAGCGCATCGGGGGAGAGGATCACCCCTGTGGTATCGGCGTAGAGGTGATCATCCGGCAGGAAGGTGACGCCGCCGAAGTTGACCGGCAGATCCGTCTCTCCCACATCCTTGTGGTCGGCACCGACCGGGATGGCGGCCAGGGCCTGAATGCCGATATCCAGATCCTCCAGGATGTCGACCTCACGCACGCAGCCGTAGCAGACGATGCCTTCCCACTCGTTTTCCGCCGCCGTGGTGGCGATCTCGCTGTCGATCAGGGCCCGGCGCATGGAGCCGCCGCCGTCGATCAGCAGCACGCGGCCGACGCCGTTCTCCTTGACGACTTCACGGATGAGACCGTTCGATTCGAAGCATTTGACCGTGGTGATGACGCCGCCGAAAGAGGCACGGCCGCCGAAGGAGCAGAGCATGGGTTCGAGTACATCCACCATGTCCTGATAGATGTCGCACAGTTCTGAAGTGTTGTATTCCATTGAGTCAAATCCACCGCTGGAAACAGGTGGATCCAGTATAAGGAGTGGGACTGGCATTTCAATGAATATTCCTTGAACAAGCATGGGGATAAGAGACTGCACATGGATTCCCTGCAGCCCATCGCCGGGTCGCCGAGAGACTCAGAGCATCGAGCTGCCATGGGGGACTTTCATCACTCGCCTTGCGGGTCAGGGGCATGTGCTCGTCCTCCCGGCTGAAAAGCAAAGGGGCCATCAGGCCCCTTCGTATTGGCGCCGATCCGGTACTAGAGCAGGAACAGGGTCGCCAGCCCGAGGAAGATAAAGAAGCCGCCGGTGTCGGTGATGGCGGTGATCATCACGCTGGCCCCCACCGCCGGATCTCGCCCCAGCCGACTCATGGTCATGGGGATGATGACCCCCATCAGGGCCGCCACCAGCAGGTTCAGCACCATGGCGAGCGTCATCACGGCGCCCAGGGCCGCATCCTGATAGAGGAAGTAGGTAGCGACTCCCATGGTGCCACCCCACACCAGGCCGTTGATCAGCGCCACCCCCAGCTCCCGCCACAGCAGGAAGGAGACGTTGCCCGGCTGGATGTGCTGCAGCGCCAGGGCCCGCACTATCATGGTGATGGTCTGGTTGCCTGTGTTGCCGCCTATCCCTGCGACTATGGGCATCAGGGCCGCCAGCGCCACCAGCTGCGAGATGCTGTGCTCGAACAGACCTATGACCCGCGAGGCCACGAAGGCGGTGCAGAGGTTGAGGGCGAGCCAGGCCCAGCGGGTCTTGACCGCCTTGGCGACAGGAGCGAACACATCTTCTTCCTCGCTGATCCCCCCCATGCGGCGCAGATCGGTGTCGCTCTCCTCATAGACCAGGTCCACCACCTCGGCGACGGTGAGCCGTCCCATCAGCTTGCCCTTGCCATCCACCACGGCGGCGGAGACGAGATCGTCCCGCTCGAAGGTACGAGCCGCCGCCTCGTCGTTATCTTCCGGATCGAAGGTGACGGGGTTCTTCTCCATCACGTCTTCCACCCTGGTCTCCGGCTTGTGCAGCAGCACTGTGGTGAGGGGTAGTTCCCCCTGCAGCCGGTTGCGTCTGTCGGTGACGAACAGCTTGTCGGTGTTGGCGGGGATCTTGCCGAGCTGGCGCAGATAGCGCTGCACAGTCGCCAGGCTTATGTCCGCCCGCACCGTGATCAGCTCGAAGTCCATCATGGCGCCGACTGTGTGCTTGCCGTAGCGGATCACCTCCCGCACCCGGTCGCGCTGGTCGGGGGCCATGGAGGTGAGCAGTCGACCCATCAGATTGCGGGGCAGGTATTGGCCCAGATAGATCTGATCGTCTATGTCGAGGGTGCGCAGGGCGTGCAGCAGCGCCTTGTCGCTCATGCCGCTGATGAGGCTGTCCCACACCGTCTCCGACGCCTCCACCAGGATCTGGCCGTGGCGCTCCGGGTCTACCTGCTGCCAGAGCACCTGGCGCTCGTCCGGCGGCAGGGACTCCAGGGCATCGGCGACGTCGGCGGCCGGCAGGCTGTTGACCAGGCGCGTCAGCTCGCTGGTCTGATCCCGCAGCTCGGCGTCCTGCACCCCTTGGGGATCGAGCAGGCTGTCGGTGAGGGCATCGTCGGCCAGCAGCAGGGTGAGGATGCGGGCTCTGTCGTGTTCACGCTGTTTGGCGCTGTTCTTGGGGGGGAGAGACATGCAACAAGATTCCTGAATTCGGTTGGCCGGATGGCCTTGCTCCATAGGATACCAAATTCAAAACAAGAGGTTATGACAGTAAATGCAGGATAAAGAAACGCCACCCCAAGGTGGCGCTTTCAATACTGGCGTTGGGCCTAGTCTCAGGCCGATGCCGCGATCCGCACTGCGTCGTTGTCCTGGCCGAACCAGGCGAGCTTGTCCGCCAGGGTCACCACTGAACCCACCATGATGAGGGCCGGGCTCTCGACGCCGATGGCCAGCTCCGGCAACTGGTCCAGGGTGCCGCGAATGACCCGCTGGCAGGGTTGGGTGCCGCGCTCGATCAGCGCCACCGGGGTGTTGCCCTGCTTGCCGTGGGCCAACAGTTGCTCGCGGATCACGGCGCAGGATGAAAGCCCCATATAGAACACCAGGGTCTGTTTGTCCTTGGCCAGCAGGGGCCAGTCGAGATCCTGGGCGCCCCCTTTGCCGTGGGCGGTGACGAAGCGCACGCTCTGGGCGTGATCCCTGTGAGTCAGCGGAATGCCGGCGTAGGCGGCGCAGCCACTCGCCGCCGTGATCCCCGGCACCACCTGAAAGCCCACGCCGCTGCCGACCAGCGTCTCCAGCTCCTCGCCGCCCCGGCCGAAGATGAAGGGGTCGCCCCCCTTCAGCCGCACCACCCGCTGTCCCTTCTTCGCCTCCTCCAGCAAGAGTTGGTTGATGCCCTCCTGGGGCACGCAGTGGTTGCCGGCCTGTTTGCCGACGAAGATGCGTCTGGCATCCCGTCGCACCAGCGCCATCACCTCGTCCGACACCAGGCGGTCATAGACCACCACATCCGCCTGCTGCATCTGGCGCAGGGCGTGCAGGGTGAGCAGGCCGGGATCCCCCGGGCCTGCTCCCACCAGGATCACCTCGCCCTTGGCAGCGGCATCCTCGGCAAAGAGCGTGTCGGCCAGCTGGTTGGCGGCGGCCTTGTCGCCGCGCGCCAGCGCCTGACCGAGGCGGTCGGCGCCGAGCAGTCGCTCCCAGAACTGGCGTCGCTCCCCCATGCTGGCGAAGCGGGCCTTGACCCTGTCTCTCAGGCCGCCGGCAAAGGCCGCCACGGCGCCGAGATGCTGGGGCAGCAGGGCTTCCAGCTTCTCCCGCAGCAGCCGGGCCAGCACAGGGGCCTTGCCGCCGGAGGAGATGGCCACCATTAGCGGCGATCTGTCGATGATGGACGGCATGATGAAGCTGGATCGTTTGGGGTCGTCCACCACGTTGGCGAAAATCCTCGCCTGGTTCGCGCTCTGGTAGACCAGGGCGTTGACCTCGCGCCGATCGGTAGCGGCCACCACCAGCCATTTGCCCGCCAGCTGCTGCGGCGCGAATTCACCGGCCAGCCACTCGATGCTTCCGTTGGCGGCCAGTCCCGCCAGCTCGGGGTCGAGCGAGGGGGAGACCACCGTCAGTCGGGCGCCGGCGTCCAGCAGCAGGCGCGCCTTGCGCGCCGCCACCTCACCGCCGCCAACCAGCAGCACGGGTTTGTTGTCGAGTCGGCAAAAGATGGGCAAGTAGTCCATGGGGCCTCCGGATCAGGCGGTTTGGGTCTGGCTGGCGGTGGCGCTGGCGTCGGTCACTGGGACGGGACGCTCCGCCTTGGGGGTGGCATACCAGTAGCCCAGCCCCATGAAGAGCGCGCCGGAGACTGTGTTGCCCAGGGTGACCCACAGCAGGTTGTGGCCTATGCCACCCAGGGTGTAGGCCTCGGAGTGGGCGCCGAACCAGGAGAGGGCGAACAGCGTCATGTTGGCGATCGAGTGCTCGTAGCCGGAGGCGATAAAGGCCAGCAGGCACCACCAGATGGCGATGAACTTGGCCGCGCCCTCGGTGCGCAGCGCCATCCAGATGGCGAGGCAGACCAGCCAGTTGCACAGCACGCCCTTCATGAACAGGGTCAGGGCCGGCGCCTGGGTCTTGGCCAGTGCCACCTTGTGGGCCAGGCTGCCCGCGTCCGGCAGCAGGCTGCCGCCGTAGGAGTAGATCAGCGCGACGAAGATGGAGCCGAGCAGGTTGCCGGCCCAGGTCTGGGGCAGGATGCGCAGCAGGTCGGCCATGGAGATCCTGCCCGTCTTCACCCCGAAGGTGAGGAACATGGTGTGGCCGGTGAACAGCTCGGAGCCGGCGATGATCACCAGGGTCAGGGCTATGCCGAAGGTGGCCCCCATCACCAGCGGACGAATGCTGGGATCCACCAGGTTGCCCAGGGTGAAGATGAGTATGATGCCGAGGCCCACATAGGCCCCCGCCATGGCGGAGCTGAGCCAGAAGCCGAGCTTGTCGCTGCGCTCGAAGCGGTTGATGCGGGCCGCATTGGCGGCGCACTTGTTGATGGTGTCTGTATACATGCTGGCTCTCTTTAAGCGGGCCGCCCGCAGGCAGCCCTGATGTGTATGGGATTAGACGGCGACCCAGACCTGCTGGTCACGCACTTCAACGGCATAGGCCGCAATCGACATGGCCGGATTCTCGAAGCAGTGGCCGTCGCTCAGGCGAAAGCGCTGCTTCTTGAGGGGGCTGGCGACCCAGAGCGCGCCGTCGTGTTCACAGATGATGCCCCGCGACAGCACGTTGGCGGCGAAGAAGGGATCCCGGTTGTCGATGGCGAACACCTCGGCGGCCGCGCTCGGGCGGAACAGGGCGATCTGACGACCCTCGATCAGAGCGCAGACGCCGGTTCCCGGCAGGATGTCGTTGAGTTGGCAGGCGAATTTCATGATTGAACCTCCACATCGAGCGAAACAGGCATATTCTGGCGCCCTTCCAGCAGGGCGCAGACGCCGGTGCCAGGGAGTATGTCGTTGAGTTGACAGGCTAATTTCATCATTTGGTCTCCACCTCGATCTGGTAGACGGGGATGCGCTCGGCCGGGGTCGCGGGTCTGTGTTGGTCGCGCTCGCTGACGAACTGGACGTCTGGGTCGCGCTTGTCGCTGTTGATGAAGTGGCTGAAGCGCTTGAGCGCTTCCTCTTCGTTGAGGGTGCGCGACCATTCGCACTCGTAGCTGTCGATCAGCACCTGGATATCGCGTTCCAGGGTCTCGGCCAGCCCCAGCTTGTCGTGGACTATCACCTCGCGCAGGTAGTCGACGCCCCCTTCCAGATTGCCGAGCCAGACCGAGGTGCGCTGCAGTTTGTCGGCGCTGGTGACGTAGAACATCATAAAGCGGTCGATCAACCGGACTAACGTCTCGCGGTCGAGGTCCGAAGCCAGCAGGTCCGCGTGGCGCGGTTTCATGCCGCCGTTGCCGCCCACATAGAGGTTCCAGCCCGCGTCTGTGGCGATGATGCCGACGTCTTTACCCTGCGCTTCCGCACATTCACGGGTACAGCCGGAGACCCCGAACTTCATCTTGTGCGGGGTGCGAATGCCCTTGTAGCGGTTCTCGAGGAAGACCCCGAGGCCGACGCTGTCCTGTACGCCGAAGCGGCACCAGGTGCTGCCGACGCAGGTCTTGGCCATGCGCAGCGCCTTGGCGTAGGCCTGACCTGTCTCGAAGCCCGCGGCCAGCAATTTGCGCCAGATGGCGGGCAGATCGTCCTTCTGGGCGCCGAACAGGCCGATGCGCTGGGCGCCGGTGATCTTGGTGTAGAGCTTGTAGTCGCGGGCCACTTCGGCCACCGCCAGCAGCCCTTCCGGGGTCACTTCGCCACCGGCCATGCGCGGGATGACGGAGTAGCTGCCGTCTTTTTGCATGTTGCCGAGGAAGATGTCGTTGGTGTCCTGCAGCTGGGTATTCAGCGGGCTCAGCACATGCTCGTTCCAGCAGGAGGCGAGGATGGAGCCGACGGTCGGTTTGCACACTTCGCAACCATGGCCCTGACCATGCCTGGCCAGCAGCTCGTCGAAGCTCTTGATCCCTTCCACCTTGACCAGGTGGAACAGCTCCTGACGGGAGTGGGGGAAGTGGGCGCAGAGGTGGTTGTTGACCTCTATGCCCTGCTTCACCAGTTCGGCGTTGAGCACCTGGCTGATGAGCGGCACGCAGCCGCCGCAGCCGGTACCGGCCTTGGTGTGCTGCTTGATGGCGGCGAGGGTGGTGTGACCCTCGGCCACCGCCTGGGCTATGTCGCCCTTGGAGACGTCGAAGCAGGAGCAGATTTGGGCGGTTGAAGGCAGGGCATCTACCCCCAGGGTCGGCTTGGCCCCGGCGTAGGCGGGCAGGATCAGGGTGTCCGGGTGGCTCGGCAGCGGCATGGCGTTGAGCATCAGCTGCAGCAGGTTGCCGTAGTCATCCACGTCACCCACCAGCACGGCGCCAAGCAGACGGCTGTTGTCTTCGCTCACCACTATCTTCTTGTAGACGCCGGCCTGGTCATCCTGGAATACATAGCTGTGGCTGCCAGGGGTGCGGCCATGGGCATCACCGATGGAGCCGACGGAGACGCCGAGCAGCTTGAGCTTGGCGCTCATGTCCGCCCCCTCGAAGCGGCTGTCGCCGCCGAGCAGGTGGTCGACGGTGATCTGGGCCATCTTGTAGCCCGGCGCCACCAGCCCGAAGAAGCGGCCCTGCCAGGCGGCGCACTCGCCGATGGCATAGATGTCGGGGTCTGAGGTGAGGCAGTGATCGTCGACAGCTACGCCGCCGCGCTCGGCGATGGCCAGTTCGCTATAACGGCCGAGGGTGTCCTGCGGGCGGATGCCGGTGGAGAAGACCACCACGTCCACCTCAAGCTGACTGCCGTCGGCAAAGGCGAGGCGGTGTTTCGCCTGCTCACCGCCATGCATCAGGATCTCGCTGGTGCTCTTGCTGGTGTGTACCTGCACCCCCATGGATTCAATCTTGCGGCGCAGCAGCTGGCCGCCCTGACCGTCGAGCTGCTCCGCCATCAATACCGGGGCGAACTCCACCACGTGGGTCTCGAGGCCCAGCGCCTTGAGGGCACCGGCCGCCTCCAGCCCGAGCAGACCACCCCCGATCACCACCCCGCTCTTGCCGCTCCTGGCGGCGCTGCGGATGGCTTTCAGATCCTCTATGGTGCGATAGACGAAGCACTCGTGGTGCTGACTGCCCTGGATGGGCGGCACCCAGGGGTAGGAGCCGGTGGCCAGCACCAGCTTGTCGTAGCCGACCACGGTGCCCTTGTTGGAGTGCACCTCGCGGGTTGCCCTGTCGATTTTTTTCACCGCTTCGCCGAGCAGCAGGCGGATGCCGTGCTTCTCGTAGAAACCGGGTTTGACGAGGGAGAGATCTTCGCTGGTGTGGTGGGAGAAGTAGGAGGAGAGATGGACACGATCGTAGGCGGGACGCGGTTCTGCACCGAAGACGGTGATCTCGAACCGGTCCGGATCGGATCGCTCGATCAACTCTTCGATGAAGCGGTGCCCCACCATGCCGTTGCCGATGACGGCCAGCCTGACTTTGCTCATGATTGCCTCTGATTTGGAGTAATAAAACATCATTCTGAAGCTAGGCTACCCAGTCGACGGGGGCGGTCGATTGATGCAAATCAAGTGTCTATTTATATATCTCCTCAGGGGTAATTCGAGGGAATTCAAACTTATACATAAATGGGTATACCAGTTGACGGTTTTCGTGCCCGGCGTGGCTGCTGGCCCCGGTCGAGTGCCGGTATGGCGGGCAAGGGCCCGACCCCTGGCAGGGGCCGGGTCATCAGGCGATATGGCGGCGGAACATGGCCAGCGCCAGGGAGAGGGAGACACCGGCGATGGCGAGCAGAGGCCAGAGCAGGGGCCAGGCCGCCGACCAGCCGAGATCCTTGAGGAAGACTCCCTTGAGCAGCAGGATGAAATGGCTAAGGGGATCCACGGCCGCCAGCCACTGGAACAACAGCGGCATGTTCTCGATGGGGGAGACGTAGCCGGAGAGGATCACCGCCGGCACCATGAAGGAGAAGACCCCGAGAAACGCCTGCTGCTGGGTCGAACAGAGGGACGAGACGAAGAGCCCTATCCCCGCCAGCGCCAGACCGTAGCAGACCATGCCTGCCATCAGCAGCGTGGTGCTGCCGCCAAACGGCACCTGATAGAGGAAGCGGGCCGCCAACGCGACTATGGTGCCCTGGCCCACCGCCACCAGAATGCCGGGCACCGCCTTGCCCGCCATGATCCAGCCTGCGGTGAGGGGGGAGACCAGCAGCTGATCGAAGGTGCCCTCTTCCCGCTCCCGCGCCACCGACAGGGCGGTGACGATGAGGCAGCCAATGGTGGTGATGATGGCCACCAGGGAGGGCAGTATGTGCCAGCTGAACTCTATGTTGGGGTTGTAGAGGTGGCGCACCGTGAGCTCCGGCAGCCCCTTGCCCTCGCTCTGCCAGCGGGCGATCACCTGGCTGATGTAGCCTGCCGCCACCTGACCCCCGTTGGAGCGGCGCCCGTCGATGATCAGCTGCACCTTGGCAGTGTCGCCGCGCGCCAGGCGGCGGGAGAAATCCTGTGGAATGATGAGGCCGATCAGGGCCTGCTGCCCAGTGATGGCATCTGTCATCCCAGCCTCGCCCGCCACCGGCATCACAGTGGTGAAGGCGGGCATGTGGGTGAGGCGCTCGATGAGCTCCCGGCTCTGCACCCCCCCATCCTGGTCGTAGATGGCGAGGGTGTTGCCGGTCACCTCCAGGGTGGCGGCGAAGGGGAAGAGGGCCGTTTGCAGCAGCACCGGCATGATGAGCAGGAAGCGTCCCTGGGTATTGCCCATCAGGGCCTGCAACTCTTTTCGGATCAGCCACCAGAGTCGGATCAGCATGTTTACTCCAGGGTGCGCCGCGTCTTGCGGGCGGTGAGGGCCAGCCAGAAGGCGGCCAGCAGCAACAGGCAGACGCCGTTGACCAGCAGGATGGAGAGCACGTTGCCCGCCTGGTAGAGGGTCTGCAACGAGCTCGCGAAGTAGCGGGCCGGAATGAGGTGGGTGATGGCTCGCAACAGGGGCGGCATGCTGGCGATTTCGAACACGAAGCCCGAGAGCATCATGGCCGGCAGAAACGCCGCCGTCAGCGCGGCCTGGGCGGCGTTGAACTGGCTGCGCATCACTGTGGAGAGAAAGAGCCCGAGCCCGAGGGCGCTGCCGAGAAACAGGGTGGTGAGCACGAACAGGGAGATCAGCGAGCCGCGCCAGGGCACCCCCATCACGGCTACCGAGAAGAGCAGGCAGATGAGCATGGCGGCGATGCCGAGCCCGTAGTAGGGCAACAGCTTGGAGAGCAGCAGCTCTGTCTTGGTCACCGGGGTGGCGAGTAGGGCCTCCATGGTGCCGCGCTCCCACTCCCGGGCCACCACCAGGGAGGTGAGCAGGGCGCCTATGATGGTCATCACCACGGCGATGGACCCGGGCACCAGGAAGTTGCGGCTCACCAGGGCCGGGTTGAACCAGGCGCGGCTCTCCACCGCCACCGGCAGGGAGACGCCCTCCCTGACGAGCCACCCCTGCCAGATCCCCTGCACGTAGTTGGTGACGAAGTTCGCCGTGTTGGGTTCAGAGCCGTCGGTGAGCAGCAAGACCCTGGGGGTGCCGCCGCCCTGGCCCGCCATGGCACGGGAGAACCCCTCGTCGATCACCAGCAGGCCGCGGATCTCGCCGCGCTCAAGGCTGCCGAGCAGCGCCTCCTTGCTCGGACCGCCCTGCACCTCAAGGGCGTTCGAGCCGCGCAGGGCCTGTTCGAGGCGGATGGCCGGTGCGCCGCCGTCGGTGCGCCAGATGCCGAGTCGCAGGTGGTCCACGTCCAGGTTGATGGCGTAGCCCATCACCACCAGCAGCACAACCGGCATGATGAAGGCGATCAGGATGCTGCTGGGGTCGCGCACTATTTGCAGGGACTCCTTGTGGCACAGGGCCAGCAGACGGCGACGGTTGATGCTCATGCGTCCTCCTCGCTGGCCTGCTCGACCAGCGTGATGAAGGCCTCTTCCATCGTTGGTAATGAAGAGGTTGGCAGGGAGAGGGTGACCCCTCCGGCGGCACTGGCCTTGAGTTCGTCCGGGGTGCCGAGTGCCAGCAGGCGGCCTCGGTAGATGAGGGCGATGCGGTCGCAATACTCCGCCTCGTCCATGAAGTGGGTGGTGACCAGCACTGTCACCCCGTGATCGGCCAGGGCGTTGATGTGGGACCAGAACTCCCGCCGGGTCACAGGATCGACCCCCGAGGTGGGCTCGTCGAGGAACAGCAGCGGCGGCTCGTGGAGCAGGGCGCAGGCGAGGGACAGGCGCTGGCGCAGGCCAAGGGGCAGGGATTCCGTCTGCTGGCCGAGCCAGGGGCCGAGGGTGAACGCCTTCACCATGGCGTCGATGCGCGTCTGCTGCTGGCGACCGAACAGGCCGTAGATGCCGGCGAAGAACGACAGGTTCTGGGCCACGGTGAGCTGCTTGTAGAGGGAGAACTTCTGGGCCATGTAGCCGAGGTGCTGACGCGCCGCCGAGGGGCTGCGGGCCAGATCGATGCCGGTCACCAGCGCCTGCCCGCTGCTTGGGCGCAGCAGGCCGCACTCCATCTTGAAGGTGGTGGACTTGCCCGCACCGTTGGGGCCGAGCAGGCCGAAGATCTCCCCCCGGCGCACCGCGAAGCTGACGTCGTCGGTGGCGGTGAAATCGCCGAAACGCTTGGTGAGGCGGCGGGCCTCGATCACCGCCTCCTGGGAGACCCCCTCGGGCAGGCTGGCCTCGCGCATCAGCTGCGCCAGGCTGGATTCCCCACCCGGGCCTCCCCCCAGCAGATCGATAAAGGCATCTTCGAGCCGGGCAGGGGTCGGTACGAAGCCGCCCTCCGAGAGGCCGAGCTCCGCCAGGGGAGGCGGCATCTGGTCCGGGTGCAGCAGCAGACGCACCCGCTCCCCCGCCACAGTGCCGTCCATCACAGCCGGGTGAGCCAGGGCGCGGCGCAGCAGGGCGCGCCGCTCACGGCCATCCAGTTCTCCGGCTTCCAGCAGCCAGCAGCGGCTCGCCATGGCCCCCATGAGTGTCGCCGGGGTGCCGCTGGTGCGCACCTCGCCGTCCGCCATCAGCAGCACGTGGTCGCACAGCTCGGCCTCATCGAGGTAGGCGGTGCTCCAGAGCACCGTCATGCCTCCCTGGGCCAGCTCGCGCACCATCTTCCAGAGGGCGCGGCGGGAGATGGGATCGACCCCGACCCCGGGCTCGTCGAGCAGCAGCACGTCCGGGGTGCCGAGCAGGGCGCAGGCCAACCCCAGCTTCTGCTTCATTCCCCCCGACAGCTTGCCCGCCGGCCGTGCGGTGAAGCGGGCGAGATCGGTGAAGGCGAGCAGGCGCTCGAAGGTGGGGCTGCGCTCTGGCTCCAGCACCCCGCGCAAGTCAGCATAGAGGTTGAGGTTCTCCTGCACGCTGAGATCCTCGTAGAGCCCGAACTGCTGTGGCATGTAGCCCAACCGCTGACGTAGGGCATCCCCCTCGCGCTCCGGATCCAGCCCCAGCACCCGGATTTCCCCGGCCTCCGGTACCAGCAGACCGGCCAGCAGGCGCAGCAGTGTGCTCTTGCCCGCGCCGTCCGGCCCCACCAGGCCCGTGATGCCGCCGCTCGGAATGGTGGCCGAGATGGCGTTGAGGGCCACCCGTTCGCCGAAGCGCTTGGTGACCCCGGCGAGCTGGATGGCGGCGTTCATGGCTGCAGCCTGACGGTGACCGGCATCCCCTGGCGCAGGGCAGAGTCAGGATCCTGCACCACTATGCGCAGCCGGTAGACCAGGTGGGTGCGAAGATCCGGCGTCTCTACGGATTTGGGGGTGAACTCGGCGGTAGGGGAGACAAAGCCCACCACCCCCTGATAGGGCTTGTCCGGCCTTGAGTCGGTAGTAAGGGTCACCTTGGCACCGCTCGGGAAGTGGCCGAGCCAGGGCTCCTCCACATAGGCGCGCACCCAGACAGGCGCGGTCAGTGAGAGGTTGAAGGCGGTGGCTCCCGGCTGCACCATGCTGCCAGTCTCGATGGCGCGGGTGAGGAGGATGCCGTCGCTGGGGGTTGTCAGCACGGCGTCGGCGAGCGCCAGTTCGGCGCTGGCCAGCGCCGCTTTGGCCCCTTGCAGCTGGGCATCGGACTGGGCTATCTCCTCCGGGCGGTAGCCGGTCTCGAGCTGGCCGAGCTGCTCGCGGGCGGAGCGCACCTGGGCCTGGGTCTGATCCCGCTGGGAGCGGGCGCTGTCGAGCTGGCCACGGGAGATGGCGCCGGTCGCCGCCAATGTGCTCTGGCGACGCCACTGCTGCTCTGCCTCGAGCGCAGCCGCCTCGGCGGCGGCCAGCTCGGCCCGGGCACGGTCTGTCTCTTCCCTGCGATACCCCTTGTGGATCAAGGCGTTGGCCGCTTCGATCGCGGCCAGATTGGCTCGGGCGCTGTCGCGTTGGTGGGTGAGGGGCACGGGATCGAGACGCGCCAGCGGCTGACCCGCCTTGATGACGTCCCCCTCATCGACCAGCACCTCGCTGACCCTGCCGCCGACCCTGAACGCCAGGTTCACATCGCGGATGTCGACGTTGCCGTAGAGGATGGAGCCGTCGGCCGGGCGGCCCTGCCACCAGAGGTAGCCGCCGATCAGGGCCAGCAGCACTGCCAGGATGGCGATGCGTTGTTTCATGTCGGATCTCCTTGGGGGCGGCCCTGCCACCAGAGGTAGCCGCTGATCAGGGCCAGCAGCAGGGCCAGGATGGCGATGCGTTGTTTCATGCGGGATCTCCTTCGGAGCGGCGCAGGCCGCGCAGGGCCCACGTCAGGCGTTGCCGGGCGGCCTCGGGATTGTCTATCTGGGACAAAAACGGCGCCGCCTCCGGAGGCAGCCAGCCGAGCTGGCGACCGCCACCGGCGATCACCAGGGGCAGACCGACGGAGCCCATGATGAAGATCATCAGCTGCAACGGGTTGCCCGCCACCAAGGATCCCTCCGCCTGCGCCTTCTGAACCTGCTCGAGCAGCAGCAGGGGGTGGCGGCGCGGCAGGCTCAGCAGAAAGCGCTGGGCCGCGCTCTCGCCGGCCAGGGCATCGCCAAACAGGTGATTGATGAAGCTGCGCTGGCGCGCCACCAGGGCGATCACCGCCACCATGGTGGCCTCGAAGGTCGCGAGGGCAGAGGGGTAGGTGCCGCGGGCAGCCACCGCTTTGAGCTCATCAAAGAGGGGGGCGTACCAGAGCTCCACCAGCTCGTCGATGAAGGCGTCGCGGTGACCGAAGTGATAGACGAAGGTGCCGAGATTGACCTCGGCGGCCGCCGCCAGCTCGCGCACAGTGAGGCCGCGCAATCCCTTGTCGGTGGCGATCGCAAGGCCCGTATCGAGCAGTTTTTGACGAGTGGGGTGCATCTAGCAAGGCTCCTGCTGCACAGATTTTGATCTAAATTATACGCTCGTATAAACTCGAGGGAAGAGGGCGGGTAGATCTTTTTTTTGAACAAGAGGCGGGCGGTGCATCACTGCTCTGCGTGAAGGAGGGAAAAGGCGGGTGCAGCGGGCCGGAGCCCTCGGGATCCCGGGCGGCCGCACCGTGCTCCCCGAGCGGCCGGGAGGTGGATGTGCCTGCCGCCGGGGGGATCAGCTGTCCCTGATGTCCACTCCATAGGGGGCCTGGGCGCAGGTCTCGCGGATGAGGGTGCGCAGCCAGCGGTGAGCCGGGTCGGCGTCCTGACTGGGGTGCCAGATCAGGGCGACCCTGATCCCTGCCAGCGGGAAGGGCAGGGGCAGGGTCACCAGATCGGCGTGCAGGGCGGCGCAGTGCCGCTCGGGCACCGTCGCCACCAGGTCGCTGCCTCGCACCAGCGCCAGGGCAGTGGCAAAGCCGGGGACCAGGGTCGCCACCTCGCGGGCCAGCCCGAGGTGCGCCAGGGCCTCGTCTATGGGGCCCTGCTCCAGCCCGCGCCGTGACACCAGTATGTGGCGGGCGGCGGCATAGCGGGGGGCGGTCAGGGTACCCTCGCACAGGGGGTGGCCCGGACGCACCACGGCGACGAAGTGGTCCTGAAACAGCGCCTGGGTGCGCAGCTCGGGCGCCGTCTCTGCACCTATGACGCCGGTTTCGAAATCCAGCTCGCCGCTGCGCAGGGGGTGGCTCTCCTTGTCGGGCTTGGCCAGAAAGTGCAGCCTGACCCCGGGGGCCTCGGCGGCGAGCCGGGCCAGCAGGGCAGGGCCGACCGCCTCCACGAAGCCGTCGCTGGATCTCAGGCGGAAGGTGCGCACCAGCCGTGCCGGGTCTATCTCCTGCTGGGGGCGCAGCACGGCATGCGCCTCCTGCACCAGCTGGCTGACCTGGGCGCGCAGGGCCAGTGCACGCGGCGTGGGCACCAGACCCCGGCCCGCCCTGACCAGCAGGGGGTCACCCGTGGTCTCCCGCAGCCTGGCCAGGGCCCGGCTCATGGCGGAGGGGCTCAAGGAGAGTCGTCTGGCGGCACCGGCCACGCTGCCCTCGTCCAGCAGGGCATCCAGGGTCAGCAGCAGATTGAAGTCGGGGGTATTCATGGCATTGCCCTCGCCGAGCCGGGGATCCCGGGTGATGACCCATGACGGTCGGTTGGCTTCATCATACGCGAAAACCCCTCTCTTCATATGGCGTCTCGTGCAGCTATAAACTGCAAGTCGTGCGTCTTCCGCCAACTCATGCCCCCCGCTAGCCTTGTGGCATCATCCTCTGCCGGAGACAGTGCCATGTCAGAACCCAAGCCCCTCCCGACCCCTGCCGCTCGCCGTCTCGGCCTGCTGGCACTCGGCCTCGCCACCCTGCTGCCCATGTTGGGGGGTAGCCTGGCCAACATGGTGCTGCCCGCCCTGGGGCAGGCCTTTGCGGTGCCCTTTGCCAGCCTGCAATGGGTGCTAGTGGCCTATCTGCTGGGGATCACCTGCCTGACTGTGGTGGCCGGCCGACTGGGGGACAGGTTCGGTCGGCGTCGCCTGCTGCTCCTGGGGCTGGGGCTCTTTGCGCTGGCCTCGTTGCTGTGTGCCCTGGCGCCGACCATAGGCTGGCTGATCGCGGCCCGTGCCCTGCAGGGGGTCGCTGCGGCCTGCATGCTCTCCCTGGCGCTGGCCATGGTGGGCCAGCTGGTGCCGCCAGCGCGGCGGGGCTGGGGCATGGGGCTGCTCGGTACCCTGTCGGCCTGCGGCACTGCGCTCGGCCCCTCCTTTGGCGGCCTGCTGACGGCCGGCTTTGGCTGGCAGGCCCCCTTCCTGCTGCTGGTGCCCCTCAGCCTGCTGGCGCTGGGCTGTGCCCGGCTCGGTCTGCCTCGGGACGGCTCCTCGCCACAAAAAGAGGAGATGAACCTCGCGAGCCTGTCACTGCTGGTGGCGGCCCTGCTCTGCTACGGCCTGGCGCTGACTCTGGGGGGCGCCCTGGCCCTCTGGTGGGGGGCGGGGGCCCTGCTGGTCACTGCCTGGTTCGTTCGCCGCGAGCGCCGCGCCCCTGTGCCCCTGTTGCCGCTGGCGCTGCGGGGGGCCCCGGGGCTTGGCAACGGCCTTGTCGCCAGCGCCCTGGTGGCCAGCGTCATGGTGCTGACCCTGCTCATAGGCCCCTTCTACCTGAGGGGGGTCTTCGGTCTCAGTCTCGGGACTGTCGGCCTGATGATATCGGGTGGGCCCCTGCTGGCAGCCCTGACGGGAATGCCCGCTGGCTGGCTGGTGGACAGGCTGGGTGCGCGGCAGGTGGTCCGGTTGGGATTGGCAGTCATGGGGACTGCGGCCCTCGGTCTGGCCGGGGCGGCGGGGCAGTTCGGCCCGCTCGGCTACCTGCTGCCCATACTGCTGCTGACAGCCGGTTATGCCCTGTTCCAGACCGCCAACAACAGTGCCGTGGTGGGTGGGGCGAGTGAGCAGACCCGTGGCGCCGTGGCCGGTCTGCTGACCCTGTCGCGCAATCTGGGCCAGCTGACCGGGGTGGCCGGGCTCGGCGGCCTGTTCGCCGCCCTGGTGGGAGAGCAGGGCCTGACCATGGCCAGCGATCTGGTGTTCGGCACCCGGGCCCTCTTCGCCCTGAGCGCCCTGCTGATTGGCCTGGCGCTCTGGCTGGTGGGTCGCCGCCGGGAGGGGATGCTGGTCAGCGCCTGAGCCTGAGCAGAAACGCATACAAAAACGCCTCCGCGGAGGGAGGCGTTTTTTATCGGGAGGGGGCGCGCTTACAGAATGTAGCGGCTCAGATCCTCGTCCTCGATCAGGGCGCCGAGGTGGGCGTTGACGTAGTCGGTGTCGATGACGAAGGTCTCGCCGGACTTCTCGGAGGCGTCGTAGGAGATGTCTTCCATCAGCCGCTCCATCACTGTGTGCAGACGGCGGGCACCTATGTTCTCGGTGCGCTCGTTGACCTGCCAGGCCGCCTCGGCCAGACGGCGGATACCGTCCTGGGTGAACTCGATCTTGACCCCTTCGGTGGCCATCAGCGCCTGGTACTGATCGGTCAGGGAGGCGTTCGGCTCGGTCAGGATCCGCTCGAAGTCATGGGTAGTCAGTGCGGTCAGCTCGACCCGGATCGGCAGGCGACCCTGCAGCTCGGGGATGAGGTCCGACGGACGGGCCACCTGGAAGGCGCCGGAGGCGACGAACAGTATGTGGTCTGTCTTGACCATGCCGTGCTTGGTGTTGACGGTGCAACCCTCGACCAGCGGCAGCAGGTCGCGCTGCACCCCTTCACGGGATACATCGGGGCCCGAGCTCTCGCCGCGCTTGCAGATCTTGTCGATCTCGTCGAGGAAGACGATGCCGTTGTTCTCGACCGCGGCAATGGCTTTCTGCTTCAGCTCTTCCGGGTTGACCAGGCGGGCCGCTTCCTCTTCGATCAGCGCCTTCATGGCCTCCTTGACCTTGATCTTGCGCTTCTTCTTCTGCTGCTGGCCCAGGTTCTGGAACAGCCCCTGCAGCTGGTTGGCCATCTCTTCCATGCCCGGCGGGGTCATGATGTCGACGCCCATGGGGGTGGCGGCCAGATCCAGCTCTATCTCCTTGTCATCCAGCTGACCTTCCCGCAGTTTCTTGCGGAAGATCTGGCGGGTGTTGGAGTTGTCGGCCTTCTCCTCCTCGCCCCAGCTGTTGCGCGGGTTCGGCAGCAGGGCGTCGAGGATGCGCTCCTCGGCGGCTTCCTCGGCGCGGTATTTCATCTTCTCCATCTCGGTCTCGCGCACCAGCTTGATGGCGACATCGGTGAGATCGCGGATGATGCTGTCCACTTCCTTGCCAACATAGCCCACTTCGGTGAACTTGGTCGCTTCCACCTTGATGAAGGGGGCGTTGGCGAGCTTGGCCAGACGACGGGCGATCTCGGTCTTGCCAACCCCGGTCGGGCCTATCATCAGGATGTTTTTCGGGGTCACTTCATGGCGCATCTCTTCGCTGAGCTGCATCCGGCGCCAGCGGTTGCGCAGGGCCACGGCCACCGCACGCTTGGCATCGGCCTGACCGATGATGTGTCTGTCCAGCTCGTGGACTATTTCTCTCGGGGTCATCTCGGACATGATGGAGTTCCTGTATCCGGGGCGGGCAGGGCCCACCCCTTGGAGAATGAGTTGGCTGACGGGCGCCCTTACTTGGCGCTGTAGTCCAGCACTTCGATGGTGTGGTTGCCGTTGGTGAAGACGCAGATGTCGCCCGCAATCTTGAGGGACTTCTCGACTATGGTCCTGGCATCCAGATCGGTGTTTTCCAGCAGGGCGATGGCGGCGGACTGGGCGAAGTTGCCGCCGCTGCCGATGGCGATCAGGTCATGCTCCGGCTGCACCACGTCACCGTTGCCGGTGATGATGAAGGATTTGTGCTCGTCGGCCACGGCCAGCAGGGCCTCGAGGCGGCGCAGGGCGCGATCGGTGCGCCAGTCCTTGGCCAGCGCCACGGCGGCGCGTTCCAGGTTGCCCTGATGGGCCTGCAGTTTGGCTTCGAAGCGCTCGAGCAGGGTGAAGGCGTCGGCGGTGCCGCCGGCAAAACCTGCCAGCACCTTGCCGTTGTAGAGACGATGAACCTTGCGGGCGTTGCCCTTCATGACGGTGTTGCCGAGGGAGACCTGGCCATCACCGCCGATCACGACCTGGCCGTTGCGGCGGACGGAAACTATGGTAGTCACTTTACTTACCTCGCTTGAGCCGAATGACGGCCGGACTGTGCATGGCAAGAAAGATGGGGATGGCAAACCGGCTTTTCAAGCCTGCCTGTTGTCGGGAGAAAGGGGGAGGCCATGCCGGCGAGGGAGAGGGGAGTCGAAAGGAGAAGGGCCGGGGTTGTCCCCCGGCCCTTCTTGATTGGCTGTGCGGCTAGCCTTTCTTGGGAATGCAGCCGCTGATGCCGGAGCTCTGCAGCTTGCGGTTGGCCGCATCGACGGCCGCCTTGCCGCTGAAGGGGCCCACCATCACCTTGTAGACGGTGCCATTGGCGCCATTGACCACCTGCAGGCTGGAGGAGAGGCCGGCGCCGAAGGCGATGCGTGCCTTGAGCGATTCGGCGGAATCCTGCGAGCGCAGGGCGGCACACTGCATCATGTAACGACCGCCGTCGGCTGCCGCCGTCTGGGTCGCCGCCTTGGCCTTGGCGGCCTCGGCGCGTTCCCGCTCCAGTTCGGCACGGATCTCCCGCTCCATCCGCTCACGCTCGGCCTTCTGGTCGATCACCTGCTCTTGGGCGCTGGCGACCGGGGCACCGGTGGCCGGCTTGGTCGGTTGCACCGGCTGCGGCTGGAAGGGCTTCACCTGACCTAGGGGGGTCCCCGGTTGGGGGATCTCGGTCGGTACCGGCTGCGGCAGCTTCTCGGGTTGCAGGGTGAGGGTCTCGGCAGGCGGAGGCGGCAGCACGCCCGGCTGGGGCGGCGGCTCTATGATGTCCACCTGCTTGTTCTCCAGCCGCTCTATGTAGCTCCACTTCTCCTGGGGCAGGGTATTGCCCTGTGCCTTGGGTTTGTTGGCCTTCACCTGCTCTTCTATGGTGGGGGCATCAGCCCCCTTGCCGTTGATCAGGTAAAGGAAGGCGCCAAAGCCGACGACCAGGGCCCCGGCCAGCAGTGCCGGGATAACAGGAAAGCGGCGAGGTGCCGCTTTCTTGATGTTACGACCACCGGCCCGTCGTCTCGGGCTGTTGCCGACGTAATCCCGGGTCGCCATCTATTACATGCGCTCCAGGGTGTGGATGCCCAGCACGCCCAGGCCCAGCTTGAGCACCTTGGCGGTGGCGGCGCACAGCAGCAGGCGGCTGTTGCGGGTCGCTTCGTCCACGCCGTCCTTGTTGATCGGGCAGGCTTCGTAGAAGGTCATGAAGTTGCCGGACAGCTCGTACAGATAGGTGCACAGCAGGTGCGGCATGCCCTTGTCCGCCACGCCGTTGACCGCGTCGGAGAACTGGATCAGCTTCTGGGCCAGCACCTCTTCCGCCTCTTCGTTTAGGGTCACGTGGCCGGTCAGGGCCTCGGCATCTATGTTCGCCTTGCGGAAGATGGACTGGATGCGGGTGTAGGCGTACTGCAGGTAAGGGGCAGTGTTGCCTTCAAACGACAGCATCATGTCCCAGTCGAAGATGTAGTCTGTGGTGCGGTTCTTGGAGAGATCCGCATACTTGACTGCGCCCATGGCGATGGCGTGCACCACCTTGGCCTTGTCTTCTGCGCTGAGATCGCTGTTGCGGCTCTCCAGCAGGGCACTGGCGCGCTCTTCGGCTTCGTTCAGCAGATCGACCAGCTTGACGGTGCCGCCGGAGCGGGTCTTGTAGGGGCGGCCGTCCTTGCCCAGCATCATGCCGAAGGCGTGGTGCTCAAGCGGCACGGATTCCGGCACATAGCCCGCCTTGCGGGTGATGGTCCAGGCCTGCATCAGGTGCTGGTGCTGACGGGAGTCGATGAAGTACATGACACGGTCGGCGCCCAGGCTCTCGTAACGGTACTTGGCACAGGCGATGTCGGTGGTGGTGTAGAGGAAGCCGCCATCGCTCTTCTGGATGATGACGCCCATGGGCTCGCCATCCTTGTTCTTGAACTCGTCGAGGAAGACCACGGTCGCCCCTTCGCTCTCGACCGCCAGGCCCTTGGCCTTCAGGTCGGTGACGATAGTGGGCAGCATGTCGTTGTACATGGACTCGCCCATTATGTCCTTGTTGGACAGGGAGATGTTCAGGCGATCGTAGTTGCGCTGGTTCTGCTCCATGGTCATGTCGACCAGCTTCTTCCACATGGTGCGGCAGTACTCATCGCCACCCTGCAGCTTGACCACGTAGTTGCGCGCGCGCTCGGCGAAGGCTTCGTCTTCGTCGTAGTGACGCTTGGCCTGGGTGTAGAAGGCTTCCAGGTCCTTGAGCTCCATGTCGGAGGCGTGCTCGTTGGCCATCTTCTCCAGGTAGGCGATCAGCATGCCGAACTGGGTGCCCCAGTCGCCGATGTGGTTGGCACGCACTACCTTGTGGCCGAGGAACTCCAGGGCGCGGGCGGCGACGTCACCGAGGACTGTGCTGCGGATGTGGTGCACCGCCATCTCTTTGGCCACGTTGGGGGCGGAGTAGTCCACCACCACGGTTTGCGGGGTCGGCAGCTTCACGTTGGCGTTGGCACTGGTCACCATGGCTTCCACCTGACCGGCCAGCCAGCTCGGGTCGAAGAAGAAGTTGATGAAGCCGGGACCGGCGATCTCGACCTTGGCGATCAGATCGGAGGCGGGCAGGTGCTCTATGATGGCAGCGGCCAGCTCACGGGGGTTCTTGCGGGCCGGTTTGGCCAGCAGCATGGCCAGGTTGGTGGCCAGGTCGCCGTGAGCCTTCTCCTTGCATCGGTCTACTTGCACCCGGGCTTCCAGGTCGGCCGGCAAGACGCCTGCGGACTTGAGATTGGCTACCGTTTGTTCAAGTAGATGATGAATATGCTCTTTCATAACTGACCACCGAGGTTGCGCGTCGAAAAATGACTGACTGGATAAGGGCGTGAATTTTACCCGCATCGGGCCGAGAAAACTATAGGAATGGCCCGACCCCCTTGGGGTGGCGGATATTTCACTGCGTTTTTCACCACATTGCAGAATATTGATTTGAATAAGTGGTGGTTATCCATTTCTACTGCATATCGAAGCGGCTTGTCCAGGCTATTTTCCCCTGATTGTTAAGGGGTTATTTATTCCAATTTGGTCTGAATGATCCCGCACCGTCCGGCGGTCGTATCCTTAGAGGAAGTCGCTAGAGGACGATCCCGATGACACTGGTGCTGTTTCCACTCTCCGCCCACCTGCTGCCCGGCGGCATCATGCCGCTGCGCATCTTCGAGCCCAAGTATCAGCGCATGATAGCCGAGGTGCGGGAGCGGGAGTTTGCGCTCTGCATGCTGGACCCCCGCCAGCCCGACGCCATGCGTAACATGTATCCCATCGCCACCCGGGTGCGGATCATCGATTTCGATCTGCTGCCGGACGGCCTGCTCGGCATCACAGTGCTCGGGGTGGAGCGGGTCAGGATAGTCGATCTGTGGCAGGAGCCAGACGGCCTGCGGGTCGGCGAGGTGGAGCCGCTGCCCCCCTGGCAGAGCGGCCGGCTCAAGGCCGACCAGCACACCCTGGCCAAGGCGCTGCAGGATGTGTTCAACGACTACCCGGAATACGCGGCCCTCTACCCCGAGCCCGACTGGGACGACGCCAGCTGGGTGGCCCAGCGCTGGCTGGAGGTACTGCCCATCCCGGTGGAGCAGAAGCAGTGGCTGGTCGCGGCCAAGGATAACCAGCCCGCCCTCTCCCTGCTGAGCGGCCTGCTGGTCGCGAGCCACTGAATTCCCGTCCCCGGTGATCCTTTTGCCCCGCCCGTCGTAATGGTGATGACAGCAACACTCAAGGGATGGCGCAATGGCATATACTGGCCAACCACAATCGGCTCCACGCAGGATATCGCCCCCCATGGACAACCCAGATGGCGATCTGACGTCTCTTCTCATTCGGGTGGCCGAACATGGCGACAAGGTCGCCTTCGCCACCCTGTTCCACCACTTCGCGCCGCGCATCCGCAGCTATGGGATGCGCCACCTCGGCAGCGAGGCCAACGCCCTCGAGCTGGTGCAGGAGACCATGCTGCTGGTGTGGCAGAAGGCGCGGCTCTATCACCCCGAGAAGGGGGCGCCGACCACCTGGATCTACACCGTCATGCGCAACCAGAGTTTCGACATGTTGCGGCGCCGTCGCGCCAGCAAGGAGGATCTCTGCGCCGAGGAGCTGTGGCCCCTGCTGGAGTTCAGGGCGGAAGAGGAGCACCTGAGCGGCGGGGAGGACGCCGTGCTGACCCGCCAGATGGCAGATTACCTCGCCACTCTGCCGGAGCCGCAACAACAGGTGGTGCGCGGCATCTATCTGCAGGAGTTTTCCCAGCAGGAGCTGGCCGACAGGCTAGGCGTCCCGCTCGGGACCATCAAGTCCCGCCTCCGGCTGGCATTACAGAAACTGAAAGAGCAAGTGGAGCAAGGCCATGATTAAGACCCATCCGACCGAACTCATGTTGCGCGCCTTCGCCGCCGACGAGTTGCCCCTGCCGCTGGCCGTCGGTGTCTCCGCCCATTGCGAGCTCTGCCCCGAGTGTGCCGCCCAGGTACAGACCCTTGAGGCTGAGCTGGCGAACCAGCTCCTGGCGCCGGCCGCGCCGGACCAGGGGCTGCCGGCCGGGCTCGACGCCATGCTGGCGGAGATACTGCAACAGCCCGTGGCGACCGTGGCTGAGCTAGCGCAGCAGGTGCGGCCGGCCCCCGAGTTGCGAGTCGCGGGCCAATCCTACCGGCTGCCACGGGTGCTGGCCCGCCACCATGCGCCCAAGTGGCGCCATGTGGGCGCCATTCGCCAGCACAGCCTGCCGCTCGACGAGATGGGGGCTCGCGCCAGCCTGCTCCATATCGAGGCCGGTGGCCGCATCCCCGAGCATACCCACAAGGGCTATGAGCTGACCCTGCTGCTGGCGGGTAACATGCAGGAGGGGGACATCTGTTATCAGGCAGGGGACTTCATCTGGCGCGATGCCAGTCACGCCCACAGCCCGCACACCCCGGACGGTTGCCTCTGCTACACGGTGCAGGACGCACCCGTCCACTTCACCAAGGGGCTGTCGCGGCTGCTCAACGGCATCAGCCATCGCCTCTATTGAGTGCGGGCAGCAATAGAAAAAGGGACCTTAACGGTCCCTTTATTCATCAGGCAATCCCTCGGGATCAGGCCACAAATACCAGGTAGACGGCGAAGGCCACCACGAAGCGGTAGATGGCGAACGGGATGAAGTCGAGGCGACGGATCAGCGCCAGGAAGGTCTTGATGGCGACCATGGCGACCGCGAAGGCGGTGACGAAGCCCACCGCAAACATGGGGAAGTCGGCCATGGAGAGGAAGTCGCGGCTCTTGTAGAGGTCCAGTCCGCTGGCCGCCATCATCATGGGCACCGCCATGATGAAGGAGAATTCGGCCGCCGCATGGCGGCTGATGCCCATCAGCATGCCGCCGCTGATGGTGGCGCCGGAGCGGGAGAAACCGGGCCAGAGCGCCAGGCACTGGAACAGACCTATGCCGAACGCCTGCTTGTAGCTGATGTCGTCCAGGGTCTCGGCGGTGACGGCTGGGCGGAACTTCTCGGCGATGATGAGCAGTATGCCGCCGGCCACCAGGGCATACATCACGGTTTCAGGGCCAAACAGATGGGCCTTGATCCAGCTGTGGATGGCCAGCCCGATGAGCACGGCGGGCAGCATGCCGAGGATGATGTGCACCAGGGAGAGGGTGGCATGCCCAGGTGCCGGTTTCTGACCGAAATGGATGCCGATGAGGCCGAACAGCCGGCGCCAGAACATGACGACCACAGCCAGGATGGAGCCCAGCTGGATCACCACCTCGAAGGTGGCGGCCTTGGGGCCTTCGAAACCGAGCAGGTGGCCGACGATGATCATGTGGCCGGTGGAGGAAACGGGCAGAAACTCGGTCAGGCCTTCCACTATGCCCAGCACGAAGGCCACAAACAGGGCGTAGGATTCGGTCATGGTACAGATCTCTTGGTTGATGGGTCCGGATAAAATCAGCCCCGATCAGGGTCGGGGCGGCCAATGATGGCGGAAAATCACGCGGGCAACCAGAGATTATTGGAAGGGACAGTCGAACCCGCTAGGTGCCGCGCGGCCGGGGTCGTCTGTCTGCGGGCGGCGCGGGGCAGGGGCCGGCAGTCCCCTGGTTCCGTCATCTTCTGACATGGTCAGCGGCATAGGCCCGTCATGCCAGCACCGCCAGGATCTGCTGCTGCAGCGCCTCGTCCAGTGGCGGCATGGCCAGGGCCTCGACCGCGCTCACTATCTGCTGCGGGCTGCTGGCACCGATCAGGGCGCAGCTCACCACGGGATCGCGAAGCACCCACTGCAATGCCAGCTGTGACAGGGGTTGACCCCTTTGCTGCGCCAGGGCATGGAGGGCGCGGATGCGGGCCAGCTTGTCCGCGGTGATCTGGTCTGGCTGGAGGAAGGGGCTGGCGCTGGCGGCGCGGGAGTCCGCCGGGATCCCCTCCAGGTAGCGATCGCTCAGCAGGCCCCCCGCCAGGGGCGAGAAGGCGACTACCCCTACCCCCTGCTCGCGGCAGACCGGCAGCGTCTCGGCCTCGATGTCGCGCTGGAACAGGGAGTACTTGAGCTGGTTGACCAGGCAGGGGGTGCCGAGTTCGGCCAGCCGGGTCGCCGCCCTGGCGGCAAGCTCGGCCGGGTAGTTGGAGAGGCCCACATAGAGCGCCTTGCCCTGGCGCACCATGAGCGCCAGTGCCTGGCAGGTCTCCTCCAGCGGGGTGCGGGGATCCGGCCTGTGGTGATAGAAGATGTCCACATAGTCGAGCCCGAGCCGGCGCAGACTCTGGTGCAGGCTGGCAAACAGGTACTTGGCGCTGCCGCCATCGCCGTAGGGGCCGTCCCACATCACATAACCCGCCTTGCTGGCGATGATGAGCTCGTCTCTGTAGGGGGCCAGACTGCGCTTGAGCACGCCGCCGAAGGTGGTCTCGGCGGAGCCCGGCGGCGGCCCGTAGTTGTTGGCGAGATCGAAGTGGGTGATCCCCAGATCGAAGGCCTGATGCACCATGGCCTTCACCCTGGCGGGATCGCTCCCGGCGCCGAAGTTGTGCCAGAGCCCGAGGCCTATGCCGGGCAGGCGCAGGCCGTGGCGACCGGCGGCTCTATAGGGCTGGCGCTGGTAACGATCCGGCGCGGCGAGGTAGTGATCATCCATGTTCATCAAGACTCCTGAGTTGGCTCGGTGGACTGTCGTCAGCAAGAGAGGGTTGAAGAACCCCATCCCTCCCCTTCATAAGGGACGTCATAGCGCCTCCCCCTTTGAAGGGGGAGATCGGTAGGAGGTCTTAGCCTGCGGGGATCAGGCGGTAACGGGTCTGGTGGTGATACAGCTGGCCCGGCAGCAGCCAGGGGTCGCCGAGCTCGGGCCGGTTCGGGCTGTCCGGCAGCTGTTGCGCCTCCAGGCAGAAACCGTCGTAATCCCGGTATGGCCGACCGCTGCGGTCCAGCGTGCTGGCCAACCAGTTGCCGGTGTAGAACTGCAGGGAGGGTTGATTGGTATGGACCTCCATCACCAGCTGCTTATCCCCTGAGACCACCCGTGCCGCCCACGCCTGTTCGGGGCCGTTCAGCAGAAAGGCGTGGTCAAAGCCCTTGGCCTGCTGCTGTTGGGGGTGACTCAGCCAATCCTGGCCTATGGGGCGTTCGGTACGCAGATCGAAGGGGCCCTCCACCGGCGTGATGGCGAGCGGCAAACCGCTCTGGTCGGTGGGCAGGAAGCGATCGGCATTGATGCTGATGGCATGATTGCGAATATCAGAGCGCAGATCGCTGCCGCCCTGGTGGCCATCGAGATTGAAGTAGGCGTGGCTGGTGAGGCTGACCGGGGTCGGCGCGTCCGTGCTGGCCCTGAAGTCGACCACCAGATCCTGCTGCTCCAGCCGATACTCCAGGGTCACCCGAAGGTTGCCGGGGAAGCCCTGATCTCCCGCCCTTGAGAGCAGGGCCAGCCTGACCCTGTCCGCCTCCCGCACCTTGATCTGCCAGGGCTGACGATGGAATCCGACCCGTCCGCCGTGCAGGCAATGGGGGGCCTGATTGGCGTCCAGGGACCAGCGTTCGTCCCCTCGCACCAGCTCGGCGGCGCCGATGCGGTTGGCAAAGCGCCCCGCCACCGCCCCCAGCCACACCTGCTGGGTGGCATAGGCTTCATCGGCGCAGCCCAGCAACACTTCACGGCGCACGCCGGCCACCGGCAGGCTGAGGGAGGTGAGGGTGGCGCCAAATTCGAGGCCGCGCAGGCGCAGCCCCTCCTCGTTTTCCAGTTCGAATGTCTTCATGGTTTGCCCGTTTCTATGGTCAGTGACCTGTCACTCATCTGCTTCCCGTTAGAGCCTGCCGGCCCCGGCGCTGGCGCGGCAGACGTAGCAGTCCGCCTTGAGGCCAAACCTGGCCGGGTACTGGGCCTCGACCACGGCGATCACCTCGTCCACCTGCGCCGGGCGCAGCAGGGCCACCACGCAGCCACCGAAGCCACCCCCTGTCATGCGCACGCCGCCCTGGGTACCGATCTCTGCCTTGATGATCTCTACCAGGCCGTCGATGGCGGGCACGGTGATCTCGAAGTCATCCCGCATGGCGGCATGGGACTGGCCCATCAGCTCGCCGAGGCGCACCAGATCGCCAGAGGCCAGCGCCTCGGCGGCGGCCAGGGTGCGGGCGTTTTCTCCCACCACGTGGCGGGCACGGCGGTAGCAGGCTTCGTCCAGCCCGGCCTTGCCCGCTTCCAGCGCGGCCAGATCCAGGTCGCGCAGGGCCTTGACCCCGTAGTGACGGGCGGCGGTCTCGCACTGCTGGCGACGGGTGTTGTATTCGCTGTCCACCAGGCCGCGACGCACGTTGGAGTTGACGATCAGCACCGCCAGATCTTCGGGCATGGGGATGAGGCGTGTCTCCAGGGATCGGCAGTCCAGCAGCAGGGCGTGATCCTGCTTGCCGCTGGCGGAGATCATCTGATCCATGATGCCGCAGTTGCAGCCGACGAACTGGTTCTCCGCCTGCTGGCCGTTGAGGGCGATCTCGGCCTGGCTGATGTGAAGCCCCAGGGCCTCCTTGAAGGCCTGGCCTATGGCCACCTCAAGAGACGCGGACGACGACAGGCCTGTCCCCTGGGGCACGTTGCCTGAGACCACCAGATTGAGGCCGCGCAGGGCATGGCCACGGGCCTGCAGATGCTTGACCACGCCGCGAATGTAGTCGCTCCAGCGCTGATCCGGATGATGGGTGATGGGCTTGTCCAGGTCGAACAGATCCCGCTGGTTGCCGTAGTCGGCGGCGATCACGTGCACCAGGTTGTCGCTGCGCAGGCCGATGGCGACGCAGGTCTCGTAGTCGATGGCGCAGGGCAGCACGAAGCCGTCGTTGTAGTCGGTGTGCTCGCCGATGAGGTTGACGCGACCGGGGGCGCGCACCAGCAGGTCGGGTTGTTGCTCAAACTGCTCGGCAAACACGGCGCTGACGCGTTGGCTCGGGGTCATGGGGTCACCTCATTGGCTTTGTAATGAACGGGGGAGAGGGAGCGCAGGCGCTCGGCGGCCTGTTCCGGGGTCAGGTCTCGCTGGGTTTCGGCCAGCATCTCGAAGCCCACCATGAACTTGCGTACCGTGGCGGAGCGCAGCAGGGGCGGATAGAAGTGGGCGTGCAGTTGCCAGGCCTCGGGGCAATCCGACTTGGGCGGCGCGAAGTGCCAGCCCATGGAGTAGGGGAAGCTGCACTCGAACAGGTTGTCGTAGCGGCTGGTGAGCTCCTTGAGCGCCACCGCCAGATCCTCCTGCTGCTCACGGGTGAGACCCAGCAGGGAGGGCACATGGGCCTTGGGCAGCAGCAGGGTCTCGAACGGCCAGGCCGCCCAGAAGGGCACCACGGCCAGCCAATGTGTCGTCTCCACCACTATGCGGGATCTGTCCGCCAGCTCCCGCTCCACATAGTCCAGCAGCAGCGGGCGGCCGTGTTCGGCCAGCCAGTCGCGCTGGTGCTGCTCTTCGCGGGCGATCTCGTTGGGCAGGAAGTCGCTGCCCCACAGCTGGCCATGGGGATGGGGGTTGGAGCAGCCCATGACGGCGCCCTTGTTTTCAAAGACCTGCACCCAGTCCCACTGGCTCGACAGCTCGGCCACCTGGCTCATCCAGGTGCTGATCACCGCCTCTATGGCGGGCAGCGCCAGCTCGGGGAGTGTCTTGCCGTGATCCGGCGAGAAGCAGATGACCCGGCTGGTGCCGCGGGCGGCCTCCAGCTTCAGCAGGGGATCCTGCTGGCTGTCGGCGGCCGGGGTGTCTTGCATCAGGGCGGCGAAGTCGTTGGTGAAGACGAAGGTCTCCTGATAGTCGGGATTCTGGTCGCCGGTGACGCGCTTGTTGCCCGCACAGAGGAAGCAGTCCGGATCGTGGGACTGGCTCGGTGCCTGGCTTATTTTTTCGACCTGACCCTGCCAGGGGCGCTTGGCCCTGTGGGGGGAGACCAGTACATACTGGCCGGTCAGCGGGTTGAAACGGCGGTGGGGGTGATCAACAGGGTTGAACATCATCACTCCAATCAATGAGTTGAGAAAATCGTAACGGGCAGGCCGTCAGGCCTACTCCTCGTAACCGTTCGGGTTGGCGAACTGCCAGCGCCAGCTGTCGGCGCACATGGCCGCGAGATCCCGGGTGGCATGCCAGCCCAGCTCGCGCTCGGCCTTGGCGGGATCGGCCCAGCATTCGGCGATGTCACCCGGGCGTCTGGGTTCGATGCGACAGGGCAGGGGGCGGCCGCATGCCGCCTCGAACGCCGCCACCATCTGCAGCACGCTCTGGCCCTGGCCCGTACCCAGGTTGTAGGGGTGGACGCCGCCTCGCCCCGCACAGTGGTGCAGCGCCTTGACGTGCCCCTCGGCGAGATCCATCACATGGATATAGTCGCGCACCCCTGTGCCATCCACCGTGTTGTAATCGTTTCCAAATACCGAGAGACAGTCACGACGGCCAATGGCCACCTGAGTGATATAGGGCATGAGATTGTTGGGCATGCCCTGGGGATCCTCCCCCAGGGTGCCGGACTCGTGGGCGCCGACCGGGTTGAAGTAGCGCAGCAGCGTCATGCTCCAGTGGGGTTCGGCGGCCTGCAGATCCTCGAGGATCTCCTCGATGATCAGCTTGGATCGGCCATAGGGATTGGTGGCGCTGCGCGGGAAGTCCTCCCGGATGGGGGTGCTGGCCGGGTCGCCGTAGACGGTGGCCGAGGAGCTGAACACCAGGTTGTGAACCCCGGCCCGCTTCATCGCCTGCAGCAGCACCAGGGTGCCGCTCAGGTTGTTCTCATAATATTCGAGGGGGATCCGGGTCGATTCGCCGACCGCTTTCAGGGCGGCGAAGTGGATCACTGCGTCTATCTGCTGCTCGGCGAAGATGCTGTCCAGCAGGGCAGGATCACGGATATCCCCCTGATAGAACTTGGGCATCTGCCCGCTGATGGCGGCGACCCGTGTCAGCACGGCGGCCTTGCTGTTGCAGAGGTTGTCCACCACCACGGGCTCCATGCCTGCCGCCTGCAAGGCCAGACAGGTGTGGCTGCCGATATAGCCGCAACCGCCGGTCACCAGTACTCTCATCCTCTTCTCCACCGTTCGTGCCTCACGCAAGGAAAGCCTGAGCAGGAGTCTAGCCGAGGGGCTGACGGACAAACTGTGAACTGGTTAACAAATATGTGGAAACGATTACACTTGTTTGTGTGGTTATAAATGCATCGACATGGCTTTTCCCCCTGTTATCAGTGACATTGCCCGGTATAATGGCGCCATATCGAACCGTGAAATAAGTGAAAACAGCATGAGCACCATCAAGGATGTCGCCCGTTTGGCCAATGTATCGGTGGCAACGGTTTCACGGGTGATGAACAACTCACCCAAGGCCAGCGCCGCCTCCCGCGAGGTGGTGCAGAAGGCCATGGCAGAGCTGGGCTACACCCCCAACGCCAACGCCCGGGCCCTGGTCAGCCAGACCTGCGACACCATGGGGGTGGTGGTCGGTGACGTGGCGGATCCCTTCTTCGGAGCCCTGGTCAAGGGGGTCGCCGCCGTGGCGGTGGAACAGGGGTTGCACCTGCTGATGGGTAATGGTTTTCACCGCGCCCAGCAGGAGCGGGAAGCCATAGATCTGCTGATCGGCAAGCGCTGCGAGGCGCTGGTGGTGCACAGCAAGGCGCTCAGCGACGAGGAGCTCATCGACTACGCCCTGCGAGCCCCCGGCATGGTGCTGATCAACCGCGACATCCCCAGCCTGAGGGGCCGCTGCATCGCCCTCAACAACCGGCAGGGGGCCGCCACCGCGACCCGCCATCTGCTGGAGCTGGGGCACCGTCACATCGCCTTCCTCAGTTCGGATCACGCCATCGAGGATGCCCTGCTGCGCCATCAGGGTTATCAGGATGCCCTGGCCGAGGCGGGTTTGAGCGCAGATCCCGAGCTGGTGGAGAGCGGCATGCCCAATGAGGAAGGGGGGGAGCGCGCCATGCTCAACCTGCTGGCCAAGGGGCTGCCCATCACGGCCGTGGTGGCCTACAACGACGCCATGGCGGCAGGGGCCATCTCTGTACTGGCAGACAACGGCCTCAAGGTGCCGGAAGAGGTCTCGGTGGTGGGCTTCGATGACATCATCTATGCCAGATACCTGAGACCCAAGCTATCCACCATGCGCTATCCCATAGAACTCATGGCCGCCCAGGCCGCCAAGCTGGCGTTGCAACTCGCCGCAGGGGAGAGCGAGACGGTGCAGAGCCGGATCTACACCCCGACCCTGATCAACCGCCACTCGGTCGCGCCCGTCAGGCTCTGATCGCTGCGTCTTCTCGCCGCCGTCATGGCGGTGGGGTGGGGTGCAGAGGCACGCTTACAGACTCCTGTCCTGCTCAACCGCCACTCGGTGGCGCCCCTGCGTCTCCTCACCGCTGTCATGGTGGTGGAGTGGGGCGCAGAGGCGCCGCCACACGACTAGATCCCTGCTCAACAGCCGCTTGATGGCGTCAGCCAATTTCTGCGCAATCGTATCTGATAGTACCCACCAGACTCTGCAGGCTGTGCTTCTTGCCGCCTTCTTACGGTGGATTGGGGCCACTAGGGTGGCCCCACACGATCATGACTCTGATGACACGCCCTGAAAAATTTCCATTCGAAGCTCAATCTCTCTCTTTTTCCCCGGTTTCCCCGTCTGGATCGCCCTGTTTCAGCCTGCCTATCCGGCAGGGCGATCTTTTACTTTCATTTATCTTATTTTTACCCTGTTTTACTTAACAAAATCAGTGTAATCGTTTACATCTGTGTGAGCGAGATCGCCGATCACCGGGCAAAACTCCCCTACACTGCATGCGTTATCTGTTTCATGCAGGGAGAGAGAAGAATGCTCAGGGAGATAGTGGCCCGTCAGGACTGGCAGACCCAGGCGATTACATCGGTGAATCGTCTGCCTGCCCATACCCCCTTGTTCAGCTGGCGCAGCGAGGCCGATGCCCGTGCCGGGCTCCCTTCGCCCTCCCGCATGCTGCTCGATGGCGACTGGCGTTTCTCCTTCTTCGAAGCCCCTGAGCTGGTGCCAGAGGAGTGGCTGAGCGGGGATCTGCCCGGCGCGACCCCCATCAGGGTGCCCGGCAACTGGCAACTGCAGGGGTTTGATCGCCCCATCTACACCAACATCAAGTACCCCTTCCCCTGCGATCCGCCCAGGGTGCCGGCCGAGAATCCCACCGGCTGCTATTCCCGCGAGATTGAGCTGCCCGCCGACTGGCTGACCAGCGGCCAGACCCGGATCATCTTCGATGGGGTGGACAGCGCCTTCCATCTGTTCTGCAACGGCCGCTGGGTCGGTTACTCCCAGGACAGCAGGCTGCCTGCCGAATTCGATCTCGGCGACTTCCTGCAGGCCGGTGTGAACCGACTGGCCGTGCTGGTGCTGCGCTGGTCCGATGGCTCCTATCTGGAGGATCAGGACATGTGGCGCATGAGCGGCATCTTCCGCTCCGTCAGCCTGCTGCACAAACCCGAGCGCCGGCTGCTGGACGTGCGGCTGACCCCTGTGCTGGATGCCTGTTACAGGGACGCCCGCCTCAAGGTGGCGCTGCAGGTCAATGAGGGCGCCGGGTTGGCGGTGGAGGCCAGGCTCTATTTCGGTGAGACGCTGATCGCCGATCGGCGCCAGCCGCTCGGTACAGGCGCCATCGACGAAAAGGGCGCCTACACAGACAGGGCCGAGCTGTGGCTGGAGGTAGCGGCGCCGCACAAGTGGAGCGCCGAGACTCCCCATCTTTATCGACTTACCCTGACCCTGCTGGATGAGCAGGGCGAGCCCATCGAGAGCGAGGCCCATGACGTGGGTTTTCGGGCGGTGGAGATCAAGGGCGGCCTGCTGAGGGTCAACGGCCAGCCGCTGCTGATCCGCGGCGCCAATCGCCACGAACACGATCCCGCCCTGGGCCATGTGGTGACCCCTGCCGCCATGGAGCAGGATCTGCGGCTGATGAAGCAGCACAACTTCAATGCGGTGCGCTGCTCCCACTACCCCAACCATCCCGAGTTCTATCGACTGTGTGACCGGCTCGGCCTCTACGTGGTGGACGAGGCGAACCTGGAGACCCACGGCATGACCCCCATGGGGCGGCTGGCGCAGGATCCCGCCTGGAGCAACGCCTTCCTGGAGCGGGTCACCCGCATGGTGGCGCGGGACTTCAACCACCCCAGCATCATCATCTGGTCCCTGGGCAACGAATCCGGCTATGGCCCGGCCCACGACGCCATGTACCAGTGGGTCAAACGGGCCGATCCGAGCCGGCCGGTCCAGTACGAAGGGGGCGGGGCCGATACCCCGGCCACCGACATCATCTGCCCCATGTATGCCCGTACCCATCAGGATCAACCCTTCCCAGCGGTGCCCAAGTGGGCGCTGGCCAAGTGGATAGGCCTGCCGGAAGAGACCCGGCCGCTCATCCTCTGCGAATATGCCCACGCCATGGGCAACAGCCTGGGGGGCTACGCCCACTACTGGCAGGCGTTTCGCGATCATCCCCGCCTGCAGGGCGGTTTCGTGTGGGATTGGGTGGATCAGGGGCTCGACAAGAAAACCGACGATGGCCGCCATTTCTGGGCCTATGGCGGTGACTTCGGCGATATTCCCAACGATCGCCAGTTCTGCTGCAACGGCCTGCTATTCCCGGACCGGACGCCGCATCCCACCCTGTTCGAGGCGAAACGGGCCCAGCAGCCCTTCGTGCTGACCCTGCAAAGCCGGCAGCCGCTCCGGGTCGAGATCCGCAGCGAATACCTGTTCCGCCTCACGGACAACGAAGTGTTGCGCTGGCAGCTGCTGGAGGACGGTGTGGTGCTGAGCCAGGGTGAGTGCCCGCTCGAGCTGGCGCCCCAGGGCAGGGTGACGCTGACCCTGCTGGAGCGGCTGCCGGGCTTTGCCGCAGGCACCCTGGCCTGGCTGGATCTGGCCATAGTGCAGCCCACCGCCACGGCCTGGGCCGGGGCGGATCACGAGGTGGCGCGCCAGCAATGCATGCTGCCGACCCCTCTGGCCCTGCCTGTTACCCGGGCTCCCGCCTCATTGAGCGAGCAGCCGGACCACTGGCTGGTGCGTGCCGCAGGCAGCGAGTGGCGGCTGGACAAGGCCAGCGGCCGCATCAGCAGCTGGCAGAAACAGGGCCGTGAGCGGCTGCGGGATGCCATCGCCGATCACTTCTACCGGGCACCGCTCGACAACGACATCGGCACCAGCGAGGCGGATCACGCGGATCCCAACGCCTGGATTGCCCGCTGGCAGGAGGCCGGGCTCAATGATCTGCAGCACCGCTGCCTCGGCCTGGAGGCTAACCCCGATAAGGGGACGCTGGTCGTATCCCACGGTTACTTCGTCGGGGAGTCGCTGCGGCTGCTGACCCGCTGGCATCACAGCTTCGGTGCCGACGGCGCCATGGCGCTGCGCATAGAGGTGGAGGTTGCCGCCGACATGCCGTCCCTGCCCCGCATCGGGGCCAGGCTCTGGCTGGCCGACGAGGTCGACGAGGTGAGCTGGCTGGGACGCGGTCCCCACGAGAACTATCCGGATCGTCAGCTTTCCGCCGACCTCCATCGCTGGCAATTGCCGATCTCGGCCCTGCACACCCCCTATGTGTTCCCGACCGACAACGGTTTGCGTTGCGATACCCGTCAGCTGCGCCTCGCAGAGGTGAGCATGGAGGGCAAGTTCCACTTCAGCGTCAGCCGCTACAGCCAGCAGCAGCTGGCCCAGGCCCGCCACCAGACCGATCTGGTGGCCCTGGGGGGATTGCACCTCTGCCTGGATGGTTTCCACATGGGTGTAGGGGGTGATGACTCCTGGAGCCAGAGCGTGCGACCCGAATTCTGGTTGTCGCCTGGAAGTTACAGTTGGAACTGTGTTCTACACTGAATCTGACGCCGATGACGAAAATGGATTCGTAAAGGTCTTTTAATTGGATATCTGATTGATTTTAAAGTGTTTTATGTCTATGTAACAGAGTGTAAACGTTTTCATTTTGTTGCCATGATCACAGACCGCCATACAACAAACTGATTACATTAGGCTGGCGCCAGTTCAAACGGTGTACAGCATTCCCTACAAAAACAGATATTAGAGATCGGAGCATAACAATGAAAAAACTCACGACAGTTGCCACCTTGCTGATGGGACTGATGGCGGGAGCCCAAGCCCAGGCCGATACCCGTATCGGTGTCACCGTCTACAAGTATGACGACAACTTCATGGCGGTAGTGCGCAAGGCCATCGAGAAGGAAGCGACAGCCAATCCCGGTGTGGAGCTGCTGATGAATGACTCCCAGAATGACCAGTCCAAGCAGAACGACCAGATCGACGTGCTGCTGGCCAAGGGCGTGAAGGCGCTGGCCATCAACCTGGTTGACCCGGCGGCGGCCCCTGTCGTGATCGAGAAGGCCCGTGCAGACGAGATCCCCGTGGTGTTCTACAACAAGGAACCGAGCGCGGCCGATCTGGCCAGCTATGACAAGGCCTACTACGTGGGTACCGACTCCAAGGAGTCAGGCATCATCCAGGGCCAGCTGATCGCCAAGCACTGGAAGGCACACCCTGAGTGGGATCTGAACAAGGATGGCGTCATCCAGTTCGTACTGCTGAAGGGCGAGCCGGGCCACCCGGATGCCGAAGCCCGTACCACCTACGTCGTCAAGACCCTGAATGACGGCGGCGTCAAGACAGAGCAGCTGCACATGGATACCGGTATGTGGGATACCGCCATGGCGAAAGACAAGATGGACGCCTGGATCTCCGGCCCCAACGCCAACAAGATCGAAGTGGTCATCGCCAACAACGACGGCATGGCAATGGGCGCTGTTGAATCCCTGAAAGCCCAGGGCAAGAGCGCCATCCCGGTGTTCGGCGTCGATGCCTTGCCGGAAGCCCTGGCCATGGTCAAGAGCGGTGCCATGGCGGGTACAGTGCTGAACGATGCGGCCAACCAGGCCAAGGCCACCTACGAGCTGACCAAGAACCTGGCTGAAGGCAAGCCGGCCGGTGAAGGCACCAACTGGAAGATCGACAACAAGGTCGTGCGTGTTGCCTACGTGGGCGTTGATAAAGACAACCTGTCCCAATTCGAGTAATTCCCCCCTCCAGGGCAAGGGAGATCCCCTTGCCCTTTTTTCAACCAGATGTGATGGCTGATATGACAACACGGCAACAATCAGAATGGCTGTTGGAGATGATTGACGTCAGTAAGAGCTTTCCTGGCGTCAAGGCACTCGATAATGTCAATTTACGGGTCCGTCCTCATTCTGTGCATGCGTTGATGGGCGAGAATGGCGCAGGAAAGTCCACGCTGCTCAAGTGCCTGTTCGGCATCTACGAGAAGGATCAGGGCAAGATCTTCTTCAAGGGCGAGGAGGTCAACTTCACCTCTTCCAAAGAGGCGCTGGAAAATGGCGTATCCATGGTGCACCAGGAGCTGAACCTGGTATTGCAACGCACCGTGATGGACAACATGTGGCTAGGTCGCTATCCCACCAAGGGCTGGTTCATCGACCACGGCAAGATGTATGACGACACCAAGCGCATCTTCGACGAGCTGGACATCGACATAGACCCCCGGGTCAAGGTCGGCACCCTCTCCGTCTCCCAGATGCAGATGATCGAGATCGCCAAGGCATTCTCCTATGACGCCAAGATCGTCATCATGGACGAACCCACCTCCTCCCTGACCGAGAAAGAGGTCAACCACCTCTTCAAGATCATCAACAAGTTGAAGGACAAGGGGTGCGGCATCGTCTACATCTCCCACAAGATGGAAGAGATCTTCCAGCTCTGTGACGAGATCACCATATTGCGGGATGGCCAGTGGGTGGCGACCCAGCCGCTCGAGGGTATGACCATGGATCAGATCATCGGCATGATGGTCGGTCGTGAGTTGACCCAGCGCTTCCCGGAGAAAACCAACCAGCCGAAAGAGGTGATCCTCGAAGTCGAGCACCTGACGGCCAAGAACCAGCCTTCCATCAAGGACGTGAGCTTCAACCTGCACAAGGGAGAGATCCTCGGCATCGCCGGTCTGGTGGGGGCCAAGCGCACCGACATAGTCGAGACCCTGTTCGGCATCCGCGATCACAGCGACGGTGTCATCAAGCTGCACGGCAAGGAGGTCGCCAATCGCAATGCCCACGAGGCGATCCAGAACGGCTTCGCCCTGGTGACGGAGGAGCGCCGCTCCACCGGGATCTACTCCCGTCTCGATATCGCCTTCAACTCCCTGATCGCCAACATGGACAGCTACAAGGGATCCATGGGGCTGCTCAGCGACAACAAGATGAAGAGCGATACCCAGTGGGTCATCGACTCCATGCGGGTCAAGACACCGACCCAACAGACACAGATTGGCTCCCTCTCCGGGGGCAACCAGCAGAAGGTCATCATAGGCCGCTGGCTGCTGACCCAGCCGGAGATCCTGATGCTGGATGAACCGACCCGCGGCATAGACGTGGGCGCCAAGTTCGAGATCTATCAGCTCATCCTGGAGCTGGCGAAGAAGGACAAGGGCATCATCATCATCTCGTCCGAGATGCCTGAACTGCTGGGGATCACGGATCGCATCATGGTCATGAGCAATGGCCGGGTCGCGGGGATCGTCAACACCAAAGAAACTGACCAGAGCGAGATCCTGCGCCTGGCATCTCTGTACCTATAAAGACAGGAAGACATTATGGAGTCGGCTAAAAATTTCAATCTGATGCAGGCGCTCAAAGAGAACGCCATCTACCTGGTGCTGCTGGTGTTGCTCATGATCATAGTGATCCAGGAGCCCTCCTTCCTCAGCCTCACCAACCTCAGCAACATCCTGACCCAGTCCTCGGTGCGGGTCATCATAGCCCTCGGGGTGGCGGGCATCATCATCACCCAGGGTACGGATCTCTCGGCCGGTCGTCAGGTCGGTCTGGCGGCGCTGATCGCGGCCACCATGCTGCAGGCGCTGACCAACGTCAACAAGGTGTTCCCCAGTCTGGGTGAAGTGCCCATTCCTGTGGTGATCCTGCTGGTGTGTGCTGTGGGTGCCCTGATCGGTCTGGTCAACGGCCTGATTGTTGCCTACCTGAACGTGACGCCCTTCATCACCACCCTGGGCACCATGATCATCGTCTACGGCATCAACTCCCTCTACTTTGACTCGGTAGGTGCCTCCCCGGTGGCCGGCTTCGACCCCCGCTTCTCCAGCTTCGCGCAGGGCTTTATCCGGATAGGGGGATTCAAGCTTTCGTATCTCACCTTCTATGCGGCCATCGCCAGCGTCTTCGTCTGGGTGCTGTGGAACAAGACCCGCTTCGGCAAGAACATCTTCGCCATCGGTGGCAACCCGGAAGCCGCCAAGGTCTCCGGCGTCAACGTAGCGGTCAACCTGGTGATGATCTACGCCCTGGCCGGCGTCTTCTACGCCTTCGGCGGCATGCTGGAAGCGGGCCGCATCGGCAGCGCCACCAACAACCTCGGCTTCATGTATGAACTCGATGCCATCGCGGCCTGCGTGGTGGGCGGTGTCTCCTTTGCCGGTGGTGTGGGGACTGTCGCCGGTGTCATCACAGGGGTGCTCATCTTCACCCTGATCAACTACGGCTTGACCTACATAGGGGTCAGCCCCTACTGGCAGTTCATCATCAAGGGCGGCATCATCATTCTTGCCGTGGCCCTGGACTCCATGAAGTACGCCAAGAAGAAGTAAGCATTGGCAGAGAGGGTCGGACATGTTCCGGCCCTTTCTACTTGGAGGGACCCACCCCATGCCATTCAAAGTCAAAATCAACGTCCTGCTGCTGCTCGCCATCCTGGTCACCATCGGCACCGCCTGGTTCAGCGTCAATCACTTCATCAGTGGCTATATCCGCACCCAGGCGACCCAGAACATCAACGAGCAGATCACCCTGGTCAAGGAGAAGCTGGCCGGTGACATCAACCAGAAGGTGCTGCTGGCGGCGAACCTCAACCTCGGGGTGACCAGCGTCAAGAAGGCGCTGCAGGAGACCGGCTTTCACAACATCGTCAAACTGATCGGCGACATGGCGTTCGACGTGAACGGGGTCATCGACGACAAGGCCAGGGTTGAAGCCCTGCGCAAGCTGATCCCCGCCGCCAACAACCAGATCACCGTCAGCTCGCTGGAGCAGCTGGACGGCAAGCCGGTCATCTCCATCCTGGTGCCCCGGGGTGCCGATTCCGCCTACCTCTATTACCTCGATATGAGCGAGTTCAAGGCGCTGCTGGCCAAGGTAAGCGGGGAGGGGCGCTACTTCTCCCTTGCGGACAGTCAGGGCCAGGTGCTCTACAGCAGCAAACCCCAGGGAGAGAGCGAGTCTCGCCCCAATCAGCTGGATATCCGTGGCAGCCAGTGGCTCCTGACCGGTTACGTGGACCTCGATTACATCCGGTCCATGACCCAGGCGCTCAACGGCAAGATCACCCTGGCCCTGCTCGGGGTCGCGGCCCTGGTGCTGGTGATCTCAATGGTGGCCCTCAACCTGGCCTACCGCCCCATCCTCTCCCTGCGTGATCTGGTGCAGGAGCTGTCTCGGGGCAGCGGCGATCTGACCCGCCGCCTGACGGTGACCAGCAAGGATGATCTTGGCCAGATCTCGGCCGGCATCAACCGCTTCATCGAGCGGCTGCAGGAGATGATGGGAGAGGTACGGGAAGCCAGCGGCCAGCTCAACGAAGGGATCTCGGGTCTGGCCAGGCAGACGGGCTCGGCCCAGGGGCTGTTGGCCGAGCATGTGCGAGAGACCGAACAGGTGGTCACCGCAATCAACGAGATGAGCCGTACCGCCGTCTCGGTATCGGAAAGCGCCGCCAGCACGGCCCAGCTGACTGGTCAGAGCCAGCAGCTCGCGAGCCAGTCGCGCCGGGTGGTGGATCAGGCCATGGCCAGCGTCACCGCCCTGGTGACGGAGGTGGAAACCACGGCCCATTCCATCGCCGCCATGCAGCAGGATGTGCAGCAGATTGGCTCCATCCTCGGGGTCATCGGCAGCATCGCCGAGCAGACCAACCTGCTGGCCCTCAACGCCGCCATCGAGGCCGCCCGTGCCGGTGAGCAGGGGCGCGGCTTTGCCGTGGTCGCCGACGAGGTGCGCTCCCTGGCGGGCCGTACCCAGCAGAGCACGGCCGAGATCCAGACCATGCTGACCCGGTTGCAGCGGGGGACCCAGACTGTGGTGGCGGCCATGGGCAACACCCGGCAGAGCTGTCAGGATGCGGCAGAGAACACCAGCAAGGTGAATGCGTCGCTGGATCTGATGGCGGGGGAAGTGGTGGAGATCAACGATCTCATCAGTCATATCGCCACAGCGGCGGAGCAGCAGAGTGCGGTCGCCGAAGAGATCAACCGCAACATGAGCGCCATCGCCGAGGTGATCACCCAGCTCAAGGGCAATGGCGAGCGGACGGTTGAGAGTTCGACTTCAATGCAGCACACCTATGACAGGCTGCGGGAGATAGTGGGGCACTTCCGGCTGGAGTAAGGTCGGTTGGATTGGTCGTGGGCACCCTGGCCGCTGGCGCCAGGGTGGTAGCTCACAGGGAAAGTGTGAAAAATTCCCAAAAAAAGATGGGGGCGACTTGCGTCGCCCCCGATAGTCTTATCGCTCATATCCTTGAACGAAGTTGCTCCCTGCAATCCCTGACTATACCTCTTCCTTTAGGTTTCCCCTTCCCAATCCTTTGGGGTGTCCTTTAGCCATCATGGCCTGACGAGTCATCCGTTCCCGTCGCACTTTCTCCGTCCTGGGAGGTGTCCTTTACCACATCCTGTGGTGAGTCCATTTGCCCAACCCTGGCAGCCAGTCTTCCTGACCGACTTCATTGCGTCCGTGCAGGAGTAACTATAAGGATTTCCCGGGGGACGACAACGGCATGTTGAAAAACGTTTTTTCGAAACTCGTTTCTCGAGAAATGATAATGATGTCATTTCTTTGTAAATCATTTAGTTGTGATTTTTAAGTGCGGTTTTTTTGCTCCTATCTTCCGACTATGGCGAGAATTTTTGAGGCGCTTGGCTTACGTCTGCTATGGCGAATGTCTCACGGCTCGTTTAACTGAGGTTCAGAAAAGTCACCAGGGTCAGAGTCGATCGCAGATAGGCGAGCCGGGGCCGTCAGCATCCAGGGTCAGAGGCACCTGTGCCAGGACGGGTCGAGGGGTGAACACAGAGGGTTGCATGGGGGTGCTGGCCGGAAGCGGCTAGAAGGAGCGGGCTTATCGGGGGAGGGGTATGCCGGTGTGGGGAACTGACAACCCAGGAGGAGGCGTTCTCCCCCTGGGGCAGTATCAATGGTGCTGCTGGCCGCCATGCTGTTGGCACAGGTAGGCGGGGAGCAGCTTCTGGGGGGCCTGGTCAATGTGGCATACCACCAGCGGCATGGCGGGGGCGCCCTGGGCCTGAACCAGGGTCGGGGTCATGGGCAGAACCAGGGCGACCAGCAGAAACAGCGATTTGATCTTCATGGTTATCTCCTTGGTGATAGAAAATAGCGTGATCCTGATCACTTTCTGAGTTAAGGCGAACCCGGGAGTGGCGCAAGGTGGCGCAATAAATTCAACTAATGAAAAAACTTTAAAACCGGGATGCAATGGCGCTGGTGAGAAAAGCATCGCCAGGATGCGCTCAGAATGCATATCCATATAAAGGAGATGCGATGAGCACCCTGATACGGAGGGCTGCCCGTACGGGTTGGCGCCGATGCCATGATCTGGGACAAGAGATGGATTATTCAGGCGAAGGGATGAAGATGACTATTTATGTGGTGAGTGGCGGGAGTATTTATGAGGATAAATGCATGGATGAACGTATAAAATTCAAACAAAAAATAAAAACCAGACATGCTTATGATTTTATTGGTTATTTATAATTGTTCATATCCATTTGTAGATATCTGGCATGAATGAAAACGGTATCCTGGTGAAATAAAACATGCCTTTATTGCGTCGTTATGCGGCAGGCGTTAATGAGTAAATGTCATTTATGTAAACTCCATCATAAATTAACTCCTGATTTTATTCAGTCTAGAGTGAATGTGATCAATGTCTAAGTTTGCGGTGATTGCTAGTCCTAACCTCTGTCACGAAAGGCAAGGGCAGGATAGAACACAAGCCGAGTACCCTACATAAAGAATATCCCGCCTTAGCCACGAGCCAGAATAGAAGGAATCTATTCAATCACTCGCAGGGACCACTGCTAGACGGAATATAATCATGAGCAAATTTTATGTAGGTTCTGAAGTTGGCCAATTGCGCCGTGTCATGCTGCACCGCCCCAACCTCAGTCTGAAGCGCCTGACCCCTTCCAACTGCCAGGATCTGCTGTTCGATGACGTCCTGTCCGTTGAACGTGCCGGTCAGGAGCACGACAAATTCGCTCAGGTACTGCGCGATCAGAATGTCGAAGTCTTCCTGCTGACCAACCTGCTTGCCGAAACCCTGGATGTGCCGGAAGCCAAAGCCTGGCTGCTGCAACACCAGGTCTCCGATTATCGCCTCGGCACCGCACTGGCCAATGACGTGCGCTGCTTCCTGGCTGACATGCCGCACCGCGAGCTGGCCCGCATCCTCTCCGGTGGCCTGACCTACTCAGAGATGCCCTTCAGCGGCGTCAACATGGTGGTCGGCATGCACGCTCCGACCGACTTCATCATAGAGCCGCTGCCCAACCACCTCTTTACCCGTGATACCTCCTGCTGGGTTTACGGTGGCGTCTCCATCAACCCCATGGCCAAGGCCGCCCGTCGCCGCGAGACCAACCATGTGAAGGCCATCTACCGCTGGCACCCGCAGTTCGCCGGTCAGGACTTCATCAAGTACTTCGGTGACGAGGATCGTGACTACGACAACTCCACCATCGAAGGGGGCGACGTCCTGGTCATCGGCCGGGGCGCCGTGCTCATCGGCATGTCCGAGCGCACCACGCCGCAAGGGGTGGAGCACCTGGCACGCGGCCTGTTCAAGCACGGTCAGGCCAAACAGGTCATCGCCATGCAACTGCCGAAACACCGCAGCTGCATGCACCTGGATACCGTCATGACCCACATGGACATAGACACCTTCTCCGTCTATCCGGAGGTCATCCGCAAGGATGTGAACTGCTGGAGCCTGACTCCGGGCGGCGCCACCGGCATGAACATCAAGGAAGAGGGCTACTTCGTCACCGCCATCGAGAAGGCGCTGGGCGTGGATCAGCTCAAGCTCATCACCACAGGTGGTGACAGCTTCGAGGCCGAGCGCGAGCAGTGGAACGATGCCAACAACGTGCTGACAGTGCGTCCCGGCGTGGTGGTGGGTTACGAGCGCAACACCTACACCAACGAGAAGTACGACAAGGCCGGCATCACAGTGCTGCCCATCCCGGGTGAAGAGCTGGGACGTGGTCGCGGCGGCGCCCGCTGCATGAGCTGCCCGATGGAACGTGACGGCATCTGACAAGACGGCGTGGCGCCGGCAGAGGCTGGCGCCACACAGACCCCGAATCGAGATCAACCACTATGAAAAAACCAACTGTCGTCGTCGCCCTGGGTGGCAATGCTCTGCTCCGTCGTGGCGAGCCCCTTGAAGCCGACATCCAGCGCAAGAACATAGCGACCGCCGCCAAGACCATCGCCCGGATCGCCGAGGAGTACAACGTGGTGCTGGTGCACGGCAACGGCCCGCAAGTCGGCCTGCTGGCTCTGCAGAACAGCGCCTATACCAAGGTCTCCCCCTATCCCCTGGATGTGCTGGGCGCCGAGTCCCAGGGCATGATCGGCTACATGCTGATCCAGGAGCTGAAAAACCTGATGCCGAGCCGCAACGTCACCGCGCTGCTGACCCAGGTGCAGGTCGACCCCAAGGATCCCGCCTTCGCCAATCCGACCAAATTTATCGGCCCCGTCTATGAGGAAGCCGAGGCCCGCGCCCTGGCGGCCGAGAAGCACTGGTCGGTCAAGGCCGACGGCAAGTTCTTCCGCCGCGTGGTGCCGTCCCCGCTGCCCCAGCGCATCGTCGAAGGCGACGCCATCGAAACCCTGATCGCCCAGGGCCACCTCATCATCTGTACCGGTGGTGGCGGCATTCCGGTGACCTGGGATGGCCAGTGCCTGACCGGCATCGAAGCGGTGATCGACAAAGACATGTCCGCCGCCTACCTGGCCAGACAGATCAAGGCCGATGCCCTGCTGATCCTGACCGACGCCGATGCCGTCTACCTGGATTGGGGCAAGCCGACCCAGCACCCGCTGCGGGTCACCAGCCCGGATGAACTGGCTGGCGTCAAGTTCGATGCCGGCTCCATGGGGCCCAAGGTCGAAGCCTCCTGCGAATTTGTCAAGGCAACCGGCGGCATGGTCGGGATCGGTTCCCTGGAAGATGGCCTCGCCATCCTCAAAGGCGAAGCCGGCACCAATATAGTCGCCACCCATACCGTGAATGCTTGAGTCGTTGAATCACTGCGTAGTTAACAACACTGCCCGAATTGGTCTGACACAAATATAGAGAGAACTCATCATGGCTTTTAATCTGCGTAACCGTAACTTCCTGAAACTGCTGGACTTCACCCCGCGCGAAATCCAATACATGATCGATCTGGCCATCGACCTGAAAAAAGCCAAATACGGTGGCTATGAGCGCAAACATCTAAGCGGAAAAAATATTGCCCTCATCTTCGAGAAGACCTCCACCCGTACCCGCTGCGCCTTTGAAGTGGCGGCCTTCGACCAGGGCGCGCAAGTATCCTACCTTGGCCCAAGCGGTTCCCAGATCGGTCACAAGGAGTCCATGAAGGACACCGCCCGTGTGCTGGGCCGCATGTATGACGGCATCGAATACCGTGGCTACGGCCAGGAGATAGTGGAAGAGCTGGGTGCCTATGCCGGTGTCCCGGTCTGGAACGGCCTGACCAACGAATTCCACCCGACCCAGATCCTGGCGGACTTCATGACCATGCTGGAGCACGGCAAGGGCAAGCGTCTGGATCAAATCAAGTTCGCCTACCTGGGTGACGCTCGCAACAACATGGGCAACTCACTGATGGTCGGTGCCGCCAAGATGGGCATGGACATCCGCCTGGTTGCTCCCAAGGCCTTCTGGCCGGAAGAAGAGCTGGTCGCCAAGTGTCGCCAGATCGCCGAAGAGACAGGTGCGCGCATTCACCTGACCGAAGACGTGAAAGAGGGCGTGCTGGGTACCGACTTCCTCTATACCGACGTCTGGGTTTCCATGGGTGAAGCGAAGGAAGCCTGGGATCAACGGGTGAAACTGATGACCCCCTATCAGATCAACATGGACGTCATCAACGCCACCAAGAACCCGGATGTGAAGTTCATGCACTGCCTGCCGGCGTTCCACAACGATGAGACCACCATGGGCAAGGAAGTGGCTGACAAATATGGCATGAAGGGTCTGGAAGTGACCGAGGACGTGTTCGAATCCGAACACAGCATAGTCTTCGACGAGGCCGAAAACCGGATGCACACCATCAAGGCAGTGATGGTGGCTACGCTGGGCGACTAAGGTCGCCGGTGGTGCCGGGGGGTGACCCCCGGCTTTTCGACCATGTGACGGCGGCATAACACCTCTAACCCTACGACCCGCAGATACATGGATACCACACCACAGAAGGAAGCTGGACCATGACCAAATTCAAGTTCCCGTCAGCCTACACCATATTGTTTGTGCTGATCGCCCTGGTGGCCGCCCTGAGCTGGATAGTGCCGGCCGGCAAATACGACATGGTAATGAATGAAGCCCTCGGCAAGGAAGTGCCGGTGGCTGGCACCTACAAGCTGGTAGAGGCCAATCCCCAGGGGATAGTCGACGTGCTGCTGGCACCCATCGATGGCCTCTACAACCACGATACCTATGAGGCAGGCGCCATCGACGTCTCCCTCTTCATCCTGATCATCGGCGGCTTCCTTGGCATAGTGACCAAGACTGGGGCCATCGATGCCGGTATCGAGCGCGTCACCGATCGTCTGCGTGGCCGCGAGGAGTGGATGATCCCTATCCTGATGGCGCTGTTCGCCGCAGGGGGCACCATCTACGGCATGGCGGAAGAGTCGCTGCCCTTCTACACCCTGCTGGTGCCGGTGATGATGGCCGCCCGCTTCGACCCCGTGGTCGCCGCCGCGACAGTGTTGCTCGGCGCCGGTATAGGGACGCTGGGCTCCACCATAAACCCGTTCGCCACCGTGATTGCCGCCAACGCGGCCGGCATCTCCTTCACCGACGGCATCTGGCTGCGGGTCGCCATGCTGGTGGCTGGCTGGCTGCTGTGCGTCGCCTATGTGATGCGTTACGCCAAGATGGTGCGCAACGACCCCAGCAAGTCCCTGGTGGCCGACAAGTGGGATGAGAACCGTGCCCACTTCCTCGGCAACAAGAGCGACCAGATGCTGGAGTTCACCCTGACTCGCAAGATAGTGCTGGGGATCTTCGTGGCCGCCTTCGCCGTGATGATCTACGGAGTGGCCGTGCTCGGCTGGTGGATGGCGCAGATCTCCGGCGTCTTCCTGGCCGCCGCCATCATAGTCGGCCTCATCTCCCGCATGAGCGAGGAGGAGCTGACCTCCAACTTCATCGACGGTGCCCGCGACCTGCTCGGCGTGGCCCTCATCATAGGTATCGCCCGCGGCATAGTGGTGGTGATGGACAACGGCATGATCACCCACACCATCTTGAACAGCGCGGAGGGCATTGTGACCGGCCTCTCCACAGTGGTGTTCATCAACGTGATGTTCGTGCTGGAAGTGGTGCTCTCCTTCCTGGTGCCGTCCTCCTCCGGTCTGGCGGTGCTGACCATGCCGATCATGGCGCCCCTTGCCGACTTCGCCAACGTGGGCCGCGAGCTGGTGGTGACCGCTTACCAATCCGCCTCCGGTCTGGTGAACCTGGTGACCCCGACCTCGGCCGTGGTCATGGGTGGCCTGGCCATCGCCAAGGTGCCCTATGTGCGCTGGCTGAAGTGGGTGGCACCGCTGCTCGGCATACTGACTGTGCTGATCGTGGTCTGCCTGAGCCTGGGGGCCCTGCTCTCCTGAGTGAAGTAGCACGAGAAGACGAGTCGAATGAAACGGGAGCCTGTGGGCTCCCGTTTTTTTATGGCTGTGCATGATGGCACGGGCAGATCGCAGGCAATAAAAAGGCGACCCAGGGGTCGCCTTGCTGCATTCGGGGCTGGCTTAGCGCGCCTGCTCCAGGGTGCGCACCACGGCGGCATGGGCCTGGCGAGTGCGACTGATGTGGCGCGGGGCTATCAGCACCACATCGTTGCCGGCCACGGCCCCCAGGATCTCGGGATCGGCGTGGCGATCCAGCAGGCGGGCCACCACGGTCGCGGCCCCAGGGGTGGTGTGCACCAGCACCATCTGCTGGTTGTGCACCACGGCGCGCACCATGTCGTGCACGGAGCGGGTGCTGCCGGCGGGTTCCAGCTGATCGTCGACCAGCGTGTAGACCTTCTTGCCATTGGCATTCTGGGCCTTGGCGACGCCGAGGCGGCGCAGCAGACGGGAGATGGTGGACTGGCTGATGTCGGCGAAGCCGCGCTCCGCCAGCTCGCGGCGGATCTCTTCCTGGGTGCTGTAGCAGTGCTGGCCGATGATCTGGCGGCAGGCATCGAGCTGGGCCAGGTCGGACTCCTGTTCCGGGGGGCGACTGAGGGTCTTGACCATGGCGACTTCCTTTGACGATGACAGATGGCTATGGCGCTCAGTCTGTCACGCCTGTTTTTCATAGCGAAAAACACTGATGACGAGCATTTCGGTAGGTGATGAGCGATGTCTAGCCGTTGCGAGATGGCAAATTATAACCAAAGGGGGAATAAGTGATGTGACAGGGGTCAAAAATGGGCCCCGCAGGGCCCGACAGAGTATCAATAGCGCTCGCTGACGATGTCCTGGGTGAAGGATTTTTCGCAGTATTTGCACTTCATGCGCACAGCGCCCTTCACTTCGCGCACCCGGAAATAGCTGTCCACCGGCTCGTTGTGAGAGATGCAGTTGGAGTTGGGGCAGTGGAACACCCCGGCGATGAACTCCGGCAGCTTCAGCTGGTGCTTCTTCACCACGGCGAAGTCTTCGATGATGTTGACGGTCGCGGTCGGGGCAAACAGCGCCAGCTGGTTGGCCTGCTGTTCGGTCAGGCGGGTGTTCTCGATCTTGATGAGATCCTTCTTGCCCAGGGCGCCGGATTTGAGGTTGAAGCCGACGGTGATCCGCTCCTGGGTCTCGATCAGCTGGAACAGCTTGAGGATCTTGATGCCCTGGCCGGCGGGGACGTGGTCGATGACGGAGCCGTGACGGATGGCTTCGACTTGCAGTTGGTTCTTCTCGGACATGATGTTCCCCTTTTCCCTTAGACGGTTTCGTTCAGTACCAGTGCCAGCAGCGCCTGGCGTGCATAGACCCCGTTTTCCGCCTGCTGGAAGTAGTAGGCGTGGGGGGTCTTGTCGACGGCGACCTCGATCTCGTCGACCCGGGGCAGGGGATGCAGGATCTTCATGGTGGGCTTGGCCCCTTCCAGAGTCGCCAGCTCCAGCACGAACTTGGCGGCCATGTGCTTGTATTCGGTCTCGTCGAAGCGCTCTTTCTGGACCCGGGTCATGTAGAGGATGTCCAGCTCCGGCATCACCTCTTCCATGGTCTCGTGGACGCTGAACTGAATGCCCTTCTCCTCCAGCTCTTCGCAGAGGTAGTCCGGCATCGCCAGGGCTTCCGGGGAGATGAAGAAGAAGCGGCAGTTGAACAGGCTCAGGGCCTGGGCCAGGGAGTGGACGGTGCGGCCGTACTTGAGGTCACCGACGAAGGCCACGTTGAGGCCGTCCAGCTTGCCCTGGGTCTCGTGGATGGAGAAGAGGTCGAGCAGGGTCTGGGTCGGATGCTGGTTGGAGCCGTCACCGCCGTTGATGACAGGCACCCGGGAGAATTCGGAGGCCAGACGGGCGGCGCCCTCTTTCGGGTGGCGCATCACCACCGCATCGGCATAGGAGCCGATGATCTTGATGGAGTCGGCCAGGGTCTCGCCCTTCTTGGCGCTGGTGTTGCCGCCGTCGGCGAAGCCGATGATGTTGCCGCCGAGGCGCTGTACCGCGGTCTCGAAGGAGAGACGGGTGCGGGTAGAGGCCTCGAAGAAGCAGCTGGCGACCAGCTTGTCTTTCAGCAGGCGGGTGTCGGGTTCGGCCTTCAACCGCTGAGCGGTGGCGACCACCAGTTCCATGTCGGACCGGGTCAGGTCCGAGATGGAGATGACGTGTTTGTTATAGAGTGGATTGGTCATCGTCTGCATTCCCTTTGACATCAATGAAGGTTTTTCTGGCACAAAAAAAAGCCCCTGAAACAGGGGCTCTTTTTAAAAATAACTGGGGATCTGTGGGTCGGAAACCGGAAACAACGGGGCCGCTCTGGTGCGCTCCACCCGTCTGCAAGGCTGCTTTTTTCATCAAAAACGGCATCGTCCTGTCCCGACCTTTTTCAAAACCGGACAGATTATAGGGCTGGTTTTTGAATTGTCAAAAATTTATTTCAGAGGCAGGATTTGCCGGTAAAAACGTTTGAGTGTCGCGAACGGGTCGACAAATCCAGACCTGGTGCTCACGCTGCAACGACAGGCCATCTTCGGCCATGCTGCGCAGATAGCCGAGCCTGTGATGCCCCTCCAGCAGGCAATATGGCAGCGGCAGGGGTTGGCCGTCCGGATAATGGCCGCCGGGCTCGGGGGCGAGCACTATGATGGGCTCTGACCAGGTGCCCCGGCTCAGCATGTCCTCGCCGAGCCAGGAGCGGCGCACATAGCGGTTGCTGCGCAGCATCTCGCCCCAGCGCTCGATCACCTCCATGTGACGGGAGCCTATCTGGCTCACGACCTGGGCCGTGTCCCAGGCCTCGCACTCGAATTGGTGGCGGGCGAGGTCGATAAAGCTCCAGTTGGACTCAAAACCGCGCCAATGGCGGTAAATCCATTGCGTCAGCACATTTTGGGGAATGAAGGGCACCAGGGGAGAGACCCGCTCGAGATAGTCTGGCAGGGACTCGGTTTTGCGCTCATCCCGGAAGTTGAGGGGCGCAAGTTGTTGAAGCAGGCGGTAATTGAGCATGAACGACCTCCCTGTAGCTGGTTTCACCCTACCCCCATTTATGCCCCATTCCTACCCCGGCGGGACTGCAAATACAGCAAGTTACCCCGGCTGGTTGCGGAAATTGCCGCGATTTGCTCGTGAATTGTTCGATCGCATCGAAAGTGAGAAAAAAAGCCTTTACCTTTGATCCCGGCTTTGTATAATTCGCCTCGTTTGTTGCAGGGGCGTAGTTCCAATTGGTAGAACAGCGGTCTCCAAAACCGATGGTTGCGGGTTCGAGTCCTGCCGCCCCTGCCATTTTCAGAAAGGCCAGCTCATTGAGCTGGCCTTTCGCATTTCTGCGATCCCTGAACCTTTCTGCTGCGCCACTCGCCGGCGACCCCTGACGCACTCCGCGCGACTCACTTCTCTTGTCCTTGCCGATCCGCCCTTGGGTTCGCTCACCCTAGCTGGTCGCCCTGGCGTTGCTGACACTAGTGCCGCCTGCGGGCGGCCTCTGGATGTCGGTGCCCGGCGGCTGAGGTCGCGGTGGCATGCACAGCATCTTCAGCTGTTGATAAAGAAGAAATTAAAAGGATTCACTAAAGTCCAGTGGGGCTGCCGCCGATATCACCTACCAATATGGGGGTATTCCTGGCCTCCTGTCACCACAAGGATTTGTAGTCATGACACTCTCGTTGCGCGGCAAGCTGCTCGCGACCAGCCTGGGGGTAGTGCTGCTGATGGCTGCCCTGCTCGGCATAGTCGCCTTCCACACCCTCAAATCACGGACCCTGAGCGCCATCCAGAGCGAGGCGGTCAACTATGGTCACGCCCATTCGGTGGCCATCGGCAACTGGATGGCGGATCGCAAGCACGCGGTCGATGCCTTGGCCGCCGTCATTGCCGACAATCCCGAGGCGACCCTGGTGCCTCACCTGCTGCAGACCCGCACCTCCGGCGGCTTCGGCCTCACCTATTTCGGCTCGGCGCAAGGGGCCATGACCCGTCACGATCCCTCCCTCAACACCGCCAACTACGATCCCCGGGTGCGCCCCTGGTATCAGAGCGCCAGCAAGGCGGGCAAGCTGATCGTCACCCCGCCCTACGTCAGCGTGACCATGCAGCAGATGGTGGTGACCCTGGCGGAGCCGGTGAGTCATCAGGGTCAGGTGATCGGGGTGGCCGGGGCGGATCTCTCCCTGGATGCCCTGATCGACGAGGTGCTGGCCATGAAGGTGCAGGGGGAGGGCTACGCCATGCTGCTCGACAGCTCCGGCCTCATCGTCGGCCACCCGCAGAAGGAGCTGGCCCTGAAACAGGTGGCCGAGCTGGCCCCCGGCCTCACGGGGACGACCCTGGAGGGCTGGAGCCGGGACGGCGAGCTGCACGTCGCTACCATAGCGGGGCGTGAGGTGCTGCTGTCGGTGCAGGGGGTGCCAGGCACCGACTGGCTGCTCGCCATGGTGATGTACAAGGATGTGCTGGAGGCGCCCTTCGCCAGCCTGCTGTGGCAGCTGGTAGGGCTGACCCTGGTGCTGCTGCTGGTGTTCAGCGCCCTGCTCATCGCCATGTTCAACTACCTCTTTGCCGATCTCGGCCGGGTCTCCAAGGCGCTGGCCGACATAGCCCACGGCGAGGGGGATCTCACCGTGCAGATCGCGGCCCACAGCAAGGACGAGGTGGGGCTGCTGGCCCAGAACTTCAACCTGTTCGTGGCCCGGCTGCACGGCATCGTCAGCCGGTTGCGGGACGTCACCGTCGAACTGGCGGCCCAGTCGCGGACCCAGGCGGCGGGGGCAGAGGCTCGCAGCCAGCGGGTGCGCGAGCAGCAGGACGAGATCGTCATGGTGGCGACCGCGGTGACCGAGATGGCGTCCGCCACCCAGGAGATCGCCGGTAACGCCGAGTTTGCCGCCACTACCTCAGGCGATGCGGTCAGGCTGGCCGTGGCCGGTCAGTCCCAGGTCGGCCAGAGCCAGCGCAGCATCAGCGGCCTGGCAGGGGAGGTGGCCGACGCCAGCCAGACCATTCATGAGCTGGATGGCCATGCCCAGAAGATCAGCGGCATCCTGGCCACCATCAGCGGCATCGCCGAGCAGACCAACCTGCTGGCACTGAACGCCGCCATCGAGGCGGCCCGGGCCGGGGAGCAGGGGCGCGGCTTCGCCGTGGTGGCGGACGAGGTGCGGGTGCTGTCGCGCCGCACCCACGACTCCACCGCCGAGATCCAGCAGATGATAGAGGCGCTGCAGCAGACCACGCGCCGTGCCGTGGGGGGCATGGAGACCAGCCGTCAGCTGGCGGGCACCAGCGTGGAGGATGCGGAGGCCGCCAACCAGAGCCTGGCGCGGATCAACGAGGCCATAGGCGCCATCAGCGACATGGCGACCCAGATAGCGGCGGCGGCGGAGGAGCAGACCTCGGTCACCGGCGAGATCAGCCGCAACACCGAGAATATCCGCCATGTCTCCCAGACGCTGGCGGCGCAGGCGAAGGAGGAGGCCGCCCAGGCCGCCGAGCTCAAGTCCCTGACCGAGCGGCTGGAGCAGGAGATAGGCCGCTTCCGGCTCTAGGGGCAGACCCTGATGTGACAAAGGCGACCCGGGGTCGCCTTTATTCATGCTGTGTATGGATGTTTTGTCGCCATGCACCGGCTGAATAATGCCGGACTCTGGACTCGAAACCTGACCGGTCAGGGGCTCAGAGCGGCTTGATCTAGCCGTAGGAGTCGATGTCCCGCTGGTCGCAGTGCCCCTCGTAGAGGGCCTGGGCCTGCCGATTGTCGGTGGCAGTGCTCAGCATCAGGGGGCGACCCGGGGAATGTCCGGCGGGGTGGCCTGGAAGATCTTCAAGGTGTGTTCCCGGCCGGATCCTGGCTGACCCAGATAAGCTGGTCGGTGGCAAAGCCCAGCCCCCTCGCCTTGGCGATCAGCGCATCCACCTTGGCCTTGGGCGGCTGGGGGGAGCGGGAGAGGATCCACAGATAGTCGTGGTTGTAGCTGGTCACCAGGGAGAGCTGGTAGTCGGGGTCCAGATCGATGACGTTGTAGCCGCCGTAGAAGGGGCCGAAGAAGCTCACCTTGAGCCGCGCCTCGGTAGGCTTGTCCACGAAGTAGGCCTTGCCCTCGGCCTCGCGCCAGCTGCCATCGCTCTGCAGGCCGCGGTTGAGCACCTTGACGCCGCCGTCGTCACGCAGGCTGTAGGTGGCGCTCACCCGCTCCAGCCCCCGCTCGAAGCTGTGGTCGAGACGGGCGATTTCGTACCAGGTGCCGAGGTAGCGATCGAGCTGGAAGCCGGTGACGGGGCGGATGCCGTCGGCGAGGCCGGTGCAGGCCGTCAGTAGCCAGGCGGTGAGCAGACAAAGCAGTGAACGCATGGGGGATCCCTCTCTTTTAGCCTTCGATGATGTGCAACTGGCCTTCCCGGAAGCGGGAGGCCTGATCCGTCGGCGTGCTGCCGAAGAAGCGCTTGTACTCCCGGCTGAACTGGGAGTTGCTCTCGTAGCCTACCTTGGCCGCCGCCGCCCCCGCCTTGATGCCGTCGTGCAGCATCATCATGCGCGCCTTGTGCAGGCGAAACGACTTGATGTACTGCAGGGGCGAGGTGGCGGTGACCGCCTTGAAGTGGTGGTGGAAGGCGGAGACGCTCATGTTCACCTCCCGGGCCAGCTCCTCCATGGTCAGGGTGTCGGCGTAGCGCGCCTCTATCATACGCAGCACCCGGGCTATCTGGCCCACATGGTTGTGACGATTGGCCAGCGCCTGCAGCGCCGGGCCGCCCCCCTCATGCAGGGCGTAGAACAGCATCTCCCGCACCGTCTGCGGCCCCAGCACCCGGGCGTGGTGGGGCTTGTCCATCAGATCGATCAATCGCTCGGCGGCACAGAACATTTCTTCGGACAGGGGGACAGAGTGCACACCGCTCTTTTGCACCGCCGGGGCGGGCAGGGCATCCCCCAGCTCCAGCAGCAGTTCCTGCAGGGTGGCGACGTTGATCTCCAGGGAGAAGCCGATGAGGGGCTGCTCGGGGGAGGCGAAGCACTCGCACTCGCAGGGCAGCGGCAGTGTCATCAGCAGGTAGTGGCTGGGGTCGTAGCGAAACACCTGATCCGCCAGATAGCCCACCTTGTGTCCCTGCAGTATGACGATCATCCGGGGCTGGTAGAGCACGGGCGTGCGGCCGTGATACTCGGTGGTGTAGATGAGGTTCACCTGATCCACCGGGGAGGGGGTGATGCCCGGGGTGGTGACGTGGCGGGCCAGCCTGGCGGCGAGATCGGCGTAACGGTTGGACATGGTCGCTCCGGGTGGATTCTGATGATTTGTAGAAATAGGCAAGCAATGTGCAGAATGTTGTCTTGATGGTAGAGGTTGCCTGTAGAAAAATGCAATCAACATTTTGCGGCCAGGCCGCCGGACTATCAGAAGAAGGCAATGTCGATGAACAACTTTACTCTCCATACCCCCACCAAGGTGCTGTTCGGCAAGGGCCAGGTGGCCCAGCTGCGCGGCCAGATCCCGGCCGACGCCCGTGTCCTCATCACCTACGGTGGCGGCAGCGTGGTGCGTAGCGGCCTGTTGGCGCAGATCCGCAGCGAGCTGGCGGGCCTGACCCTGTTCGAGTTCGGCGGCATAGAGCCCAACCCGGCTTACGAGACCCTGATGGGGGCGGTCGAGCTGGCCCGTGCCGAGCAGATCGACTTCCTGCTCGCCGTCGGCGGCGGCTCGGTGCTCGATGGCACCAAGTTCATCGCCGCTGCCGCTCACTACGATCTGGCCAAAGAGCCCTGGCACATCCTCGAGACGGTCGGTGGCGAGGTGGCTTCCGCCATTCCCCTCGGCGCCGTGCTGACCCTGCCGGCCACCGGCTCCGAGATGAACATGGGGGCCGTCATCACCCGCAGGAGCAGCGGCGACAAGCAGCACTTCTTCTCGCCGTTCGTGATGCCGCGCTTCGCCGTGCTGGATCCCGTGCTCACCTATACACTGCCGGCCCGCCAGGTGGCGAACGGCGTGGTGGATGCCTTCATCCACACCCTGGAGCAGTACCTCACCTACCCGGTCAACGCCAAGGTGCAGGATCGCTTCGCCGAAGGCCTGCTGCTGACCCTGGCTGAGGAGGGCCCCAAGGCGCTGGTGGAGCCGGAAAATTACGAGGTGCGCGCCAACATCATGTGGAGTGCCACCATGGCGCTCAACGGCCTGATCGGGGCCGGCGTGCCCCAGGACTGGGCCACCCACATGCTGGGCCACGAGCTGACCGCCCTGCACGGCCTCGACCACGCCCAGACCCTGGCGGTGGTGCTGCCCGCCCTGCTCGCTGCCAAGCGTGAACAGAAGCACGCCAAGCTGCTGCAATACGCCGAGCGGGTCTGGGATCTGCGCAGTGGCAGCGAAGCGGAGCGCATCGACGGCGCCATCAAAGCCACCCGCGACTTCTTCGAGCGGATGGGGGTCAAGACCCGGCTGCGGGACTACGGCCTGGCCGACGCCAATATCGATACCCTGCTGGCCAAGCTCGAAGAGCACGGCATGACGGCGCTCGGGGAACACGGCGACATCGACCTGGTGCAGAGCCGGCATATTTATGAAGCCGCCTGGTAAGAGGCGAGAGACCAGCTCCGGCCTTGTCCGGGGTTGAATCAGGGGGCCCGCTCCCGCCTTATGGCGGCGGCGCGGCCCCCGAGTCGTTACAAAACGGTTACTTTTTCCCCTTTCATCTCATCAGATGAGCCAACGGCAGATTTCATAAGAACAAAAAACGCTAAGGTAGAGGCTCGGCAAAACATTTTTTTTGACTGGTTGGATCACTTTTTTCAGCGCATTTTGCTGGTATAAGCCCCTAATTTGGTTTGTTTTTTTTAATCATGGTCCGGGATGGGCTGAATTCTGTACCCGCCCGCTCGGGGTCGTGGTTGTAATAAAACTCCAAAATTTGATACTAATCACCTTCGCGCCTGAAAAGCGGGGGCCTGACCATGACAGGAGGTTGAGGTAAAGCCTGCTGATTTTCATAACAAAGGGCCCGTGACCTGCACTTTGATCATGCCTTGTCCCCTCAGACATGAGAGACTGGGCAATGATTGTTTATTAACCATCAGGGAATAGTCATGCAGATTGGAATACCGAGAGAGAGTCTCGCCGGTGAGACCCGGGTCGCAGCGACCCCGGCCACCGTCGAGCAGCTGAAAAAGCTCGGCTTCGAGGTCGCCATCGAGGCCGGTGCCGGCCAGCTGGCCAGCTTCGATGATGCCGCCTTCGAGGCTGCCGGTGCCAGCGTGGTGCCGAGCGTCTGGCAAGCCGACCTTATCTTCAAGGTCAACGCGCCGACCGATGCCGAGATCGCACAAATTAAGGATGGTGCCACCCTGGTGAGCTTCATCTGGCCTGCCCAGAACCCCGAGCTGGTCAAGAAGCTGTCCGAGCGCAACATCAATGTGATGGCGATGGACATGGTGCCGCGGATCTCCCGTGCCCAGTCCCTCGATGCCCTCTCCTCCATGGCCAACATAGGTGGCTATCGCGCCGTGGTCGAAGCCGCCCACCAGTTCGGTCGCTTCTTCACCGGTCAGATCACCGCCGCCGGTAAAGTACCGCCCGCCAAGGTATTGGTGATAGGTGCCGGTGTGGCCGGTCTGGCTGCCATCGGGACCGCCGGTTCCCTCGGCGCCATAGTGCGTGCATTCGACACCCGTCTGGAAGTCGCCGAGCAGATCGAATCCATGGGGGGGGAATTCCTCAAGCTGGACTTCGGTAGCGAGGACGGTGCCTCCAGCGACGGTTATGCCAAGGTCATGTCCGATGAGTTCATCAAGGCCGAGATGGAGCTGTTTGCCCAGCAGGCCAAGGAAGTGGACATCATCATCACCACCGCCCTGATCCCCGGTCGTCCGGCACCCAAGCTGATCACCAAGGAGATGGTCGACAGCATGAAGCCGGGTTCCGTCATTGTGGATCTGGCTGCCGCCACCGGTGGCAACTGTGAATACACCAAGCCGACCGAGCTGTTCGTCACCCCGAACGGCGTCAAGGTGATAGGTTACACCGATCTGCCGGGTCGTCTGCCCGCCCAATCCTCCCAGCTCTACGGTACCAACCTGGTCAACCTGATGAAGCTGATGTGCAAGGAGAAGGACGGCAACGTCGCCATCGACTTCGAGGACGTGGTTCAGCGCAACATGACGGTGATCCAGGCCGGTGAAGTGACCTTCCCGCCCCCCGCCATCTCCGTCTCTGCCGCGCCGCAGAAGCCGGCCGCCAAGGTTGCGCCGAAGAAGGCCGAAGAGAAGAAACCGTCCAACAAGAAGTTCGTGTTCGGTGCCCTCGGCATCGCCGCCTTCGGTTGGGTAGCTGCGGTGGCACCTGCCGCCTTCCTCTCCCACTTCACCGTCTTCATCCTGGCCTGCGTGGTCGGTTACTACGTGGTGTGGAACGTCTCTCACGCCCTGCACACGCCGCTGATGTCGGTCACCAATGCCATCTCCGGCATTATCGTGGTCGGTGCCCTGCTGCAGATTGGGCAAGGGTCGACCCTGGTCACCGTATTGGCCTTTATCGCCGTGCTGATTGCCAGTATCAACATCTTCGGTGGCTTCACCGTCACTCAGCGCATGCTGAAGATGTTCCGTAAGGATTAAGGGGGTTTAACGTGTCTCAAGGACTGGTAACAGCATCCTATATCGTTGCCGCCGTGCTCTTCATCCTCAGTCTCGCGGGACTGTCGAAGCAAGAAACGGCCAAGCATGGCAACCTGTTCGGTATCGCGGGGATGGCCATCGCCCTGCTCGCCACCGTCTTCAACCCGGAAACCAGTGGCGTGCACTGGATTGTCCTGGCCATGGTCATCGGCGGCGCCATCGGCGTGCGCCTGGCGCTCAAGGTCGAGATGACAGAGATGCCCGAGCTGGTGGCCGTGCTGCACAGCTTCGTGGGCATGGCGGCGGTGCTGGTGGGCTTCAACAGCTTCATCGACTTGCACCCCTCCGCACCCGCTGAGGTAGTCGTCTCCGTCGGCTCCAACCTGGATGCGACCCTGGCTGCTGCCCGGGCGGCGTTCGAGCAGGCGGCCAGCGTCGCCCAGGTCGAGCACCTCTCCGGCGCCATGCTGAACATCCACCTGGTGGAAGTCTTCCTGGGCGTCTTCATCGGTGCTGTGACCTTCACCGGTTCAGTGGTGGCGTTCGGCAAGCTGCGTGGCCTGATCTCTTCCAAGCCGCTGCAACTGCCCCATCGTCACAAGCTGAACCTGCTGGCCGTGGTGGTTTCTCTGGCGCTGATGATCCACTTCGTCAACGCCGGTGGCTCCACCTTCGCACTGCTGGTGATGACCCTGATCGCCTTCGCCTTCGGCTGGCACCTGGTGGCCTCCATCGGCGGCGCCGACATGCCGGTGGTGGTCTCCATGCTGAACTCCTACTCCGGTTGGGCAGCGGCGGCGGCGGGCTTCATGCTCTCCAACGACCTGCTGATCGTGGTGGGTGCCCTGGTGGGTTCCTCCGGTGCCATCCTCTCTTACATCATGTGTAAGGCGATGAACCGCTCCTTCATCTCCGTCATCGCCGGTGGCTTCGGCTCCGACGGTGTGGCCTCCACGGCCGATCAGGAGATGGGCGAATACCGCGAGACCAATGCCGAAGACGTGGCCGACATGCTGAAGAATGCCAGCTCCGTCATCATCACCCCGGGCTACGGCATGGCGGTGGCGCAGGCCCAGTATCCGGTTGCCGAGATCACCCACAAGCTGCGCGAGCGCGGCGTCAAGGTGCGCTTCGGTATCCACCCGGTTGCCGGTCGTCTGCCTGGTCACATGAACGTGCTGCTGGCGGAAGCCAAGGTCCCCTACGACATAGTTCTGGAAATGGACGAGATCAACGAGGACTTCAGCGATACCGACGTGGTGCTGGTGATAGGTGCGAACGACACCGTCAACCCGGCCGCCATGGAAGATCCGGGCAGCCCCATCGCCGGCATGCCGGTGCTGGAAGTGTGGAAGGCGCAGAACGTCATCGGCTTCAAGCGCTCCATGAACACTGGCTACGCCGGTGTCCAGAACCCGCTGTTCTTCAAGGAGAACACCCAGATGCTGTTTGGCGATGCCAAGGCCAGCGTCGAGGCCATCCTGAAGGCGCTCTAAGCGTCGATGGGATGAGACAAGAGGAGGCTTAGGCCTCCTTTTTTATTGCCCGCTTTTCACGGGGCGCGGGCAACACATTGATGGCAAAGGGCCTTGGCCGGGAGGGGGGATCCGTTGCCAGCGGCAGGGCAGCAATCCGGTGACGTTGCCCTCGCTGGAAGGCATAATGGCGGCAAAAGGCGAGGGGGCTCAATTTTATTTGATACTCGCGCCACTAGAATCAAATAAAGTGACATGGACGGGGTGGCCCTCCAGATAGCACCCATATCCTCATACGATGCCTGCGGCACAGTGAACCAGAGAAACCACAGATGAAAGCACAATGGACCGACTTTATTACTCTGCTCAAGCGTGAAGTGGTGCCGGCCCTGGGCTGCACCGAACCCATGTCGGTGGCGCTGGCCGCCGCCAACTGCCGCAAGCTGCTGGGGCAGGATCCGACCAACATCAGCGTCTGGGTCAGCGGCAACCTGTTCAAGAATGGCATGGGGGTCGGGGTACCCGGCACCGGCATGATAGGTCTGCCGGTCGCCGCCGCCGTCGGCATCACGGGGGGCAACCCGGATGCGGGGCTGGAGGTGCTCAAGACCCTGACCCCGGAGCAGGTGGACGCCGCCAAGGCGCTGCTGCCCATCATCAAGGTGGACGTGAAGGACGTGCCTGACGTGCTCTACGCCGAGGTGCTTGCCGAGGCTGAGGGTCACAGCGCCCGTGTGGTGATCTGTACCGACCACACCCGCATCGTCTTGATGGAGCTGGACGGCGAGGTGCTGATGGAGCAGGCCAGTGCCCCCGGGGTGCAGATCCAGCCCGCGAAATCCGGCAAGCCCGCCATGACGCTGCGGGAGATAGTGGCGTTTGCCCTGGAGGCGCCACTGGCCGAGCTCGACTTCATCCGCGAGGCCGCCACCATGAACCAGGCGCTGGCGGATGAGGGGCTGCAGGGCTATGGCCTGCGCATCGGCAAGATCCTCACCGAGCAGGTGGAGCGCAAGCTGCTCTCGGACGATCTGATGACGCTGGCCATGCGCCTCTCTTCTGCCGCGTCGGACGCGCGGATGGACGGCGCCATGCTGCCCGCCATGTCCAACTCGGGCTCGGGCAACCAGGGCATAGCCGCCACCATGCCGGTGGTCGCCGCCGCCCGCTTCCTCAAGGCCGATGACGAGCAGCTGACCCGGGCACTGGTGATGAGCCACCTGGTGGCCATCTACATCAAGGCCTACCAGAACAAGCTGTCGGCCCTGTGCGCCGCCAGTACCGCCGCCATGGGCTCGGGCGCCGCCATCACCTGGCTGCTGGGTGGCCAGTTCGAGCAGATCAGCCACTGCATCAACAACATGATTGGCGACGTCTCCGGCATCATCTGCGACGGTGCCGGCAGCGCCTGCTCCATGAAGGTGTCCACCTCCACCTCGGCGGCGGTCAAGTCGTCGCTGATGGCCATCAACAACCTGCACGTGCCCCAGAGCGAGGGCATAGTCTCCGACGATGTGGACCAGACCATAGCGAACCTGGGCCGTCTCTCGAAACAGGGGATGCTGGACACCGACATAGAGATCATCAACATCATGCGGGCCAAGCAACAAGGCAAGGCTGGCTGATGAGGGGGGCGGCACTGGCCGCCCCCGGTTTTTGCAGAGATTGACGTCACCCCGAACGGGGGGCGTGCCGCCACGATGCGGCCAGTTTCGGGGCGAGGCGCAGGGTGCGCCCGTCCATCCACCTCGGGCCTCGCCCGTTTATTTTTGGGGAATATCATGACTCTTAGCGTTATCGGTAATCTGGCCATCCTGGTCATGTTGCTGCTGTTTCTCTACCGCTTGCAGCAGACCCATGTCAGCTTCACCCGCCGCGTCTTCTCCGGGCTGGGGCTCGGGGTCCTGTTCGGCTGGGCCTTGCAACTGCTGTACGGCGTCGGCTCCGAGGTGCTGGTCCAGACCGGCGACTACCTGGATCTGGTCGGCAGCGGCTACGTGAAGCTGCTGCAGATGATCATCATCCCGCTCATCATGGTCTCCATCATAGGCGCCATCCTCAAGCTGAGCGGCGGCACGGCGCTCGGCAAGATCAGCGCCCTGACCATAGGGGTGCTGATCTTCACCACCATGATCGCCGCCGGGGCGGGCATACTGATGTCCAACCTGTTCGGCCTGAGTGCCGAGGGGCTGGTTGCCGGCGCCGCCGAGACGGCCCGTGGCGCGGCCCTGCAGACCAGCCTCGGCAGCGTCGAGAGTATGTCCCTCCCCAAGATGGTGCTGGAGTTCATCCCGGCCAATCCCTTCCTCGACATGACGGGGGCACGCAAGACCTCCACCATAGCCGTGGTGATCTTCTCCATCTTCATCGGCCTGTCCGCCACCGGCATCGCCCGCAAGCAGCCCGAGATCTTCGCCAGCTTCGAGCGCTTCATGCAGGTCGCCCACGCCATCGTCATGCGGATGGTGACCCTGGTGCTGCGCCTCACTCCCTATGGCGTGCTGGCGCTGATGGCCAAGGTGGTATCCGGCTCCAACTACGCGGACATCATCAACCTGCTGAACTTCGTGCTGGCCTCTTACGGTGCCATCGCCATCATGTTCCTGGTGCACCTGCTGCTGGTGAGCCTGGTGGGCATCAACCCGCTGCGCTTCCTCAAGAAGATCATGCCGGTGCTGGCCTTCGCCTTCACCTCGCGCACCAGTGCGGGCTCCATCCCCATGAACGTGCAGACCCAGACCCGGGCGCTCGGCATCCCGGCGGGCATCGCCAACTTCGCCGCCTCCTTCGGCGCCACCATAGGCCAGAACGGCTGCGCCGGCATCTACCCGGCCATGCTGGCGGTGATGATAGCGCCGACCGTGGGGGTCGATCCCCTGGATCCCGGCTTCATCATGACGCTCATCGCCATCATCACCGTCAGCTCCTTCGGGGTGGCCGGGGTCGGTGGCGGCGCCACCTTCGCGGCGCTGATCGTGCTCTCCGCCCTGGACTTCCCGGTGGCCCTGGCGGGGCTGCTCATCTCCATCGAGCCCCTCATCGACATGGGCCGCACCGCCCTCAACGTCTCCGGCTCCATCACGGCCGGCACCCTCACCAGCCGGTTGATGGGACAGACCGACATGGCCGTCTTCAACGGCGATGCCGAGGTCAGTCTGGACGGGGAAGAGTCCGCGGTCTGACCGGATCTTATCTTCTGATTTGTTTATGAAAAGGGGAGGCGAGGCCTCCCCTGTCGTGACTGGAGTCAAGCTATGCGTATTGTGATCATCGGTGGCGAAGCCGCCGGCATGAGTGCGGCGGCCAAGGCGCGCCGTCTGGCCAAAGATGCCGAGATTGTGGTCTATGAGGCCTCCGAGGTGATCTCCTTCGGTGCCTGCGGTCTGCCCTATTTCGTGGGGGATGATTTCCAGGAGCCGGGCTACATGGCCGAGTTCACCCCGGAGCAGTTCGCCGCCAAGGGGATAGAGGTGAAGATTGGCCACAGGGTGCTGAGCCTGGACGCGGCGGCCCAGACCTTGCGGGTGGAGCACAAGGGGGACAGCTTCACCGATAGCTACGATCGGTTGATGATAGCCACAGGTGCCCGCGAACAGATGCCCCCCATCCCCGGCTTGCAGCAGCAAGGGGTGTTCGGGCTGCGCCGCATGAGCGATGGGCTGGCACTGAAGGCAGCGGTGCAGGATCCGCGCAGCAAGAAGGCGGTGGTGATCGGCTCCGGCTTTATCGGGCTGGAGGTGGTCGAGGCCCTGGTCCATCAGGGCAAGGAGGTGCGCCTCATCGAGCTGGCGGACAGGGTCATCCCCGATGCCTTCGACTCTGAGATAACCCAGCACATCGAGACCGAGCTGCGGGAGCGGGGCGTCGCCCTGCATCTGGGTGAGCGCGTCCAAGCCTTGTTGGGGGAGGGCCGGGTCAGCGGCGTGCGTACCGACCAGGGTGAGTACCAGGCCGATATAGTCGTGGTCTGCACCGGGGTCAGGCCCAATACCGAGTTCCTGGCCGACACCGGCATAGCGCGGCTCGGCAATGGCGCCATCAAGGTCGACCGTCAGGGCCGCAGCTCGCTGACCAACGTCTGGTCGGCGGGGGACTGCGCCAGCGTCTGGCACAGCGTCAAGCAGCAGCAGGTCTATGTGCCGCTCGCCACCATAGCCAACAAGCTGGGGCGCATGGTGGGGGAGAACCTGGCCGGCGCCGGCCAGGAGTTTCCGGGCACGCTGGGCTCTGCGGCGCTCAAGGTGCTGGGACTGGAGGCGGGTCGTACCGGACTTTCTGAGAAAGAGGCCCAACAATTGGGCATCGACTACAGCACCGTGGTGATCAAGGACAAGTGCCACACCAACTACTGCCCGGGTCAGTCAGACATTCACGTCAAGCTGGTCTATGAGGCGGGCAGCAAGCGGCTGCTGGGGGGCCAGATCCTGGGGCGCAAGGGGGCGGTACACCGCATCGATGCCCTGGCGGTGGCCATCACCATGGGGGTGACCACGGATCAGCTCGGCATGCTGGACTTCGCCTATGCACCGCCCTTCTCCCGCACCTGGGACGTGCTCAACGTGGCGGGCAACGTAGCCAAGTAGCTGAATGAAGATGACGGCGCATGCAGGGTGCCGTCATGGGGGGCGCACTCTGCGCGGAGATTGCAGCCATAAAAAAACCGATGCCTTGGCATCGGTTTTTTTGTTCCCGTCATGCTCAGCCGCGGCCGAGGCGATTGTCCGGGTAGTTCTTGGCCAGCACTTCGCGGGCGTGGCGGGCCAGGGTCGGCATCTTCAGGGTATCGTAGGCGTTGACCATGATCTCCAGTGCCTTCTCTGTCTCGACTGTGTCGGGATAGGTTTCGACCACCAGTTTGGCGCGGTTGGCGGCGGCGATCAGGGCATCACGCTTCACGTAATACTCGGCCACCCCCAGATCGTAGCGGGCGAGGCGGGTTTTCAGACCGACCATGCGGGCACGGGCATCGGCCGCGTAGCTGCTGTTGGGGTAGCTCTGCAGCAGGGTCTTGAAGTCCTGGAAGGCCTGACGGGCGTAGGAGGGGTCCTTGTCGTCCCGATCTATGCCCAGGAAGTCCTGGAAGAAGTTGTAATCCGCCGCCATGTTGGTCAGACCGCGCATGTAGAACACGTAATCGATGTTCTTGTGCGCCGGGTTGAGGCGGATGAAGCGGTCGATATTGGCGATCGCCTGGGCGGTATCATCCTGCTTGTAGTAGGCGTAGATGAGATCGAGCTGCACCTGGTTTGAGTAGGCGCCGAACGGGTAACGAGAGTCCAGCGCTTCCAGCAACTCGATGGCATTCAGGTAGTTGCCTGTGTCCAGTTTGAGACGGGCTTTCTGGTACAGAACTTCCGGCGGTTCGTCGGGAACCTTGGGTTTGGTGCTGGAACAGCCAGTGATCAGCGTAGCGACCAAGGCGAGCGACATCAGCAGGCGAGACTTCTTTCCCATCAACAACATCCGGTCCATTTCCACGAAATTGGCAAAGTATCCGTTATGCTTGGCTAAAAGAAAAGCTAGAATACCCGGATTATTTCGAATTGATACCCCCGCTCAAGAGACCATACATGAGCCAGCATATTGAACTGACAGGCGAATTTCAGGATCACCAATTCGGGCAGCGACTCGACCAGGCCCTGGCCGAATTGTTTCCAGACTACTCCAGAACCCGCATCAAGGAGTGGATTTTACAGGACAGAGTGACCCTGGACGGTCAGGTTGCCAATACCCCGCGCGAGAAAGTGGTGGCCGGGCAGCAGGTACATGTAGATGTCGAGTTGGAAGATGACACCCGCTGGGATGCCCAGAACATCGACCTCAACATCGTCTATGAAGATGAACACATTCTGGTGATCGACAAGCCGGCCGGCCTGGTGGTTCACCCGGGCGCCGGCACGCCGGATGGCACCATACTCAACGCCCTGCTGCACCGTTACCCCGGCATCGCCGAGGTACCCCGTGCCGGCATAGTGCACCGTCTGGATAAAGACACCACTGGCCTGATGGTGGTTGCCAAGACGATCCCGGCCCAGACCCATCTGGTGGAGGCGCTGCAGGCGCGTCAGATCACCCGTGAGTACGAAGCCGTCGCCATAGGTCACATGACCGCAGGCGGTACCGTGGATGCCCCCATCGGCCGTCACCCGACCCAGCGTACCCACATGGCTGTGGTGCCCAATGGCCGTCCTTCCGTGACCCATTACCGGGTGCACGAGAAGTTCCGTGGCCACACTCGTCTGCGTCTGCGTCTGGAAACCGGTCGTACCCACCAGATCCGTGTCCACATGGCTCACATCAAGCATCCGCTGGTGGGTGATCCCGCTTACGGTGGCCGTCTGCGCCTGCTGCGCAATGCGACTCCGGAGCTGACCCTGGCCCTGCGCAACTTCAACCGCCAGGCGCTGCACGCCACCATGCTGAAGCTGGCTCACCCCATCACCGGCGAAGTCATGGAGTGGCACTCTGCCACACCGCAAGACATGCTGGATCTGATGGAAGTGCTGCGGGCTGATACCCTGGCCAACCCGGACGATTTGGTCTGGAGCTGATGCAATAGGGCCTGCGTCGGTTTCTGCCGCCGTCCGGCCCCAAGAGATGCCAAACGGGGTTCCCTTTCAGGAGCCCCGTTTTTATATCCGTGAATGGAAGGAGTCACAGATGAACTGGATTGAACCCGACTGGCCCGCTCCTGGCAATGTCAGGGCCCTGTCGACCACCCGGGATGGTGGCCTGAGCGAAGGGGTCTTCGCCGGGCTCAACCTGGGGGCCCATGTGGGGGACGAGCCGGCACGGGTCGAGGCCAACCGTGCCCGCCTGCAGCAGGCGGCGCAGATCCCCGGGCCCCTCAACTGGCTCAACCAGGTGCACGGCACCGCAGTCCACCCCGTCAGCAACGAATACGACGGGGCACCGGATGCCGATGCGGCCTGCGCCCAGCAAGCCGGGCAGGCCTGCATAGTGATGACAGCCGACTGCCTGCCGGTGCTGTTTTGCGACCGGGCCGGCACAGTGGTGGCTGCCGCTCACGCCGGTTGGCGTGGGCTGAAGGAGGGCGTGTTGGAGGCGACCATCGCCGCCATGGGCTGCGAGCCGGGGGAGATCCTGGCCTGGCTCGGCCCGGCCATAGGCCCCACGGCGTTCGAAGTGGGTGGCGAGGTGCGCGAGGCCTTTATGGCGGAGCAGGCCGAGGCGGTCGCCGCCTTCGTGCCTTCAGCCAACGATGGGAAATGGCTGGCGGATATCTACCTGCTGGCCCGGCTGCGACTGGCTCGCGCCGGTGTGAACGCTGTCTATGGCGGCGAATTCTGCACCTTCAGCGACGGCGATCAGTTCTACTCTTATCGCCGCGACTGCCAGACCGGCCGCATGGCATCGCTGATCTGGCTGGCAGAGTAATTGCCTCTGGGGACTGCCTCCCGTGCAGAGCGCAGTTCTACTGCCCATGTCGCCGCGACGGCCAGACCGGCCGGATGGCCTCCATCATCTGGTTGGCCCGCTAAGAAATCACCCGCCCCTCTCAAGACCAAATCCGCGCGAGAGGGGCGGGCATCCTGCCTCCTCCCCGTTTTGCAGAAAAAATAACCAGCCTCAACCCTTGAAATAACCCGTACGGGCCTCATTTACCTTGTCAGAAGATCATGTTGTTTGCCGCGCAAGCGGCGTGTCTGTTTCAAAGGGGGAGTGCAATGCGCCTCGATCGCCTGACCAGCAAATTCCAAGTCGCTATTTCCGATGCCCAGTCTCTCGCACTGGGTCGTGACCACCAATTCATCGAACCCGTCCACCTGATGACAGCCCTGCTCAATCAGGATGGCGGTTCCATCCGCCCGCTGCTGACCCTGACCGGGATGGACATCAACGCCCTGCGCTCCCGTCTCGGCGAGGAGCTCGACCGCCTGCCCAAGGTGAGCGGCGTCGAAGGGGACGTGCAACTTTCCAACGGCCTCGGTCGTCTGCTCAACGTCTGCGACAAGCTGGCCCAGCAGCGCAAGGATCAGTTCATCTCGTCCGAGCTGTTCGTGCTGGCGGCCCTCGACGAGAAGGGCAACCTGGGGGAGCTGCTGCGCGCCCAGGGCCTGACCAAGGAAAAACTCGAGCAGGCCATCGACAAGGTGCGTGGCGGCAAGAAGATCGATGATGCCAACGCCGAGGAGAACCGTCAGGCGCTGGAGAAGTACACCATAGACCTCACCGAGCGGGCCGAACTCGGCAAGCTCGACCCTGTGATCGGCCGGGATGAAGAGATCCGCCGCACCATACAGGTGCTGCAACGCCGCACCAAGAACAACCCCGTGCTGATCGGTGCCCCCGGTGTGGGCAAGACAGCCATCGTCGAGGGGTTGGCCCAGCGCATCATCAATGGCGAGGTGCCGGAAGGGCTCAAGAACAAGCGGGTGTTGTCCCTCGACATGGGGGCCCTGGTGGCCGGTGCCAAGTATCGCGGCGAGTTTGAGGAGCGGCTCAAGGCGGTGCTGAGCGATCTCGCCAAGGAGGAGGGCAATGTCATCCTCTTCGTGGACGAGCTGCACACCATGGTCGGCGCCGGCAAGGGCGAGGGGGCCATGGACGCGGGCAACATGCTCAAACCGGCTCTGGCGCGCGGTGAGCTGCACTGCGTCGGTGCCACCACCCTGGACGAATATCGCCAGTACGTGGAGAAAGACGCCGCCCTTGAGCGCCGCTTCCAGAAGGTGCTGGTGGAGGAGCCCTCGGTGGAGGACACCATCGCCATACTGCGCGGCCTTAAAGAACGCTACGAGCTGCACCACCATGTGCAGATCACAGACCCCGCCATAGTTGCGGCGGCCCAGCTGTCCCACCGCTACATCGCGGATCGCCAGCTGCCTGACAAGGCCATCGATCTCATCGACGAGGCGGCGGCCAGCATCCGGCTGCAGATCGACTCCAAGCCTGAGTCCCTGGACCGGCTGGAGCGGCGCATCATACAGCTCAAGCTGGAGCAGCAGGCGCTGATGAAGGAGGACGACGACGCCAGCCGCAAGCGCCTCGATCTGCTCAACCAGGAGCTGACCGAGAAGGAGCGGGAATACAACGAGCTGGAAGAGGTGTGGAAGGCCGAGAAGGCCGCCCTTGCCGGTACCCAGCACATCAAGGCGGCGCTGGAGCAGGCCCGTCAGGATCTCGAGGTGGCCCGCCGGGCCGGGGATCTCGGCCGCATGTCCGAGCTGCAATACGGCCGCATCCCCGAGCTGGAGAAACAGCTGGATCTCGCCACCCAGGCGGAGATGCAGGAGACCAGCCTGCTGCGCAACCGTGTCACCGACGTGGAGATCGCAGACGTCCTGGCGCGCTGGACCGGCATTCCGGTGGCGCGGATGCTGGAAGGGGAGCGGGACAAGCTGCTGCGGATGGAAGAGCAACTGCACAGCCGGGTGATCGGCCAGGAAGAGGCGGTGGACGCCGTCTCCAACGCCATCCGTCGCTCCCGGGCCGGGCTGTCCGATCCGAATCGCCCCATCGGCTCCTTCCTGTTCCTCGGGCCGACCGGGGTGGGCAAGACAGAGCTGTGCAAGGCGCTGGCTGAGTTCCTGTTCGATACCCAGGACGCCATGGTGCGCATCGACATGTCCGAGTTCATGGAGAAGCACAGCGTGGCACGGCTGGTGGGGGCGCCTCCCGGCTACGTGGGCTACGAGGAGGGGGGTTATCTCACCGAGGCGGTACGCCGTCGCCCCTACTCGGTGATCCTGCTGGACGAGGTGGAGAAGGCGCACCCGGATGTGTTCAACATACTGCTGCAGGTGCTGGACGATGGCCGCTTGACCGATGGTCAGGGCCGCACCGTCGATTTCCGCAATACCGTGGTGATCATGACCTCCAACCTCGGCTCGGATCTCATCCAGGAGCACTACGCCGAGAAGGACTATGAGGAGATGAAGGCCCTGCTGATGGAACTGCTGACCCGCAGCTTCCGTCCGGAGTTCATCAACCGGATCGACGAGACTGTGGTGTTCCACCCGCTGGACGAGGATCACATCAAGTCCATCGCCCGCATCCAGCTCAAGAGCCTGATGGGCCGTCTGGAGTCCCAGGGCTTCGAGGTGGAGGTGAGCGAGGAGCTGTTGACCAAGCTGGTCCACGCCGGTTTCGATCCCGTCTACGGGGCGCGTCCCCTCAAGCGGGCAATCCAGCAGAAGGTGGAAAACCCGCTGGCCCAGGCCCTGCTCAGCGGCCGGGTCATCCCCGGCAAGAAGTTGCTGCTGGGTGCCGACAGCAACGGGCTCACCATGAGCCAGCCATGATGGTGTCATCGATGAAAAACGCAGGCCTTGTGCCTGCGTTTTGTTTTCAGGGTGATTGAGATGCTGAAGTTTTCCGTCTTGGTGGATGATGATGTTCATCTACCCGGCTGCCTGCCTGAAAAGGGACTGTCGTTGCTGTTGGAGTGCGATGGCCTCAGGGTGCTGTTCGACAGCGGTCGTGGCCGGGCGCTGCGCCACAATGCCGAGGTGATGGGGGTCGATCTCGGCTCTCTCACCCATGTGGTGCTGTCCCACGGTCATTACGACCATGTGGGCGGCATCGGCTCCCTGCCCCTATATCCCGATCCCATCCCGTTGATCGCCTGTCCGGATGTGTTCAATGAGCGGGGCTACTTCCTGCCGTTGCTGCCCCGACGCTACAACCTCTACCGCCTCTCGGGGGATCTGGATCCGCAACAACTGGCGATGAGAGGGCTGCTCCCTCACTGTTCGGCCGAGCCGGTCTGGCTGTCCGAGCGTCTGGTGTTTCTCGGGAGCATCGCGCGGCGCGACATGGCGGCTCCTTCCCTGCTTGGCTACATATTGCGAGGTGGTCGAGTGGAGAAGGATCTTATCAGCGACGACTCAGCGCTGGCCTACAAGAGCGAGCAGGGTCTGATTGTCTTCATCGGCTGCGGCCACTCCGGGGTCGAAAACATCGTCCAGTGGGCCAAGGAGGTGTGTGGCGACGAGCGGGTGCATGCCGTCATAGGTGGCTTGCACCTGAAGTTTTCCGGCCCGCAACGGGCAGCGGTGCTGGGGTCATATTTGCAACGGGAAGGGGTCGGCCGCCTTTTTGCCTGCCACTGTACCGGCAAGCGGAAGGTGGGGCTGCCAAGGCAAACCCAGATAGGGGCGGGCTTTGAACATGTGTTCCCGTGAGCCTGAGCGAGGTGGGAAGCGAGCCCAACCAGCACTGCGGCGCTGGCGATGAGGCCATCGACCAGAACCACGCCAGCCCTAGGACTGGCGTTTTTTATTGTCGCAGCATGTTGGCGTTAACATGGCGATAACTATTGGTCATCGAATTGTAGTGATAGGCTTCATACCATTAATGACGCCATTGTCATTGTCAGGAGAGGGAGCCTTTGCCGATGAGAACACGATTTTCGCTCATGTTGCTGTGCAGCAGCCTGGTGCCCCTGGCGGTGCAGGGGGAGCAAGCAACCCAGGATGTGCCCCAGATCTGCGCCACCTGCCACGGGATGAACGGCGTGCCCAAGGAGTCGAACATCCCCAATCTCTGGGGACAGTCGGAGGCCTACCTGACCGAGCAACTGCGTGCCTTTCGCAGCGGCAAACGGGTCAGCGATTTCATGAATCCCATCATCTACCAGTTGAGCGACGAGCAGATAGCCCGGGCGGCCAGCCATTTTGCCGGCTAGGCTGCCGCCAGGGAGGTGAGCCTGCACTGGAGCGGCGACAAGTGGCCCGGGGACATGGAGACGGGGGAGCGGCTGGCCCTGGCCGGCAAACCTGAGCGTAATCTGCCGGCCTGCGTGGCTTGCCATGGCCCGAGTGGCGTCGGCGTCATGCCCCTGTTTCCCCGTCTCGCCGGTCAGGATCCCGCCTACCTCAAGCGGCAGTTGATCTACTGGAAGGCCGACAAGCGCCCGCTTGGCGCCATGGGCTCCATGCCTGCCATCGCCAAGTCGCTCAGCGAGGCGGAAATGGACGCCGTGGCCAACTACTTCGCGGCGCAGGGGGTGGCGAAATGAAGCATGCATATCTGATGGCCTGCCTGCTGGCCGGTCTGGCTCATGGCGCAGCGTTCGAGGATCAGTTCAGCGTCCCGCTCGGGGAGAAGGCACCCGATGGCAACTACCACAAGGTGCCCGACTGGTCTGCCGTGCCGGAGGGGGAGATGGGCGCGGCCATCAAGCGTGGCTACAGCCTGTTCGTCAACACCCAGCAGCTCAAGGGGCAGGGCCAGCCGGGGAACAGCTTGCAGTGCAGCAACTGCCACCTGGGGGCCGGCATCATTGCCGGTGCCAGTCCGATGTGGGGGGCCTATCCGGCCTACCCCGCCTATCGCAAGAAGAACAACAAGGTGAACACCTATGAGGATCGGCTGCAAGGTTGCTTCCTCTATTCGATGAATGCCAGAGAGGGCCAGCCCCCCGCCTATGACAGTCAGGCGATCCGGGATCTGGTGGCCTACTCCTACTGGCTGGCGAGCGGCGCCCCCATCAGTGACAAGCTGCCCGGGCGCAACTTCTTCACCATCGCCACCCCTCCCCAGGCCCCCGATTTCAAGCGGGGCCAGAGCGTCTATGCCGAGCGCTGTGCCGATTGCCACGGCGGTGAGGGGGAGGGCAAGAAGGTGGCGGATCGCTACGTCTTCCCACCCCTGTGGGGCAAGGAGAGCTACAACTGGGGCGCGGGTATGCACGGCATCGACAAGGCGGCCGCCTTCATCAAGAGCAACATGCCGCTCTCCCAGGGGGGGAGTCTGAGCGATCAGCAGGCCTGGGATGTCTCCCTTTACATCAACAGCCACGGGCGCCCTCAGGATCCCAGGTTCAAGGGGGATCTCGGCCAGACCATCAAGGCGTTCCATGGCACCTACTCCCAGTACGGCTTGCCTTCCCCGGTGGATGGCCACCTGCTGGGCAGCAAGGCGTATTGAGGGCTGAGGCAGGACTGCAGAGGGGCTCAGGCCCCTTTTTTCATGGGCCGCTCGGGTGCAGGCAAAAAAAACGGCAATCCGAAGATTGCCGGGAGGAATGTATTCGATGCGACCTTGCGTGGGTTGAGCGGGTCGCAGGGGCAAGCCCCGGTTTCGCAGCGGGTCATCCTGGATGACCCTCTCCTTACAGCCTGTCCGGACTGCGCTCTTTCAGTCCGCACCGCCACACACCTTCGGCATCCGGCATGGGTTGCCGGATGCCATCAATCTGCTTACAGCATGCCCGGGATAGCTGCCTTCATCTCGGATGGCCAGACACCTACTTGCACCTGACCTATGTGCTCTTTTTGCAGCAACAGCATGGCCAGACGGGATTGGCCTATGCCGCCGCCTATGGTTTGCGGCATCCGCTCGGCCAGCAGATCCTGGTGCCAGTCGTACTGCAGGCGATCCTCGTCGCCGGTGATGGCGAGTTGGCGGCGCAGGGCCTCGGCGTCCACCCGGATCCCCATGGAGGAGATCTCGAAGCTGTCTTCCAGCACAGGGTTCCACACCAGGATGTCGCCGTTCAGACCCGCCAGACCCAGTTCGCTCTCGCTGCTCCAGTCGTCATAGTCAGGGGCACGCACATCGTGGCGCTCGCCGTGGGAGAGGGCACCGCCGATGCCGATGAGGAAAACGGCTCCCAGCTCCTTGGCGATGGCCCGCTCGCGCCCCTTGGCATCGAGGTCCGGGTAACGGGTCAGCAGCTCTTCGCTGTGCAGGAACTGGATCTCGCTTGGCAGGAAGGGGGTCAGCTCGTGTTCGGCGCAGACCGCGCGCTCTGTGGCCTTGATGGCGGCCCAGATGCCGCGCACCGTCTCCTGCAGATAGGTGAGATCCCGGCGCTCGCTTGGCATCACCTTCTCCCAGTCCCACTGATCTACGTAGACGGAGTGGATGGGGGTGAGTCTGTCTTCGTCCGGGCGCAGGGCCTTCATGTGGGTGTAGATGCCTTCACCCGGGCCGAAGCCGAAGCGACCCAGGGTATGGCGCTTCCACTTGGCCAGGGAGTGCACCACCTCGTAGCTGTGTTCGGGGAGTGTCTTCACCTTCACTTGCACCGCATTCTCGTGGCCGGAGAGGTTGTCCTGAGTGCCATCGCCGACCCGGCTCAGAATGGGGGCTTGCACCTCCATCAGACCCAGTTGCTGGGCGAGCTGGCGGGAGAACATCTCTTTGACGAAGCTGATCTGTTGTTGGCTGCGAATGTAGTGCTGTTTCATGGGAAATACCTGTTTCAAACCCGTTGGATGTGGCGATTCTTCAACAGATTGCGCACTAAATTCAATATTCGATAATAGAAATAGGCTTTATGCATTTTTTTGTTCAAAATATCCGGGCTTTTACTGAGACATCGTCAACGGGAGTGCAAAAAAGTGTCGGAAAATTATCGGATCGATAATCTCGATCAGGCCATCCTCACCGCCCTGATGGAGAATGCGCGCATTCCTTATGCCGAGCTGGCCAAACAGCTGGCGGTCAGCCCGGGCACCATTCATGTGCGGGTGGAGAAGATGAAGCAGGCGGGGATCATAGAGGGGACCCGGGTGCAGGTGAATGCCAAGAAGCTGGGTTACGACGTCTGCTGCTTTATCGGCATCAACCTCAAGAGCGCCAAGGATTACCCCTCGGCCCTGGCCAAGTTGCAGGCGCTGGACGAGGTGGTGGAGGCCTATTACACCACTGGCCACTACAGCATCTTCATGAAGGTGATGACCCGCTCCATCGACGAGTTGCAGACTGTGCTGATCCACAAGATCCAGACCATAGACGAGATCCAGTCCACCGAAACCCTGATCTCGCTGCAAAATCCCATCCTTAGAGATGTGAAACCCTGATCTCGCTGCAGAACCCGATATTGAGAGACGTGAAGCCCTGACCCTAGGGATCAGGGCTCGAGATAGGGGATGCCGTATTTGTCGTAGAGGGCCTTGAGGCGGCCGTCATGCTTCATGTGCAGCAGTTCGGCGTCATAGGCCGCCATCAGGGCCGGGGTGTCGGCATCGGCCCGGGAGCGGGTCCAGACATTGAAGTAGGGACTGGTCTTGAGGGGTTTTGGCAGGTAGCCGAGCCTGCCCTCCAGCCCCTCTTCCCTTATCTGGGTGAAGGCGGTGACCAGGGACATGGGGACCAGATCGATGCGCCCGGCGATCAGCTTGCGCAGTTGCAACTGGTTGATGGGGATCGCCTGGAAGCGATAGGCAGGATCGGCCATGGCCGCCGTCAATTCTGGGGTGTAGGAGAAGTCCTTGGTGACACCTATGCGCCAGGGCTTGAGATCGGCCAGGGTCTGGTAGTGGATCTTGCTCATGTCGGCCTTGCGCACGAAGAAGTGCCAGCTGTGGCGGATATGGGCTTGTTTGGGGTAGAGCAGGTAGCGCGTTCGCTCCGGCTTGTAGGAGTGGCTAAGCAGCAGGTCATAGACGCCGCCCTCGGCGTTGCGGGTGAGTCTGGCACCGGAATCGAGCAGCTCTATCTTGATGGGGACCTGGAGGACGCCAAAGATGGTGGTGACCAGATCCACATCCAGCCCCCGTGGCTGCCCTTTCTCATCCAGCCACTTCAGGGGGGGCTCCAGCAGGCCGCCAATGACCAGCTCCCTGGCCGACAGCCAGCAGGGCAGCAGCAAGCAGAACACGAGCAAGATCCGCAAATCACATCTCCTGAACACTCGGGGCTGGTTTAAGCGCAACGGGGTATAGTGACCGGCAGATACCTCAATAGAGACGACCCCGGATGGCAAACCCTGAAGTAGAAAGCGAACTGGATGGCATCGACAGGCTCTCTGTCTGTCTCTATCGTCTCGGTCTGAGTCTGACAGCTTTGCTGCTGTTGTGTCGAGGGGTTGGCTTGCTGGGAGGACCGGCGCCCTTGTCGCCCTCCGTCTGGCTGACCATGCTGGTGGTGGCCAGCGGCCTGTGTGGATTCTGCCTGCACATTTATGACAAGCGGGTCCGGTTTCTCCTGCAGGGGCTGGCCTGGGGCGGACTGATGCTGGCCGCCTGCGGCGCCCCCGCCCTCCTGGTGCTGGGGGCTGCCCTGGCCACCCTCTGTGGCCTGGCGTTCAAGGAGCAGTTCTGCTTCGCCATCCCGGGTATCAGGCTCTTGCCTCTGCTGTTACCCCTGCTATGGCTGCTGGAGTGGACCCGCTTCGCCTGGGCCACGGCCCTGGTTGCCCTGGTGAGCGGCTTGCTGCTCGGCCTGCTCAGTCTGGCCAAGTGGCGCATGCCCCTGCATTTCGATATCGGCGATCGGGGACGCTACCAGCTCTAGGTGGCCTGGCACTGCTTCATCTGCGCGTTGAGGGCCTGCATCACCTGCCGGCGGTTGATGATGCCGACCACCTTGCCCCCTTCCAGCACCGGATAGACCTTGGGCCTGGCCCCCGTCATCTGGCGGGCGAGATCCAGGATGCTGTCGTCCGGGCTGACGAACAGCGGGGTGCGGCTCATCAGATCCTCCACCCGGGTGCGGCTGTCGCAGTGATAGCTGCCGGTGAGCAGGCTGGGGATGCAGTCCTGCTCGGAGAGAAATCCGATCAGCCGTTTCTGATCGTCCAGCACCGGCAGGCCGCTCGCATCGGCCTGATGGAGTCTGTCGAGGGCCTCGGCCAGGCCGAGTTGCGGGCTGAGGGAGTGGGTCAGGCGGCTCATGTGATTGCGGATCTGCAGCATCTGGGTGGCTCCAAAAGGGTTAAAGTGGTGTCACTATGTCCCCTGGACGGCGGACGGGGCCAATGGCTTGTGCCGTGGAGATTGATAGGCAGGTCCCCGGGTCGGCAAGCACTGACAAAAGGAGAGGTTATGCGTGCATTGGTAACGGGCTGCGGCCGTCGGCTGGGATTCTACCTGTGCGAACAGCTGGTGGCCGCGGGCTGGCAGGTGACGGGCAGTTATCGCAGCGAGCGGCCCGAGCTGGCCCGCTTGCGGGATCTGGGGGTGGAGCTGGTGCAGGCGGATTTCGCCGTGGAAGAGGATGTGGCCCGCCTTGTCACTGTGCTGGGAGCCCATGACGATCTGGCATTGATCATCCACAACGCCTCCGCCTTCGAGCCACAGGCGGCGGATCCTGCGGTGCAGCTGGCCCAATTCGAACAGTTCTACCGGGTACATATGGCGGCGCCATTTCAGCTGAACCGCGCGCTGGCCCCCAAGCTGGCAGGCAATCCCAACGCCAGCATCATCCACATCACCGACATCTACATTCATGCCCCGGCGCCCCAGTTCGCAGCCTATGTGGCCACCAAAGCCGGGGCGCATTCGCTGGCCATGAGCTTTGCCAGGGAGCTGGCACCGGCGGTACGGGTCAACACCATAGAGCCCGGCCCCATACTATTCCTCGACGAGCATGGGGACGCCTGGCGTCAGCAGGTGCTGGCTCGGACGCCGCTGGCGAGGGAGGGGGGGCTGGAGCCCATCTGGCAGGCAGTCAGGCTCTTGATGGCAAACGACTATATGACGGGGGCCAGCATCCGGGTGGACGGTGGCCGGGCCCTCGCCGTCATCTAGACGTCATGAGGGGGATGGAGGTGGCGGTAGCCTGCTCGGGCGTTCGCCGCCCTGTGCCGGGCGCCTAGTTGGGCCGAATGCTTGCCTGATGGGCAGGCAGGTCCGGGTGCACGGCGGGCAACTCCTGACGCTGTTCGGCAGCTTGGCGCAGGGCGACGGGCTGCTGGCCGAAGCTCTGCTGCGCAAACACCTTGCTGGTCTGCAGACGCAGCGCCACCTTGTGGGCGCCGACCCGTCCCCCCTCATACATCTCGGCCAGCAGATCCCTGAGATAGGCATCCACCCCGACCCCGGCGAAGGCATCCCTCTCATGGCTGGCCAGGATGTCGATGTCGAGGGGCCTGTCAGTCACCTTGCACAGGGGATTGCCGCGATCCCGCCCATGGGCCAGCTCCATGGTGACGAATTCGGCTTTCAGCTGGGCGGCGGAGAGCTCGCTCTGGACGACGAACAGGCAGTTGAGAAAGTCATGGCGCGACTGCATCCCCACCGGTTTGGTCTGGATCACCGAGCTCAGACGCAGCTGACCGAAGCGCGCCAGCAGCTCTTCCACGGCCTGGCTGACATGCTGGGCAGGGTCGAGATTGGATCCAATGCTGCAGAGGTAAAACATGGTTGCCATTCCTTGGGTTGGGCTCGTCTGAAATATATACGCAGCTCACGGTTATCGGATTCACTATGAATTAACATGTCGTTATCTGTTGTGATCCAACTCTGATTGGCAGAAAGGAGGTTCATATGAGTGTGGAGATGAAGTGGGCGCTGTTGACCGCCTCAGGTGCCCTGGCAGTGATCCTGATAATCTGCCTGGCGTCCGTCGGTCTGGCGTGAATCCTGACCCCGAGTGCAACCAAACCGGCCCCCTGGCCGGTTTTGCTTTTTCATGGAGTGCGGATATGCTGGCCCACCCATGAAGAATCGAGACAGCAGAAGATGACCAAGGTTCGGCCCCGTTCCCTGCTCCAGGTGGTATTGATGGGCTTCGTGCTGGTGCTGATGCCCCTGGGGGGCATGATCTGGCACGACAGCCAGGCGCTCTCCCATCTGGGTCAGCTGACCAGCGACGAGATGGAGCGGGCGGTGCGGGATACCCGCCGGGCGACCCTGCTCACCACCCAGGCCATCGATCTGGAGCGCACCTTGCGCCGCTATGCGGTGCTGGGGGACGAACGCATCCTCGGCAGTTATCAGCAGCAGCTGGCCCGCTATCGCGAGCTGCTCGCCACCCATCGGCAATCCATCCCGGATGCCGCCGCCTACACAGATCTCGAGGCCATCCTGGCCTGGCTGGATGGCTTGCAGGATCTGCGCAAGGCCAGACAGGAGGCGACCAGCCCCAACTTCACCCAGTTCAACGAGCTCAACCAGCAGCTGGAAGTGGTCACCCGCAGCCAGGTCGATGAGCATGTGGCGGGGATGCGGGCGGCCATCGCCGAACTGCGGAAGGAGATCTGGTGGGTGAGCGGCTTCGTGGCGGGACTCAGCCTGTTGCTGGTGCTGCTGTTTACCTACCTCATCATCCACCCCGTGCGTCAGATTGAGTCGCGGATCCTGAGCCTGGGAGCCGGTGTCGAGCCGGACAAGCGCCCGGTGGATGGCCCCGCCGAACTGGTGCTGCTGGGAGAGCGGATCGGCTGGCTGCACGACAAGCTCAAGGAGCTGGAACAGCAGAAGTACCAGTTCCTGCGCCATGTATCCCACGAGCTGAAGACGCCCCTCGCCGTGCTGCGGGAGGGGGCGGATCTGCTCTCCGAACAGCTGGTGGGGCCGCTCAACGGGGATCAGCAGGAGATCTGCCAGATGCTGGAGGAGAACAGCCGCCGGTTGCAGACCCTGATCGAGCGCCTGCTCGACTTCAACCGCCTCAGCCAGCAGGAGGTGTTCAGCCTGACGGCGGTGCCGCTGGCCCCCTTGTTGTCAGAATTGTCTGCAGAGTACCGGCTGGCGCTGGAATCCAAACAAATCAGTGTACACTTGCCGCCCGAGCCCATCAGCCTGCAGGCCGAGCCTTATCGTCTGCGACTCATCCTCGACAACCTGTTTTCCAACGCGGTCAGTTATGGCGCCAAGGGTGGCCAGATCTGGATCCGTGCCGGCCAGGATGCCAACGGCAGCTGGCTGGAAGTGGCCAACGAAGGGCCCGTCATCCCGCCAAACGAGCGGGAGCGGATCTTCGAGCCCTTCGAGCAGGGCAGCATAGTGCGCCAGGGGTTGTTGAAAGGATCCGGAATGGGCCTCTCCATTGCCCGCGAGTCGGCGATGAGTCTGGGGGGCGAGCTTAAATTAATTGAGGATAAACAGGCTGATGTCTGTTTCCGGTTGGATCTTAAGTGAAATTCAAGATGAAACGATTCGTTGTACCCGTATTGATGATAAGCCTGCTCTCAGGCTGCTCCCTGCTGCCATCGCGCAGCCTGACCGAGCCCTCGGAGCAGGTCCTCGCCAAGCGGATGGAGTTTGCCAATAAAGAGATGCAGGTGCGCCTGCAATACTCGGACTGGCTGCTGGCCAGCCGCCCCCAGCAGCGGGCGCAGGAGCGCGAGCGGCTGGCCGGTGCCACCGATCTCGAGAGCCGGGTCAGCCTGGCCATGGTCAACACCCATCCGTCCGAGTCGGTGGCGAGCCGCCGGGCCGGGCTGGATCGGCTCAAGGCCCTGCTGCCCGAGCTCGGCCTGGATGCCCAGGCCTTCCTGCGCAGCTGGATAGCCCTCGGTGAGGAGCTGCTGGCCCGTGACAGTCGCCGCGACGATCAGAGCCAGGAGGTGCAGCGTCTGCGCCGCCAGATAGAGCAGCTCTCCGCCATCGACGAACAGCTCAACCAGCGCAAGCTCAATGGGGGCGCCCAGCCATGACATGCCGAGGGCGTGCAAGGCGGGGAACCACAACAGATCTTCAGGGTAAAGGGGTGAGAGCATGAGTCGCATTCTGCTGGTGGACGACGATGCCAGCCTGCTCAAGCTGATGAGCATGCGTCTGCGCAGTCAGGGTTACGAGGTGGATACAGCCGACAGCGCCGAGGGGGCGCTGGACAGGTTGCGTCAGCAGCGGGCCGATCTGGTGCTGAGTGACCTGCGGATGGGGGGCATGGACGGACTGGCGCTGTTCGAGCGGATCCAGGCCCAGTGGCTCGGCATGCCGGTCATCATCATGACCGCCCACGGCACCATCCCGGACGCCATCCAGGCGACCCGTTCCGGGGTGTTCAGCTTTCTCACCAAGCCCATCGACAAGGACGAGCTGCTGGTCACCATAGAGCACGCCCTGAGCCTGACTCGCCCGAAACAGCAGCATGAGTGGCAGTCCCTCATCCAGACCCGCAATCCCCAGATGGAGCAGTTGCTGATCCAGGCGAGCAGCGTGGCCGCCATGGAGGTGCCCGTGCTGATCCTGGGGCCTTCGGGCTCCGGCAAGGGGGTGATGACCCAGGCGCTGCATCAGGCAAGCCGCCGCCGTGACCAGCCGCTGCACACCATCAATTGTGCCGCGCTGCCCTGGCCTGTGCTGGACTTGCAGCTGTTTGGCGAGGATGGACAGTCCGGCCTGTTCGAGCAGGCCAAGGGGGCGACCCTCTTCCTCGACGAGATAGGGAATCTGTCGGAGTCGTTGCAGGCCAAGTTGCTGCAGGTGCTGGCGGAATATGGTCAGGGCACCCCCGAGGTGCGGGTCATCAGCTCCAGCCATCAGGATCTGGTCACCGCCATGGAGGAGGGGCGTTTTCGGGAGGATCTCTTCTACCGCCTCAACGTGGCCAACATCACCTTGCCGCCCCTCAGCGCCCGCAGCGAGGATATCCCCCTGCTGGCGCGCCAGGCGCTGGACGACTATCGCAGTCGCCACGACAACTGCGCCGCCCTCGGTTTCTCGCCGGAGGCGCTGGCCCTGCTGGCGGCGGCGGCCTGGCCCGGCAACGTCCGTCAGCTCTACGGAGTGGTGGAACAGCTCGCCAGCCTCTGTTGCAGCCCTGTGATAGGCGCCGCCATGGTGGAATCTGCCCTGAGCGGTGGTGTCGGCGGTATTCCCTCGTTCAACGAGGCCCGCGCCGAGTTCGAGAAGGAGTATCTGATCCGCCTGCTGCGCACCACAGAAGGGAATGTGACCCTGGCGGCCAACATGGCGGGAAGAAACCGCACCGATTTCTACAAGTTATTGAATCGGCACGGTATCGAGGCGGCAAACTTCAAATCGAAGGGATAAGCGAGGCGGGAGCGGCCGGTCAGAGACTTGCCGCTCCCCTTGTTCAGGCCGGATCGACCGCGCTGTTCGCGGCCTGGGCCTTCCGGGTTTTGTCGGAGAGCCAGAGGCCGCTCGCCTTCATCAGGTAGCCAAAGAGCGCCCCTATCACCAAGGATGGCAGGATAAGCCGCCACTCCCCCGCCGCCCCGAAGGTGGCGCAGCAACCGGCGAAGGTGCCGGGAATGTAGCCCAGCCACTGCTGCTTGGCCTGCACGCACATCAGGGTCGCCACCACACCCGTCATCAGATAGCCCGCCATGCCAGCCCCCCACCAGCCTTCGCCGTGGATCAGCAGCAGTGCCCACAGCATGCCGGTGGCATTGCACAGCAGGGTCTGCAGCAGCGCCTTGTAACCGCCGCTCGAGGCGAAATAGCTGGTACAACCGAGGAAGCCGACCCAGGAGATGAGGCCGAGGGCGGCGGCCAGTCCGCCCCAGACGGCGGAGAGGATCCCGGTCGTGATGGCGATGGCGATCAATGGGCTCATGACATGACTCTCAGTGGTTGGATTCGGAAAAGGAGGCAGCCTACCCTTAGGCGAGGGGGCGGCAAGCAGGGGCCGGATTGTGTGTGATCTCTGTCACTCTTTTCAACTCGGGAATACGCTTGCGCTCGCGAAAAAAATTCATTGGAGGCGTTCTTGGCCTTCGACCATAGTTAGAGGCCCTGTCCTGCTCATGGAGTGAGTCTGATGGTGCCAAACGTGATAGTTCCCCTGCTGGTATTCATTCTGCTGTTCCTGGTCGGCACCATGGCCAAGGCGCTGCCTCTTTACCAGCCCATGTAAATTTGTGTGAAATAAAACTCGGCCGGGGCGGGTCTTATGGTTGTCAGCCTCATCGCCCCGGGAGTTTTCCATGTTGATCAAGCGCCGTTCCTCTCATCACCTCACCGAACAGGATGTCACGCCGGAAGCCGTCTATCAGGATCGCCGGCTCATCCTGAAAGGGCTGGGACTGAGTGCCGCCACCCTGGCATTTCCCACCCAGGCCAGCCTGCTGGATCTCTTCTCCGCCGAGGAGTCGACCCCGGCACCTGCCACCAAACCACTCAATTACAAGGCTGCGACCCGGCAGGACGGATTGACCCTGACGCCGCTGGAGAAGGCCATCAGCCACAACAACTTCTATGAACTCGGCACCGACAAGGGGGATCCGGCTCGCAACGCCCACTACCTCAAACCCGAGCCCTGGACGCTCAAGGTAGAGGGGGAGGTGGCCAAACCCTTTACCCTGGATGTGTGGGATCTTATCAACAAGAGCACCCTGGAGGAGCGGATCTACCGGCTGCGCTGCGTGGAGGCCTGGTCCATGGTGCTGCCCTGGAGCGGCATTCCGCTGGCGGATCTGATCCGCCGGGCCGAGCCCAACAGTCGCGCCAAGTTCGTGGCGTTCGAGACCCTCTATGATCCCGAGCAACTGCCGGGACAGGCCTCCCGCTCCCTCGGCGGCGGCATCGATTACCCCTATGTGGAGGGCTTGCGCCTCGACGAGGCGATGAACTCGCTCTCCTTCCTGGCGATGGGGCTCTACGGCAAGACGCTGCCCGCCCAGAACGGGGCACCCATCCGGCTGGTGGTGCCCTGGAAGTACGGCTTCAAGAGCATCAAGAGCATAGTCTCCATCCGCCTGGTGGAGGAGATGCCTCCCACCACCTGGAACCTGCTGGCACCGAACGAATATGGTTTCTATGCCAACGTCAATCCCGAAGTGGATCACCCGCGCTGGAGCCAGGCCAGCGAGCGCTTCATCGGCGAGGGGGGCATCTTCGGCGCCAAGCGCCAGCCGACCCTGATGTTCAACGGCTATGGCGACGAGGTGGCCTCCCTCTATCAGGGGATGGATTTGCGCAAATGGTATTGAAACTGACGCTCTGCCCGAACGGTGTCTTGCCCCCTTCTCCCCTTGCGGGAGAAGGGTTGGGGATGAGGGATGGGAAAAACATAACGGGAACTGCGATATGACGCCGAGACTGAAAACAGCCCATATCAACGGCTTGCGCCTGCTGGTACACCTGGCCTCGCTGGGCTTTTTGCTCTGGCTTGGCTATGCCGTGCCGGCCGGGTTGCTGGGGGGGGATCCGGTGCAGGGGCTGACCCACTACCTCGGCAAGGGGGCGCTGCATCTGCTGCTGCTCACCCTGCTGGTGTCGCCGCTGGCCAAACGCTGGCGCCAGGGTCAGCTCATCAAGCTGCGCCGCCCCCTCGGGCTCTGGTGCGCGGCCTGGGCCGGGTTGCACTTTATGGTTTGGCTGGGGCTGGATCTGCAGTTTGACTGGGGTCTGATCGGCGGCGAGCTGGTGAAGCGCAGTTACATAGTGGTGGGTATGGTGGCGCTGCTGTTGCTGCTGGCGCTGAGCATCACCTCGATCCCGGCCCTGCTGCGGCGCATGGGGCCAGCCTGGCAGAAGCTGCACAACTGGATCTATGCGGTGGCCCTGCTGGTGCCTGTGCACTACTGGTGGTCGGTGAAGAGTGGCTGGCAGGAGCCCCTCATCTACCTGTTGCTGGCGATGGCTCTGCTGTGGCCGCGGCGAGAGAAGCTGCTGCGTCCCTGGCGCCAGCGCCGGCAGCAACGCCAGAAACTGAAAGAGGCCTAATCGGCCTCTTTTTTTGTGATCTCTCCGCTGTAGGCATCGACCTGCAGTTGCACCCGCCTATCGTCGGCATCCAGGGTTTCCACCTCGAATTTGTCCCCTTCCAGCTCGACTTCCCGAATGTCGTGGTACCCTTGGGCCAGCAACAGCTTGACCAGTGCCGGCATGTCGAGACGCGTCTGAGCCGCCCAGCCAAGGGTGGAAAAAAGGCAGAGGATCAGCAGGATACTGCGTGGGATCATATTCATTCCGGATTCATGGCTGGCACACTATAAACGGCATTATGTTAGGTTTTGAGAGATGAATCACCCATGAATAGCGCGCTGCCCCTGCTTGGATTGCTGCTGCCGATGCTGGTCCAGGCGGCCCAGCCGAATGAGGCCTTGCTGCAACAGGCGGTCAGCGAGGGGCGGATCCGGCCTTTTCATGAGCTGATGGAGGTGGCTTCCCGCCTGCCGGTGCGCGTGCTGCGCGTCGATCTGGGGGAGGAAGACGGGGTCTGGCTCTATGAGCTCAGGCTTATCGACGACGAGAACAGCGTCATCAAGGTGGGCTATCGCGCCGACAACCTGGAGATGGTGTGGCTCAAGGGCCATCATCTGGAGCGCCTGTTCGAGCCTCGCCCGCCCCCGGAGGAGGAGTGATCCGCCCTATGCTCCCCGCCCTGATGACTCGTCCCCCAATCGCCGCCGCGACAGGCGCAACTCTGCTTTGGATACCCATTTATGCGAATTCTGATAGTTGAAGATGAAAAGATCCTGGCAGGCCAGCTGGCGGAACAGCTGCGCCTGTCCGGGTTTGTGACCGATCTCTGCCACGATGGCAACGAGGCGGGTTTTCTCGGCGAGACCGAACCCTATGACGCCATCATTCTGGATCTCGGCCTGCCGGGTCGCGATGGTCTGAGCGTGCTCAAGGAGTGGCGCAGCAAGGGGATAGACACCCCTGTGCTGGTGCTGACCGCCCGTGGCCAGTTGCACGAGAAGATAGAAGGGCTCAACGCCGGGGCCGATGACTACCTCACCAAGCCGTTCCAGGTCGCCGAACTGGTGGCCCGGGTGCAGGCCCTGGTGCGCCGGGCGGCGGGCAATGCCAGCTCGATCCTGGAGATAGGCGGGGTGCGGCTCGACATGGCGGCGTCCCAGGTATGGTACGAAGGCACCCCCATCAAGCTGACTGCCCACGAGTTCCGGGTGCTGGGTTACCTGATGCAGCACAGGGGCAAGGTGGTGTCGCGCAGCGAGCTGATCGACCACATCTATGCCCAGGATTTCGATCGCGACTCCAACACGGTCGAGGTGTTCATCGGCCGGATCCGCAAGAAGACCCACGCCGATCTGATCGAGACGGTGCGCGGTCTCGGCTACCGGATCAACGAGTGAGACGGACGCTGATGCCAGCACGGCAGGGGGTCGATGAATGAGGCTGGTGCGTACCCTGCGGGGACGGCTGGTGGCTATCGCCCTGGTCTGGTGCGGGCTCTTCCTGTTCGCCACCGGCTTCAGCCTGCAGACCATGATGCGCAACTACTGGCAGGAGGCGGAAGCCGACGGCCTGAGGTTGCAGCTCTACGATCTGCTCTCTCGCCTCGAGATCCAGCCCGATGGTCTGCCTGTGGTCACCGAGCCCATGGCGGATCCCCGTTTCCGCCAGCCCTATTCCGGTTATTACTGGCAGCTTGAGCTGGGGGATGCCGTGGTCAGCCGCTCCCGCTCCCTGTGGGATGTGCACCTGAGCGCCCACGGCCTGAAGTCGGCCTTCGGGGATCCGGATCTCTTCGTCGGCAAGGGGCCCAACAAGGAGCCCCTGCTGATCATGACCCGCACTGTGCTGCTGCCGGGCTCTGACAAGGTGTTTACCCTGGTGATGGCCAAGGACAGCAGCGCCCTGACCCAGACCCTGAAGAAGACCAGGATCAGCCTGTTCCTCGGTCTCGGCTTCGCCGCCGCTGGCCTGGTGCTGGGCTTCATGTTCCAGATAGTCTACGGCCTGCGTCCGCTCCATCTGCTGCGCCGCGAGCTGGGCCGGGTCCACCAGGGCCATCAGGAGGGGTTCCGGCTGCGCTATCCGCTGGAGATCCAGCCGCTGGTGGAAGACATCAACCGCCTGCTGCACCACTACAGCGAGCTGCTGCAGCGGGCCCGCTCCCACACCGGCAACCTGGCTCACGCCCTCAAGACGCCCCTCAGCATAATGCGCAATCAGGTGGCCCAGCTGCCTCCCGAGGATCAGGCCGCCATCGGCGAGCAGCTCGACCAGATCCAGCGCCACATCGACTATCACCTCGGCAAGGCGCGGGTCACCGGCGCCGCCAAGATCCTCGGGGTCTCGACCCCGGTGCGGGCGCGGGTGGAGTACATCTGCCGAGCCTTCTCCCGCCTCTACCCGGGCAAGACGGTGGACCTGCAGGTGCCGGCCAACCTGGCGGTCGGGGTGGAGGAGCAGGACTTCGACGAGATGGTGGGCAATTTGCTGGAAAATGCCTTCAAATGGTCGGCCGGCCAGTTGCGCATCTCCAGCGCCGAGCTGGGGGGCTGGATCACCCTGCGCATCGAGGATGACGGTCCCGGCATGAGCGAGGATCAGATAGCCAAGGCGGTGCTGCGCGGGGTGCGCCTCGACGAGAAGGTGCCGGGCTCCGGGCTCGGCCTCAACATAGTGTCAGACCTGGCCGAAGCCTATCGTGGCAGCCTCATCATGGGGCGGGCCGAGCTGGGGGGGCTGGCAGCCTCGCTCTCGTTGCCCAAGGTGGCCAGGGTCGACGGTTGATGCACAGATGAGTGAGGCGGCCCGGCATGGGCCGCTCGGGCCCGGGTCGTCCTCCGAGGTAGCATGGGGGGCGCACCAGGCATAAGATAGGGTCCTTATTTCAAGCGGTAGGAAGGGTAGCAATGACTGACGATCCATGGGCGCTGTGCCATCTCGATGATTCGTTCGATGCCTCGGTGCTGGGTACCAAGGGGGCCCAGATCCAGTGGTTTGAGGACAGGGATTCCCTGATCCAGTTCTTGCTGGAGGACTTTGTCGATCTGCTGGCCGATGTGGGCGAACTGGATGAGGATCAGACCGAGAGCGCCCGCGAGCGCTTCACCCTGCTGGTGGAGCAGAGTCAGGACGATCGCACCCTGATGGATGCCATCAACGATCTCGCCTCCGGCCTGCGCCGCATCGCCTGGCTGGGGCCGCTCTCGGAGCTGGCCGAGATCAGCGACGACTTCGCGAGCGGCCTGCGCGCCTTCTTCTGGACCCAGTATGATGGGGACGAGGATGACCCCGAAGCCTGGGTGCCGGAAGATCTCTGGCCACAGCTGGTGGAGTGTGCGGAAGAGTACATGGTGGAGGGAGACTTCTGATCCACCTTGTCTGTGCTCCGGCGGCAAAGCGGATGGAGTGTGCACAAGGGTAGATGGTGGAGGGAGACTTCTGAGTCACCCCGAAAACCGCGATAAAGAAAACGGCGCCTTATGGCGCCGTTTTTGTTTTCATCCCGGCATCAGGCGTGGACCGGTACCTCATGGGCTGTGTTGACGAGTTCTGGCCCGCTGTACTTCTCGATCTGCAATTGGGCCATGTGACCGCAGTTGCCTTGCGCCAGGCTGGAAGAGCCCTCGTCGAAGGTGAGGCAGTTGACGTTGCCGTTCTTGCAGATGGCGCCCACCTCACCCGGTTTGGCCGGATCGAACCAGGCCCCTTCGCAGATCCGCACCACGCCGGGGCGAATGTCTTTCGAGAGCAGCGCCCCCACCAGGATCTGGCCGCGCTCGTTGAAGGCGCGCACCAGGTCCCCATCCTGGATGCCTCGCACCTTGGCGTCGTCCGGGTGGATCAGTATGGCCTCCCGATCGGCGATGGCGAACTTGTCCCGCAGCGGGGTGTTGTCCAGCTGGGAGTGTAGCCGCTGGGTCGGGTGCGAGGTGTTGAGGGAGAGCGGATAGCGCGCTGCCACCTCGCTCTTCACCCACTCCTTGGGTTCATACCACTTGGGGTGGCCGGCGCAGTCGGCATAACCCATGCCCGCCACCGTGTTGGAGAAGATCTCTATCTTGCCGGACGGGGTGCCGAGCGGATTGAGCAGCGGGTTCTCGCGAAAATCGGCGTGGCGGATCCACTGGCGGTTCGCCTCGGGGATCGGGAAACGAATGTAGTTGTTGGACTCCCAGAACATGCTGAACGGCGGCAGCGCCACCCGGGCACCCCGGGCCTGGGCGGCCATGCCGTCGTACATCTGCTTGAGCCACAGCATCTCGTCCTTCCCTTCGGTGTACTGCTCCTGCACACCCAGCTTGGCGGCGATGGCGCTGAAGATATCGAAGTCGTTGCGGGCTTCAAACTGGGGGGGCACGCACTGGTGCATGGGGAACACATAGCGCTGGGAGTAGTCGCCCCCCATCTCCAGATCGTTGCGCTCGTAGCTGGTGGTGACTGGCAGCACTATGTCGGCGTGCTTGGCGGTAGCCGTCCAGTAGGGTTCGTGGACTATCACAGTCTGCGGCTTGCGCCACGCCTTGAGCAGGTTGTTGGTGTCCTGATGGTGGTGGAAGGGGTTGCCGCCCGCCACATAGACCAGCTTGATGTCCGGATAGGTCACCTTGCGGCCGTTGAAATCGATGGTCTTGCCCGGATTGGCGAGACAGTCGGCGATGCGGGCCACCGGAATGGGGGCCGGGCTGTTCTTGGGGGCGTTGCCGGCGGAGATACCCGCCAGGATCCCACCCTTGGCGGTGGGGCTGCCACCGGAGGAGTAGTGGTAGCTGAAGCCGTAGCCGCCCCCCGGCAGGCCGATCTGGCCCAGCATGGCCGCCAGCGTGATCAGCATCCAGTTCGGCTGCTCCCCGTGGTGCTGACGCTGCATGCCCCAGCCGGCCATGATCATGGTGCGCTTGGCCGCCATGTCCAGAGCCAGCTGGCGAATGACCTTGGCCTCGACACCGCAGACGCTGCTCGCCCACTCGGCGCTCTTCGGCTGACCGTCGTCCTTGCCGAGCAGGTAGTCGAGGAACTTGTCGAAGCCGACGGCGTAGCGATCGAGGAAGGCCTGATCGTGCTTCTTCTCGCTATAAAGGGTGTGGGCCACCCCCAGCATCATGGCCACGTCTGTGTAGGCGTTCGGGGCTATCCACTCGGCGTTGGCCAGCTTGGCGGTCTCGTTGTAGACGGGATCTATGCTGATGACGCGGGTGCCCTTCTCCTTGAGGGCCTTGAAACCGGCCTGACCCTCGTGATCCGGCATGTTCCAGCTGTTCTTGAGGGTGACCTGGGCGTTGACCCCCCAGAGCACCACCAGTTCGGCGTGCTCCACCACGTTGGGCCAGGCGGTCTGCTGCTCGTATACCTCGATGGAGCCCATCACGTGGGACATGATCACCTGGGCCGCGCCTGTGGAGTAGTCACCGGCATAGCCGGTGAAGCCGCCACTGAGGTTCATCAGGCGGTGCAGCAGGGTGCGACTGTTGTGGAACATGCCGACACTCTTCCAGCCGTAGGAGCCGGCGTGGATCGCCTGGGGGCCGAAGTCGCGCTGGACCCGCTGGATCTCGCCAGCCACCAGTTCGATGGCTTGCTCCCAACTCACCCGCACCCACTCGTCGGCGCCGCGCAGCTCGGGCTTGGCGCCCGGGCCGTGCTCCAGCCAGCTCTTGCGCACCATGGGGTACTTGATGCGGTTCTTGGCATGGACCTGGAACGGCGCCATGTCGATGAGGTCATTCGGTGCCGGATCATCGGCCACCGGCTGGACCCGCACCATGCGGCCATCGGCGACTATGGCTTCAAAGGCTCCCCAGTGGGCGCCGGTCAGTATGCCCTTCTGGGCGGGGACCAGGGAGGGGAACTGCTCCAGCGCCGTGCTGATGGCCTGGGCCAGGGCGTGTTTCGGGAACAGGGCACCGAGCAGGGGCAGGGCGGCACAGGCCCCCAGGCCCTTGAGCAGGCTGCGGCGGGACAGATTGGTCTGTTGATCATTGAAAAAAGTCATATCGAATTCCTCTGTTCCAGCCTTAGTGTGCCGCGCTCATGTCACTGGCGTGTTTCTGCACGTATTGGGTCAGCATGCGAGCCTGCTCCGGGGTGAGGGAGGTGCGGGACTCCATGCCCTTGATGACGCCTATCCACTGGTTGGCATTGAAGTGATCCAGCGCGGTCAGACCGTGGCAGCCGGTACAGTTGTTGGACATCAGGGTGGAGGCGTATTGCCACAGCTTGCCCTGATCGCCGATGAGCTGGGCCTGATCCACCCAGGCGGTCAGCTTGACCTGATGCCAGGTGAGGTTGGTGGCGCTGTCGGTCTCGCTCTTGCCGGTGACCAGCGCCTGCTTGGCGGCATCGCCGACCAGCACGCTCAGGATGCGTTTGCCGGGGGCGGCGTAGAACACCTCGCTCACCCCGTCCTGCTGCCAGCCCTCGATCTGCACCTGGGCGCGGCCGTTGTCGTTGGCCAGGATCTCGACCCGGGTCGACGGCATCAGGGTGCCCTCGTCCGTGGTGGCCTTGGCATCGAGGTACAGGGGCGTGGTGGCGATGGCGTAACGGGTGGTGACGCTGGTCGGGGTCTGGGCCGCGGCAGCCGCCAGTTCACTGGCGCCGGCGGCAGCCAGACCGCTCATGTCAGGCATGATGTGGGCGACGCCGCGGTGGCAGTCGATACAGGTCTGGCCATCCTTGATGGCGACCGGGTGTTCGGCACGGGCGTTGGGGCGCTGGGCCAGAATGTCCATGGCGGCGTAGCTGTGGCAGCTGCGGCAGGTGGCGGAGTCATTGGCCTTGAGCTGATCCCAGACCGTCTGGGCCATGCGCAGCTTGTGGGCTTCGTATTTTTCGGGGGTGTCGAGGGTGCCGATCGCCTCGTGATAGATGTCCTTCACGGCGCGGATTTTGGTCCAGAGGTAGGAGGCGGGCTCATTGGGAATGTGGCAGTCGGCGCACTCTGCACGGATCCCCTTCACGTTCTGGAAGTGGACGCTGCCCTGATACTCTGCGAGCGGTGTCTGCATGGAGTGGCAGGAGACGCAGAATTCGGTGGAGCTGGTCTTGTGCAGCACTGTGACTGTCACTCCCAGTGCCGCGACGCCCAGCAGGGCTCCGAGCAACAGGAGCCAGAACCAGGTCTTTCTCAACATTTTTCCAAGCATGGCGGCAGTGTCCTTCGAATCGGGTATTACCAATATAGTAGTAGTCTTGACGGGTGAGGGATTGACCTCGGTTATGCTTTTTATTCTTTAAATTGGTTTTTCTTGGTTTTAAATTTGATAAATACAATTTTGTTTGAATTTAAATCAATCCCAGATGGTTAACTTTGTTAGTTTGGCCTTATTTGGCTCTCTTTTGGTCATCATATCCGTACGAATGATGCTGGAAACGGCACTGTCGCGACGTTTTGCTCTCCAGTGCGACTTTCTGGCTCGGAATGGGCCGGTGTTGGGCTTTACGAAAGGCTCGATATATACTGTTTGCATATACAGTGATCAGGTTTGTCAGTCATGCGACTCTTTATTGCCGAAAAGCCCAGCCTTGGCCGCGCCATCGCCGATGTTCTGCCCAAGCCCCACAAGAAGGGGGAGGGCTTCATCGAGACGGCGCAGGGAGACGTGGTGACCTGGTGTATCGGCCACCTGCTGGAGCAGGCGGAGCCCGATGCCTATGATGCTGCTTATAAGCAGTGGCGCATGGAGCAGCTCCCCATAGTGCCGAGCCAGTGGCAGCTGGTGGCCAAGCCCAAGACCAGGAGCCAGCTTGCCGTGATCAAGCGGCTCATCAAGCAGGCCGACTGCGTGGTCAATGCCGGTGACCCGGACAGGGAAGGGCAACTGCTGGTGGACGAGGTGATCGATTTTCTCGGCTACCCCAAACTCAAGCCGGTGCAGCGCTGCCTCATCAGCGATCTCAATCCCCCCGCGGTGCGCCGTGCCCTCGACAAGCTGCGGGACAACAAGGAGTTCGTGCCGCTGGCGGTCTCGGCGCTGGCCCGTAGCCGCGCGGACTGGCTCTACGGCATCAACATGACCCGTGCCTATACCCTGCTCGGGCGCAAGGCCGGCTGCAGCGAGCTGCTCTCGGTCGGCCGGGTGCAGACGCCGCTGCTGGGGTTGGTGGTGCGGCGGGATCTCGAGATAGATGCCTTCGTGCCCAAACCCTTCTACGAGGTGCTGGCCCATGTGGTGACGGAGCGCAACGAAGGGTTCAGTGCCAAGTGGCTGCCCTCCGAGGCCTGCACGCCCTGGCAGGACGAGGAGGGGCGGGTGCTCAACCGGGCGCTGGCTGCCAAAGTGGTGGAGCGCATCCAGGGCCAGCCAGCCCGGGTGGAGGAGGTGGAAGAGCAGGCCCGCAAGCAGGCGGCGCCACTGCCTTACAACCTCTCCAGCCTGCAGATCGATGCCGCCAAGCGGTTTGGCATGGACGCCAAGCGGGTGCTGGATGTCTGCCAGAGCCTCTACGAGCGCCACAAGCTCATCACCTACCCCAGATCCGACAGCCGCTATCTGCCGAGCGATCACTTCAATCGGGCACCCCAGGTGCGGGATGCCATCGCCGCCACGGCCCCGGCCCTGGCCAAGGCGGTGAGCGAGGCAGATGGCAAGCTGCGCAGCAAGGCGTGGAATGACGGCAAGGTGGATGCCCACCACGCCATCATCCCCACCGAGAAACATGGCAACCTGGCCAGCCTCTCCGCCGACGAGGGCAAGCTCTATGGCCTGGTCGCCCGCCAGTACCTGCTGCAGTTCTATCCGCCGTTCGAATACAACGACAGTCGGGTGTTGCTGCGCATCGCCGGTGGCCTGTTCCAGGCCAAGGCGCGGCGCATCCTCAAGGCGGGCTGGAAGGCGCTGCTCGGGGTCGAAGAGGACGATGAGGAGGAGGCGGGCACCCTGCCGGCCCTGCGTCAGGGCGAGGAGCTGCGCTGCGAGCGGGGCGAGCTGCAGGAGAAGATGACCCAGGCACCCAAGGCATTCACCGACGCCACCCTGCTGGCCGCCATGACAGGCATAGCCCGCCATGTGCAGGATCCCGAGATCCGCAAGATCCTGCGCGAGACAGATGGCCTCGGCACGGAGGCGACCCGGGCCGGCATCATAGATCTGCTGTTCAAGCGCCGCTTCCTGGTGCGGCAGGGCAAGAGCATCAAGGCGACCCCGACCGGACGGGCCCTGATCCAGGCATTGCCTGCCACTGCCACCACGCCGGACATGACGGCGCTGTGGGAGCAGCACCTCGGCCGGATCGCCGAGCGTCACGCCAGCTACCAGCAATTTATGGGGCCGCTCACCGAGCAGCTTAACGGCCTGATTGAGGGGGCCAGGCAGGATTCGGGGGCCAGCTTCAGCGCCCTGCCCAAGGAGGCGCCGGGGGCCAGCAAACGGCGCTTCAGCCGCAAGAGTTCGTCGACCAGTGGCACCGGTGCACAGCCCCGCAAGGGGGCGGGCAAGCGCCCGGCCAGAAGCAAGGCCGCCTGAGTGGCCTGGGGCCATTGCGGCGACATGAGGCGTAAAAAGAGAGAGGGGCCCAGGGCCCCTCTCTCGATCTGGTTCTGGCGGCCGATCAGCCGGTATAGACGCCCTCTTCCGGGTAGCGGATCCGGGTCTCGCTCGGTCTGGCCAGCATCAGCGCCAGGGTCAGCGGCCCGAGACGGCCGCAGATCATCACCAGCACCAGGATGAGCTTGCCCGGCTCGCTCAGGGAGGCGGTGATGCCGGTCGAGAGGCCTACGGTGGCAAAGGCCGAGACGGTCTCGAACATGATCTTGTCGAAGGGCTGCGACTCGGTGAGCATCAGCAGGAACATGGCCAGCATCAGCACCATGGTGCTGACGATGATGATGGCCAGGGATCGGGTCACTATCTGGGGTGACAGGGTGCGGCCGAAGGCGGTGACATGGGGACGCTTGGTGAGGAAGGCCCGGGTGGCCAGCAACACCACGGCGAAGGTGGTGACCTTGATACCGCCCCCCGTCGAAGTAGCGCCGGCACCGATGAACATCAACATCATCATGAACAGCAGGGAGGCGGGTACCATCTGGCCAATGTCCACCGTGTTGAAGCCTGCCGTGCGCGCCGTGGCCGACTGGAAGAAGGCCGCCATTAGCTGGCCGCCGGGCCCGGCGTTGCCGAAGGTGGCGGGATTGTTGTGCTCCAGCAGCCAGAACATCAGGGTGCCCAGCAGCAGCAGCCCCGGGGTCATCAGCAACATCAGCTTGCTGTGCAGCTTGAGCTTGCGCCAGCGACGGTTGCGCACCAGATCGACGATGACGGTAAAACCCAGGCCGCCGAGGATGAGCAGGGCCGGTATGGTCAGGCTGATGATGGGGTCGTCTCTGTAGTCGATGAGGTTGTTGGCAAACAGCGAGAATCCGGCGTTGTTGAAGGCAGAAACCGCATGGAAGAAGCTGACGTAGAGGCCATGGCCCCAGCCCATCTCGGGCACCCAGCGAATGGCCATGATGGCGGTGCCGATCAGCTGGGCAATCAGGGCGAACAGCACTATGCGCTTCACCAGCTGGATGATGTTGACCGATCCCTCCTGGCCCAGTGCCTCCTTCGCCAGTACCTGCTGGCGCAGACCGACCCGCTTGCTGAACATGGCGATGAGCAGCAAGGTCATGGTCATCTGGCCCAGGCCCCCTATCTCCATCAGCATCAGCAGTATGATCTGTCCTTGCAGGGTAAAGGCGGTGCCTGTATCCACCACCCCGAGCCCGGTCACACTGATGGCCGAGGTCGCGGTGAACAGAGCATTGATGAAGGTGACCTCGCCGTTGTGGCTCGAGGGCTGCACCAGAAACAGGGTGCCGACCAACAAGATGATGAGAAAGCTGCCCAGGATCAGCCTGGCTTCACTCCAGCGGGACTCGGTATCCCTGTACAGGGCGAAGGCGTAGTTGCTGCGCCAGTTGATCATAGGGTGTCGAGCCAGTGATCGATGGCGTGCTTGTTGCCGGCCAGGATCAGGATGTCACCGAGCTGCAGCTCCATCTTGCCGGTCAGCACGTTGTGCAGCACCTCACCGCGCTTGATGGCCAGCAACTGGAAGTCGCTCTGTTGCAGCAGGTGCAGATCGGCCAGGGTACGGCCGTTCTGTTGCAGACCGATCACGAATTCGGTCAGCACCATGTCGTGCCCCAGCTCCAGATAGTCGAACAGACGGTTGTCCAGCATGCTCTGGGCGACCCGGCGACCCATGTCCCACTCCGGGTTGATCACCTTGTCGGCGCCCACCTTCTGCAGGATCTTGGCGTGGAACTTGTCGCGCGCCTTGACCCATACCTTCTTCACCCCGGCTTCCTTCAGCACCAGCGTGGTGAGTATGCTGGTCTCCAGGCTGTCGCCGATGGCCACGAAGACGATATCGAAATTGGCCAGCCCCAGCTCGGCGACCGTGGCCTCATCGGTGGCATCGGCCACGATGACGTGATTGCACAGGGTTGCTATCTGGCGGGTCTTGCTCTCGTCGATATCGATGGCCAGCACCTCGGCATTCTGCAACTGCAGCTCTTCACACAGTGCGCTGCCGAACAGGCCGAGGCCGATGACGGCGAATTGATTGTTCATTCATGCTTCCTCAACGGGCTGAAGGGCTTACTTTACTCCAGCGGTTTGAGTCCGAACAGTACCCGGGTTTTTCGTCCCGGGGGATCTGGGGTAAACTGCGCCCTTGCCCTTGTCGGAACACGCAGATGAAACTCACTCCCCATGCCCCCTTGGCGGCCCTCAATACCCTGGGCTTGGAAGCACATTGCCTCTGGCTGGCCGAAGTGGCCCAGTTGGATGATCTTTGCCAGTTGCGGGCCAATCTGGAGCTGAACGCCTTGCCGCGCCTGGTGCTGGGTGGTGGGAGCAACATCTTGTTCTGCAATGATTTTGCCGGACTGGTCGTGCTCAATCGGATGAAAGGCATAGCGCTGCAGGATGACGACAGCCACTGGTTGCTGCACGTGGCGGCGGGGGAGGAGTGGCATCAGCTGGTGTGCCACGCCCTGCAACAGGGCTGGCATGGGCTGGAGAACCTGGCGCTGGTCCCGGGTACAGTCGGTGCGGCTCCGGTGCAGAACATAGGTGCTTACGGGGTCGAGCTGGCCCGGTTCTGTGCCTATGTGGAGGCATTCAACTGGCAGAGCGGCGAGGTGGAGCGCATCGCCGCAGCCGACTGTCAGTTCGGCTATCGTGACAGCATCTTCAAGCACGATTATCAGGACACCCACTTCATCACCGCCGTCGGGTTGCGCCTGCCCAAGGTCTGGCAACCCGTGATCGGCTATGGCCCCCTGGCGGCCCTCGGCGAACATCCCGGTGCGCAGGCCATCTTCGACACCGTCTGTGCCACTCGCATGGCCAAGTTGCCGGACCCTGCCGTGCTCGGCAACGCGGGCAGCTTCTTCAAGAACCCCGTGGTGCCGACCTCGGTGGCGGATGCACTCAAGGGGCAATATCCGCAGATGCCCTGCTACCCGGCCGGGGAAGGGCAGGCCAAGCTGGCGGCGGGCTGGCTCATCGATCAGTGCGGTCTCAAGGGCTTTGCCATCGGCCGTGCCGCCGTCCATCAGGAGCAGGCGCTGGTGCTGGTCAACCTCGGGGGCGCCAGCGCCATGGAGCTCATCGCCCTGGCGGCCCATGTGCGTGACAGCGTGGAGCACAAGTTCGGTGTGGTGCTGGAGCACGAGGTGCGCTTCATGGGGCTCACCGGCGAAACCTGGCTGGACGAGGTGCTGGCATGACACTCACTCCCATCAGGCAGACTCTGATCGGCTTGCTCAGCGACGGCCAGTTTCATTCCGGCGAACAGCTGGGGGAGCAGCTCGGCATCAGCCGTGCGGCTGTGAGCAAGCACATGGCCGCCCTCAAGGAGCTGGGGCTGGATCTGTTCAGCCTGACCGGCAAGGGGTACCGCCTGGCGGTTCCCATGGCACTCTATGATCAGGCGCAACTGCAGGCCCTGGCCCCCATGGCGCCGGTACACTGCTTCTCGGTGATCGACTCCACCAACCAGTATCTGTTTGAGCGGGTCAACCAGCTGAGCGCCGGCGAGAGTTGCCTGGCCGAGTGCCAGACCGCCGGTCGGGGGCGTCGTGGCAAGCCCTGGGTCTCGCCGTTCGGTTGCCAGCTGATCCTCAGCATGTACTGGCGGCTCGAGCAGGGCATGGCGGCCGCCATGGGGCTGAGTCTGGCGGTGGGGGTGGCCGTGGTGGAGGCGCTGGAATCCCTCGGCTACCCCGGGGTGGAGCTCAAGTGGCCGAACGATCTCTATTACCAGGGCCGCAAGCTGGCGGGCATACTGGTGGAGATGAGCGGCAGCGCCGGCGCCAGCTGCCATCTGGTGATCGGCATCGGCCTCAATCTGGCGATGCCGAGCCAGCAGGGGGAGAAGATCGATCAGGCCTGGTCAGAGCTGCGCCAGGTTCAGCCCGAACTGGTGGATCGCAACCAGCTGGCGGCCTGCGTACTCCTCCATCTGCAAGCGGCCATGCAGACCTTCGAGCAGAGCGGTCTGGCTAGCTTCGTCGAGAGCTGGAACCGGCTCGACTACTTTGCTGGCCAACCGGTGAAGTTGCTGATGGGGGAGCAGGTGATCCGCGGCATAGCCCGGGGCATCGACGATCGCGGTGCCCTGCGGCTGGAAACGGACGAGGGAGTCAAACTCTATCTGGGGGGAGAGATCTCCCTGCGCCGGGGCGACTGAGCGAGACTGGCTCATGAGAACCCAATAGAAGAGGGGGCCTGCGGGCCCCCTCTTCGTTATCCGGCGACTCGCTACGGTCACTTGCGCAGCTTGATCTGCTCGATGGCGTGCTCTTGTCCCTTGGTCAGGATCAGGTTGGCCCGCTCCCGGGTCGGCAAGATGTTCTCTTGCAGATTCAGATAGTTGATGTCTTGCCATATGTTGCTGGCTATTTCGGTCGCCTCGCTTTCCGCCAGTTTGGCATAGTGGTGGAAGTAGGAGTCCGGATCCGAGAAGGCGCCGCTGCGGAACTTGAGGAAGCGGTCTATGTACCAGGCGCGCAGCAGCTCGGCGTCGGCGTCCACATAGATGGAGAAGTCGACAAAATCTGACACGAAGACTCTGTGGGGCTCCTGGGGGTAATCCATGCCGCTCTGCAGCACGTTGAGCCCCTCCAGGATCAGGATGTCCGGCTGTTCCACCACCTTCTTCTCATCGGGCAGGATGTCGTAGATAAGGTGGGAGTAAACCGGCGCTTCGACCTTCTCGTGACCCGCACGTATGTTGGCGACAAACTCCACCAGATGGCGGATGTCGTAGGATTCCGGAAAACCCTTGCGGCGCATCAGCCCGCGCTCTTCCAGCTCCTTGTTGGGATAAAGGAAGCCATCCGTGGTGACCAGCTCTACCCGCGGGTGCTCGGGCCAGCGTTCCAGCAATGCTTGCAGGATGCGGGCCGTGGTGCTCTTTCCCCCCGCCACGCTGCCGGCGATGCTGATGATGTAGGTGCCCTTGCCGCGGGACTGGCCGAGAAACTGCTCCAGCACCCGACTGCGGCGCTGCTTGGCCTTGACGTAGAGATTGAGCAGGCGGGAAAGGGGCAGATAGATCTCTTCCACCTCGCGCAATGACACCTTCTCGTTGATGCCACGCAGGGTGTGCAGGTCCCTCTCGGTCAGGGTCAGGGGGACCGCATCGCGCAATAACGCCCATTGTTCGCGGGTGAATTGCAAATAGGGGTTATGCTCTGTCGTCATGGTGTCATCACTGTTTCTTGGGCAGGGCGACCATACACCAAGGGATCGGGAGCGACAAGGGACGCGTCCGGTTGGGACTGAGGAGGAGCGTTTTTTTGCATAGATCCCGGCAATAATGCACATTTTGCAGGGTGCAGTGGTTGCATCCCCAAAATCCTTACCATAAAATGCGCGACGCTTGGATGTCTGTCGTCTATTTGCCCGGCAAATGCGACAAAAACAACGGGTGCAAGCAGAATTACCGTTGTGGCATTCGTGCAATCGGAGGGGTTCCCGAGCGGCCAAAGGGATCAGACTGTAAATCTGACGGCTCTGCCTTCGAAGGTTCGAATCCTTCTCCCTCCACCATATTTCTCTGCGGTTTGAGTTCTTTGGGTTAGAGAAATGCGGGCATCGTATAATGGCTATTACCTCAGCCTTCCAAGCTGATGATGCGGGTTCGATTCCCGCTGCCCGCTCCAAGATGCTGATATGGCTCAGGTAATTCTGAAAGCCACACCCTAGGGTGAGTTCGGCAATCGAACCTGCCTGCCAGCACCATCCTCTCTGTCCCCCTGATTCAAATCCATCATATAAACTGTTCTGTGGTTAGCTTGCCACCGCGTACTCAGCGTTAGTTTAGAGGGACGATCATGTCTAAAGAAAAATTTGAGCGTAATAAACCGCACGTTAACGTGGGTACCATCGGCCACGTTGACCACGGTAAAACCACCCTGACCGCCGCCATCACCAACGTGCTGGCCAAGCACTTCGGTGGTAAAGCTTTCGCCTTCGACCAGATCGACAAGGCACCGGAAGAGCGTGAGCGTGGTATCACCATCAACACCTCCCACGTAGAATACGACACTGCTATCCGTCACTACGCCCACGTAGATTGCCCGGGTCACGCCGACTACGTTAAGAACATGATCACCGGTGCTGCCCAGATGGACGGCGCGATCCTGGTAGTAGCCGCGACTGACGGCCCGATGCCGCAAACTCGTGAGCACATCCTGCTGGGTCGCCAGGTTGGCATCCCGTACATGATCGTGTTCATGAACAAGTGCGACATGGTAGATGACGAAGAGCTGCTCGAACTGGTCGAGATGGAAGTTCGTGAGCTGCTGACCGAATACGACTTCCCGGGTGATGACCTGCCGGTAGTTCGTGGTTCCGCGCTGAAAGCGCTGGAAGGCGACGCAGCATGGGAAGAGAAGATCATCGAGCTGGCTCACCACCTGGATACCTACATCCCGGAGCCGGAGCGTGCCATTGACCAGCCGTTCCTGATGCCTATCGAAGACGTCTTCTCCATCGCTGGCCGTGGTACCGTTGTTACCGGTCGTGTAGAGCGCGGTATCGTCAAGGTTGGTGAAACTGTAGAAATCGTCGGTATCAAAGACACCGTTTCTACCACCTGTACCGGTGTTGAAATGTTCCGCAAACTGCTGGACGAAGGTCGTGCCGGTGAGAACGTTGGCGCCCTGCTGCGTGGCGTGAAGCGTGAAGAAGTTGAGCGTGGTCAAGTACTGGCCAAGCCGGGCTCCATCAAGCCGCACACCAAGTTCGAATCCGAAGTGTACGTGCTGTCCAAAGAAGAAGGTGGTCGTCATACTCCGTTCTTCAAGGGCTACCGTCCGCAGTTCTACTTCCGTACTACCGACGTGACCGGTACCATCGAACTGCCGGAAGGCGTTGAAATGGTAATGCCAGGCGACAACATCAAAATGGTTGTTACCCTGATCGCTCCGATCGCGATGGACGACGGCCTGCGTTTCGCTATCCGTGAAGGTGGCCGTACCGTAGGTGCTGGTGTTGTAGCCAAAGTTATCGCTTAATCTTGGCTTACATAAATAAAGCAAAGCCCCTATAATAGGGGCTTTCTTATGCAGGGGCGTAGTTCGAATTGGTAGAACAGCGGTCTCCAAAACCGATGGTTGCGGGTTCGAGTCCTGCCGCCCCTGCCATATACCTCGTCTCGTACGGGGCTTTTGTGTCTTTGGTTACGTCAGATACAGGTGGGTTGTATGAGTGTTAGTTCTGAGGGACAGGGCGGAAGCAAGGATACCCTTCTTTGGGGCCTGGTTTTCATCATCCTGGCGGCCGCTGTGGTAGGTAATTACCTGCTCACTGACGTTGTCGCCGCCGTCCGCGCCCTGGGTGTGGTCGTTGTCATCGCTGCTGCAGGTGCAGTGGCCCTGCAAACCACCAAAGGTAAGGCAACACTGGCTTTTGCTCGTGAGTCGCGCCTGGAAGTCCGCAAGGTCGTATGGCCGACCCGCCAGGAAGCCATTCAGACAACCCTGATTGTGCTGGCGGTGACCGCCGTGATGGGGCTCTTGCTGTTCATTCTGGACGGTGCCTTGGTCTGGTTGGTCAACCTGATTACCGGTGTGTAAGGAAAAGCCATGACTGAACAACGTGAACAACGTATGAGATGGTATGTCGTGCAGGCATTTTCCGGCTATGAAGGCCGGGTTGCCAAATCCCTGCGTGAACATATCAAGATGCATGGCATGGAAGAGCTGTTTGGCGAAGTGCTGGTCCCGACCGAAGAAGTGGTCGAGATGCGTGCCGGCCAGAAGCGCAAGAGTGAGCGCAAATTTTTCCCGGGTTATGTCCTGGTCCAGATGATGATGGACGAGACCACATGGCACCTGGTACGCAATGTGCCGCGTGTGATGGGCTTCATCGGTGGCACCTCCGATCGTCCTGCTCCTATCTCCGATAAGGAAGCGGATGCCATCCTCAATCGTCTGCAAGATGCCCACGACAAGCCGCGTCCGAAAACCCTGTTTGAACCGGGTGAAATGGTGCGGGTTGCCGATGGTCCGTTCGCTGACTTCAACGGCACCGTTGAAGAAGTGGACTACGAGAAGAGCCGCGTGAAGGTCTCCGTATTGATCTTCGGTCGCTCAACGCCGGTAGAACTGGATTTTGGTCAGGTCGAAAAGGGCTGATTAAACTCTGTACGTTTAACGGTTGTCAGGGGCAGCGATTATCTCTATAATTCGCTGCCCCTTTATTTGTTGGGGAGCCGTTTGCAGGAGCATGTCTCCGAGGCGCTAGAACCCATTTTTGAGGTATTTTCGTAATGGCTAAGAAAGTCACAGCTTATATCAAGCTGCAAGTTAAGGCTGGCAGTGCTAACCCCAGCCCTCCCGTTGGTCCTGCTCTGGGTCAGCACGGTGTGAACATCATGGAATTCTGTAAGGCGTTCAACGCTCGTACAGAAAAGCTGGAAAAAGGCTCACCGACTCCTGTCGTGATCACCGTTTACAGCGACCGTTCCTTCACCTTCGAAACCAAGACTCCGCCTGCTTCCTTCCTGCTGAAGAAAGCTGCTGGCATCCAGTCTGGTTCCGCCAAGCCGAACAAAGACAAGGTTGGTAAGGTGACTGTTGCTCAGCTGCAAGAAATCGCCAAGACCAAAGAGCCGGACATGACTGGTGCCGATCTGGATGCAAAAGTACGTTGCATCGCAGGCTCCGCTCGTTCCATGGGCCTGGTAGTGGAGGATTAAGACAATGGCAAAACTTTCCAAGCGTATGCGCGTTATTCGCGAAAAAGTTGACGGTACCAAAGAGTACTCCATCAACGAAGCCATTGCCCTGCTGAAAGAACTGGCTACCGCCAAGTTCGTTGAAAGCGTTGACGTTGCCGTTAACCTGGGTATCGATGCTCGTAAATCCGACCAGAACGTACGTGGTGCTACTGTACTGCCGCACGGTACCGGTCGTGACATCCGTGTCGCCGTATTCACCCAGGGTGCCAACGCCGAAGCCGCCAAGGCTGCCGGTGCTGAACTGGTTGGTATGGATGACCTGGCCGAGCTGGTCAAGAAAGGCGAGATGAACTTCGACGTCGTGATCGCATCCCCGGATGCCATGCGCGTTGTTGGTCAACTGGGCCAAATCCTGGGCCCGCGCGGCCTGATGCCTAACCCGAAAGTGGGTACCGTAACCCCGAACGTTGCTGAAGCTGTGAAGAATGCTAAAGCCGGTCAGGTTCGTTACCGCAATGACAAGAATGGTATCATCCATACCACTCTGGGTAAGGTTTCTTTCAACGAAGTTCAGCTGAAAGAAAACTTGGAAGCTCTGCTGGTTGCTCTGAAAAAGGGCAAACCCTCTTCCGCCAAAGGCATCTTCATCAAGAAAGTCAGCATCTCCACCACCATGGGTGCCGGTGTTGCCGTAGACCAAGCTTCTCTGGAAGCTCAGGGCTAATTGATGGATTTTACAAGGCGCAAAATTTAATCTATAATTTTGCGCCTTGATTGGTTGGGGGTTTCGACCTCCGTCCAAGACCGCAGGTGGCTGCAAGGCCTTAATCCTTCCTGCGTAGACGGTGCCGGAAACCCAGCGAGAAAGTTTTCTTTCTCTTCTGGAATCCTGCTACCGCATCGTTCCCCTCTGTTGTGAAGGTAGGGGGGATGTGTCAGTACTGAGTCATGAGACTCAGATTCAATCCAGGAGTTAAGCCAATGGCATTGGGACTCGAAGACAAAAAGGCAATTGTTGCTGAAGTCAACGAAGCTGCCAAAGGCGCTCTGTCTGCAGTTGTAGCCGATTCTCGCGGTGTGACTGTTGACAAGATGACCGTCCTGCGTAAATCCGCTCGTGAAGCCGGTGTGTACATGCGCGTTGTGCGTAACACCCTGCTGCGTCGCGCGGTAGAGGGCACCGAATTCGGTTGCCTGAACGACGTATTGACTGGTCCTACCTTGATTGCTTTCTCTAACGAACACCCGGGCGCTGCCGCTCGTCTGTTCAAAGAGTTTGCCAAAGCGAACCAAAAGTTCGAAATCAAGGCTGGCGCTTTTAACGGTGAGTTTATCGCCGCAGCACAAATTGATCGTCTGGCCACGCTGCCGACCTACGACGAAGCAATTGCGAAGTTGATGGCTACCATGAAGGAAGCCTCTGCTGGCAAGCTGGTTCGTACTATCGCTGCTGTTCGCGACCAGAAACAAGCTGCTGCTTGATTCTCGCCTATTTAGGCTGTTTGAGTTTATTCAACATCAGGAATTTTTGTCATGTCTATCACTAAAGACCAAATCATCGAAGCCGTTGCTTCCATGTCCGTAATGGAAGTTGTTGAGCTGATCGAAGCAATGGAAGAGAAGTTCGGTGTTTCTGCCGCTGTTGCTGTAGCTGCCGGTCCGGCCGCTGAAGCAGTAGAAGAGAAGACCGAGTTCGACGTAGTTCTGACTGCTGCTGGCGCCAACAAAGTTGCCGTCATCAAGGCCGTTCGTGCTGCCACCGGCCTGGGCCTGAAAGAAGCCAAGGACCTGGTAGAAGCCGCTCCGACCAACCTGAAAGAAGCCGTCTCCAAAGACGAAGCTGAAGCTCTGAAGAAAGAGCTGGAAGCTGCCGGTGCTTCTGTTGAGATCAAATAATCTGCATTTATGTAGATTAGCCTGATAAAACAGGCTAGGGCTGGTGAATGTTTGTTCACCAGCCTTTTTGCGCTGTAGACTGAGAGCATTTCACACCGTTTACGACTCTCAGTGCACCAGCAATCCGGACCGCCTCATCGTCCGGGCCAACACAAAACGGTGTTGAGACAGAGCTGTCCCGCGGGACAGAGTGGGTCACTTATCAGCGAGCTGAGGAACCCTATGGTTTACTCTTATACCGAAAAAAAACGCATTCGTAAGGACTTCGGTAAGCGAGACCAGGTACTGGACACGCCTTATCTGTTGTCCATTCAGCTGGACTCCTTCAAGCAGTTCATCGAGGCTGACCCGGAAGGTGAATATGGCCTAGAGGCCGCTTTCCGTAGCGTTTTCCCGATCACCAGTTACTCCGGTAGTGCTGAGCTTCAGTATGTCAGCTATCGCCTGGGTGAGCCGGTATTTGACGTAAAAGAATGCCAGATCCGTGGAGTGACCTACTCCGCGCCGCTGCGTGTCAAGCTTCGTATGGTTCTGTACGACCGTGAAGCAGCTGCCGGCACCGTCAAAGATATCAAGGAACAAGAAGTGTACATGGGCGAAATTCCGCTCATGACCGAAAACGGCACCTTTGTCATCAATGGTACCGAACGGGTTATCGTCTCCCAGCTGCATCGCAGCCCGGGCGTCTTCTTCGACCACGATAAAGGCAAAACACATTCATCCGGTAAGGTACTGTATAACGCCCGCGTTATCCCCTACCGTGGCTCCTGGCTGGACTTCGAGTTCGATGCGAAAGACAACCTGTTTGTCCGTATCGACCGTCGTCGTAAACTGCCGGCCTCCATTATTCTGCGCGCCCTGGACTTCAGTTCCGAAGAAATCCTGGCCACCTTCTTCGAGACCATAGGTTTCGAGGTCAAAGATGGCAAGTTGATGATGGATCTGGTGCCCGAGCGCCTGCGTGGTGAGACTGCGACCTTCGACATCATTGCCAATGGCGCCGTGGTGGTTGAGACCGGTCGTCGTGTCACTGCCCGTCATATCCGTCAGTTGGAAAAAGACGCCATCACCCAGATCGAGGTGCCGGTAGAGTACGTTGTTGGCAAAGTTGCAGCCAAGAACTACGCGCACCCGCAAACTGGTGAAATGGTCGTGACTGCCAACCAGGCCCTGAGCCTGGAAGCGGTAGCCAATCTGTCCCAAGCCGGCTTCAAGCACTTCGAGGTTCTGTTCACCAACGAACTGGACCACGGTGCTTACATGTCCGAGACCCTGCGTATCGACTCCAGCTCCAGTCGTCTGGAAGCTCTGGTCGAGATCTACCGCATGATGCGTCCGGGCGAGCCGCCCACCCGCGAAGCGGCAGAGCAGCTGTTCGAGAACCTGTTCTTCTCTTCCGAGCGTTACGACCTGTCTACCGTGGGTCGGATGAAGTTCAACCGCCGTCTGGGTCGTGAAGACGAGACCGGCGTTGGCGTGCTGACCAAAGACGACATCGTCGAAGTCATGAAGCGCCTGATCGACATCCGTAACGGCAATGACGAGGTGGACGATATCGACCACCTGGGTAACCGTCGTATCCGTTCTGTCGGTGAAATGGCAGAGAACCAGTTCCGCGTCGGTCTGGTGCGTGTCGAGCGTGCGGTCAAGGAGCGTCTCTCCCTGGGCGACCTGGACACCCTGATGCCGCAGGATCTGATCAACGCCAAACCGATCTCCGCCGCGGTCAAAGAGTTCTTCGGTTCCAGCCAGCTGTCCCAGTTCATGGACCAGAACAACCCGCTGTCCGAAGTGACCCACAAGCGTCGTATTTCCGCGCTGGGCCCGGGCGGTCTGACCCGTGAGCGTGCCGGCTTCGAAGTTCGAGATGTACACCCGACTCACTACGGTCGTCTGTGCCCCATCGAGACTCCGGAAGGTCCGAACATCGGTCTGATCAACTCGCTGTCCGTGTATTCCCGCACCAACGAGTACGGTTTCCTCGAGACCCCGTACCGCAAGGTCATCGACGGTGTGATCACCGACGAAGTGGATTACCTGTCAGCAATCGAAGAAGGCAAGTACGTGATCGCACAGGCTAACGCCGCGACCACCGAAGATGGCCGTCTGAAAGACGAGTTGATCCCGTGCCGTCACAAGGGTGAATCCACCTTTATGAACGCCGACCAGATCCAGTACATGGACGTGAGCCCGCAACAGATAGTTTCTGTGGCAGCGGCCCTGATCCCGTTCCTGGAGCACGATGATGCTAACCGAGCCCTGATGGGTTCGAACATGCAACGTCAGGCTGTACCGACTCTGCGTGCTGACAAGCCGCTGGTAGGTACCGGTATGGAACGCGCCGTGGCCGTTGACTCCGGTGTTACCGTAGTGGCCAAGCGTGGCGGCATGATCGACTACGTCGATGCCTCCCGTATCGTTATCAAGGTCAATGAAGATGAGCTGCTGCCAGGCGAAGCCGGCATCGACATCTACAGCCTGACCAAGTACACCCGTTCCAACCAGAACACCTGTATCAACCAGCGTCCTTGCGTGATGTTGGGTGAGCCGGTGATGGCGGGCGACGTGCTGGCTGACGGCCCGTCTACCGACCTGGGCGAACTGGCGCTGGGCCAAAACCTGCGTGTCGCCTTCATGCCGTGGAACGGTTACAACTTCGAAGACTCGATCCTGGTGAATGAGCGCGTGGTACAGGAAGATCGCCTGACCACCATCCATATCCAGGAACTGGCCTGTATCTCCCGTGACACCAAGCTGGGTCCGGAAGAGATCACTGCCGACATCCCGAACGTGGGTGAAGCCGCTCTGTCCAAGCTGGACGAGTCCGGTATCGTCTACGTGGGTGCCGAAGTGAAGGGCGGCGACATCCTGGTCGGCAAGGTAACACCCAAGGGTGAAACCCAGCTGACCCCGGAAGAGAAGCTGCTGCGCGCCATCTTCGGTGAGAAGGCTTCCGATGTGAAGGACTCCTCCCTGCGTGTGCCGAACGGTGTGTACGGTACCGTGGTTGACGTGCAAGTCTTTACCCGCGATGGCGTGGAAAAAGACAAGCGCGCCAAAGAAATCGAAGAGATGCAGCTGAAGGAAGCGAAGAAGGACTTGACCGAAGAGTTCAAGATCCTGGAAGACGGCATTTTCGGCCGCTCCCGCAACCTGCTGCTGGCCGCCGGCTACAGCGAAGATCGTCTGAACAAGCTGGATCGTTCCAAGTGGTTTGAATTGGCCATCGAAGATGAAGCCAAACAGATCGAGCTGGAGCAGATCGCCGAACAGCACATCGAGCTGAAAGCCGACTTCGACAAGAAGTTCGAGAACAAACGTCGCAAGATTATCCAGGGTGATGATCTGGCGCCGGGCGTACTGAAAATCGTCAAGGTTTACCTGGCAGTCAAGCGTCGCATCCAACCGGGTGACAAGATGGCGGGCCGTCACGGTAACAAGGGTGTTATCTCCAAGATCTGCCCGGTCGAGGACATGCCCCATGACGAGTTCGGCCGTCCGGTCGACATCGTACTGAACCCGCTGGGCGTACCGTCCCGTATGAACATCGGTCAGATCCTCGAAGTGCATCTGGGCCTCGCGGCCAAGGGCATCGGCGAGAAGATAGACCGCATGATCAAGGATCAGCGCGAGCTGCACGAGATGCGTGACTTCCTGCAACAGGTCTATGACCTGGGCGAGAAAGACACCCAGCAAGTGAACATCGCCGAGCTGTCTGATGACGACGTACGTACCCTTGCGGGTAACCTGCGTAAGGGTCTGCCGGTTGCTACACCTGTCTTTGATGGTGCCAAAGAGCGCGAAATCAAAGCCTTGCTGAAGCTGGCCGATCTGCCGGAATCCGGTCAGATCTCCCTGTTCGACGGTCGTACCGGTAACGCCTTCGAGCGCAAGGTCACCGTGGGTTACATGTACATGCTGAAGCTGAACCACTTGGTAGACGACAAGATGCACGCGCGTTCTACCGGCTCCTACAGCCTGGTTACCCAGCAGCCGCTGGGTGGTAAGGCACAGTTCGGTGGTCAGCGGTTCGGTGAGATGGAAGTGTGGGCCCTGGAGGCTTACGGTGCGGCATATACCCTGCAGGAAATGCTGACCGTCAAGTCTGACGATGTGAATGGCCGTACCAAGATGTACAAGAACATCGTGGATGGCGACCACCGTATGGAGCCGGGCATGCCCGAATCCTTCAACGTACTGTTGAAGGAAATCCGCTCTCTGGGTATCAACATCGAGCTGGACGAAGAGTAAGAGCTCGCTCTTATTGTTCGAGAATTGACGTGGGCGCCCTGCTGCTTTGGTAGTAGGGCGCCGAGGTTAGACTCCTGACAGGGGAAACACGTGAAAGACTTACTCAAGTTTTTGAAGGCTCAGACCAAGACCGAAGAGTTTGACAGTATCAAGATCGGTCTGGCCTCTCCTGACATGATCCGCTCCTGGTCATTCGGTGAGGTCAAAAAGCCTGAGACCATCAACTACCGGACTTTCAAGCCGGAACGTGATGGTCTGTTCTGCGCCCGTATCTTCGGACCGGTGAAGGACTACGAGTGTCTGTGCGGCAAGTACAAGCGCCTGAAACACCGTGGTGTGATCTGCGAGAAGTGCGGCGTAGAAGTGACCCAGACCAAGGTCCGTCGCGAGCGCATGGGCCACATCGAGCTGGCCAGCCCGACTGCCCACATCTGGTTCCTGAAGTCCCTGCCGTCCCGTATCGGTCTGCTGCTGGACATGACCCTGCGTGACATCGAGCGCGTGCTGTATTTCGAATCCTATGTAGTGATCGAACCCGGCATGACCAACCTCGAGCGCAGCCAGATGCTGTCCGAAGAGAACTATCTGGACGCACTGGAAGAGTGGGGCGACGAATTCGACGCCAAGATGGGTGCCGAAGCAATCCTTGCATTGCTGCGTGCCATCGATCTGGAAGGTGAAGTCAAGACCATGCGCGAGGAGCTGGATCAAACCAACTCCGAGACCAAGCGCAAGAAGACCACCAAGCGCCTGAAGCTGATGGAAGCCTTCCTGCAGTCCGGCAACAAGCCGGAGTGGATGATCATGACAGTGCTGCCTGTGCTGCCGCCGGACCTGCGTCCGCTGGTACCGCTGGACGGCGGCCGTTTCGCGACTTCCGATCTGAACGATCTGTACCGTCGCGTGATCAACCGTAACAACCGCCTGAAGCGTCTGCTGGATCTGGCGGCTCCGGACATCATAGTGCGCAACGAAAAGCGCATGCTGCAAGAGTCCGTGGATGCCCTGCTGGATAACGGCCGTCGTGGTCGTGCCATCACAGGTTCCAACAAGCGTCCGCTGAAATCCTTGGCCGACATGATCAAGGGTAAGCAAGGTCGTTTCCGTCAGAACTTGCTGGGTAAACGTGTCGACTACTCCGGTCGTTCCGTTATCACCGTAGGTCCGACTCTGCGTCTGCATCAGTGCGGTCTGCCGAAGAAGATGGCGCTCGAGCTGTTCAAGCCCTTCATCTATGGCAAGCTGGAATCCCGTGGTCTGGCGACCACCATCAAGGCCGCCAAGAAAATGGTGGAGCGCGAAGAAGCCGTCGTTTGGGACATCCTGGACGAAGTGATCCGCGAACACCCGGTCCTGCTGAACCGTGCACCGACCCTGCACCGTCTGGGTATCCAGGCGTTTGAACCGACCCTGATCGAAGGCAAGGCCATCCAGCTGCACCCGCTCGTCTGTGCCGCCTATAACGCGGACTTCGATGGTGACCAGATGGCGGTCCACGTACCGCTGACCCTGGAAGCCCAGCTGGAAGCGCGCGCCCTGATGATGTCTACCAACAACATCCTGTCGCCTGCCTCCGGTGAGCCGATCATCGTTCCTTCTCAGGACGTGGTCTTGGGTCTGTACTACATGACCCGTGCCCGTATCAACGCCAAGGGCGAAGGTATGGTGCTGGCCGGCCCGAAAGAAGCTGAGAAGGTCTATCGCGCCGGTCTGGCCGATCTCCATGCTCGTGTGAAAGTGCGCATTACCGAATACCTGCGTCAGGAAGACGGTTCCCTGCTGCCGCACACCGAGATGAAGAACACCACAGTTGGTCGTGCGATCCTGAGCCTGATCCTGCCCAAAGGCATGGAATACGCGCTGATCGACGAACCCAAGGTGCTGACTGCCGCCGAGCAGGCCGATCTGGATGCCAATCCGCAGAACTGGATCAAATCCGTATCCAACAAGGCGCTGGGCAAAAAGCTCATCTCCCGTCTGCTGAACACCTGTTATCGCAAGCAGGGCCTGAAGGACACCGTCATCTTCGCTGACCAGCTGATGTATACCGGTTTCCATTACGCGGCCCTGTCCGGTGCTTCCGTTGGTATCGATGACATGGTCATCCCGGATGCCAAGAAAGACATCATTGCGGCAGCCGAAGCCGAAGTCGCCGAGATCCAGGACCAGTTCCTGTCCGGTCTGGTGACCGCGGGCGAACGCTACAACAAGGTTATCGATATCTGGGCCAGCGCGAACGATCGCGTCTCCAAGGCCATGATGGATAACCTCTCCAAGGAGCGGAACGTCAACTCCCTGGGTGAAGAAGAAGAGCAGGCCTCCTTCAACAGCATCTTCATGATGGCCGACTCTGGTGCGCGGGGCTCCGCCGCCCAGATCCGTCAGCTGGCCGGTATGCGTGGCCTGATGGCCAAGCCGGATGGTTCCATCATCGAAACGCCGATCGTGGCGAACTTCCGTGAAGGTCTGAACGTACTGCAGTACTTCATCTCCACTCACGGTGCTCGTAAGGGTCTGGCGGATACCGCACTGAAGACGGCGAACTCCGGTTACCTGACTCGTCGTCTGGTTGATGTGGCTCAGGACATGGTGATCACCGAGGACGATTGCGGCACTACCGAAGGTCTGTGGATGACTCCGCTGATCGAAGGTGGTGATGTGGTCGAGCCGCTGCGTGAGCGCGTGCTGGGTCGTGTGGTCGCCGAAGACGTGATCAAGCCGGGTACTGAAAGCGAGATCCTGGTCGCGCGCAATACGCTGCTCGACGAGTATCTGTGTGACCTGCTGGAGCGTAACTCCGTCGACCGCGTGAAGGTACGTTCTGCCATCACCTGTGAGACCGACTTCGGTAACTGTGCCCACTGCTACGGCCGTGATCTGGCCCGTGGTCACCTGGTGAACAAGGGTGAGGCTGTCGGTGTTATCGCCGCCCAGTCCATCGGTGAGCCGGGTACCCAGCTGACGATGCGTACCTTCCACATCGGTGGTGCCGCATCCCGAGCTGCTGCCGAGAGCAGCATCCAGGTCAAGAATACCGGTAGCATCAAGCTGCAGAACGCCAAGTTTGTTACCAACAGTGCAGACAAGCTGGTTATCACCTCCCGTTCTACCGAACTGACCATCATGGACGAGATGGGCCGTACCAAGGAAAGCCACAAGCTGCCTTACGGTTCCGTCCTGGAAGTGAAAGATGGCCAGGCCGTGAGTGCCGGTGATACCGTCGCCAACTGGGATCCGCACACCCACCCGATCATCACCGAAGTAGCAGGTCGCCTGGACTTCGAACACATGATCGACGGTGTGACCATCACTCGTCAGACCGACGAGCTGACCGGTCTCTCCTCTATCGTCGTGCTGGATGTCAACGAACGTCCGAGCGCCGGTAAAGAGATGCGTCCGACCGTGAAGCTGGTCGACCAGAACGGCAAGGATGTCATGATCCCGGGTACCGATGTAGCCGCCCAGTACTTCCTGCCGGGCAAGGCGATCGTGAACCTGGAGGATGGTGCCAACGTGGGCGTGGGTGACGCGGTCGCGCGTATCCCGCAAGAGTCCAGCGGTACCAAGGACATCACCGGTGGTCTGCCGCGCGTTGCGGATCTGTTCGAAGCACGTCAACCGAAGGAACCGGCTATCCTGGCCGAGATCTCCGGTACCATCTCCTTCGGGAAAGAGACCAAGGGCAAACGCCGTCTGGTCATTACCCCGACCGACGGTGGCGACATCTACGAAGAGATGATTCCGAAGTGGCGTCACCTGAACGTGTTCGAAGGTGAAAAAGTTGAGAAGGGTGAAGTGCTGGCAGACGGTCCTGAGTCTGCTCACGACATTCTGCGTCTGCGCGGTATCAGCCCGGTCGCCAACTACATCGCCAACGAAGTGCAGGACGTTTACCGTCTGCAAGGCGTTAAGATCAACGACAAGCACATCGAAGTCATCGTTCGTCAGATGCTGCGTAAGTGCGAGATCCTGAGCGCTGGCGACACTGACCTGATCGAAGGCGAGCAGGTTGAAGTGGCTCGTGTGAAGATTGCCAACCGTAAGCTGGTTGCCGAGGGTAAGACTCCGGCCACCTTCCGTCACATCCTGATGGGTATTACCAAGGCATCCCTGAGCACCGAGTCCTTCATCTCCGCGGCTTCCTTCCAGGAAACCACTCGCGTTCTGACCGAAGCGGCCGTTGGCGGCAAGCGTGACGAACTGCGTGGCCTGAAAGAGAACGTCATCGTGGGTCGTCTGATCCCGGCTGGTACCGGCTTTGCCTACCACCATGCCCGGATCAACCAGCGTGCCGCCGCAGCTCGTGCTGTCGGTGTGCCGCAGGTGACTGCCGATGAGGCTCAGCAAAATCTGGCGGATCTGCTCAACGCAGCCGGCAGTTTTGACGAAGAGTAATCTTCAGCTGCAGTGATTAAAAAGGGCTCCTTCAAGGAGCCCTTTTTGTTGCCCGTGTCCCGTCCTGAATATGGTTTACACCTTTCCCCCCAATCAATGGAGAACCCGATGGGACAAGGTGTGAAACGGACACAGCGCGATTACTCGCTGACTTTTAAACTGGCGCTGGTCGAGCAGATTGAAAAAGGCGAGCTCACCTACAAACAGGCTCAGGCCCGTTATGGCATTCAGGGTCGCTCCACCGTTCTGGTATGGTTGCGTAAACATGGTCGGCAAGATTGGAGCCAGGGGGCTTCTGTGCGCGCCGGCAGGAGCATCACCATGCCAGACCCCGACAACCAGACGCCCGAACAGCGCATCAAGGAACTCGAGCAGAAGCTGGCGCTGATGAGCCAGAAGGCCCAGTTCTTTGAGGCCGTCGTCGATGTGCTGAAGAACGACTACGGCCTCTCCATCGTAAAAAAGCGACCCGGCAAGTCCTCTCGCAGCGGCAAGTCGAGAGGCTGACCATCGTCAGGGCTTGCCGGTTTCTGGGAATCAGCCGTCAGGCTTACTACAAGCGCAATCGGGTTGCAGACGTGCGCCATGCACAAGGGCTGCAGGTAGTGCGCTTCGTGCGTCAGGTACGGCTGCGACAACCACGGGTGGGCACCCGCAAGCTGCATTATCTGCTGCAGGGTCAGGATGATGGCGGGCTCAAGGTCGGGCGGGACAGGCTGTTTCAGATATTGGCCGAGCACCGCCTGCTGGTGCAGCCCAGGCGGGCGTATCACAAGACCACCCACAGTTTTCACCGTTTCTACCGTCATCCCAACTTGCTCAAGGCGGGGCCAGAGCAGGTCACGCCGGTGGCACCGGAGCAAGTCTGGGTCGCCGACATCACCTATCTGCCAGCCAGGAGCGGGCCGCTGTACCTAAGCCTGGTGACGGATGCCTACTCACGCAAGATAGTGGGCCATCACGTGCACGAAGGGATGCACGCCGAGTCGGTGGCGATGGCGTTCAGACAGGCGCTGAAGCAACGGCGTGGCGGCGGGGAGCTTATCCATCACTCGGACCGCGGCGTGCAGTATTGCTCGGGCCTGTATCAGTCATTGCATGAGCGGCACGGGGTGAAATGCTCGATGACGGATGGCTATGACTGTTACCAGAATGCGTTGGCAGAGCGAGTGAACGGGATTTTGAAAGGAGAGCTGTTGTTGCAGAGCCCGCAGGACCTGGCGCAAGCGAGGGAGATGGTGCGCGAGGCGGTGGATATTTACAACCTGGAGCGACCGCATCATGGGTTGAAATACAGAACCCCCGATGCGGTGCATCGGGGGTTCTGAGTCACGTGAAGCTAGACGAAAATGTGTAAACCTATTTCAGGACTAGACACCGCCAAAGACCCCTGTCGGCCGCCAAGGCGTTCAACGTCCAGAGCCTGGGTCCATGCCGCCCTCGTGATGCCCGCGGGCACAGAGCGTGCCTGCAGCAGCGCCTGTGTGTGGCTGGAGGTGACATTGGGCGGGGATGACAAGACGCCGAGTAGCAGGGCCTGATAGGGATCGGGGGGAAGATAGGACGACGACGGAGAGTGATGTGGCGGGAACGACAAGCGTCGTTCAATGCGGTGGCACATCAACCGCCATCAGGACAGCAGAGCCCCACGACCGGGGGAATAGCGCCCATAAAAAAACAGCCCCGACTGACGTCGAGGCTGTCTGTATGGTGCGCCCGAGAGGATTCGAACCTCTGACCACCTGGTTCGTAGCCAGGTACTCTATCCAGCTGAGCTACGGGCGCTCACAAACTTTTGGTACTGCCTAAAATGGTGCGCCCGAGAGGATTCGAACCTCTGACCACCTGGTTCGTAGCCAGGTACTCTATCCAGCTGAGCTACGGGCGCTCACAAACTTTTGGTACTGCCTAAAATGGTGCGCCCGAGAGGATTCGAACCTCTGACCACCTGGTTCGTAGCCAGGTACTCTATCCAGCTGAGCTACGGGCGCTCATAAATCGTTGATTTCACTTTAAATGGTGCGCCCGAGAGGATTCGAACCTCTGACCACCTGGTTCGTAGCCAGGTACTCTATCCAGCTGAGCTACGGGCGCCCTGATTTAAAGCGATAAAAAAAGCTTACTCAACAGTAAGCCTTTTCTAGCGTACCAACCTGCTGATGGTCGATACATGACTCATCATGAGTCGAATATGGTGCGCCCGAGAGGATTCGAACCTCTGACCACCTGGTTCGTAGCCAGGTACTCTATCCAGCTGAGCTACGGGCGCAAATGGCGGAGAAGGGGGGATTCGAACCCCCGATGCGGGTATAAGCCGCATACTCCCTTAGCAGGGGAGCGCCTTCAGCCTCTCGGCCACCTCTCCGTTTGCGGGGCTGATAATACTTCACAGGGATTTTTAGTCAAACACTTTTTTGGAGAAAACAGCGTGTTCGCTCAGCATTTGGTCAAAGCGTGGAATATTCAAGCAATATCGACACTTACCCCCTGCTTCCGGGCCCTGCAAGCCGATTTGCAGGGCACGGAAAAACAAAAGGCGACACCTGAGATGTCGCCTTGAAGCTGCCAATGGGATGGCTTAGAAATTCGGTTGGCCCGGTACTTTCTCGGCCTGTATCCGCATGTAGATCTCTTCGCGGTGTACGGAGACCTCTTTGGGTGCGTTCACACCGATACGAACCTGGTTACCCTTAACGCCCAGCACGGTGACAGTCACTTCGTCACCGATCATCAGGGTTTCCCCTACACGACGAGTCAAAATAAGCATTCGCTTGCTCCTGTATCCTGTTTTGTATTTATATCGATATGCGCCATTATCTTACAAAGATACCGATATGGTAAATGGTTGAAACTAAATCAATCAGGGATTGTTCCCCAAGGGCTGCTCATGAGGCTCATTATCCAGCCCGAACGCTGAGTGCAACGAACGCACGGCCAGCTCCAGGTACTTCTCGTCAATCACCACGGATATCTTGATTTCAGAGGTGGAAATCAACTGCATGTTGATCCCCTCCTCGCCCAATACCTTGAACATGGTGCGCGCGACCCCGGGATGATTCCACATGCCGACCCCGACGATGGAGACCTTGGCGATCTCCCCGTTGCCCTGCACGCAGGCGGCACCCAGCAGGGTGGCGGTCTCCTCCAGCAAGGCGCGAGCCCGGCGATAGTCATCGCGATTCACCGTGAAGGTGAAGTCGGCGGTGCCATCCCCCAGGGTGTTCTGCACTATCATGTCGACATCTATGTTGGCGTCGCTGATCGGATTCAGGATCTGCGCGGCCACCGTCGGCCTGTCCGGCACACCCAGAATGGTCAGGCTGGCCTCGTTGCGATTGAACGCAATGCCGGATACCAGGGGTGCTTCCATCCTCTCACCTCCATATGTGATTAAGGTTCCCTCTCCGTCGACAAAACTCGACAGCACCCGCAGCGGTACGCGGTACTTGCCCGCGAATTCCACCGAACGGATCTGCAGCACCTTGGCCCCCAGACTCGCCATCTCCAGCATCTCCTCGAAGGTGATGGTGGAGAGGCGGCGTGCCTTGGGCTCGATGCGCGGATCCGTGGTATAGACCCCATCCACATCGGTAAAGATCTGGCATTCATCGGCCTTGATGGCCGCCGCCACGGCAACAGCCGTGGTGTCCGAACCACCTCGCCCCAGGGTGGTGATGGCATTGTGCTCATCACGGCCCTGGAAGCCGGCGATCACCACCACCTTGCCCGCACCCAGCTCGGCCTGAACCTGCTCGGTGTCGATCTGGGTGATGCGTGCCTTGCCATGGGCGGAATCGGTGTGGATACGAACCTGATCACCGGTCATTGAGACCGCAGGGCAACCCCGTTTGTTCAACGCGATGGCCAGCAGCGCTATGGTGACCTGTTCACCGGTCGAGACCAGCACATCCATCTCGCGCCGGTTGGCATCCGGATCCAGCTGCTGGGCCATGCCCAGCAACCGGTTTGTTTCGCCCGACATGGCGGACACGACCACCACCACATCATGCCCCTGGGCGCGGCTCAGCTGAACACGATCAGCTACCGCCTCGATCCGCTCCAGCGTGCCGACCGAGGTGCCGCCGTACTTCTGTACATAGAGTGCCACAGATCACCTCGCCCGTTTACAGGCGCTCTTCCAGCCAGGAGTGAACGGATTGCAGGGCCGCCGGCACCGCATCAGGCTGGGTACCACCCGCCTGGGCCATGTCAGGACGACCACCGCCCTTGCCACCCACCTGCTGGGCCACCAGGTTGACCAGCTCGCCGGCCTTCACCTTGGCGGTCAGATCGTTGGTCACGCCGGCGATCAGATTGACCTTGTCCTCGCTGCTGGTTGCCAGCAGTACGACACCGGACTTCATCCGGTTCTTCAGCTCGTCCAGCATGCCGCGCAGGGACTTGGGATCGGCACCGTCCAGCGCCGCGATCAGCACCTTCTGGCCCTTGATCTCGATGACCTGGCTCAGCAGGTCGCTGCCAGCCTGAGCGGCCAGCTTGGCCTTGAGCTGCTCCAGCTCGCGCTCCATCATCCGGGACTTGTCCAACAGCTGGCGCACCTTGCTGCCGATGGAGAACTGGTCCCCTTTCACCAGGGCCGCGGCTTCTTCAAACTGCTCTGCCAGCTGGTGCATGAAATCGATGGCGCCCTTGCCGGTCACCGCTTCGATGCGGCGCACCCCGGCGGCAACACCGCTCTCGGCGATGATCTTGAAGAAGCCGATGTCACCGGTACGCTTGGCGTGAGTACCGCCACACAGCTCGGTGGAGTAATCCCCCATGCGCACGACACGCACGTCGTCTTCGTACTTCTCGCCAAACAGCGCCATGGCGCCAGCGGACTTGGCCGCTTCCAGATCCATCACCTGGGTGACGACATCGTGGTTGGCACGGATCTGGGCGTTGACCAGCTCCTCGACCCGGCGAATGGTCGCCATGGTCAGGCCTTCGAAGTGGGAGAAGTCGAAGCGCATGCGCTCCGCCCCGACCAGGGAGCCTTTCTGGGTCACGTGATCACCCAGCGCCTGGCGCAGGGCCGCGTGCAGCAGGTGGGTGACAGAGTGGTTCAGAGCCACGGCCTGACGGCGATCCCCGTCGACCACGGCTTCCACCTCGGCGCCCTTCTCCAGGGTACCCAGCTCCATATAGCCCTTGTGAATGATGGCATTGCCCGCATACTGGGTGTCGGTCACGGCGAAGATGCCGTCATCCACTTTCAGAATGCCGCTGTCGCCCACCTGACCACCGGACTCGGCGTAGAAGGGGGTCTCGGCCAGCACGATCACCGCTTCTTCACCGGCGATCAGCCCACTCACTTCGACAGCATCCTTGTAGATGCCGACCACCTGAGTCGTTTGGCTTAGCTGCTTGTAACCGGTAAATGGGGTCTCGAAATCGAGTTTCAACACTTCGTTGTAGTTCACGCCGAAGCTGGAGGCCTCCTTCGCACGGGCGCGCTGCTTCTCCATCTCGGCCTTGAAGCCTTCCTCGTCGATACCGATCTCGCGCTCGCGGACCACGTCGGCGGTAAGATCTGCCGGGAAGCCGTAGGTGTCATACAACTTGAACACCACCTCGCCCGGGATGACCTTGGCATCGCCGAGGTTCGCCAGCACTTCTTCGAGCAGCAGCAGGCCCCTGTCCAGGGTGCGGACGAACTGCTCCTCCTCGATGCGCAGCACGCGCTCGACCAGCGGCAGCTGGGCGATGAGTTCGGCAGCCACGTCCTTCATCTGCACCGCCAGCTCGGCGGCCAGCTTGTAGAAGAAGATCTCGGTGGCACCCAGCTTGCGACCGTGGCGAACGGCGCGGCGGATGATGCGACGCAGCACATAGCCACGGCCTTCATTGGAGGGCATGACGCCGTCAGCCACCAGGAAGGCGCAGGAACGGATATGGTCGGCGATGACGCGCAGGGACTGGTTGCTCAGATCCTCGGTGCCGACGATCTCGGCGGCCTTCTTGATCAGCGCCTGGAAGATGTCGATCTCGTAGTTGGAGTGCACGCCCTGCATGATGGCGGAGATACGCTCCAGGCCCATACCGGTGTCCACGGACGGACGGGGCAGCGGCTCCATGGTGCCGTCAGCCTGACGGTTGAACTGCATGAAGACCACGTTCCAGATCTCGATGAAACGGTCGCCGTCTTCCTCCGGTGAGCCGGGAGGGCCACCCCAGAGGTGATCGCCGTGGTCGTAGAAGATCTCGGTGCAGGGGCCGCAGGGACCGGTATCACCCATCTGCCAGAAGTTATCTGAGGCAAAGGCGGCACCCTTGTTGTCGCCGATACGTACGATGCGCTCGACCGGCACGCCGATCTCGTTTGCCCAGATGTTGAAAGCTTCGTCGTCCGTTTCATAGACGGTCACCAGCAGGCGCTCTTTGGGCAGCTTGAGGGTACCGGTCAGGAATTCCCAGGCAAAACGGATGGCGTCCTGCTTGAAGTAGTCACCGAAGCTGAAGTTGCCCAGCATTTCGAAGAAGGTGTGGTGACGAGCGGTATAGCCGACGTTTTCCAGGTCATTGTGCTTGCCGCCGGCCCGTACACAGCGCTGGGCCGTGGTCGCGCGGTTGTAGGCACGCTTCTCTGCGCCAAGGAACACGTCCTTGAACTGGTTCATCCCTGCGTTGGTGAACAGCAAGGTCGGATCGTTGTGCGGCACCAGCGAGCTGGAGGAGACAACCTGGTGCCCCTGGGAGCGGAAATACTCGAGAAACGCTGCGCGTAACTCTGACGTGGACATATACATGGAAAATCCTGCTTGATTCGGATACGGACTTTTAATCGCAATAATGTAAGTTTTCTGCGGGGTAAAGTAAAACGCGCGGGCCCGTCACGGGTGAAAAAGCCCCCAATGGACGGGGCAGCGGCAGGACGCCGTGCAGGAGCAGGCCGAAAGGGGAGTCGGCTGGGTGGCGGATCATGGCGCCGCAGCCATCAGAAACAGGATAAAACAGGGAAAAGGCCCTCTCTTATCTGCACGTGTCGCAGGAACACGCCACTGCTCCATGGCCAGCACCAGCCCTTTATTCCTCCCCCTGCTGCATTGCCGAGATGGCGTAACGCGCCTGATCCTGGGTAAAGCCCCGCCCAAGCAGGTACTTGAGCCATTTCATCCGCAGCTTGAAATCCCCCAGATCGGCGACTCTGGCACGCCGCTCCAGCAGGGCGAACGCCAGCTCGAACCAATCCAGCTCCGGCTGGTCGAATGCGGCGTCTATCTGCATATCGTCCAGCCCCTTACGGCGCAGATCGAAGCGGATCTTGATGGGACCATGGCCCTTGGCCGCACCGGCTCGCACCGCCATGGCGCCGTAACGATCGTCATTGACCCAGTTGTAGCCGCGGCAATACTCGACAACCGCCTCGATCACCTCTTCATTGAAGCCCTGCAGCCGCAGCCGCTTGGCCAGCTCGGACTCGGCGCTCTCACGGCGAGCCAGACTGCGCATGGCAAAGGCGCGGGCGGCAGCAAACAGTTCTTCAAAGGAGAGTTCAACGGGTTCGGGGGAGGATTCATCGACCATAAATGACAAGGCCGGGTATTAACCCGGCCTTCCTTATTCCTTATTCGAACTCTTGTTCGCTTTCGTCTTCAAACTCTTCGGCGACCGCGGCCACCGGCTTCTCGACCGGCACGGCACCGGAGAGCAGCAGCTCCCGCAGGCGGGCTTCCACCTCGGCGGCCATCACCTTGTTCTCGGCGAACAGTTTCATCACGTTGGCCTTGCCCTGACCTATCTTCTCGCCGTTGTAACTGTACCAGGCACCGGCCTTGTCGATCAGCTTGTGCTTGACGCCCAGATCAACCAACTCGCCCTCTTTGGAGATACCGGCACCGTAGAAGATCTGGAACTCGGCCTGCTTGAAGGGCGGGGCCACCTTGTTCTTGACCACCTTGACGCGGGTCTCGTTACCGACCACTTCGTCGCCGTCCTTGATGGCGCCGATGCGACGGATATCCAGACGCACCGAGGCGTAGAACTTGAGCGCGTTACCACCCGTGGTGGTCTCGGGGCTACCGAACATGACGCCGATCTTCATCCGGATCTGGTTGATGAAGATACACAGGCAGTTGGCGTTCTTGATGTTGGCGGTCAGCTTGCGCAGCGCCTGGGACATCAGGCGGGCCTGCAGGCCGACGTGGGAGTCACCCATCTCGCCTTCGATTTCCGCTTTCGGCGTCAGGGCTGCCACCGAGTCGACGATGATGACGTCAACGGCGTTGGAGCGCACCAGCATGTCGCAGATCTCCAGCGCCTGTTCACCGGTATCCGGCTGGGAGATCAGCAGGTCGTCGACGTTGACCCCCAGCTTGGCGGCATAGATGGGATCCAGCGCGTGTTCCGCATCGACGAAGGCACAGGTCTTGCCTTTCTTCTGGGCTTCCGCGATCACCTGCAGGGTGAGGGTGGTTTTACCTGACGATTCCGGGCCGTAGATCTCGACGATACGACCGCACGGCAGACCGCCGATGCCCAGCGCCACATCAAGGGAGAGGGAGCCGGTGGAGATGGCTTCGATATCCATGGTCTTGCTGTCGCCCAGACGCATGATGGAGCCTTTGCCAAACTGCTTTTCGATCTGGCCCAGCGCAGCCGCCAGTGCCTTCTGTTTGTTCTGATCCATGCCAATCTCCGCTGGGAATCGTGATGTAGAAGTGAAGTTGGGCTAAGTATACTGTTTATGCATACAGTATCAAGCCCAATTTATCTGAGCAGGGCCAGCAGTCCGGACAAGGCCTGTCTGACCGCCTGCTGGCGCACCTGATGGCGGTCGCCATCGAAGCGGGCGAGCAGGGATTGATGGCGACCCGTGCGATCCGCCCAGGCGAACCAGACGGTGCCGACCGGCTTGTCGTCACTGCCGCCACCGGGTCCGGCGATGCCGCTGATGGCAACGCAGATCCCCGCATCGGAACGGGCCAGGCCCCCTCTGGCCATCTCCAGCACCACGGCCTCGCTGACGGCGCCATGGCGCAGCAGGCTGTCGATGCTCACCCCCAGCATCTGCTGCTTGGCCTCGTTGGTGTAGGTGACAAAGCCGCGGTCGAACCAGCCTGAGCTGCCCGCAATATCCGTGATGGCCGTGGCAACGCCGCCCCCGGTACAGGACTCCGCCGTGGCGGCGAACCAGCCTCGAGCCTGCAATGCCTCGCCGAGCTCCCGGGATAAACGATCGATCTCTGCCTCAAGCCCCATCATCATGCCCTCTCTGGCCCCTTGCGGGGGAAACATGGGGGTCATTATGCAGTCGCCCCGAATCGCGAGCAACCGACCCGGGGCCGGCTGCGTCAGCGACCGACCGGCATGGCCCTGCCGGACATTGGACGCAAGTGCGCCACAGCGGCAAGTCGCCAACGCTTAAGCTCCAGTACATGGGGGCTTCCTATAATCAGCAGGCACCGCCCTGTATGCGGTTTCTATCTTTTGGGATACTGGAGAAAGCAGATGAAGCATCAATTTAAAGTCGCCATGACTGCCCTGGCGATCTGTTTTGCCACCAACACCTTCGCCGCCGAGAGCGCCCCCGAGCTGCAGAGCGAAACCACCCTGGCGCAAGAGCTGAACCTCTCCACCGCACAGGTTGAGCAGATCAAGAGCCTGCGTGAGAAGGCGGCCAAGGAACTCGGTTCGGTCAAGCTCGACGCCATCGGTCAGGACGTCATCATCAACATGATCAAGACTGGCAAGTGGGACGAGGCGGCCGCCAAGAAGCAGTTGCAGACCATCAGCAACGTGCAGGCCGAGGCCCGCTACTACCGTGCCCATTACCTGTTCGAAGTCAGCAAGGTGCTGACCCCGGAGCAGAAAACCAAGCTGCACGAGATGCTCAGTGGCAACGAAGCCATGTACTAAGAGCGCATCCTGACGCTGTGACCACAATCCCCGCGCTGATGGCGGGGATCTTCCCCTTCCCCCCCGCACCCCTCGCCCCCCCCTCCTCGCTTCTGATCCCGGTGACGGCCTGCCCATGCCACCCGGCCCCTGAAACCCCAGGCCCCTCTCCCCAAAGCGAGATAACCCCTCACCATCTCGGCCCGACCATGTAGAATGGCCACCAGATTCAGACCCATTACGGCAGACGCTTGCCCGCAAGAGCACCTTCTGGAATAGAACATGACAGCACAGCACCAAGCCACCAGCGCCAACCTGAGCGCCCACACCCCCATGATGCAGCAGTACCTTGGCCTCAAGGCCGAGAACCCGGAGATCCTGCTGTTCTACCGGATGGGCGACTTCTACGAGCTGTTCTATGACGATGCCCGCAAGGCGTCCCAACTGCTCGACATCTCCCTGACCAAGCGCGGCCAGTCCGCGGGCAGCCCCATTCCCATGGCGGGGGTGCCCTATCACGCCATCGAGGGCTATCTGGCCAAGCTGGTGCAGCTCGGTGAATCCGCCGCCATCTGCGAGCAGGTGGGGGATCCCGCCACCAGCAAGGGACCGGTGGAGCGCAAGGTCATTCGCATCATCACCCCGGGCACAGTATCCGACGAGGCGCTGCTCTCGGAGCGACAGGACAACCTGATCGCCGCCGTCTACCACGATGGCCGCCGCTTCGGCTACGGCACCATGGACATAGGCTCAGGCCGCTTCTTCATCAACCAGTTCGACAAGGAAGAGACTTTACTAGCGGAGCTGCAACGCACCAACCCGGCGGAGCTGCTCTACCCGGAGTCCTTCGAGTTCCTGCGCCACGTCGAGGGTCGTCGCGGCCTGCGCCGCCGCCCGGAGTGGGAGTTTGAGCTGGGCACAGCCCGCAAGCTGCTCTGCCAGCAGTTTGGCACCCAGGATCTGGTGGGCTTTGGGGTCGAGCAGAGCGAGACCGCCCTGTGCGCCGCTGGCTGCCTGATGCAGTACGTCAAGGACACCCAGCGCACCGCCCTGCCCCATATCCGCAGCGTACGCCTCGAGCAGCCCGATCATGCGGTCATCATGGATGCCGCCACCCGCCGCAATCTGGAGCTGACCCAGAACCTGGCGGGGGGCTATGAGAATACCCTGGCCGAGGTACTGGATCGCACCGCCACCCCCATGGGCAGCCGGTTGCTCAAGCGCTGGATCCACCAGCCGATCCGCGATCGGGTGATCCTGAAAGGCCGCCAGAGCACCATCAAGGAGCTCATCGAGCAGAACCTCTACGACGAGCTGGGCAACCTGCTGCGTCAGGTGGGGGATGTGGAGCGGGTGCTGGCCCGTCTCGCCCTGCGCTCGGCCCGGCCGCGCGACCTCACCCGCCTGCGTCAGGCATTCGCCCAGCTGCCCGAGTTGCAGCGCCAGCTGGCGGATAATGAGCACGAAGCGGTGCAGCAGCTGGCCGAGCGCGCCAGCACCTTCCCCGAGCTGCTCGACCTGCTGGAGCGCGCCGTGATGGAGGTGCCGCCGGTGCTGATCCGCGATGGCGGCGTCATCCGTGACGGCTTCAATCAGGAGCTGGACGAGCTGCGGGATCTGGCCAACGGCGCCACCGCCAGCCTCGCCCGCATCGAAGAGCGGGAGAAGCTGCTGACCGGCATCAACACCCTCAAGGTGGGTTACAACAAGGTACACGGCTTCTATATCGAGGTGAGCCGCGCCAACAGCCATCTGGTGCCGGCCCACTACATCCGCCGCCAGACGCTGAAAAACAACGAACGCTACATCATCGACGAGCTGAAGAAATACGAGGACAAGGTGCTCACCGCCCAAGCTCAGGCGCTGGCGCTGGAAAAACGCCTCTACGAAGAGCTGCTCGACGCCCTGCTGCCCCACCTCGGCGATCTGCAGGAGTCTGCCGCCGCGCTGGCGGAGCTGGACGTGCTGGCCAATCTGGCGGAGCGGGCCGAGACCCTCGACTACCGCTGCCCGACGCTCATCGATGAGGATCAGATCCTGATCGAGGCGGGCCGTCATCCGGTGGTGGAGCAGGTTATGAGCGATCCCTTTATCGCCAACCCCATCCGGCTTGAGCGGGATCGCCGGATGCTGATCATCACAGGTCCTAACATGGGGGGTAAATCTACCTACATGCGTCAGACCGCGCTGATCGTGCTGCTGGCCCATATCGGTGCCTTCGTGCCCGCCGACAGCGCCCGCATCGGCCCCATCGACCGCATCTTCACCCGCATCGGGGCCTCGGACGATCTGGCCTCCGGCCGCTCCACCTTTATGGTGGAGATGACCGAGACCGCCAACATCCTCAACAACGCCACCGCCCGCAGCCTGGTGCTGATGGACGAGATTGGCCGCGGCACCAGCACCTACGACGGCCTCTCGCTGGCGTGGGCCTGCGCCGAGCAGTTGGCGAGCAAGATCGGCGCCTACACCCTGTTCGCTACCCACTACTTCGAGCTGACCCGTCTGCCGGAGCTGATGAGCGGGCTGGCCAACGTCCATCTGGATGCGGTTGAACATGGTGACACCATCGCCTTTATGCACGCTGTGCAGGAAGGCGCGGCCAGCCGCTCCTACGGTCTGCAGGTAGCGGCGCTGGCGGGGGTGCCGAAATCGGTGATCCATCAGGCCCGTCACAAACTGCACGAGCTGGAAAGCGCCACTCCGGTCGCAGCCGGTGAAAGCCGCCCGGCTCCGGTGACCCTGGCCCCACAACCCCATCCGGTGGTGGAAGAGCTGGCAGCGGTGCGCCCGGACGAGCTCTCCCCCCGTCAGGCGCTGGACCTGCTCTATCGCCTCAAGCAGATGCTCTGACGGCAACACCGGAACACAGGCAATGAAAAAGGGGAGCCTCGCGGTTCCCCTTCGTTTTGCCTCAATGGTACTGGGCCATCAGCCCGGACCTATGCGATCCAGCAGGCTCAGATTGACCGAGCCGGGATGGCGCTTGAGCTTCTGCCGGTATTCGAACTGGTGCTGACTCTCCTGCTTGAGCCCCTGCATCAGCGAATAGCACATGGCCAGCATGATCAGCGAGAACGGCAGCGCGGCTATGATGCTGGCCGCCTGCAAGGCCGCCAGGCCACCGGAGACCAGCAGAATGGCCGCCACCAGCCCCTGACCCAGCCCCCAGATGGCGCGGTGCAGCACGGGGGGATCCTGATCGCCGATGGAGAGCAGGGTGGTGATGACCAGCGTGCCCGAGTCGCTGGAGGTGATGAAGTAGGTGCAGATCAGCAGGGTCAGCACCCCTTTCGCAATCCAGCCGAAGGTCTCCCAGTGCAGCAGCTCCACCGTCTTGTAGAGCGCCAGGGTCACGTCCTGGTTGACCGCCGCGACCACGCCACCGCCGCCGAACAGCTCCAGATGCATGGCGGTACCGCCGAACACAGTGAGCCAGAACATGCCGAGCAGGGAGGGCACCAGCAGCACGCCGAGCACGAACTCACGAATGGTGCGCCCCTTGGAGATGCGGGCGATGAACATGCCGACGAAGGGGGCCCAGGCTATCCACCAGCCCCAGTAGAAGGCGGTCCAGCTCGATTGCCAGGCCGAGGTGCCGTTGGCCTCTGTGTTGGTCCAGAAGCTCAGTTTGACGATGTTTTGCAGGTAATCGCCGATGTTCTGCACATAGGCGTTGAGGATATAGGTGGTCGGCCCCAGCACCAGGAAGAGGACGAGGATGAAGGCGCTGAGCCAGATGTTGAGCTCGGAGAGGATCTTCACCCCGCGCCCCACGCCGGAGATGGCCGACAGGGTGGCGATCAGACTGATGCCGCCGATGAGCCAGAGCTGGCTGTGCTGGGAGACTTCCATGCCGAACATCTGGTTGAGGCCGGTGTTCATCTGGGAGACACCAAGCCCTAAGGAGGTGGCCACCCCGAACACTGTGCCGAACACCGCCAGCACGTCGGCGGCATGACCCCAGAAGCCGTAGATCCGCTCGCCGAGGATAGGGTAGAGCACGGAGCGAATGGCCAGCGGCAACTTGCGACGGTAGCTGAAGAAGGCCAGCGACAGGCCGACGATCACATAGATGGCCCAGGGGTGCAGACCCCAGTGGAAGAAGGTGAGGCGCATGGCGATCTGGGCCGCTTCCGGCGTCATCCCTTCGGTGACGAAGGGGTTGCCCTGCAGATGATACATGGGCTCGGCTATGCTCCAGAACACCAGGCCTATGCCCATGCCGGCGCTGAACAACATGGAGAACCAGGCGAAGTAGCCGAACTCCGGTACCTGGTCGTCGTCGCCCAGTCGAATGCTGCCAAAACGGCTGAACATCAGGTAGACGGCGAAGAACAGGAACAGGGCAACCACCAGAATGTAGTACCACTTGAAGCCGGCAATGATGGTGTCCTTGGCGCCGGTGAACCAGGTTCCCGCGGTATCCGGGTCAAACACTCCAAACAACAGGAACAGGGTCACGACGGTGAGGGCCGTCATGGCCATGGTGGGATTGAGGCCTTTCAATAGCCCTTTGGTTGCTCTCATCGGGCCTCCTTAGTCATTGTTGAAAAAATCTTCACCCACGTGATCTCCCGCACCACCGATGGCGCGATAGACCAGTCGACCCGCCACCCGCTCGCGGTGATCCACCAGGGTGACCGAAGGCTGGCCGTTCACGGCGTGACGCTTGCCGAGGAAGATGGCCATTGGCACCCCCAGACTGGAGATCCCGCTGGTGATCCAGAGCCGGTTGAAGTCATAGGAGCCGCCGATGAACTCGAGCTGGGCCAGGCCATTGTCCAGACCGGCCAGGTAGAAGTTCATGGCACTCTCGTCGGGGAAGAGGTGCACCAGCACATAGGCGTAGCGCAATTCGTTCACCAACTCCTTTAGACTGAAAGAACCTGTGTCGCTGCAGGAGAGCGGCAGCTCACCATCGTAGTGATGCACTTGCAGGTTGTTGGGATCCTCGTCATAGGCGGGCTGATAACGCACGAAAGCCGAGGTATCTGGCAGTTCATAGCGGACCCTGACCACGCGAAGATCGGCAACCAGGGACTTGATATCCAGGTCGTCATTCATGATGTCACTCCTCAAATATCGGGTTTAAATGCGGCAATTGTCCAATAACCTAACATAAAATTCATTAGAGCAGAAATGATTACACCAAAAACCATATTGACCTTGTTGGGGATTAGGCGGAGAATTTTGCGCCTCTCCACTGCCCTGCGATGACCCCGACTCCATGGAAAAACATGATGAAGTGCTGATTGCTCTGCGCCAGATCATCCGTGCCATCGACATGCACTCCAAACGCCTGATCAAGGAGGCCGGGCTGACGTCGCCGCAGCTCCTGCTGCTCAAGGGGATCAACGAGCTTGGCCAGATCTCCATGCGCCAGCTCGCCGATCACACCAACATGAGCCAGGCCACCGCGACCACCATCATGGACAGGCTAGAGAGCCGCCAGTTGGTGCAGCGTATCCGCAGCGAAACCGACAAGCGCAAGGTGCATGCGACACTGACTGACGCGGGTCGCGCCCTGCTCGCCCAGGCCCCCACCCCGCTGCAGGAGAGCTTCATCCAGCGCTTCCAGGCCCTGGAGAACTGGGAACAGGGACTGCTGCTCTCCTCCCTGCAACGGATCTCGGCCATGATGAATGCCGACGGCATAGACGCGGCTCCCGTGCTAAGCGTCAGACCGCTCACCGAAGAGCGCGCCTGAACAAACGACGGCCATAAAAAAAGCTCCCGAATGGGAGCTTTTTTTATGGGAAGCGTGCGGGGAGATCACTCTTCCAGGCTGATGCCTATGTTGGAGACGCCGCCCTGGGCCGCAAAGGTGCGGATGGCCAGGATGCGATCGCTGTCACGCTCATGGGCGACCTGCTTGAGCAGCTCAACCTGGAACTCCAGTTCTGCCTCGATGTATTCGTGCTCGTAGAGCTCTTCGTCACTGAGATCCCGCTCTTCCAGCATCTCGATGAAACCGGCCACTGTACCGACCGAAGCGTGGCTGGCATCCATGGCTTCTTCCCCCACCCGGCAGATCACCGAGTTGTAGGCACAGCCCAGCGCCACACAGGCATCCAGCGCCGGGTAGGCCCCGTAGGATTCAAACTTGCTAGGCTCGGGAATATAGACCTCGAACGCCTCCAGGATGGCCCCCAGATTGACGCGGGATCCCTTCACGGTGAGGTAATTCCACATCTGATCCAGCGCGTGGCGAAACGCCTTCGCATCCCCGAAACCGGCTGCCTGGGTAAACAGCACATAGTTGGGGTACATGCGCTCTGCCAGCGCCAGGGTGTAGACGGTCTGCTGCCAAGGCTGCAGCTCGGCCAGTCGCTTATAAAACTTGTCACCAAACACTGGAGTCGGATCCTTTGCAAAATGTGGGGCAGATTGTAGCCCACGAGGGGCGTGGCGAAAACGAAAAAGCGCCCTGGTCGACTATCTTGCCCGATCAACTGGGGTAAGATGAGGACAGACCCCTCCTCCGCCGTGCCGCAAACATGATAAGGAACAAGAGTATGAGCCAACGTACCCTGCTTCTGCTCAGCCAGGACAACAACCACTATGAGCGCCTGCTCAAGGCCGCCCGCCTCCCCCATCTGCACATACTGCGGGCCGACAACCAGAGCGATGCCGAGAAGCTGATCGGTGATGCCCACATCCTGATGGCAGAACCGGCACGGGCCAGACCCCTGCTGGCCAAGGCCGACAGGCTGAGCTGGCTCCAGTCCACCTACGCCGGGGTCGACGTGCTGCTGGATGCCAGCTGCCGCCGCGACTACCTGCTCACCAATGTGCGCGGCATCTTCGGGCCGCTGATGAGCGAGTACGTGTTCGGTCACCTGCTCAACCTGTCGCGCCAGTTGCCGCTCTACCGCGAACAGCAGCAACAGCGACTGTGGCAGAGCCATCCCTATCAGGGGCTCAAGGGGCGCACCATGCTGATCCTGGGCACCGGCAGCATAGGCCAGCACATAGCTCACACCGCCAAGCACTTCGGCATGCGGGTGCTCGGTATCAGCCACAGTGGCAATGAGCGCGCCGGCTTCGATCAGGTGTATCAGCTGCCGGCACTGAACAAGATGCTGGCCCAGGCCGACGTCATCGTCAGCGTACTGCCGGCGACCCGCGAGACCCGCCATCTGTTCACCACCGATCGCTTCAACCACTGCAAGCCGGGGGCCATTTTCTTCAACGTCGGCCGGGGCAATGCGGTCCATGAAGGGGATCTGCTGGCGGCATTGAGCGGCGGCAAGCTGGGCACTGCGGTGCTGGATGTGTTCGAGCAGGAGCCCCTGCCCGCTGACAGCCCGCTCTGGCATCAGCCCAATCTCATCATCACCCCCCACAACAGCGCCTACAGCTTCCCGGAAGATGTGGCCCAGATCTTTATCCGCAACTACATCCGCTTCATCGACGGCCAGCAACTCGATGGCCGCATCGACTTCGACAAGGGTTACTGAACCCAACCACCAGTAAAAAGGCCCCGCCAGATTGGCGGGGCCTTTTTTGTATCCGCAGAGAGGGGCTCAACCCGCCTCCATCTCCTTGCGATAGCTCTTCACCTTGGCAAGGAACTGGCGCTTGTCCTTGCCGGAGAGCGGCTCCGCCATCGGCAGCTTGACCTTCATGGGGTCCACCGGGCGGTTGTTGACTCGCACCTCATAGTGCAGATGTGCACCGGTAGAGCGGCCCGTGTTGCCGGAGAGCGCTATCTTGTCCCCCATCTTCACCTTCTGGCCGGGTTTGACCAGCAACTTGCTCAAGTGCAGATAGCGAGTCATCAGGGTGCGACCGTGCTTTATCACCACATAGGTGCCCGCTAGGGGGTGGCGGGTCGCCTTGAGCACGACACCGTCGCCGGTCGCCATCACGGGCGTCCCCACCGGCAGGGCGAAGTCAGTCCCCTCATGGGGGCGGACCTGGCCGGTAATGGGGTGGCGTCGGGCCGGGTTGAAGTTGGAGCTGACCCGATAGCGACTATGGGTCGGATACCGGCGGAAGCCGCGCTCCAGGCTGTTCGCCTGACCGTCATAATAGTTGCCATCTTCCGACAGCCAGGCCGATACCGCCTTGCCCTGGCTGAATACTTCGACGCCCAGCAGCTGGGTGTTGCCCGTGCTCTTGCCCTCGACCGTCTCCTGTCTCACCAACACCTTGAACTTGTCGCCTTTTTGTAGATCCTTGGCGAAATTCAGGCGCCACTGGAACAGGTTGGCAATCTTCTGGATGTGGTTGGCCGGGATCCCCGCGTTGCGGGCGCTGACGTAGAAGCTGCCATTGATGACGCCGTCATAACTCTTCTGCTGCCACTGCACCTCTTCATTGAGCATGTTGGCGCTGTAAGTGTCGTCGGTACGCTCCAGCACCAGAGTCTGCTTGATGTTCAGGCGGATCTTCAGCTGCTGCAGTATGTTGTCCTGATCGATCAGCAACTCTATGGTCTGGCCAGGCTTGAGGCGGGCCAGATTGTTCTTGGCATCCGCATCCAGCACCTTGTAGAGGGTGGTGGTGGAGAGGCCGAGGTTGTTGAAGATGGTGGTCAGGTTTTCGCCGTTGCGTACCCGGTAATCCTGCCACTGGGGCGTGGCATCGGCCGGAATGTCATCTTCCGGCGCCGCGGCTTCCACCAGTTCGTGATCCGGGATGTCGTTAAAATCCGTATTGTCTTCGTTGGTTGCCGTGCCAGTGGTGGCAATGGGCAACTCCAGACGCAATGGCCGCTCAAGGATGTCACCTGGAGCTGGCAATACGGCTACCGCTGACAGCGTCATGGCCGTGAGCAATAGCATGGCGTAAAAATGTTTGCGGGGAACCGGGGGTTCCCAGTTGGCAGCCTGCGCTACCAAGGGACGGAGACGTTTCATCCGCTATCCTGTTATTAGATCTAAGGGTGGTAGTTGTGGGTCTGTTTTTATGATTTTTTATTATGAAAACCGAATATCTGGGTTTTAGACCTAAATACTTACAAAAAGTTCATCGCGATATGCACGAAACTCACATTTTATGCATAACCTTCCTGCATGGGCAGAAATGATCGCCTTTTTCAGCCATTTTTTTCTATTTTTAAGAACCAAGTCCGGTTGCGTTCACCCCCGGACCATCAGATGTTGCAAAAACATTTCCAGGGAGTGGGTATGTCATTGGCAAGATTGTTAAATGTAATCATCCTGATCCTGTTCACCATTGGTGCCATCCTGCTGCTCATGCTGGAGATCACCACGGTACGGCAGTCCATCCTCGATCAGATGTCGGCCAACCTGGAGACGGCCATCACGGCCCTGGGTCTGGTACTGCAAGGCACCCTGCTCAACGATGACAAGGTGCTGGCGGAAACCATAGTCAACGCCATGTTCGATGGCGGCTTCGTCAGCTCGGTCACGCTGCTGGATCCCGATGGCCAGTTGCTGTTCCAGAAAGTCTTCCACACGGCCCAGCAAAATATCCCCAGCTGGCTGCCGGCTGTCGTCCACATGCCACCTGTCAAGATCGAGCAGGAGCTCACCGATGGCTGGCGCATTCTGGGCACCCTCACCCTCGAAGGCCACGAGGGATACGCCTACCAACACCTCTGGAACGCCATCAGCCGCACCGGACTGGCACTGCTCGCGGGTCTGCTGGTATTCACCCTGGTGATCACCTGGGTGTGCGGCCGCCTGCTGCGCCCCCTCGAACAAGTCAGCCTGCAACTGGTGCAGATCCGCAAACGCCAGTTCAGCGGCCATCTGCCAACCCCATGGCTTCGCGAGTTGCAGGAGGTCGTGGTCTCCATCAACCAGCTGGTCTCCGAGCGCAAGCGGGATCTGCTGCAGCAAAGGCTCAAGATCACCCAGCTCGGCAAACATGACAGCCTGCAGGCCCATCAGAAACTCGCGGGGTTGACCGACATCGCCAACGGCATGTATCTGCAGCACTTTTTCTCCACTCAGGGAAACATCCGCCTCTATAGCCGATTACTGCCCCAGACCCCACCTACCACGGACAGCTCGCCGGATGAGATCCGGGCGCTGCTCAACGACTGGCTGACTCAGAAGACGGAAGGACTACAGCTCCCCCTCAGCCTGCTCAATCATCCTGACTGGGCACAGTTCGCCTCCTCCCTGGCCAGCGCCAGGGGCAAGACCCTGGACTGGCGCTGGGATCTGGCCAGCTTCCCTCCCCTGGCCGAGGAGCGCCTGGGGGCGCTTCAGGCTCAGGGGGTCGAGATGGCATTCAGCAATGTGCCCATGAACAACGACAACCTGACAAAGCTAGACCCCATCAAGCCGGTCTTCATCAGCTGCCAGCTGACCCAGGCCCCCCTCTACTGGAACCTGCTTTCCCAGTGTCTGCATGCCTCCGGCTATACCCTGCTGGCGGAAGCTGGCGACATCAACGACACGGATACCCTGCGCAGTTGGGGCATTGATGGCTATGCCAGCCAGGAGGCATCATGAGAATCCCTATCCTATTGCTTGCCCTGCTGTGGCAGCCCGGCTCGCATGCAGTGTCCATGACCATAGGCACGGGGGGAGAACAGGGTATCTATTACCAGGTCATCAAGGAGTTCTGTCGACTGGCTCACAAGAGCGACCCCACACTGCAATGCAAACCCCAGGCCAGTTCGGGCTCCATCGAGAATCTGCGGCAGTTGCAAGCCGCAGAGATCCCCTACGCCCTCGTCCAGTCTGACTGGCTCTATCAGGCCAGCCAGGGCACGGGACCATTTGCCAAGCAACCCCAGCCCGAATTGAGAACCCTCTTTGCCACCCATGCTGAGCCTTTCACCATAGTGGTGCGGGCCGATGGCGACATCACCACCCTGGAGCAACTCAAACTGGCCCCCATAGACATGGGACTCAAGAGTTCGGGCACTCGCCAGACGGCGCTGGCACTGTTCAACGTCTTGGGGGCAAAGGAGCAGGATCTCGATCTGAAGAGCGTGGCCAATCTGTCCGAAGCCTTGTGCAGCAAACAGATCGATGCCTATGGGTTGGTGATGGGGCACCCGAACCGGATCGTGCTGGAGACATCCAAGCGCTGCGCCATCCGTTTCATGGCCATCGAAGGTGCGACTCGGGATCAACTGCTGCAAGGCGTCAAATACTACCAGCGCAGCCAGGTACCGGCCCGCATCTATCCCGGCAACCTGAAAGCCACCCCCACCTTTGCCATCGCCGCCACCCTGGTGACCAATGCCGCCACGCCGGATGAAGACGCCTATCGCCTGACCAAGGCCATGCTGAGCCAGCAGACCAGTTTCAACGAGCAGACCTATGGCTACGCCAACCTGTTCCACAAGGCGCGCAACAAGATTGGTCCTGTGCTGAACGCCCCGCAACATCCGGGGGCGGCAAGGTATTTCGAGGAGTTGAAGGCCGCAGGCAAGCTATAGCTGGCGGCGGGGGGCACGCAGATGTTCGCTGGAGAAGCGGCTCTGCATCGACTTCCATTGGGTCAGGCGATCGGCACTCCCGGCCAGGGTCCCCTCACGGCGTGACTTCATGACCCAGATGCTCTTGGCGTCGAAGCTGTATACGGGTTGCAGGTCATTGCGCTTGCTGCCGGGCAGGATGCGACCATTGATGTTGTCCAGCACCAGAGGGTCGGACTTGGTCGTCGGGAAATAGAGCGTCACCATGTGAAACTGGTTGTAGCGGATCGCCTTCACATAGGCCAGCCGCAGTTTCTTCTCGTCGACGCCGAGCTCCATCAGGGTGTAATACTTGGAGATGCTGTAATCCTCACAGTCACCCCCTCTGGCCCCGATGAATTCCAGCGGATTGGCCCAGTAGTCCTCGTCCCCCCAAAGCCTGGGATCTTCGCTGTAGGTCAGATTGTTGAAGTAGTTATTGACCAGTTCCAGCTTCTGCTGATCCGTGGTGCCCGCTCTGGGCGCGAGCAGGCGCGAAAAGGCCTCGGCGCGCTGGATAGCCCTGGCGCCATAGACTTCCTGCATTTTTGCCTTCAGCTCGGGGCTGGCAATGTGCTCGGACAGGCGGGAGGCCTGCACGCTGGCACAGATCAGTGCCAGGGTGCAGATGGGGACAAGCAATAATTTCATAACTGACGCTCCATATCAGACGCTGGAGGTCAGTATAGTTGGCCGCGGCCGCCCCATAGGGCGAGTCTGGGATGACTCAGCGGCACTGGGCGAAGGCGTCGGCCAGCTGTTGCATGAAGTGCGGATAAGCATCAGCACCAAGCGGCACCTGCTCACCGACTTCATCCAGCAGCAACACCTTGGCGCCTGTGTTGCGGGCGACCGATTCGATCACCGCAGGCGAGAATTGCGGCTCGGCATAGATGCAGCTCGCCTGTTTCTCTTCAAGCGCCTTGCGGATCTCCACCAGTGTCTTGGCGCCGGGGCGACGCTCCGGGCTAACGGTGAAGTGGCCCTTGGAGCTCATGCCGTAGTGACGCTCCCAGTATCCATAGGCCTCGTGAAACACGAAATAGCCCTTCTGGTTCACCGCCTTCATCTGTTCGGCGATCACCTTGTCCTTGGCGTCCACCTTGGCATCGAATGCGGCAAGGTTGGCGGCATAACGGGCCTGATTGGCCGGATCCTGCTTGGCAAGCTCGGTCGCGATCGCCTTGGCAATCACCTTGGCCTGGGTCGGCCCCAGCCAGATATGGGGATCCACCCCCTCGTGGTGATGCCCCTCATGACCTTCATCGTGGTCATCGTGCTCATGGGCGGCGTGGTCGTGGTCGTGGTCGTCATGATGAGCGGGATCCTGGCTGCCCTGAGTCGCGTAGTTGAACAGCGGCATCCCCGGAACCTGGGTCAGGGTCAGCTTGTGGGGATGCTCGGCCAGCGGCTTGGCCATGAAACCTTCCAGCTCGGGGCCGACCCACACCACCAGATCGGCGTCATTGATGCTGCGAATATCGGAAGGGCGCAGGGAGAAGTCATGGGGAGAGGCGCCGGTTGGCAGCAAGACTTTGGGCTCGCTCACGCCATCCGTGATGGCCGCCGCGATAAAACCCAGGGGTTTGATGGTGGTCAGCACCTCGAGGGCGCGGACAGGCAGACTCACTGCCAGCAGCGCAGTGATCAGAGTAAGAATTCGCATAGAGGTCTCGTCAGGGAGTGAGTGTGTGATAATATAACAAACCAACGTCGCTGTTATATTATAACTCTCACAGGCTGTAAACCCCGGAGCTGTCATGACCCAACTGGTGGAGCTGAAAGAGGTCTGTCTGTCATTTGACGGACGGTCCGTGCTCGACAAGGTCTCCTTTACCCTGAACAAAGGCAAAATCACCACACTAGTCGGCCCCAACGGGGCGGGCAAGAGCACTCTGAGCAAGCTGGTGCTGGGCCTGCTCAATCCGGACTCCGGCAAGATCATTCGTCGTCGTGATCTGCGGGTCGGCTATGTTCCCCAGCGCCTCTATCTGGATCCCACCCTGCCACTGACGGTGCGCCGCTTCCTCCAGCTCGGCAAGAACAGCCGCCTCTCCATCGAGGAAGCGCTGGAGCGGGTCGGCGCCCAGGAGCTGCTGGACAACCGGATGCAGAAGCTCTCCGGCGGCGAGATGCAGCGGGTGCTGCTGGCCCGTGCCCTGCTGGTCAAGCCCGAGCTGCTGGTGCTGGACGAACCGGTCCAGGGGGTGGATATCACGGGCCAGATCGAGCTTTACGCCCTGATCGGCCAGCTGGCGGCCGAGTTCAACTGCGCCGTGCTGATGGTCTCCCACGATCTGCACCTGGTGATGGCCAGCACCCACGAGGTGATCTGCCTCAATCGCCACATCTGCTGCCACGGCGAGCCGGAGAGCGTAGCGCGCCACCCCGAATTTGCCCGCCTGTTCGGACGCCCGGAGCGGGAGGTGCTGGCGGTCTATACCCACCATCATCACTGCGACGGCGAACATCATCATCATGAGCCGCAGGTCCCCGTCATCCGCCTGCCGTCTCGCAATCCATAAGCACAGCTAAGGACATTCAAGTGGACAGCTTTCTGTTATATGCCCTCGCGGCCGGCCTCGGCATCGCCCTGCTGGCCGGGCCCCTCGGCAGCTTCGTGGTGTGGCGCAAGATGGCCTACTTTGGCGACACCCTCTCCCACGCCTGTCTGTTCGGCATCGCCCTCGGCATACTGCTGCAGGTGGATCTCACCCTGGCGGTGGTAGTCTGCTGCCTCGCCATGGCCATGCTGCTGGTGATCATGAGCCGCAACCAGCAGGTGGCGACCGATACCCTGCTCGGCATCCTGGCCCACAGCGCCCTCTCCCTTGGCCTGGTCACCTTGAGCTTCATGGACAATGTACGGGTGGATCTGATGGCCTACCTGTTCGGCGACCTGCTCTCGGTGCAGCCCATGGACCTGCTCTGGATCTACGGCGGCGGCGCCCTGGTGCTGCTCACCCTTTGGCGGCTGTGGGATCCCCTGCTCTCCATGACCATCTCGGAGGAGCTGGCGCGAGTGGAGGGGGTGCGGGTCGACGTGCTGCGCTGCGTGTTGATGCTGCTGATAGGCCTGGTGATCGCCGTGGCCATGAAGTTTGTCGGGGCGCTGATCATCACCTCGCTCCTGATCATTCCGGCCGCCACCGCCCGCCGCTTCAGCCAGACGCCGGAGCAGATGGCCGGCTTCGCGGCCCTGATCGGCTGTCTCGCCGTGCTGGGGGGGCTGACCCTCTCCTGGTACCAGGACACACCGGCAGGCCCCTCGGTCGTGGTCTGCGCCACCAGCCTCTTTATCCTGAGCCAGTTCAAGAAAGCCTGAGCCTGGAGTGGCCTGACCCTAGTTATCAGGCCACTCACACCCTCGGCCCCTCGTTCATCCCATGCCCCCTGTTTATCCTGAGCCGGCAGCCCACCGGCTAGAGCGGCATGCTCTGGCGCGTCTCCATCATCAGCCACTGGCGCAGCCGGCTGATGGCGGGCTCATGGGCCCGGGATCGCTTGCAGGTAAAGTAGAAGGCATCCCCCGTCTCCAGCTGGTGCACCGGCAAGGCCACCAGCTGGGGATCGTCCGGTCGCAGCATGTAGTCGTTCACGAACGCCACCCCCTGATCCCAGGCCGCCGCCTCCATCGCCAGCAGCACATGGCTGAAGTGGTGCATCCGCGCCTCGTCCGGAATGACCAGCCCCCCCGCCTTGGCCCAGCGCTGCCAATCCTCCCCCCGCGCCTTGTAGATGGACTGCACCGAGAGCAGCGGCAACTGCCAGATGGCGGCAGGCCACTCCCCCTCCACCTGCTGCAACAGGCGACGACTGCAGACCGGAAAGAGCCGCTCCCGATAGATGAGATCGTGGCAATAGCCGCGCCCGTGGGGGGAGACAGTGATGAAGCAGTCCGCCACCCGATCGGAGAGTTCGGGATCTTCCGCCACCATCTCGAGGCTGAGATCCAGCTCGGGGTAGAGCTGGCGCAGCCCGGCCAGCCTGGGGATCAGCCACTTCACCGCGAACGAGCTGTAGACCGCGAGCCGCAGCCGCATCTCGCCGCCACCGCGCAGCTGTTCGCTGCTCTGGGCTATCTGGCCGAGCCCGGCGGAGATCCCCTCGAAATAGCTCTCCCCCTGGGCGGTCAGCGACAGCAGGCGTCCCTGGCGCAGCAGCAGCCGCTCCCCCAGAAAGTCCTCCAGCAGGCGGATCTGGTGGCTGACCGCGCTCTGGCTGACATTGAGCTCTAGGGCCGCACGGGAGAAGCTGAGCAGGCGGGCAACCGCCTCGAAGTATTGAACGGCGCGCAGGGGAGGTAGCTTCATTATCCAAAATTCTCATGGATGGTGATTTTTTATCATTTTACTGGATAACGGGCGTCAGACTACCCTTCCCTCATCTAACGTGGGAGGTGGTATGAACGCAGTCGGGATCGGCATCCTCTATCTGGTGCTGGGCAACATGGTGGCGGTCTTCTCCGATGCGCTGGTCAAGGTGCTGGAGCCGAGCCAGCCGGTGTTCCAGTTCGTCTTCTTCCGCCAGCTCTCCGCCGCCCTCCTGCTGGCGCCCTGGCTGCTCTGGTCCTGGCGGCGCAACCCGCCGGTGGCCATCAAGTGGCACCTGCTGCGAGCCCACATCTGGGCGATCGGCGTCTGCCTGATGGTGGTCGCCCTCACCCGCTTGCCGCTGGCCACCGCCAATGCCCTCTTCTATGCGGCCCCGCTGCTGATGGTGCCGCTCGCGGTCTGGCTGGCAGGGGAAGCGCTGTCGCGCCAGAAGGTGCTGACGGCTCTGGTGGGTTTCATCGGTGTGCTGATAGTGCTGCGCCCGACCGAGGTGAACTGGGCCGCCCTGGCGGCGCTCGGGGTGGCGCTCTCCATGGCGGTCAACAACCTGCTGATCAAGCGGATCCCCCTCAAGCAGCCCATAGCCCAGACCCTGTTCTTCACCAACGTGCTGAGCATGCCGATCATACTGGCGCTGGCCTGGTGGGAAGGGGGAGCCTGGCAGTGGCAGATGTGGTGGCCCGCCTTCGGCTCCTCGGCGCTGATCATGGTCTATGCGGGCTTGTGCGTGGTGGCCTATCGCAAGGCGGAGGCGAGCAAGATCGCCTCGGCGGAGTACACGGGTCTCTTGATGGCGGTCGCCATCGGAGTCTGGTTGTTCGACGAGCAGCCGGGTCTACCGCTGCTGCTGGGGTGCCTGTGCATCATACTGCCGCTGGTCGCCATGGCGCGCGGCAAGTCAAAGCCGCTGGCAGAGCCGGCGGTCTGAATCAGAGCAGCAAGGGGGCAACCCTCTGCTGCAGATGGGGGATCACCTCCTGCTCGAACCAGGGATTCTTCTTGAGCCAGAAGGTGTTGCGCGGGGAAGGGTGCGGCAGCGGCAACCAGGCCGGGCCATAGTCAGCCCAACTGCGCACCGTCTCGGTGAGCGAATCCTTGCCCGCCTCCCGCAGATAGTGGCGCTGAGCATACTGGCCGATCAGCAGGGTCAGCTCTATGTTGGGCAACAGCATCAGCACCTTGTCGTGCCAGGTGGGCGCGCACTCGGGTCTGGGCGGCAGATCCCCCGACTTGCCCTTGCCGGGGTAGCAGAGCCCCATCGGCATGATGGCGATGCGGGACTCGTCGTAGAAGGTGGCCTTGCCCACCCCGAGCCAGTTGCGCAGCCGATCGCCGGAGGGGTCATCCCAGGGGATGCCGCTGGCATGGACGCGGGTACCGGGCGCCTGACCGATGATCAGCAAGCGAGCACGCTCGCTGCCGCGGATCACCGGCCTGGGCCCCAGCGGCAGGTGGGCCTCGCACAGGCGGCAGGCCCGGATCTGTTCAAACAGCAGGTCGAGTCGGTTCATGGCCTGATGGTAACAGAGTTTCCGGCAGGATCCCGCTTGTGGAACCGGCGGCAGATACTTATCATGCGGCCACATTTGTTTAATTTAATAAACGGAAAGCGATGAAGAACTGGCTGGGCCCCGGCAGTGCGGCCCTCTCCTTCGTGCTCTGGGGCATGCTGCCCCTCTATTACCAGTTCATGCCCGAGATCAACATGTGGGAGCTGCTCTCCCACCGGGTACTCTGGTCTGTCATCCTGCTGGGCGGCCTCTTCCTGCTGCTCGGGGTGCGGGTCCCCTGGGCACGCCTGCGCAGCGAACCCCGCCAGCTTGGCCTCATCCTGCTGGCGGGCCCCGTCATGTCCATCAGCTGGTGCATGTTCACCTGGTGCCTGACCACGGGCCAGGTGCTGGCCACCAGCCTCGCCTTCTTCATGACGCCGCTGTTCAACATCGCCTTCGCAGTGCTCTTCCTCAAGGAGCGGCTCACCCCCCAGAAGCATCTGGCGGTTGCCCTGGCGCTGGCTGGGCTGGCCTACATGCTGTTTTCCTACGGCGAACTGCCCTGGTTCTCCCTCATCATGGGGGCCAACTTTGCCTTCTACGGCCTCATCAAGAAGAAGGTGCGCCACGATGCCGGTGTCAGCCTCTATCTCGAGTCCCTGGCCCAGCTTCCCGTCGCCCTGCTGATCCTCGCCTGGCTGGGGCTGCACGGCATAAGCCAGTTCATGGCCGGGGACTGGGCCGACAAGCTGCTGTTGATGGGCACAGCCCCCGCGACCCTGCTGCCGGTGGGGCTGTTCTGCTACGCAGTGGCACGCACCCGCATGAGTACCGTGGGGCTGCTGCAATACATAGAGCCGAGCCTCGCCTTCCTGCTCGCCATCTTCTGGTTTGGCGAGATCCCGGATCCGGTGAAATCGGTGGGCTTCGCCTTCGTCTGGGCCGGCCTGCTGGTGAGCCTGCTGCCCCTGCACCTGCTGAAGCGCGGCGGGGTCGAATGGCGCAAGACATGAGCATGACCATCGTGGCCGATACACCGTCCCCCCGCTGGTTTATCTATCTGGTGCGCACCGGCGCGGGCTCGCTCTATGCGGGGATCAGCACGGATCCCGAGCGGCGCCTGCGCCAGCACCAGAGCGGCAAGGGCGCCCGCGCCCTGCGTGGCAAGGGGCTGCTGACCCTGGTGTGGCGCCAGGGGGTGGCAGACAAGGGCGAGGCGCTGCGCCTCGAGTATCGCCTCAAGCAGCAGAGCAAGGCTTTCAAGGAGCGCCTGGTACTCGACCCCGAACTCTGGCACGACTGGAGCCGGCCCTGGCTGAGCGCCGCCGCGGTCCCCATCAATCCGTCCCCCTGAACCAGCCGCCATAAAAAAGGCCACCCAGAAGGGTGGCCGTAAAGGGTCAGGGAGGTTTAACGGTAGGTGTTCGACTGCTTGCGCCTGTTGCTGAGCAACCAGCACACCGCCAGCACCAGCAGCAACCAGGGCGCCAGCTTGATGATGAGGGCAAACATGCCGGCCAGGGCGCCAAACAGCACGAAGACCCCGCTCACCAGCAGCATGGCCAGCACGGTAAAACCGGTCAGCGCCATGGTCACCAGCACCAGCATCAAGACGATAAATTCCAGCATGTTGTGCTCCTCACAGGCTTGCAGTGGCCGGCGGCTCTGATCCGGGGATCAGTCCAGCCAGCGTTTCAATTCACGACGGGGCGGCATGACCAGCACCGCCAGCAGATAGATGGCCAGGGCCAGGGGCGGCATCAGGATAAGCGCCAGCAAGGCCAGCACCCGCACCGTCACCCTCGAGATCCCAAGCCCGTTGGCCAGACCGGCACAGACCCCGGTCAGCTTGCGATGGGCCAGATCTTTGGGCCAGGGGCTCATGGTTATGCCTCCGCCTTCCGGCTTTTCAGGCGAGCCAGCTCACGCTCAATCTCGTCGTTCAACTCCAGCTCGCGGAACTGGGCCTCCAGAGAGGGATTCTGCCCCAGGGTAGCCGCCTCCAGCTGGGCTTCCAGCTGATCGACCCGGCCCTGAAAGCCGTCGAAGCGGGCCATCAGCTCATGCATGCGCTGGTTGTCCACCTGGGCGCGGGCACGGATCCGGCTGTGGGCAGTCTGTTCGCGCAGGGTCAGCATCTTCTGCTTCTCGCGGGCCTCGGTCAGCTTGGTCGCCAGCCGCTCGCTGTCGGCGGTGAGCTGGGCCAGCACCTCGGCTACCCGGGCCTTGTCCTGCTCCAGTTGCTCGCACTTCTTGACCTCGGCCAGCTTCTCCGTGAGGGCGGCACGAGCCAGATCCTCACGTCCCTTCTGGATGGCGAGCTCGGCCTTGGCAGACCACTCCTGGATCTGGTGGCGCAGCGCCTGCTGATGGCGCTCCAGCTGTTTCTGTTCGGCGATGACCCGGGCGGCCTGGGTTCTCATCTCGATCTGCACCTGCTCCATCTCTTCGATCATCAGACGCAGCATCTTCTCCGGCTCTTCGCTCTTGTCGAGCAGGCTGTGCAGGTTGGCATTGATCACGTCAGTCAGGCGGCTGAATACGCTCATGGTCTGGCTCCTTGTTCATGGGGATGGCTATCTCTTCCCATGGCATTACAAGAGCCGTGCCAAGATAATTTATTGTTGTTTTACAGATAGATGGAGACTCGACGTTGCCATATCAAGGCCATTAGTTGGTAAAAATGGCCAACATGGTGGTGATTTTAACCAATAAAAAAGGGAGCCGGCGGCTCCCTTCATGCAGTTGAACTCAAACCTCAGGCGGCCGGGCGATGGCCCAGCTTGCCATCCAGCTCCGCCAGCTTGGCTTCCATCTTGGCCCGGCAGGTATCCGACAGATCGCGGATGCCGGCGGCGCCGTGCTCCTTGCTGCACAGGGGGGGCAGCATCTCCAGCAGCACCTCGCCGTTGTCCCAGCGGTTCAGGTCAACCTGACCGAAGTAGCTGGAACAGACGATGGGCACCACGGGCACTTCGGCCTGGACGGCGGTGTGGAAGGCGCCGGCCTTGAACGGCAGCAGACCGCGGCCCTGGGAGCGGGTCCCTTCCGGGAACATCCAGATGGAGGTGCCGTGGTGCTTGATGCGATCCACCACCTGGCCTATGGTGCCGATGGCGCGGGAGCGGTTGGATCTGTCGATCAGCACGTTGCCGGAGAGCCAGAAGATGAGGCCGAAGAAGGGCAGCCACAGCAGGCTCTTCTTGCCCACCGCCACCACGCCGGGGCGCACGGCACCGGTCACGGTGAAGATGTCGAAGTTGCTCTGGTGATTGCAGACATAGACGGCAGGCCCCGCCGACTTGACCTCGTCCGGAATGGTGACCCGGACCTTGAGCCCGATGAGCGGGCAGACGGCATGGTACATGCGGGCGAAAACATAGACGTTGTTGGGGTGGCGCGGACGCACCAGACAGAGCAACAGACCAAACACGAACCAGAAGATGAGCAGCAGGGTAAGCAGCAGCACACGGGCAAGTTTGAGCATCGAACACCTCGGAATTTGACTCGGCGCAGTATACTGGTCCCCCTTTTAGCGAACAAGCGTTCGCCAGACAGAACCGACCACGCCAGATGGAACATGTGGTCGCATCGAATCCCGCTGGCTTGCTCACGCCACCATTGATCGATAGGATATGCCCCATTCAACAGGGTAGGACGAGCATGATTTTGCGACAACGCGTGGCGACAAGACTCCTGCTGCTGGTCTGCATCCTGGTGCTCAACTGTGCGGCCCAGCCGCTGGCCAGGCTGGCACAGCTCGACCAGGCCCTGAGCTGCCAGATGCTCCCCCTCTCCTCGTCCAGCACCGATGCCGACGAGGGGCAAACCGCGACGCCCCAGCCCAGCAGTTGCCAGCTCAACGGCAAGTGGCTCAGTGCCGCCAATCTGCTCTGCGCCGAGCAGATCTTCTTTGCCATCGCCTTCGTGATTGCCCTGCTGGCGCCCCTGTCGCGCCGCGCCCCTGCGCTTCCTCCTCCCATCAACATCTCGCCTCCCGAACGGCGACTGCACCTCACCCTCTGCGTCTGGCGGGAATGAGTCTGCGGCGGTTTTCTCCACCCTGACTTTCATTTTCAAGAGACAAACACATGTCAAACATCATCAAGGCCGCCCTGTTGCTGAGCGGTCTGCTGTGGCAATCCATGGGATTGGCCAGCGACACCGGCTGGCTCACCAGCCCCCAGAACGATCACGCCAAGGTGCGGCTGCAAGCTGACACCCGGGATCCCGCCGCCCCCCGGGTGCTGCTCAGCCTGCAGCTTGAATCCGGCTGGAAAACCTATTGGCAGAACCCGGGGGAAGGTGGCATAGCCCCCGAGATCCTCTGGGATAAGCCCGAGCCGACGGCGCAGTGGCACTGGCCAGTGCCCAGACGGTTCGACGTCAGCGGCATCTCGACCCAGGGCTACCAGGGGGACGTCAGCCTTCCCATCAGCCTCACCCGCAGCGGCGGCGAGGCACTGACGGGCACCCTGCGCCTCTCGACCTGCAGCAACGTCTGCATCCTGACCGACTACCCCTTCACCCTGGCGCTGGACGGCGCTGCCCCTGAGGGGTTCGACCTTGCCTATGCGAAGGCGATGAGCACCCAGCCGCAGGCCATGCCGGACACTGTGACCCTCAAGGCGGGCTACCGGCAGAACCAGCTGCAACTGACCGCAGACAACCCCCAGGGCTGGCAGGATCCCCAGGTGTTCCTCCAGCGCCTGGAGGGGGCCGAATTTGGTGAGCCCAGCCTGGAGGTGCAGGGCAACACCCTGATCGCCCGCATTCCGGTCAGCGATGGCTGGCAGGGGGATGCCCCCGATATCCGTCATCAGCCACTCGGGTTGGTACTGGCGAGCGGCGAGCAGGCCTGGCAGAGCGAGGTCCGCATAGGTGAACCCCTGACCCTGCCGAGCGGCGGCCGCTCGTTGCTCTGGTTGCTGGGGGCCGCGCTGCTGGGGGGGCTCATCCTCAACCTGATGCCCTGCGTGTTGCCGGTGCTGGCCCTCAAGCTGGGATCTGTGCTGCAACTCGAGAGCCGGGAGCGCCGCCCGGTGCGCCTGCAATTCCTGGCGGCCAGTGCCGGCATTCTGGTCTCCTTCTGGGCGCTGGCGCTGATGAGCACACTGCTGCGCGCCACCCAGGGGGCGGTCGGCTGGGGCATCCAGTTCCAGAGCGTCTGGTTTATCGGCTTCATGGTGGTGGTGACGGCGCTGTTCTGCGCCAATCTGCTGGGGCTGTTCGAGCTGCGGCTGCCGAGCAACCTCAATACCCGCCTGGCCACCAGCGGCGGCCAGGGCCTGGGGGGTCACTTCCTGCAGGGCTGCTTTGCCACCCTGCTGGCCACCCCCTGCTCCGCCCCCTTCCTCGGCACTGCGGTCGCCTTTGCCCTCGGGGCGCCGCTGGGTCAGCTCTGGCTCATCTTTACCGCACTGGGTCTGGGCATGAGCCTGCCCTGGCTGCTCATCGCCGCCGTCCCTCGTCTCGCGCTCTGGCTGCCGAAGCCGGGCCGCTGGATGGGGCGCCTGCGCACCCTGCTCGGCCTGATGATGCTGGGCTCCAGCCTCTGGCTGCTCAGTCTGCTGGGCAATCACATAGGCCCCTTCTGGATGCTGATCCTGATGGCGTTGATGCTGGTCGCCCTGCTGCTGGCCGTGGTGTGGCGCCACGGCATACGGGCGCTGACTTTGGGGCTGGCACTGGGCTGCCTGCTGGGCGGGGCCCTGCTGCTCGGCGGCGCCTTCACCCTGGACGGCAAGCCCCAGCAGGACAGGGTCGACTGGCAGCCGCTCTCTGAGCAGGCCATCACACTGGCACTGGCCCAGAACAAGCGAGTCTTCATCGATGTGACCGCCGACTGGTGCATCACCTGCAAAGCCAACAAATTCAACGTACTGCTGCGAGATGACGTGCAACAGGCCCTGAGCGCCCCCGATGTGGTGGCCCTGCGCGGGGACTGGAGCCGCCCCTCCGACAGCATCGCCAGCTTCCTGCGCCAGCGCGGCAGCGTGGCCATTCCCTTCAACCAGATCTACGGGCCCGGCCTGACGGATGGCGAGATCCTCTCCCCCCTGCTGGACCGATCGACCCTGCTTGCCACCCTGGCGCAAGCCGGTATTGCCCCCTCTCAAGGAGAAAACAAATGAAACCTACCCTGCTCGCCCTGACCCTGCTGGGCACACTCTTGACCCCGGCCCTGCACGCCGCCCCCTTCACCCCGGAGCAGGAGGCCCGCATCAAGGAGCTCATCCGCGAGACCCTGGTCCAGAATCCGAAGATCCTGGATGAGGCGGCCGAATCCTGGGAGAAACAGAACGCCGCCGATCAGGCGGCCCAGCTCGGCGACTTCATCAAGGGCAACAAAGATGTGCTGTTCAACAGCGCCACCAGCCCGCGCCTGGGGGCCAAGAACCCCAAGCTGACCCTGGTGCTCTTCACCGACTACAACTGCCCCTACTGCAAGCAGTTCGACCCAGCGGTAGCCAAGCTGCTCAAGGCCTATCCGAACGATCTGGGGTTGGTGATCAAGCTGCTGCCGTTCAAGGGACAGACCTCCGCCAAGGCGGCCCAGTACAGCCTGACCCTGTGGCAGCAGGATCCGGCCCGCTTCCTCGCCCTGCACGACAAGCTGATGAGCAAGCAGGGCATGCTGACCGAGGCGGACATCAACAAGGCGCTGGCGGCCACCGGCAATGTGGCACTCAAGCCTGAGGGCAAGGCCACAGAGGAGCTGCGCAATAGCCTGCGCATCGGCACCCTGCTTGGGGTGCAGGGCACACCGGCGACGCTTATCGGCAACCAGCTGGTGCCGGGCGCGCTTCCCTATGAACAGCTCGAACAGCTTGTGAAAACTGAACTGGCGAAACTGGGGTAACCAATGACCGAGACAGTCACCCCCAGACCCCGCTGGCGACGCTGGGGCAAGGAGGCGCTCTGGCTGCTGCTGTTTGCCCTGATCATCTCGACCGTGCTGGATCTGTGGCGCAGCCCGGCGCTGCCAGAAGACAGCCCGCTGCCTGTGCTGACCCTGCAAGATGGCACCCAGGCCGACCTGCAGGCCATGAGCCGGGACAGGCCGCTGCTGGTCTACTACTGGGCCAGCTGGTGCGCCGTCTGCCGCTTCACTACCCCGACGGTGGAGCAGCTCTGGCAAGACGGCGGTAACCTGCTGACGGTGGCGCTGCGCTCCGGCGACGACGCCAGGTTGCAACAGGGCATGGCCAGGAAGGGGCTGACCTTCCCCACCCACAACGATGAGCAGGGGGCGCTCGCCGCCCGCTGGCAGGTGAGCGTCACCCCCAGCTTCCTCATCATCAAGGAGGGCAAGGTGGTGAGCAGCACCACGGGCTGGAGCAGTCGCTGGGGCTTGCAGCTGCGGCTGCTGTGGGCCAGCTGGCTGGCTTGAGCCCCATCACAATGAGCAGAGCCCGGTATGACTACCGGGCTCTTTTTTTATCTGAAGGCCGAACTTGCTGACTCGCCCCCTATTGCGCCGGTGACATGGCCCCCTGGCCGATCCGGGCCTTGACGCTGGCCCGCTCGGCCTCGTCGATCACGCCGTCAGCGTTCTTGTCCAGACGGGTGAAGAGGCTCTCATGGCGCTGGATGAACTGCGCCTTGGTCGTATCCTGCATCGGCCTCATGTTGCCCATCTTGCCCGGCATGGCCTTGCCCGATTGCTTCATCGCCTCTTGCATCTTGGCCATGGCGACCTCCTTCTCGGCAACCGACAGGGTGCCATCGCCGTTGCTGTCTTGCCGGGCGAAGCGCTGCTCGGCTCTCTCCATAAACTGGGCCTTGGTGACATCCCCCTTGAGCAGCACCAGCGGCTCATCGAGGCTCTCATCGGCGGCGATGGCGAGGCCGCCCAGCAGTACCAGAGGCAGAAGATAAAGTTTGAACATGGCGGTTAATTCCTTTTGGTGGCCGCGATCTTGTCGAGGCCTGATGAGGATCGCCAGGGCAGGTCCCTTGTCACATGCACGTCCGGCGATTTGGTACCGGCATGGGCGCACTGTCGCCCGTCACGGATACCCTCTGTCAGTGTAGTCCCCATGCAGGGGCCCCATGCCAGACGGGCTGGCAAGCCGCTTAATGACGACCGGGCTCCCCGTTCGCCCCGGGTCGCTGCCATATCGCGTCCTATTCATGGCGGTGGCCGGTGGTTTCCGTTAAAATGACGGGTTTTTACCGTGCCTGGTTCCCCAAGCCCCATCAGGCGCCAGCATTGTGACTCTGATGATGCCAGTGATGCAGGATCTGCCATGAACAACTACTTTCGGGTGCTGGGCGTCAAGTCCAACGCCAGCGAAAACGACATCAAGAAAGCCTATCGACGGCTGTCTAACCAGTACCACCCCGACAAGCTGCTCGGGGCGACGGATGAAGAGCGAGAGCTGGCAGCCATCAAGCTGCATCAGGTGAAGAAGGCCTACGAGGTGCTTTCCGATCCCAAGGCGAGAGCCGCTTTTATCAAAGATTTCAACAACGTCATCGTGACCGATCCCGCTGCTGCCATGCAGGAGATGTGGGACCAATTCTACCCCTGAGGGCGCTATGCAAAAAAAATGGGACCAGGCTCGACTCAAGGCGCTGCAAAGTGATGCCAGCGAGAACATCGAATCCTACCGGGATCAGGATCAGCCCAAGGCACTCGAGCAGTTCACCGGCAAGATGAAGGCCCTGCTGCTGGCCGACATCAGCATGCTGGAGTTCATGCCCGAATACCTGCCGCTGGCCCTCTATGGCCGGGTGCAGTTCCCGCCCAAGGCGAAGCCGCAGTGGGCCAGGTGGCTCGCCGACGGCGTACAACCCTCATGGGACGAGTTCAAGGTGTCGGTGGCCTTCAACAACGCCGATCTGCCGCTGGTCAAGGCGGTGCGAGCCCAGAGCGAAGATCAGCTGATCGAAGCCTGCGCCGTGCTCTACCTGCTGGACAACCCCCTGCCCCGTGGTGGCCGTCGTGCCGATGACGACTACGAGTTGCAGGACGACGAAGATGACGACGGGGAAGATGCCGACGCCGACTATCATGGCGGTGATGGCGAAGAAGACGATCAGGACATGTACGACGAAGTGCGTTTCTAATTTGAGGCAAAGCATGAACAGTCTGATAGAAATTACCGCCATCGAGATCAAAGAGCTGGCCGTGGTCGAGCCCAAGCAGGCCAGCGAAAAGTTCGAGCTGATCGCCAAGACGATGTCCGACGAGCAACTGGCCGAAGTCATTGAAAACATTGATATCGTTACCCTGACCCAGATCAACGGCCAGCACGACATCTCCTTCCCGTCCATCATCTCCGAGCTGATGACCCCGGAGCGGATCCGCGACATCGTCTGCCAGCAGCCTCTCTACTGGGAGGAGGCCATCAAGAACAATGCCGAGGAGCTGCAACAGCACACCTTCGACTTCCTCAACTACCTGATCCGCACCCAGGACAGCGAGGCCAAGCAGCGCGAGATCCTGGAGTGCATCGCCGAGGATCCCGCCGGGCTCTTCTACCTCGCCATCCCCTTCATCGAGTTCTACCGTGGCGATCGCTACGAGGATGAAGAGGGCTATAGCGATGGCCTGCACGCCGAAGAGGAAGATCTCGAGGAGTCCCTCACCTACAGCGAGCGCCAGCAGAGCGAGGATGCCCACGACTACCCGCTGGATGATCCGAGAAGCCTCTTGATGCTGATCCGCGAGCAGGCTCCCGAGGTGGAGAAAGCCATCAAGTCGCTGCTGCGCAGTGAGAACGCCACCTGGGAGGGGATCATCAACAAGTTCGCCAACGAGCTGGTGATGCAGGCCAAGGAGAAGAACCAGGTCAGCGACGAGTACGACGAAGTGGACGACATGTTCAGCTTCCTGGATTGAGGAGAGCCCTATGCAGCTAGTCATCCGCGAGGCCAACGAAGGCCCCTTCCTCACCCAGGTGCTGCGCTTTGGCGCCGAGCGTGAACTCCTGAGCGCCCAGCAACTTGCCGCCATCAAGGGCAAGGCGGTACTGATGAGCCTGAAATTCGCCGACAAGTACTACAACAAGTACAAGATGCACCTGCTGGAGCAGGCCGCCCACGACGTCATCGGCGTGGTGAGCTTGGGATTGCAGGAGCTCTCCGGGCGCGACACTGCCCGGGCGCTGGCCCTGCTGCAGGCGCCGGAAGGCCCCATCAAGCCGTTCCAGAAGGGCTGGTCCATGCTGATCTCCGTCAGCCCCAGGCAGACCGGCAACAGCCTCTACGGGGACGTGGATGCCAGGCTGCTGGACAAGATCTCCAGCCCTCCCGATGTGGAGGAGTGGCAAGGGTGGCAGGAGTACGAGAAGGCACTGACCGAGCACAACAAGGTCCGCCTGATGGGGCTCATCGATCAGCACTTCTTCGCCTGCGAGAGCGATCACCCCACCATGGAAGACAAGCTGGCCGAGGCCCTGCTCTACCGCATCCTCTGTGGCAAGGGCAGCGGAGCCGCCCCCCTCAAGGTGAAACAGGATCTCAAGCGCCGACTTGGGCGGGAGATTGAGCTCGACGAGGCCTGGTACGACACCGCGCATCTGACCACCCAGCTTGCCCTCATGCTCGCCGAGCTGCCCGCCGACATGGCCGCCGCCCTGCGCCAGGAGCTGAGCCCGGGCTTCGTGCCCAACCTGCTGCACACCCTGGGGTTTGTGCGCCAGTACCAGCAGCAGCAAAGGGAGAACGCCTCGCCGGAGAAGCTAGACAACTTCGAGATGCGCGCCGGCCTCAGGCACCCCCTGCTCGGCTGGCCCCTCTACCACGACTTCTAGGGCGCTTGTCTGCCTTGAGAACTTGTCCCCCAACGCCCGGCTCGCCGGGCGTTGTCATCTCTGCGCCCCCGAACAAGCGCCGCCAATAAAAAGTGCCCCTATAAGCGCTAGCGTACAGACGCCCCTGCCGGGGTGAGGGAAGATGGCCCCATCACGAACAGGCGCAGGTCGCGCCGACCGATATACGGCCCCCTGGCGCGTCATCCCCTGCGCCCTGGCGTCCCCTGAACCAACCACTATCCGGGCTGATGCGTCGGGGTCCGGGTCGGGATCGGCAACCCCAGCGGGATGGCTTGCCGCATACCCCAGGCGCATTGCACAACATCAAGAGGTAACCCCATGAACAAGCTCCATGGTTTGACACGAGGGGCTGTGGCAATGGCCCTGCTGATTGGGCTGGCAGCCTGCTCCGGCATGTCGCAACAGGGCAAGAGTACCGCCGTGGGTGCCGGCATAGGTGCCGTCGGCGGCGCCGTACTGACCGGAGGCAGCGCGGCCGGCACCATAGGTGGTGCCGTCGTCGGTGGCGTCATCGGCCACGAGATCAAGAAATAGGTCTCCCCCTCCCTTCTCATCCAGCGCCCGATCCGTCGGGCGCTGTTCTGCCTGGGTTCATGGCCCCCAATGCCGGACGGGTGGCGCCAACTACCTCCTCAGCGTCATTGGCCCACATTTTGTCAGGAATATAATGGCCCCCTCATACCGACCGCAGGGGAACGCAGTGAGCAGAAAGCCGGACCGCATTACCGCCATGCAGCAGATCATCGACGCCGTGAAGCAAGAATTCCCGCTCTATCAGCCAGATACCTTCAAGTGCGGGCCCGACAACAGCTGCATCGGCTGCCCCAAGAAGCTGATGGAGCTGGTGGATACGGATCTCAGCTACTGGCAATATCAGATCCAGCGCGGCATTGCGCCCAGCTTCGACGAGCTCAACCGCTTCGGCAAGATGTGCAAGAACATCCGCCGGGCGCTGGTGCGCAGCGGCCGCATCCCCGCCTGATGCTCTGCACCCGTATCTGATAAGGTGTGACCGACAGGCCCGGATCGGGCACAAGCGAGAAGGAGACCAAGATGACCCAGGAGCGGATCCAGACCCGATATAAGCTGGCGGGCCCCTTTGCCACTCAGGCCGAGTTGGAGCAGGCCATAGCCCGGGCAATAGAGCACCACAAGCAGGACTTCTTCCCCCTGCTGGAGCGGCTGGTGGACGTGGGGGACACCAGAGTCAACCTGAGCCAGCAGAACCCGCTGCGGGTGCTTGGCATAGCGCTCGACGCCGCAGGCGCCACGGGCACGGCCCAGCTCAACTACGAGTCCAACTTCGCCGAGAGCTGCCTCATCATCAACGAATATGACCAGCACCAGACCAGCGTGCCTTTTCGCCTGGAAGGGAACGAGCTTGTCTTCGACCTTGAGCTGCCCATCGCCTGGAATTTCAATAATTGATACTTCGGCGGTGCGATTCACCTTGTTTATTGCGCCCTGCCGGCTCTTGAGCACTGATAAGGACATTAGATGCATATTCACCAGGCAACCTCCGTTGATATCGACGATCTCACCCTCTTGTTTGATGCCTATCGCCAATTTTATGGACAGGCTCCGGCGCCCATGGCCGCAGCCGCCTTCATTGCCGAACGTCTTGCCAAAAGTGAGTCTGTTATCTTTCTGGCTCGCGGTGAGACGGGGGAAGCCATTGGCTTTGCCCAGCTTTATCCCGCCTTCTCATCCGTTGCGATGAAGCGGATGTGGTATCTCAACGATCTGTTTGTCGCAGCATCGGCCCGCCAGCAAGGAGTCGCGAGAGCCTTGCTAAAACAGGTAGCGACCTTTGCCAGGGAGACGGACGCATTGACGGTCAAACTGGCCACAGCCGTATCCAATCTGCCCGCAAAAGCCCTCTACGAATCGGAGGGATATCAAAAGGTTATCGCCTTTGATCACTACACCCAACGGGTTTAGCGACGCAGCCTCATCGACCATGGTGCTGCTCCCGTCGCCACAGGCAAAGAGGGGGAAAAGATTGGGTGTCCGCAACATAGTGGCTGCCAGGAAGGCAGGTGCTCCGCAATAACAGCTTGATGATTGGCCGTTAAATAAAGAGGCTGGCGTGACTACTCAGGTGCCCCACTTGGTGTAGGGTTGTCTCCATGCCAACTGAATGAACTATCGGGGGTCAGCATGGGTGAGCAGCAATCTGCAGCAAGGCCGGTATTGAACGACGGCGATAGCTTTGGTTTCGAGCGCAAAAGTGCCGGAGACTTCCCCTTTTATCGTCAGCCCCCGAATGCCTTGTCTGGCCGCAGCTGGGTGCTGATCCTGCTGGGGGTGGTGCTGGGTTTCGCCGTGCTGACGGCGCACATTGCATTTTATAAAACCACGGCGGGCGGCTTTGTATCCGCCATCCTGTTCCCTCTCATCCCCCTGGCCGTGCTCGCCATGGTGGCGGGGAAGGCATGGCGAGCACTGTTTCGAACGCCGACGGGGCGGGATGTCCTCTTGATGCTGGCGATCGCCTTCGTCAACATTCTGGTCTCGGTCGCCGTTGCCTTGGTGCTGCAGCAGCTGTTCAAGATGAGTGACAACCCGGTCAGCGCCATGCTGGCAGAGGCCCCCAATACGGCGCGCATCCTCTTTTATATAAAAACGGCGCCCCAGCTCTTTGGCGAGGAGGTGGTCTCCATACTGCCTTTTCTGGCCATCCTCTGGTTTTGTCACACTAAGCTCAGCCTGAGCCGCAAGTCCGCCATCATCACCGCCTGGCTTTGCACCGCCCTTATCTTCGGGGCCATGCACCTGCCCACTTATGACTGGAATTTTCTGCAATGTTTTCTGGTGATCGGCACGGCTCGCATAGTGCTGCTGAGTGGCTACATCATCACCAAAAATATCTGGGTATCGACCGGCGCACACATCATCAATGACTGGCTGCTGTTTACCGTCATGGTGCTGCTGCGCGGTGGCCAGGCCGGCATATAAGACCAACAACAGGCCGGGGCATGAGCACAGGAAAGGATCCTTGCCGGCTCCTTTTCCATTACCCGGCCCATAAAAAGGCGAGGCCCTTGCCTCGCCTTTGCCTGCGTCGGATGGGCATCAGGTGAGATAGTAACGCCACGACCTGCTCGGCTCTGCATAGCCGACCCGGATGCAGAAGGGGGCAAGCTCGTGATTGGCCTGCTCCAGGCTGAGGGTCTGGTGGGCATCCTCCCGACACCACTGCACGAACTCGTCGCTGTTGAAGCTGTAGTGATCCCCGTGAAAGGCCCCGTGAGCCTCGATAAGCCCTATGGCTTTCTCCGTTTCCATGTCTGGCCTCCTGGCACTGTGCTGCTTCCTTCAAGGTTAGCGAGCAGAGGCGACTTGCGAGGCCTAATCGGCCACATCCTTGACCTGCGGCAATCGGCAAAGGGGAGAGCAAGCCACCACAGCAGAAGCCATCGACCAGCAACAGAGCCTTAAATAAAACAGAGGCAAGTAGGGTCGATTAGCGAAGCGTAATCGGCCGCACCGGTTATCCGGTCGCGAGCAGGCAAAAGAGAAAGGACGTAGGGTGCAATAAGCGAAGCGCATTGCACCGGCAACCTCGCGGGGTCAATAACAGTGCAATTCACGTTGTTCATTGCACCCTATGGTTACCTCCCCTCACCCTAGCCCTCTCCCAAGGGGAGAGGGAACAAGTGCCTGCCAACCTGTGCCGTAGCTGTCACGCCATTCCAAAATCGCTGCGATCTGGGCTCCCTTCTCCCCTCGCGGGAGAAGGGTCGGGGATGAGGGGGATCAAGCCATCACAACAGAAGCCATAGACAAGCTACAGAGCGCTGATTCCAACAGGGGCGGCAGGGTCGATTAGCGAAGCGTAATCGGACGCACCGCAATCTTGGTGGCTATGGACATAGAGATCAGCTGGAGCACCAGCAGAATTTCGACAACCTGTTTTCGCGATCGTCTGATTACGCTGCGTTAATTAAACCTACGGCCCTCATTGAGGAGCCACAACGATAAGCAATAAAACAGATAATGCTCACACCTCTAACCTGAAAGGCTTCGGACAAAACCTTTCTACAGATATACTGATTAGTAAAATTGATGAACATGCTGGTTATGTTTTAATCATAAAAATGGAACTTGCGAGGTAAACGAAATGGCATTGAAGTTCACTGGTACTTTTGATGACCTGGAAAGCCGGCTAGCTTCTTTAGGTGGAGCTTGGGATAAGAACCAGCCTAATAAGAAAGTCTTGAGATTAGGTCATGGCGTCATGAACTGGTTTGAGAGCACTGGTTCTATAAATTTTCAAGGTAAGGAACCAGACAAATTAAAATTAGAGACAGATGTCCCCAAACTTTTATACCCTAGTGAACCTCAACAACTAAAAGAAACCAATAGTATCTCTATGGACACATTCGCCAGCGGCGAACAAAGAGAGAAAAAACCTCAGCAGGACAATCTATTATCTTTAGAGCTACAATATTTAACAACAGGCATAAATGAAAGTGAGTTAATAATTGGAATTGTCAGCTCCGTCGGGACGGAATACAAAAGAGTAACAGAGCCATTAACTGACAAGTTACAAGGGTTTGGCTATACCGTTAAAGATATCCGTGTCTCGAGCATACTACCAAAATACGATGGTAAAAATGAATATGAAAGAATAAAGCATTACATGAATGCTGGAGATACTCTTAGAGATAAAAGTGGAAACAATGCGATTTTATCTGCCGGTGTAGCTAAAGAGATCTCTAACTCGAGAACTACTGGGGCTCCCAAAACAGCATATATAGTTAATTCATTAAAGCATCCTAGTGAAGTTGAGCTTTTACGAAAAATTTATGGTGATGGGTTTTATTTAATTGGCATACATGCTGATGAAAAAAGACGAAGGCAGCACCTATGCGAAGACAAAGGATTGACTCAAAGCGAAGCTAACGAGTTAATAAAAATCGATGAAGATGAAAGCGTAGATCATGGCCAAAAAACTCGTGACACTTATCATCTGTCTGATTTCTTTCTTAATTTTGGTAGTAATAGCGATCAAGTTAAAAATGGACTACAACGTTTTCTGGAATTAATTTTCTCTCATCCATATAAAAACCCTACCTTTGATGAGTTTGCAATGTTCATGGCATTTAACAGCTCTGTTCGTTCTGGTGACTTGTCACGTCAGGTTGGCGCTGTAATTAGTAGGGAAAAACAAATAATTGCAACAGGCGCTAATGATGTGCCGAAATCTGGTGGGGGGTTATATTGGGCAGAGGTAGACCCCAAAACTGGAAAAGTAGAGGATCTTCCCGATGGTAAAGATTACACTCGAGAAATAGATTCCAACAAGCAAGCACAGGCAGAAATAATAGAAGAGATTGCTAGCAATCTTCTAAGTAAGGGGCTACTTAAAGAAGAAAGCCAATTTGAAATAATGAAAATACTAAAGGACAGCAAAATTTCTGACCTAACTGAGTTTGGACGTGTCGTACATGCAGAAATGGATGCTTTACTTTCTTGTGGTAGAGCAGGAATTCCTACCAGTGGTTCAACTATTTATTGTACTACGTTCCCATGCCATAACTGTGCAAAACACATTATAGCCAGTGGAGTACAGCGGGTTGTTTATGTAGAGCCATATCCAAAAAGTCGAGCTTTGGATTTCCATTCTGAATCAATAACATTGAAATCTGAATTCGAGGAATCCACCCCAGACAATAAAACAACAGTAGCATTTGAACCATTTATTGGTATTGGTCCACGTCGATTTCTTGACCTGTTCTCTATGAGCTTAGGCGGAGGGGCTAAATTGAAACGAAAAGATAAAGGTGGTTCGGTTTTAGAATGGGATAAAACTAAAGCACCGATTAGGTCACCTTTGGTGCCAAAATCATACAAGGAAATAGAATCTGCTGCTTCAGAGTTATGGGATAATATAAAATAAATCACTACAGGTTTATTCTTAAAAAAGTGGGAGCAATGAATTGCTCCCTTCTCCTTATTACCCTTCCTGATTTTCCCCGGCCACCGGCTCGGCACCGGCGGCGGGTTCAATCTCGATGCGATCGACCCGCTGCAAGCCGCGGGGCAGCTTGGCGCCACGGCGGCCGCGCTCGCCACGGTAGTAGTCGAGATCCGAGGGCTTGAGGGTCAGCTTGCGCTTGCCGGCAAAGAGGGTGACATATTGCCCCTGCGGGATAATGGCGGCCATCACCATAAACTCCTCCCGCGCCTTGACCCGCGCCGACGGAATGCTGATGAGCTTGTTGCCCTTGCCCTTGCCGAGCACCGGCAGTGTGCTCAGCGGGAACAGCAACATGCGCCCCTCGTTGGAAATGGCCATGCAGAGGTCGGTCTCTGGCGAGCCAATCTTCTGGGGGGCCATCACCAGGCCCCCTTCCGGCACCGTCAGCAGCGCCTTGCCGTTCTTGTTCTTGCCGATCAGGTCGTCATATTTGCAGACGAAGCCATAACCGGCGTCACTGGCGATGAGGTAGGGTTCGCCCTCATTGCCCATCACCAGATGGCGCACCTCTTCACCCGCCCCCAGGGCGAAGCGGCCGGTGAGCGGCTCCCCCTGACTGCGGGCGGAAGGCAGGGTGTGGGCCTCCAGCGAATAGGTGCGGCCCAGGCTAGAGAGGAAGACCGCCTGCTGGTTGCTGCGCCCGCAGGCGTGGGCCAGATAGCCATCCCCCGCCTTGTAGGAGAGCCCGGCCACGTCTACGTCATGGCCCTTGGCGGCGCGCACCCAGCCCTTGTCGGACAGAATGACGGTCACCGGCTCACTCGGGGTCAGCTCCTTCTCGGTCAGCGCGACGGCGGTGGCACGCTCCACCAGCGGGGTGCGGCGATCGTCGCCGTACTTCTCGGCATCCGCCAGCAGCTCTTTCTTGAGCAGGGTGTTAAGGCGACGCTCCGAGCCCAGGATCAGTTCGAGTTTGTCGCGCTCCAGCGCCAGCTCTTCTTGCTCGGCGCGCAGCTTGAACTCTTCGAGCTTGGCCAGATGGCGCAGTTTGAGCTCGAGGATGGCCTCGGCCTGGGTCTCGCTGATGTTGAAGCGCTCCACCATCACCTTGCCCGGCTCATCCTCGGTGCGGATGATCTCGATCACCTCGTCGATGTTGAGGTAGGCAACCAGCAAGCCTTCGAGGATGTGCAGGCGAGCCAGCACCTTGTCGAGGCGATATTGCAGACGGCGACGCACGGTCTCGCGGCGGAAGACGATCCACTCGGAGAGGATCATCTTGAGGGTCTTCACCTGGGGTCTGTTGTCCAGCCCCAGGATGTTGAGGTTGACGCGATAGTTCTTCTCCAGATCCGTGGTGGCGAACAGGTGGGCCATCAGCCCCTCCACATCCACCCGGTTGGAGCGGGGAATGATCACCAGTCGGGTCGGGTTCTCGTGGTCGGATTCATCGCGCAGGTCGGTGACCATGGGCAATTTCTTCGCCACCATCTGGGCGGCGATCTGCTCCATGATCTTGGCGCCCGAGGCCTGATGGGGCAGCGCCGTGATGACGATGTCGCCATCCTCCTCGCTCCACACCGCCCGCTGCTTGATGGAGCCCTTGCCGGTCTCGTAGATCTTGCGGATGTCGTCGCGGGGAGTGATGATCTCGGCGTTGGTCGGATAGTCCGGCCCCTGAATGTGCGTCATCAGCACATCCAGCCCCGCATTGGGATTGTCCAGCAGCTCGGCACAGGCAAGAGCCACTTCCCGCGCGTTGTGGGGCGGGATGTCGGTCGCCATCCCCACCGCGATGCCGGTCACCCCATTGAGCAATATGTGGGGCAGGCGGGCGGGCAGCACCACCGGTTCCTTCATGGTGCCGTCGAAGTTCGGCGTCCACTCCACCGTGCCCTGGCCCAGCTCGGAGAGCAGCAGCTCGGAGAAGCGCGACAGGCGCGCCTCGGTGTAACGCATGGCGGCGAAGGATTTGGGATCGTCCGGCGCACCCCAGTTGCCCTGACCGTCCACCAGCGGGTAGCGGTAGGAGAAGGGCTGGGCCATCAGCACCATGGCTTCATAACAGGCGCTGTCGCCGTGGGGGTGGTACTTACCCAGCACGTCACCCACGGTACGGGCGGACTTCTTGTGCTTGGAGAGTGCGGACAGCCCCAGCTCGCTCATGGCGTAGATGATGCGCCGCTGCACGGGCTTGAGGCCGTCACCTATGTGGGGCAGAGCCCGATCCATGATGACGTACATGGAGTAGTTCAAGTAAGCCTGTTCGGTGAAGGCGCGCATGGGCTGGCGCTCTACCCCGTCCAGACTGAGCTCGATAGCATCACTCATAAGGTTGTTCTCTTGCTAGGGTGCGCCACTGGGCGGCGCACCTGAAAGTCGGGTCGGCTGATGACAGAGGCCATTGGCTTAGATGATCGCAAGGTTGCCCTTCTCTTCCAGCCACTCCCGGCGATCCGGGGCACGCTTCTTGGCCAGCAGCATGTCCATCAGCTGCAGGGTCTCGTCCCCCTCCTCCAGCTCGCCCATGGTGAGCTGGACCAGGCGGCGGGTGTTGGGATCCATGGTGGTTTCCCGCAGCTGTTTCGGGTTCATCTCACCCAGGCCCTTGAATCGGGTCACCATCACCTTGCCCTTCTTCTTCTCGGCCTCGACCCGTTGCAGCACGCCGTTCTTCTCGTCCTCATCCAGGGCATAGAAGACCTCCTTGCCGATGTCGATCCGGTAGAGCGGCGGCATGGCCACATAGACGTGGCCCTTGTTGACCAGGGTTCTGAAATGCTTAACAAAGAGAGCGCAAAGCAGGGTGGCGATGTGCAGACCGTCCGAGTCCGCATCCGCCAGTATGCACACCTTGCCGTAGCGCAGGCCGGAGAGATCCTCGGAGTCGGGATCCAGGCCTATGGCCACAGAGATGTCGTGCACTTCCTGCGAGGCGAGCACCTGACCAGCCTCCACCTCCCAGGTGTTCAGGATCTTGCCGCGCAGGGGCATGATGGCCTGGAATTCACGGTCACGCGCCTGCTTGGCGCTGCCGCCCGCCGAGTCCCCCTCCACCAGGAAGAGTTCCCCTTGCATGGGGTCGGCGCAGTTGCAGTCGGTGAGCTTGCCAGGCAGGGCCGGGCCCTGGGTAATCTTCTTGCGCACCACCGTCTTGGCGGCGCGCATCCGGCGCTGGGCGCTGCTGATGCAGATCTCGGCTATCTGCTCCGCCAGCTCGGTGTTGCTGTTCAGGTAGAGGCTGAAGGCATCCTTTACCACCCCGGAGACGAAGGCCGAGCTCTGGCGGGACGACAGCCGCTCCTTGGTCTGACCGGCGAACTGGGGATCCTGCATCTTGACCGAGAGGATGTAGGCGCAGCGATCCCAGATGTCTTCCGGCGTGAGCTTGACCCCGCGCGGCAACAGGTTGCGGAACTCGCAGAACTCGCGCATGGCGTCGAGCAGACCCTGACGCAGGCCATTGACGTGGGTGCCGCCGAGCGCAGTGGGAATGAGGTTCACATAGGATTCGGCGAGGCACTCGCCCCCTTCCGGCAACCAGCACAGGGCCCAGTCCACCGCCGATTGCTCCGTGCTGAAGGCGCCGACGAAGGGCTGCTCCGGCAAGCAGGTGAACTGCTTGACCGCATCAACGAGGTAATCCTTGAGGCCATCTTCGTAGCACCACTCCAACTTGATGCCGGTGTTCTTGTCGAGGAACTTGATGGTGAGGCCGGGGCAGAGCACGGCCTTGGCCTTGAGCAGATGCTCGAGCTTGGAGACCGAGAAGCGGGGTGAGTCGAAGTAGCGCGCCTCTGGCCAGAAGCGCACCCGGGTGCCTGTGTTGCGGCGCCCGCAGGTGCCTGTGATGGTCAGCTCCTGCACCTTGTCGCCACGCTCGAAGGCGATGTCATAGACCTGGCCGTCGCGACGCACCGTCACCTCGACCCGATCGGAGAGGGCATTCACCACAGAGATGCCCACCCCGTGCAGACCGCCGGAGAACTGGTAGTTCTTGTTGGAGAACTTGCCACCCGCGTGCAGCTTGCAGAGGATCAGCTCCACCCCCGAGACCCCCTCCTCCGGGTGAATGTCGACCGGCATGCCACGGCCGTCATCGACAACCTCGAGGGACTGATCTTCATACAGGGTCACCTCCAGGGTGCGGGCATGGCCCGCCAGCGCCTCATCGACGCTGTTGTCGATGACCTCCTGGCCGAGGTGATTGGGCCTGGTGGTGTCTGTGTACATGCCGGGGCGGCGACGCACCGGTTCGAGGCCATTGAGGACCTCAATGGCATCCGCATTGTATTGAGTGGACATGGAGGGCCTTGCGAATTGACGTTTGGAGGGAATCTTACTCGCTGGGAGGGTCTTGGACAAATAGGGCGGTGGCAAAGGGTGATCCAGAGAGGCTATGGCCCCGCGGGATCAGGCGGGTGTCAGTGCCATGGGCTGCGCCAGCAACAAGGGCAAGAGGGAGCTGACGGCGCCAGGGCCATGGGCTGCACCTGCAACAAGGACGAGAGGGATCAGGCGGGCGCCAGGGCCATGGGTTGCGCCTGCAACAAGGACGAGAGGGATCAGGCGGGCGCCAGGGCCGAAGGCTGCGCCTGCAACAGGGGGGAGAGGGAGCAATGGAGTCGCCACACCAGGCCCGCCAGCTCCCGGGCCGAGGGTTCGGGGTGATCGGCCAGGCCGAGGCTGATGCGATCCAGCTCGGCCAGGGTCTGATGGAGGGAGCCATGTTGCACCCCCTGCTCGGTGAGGATCCCCTCAAGACAGCGCACGCAGGCGTCCCGCACCAGATAGAGTGCCGGCTCCCTGCCCCGCCACTGGCGCAGTTGCCAGACGATGTGGCTGCAGTTGAGCAGCACCACGCTCCAGCGCAGCACCCAGAGCCGGGCGCTCTGATCCTGCCCCTGACCAAGCTGGCTGATGCAGTGATAGATGAGGGATTCAAACTGGCTCTCGCTCTGCCGGGGCCTGGCGGCCAGCTGATCGATGAAGTGGCGGCGCAGGGAGCGGATGAGGCGGCGGCTCTTGCGCCTGTCCGAGCTGGGTCTGAGGATCTGGAACGCCAGTCCCGCCACCATGACCCCCAGCACCTTGCCGATGCTGTCGTTGACGAAGGCCTGATAGTCGTAGCTCGGCGGGTTGGTGATGGCGAGGAAGGAGCCGAGCAGCACTATGAGCTGGCCCCAGAGCGCCGCCGACGAGGGGCGCTGCAACTTGATCAGCTGCATGGTGATGAGCGCGGGGAACAGCAGGGCGCAGAACAGCCAGAAGTCGTCGATGCGGATCATCAGGCCGAACTTGACCGCGAAGCAGACCAGGCTCAGCAGCAGGATGGCCTGCAGCATGGTTTGGGTTCCCTTGGTCGGCGTCGGGGTGGCCGAATAGAGCACGCAGCAGATGGACAGCAGGGTCAGGGCCGAGGCGCCTGACTCCCACTGGGTGTTGATCCAGAAGGCGCAGCCCAGCACCACGCAGAGGAAGGTGCGACCGCCGTTGTAGGCCGCCTCGACGCTGTCGTTGTAACGGGTGAGCGAGCTGTGGTGGGGCGGCGTGGGCCACTCCTGGCCGTCATAGGGCGCCAGTCGGCCGAGCCAGCGCTGGCACTCCAGATAGCTCCAGCAGAAATGGCGCAGGCGCAGCCAGAAGGTGCGGCGGCGAAAATCACGGCCCGACTCGGCCACGAAGGGAGCCAGCAGGCGGGCGATGCGGTATTTGTCGCAATCGGGCTCGCCCAGCGCGCGGATCACCGAGGTCAGCAGGGGTGTCAGCCCGTCCGGCAGCTGCGGCCAGTGTTGCAGCATGCGGCGCACCCCGGAGATCAGGCTGACCATCCGCAGCTGGCGGTGCAGCAGGAAGTTGAGCAGCCGGTTGTGGCGGCGCAGCCGGTGGTGACTCCACACCGCCTGAATGCGCAGCACGTTCATGGTGAGGATCTGGCCGATGATCCCCTCGTGGGCGCCGCGCACATCGGCCCCCGCCTCCCCCAGCCAGAGCAGCTGGGCATGCTCCCGCAGCCGGGCCTGACTCTTGCCAAGGGACGCCAGCAGTGTCTCTCCATCCGAGAGGCTCGGCAGAATCATCATCATCAGACCGCCGCAGAGAATGCCCACTATCACCTCGCTCACCCTGGCCTGGGCGATGTCGAAGATGTGCTCCGTCTCGGTCACGTTGACGCAGGAGAAGGCGATGATGGCCGCGGTGTAGCCCGCCAGGGCAAAGGCGTAGGAGACGTTGTTCTGATAGTGGTTGGAGATGTAGGTGCAGAGCCCCAGCCAGAGCGCGATAAGGAAGCTGAACAGCCAGGGATCGCTGATGCCAAGGCCGGTGATCATCACGGCCGCCATAGCGCCGATGAGGCTGCCCACTACCCGCCCCAGGCTCTTGCTGATGACGCCGCCGACGGTGGGAAAGCTCACCACGGCGGCGGAGGTCATGGCCCAGTAGGGGGCATCCAGTTGCAGCACGAAGGCCAGCCAGAGCGACAGGCACATGGCCAGGCTGTTGCGCAGGGCATAGCGCCACTGGCCCTCATTGGCCTGGCCCCAGGGTGTCTGGCGCCAGCGTCCCCGGCCTGCCACCCTATTCCCCTATGGTGATGGTGCAGGTGGTGCCCGCGATCAGGGCAAGCTCGGGCGGCACATCCAGCAGACGGATCCGCACCGGCACCCGCTGGGCCAGCCGCACCCAGGGCACGTTCGGCTTGACGTCGAGCAGCAGCCCCTGGCTCCCCTCCAGGCTCTGATCGTGAATGGCGCGCCCTATGCTCTCCACCTCCCCCTTGAGCGCCTGCTCACCGCTGTAGAGCACCATGCGCGCCGGCTTGCCCGGTGCTATGTGCCTGAGCTTGGTCTCTTCGAAATAGCCCTGCACGTAGAAGGAGTGGATATCTACCAAAGCCACCAGAGGCACCCCGGCGCTGGCGTAGTTGCCGACCCTGGCCTGCAGGTTGGTGATGTAACCGTCGCTGGCGGCGTGCACCTCGGTTCGCGCGAGCGACCATCTGGCCTGCTCCAGATTGGCCTGGGCCACCTGATAGGCCGCCTTCATCGCCTGGGCATTGAGCCTGGACTCGTCGACCGCCTCGGCGGAGATGACGGTGCGGGAGAGGTTCTGACGACGCCTGGCCTCGTGCTCCGCCTTGTCGAGATCCGATTTCGCCTTGGCCAGCGCCGCGTTGGCGTTGTCCAGGGCAATCCGGTAGGGCACGGGATCCAGGCTGAACAGGGTCTCCCCCTTCTTCACCAGCTGGTTGTCCTTGATCCAGATGCTGACTATCTTGCCCGACACCTCGGGGGTGATGCTGACCAGCTCGGCCCGCACCTTGCCATCCCGGGTCCAGGGACCCTGCATGTAGTAGTTCCAGAGCCACCAGAGCGACACCAGCGCCAGGGCGCACACCAGCAGGGTGGAGAAGTATTTGAGGGTTGCCAGGGGAGATTTAGCCATGTAGCAGTATCCAGAGTGCGCCACTGACGGCGAGGATAAACAGGGAGAGATCCATCAGAAGAGGGTGCCAGACGTCCCCGCCGTAGAGCCAGTCTCTCAGCAGATGGTGCACCGGCAACCAGCCGAGCAGCCCGAGCAGCACCGCCTTGAACAGGGGGGGAAAGTAGAGCGAGGCCCCCAGGATCAGATCCGGCAGCGCTGAAGCAGTCGTCACGGGCAGGCTCCCGGTTGGCAAGAGGAGGAGAATGGCCCGCCAGAGCGCAGGCAGACCAAGGTTAACACAGCCATTTCGGCGGCTACAGAAGCAGATGGCACCATGCCGTCATTCAGCCCTGTCGGCCGGGTGGTTGATGCCGTCCCGCAGCGGCACCTCGCCGAGCGCGAACGGGTTGACCCCCTCGAGACAGGCGAGGTTGTAGCCATACTCGGCCGGGTTGGAGCGGCGCTGGTGGTGGGTGTAGATGCCGCAGACGCCGCAGAAGTAGTGCTTGGCGGTACGGGTGTTGAACTGGTAACAGCGCAGCACCTCCTCTCCCTGCAGGATGCGGATGCCAGAGAGCGGCACAGAGGCGACTATGGCCCCCCGCCGCCGGCAGAGGGAGCAGTCGCAGCGGCGGGGATCCACCACACCATCCGGCAGACTGAGCTCCAGCACCACTGCGCCGCAATGGCAGCTGGCCCTGTGTTTCGCCTGAATGGGGGTATTGCCGATTTGTTTGATCATATGGCCTCCTTGCCACCGGGCACGGGGCCCTGTCGTCTCAATCGAACAGCGTCTCGCACCGCCCCTGCCGCACATGGTCGTGAAGGCTGCGCAACTGGGACTCCACCACCCGGTGGCGGGAGAGCGGAGGTAGGGCGTCGATGGGGAAATAGGCCGCGCCTAGGGTCTCGTCAGTCTCGGTGAGCAGCGCTCCGCCCGTCACCTCGCACAGGAAGAAGGCCTTGTGGGCATGGGGCAGTTGCGGGGGATGGGGGTGTTTGAGCTTGTCGAACAGGGCCAGCAGTTGCACGGCGCGGCACTCAAGGCCCGTCTCTTCAACAACCTCGCGCACCACTGCGCCCGCTGGCGAGTCGCCTATGTCGCACCAGCCCCCGGGCAGGGTCCAGAGTCCATCACTGCGCTCCTGCACCAACAGCAGCCAGCCCGCGTCATCCAGGATCAGCGCCCGCACATCCAGCTTGGGGGTGGGATAACCGCTGTCCAGAGCAATCCAGTGGGCGATGGCCTCGGGATCCAGCTCGCTCTGGCTGGCGACAAGCGTGGCAGCCGCGTTTCGCAGCGCCTCGAAGCGGGCGATATCGAAGGGATCTTGGGAGTAGGTGAGCCCGGCCTGGGCCGTGGCCAGCACCTGTTCCAGAAAGGCGGCCAACGGCGGTTGCACGGCTAGAGCCCGAGGAAGCGCACTATCTGGGCAGGATAGCGCTCGAAGCCGACGAAGGCGTGGTTGCCGCCGCACTCCAGGGAGAGGCGGGCAAACTCGTATTCCCTCAATGCCTTGCGATAGTCGAGCACCTCATCCTCCTGCTGTTGCAGGATCCAGAGTCGCTCGGGGGCGCTCACCGGTACCGCCAGCGCCCGCAGCTCGTCCATGTGGGTCGGCAGCAGCTCGTAGCGCTCGTCGGTATAGGGATTGACCTGGTGGCCCAGGTAGTCGCAGAGCAGTTCATGGGGGCGCACCGCCGGATTGATCAGCGCGGCGCGGCAGCCATGCAGCTCGCTCACCCGGGTCGCCATAAAGCCGCCGAGGGAGCTGCCCACGGCGCCTAGCCTGAGGCGGCCATCATGGCGAGCCCTGGCCTCGGCAATGACGCCTTCGATGGCCTCCCAGGCCGCCGCCGGGGTATTGGGCTGGGCCGGGATAAGCACTTCGATGTCGGGCCTGTGCTCGGCCACCCAGGCAGCCATCTGCTGCGCCTTGGCCGAGCCGGGCGATGAGTTGAAACCGTGCAGATACAGCAGAACCGGGGTCATGGTGGCGGACTCCTCAATACCCGGTGGCGTTGGGGTCGGGCACGAACTGCCCCACCGGCAGCCGCCACACCTGGCTGGCGATGCGGCCATCCGGATGCAGGGTCAGATAACGCCAGCCCGGACCGGACTCGTCCAGGGCGAAGCCATCGGAGAGCGGCTTGAACTGGATGCAGGTGGAGGGGCTGGCGATCAGCCTCACCCCCTGGTGCACCTCGTCAAACTCCTGATGCACATGGCCGAACAAGATGGTCTTCTGCTGGGGATGGCGGGCCAGCACGGCGAAGAGATCGTCGGCATTCTTGAGATTGTGCTGATCCAGCCAGGCGCAACCCACCGGCACCGCCTGATGGTGCAGGGCGATGAGGGCGTGGCGCTCGGGATGCTGACGCAGGGCGCTGTCCAGCGCCGCCAGCTGGTGATCCCCGAGCACACCATGGGGTTTGCCGCGCACCTGGGTATCGAGCAGGATCACCTGCCAGTGGTCTCCCACCAGCTGCTTGGCTTCGCTGATCCCGGCGGCGTGGAGGTACTCCGTCATCAGGGGGCCGTCATCGTGGTTGCCGGGCAACCAGTAGATGGGGCGCGCCAGCGGGGCCATCATGGAGGCGAACCGCTGATAGGATTCCGGGCTGTGATCCTGGGACAGATCCCCGGTGGCGAGGATCAGATCGAACGGATGCGCGTTGGCCTGCACCTGCTCCAGCACGGCGGCCAGGCTCTCTGCGGTTCGCACGGCCAGCAGTCGTCCCTCTGCACTGGCGAAGAGATGGGTATCGGTAATCTGTAACAGGCGCACACTGCCGTCCGGCGCCTGAGGTAGCTCTGTTTCCAAAATCACGCTTCTTTTTTATGGGTTCGACTAGAGGATGTTGATCAGGCTGGTGCCATGTTTGAGACAAAATCTTAGCCAATCGGCCAAGAATAGATTTACCTGCTCTTTTTCATCCCTGTGGTGCATTTTTTTATTGGGATAATCATAACGTGGTTGCAACATTGAAATCTGTTGCGCCGCACACACTTCCGCCATCCGCACATCGTGATACAAACGAATCTCTATACGAGCCTGCAAGTAGCTCGGCAACTCGGGATTGTGCTGGGCCAGGATCACCTGACTGGTGAAGCGGCTCTCTTCGCTGACGGTGAGCTGGAACTGCAGGCCGTTGCCCACCTGATAACGGCGCTCGGCCCCCACGCTGCCGCCGGGGGGCAGCAACTTCATCAAGGCCATGTAGTTGACCTCGCAGGTACGCTGCAAGGACATCAGATCAGGCACATAACGCTTCATCGGGCTCTGGACTAATGGCATATCGCAACTCCATCAATCAGGGTCCATGGACGATTGACCTCGCAGGCAGGAGGCACATGGCGCCTGGCGTGAACGAGCACCACCTCAGCGCCCCGCCAGCCAGCGGGCCTGCAGCTCGCCATGATTGAGGGCCAACCATTGCAGGGCGATGACGGAGGCGGCATTGTCGATGCGCCCCTCCTTGAGCCAGGCGTAGGCCTGCTCGCGGCTCACCACGTGCACCCGGATGTCTTCACCCTCTTCCGCCAGACCGTGGATCCCCGCCGCCTGGCTGGCATCCACCTCCCCCACATAGACCTCGATACGCTCTGTGCTGCCACCCGGGCTCACCAGGTAGCTGATGGCATGCTCGCAGCGACCCACCTCGATGCCCGCCTCTTCCACCGCCTCGCGGCGCACCACGGCTTCTGCTGTCTCCCCTTCATCTATGATGCCGGCCACCAGCTCCAGCAGCCAGGGAGTGGGGCTGGTCTCGATGGCACCGATGCGGAACTGCTCCACCAGCACTATCTGGTCGCGCACGGGATCATAAGGCAGCAGCGCGGCCGCATGGCCCCGCTCGAACAGCTCGCGGACTATGGGCTCATTCCAGCCACCGGCAAATAACCTGTGTTGCAGGCGATAGACGTTCACTTTGAAAAAGCCGTTGTATCCAGATGATTTATCGATGATTTTCACATCATCACCGGAATAGTGACTGGTTTGAGGCAAGGCTTGCTGTGACATACGAGACTCCTACCAGCTTGACTTGGCTTGGTTTGACCATAATATTCGGGGGCATGAATGAACATTCATTCACTCGCTCTCGCCGACGATGAGGGATGGATTTTAGCAGCCACAGGACATTTGGCTAGGCGCGTGGCCGAGAAAACTCGCCCTGACTCTTGACGTTTCTGTCGCTGGAAAAGAGACAGTTCGCAATGAAATCTGCTTGTAGTAGAGTGGTTAAGCTGAAATCAAGCTTGGTCGGTGACAATCCCCCCCTTCATCCAGCGGACAGCTTTGGGTTGATAAATAAGGTTAAAACTATCATATGAAAAGAACACTCTTGTCAGTCATGGTGATGCTGGGTGTGAGCAGTGCCGCTCATGCCGAAAACCTGCTCGAAATCTACCAGCAAGCCCAGATCAAGGATACCCAGCTGCTGGAATCCAAGGCCAAGCGGGACCAAGCCTTCGAGAAGATCAACGAATCCCGCGCCGCTCTCTTGCCACAGATCAATCTGGGCGCCGGCCTGAACTACCTGCAGAACAAGGACGATACCCAGACCAACAGCGGTGCCAGCGGCAGCGTCACCCTGGATCAGTCCGTCTATCGTCGCAGCAACTGGGTCAACCTGGACCTGACCGAGAAGAGCGCCACCCAGTCCGACGTGGCCTACAACCTCGAGTACCAGAACCTGATGCTGCGTACCGCTCAGGCCTATTTCGACGTGCTCAAGGCGATGGATACCCTGGAGTTCGTCCGCGCCAACAAGACCGCGGTAGAGCGTCAATTGGAACAGACCCAGCAGCGCTTCGAAGTGGGCCTGACCGCCATCACGGACGTGCATGAAGCCGAGGCCGAGCGCGATCAGGCGCTGGCAGACGAGATCAATGCCGAGAACACCCTGGACAACAGCTACGAGAGCCTGCGCGAGCTGACCGGCATCGATCATCGCCAGCTGGACGTGCTCAACACCGAGCGTTTCGCCCCGCAGAAGACTCCGTTCAACTCCGACAAGTGGCTGGAGCTGGCCCTGGACAAGAACCTTGAGCTGCACAGCGCCCGCATCGGCAAGGACATCGCCAAGGAGCAGATCGATCTGGCCAAGACGGGCCATGAGCCGACCCTGGATCTGGGCGCCGGCCTCACCGCCGGTTACAACGACTACAAGGACGAGATCCGCAACCCCGAGAGCAACAGCAATCAGGGCAACATCGGTCTGAACTTCAACCTGCCGCTCTACACCGGGGGCGCCACCACCTCCCAGGTCAAGCAGGCCCAGTTCAACTACGTGGCCGCCAGCGAGCAGCTGGAGCGCAGCTTCCGCTCGGTGCAGAGCACAGTGCGTTCCTCCTATAACAACGTGAACGCCAGCATCGGCTCGGTGCGCGCCTACAGCCAGTCCGTCATCTCCGCCGACAGCGCCCTGAAGGCGACCGAGGCCGGTTATGAAGTGGGTACCCGGACCATAGTCGACGTGCTGGACTCCACCCGCAAGCTGTACCAGGCCAAGCAGAAACTCTCCGAGGCCCGTTACAACTACATCCTCAGCATCCTCTCCCTCAAGCAGGCCGCCGGCATACTGGAGCAGAAGGATCTGGAAGACGTGAACCAGGGCCTGATGCCCGCCGCCCAGGTCACCAAGAAGTCCTGAGCCGGATTCACGGCATGAAAAAAGGCGACCTTATGGTCGCCTTTTTGCTGCCTGCTTGCCGCTCGCCATGGGCGAGTGGTCAGGCACCTTCGGCCGAGGCCGGAGGTGCTCAGCCGCGCTCGCGTATGGTCTTGATGATCTCGCTGGTGGAGCAACCGTCCTCGAAGTTCAGCACCCGCACCTCGCCACCGTTGGCGGTCACTTCGGCATAGCCGGCGATCTCTTCGGGCTTGTAGTCACCCCCCTTGACCAAGAGGTCTGGCAGGATCTCGGCGATCAGTCGCTGGGGCGTGTCCTCACCGAAGGGCACCACCCAATCCACGGCACCCAGGGCCGCCAGCACCGTCATGCGGCGCTCTGTGGGGTTGACCGGACGGCCCGGCCCCTTGAGGCGGCGCACGGACTCATCGGTGTTGACCGCGACTATCAGGCGATCCCCCAGCTTGCCCGCATTGGCCAGGTAGGAGACGTGGCCCGCATGCAGGATATCGAAGCAGCCGTTGGTCATCACCACCTTCTCGCCGCGCAGGCGGGCGGCCTGCACGGCCACCTTGAGCTGGGCCTCGGACATGACGCCAAAGCCGGTCTCCTGTTCGGTGTAGAGGGCGTTGGCCAGCTCCACCGGGCTCACTGTGGAGGTACCCAGCTTGCCCACCACTATGCCGGCGGCTGTGTTGGCCAGGGCGCAGGCCTCGTCCAGGCTCATGCCGGCGGCCAGGGAGGTAGCCAGGGTGGAGATGACGGTATCGCCGGCACCGGTGACGTCATAGACTTCGTGAGCCTGGGCCGGCAGGTGCAGCTCGGGCTGCCCTTCACGGATCAGGGTCATGCCGTTCTCGGAACGGGTCACCAGCAGGGCGTCCAGCTCGAAGCGCTTGACCAGCTCCAGCCCCTTGGCGACCAGCTCCTCTTCGCTCTTCACCTTGCCCACCACGGCCTCGAACTCGGACATGTTGGGGGTCAGCAGGGTGGCGCCGCGATACTTCTCGAAATCCGTCCCCTTGGGATCCACCAGCACAGGGATGCCGGCGGCGCGGGCGCGGGCAATCATGCCAGGCACGTCGTTCAAGGCGCCCTTGCCGTAGTCGGAGAGGATCATCACATCGGCCCCCGGCAGCGCCTGCTCCACCTTGCTCATCAGCAGGCTGGCGTCCACGTCGTGGAAGGCCTCTTCGAAATCGAGGCGCAGCAGTTGCTGGTTGCGGGACAGCACCCGCAGCTTGGTGATGGTCGGGTAGTCGGTCAGACGAACGAAATCACAGGCGACCTTGACCCCTGCCATCTGGCCGGCCAGGGCATCGGCGGCCTCATCCTGACCGGTCAGCCCGAGCAACACGGCCTGGGCACCCAGGGCGGCAGAGTTCAGGGCCACGTTGGCGGCGCCACCCGGGCGCTCCTCTATGTGCTCGACCTTGACCACGGGCACCGGCGCCTCGGGGGAGATGCGGCCGGTGGGGCCATGCCAATAGCGATCCAACATGACATCGCCAACGACCAGAACGCGGGCTTTCTCAAACTCGGGCAGGGTGATTTTCATCTGTATCGGCTCTCAAAACCTGAAAATTTCAGCGGCCGATTTTATCACACTCTTTTCCGGGACGTGAAAAAAGCACAGCCATGCCCGCCACGGCGCCCCCGTCTGACCCCTCTGACCAGGTGATGGCGATTCGCACCCGCCCCCGTTTTTCGGATAGAATCCCCAGATTGCGAGTGACAGCCTGTCCACGGGCACCGATCCCCCCGTGTCGGCTGGGCTCCCTCCTTTGCCTTTGTGAACAAGAGACTCTTCATGGCCCAAGAACATGCTCCCCGCCTCGAACCCCGTCTGTTCCATCCCCGTTACTGGGGCAGCTGGTTCGGTCTGTGCCTGCTTTGGCTGCTGGTGCTGCTGCCCTGGCGCAGCCAGATGTGGCTGGGTCGCCAGCTCGGCACCCTGGCCCGCAAGCTATTGAAATCCCGCGTCAAGATTGCCCGTCGCAACCTGGAGCTGGCAATGCCCGAGCTCAGTCGGGATCAGCGGGAAGCCCTGCTCAAACAGAACTTCGAGAGCGTGGGCTGCGCCATCTTCGAGGTGGGCATGGCCTGGTTCTGGCCAGATTGGCGGATGCGCCGCCTGATGAAGGTGGAAGGGGAAGAGCATGTCATCGACGCCATCGAAAAGGGTCAGGGCATGCTGCTGCTCTCCTGCCACTTCCTGACGCTGGAGCTCAATGCCCGCTGCTTCGGCCTGGTGCGGCCCGGGGTCGGTGTCTATCGCCCCAACACCAATCCGGTGCTGGAGTACGCCCAGTATCACGGTCGCTGCGCCTCCAACAAGTACCTGGTGGATCGCATGGACGTGAAGGGGATGATCAAGGCACTGCGCAACGGCGACGCCCTCTGGTATGCGCCTGATCACGACTACGGCAGCCACGCCAGCGTCTTCGTGCCCTACTTCGCGGTGGAGCAGGCGGCCACCATCACGGGCACCGCCACCCTGGCCAGGGTCAAGAACACAGTCACCCTGCCCTGCTACAACATCCGTACCCAGGAGGGCTACACCCTGCACATAGGGTCGCCGCTGGAAGGCTACCCGAGTGGTGACGACCTGGTCGATGCCGCCCGCGCCAACCGCGAGATTGAGGCCGCCGTGCGCAAGGCCCCGGAGCAGTACATGTGGCTGCATCGCCGCTTCAAGACCCGTCCCAACCCGGACGACGCGGGTTTCTACTAAGGCCCCTTCCCAATGAAAAAGCCCTCGCACTGCGAGGGCTTTTGCTATCTGAGTGTCCCGTCCTGAATATGGTTTACACCTTTCCCCCACATAAATGGAGAGCCCGATGGGACAAGGTGTGAAACGGACACAGCGCGATTACTCGCTGACTTTTAAACTCGCGCTGGTCGAGCAGATTGAAAAAGGCGAGCTCACCTACAAACAGGCTCAGGCCCGTTATGGCATTCAGGGTCGCTCCACCGTTCTGGTATGGTTGCGTAAACATGGTCGGCAAGATTGGAGCCAGGGGGCTTCTGTGCGCGCCGGCAGGAGCATCACCATGCCAGACCCCGACAACCAGACGCCCGAACAGCGCATCAAGGAACTCGAGCAGCAGCTGGCGCTGATGAGCCAGAAGGCCCAGTTCTTTGAGGCCGTCGTCGATGTGCTGAAGAACGACTACGGCGTCTCCATCGTAAAAAAGCGACCCGGCAAGTCCTCTCGCAGCGGCAAGTCGAGAGGCTGACCATCGTCAGGGCTTGCCTGTTTCTGGGGATAAGCCGTCAGGCTTACTACAAGCGCAATCGGGTTGCAGACGAGCGCCATGCACAGGGGCTGCAGGTGGTGCGCTTCGTGCGCAAAGTTCGGCTGCGACAACCGCGGGTGGGCACCCGCAAGCTGCATTATCTGCTGCAGGGTCAGGATGATGGCGGGCTCAAGGTCGGACGGGACAGGCTGTTTCGGATATTGGCCGAGCACCGCCTGCTGGTGCAACCCAGGCGGGCGTATCACAAGACCACCCACAGCTTTCACCGTTTCTACCGTCATCCCAACTTGCTCAAGGCAGGGCCTAATCAGGTCACGCCGGTGGTTCCGGAGCAGGTCTGGGTCGCCGACATCACCTATCTGCCAGCCAGGAGCGGGCCGCTGTACCTGAGCCTGGTGACGGATGCTTACTCACGCAAGATAGTGGGCCATCACGTGCACGAAGGGATGCACGCCGAGTCGGTGGCGATGGCGTTCAAGAAAGCGCTGAAGCAACGGCGTGGCGGCGGGGAGCTTATCCATCACTCGGACCGTGGCGTGCAGTATTGCTCGGGGCTGTATCAGTCATTGCATGAACGGCACGGGGTGAAATGCTCGATGACGGATGGCTATGACTGCTACCAGAATGCGTTGGCAGAACGGGTGAACGGAATTTTGAAAGGGGAGTTGTTGTTGCAAAGCCCGCAGGACCTGGCGCAAGCGAGGGAGATGGTGCGTGAGGCGGTGGATATTTACAACCTGGAGCGACCGCATCATGGGTTGAAATACAGAACCCCCGATGCAGTGCATCGGGGGTTCTGAGTCACGTGAAGCTAGACGAAAATGTGTAAACCTATTTCAGGACTAGACAGAGGTTCACCACCATTACTGGCGGATCAGGCGGTAGATGGCGTAACCGGGATGCTTGGCGTCATCCATCGCCAGGGTGGACTTGTACGCCAGATCCGCCCCGGCCAGGGCCTTGGCCTCATCGCTCGGCGAGGAGTAGAGCCGCACGTCAACCCCCACTGGCAGCGCCTTCATGTGCCAGTTGTTGTTGGCCGCCGGGCTGAAGCCCGCCGGATTGGCAGCAGACTGGGACTTGAGGTACTGGGCGATGATCTCCCGCGTCTCGAAGGGATCTTCATGCACTATGTTGCTGCCATCAATGCCCGGGAAGTGACCGCCGCCGCTGGCGCGGTAGTTGTTGGTCACCACGTAGAACTTCTGGGCCGGATCCACCGGCTGACCGTTGAAGGTGAGGCCGCTGATGCGCTGACCGTCGCTCACCTTGGTGCCTTCCTTGCTGTAACGGGCCGGCTGGGTGATGTCCACCTCGTAGCTCACACCGTCGATCACGTCGAAGTTGTAGGTGGGGAAGCTTTCGTTCACCAGCCACTGCACCTCTGTCTTGCCGGTGTCTATCTGGTTGAACTGGCCGGCGCTCATCTCCAGCCACTCCTTGACGGTGGCCCCGTTCACCTCGACCACCTGGAGGGTGTTCGGATAGATGTAGAGATCGGAGACGTTGCGCAGTGAGATGTCCCCCTGGGCCACATAGGTGAAGTCATTGATGCCGTTGCGCCCGCCGCGGAAGGGGGCCGCCACCGACAGGATCGGGTAGGGCTCCTTGAGCAGACCGTCTTGTTGCAACTGCTCGGCGTGCTGACGCTGGGCATCGCTCACCAGTTGCACCGAGGGGTCGTCCTGCACCAGGGCGAAGAAGCTGTGAATGGGAGAGGTGATCTTGCCCAACGGCTCGTCCAGCCACTGGTTGGTGGCGTCGTGATCCGCCTGCACCAGATCCACGACCCGTTGATCCACGGCGCTGCCTTCGCTTGAATCTATCTTGCGCAGGCTGGCCTGGCTCTGCTTCACCTGCCACTTGCCGTTCACCTGCTCCAGCTTGAGATCTATGATGCCGAGGTGGTTACCCCAGTAGCCGGGCATCACGGTCGGAATACCGCTCAGGGTGCCGGCCTTGTTGTCCACCTCCGGCAGGTCCGGGAAGTCGCCGGGGAAGTTCTTGTGGGCGTGGCCCAGCATCAGGGCATCTATCCCCTTCACCTTGGCCAGGTGCCAGGCGGAGTTCTCCATCATGGCCTCATAGCTGTTGGCATTGATGCCGGTGTGGGCGACCACTATCACCAGATCGGCACCCTTGGCGCGCAGCTCGGGCACGTAGTGGTTGGCGGTCTCGACCATGTCGGCCACCACCACCTTGCCTTCCAGATGGCGCTTGTCCCACTGCAGCACCTGGGGCGGCGTCAGACCCAGGATGCCGACCTTGACGGTCTGTGACTGGCCCTTGTCATCGGTCACCTGGCGCTCCAGCAGCAGATAAGGGGTGAACTTGTTGCCGCTCCAGTCAATCTGTCCCTTGGCGTCGCGCTTGAAGGCGCCCGCCTCGAACACGTTGGCGTTCACATAGGGGAACTCGGCCCCCGCCAGCACCTTGCCGAGGTAATCCAGGCCGTAGTTGAACTCGTGGTTGCCGAGGTTGCCCGCGTCATACCCCAGCTCGTTCATCGCCTTGAACACAGGGTGGGCCTGCTTCTCGAGGTAGCCGGCACCGGACTGCTCGAAGATATAGTCCGCCAGCGGCGTGCCCTGGATCAGGTCACCGTTGTCGAGCAGCAGGTTGTTGGGGTTTTCGGCGCGGGCGGCGCGGATCAGCAGGGCGGTGCGGGAGAGGCCGAACTTGCGGTCTTCCTTGTTCTGGTAGTAGTCATACCCCAGCACGTTGGAGTGGATGTCGGAGGTCTGGATCAGGCGCAGGGAGACTGTCCCCGGCTGCGCCTTGCTGTCATTTTCATTGCTGCAGGCGGTCAGCAGCACGATGGCGGCGATTGCCCCCAGCTTCATGGAGTTATTCACTGTTTTTTCCCTTTTATTATGAGTAACGCTTTACCAGCGCCGGGAATTTAACAGACGAATATGTCAGCAGATGACACCGGGACTCATTTTTATGAAGCCCGGCACAAAAATAGCCTTATGAGGCCAGCAGAGCCCCGCTGGCCAGCTTGACCGCCAGCACCAGCATTATGATACCGACAACCATATCAATGACTTGCTGCACCCTGCTCCGGGCAAGCCAGGGAGAAAGCGCCGCCGCCCCGAAGGCCAGCCCATAGAACCACACCAGAGAAGCCAGCATGGCACCTGCGGCGAAAGCGGGTCTCAGATCCTCGGCAAACTGGCTGCCGAAGGAGCCGAGCAGCATCAGGGTATCCAGGTAGACGTGGGGGTTGAGCAGGGTCACCCCGAGGGTCATGGCCAGCACGCTCTTGACCCCCATCAGCTGGGGAGAGTCCGCCAGGGCCGCCCCCTGCCCGCGCCAGGCACTGCGCAGGGAGCGCACCCCGAACCAGCCGAGAAACAGCACGCCGCCCCAGGTCAGCAGCGCCAGTCCGATGGGGCTGGCCGCCAGCAGGTTGGCACCGCCAAACACCCCTATTCCGATCAGCACGAGATCGCACAGGCAGCAGAGGGTCGCCGTCAGCAGATGGTGGTTGCGGTGAATGCCCCGGCTCAGCACGAAGGCATTCTGGGCACCTATGGGGATGATCATGGCAAGGCCGAGGGTAAAGCCCTGCAGTGTGGTCGCAAACATGGACAAACCTTTGTGTGGGAGATCTGGGGGCACTATAAGGGGAGGCGTGGAATCAGAGAAATTCATTCATTTTCTGATGCATTCAAAAAACTGATAAGGCGGGGCGAAAAACGACATCTGGCAGGCTGTCAATTGCAGGATCTGACAATTGTGGCCCCGGAGGCCCGCCCCGAGAATCGCCAAAGTGACGGGATCGGCTTGGGACACTGGGTGATGGCGACAGAGGAGATGCCGAGCGACAGGGCAGCGTCGCCCGGCCGGCATTCACTGCAACAGTCTGGGGAAGTTGGTGACCACCACCTGCTCCAGATTCGGCAGCAAGATACCGCTGCTGACCCCCTTGGCGATGGCCTGGTAGCGATTCATCGACCCCGTCTTGCGGGTGACCTGGTTGAGGTGGTAGTTCACGGTGCGCTCGGTGATCCCGAGGATGCAGGCGATCTCCCCCGATGTCTTCCCTTCGCTGGCCCAGAACAGGCACTCGGTCTCCCTATCCGTCAGGGCCTCCTGGGGATCCTCCTCCCTCATGCTTTGACGCACTATCCGGATCGCCGCCTCGAAGATGTAGTTGGACATCCAGGAGAGGATGGGCGAGGACTCCAGCAACAGGTCACTGGATGCCCGCTCCCGGGTGATGAACGACAGTATGCCGTTCTCCCCCGTCGCCCCGTGCAGCGGAAACGAGATGCCGTTGCGCAACCCGAACTCCGCCGCCAGCCCCATCACGTCCATGCTCCCCTCTTGCAGGAAGCGCGCCTTCTCGTCCAGCCGGTTCCAGTAGATGGGCAGGGTCTGTGTGCGGGCGAGCTGGATGATGGGATCACAGGCCAGCATGTTGTTCACCGTGTAGGCCTGCACCCAGGAGTCAGGGCACTGGTTGAACAACACCACCTTGGGCCTTTGCATCGACATGGGCAGGATGAGCGCAAAACGATAGTAGTCGTAGCCCATTCCCAGGGTGAAGCGGCCGATCAGCTCGGCCAGCCGGTTTCCATCCGTTACCAGCGTGAAATGTTCCAGATACTCAAGCAGTTGGTCGCGTGTCATAGGCTAGCCTCCCCTGGCCAAGGCCTTGGATTATAGCGCCTAACCATGAAATGGAGAGACATGAATGCTTGTTTTCAAAGGAAAATTGAAAGAACACCCCAGATGGGAGGTCGAAAACGAGCTTTATCGCTTTCGCAAGCGCGTCTTCTCCGATCGGCTCGGTTGGGACGTGGAATCCCACCGGGGTCTGGAGCGGGACAGCTTCGACAAGCCCGATACCCACTGGGTGCTGATTGAAGATGAAGAGGGTCTGTGCGGCTGCATCAGGCTGCTCAGTTGCGCCCAGGACTACATGCTGCCCAGCATCTTTCCCGGTGCCCTCGCCGGCGAGCGTCCCCCGCGCGGCGCCGATGTCTGGGAGCTGACCCGGCTTGCCATCGATGCCGGCCGCGCTCCCGCGCTCGACAACGGCATCAGCGAGCTGACCTGCGTCATCTTCCGCGAGGTTTATGCCTTCGCCAGGGAACAGGGGATCCGGGAGCTGGTCGCCGTGGTCAGCCTGCCGGTGGAGCGCATCTTCCGCCGCCTCGGCCTGCCCATAGAGCGGCTCGGCCACCGTCAGGCGGTGGATCTGGGGGCCGTGCGCGGAGTCGGGATCCGCTTCCAGCTGGACGAGCGCTTCGAGCGCGCCGTCAACCGTCCCCTGCGGGGGGAGTACGCCCCGGCCGGAGAGCTGCTCGGCATGAGCTGACCCCATAAAAAAGTCCCGGGCTGACACCCGGGACCAAAACTCTCGCTATGGCCCGTTTCCACCCCATGCAAAAACGGACTGAATGAGTATCTTATGAATCTCATCTTATCTCTACTGTCACATCTCACAGTGACAGCTCGGGATGCCCCCACGCAGTGCCCGCCGCCGGGCCAGGTTGTTCTCCCGCCCCCGCTCCAGTAGCATCCTTGCTCAATCCCCTTCTCTGATAAGGAATGCTGATGAAGACGCTGGACTACAAGCTGCTGCTGGCACTGGATGCCGTGATGCAGGAGCAGAACTTCGAGCGCGCCGCCCAGCGTCTGCACATCACCCAGTCCGCCATCTCCCAGCGCATCAAGCAGTTGGAGCAGCAGTTTGCCGAGCCGCTGATCATCCGCAGCCAGCCCCTGCAGGCCACGGCCCTCGGGCAGAAGCTGCTGGCCCACTACCGTCAGGTACGCCAGCTGGAACTGGAGCTGGCGGGCGAACTTTCCCCCAGCGAGCCCCAGGCGCCGATCCGGGTCAGCATAGCCGTCAACGCCGACAGCCTGGCCACCTGGTTTCTGCCCGCCCTGGCGCCCCTGCTGGAACAGCACCCCATAGAGCTGAACCTGCTGGTGGATGACGAGAGCCGCACCCTCGACAAGGTGCGCGAGGGCCAGGCGTTCGGCGCCGTCAGCCTGCAGCCGCAGGCCCTGGCCGGTTGCTGCGTCGACGAGCTCGGCGAGATGCGCTATCTGCTGACCGCCAGCCCCGCCTTCGTCGCCCGCCACTTCCCCCACGGGCTCACCCCGGCGGCGCTGGCCAAGGCACCGGCGGTCGCCTTCGATCAGCGCGACGACATGCACGTCAGCTTCATGGCCCGCCACTTCGCCCTGGCCCCCGGCGGTTACCCCTGCCACACGGTGCGCTCGTCGGAGGCCTTCGTCGCCATGGCCGAGCAGGGGCTGGCCTGCTGTCTCATCCCCGAGTTGCAGATCCGCCAGCAGCTCGCACAGGGGCTGCTGCTCGATCTCAGCCCGGATCTCCACCTGGTCGAGCGCCTCTACTGGCACCGCTGGGTGCTGGAGCGGGGGCTGCACAAGCAGATCTCATTGCGCCTGATCGAGCAGGGTCGCCGGGCACTGCAACCCCGCTGAGCGGGCCATTCACCTTGGCTTTGGAGGGGTAAAAACGTATAGTGCTGGGCGATCCTTCATCAGGTCTCCACCCAGGTTTTCCACTTCAGGTTCCTCACTTATGTTCCAAGACAATCCGCTGCTGGCCCAGCTCAAGCAACAAATCCGCGAAAACATCCCCAAGAAAGAGGGTGTGATTCGCGCCTCCGATCGGGGCTTCGGCTTCCTGGAGGTCGATGAGAAGACCAGCTATTTCGTGCCGCCTCCCTACATGAAGAAGGTGATGCACGGTGACCGGGTGAGCGCCCTGATCCGTACCGAAAAAGAGAAGGAAGTGGCCGAGCCGGATGCCCTGCTGGAGCAGGCCGTGGTCCGCTTCGTCGGCCGCGTCAAGATGTTCCGCGACCGCCTCAACGTGGTGCCTGATCACCCCCTCATCAAGGACGCCATCAAGGCCCGCGCCAAGAAGGGTCTGGACGAGAAGTCCTTCAAGGAAGGGGACTGGGTGGTGGCGACCCTCAAGCGTCACGCCCTGGTGGATGGCAACTTCTCCGCCGAGATAACCCAGCTCATCGCCGACAAGGACGATCACAACGTGCCCTGGTGGGTAGTGCTGGCGCGCCACAACCTGGCCCAGATCGAACCGGCGGACCTGCCCGAGTGGAACGTCATCGAAGAGGAAGAGCTGCCCCGTCGCGATCTGACCCAGGTGCCCTTCTTCACCATAGATGGCGCCAAGACCAAGGACATGGATGACGCCCTCTCCATCCGCAAACTGGACAACGGCTGGGAGCTGCTGGTCGCCATCGCCGATCCGACCGCCTACGTGGCCGAAGGCAGCGAGCTGGACCAGGAAGCCGCCAAGCGCGCCTTCACCGTCTACATGCCGGGCCGCAATGTGCCCATGATACCGCGCACCCTCTCCGACGAGCTCTGCTCCCTGAAGGAGGGCGAGGAGCGCAACACCCTGTGCGCACGTCTGCTGATCGCCGAGGATGGCCTGCTGCTGGAAGAGACCGAATTCTTCGCCGCCCGCATCGTCTCCCACGCTCGTCTGAACTATGACGAGGTCTCCGACTGGGCCGAGCACGGCAAGGCGCTGGACATAGACGCCGGCGTCCTGGCCCAGCTGCCGCTGATGAAGGCCATGACGGAGGCGCGTATCAAGTGGCGCACCGAGCACGCCCTGGTGTTCCCGGACCGTCCAGACTACGACTTCGAGCTGGGTGAGAACGGCGCCGTGCTGGCAATCCATGTGGAGCCGCGCCGCATCGCCAACCGGATGATCGAAGAGTCGATGATAGCCGCCAACATCTGCGCCGGTCGCGTGCTGGGCAAGAGCGTCGGCTACGGCATCTTCAACGTCCACACAGGGTTCGATGAAGAGTCCCTCGACGGCGCCATCGACCTGCTGAAAAGTGCCGAGGCCCCGTTCGAGAAGGAAGAGATCGCCAGCCTGACCGGCTTCTGCGCCCTGCGCCGCTGGATCGACAGCCTGGACACCCGCTGGCTGGACGGCAAGATCCGCCGCTTCCAGAGCTATGCCCTGATGTCCGCCGAGCCGGGTGCCCACTACGGCCTGGGGCTGGATGCTTACGCCACCTGGACTTCCCCGATCCGCAAGTACGGCGATATGGTCAACCATCGTCTGCTCAAGGCCGTCATCGCCGGCAAGACCCCGGGTGAGCGCCCGAGCCAGGAGCTCACCGAGCACCTGACCGAGTGCCGCCGCCTGCACCGCAGGGTGGAGCGCGACATCGGCGACTGGCTCTATGTCCGTTACCTCCAGGCCGCCGCCGGTACCGATCAGGTGTTCAACGCCGAGATCATCGATGTGATGCGGGCCGGCCTCAAGCTGCGTCTGCAGGAGAACGGCGCCGTGGTCTTCATGCCCGCCCGCCACATCCTGGACAACAAGGACAGGCTGGAGTGCAATTGGGACAACGGTCGCGTCTACCTGGACAAGACAGAAGTGGTCTATGAGCTTGGCCAGATCATCGAGGTGAAGCTGAGCGAGGCGGTGGAAGAGACCCGCTCCCTCATCGCCAAACCGGCGGTGGCCCTGGTGCCGGGTCCGGCACCGGAAGCACCGGCAGCCGAGAGCACAGCAAGCGAGAGCAGCGAGGCTGCGGCCGACGCGGCCCCCAAGGCGGAATAAGCCCCGCTCCCCTGCACGCCAAGAGCCCGCAATATTGCGGGCTTTTTTTATGGGCACGGCAACCTGGGCAGCAGCCTCAGGGGGTGTGGATGGGCTGGGTCGGCCTGTGCTTGTGGCTGTGCCGACACTCCCATTTTTCGCAGCGGGTATTGGCAGGCGTCGCCAGGGAGACCAATCAGGGCCTGCCAAAGGAGGCGGGACAGCACCCAAGTGGCCGAAAGCGCGGGGAGCAAAACTGAAAGTGGGTTACAAAACCACTGATTCATTGATTAGTAGTCGATGATGATGCGAAATCCATCGCCACCACCCTCTGAATTGCCGTCACCAGGCATGCTCCAATTGGCTACAAATAAGAGATTTGTGATGGCAATCACATTGACACAAGGTTTGCGCAAACAACAAAGCGTGATCCGAATCACATTAAAAAGCCGTTCACGACGGGAAAGATCGAAATGTAGCCAAACTACAGCGCCTGAATGTGATCGGCATCACCATGAAGGGAGGGGGGAGGTCGGGGTATTTGAGAGCTGGGTCACAAGACACCCCGTTTTCAGCCTAATTTGATCACAAGCTGGTAGATTGAAGTTGCTTAGACGACAGGGATGGGGGTTCGGCAAAACCCGTCATCCCGACTACCACTTTCAATCACACAGGCTTAAAACGGGGTCCCGACATGTTATCACCGGATACCAAAGTCAAGATACAGAATTTTGGACGCTTCCTGTCCAATATGGTCATGCCCAACATAGGCGCCTTCATCGCCTGGGGCTTCATTACCGCCCTCTTCATCCCCACCGGCTGGCTGCCAAACGAAACCTTGGCCAAGCTGGTCGGCCCCATGATCACCTACCTGCTGCCCCTGCTGATTGGCTATACCGGCGGCAAGCTGATCGGGGGTGAGCGGGGTGCAGTGGTCGGTGCCATCACCACCATGGGCGTCATAGTGGGGACCGACATCCCCATGTTCATGGGCGCCATGATGGTCGGCCCCCTGGGTGGCTGGGCCATCAAGCGCTTCGACAAGGCGATGGAAGGTCGGGTCAAGAGCGGCTTCGAGATGCTGGTCAACAACTTCTCCGCCGGCATCATCGGCATGTTGTGCGCCATCCTCGCCTTCTTCGTCATAGGTCCCTTCGTCAAGGTGCTCTCCGGCGCCCTGGCCGGTGGCGTCGACTTCCTGGTCGCCCACGGTCTGCTGCCGCTGACTTCCATCTTCGTCGAACCGGCCAAGATCCTCTTCCTCAACAACGCCATCAACCACGGCATCTTCTCGCCGCTGGGGATCCAACAGGCCACCGAGCAGGGTCGCTCCATCTTCTTCCTGATCGAAGCGAACCCGGGTCCGGGTCTGGGGGTGCTGCTGGCCTACATGGTGTTCGGCCGTGGCGCTGCCAAGCAGTCCGCCGCCGGTGCCTCCATCATTCACTTCTTCGGTGGCATCCACGAGATCTACTTCCCCTACGTGCTGATGAACCCGCGCCTCATCCTGGCGGTGATCGCCGGTGGCATGACAGGGGTCTTCACCCTGACCCTGTTCAATGCAGGTCTGGTCTCCCCGGCCTCCCCGGGCTCCATCTTCGCCGTGCTCTTGATGACGCCGAAAGCCTCCCTCATCGGGGTGCTGCTCTCCATCATCGCCTCCGCCACCGTCTCCTTCCTGGTCGCCGCCGTGTTCGTCCGTGCCCAGCAGCCGGAAGCCGACGAGGCCGATGCCCTGGGTGAAGCCACCCGCAAGATGAAGAGCATGAAGAGTGCCAAACCCGAGACCACTGCGGCCAAGAAGCCGGGTGCCGAGCTGACTGCGGTGCGCAATATAGTGGTCGCCTGCGATGCTGGCATGGGCTCCAGCGCCATGGGCGCCGGCCTGCTGCGCAAGCGGGTGCAGGCCGCCGGGCTCAACATCAGCGTGACCAACCGCGCTATCGATCAGCTCGATGATCAGGTGGACTGGGTCATCACCCACAAGGATCTGACCGAGCGGGCCCGTCGCCATGCGCCTCACGCTCACCATATCTCCCTCTCCAACTTCCTCGACAACGCCCTCTATCAGGAGCTGGTGCAGAACCTCAGCCTGGCCAGGGCCGCCAACGACGACGTGGCCAACCCGCAACTGCTGGTGGCGGCCAACGACGACAGCTACGAGCCGCAGGCCGCCGAGGTCTTCACCCTGAGCCTCCAGGACGTGCACCTGGGCCTCAAGGCTGACAACAAGGAGGCCGCCATCCGGGCTGCCGGCAAGCTGCTGGCGGAGCGGGGCTATGTGGCGCCCGACTACGTCAACGCCATGCTGGAGCGTGAGCAGCTGGTCTCCACCTACCTCGGCGAGTCCATCGCCGTCCCCCACGGCACCATAGCCGCCAAGGAGCACGTGAAGCGTACCGGCATCGTCATCTGCCAGTACCCGGCCGGGGTCGCCTTTGGCGAAGCCGCCGACGAGGTGGCGCGCCTGGTGATCGGCATCGCCGCCCGCAATGACGAACACATTCAGGTCATAACCCGCCTGACCAATGCACTGGATGAACCCGGTCTCATCGACCGGCTGGCCAGCACCCAGGATCCCCAGGAGTTCCTGGATCTGCTGGGGGCCGAACAGGCTGCCTAATCGTCCTTCATCGTCTTTGGTTGTAGAGGTTAATATCATGAAAACATTGCATTTTGGTGCCGGCAACATAGGCCGTGGCTTCATCGGAAAACTGCTGGCGGACGCCAGCCATCAGGTCACCTTCGCCGACGTCAACGAGACCCTGATCGATCAGCTCAATCACCGCCAGGAGTACAAGGTCCACGTGGTGGGCACGGATCAGAAGCTGGACGTGGTGCGCAACGTGGCCGCCGTCAGCTCCGCCGGACACGAGGTGATCGCCCGCATCATCACCGCCGATCTGGTGACCACTGCGGTGGGCCCCAACATACTGGACAAGATAGCCAGCACCCTGGCCAAGGGGCTGCAGGCCCGCTTCGATGCCGGCAACCTGACCCCGCTGAACGTCATCGCCTGCGAGAACATGGTGCGCGGCACCAGCCACCTCAAGCAGGAGGTACTCAAGTACCTGCCGGTCGCGTATCATGCCACCCTCGACAACTGCGTCGGCTTCGTCGACTCGGCGGTGGATCGCATAGTCCCCCCCGCCGCGGCCAACGATGATCCGCTGGAAGTGACGGTGGAGAGTTTCAGCGAGTGGATAGTCGACCAGACCCAGTTCAAGGGGGCGTTGCCCCAGGTGGCGGGCATGGAGCCCACCGACAACCTGATGGCCTTCGTCGAGCGCAAGCTGTTCACCCTCAACACAGGGCACATAGTCACCGCCTACCTCGGCAAGCTGCGGGGCTATCGCACGGTGCGGGAGGCGATCGAGGATCCGCTGATCCGCAGCAAGGTGCGCCGCGCCATGGAAGAGAGCGGGGCCGTGCTGGTGAAACGCTACGGCTTCGATCCGCGCCTGCATGCCGCCTACATAGAGAAGATCCTGTCCCGCTTCGCCAACCCCTATCTGGTGGATGAAATCGACCGGGTCGGCCGTCAGCCGCTGCGCAAGCTGGCGGCGGGGGACAGGCTGGTGAAGCCGCTGCTCGGTACCCTGGAGTACGGCCTGCCGAGCGACCACCTGCAGGAGGGCATAGCGGCGGCGCTGCACTACAACAATGCTGACGATCCCCAGGCGGTGGAGCTGCAGGCCCTGCTGGCGGAGCTGGGCCCGGCCAGGACCCTGGCCCGGGTGACCGGGCTGGATGAAGGCAGCGACATAGTGCGCGCCATCGTCTCCCGTTATGGCACCTTGAAGTGACCCCATGGGGCGCACTCGCCGGCAGCCCGAGCGCATGGCGAGTGACGCCGCCCCATATGATAAAAACCGGGAGAGAGGCACTCTCTCTCCCAGTCAGCCGGACCTTAAGCACCTATGACCACACACCAGGAAGATGATGTACTGGAGCGACTCAACGAGCAGGATGGCCCTCGCGGCTTCTTTCTCGAGGTCGTGACCATCCTGGAAGAGGCGGTCGACTCCCTGATGCGGCGCGCGTTCCGCCAGGAGGAGTATGCCGTCAAATACGCCATCGAACCCCTGCTCAACCAGAGCGGCCCCCTCGGCCAGCTGGAGGTGCGCCTCAAGCTCATCTTCGCCCTCGGCCTCATCTCCCTCGAGCACTACCAGGATCTCGAGGCCTACCTGAAGATCCGCGATTTTCTGGTGCGCGACCCCAAGGATTATCGCTTCAGCGACAAGCCGATCCGCGACCTGCTAAGCCGCCTGCATGCCATCCATCAGACCAGCATGATGCCGCAGGATCCCCCGGCCAACGAGGAGGACTGGCCCCTCTATCAAATGCAGCTCAACCGGCTCGATCAGATGGTGCGCTCCGCACTGGTGCTGGCGGTGACCGACTGCGTCACCGAACTCCACAAAGAGAGCCCCATCTGATCAGGCCAGCCCGCTGAGGTTACTCCCGGGATACCGGCCTCCCCGAGGCCGCCTCTACCGGGTGTCAATTTGCCCTCCTTCCCCGCTACACTACTCCCAACCCCATTACCCACCCGAGGTTGGCATGATTGCACTCTCTCTCGCCGGGATCGCCCTGATCTCCCTGCTCGCCCAGTGGCTCGCCTGGTCACTGCGGGTCCCCGCCATCCTGTTCCTGCTGCTGAGCGGCCTCTTGCTCGGCCCGGTGACAGGGGTACTGGACCCGGATCAACTGCTGGGGGAGCTGCTGTTTCCGCTGGTGTCGCTCTCGGTCGCCATCATCTTGTTTGAAGGGGCGCTGACCCTGCACCTGACCGAGCTCAAGGGGATAGGCAAGGTGGTGCGCAACCTCTGCTCCACCGGCATGCTGGTCAGCTTCGCCATCATAGGCGCCGCCAGCTACTGGTTGCTGGGGCTGGACTGGCGGGTTGCCATGGTGCTCGGCGCCGTGCTGGTGGTGACAGGGCCGACCGTGGTCGCTCCCATGCTCAGCGTCATTCGGCCGGTGCGGGAGGTGGACAAGATCCTGCGCTGGGAGGGGATAGTCATCGATCCCATCGGCGCCCTGTTTGCGGTATTGGTGTTCGAGGCGGTGCGCCTCGGCAGCCAGGGGGATCTCATCGATCACACCCTGCTGGCCCTGGCCAAGACGGTGGGGGTGGGTTCGCTGATCGGGGTGGCGGCCGGCTGGATCACCACACTGATCATGCGCAAGGACTGGTTGCCGGTCAGCCTGCACAAGTTCGGGGTGCTGGCCCTGGTGCTGGTCACCTTCACCCTGTCGGACTGGCTCAGCCACGAGTCCGGGCTGCTGGCGGTGACGGTGTTCGGCATCTGGCTCGCCAACCAGGAGGGACTGGATCTGGAGGAGGTGCTGGCATTCAAGGAGGATCTGGCGGTCATCCTCATCTCTTCCCTCTTCATACTGCTGGCGGCCCGACTCGATCTGGCGCAGCTCTGGCAACTCGGTCCCATGGTGCTGGTGCTGCTGTGCGTGGTGCAGTTCGTGGCCCGTCCGCTCTGCATCCTGGTCTCGACCCTGGGATCGGATCTCCCCTGGCGCGCCCGGGCACTGCTCGCCTGGATAGCCCCCCGCGGCATAGTGGCGGCGGCGGTCAGCGCCTCCTTCGCCATCAGCATGCACGAGGCCGGCATTGAAGATGCCGACAAGCTGGTGCCCCTGGTGTTTGCGGTCATCATCTTCACAGTGGTGTTGCAGAGCCTGACGGCGACCCCATTGGCCAGGCTGCTCGGCATGCGCCAGCCCGCTCCCGATACCTGGCTGCTGATCGGCGCCAACTCGGTGGCCCGCGCCATAGGCCGGGCGCTGGCGGATCAGGGCATACCCGTCCATCTCTCCGATCCGGCCTGGGAACATTGCAAGCTGGCCCGCATGAGCGGCCTGCCCTGCTACTTCGGCAATCCACAATCGGAACATGCAGAGCTGCACCTGCCCCTCACCAGCATACATACGGTGCTGGCGCTTTCCCCCAACCGTCACAACAACGCCCTGGGGGTGCTGCACTTTGCCCACCTGTACGGGGAAGAAAAGGTCCACTCCCTGCGCTCCAGCGAGCAGCACGGCAAGGCGAACCGGGAGAGCGCCACCTTCCGTGCACGCCAGGATCTGTTCGGGACCGAGATGAATTTCGCCCGCCTGAGCGGCCTGCTGAGCCGGGGCGGCCAGATCAAGGCGACCCGCCTGAGCGAGGCCTTCGACTGGACCCAGTATCAGGACGCCAATCCCGGCGCCATTCCCCTGTTCATCGTCGATGCCAGGGGAAAACCCCGGGTCGTCACAGGCCCGGTGGCGCCGCTGGCCGGGGAGCTGCTTATCGCCCTGCAGCCACCACGGGAGCCCCAGGCGGCCTGATGCGCCGCCATCTCCGGCGACCCGGGCCTGCGACCGCCGCGGGCGACTAGACTTGAGGGTGGCGCCATGAGTCACAGGAGGATGTCATGACAGTCAGCGAATTGCGTGCGCTTCACCAGCAGCACAGATTCAGGGAGGCGGAGATCATGCATGACATCATCTCCCCCGGCTGGGTAGTGGAGTTTCGGGGTCAGGACGGCCATCTCTACATGATGACGGACACCCTGGGTTGCCCGATGAGTTTCTCCTCGACCGAAGAGGCTCGCGACCATATCCACCTGGTAGCCGATTGCCCCATCCAGGTCGAGCACCTCTATCGCTTCTTCGAGCGTTGAGACCGATGCCAGCAAAAAGGCTCCCAAGGGAGCCTTTTCTCATTCCGGCTGCAGTGGCTCGGCTTCCTTGCCCTCCAGCCGCCTGACCGGCTTTTGCAGGATCAGGTTGGCCGGGTAGGTCACCAGATCGCCGTTGTCATCCCGTACCCGCAGGTAGAACAGGCCTATCTCGGTGATGACGCCGGTGACTGAGTCATCCTTGTCGAGGATGCGGATCCGGTCGCCGATCTTGTAGGGGAAGGCGAAGAAGATGGTGATGCTGGCGGTGATGTTGGAGAGGATCGACCATTGCGCCACCATGGCGACGCCGAGCACGGCAAAGAAGGAGGAGGCGAGCACCACCAGCCGGGAGAAGTCGAGCCCCCACACCCCCGCCAGGATCAGCAGGGTGGCGCAGCCGAGCAGGAAGTGGAACACATGCTCCACATAGAGCACCCGGTTTTCGCTCACCTGTCGGCTCTGTCCTAGCGCCATCAGGCTCTTGTGAATGAGGCCGCGGATCAGGGTGTGTCCCAGCAACAGCAGCAGGGTCACACCAAAGGATTCCCATGTCGTCATGCGCGCTCCTTACCACCAGCGTCGATATTTGAGCCAGACCGCCAGCCCGGTCGCCAGCCCCACCAGAGATCCGCAGAAGATCCAGAAGGCGGTCGGGCTCTCGGCCCCGGGTATGCCGCCCAGGTTGATGCCAAACAGGCCGGTCAGGAAGCTGGCGGGCAGGAACATCAGTGCCATCACCGACATCTGGTAGGCACGGCGGTTGGTGGCCTCCGCCGTCAGGTTGTTGATCTCGTCCGCCAGCACGGCAGAGCGAGCCACCCCGGCGTCCAGATCGTCCAGCCAGCGGCGCAGTCGATCGGCGATGTCGAGCAGGCGCCGCCTGTCATCCTCATCCAGCCAGGTGAGCTTCTCGTTAGCGAGGCGCGCCACCAGATCCCGCTGGGGAGAGAGGTAACGGCGGATCATGATGAGCTGCTTGCGGATCCGCGCCAGTCTGCCGTTGGCGGGCAGTTCACGCATCAGCACTATCTCTTCCAGCTCCAGGATCTGATCGTGCAGCTCCTCGACAAACTCCCCCGCCCTGTCGGTCAGGGCATCGCAGATCTCCACCAGCCAGTCGGCGGTAGAGATGGCGCCGCCCCCCAGCGCCAACTGCTGGAAGACATCTTTTTCCGACAGCAGGGAGCGACGGCGACTGCTGAGGATGAAATCCGGGGTGATGTAGATGCGCAGCGCCACCATCTCCTCGGGCCTGTGATCCTTGTTGTGATTGATGCCACGCAGGATCAGCAGCACAGTCTCCCCCATCCGCACCAGCTTGGGCCTGTTGCTCTGGCCGAGCAGGGATTCGCGCGCGGCATCATTGAGCAAGGGGGTCTGCAACAGCCAGCGGGCCGCCTCCGGATTGCCGTAATCCAGATGCACCCAGCTGGGCTGGGCTGCCGGGATCTCGCTGCCTGTGGCAAGCGGGGTCATGCCCCCCTTGCCATCCAGAGTCAGACCATAAATTACGTCACTGGGCACCCGATCCATCTCGTCTCCTTCTCATTCATGCTCAGGCCCCAGCTTACACGAAAGCGGGGGCCGACTCAGCCCCACACCGGGAAGGGGGCGTCTGTGCTACCATGCCCGCTCTCGTTTTATGCCCGTTTCAACTACAGGAAACCATGCCATGCCCATCTGGGTCGATGCCGATGCCTGCCCCATTCCGGTCAAGGAGATCCTCTACCGCGCCGCCCACCGCGCCCAGGTCGTCACCACGCTGGTGGCCAATCAGGGGCTGCGGGTCCCCCCCTCCCCCTTCATCAAGACCCAACAGGTGGAGAAGGGATTCGATGTGGCGGATCATGTCATTGCCCAGCAGGTTCAGCCCGGCGATCTGGTGATCACCGGCGACATCCCCCTCGCCTCCTGGGTGATCGATGCTGGCGGCGAGGCGCTCAATCCCCGTGGTGAGATCTACACCCGCGAGACCATCCAGGCCCGGCTCGGCATGCGCAACTTCATGGAGGAGCTGCGCTCGGCCGGGGTACAGACCGGCGGCCCGGCCCCCTTCAACGCCGCCGACAAGCAGCGCTTCGCCAATGCCCTCGACAAATGGCTGCTCAAAGGCAAGTTGTAAGCCGACGCTAACGGGACCATTGTCGGCATTTTATCGCCGCAACATACTGATTTTTTTAAATCACAGCCGGCTAACTCCACCCGATAGGCACCATGCCCTGCCATCGGGACTGGCGTTTGTATTCACCCCCCTGCTGGCTGCTGTGGTTACCGGCCCCAAAAAAACAAACCCCTGCCGAAGCAGGGGTTTGTCATTGTGATGGCGAGGGGCGATTAGATCATCACACCGGCTATCACGGCGGAGAGCAGGCTCACCAGGGTGGAGCCGTAGACCAGCTTCAGGCCGAAGCGGGAGACCATGTTGCCCTTCTCTTCGTTCAGCGCCTTCACCGCACCGGCGATGATGCCGATGGAGCTGAAGTTGGCGAACGACACCATGAAGATGGAGAGGATGCCGATGGTGCGCGGGGAGAGATCGGCGGCAATCTTGCCCAGATCCATCATGGCCACGAATTCGTTGGTCACCAGCTTGGTCGCCATGATGGAGCCGGCTTGCAGCGCCTCACCACTGGGGATACCCAGGATCCAGGCGATCGGATAGAAAATGTAACCCATGACGTACTGGAAGTTGACACCAAACGCCATCTCGAACAGGTAGTTGACCAGGGCGATCAGGGCGATGAAACCGACCAGCATGGCGGCCACGATCACGGCCACGGAGAAACCGGCCATGATGTACTCGCCCAGCATCTCGAAGAAGTTCTCTTTCTTCGGGGTATGGTGCTCGTCACCCTCGGCGATGGCCTTCAGATCGGTGACCGAGTTGTCCGGCTCGTACGGGTTGATCAGCGACAACACGATGAAGGTGCTGAACATGTTGAGCACCAGCGCGGCCACCACGTAACGCGGCTCGATCAGCTGCATGTAGGCACCGACGATGGACATGGAGACGGTGGACATGGCCGTCGCCGCCAGGGTGTACATCTGCTTCTCGTTCAGGTGCGGCAGGGTGTTCTTGAGCGCGATGAAGTTCTCGGACTGGCCGACGATCATGGAGCTGATGGCGTTGAAGGATTCCAGCTTGCCCATGCCGTTGATCTTGGCCAGCACGGTACCGATGCCACGGATGATGATGGGCAGCAGACGGATGTACTGCAAGATACCGATCAGCACCGAGATGAAGACGATGGGCATCAACACCATCAGGAAGAAGGAGAAGGCTCCCTCGTTGACCAGACCACCGAACACGAAGTCGGTACCCTGCTTGGCAAACTCCATCAGCTTGGTGAAGCCGGCGGCGAAGCCACCCACCACGGCCAGGCCCACCTCGGAGTTCAGCATGAACCAGGCCAGCGCCAGTTCCACCACCAACAGCTGGCCGATATAGCGCAGCTTGATCTGTTTCCAGTTGTGGCGGTTAGCCAGCAACGCGAGCACGAGGACCATCACCAGTCCGAGCACAAAGTGAACGTATTCCATACCAGTAGCACCTGAGTGAATTGTAATTTTTGACCGGCGCCATCATAGAGATTTGCATATTTAAAAATCAGATAGCCATCACAATCTGGCTCAATAATATGTATGCGAGATAATACAAACGTTTTTAAATTAATTAACCATTAACAGTATATTAATCGTGCAACATCAAGTTAAAAATGCCTTATAGAACATGTCGATAGGAATATTCTGATTGCGCTGACAGCGCCAATTGATATTCCAGTATCATTTTCGCAACACTCCTTCTCATGCACGGCACCTATTTCATCCAGGAAATTTAATCAACCAGAATAGAAAACGTTTACCCCTGATAAATAATTAGCGAATCACTGCAAACATTCACCAGGTGCCACCCCGGTTGCACCTCTCTGTCGCCATGGGGACAGATGAACCCGCCCTGAGGTTGTACGGGCTTAAGCGTTCAAAAATCCGCCACATCCGGTGCCACATTCTGGTATGATGCGCGGCCTTAGCGCTCGCGCATCCCCGTTTTCTCCGAAATAGAGTCCTTTTGTGAACAACAGCGAATTTAGCAGCCTCAATCTCTCCCCCGCCCTGCAAGAGAACCTCACCAGCCTGGGTTACCTGCAGATGACCCCGATCCAGGCCCAGAGCCTGCCCCTGGTACTCGAAGGCAAAGACCTGATTGCCAAGGCAAAAACCGGCAGCGGCAAGACAGCCGCCTTCGCCTTGGGCCTGCTCTCCCGCCTCAACGTCAACCGTGTCGACGTACAGGCCCTGGTGCTCTGTCCGACCCGCGAGCTGGCGGATCAGGTGGCTCAGGAGATCCGTCGCCTGGCCCGCGCCCTGCCGAACGTCAAGCTGGTGACCCTGTGTGGCGGCACCCCGACCGCACCTCAGTCCGCCACCCTGAGCTTCGGCGCCCACATCGCCGTCGGCACCCCGGGTCGTATTCTCAAGCACCTGGAGCAGGGTACCCTGGAGCTCTCCAGCCTGGAGACTCTGGTGCTGGACGAGGCAGATCGCATGCTGGACATGGGCTTTGGCGAAGACATCAACCGCGTCATCAGCTATGCCCCCGAGCGCCGTCAGACCCTGCTGTTCTCCGCCACTTATCCGGAGGGGATAGCCCAGATGAGCCGCGGTGTGCAGCGCAACCCGGTCGAGGTGAGCGTGGAGTCCCTGCACGAGGGCAGTGCCATCGAACAGAAGCTGTATGAAGTGCCGGCCGGTCAGCGCCTCGACGCCCTCACCTGGCTGCTCAGCCACTATCAACCCAGCTCCTGCGTGGTGTTCTGCAACACCAAGCGCGCCTGCAACGACGTGGCCGATCACCTGGCCGCCAAGGGCTTCTCGGCCCTGGCGCTGAACGGCGATCTGGAACAGCGGGAGCGGGATCAGGTGCTGGTCCGCTTTGCCAACGGCAGCGCCACCATACTGGTCGCGACCGACGTAGCGGCCCGGGGCCTCGACATCAAGGAGCTGGGCGCCGTCATCAACTACGAGCTGACCTATGACCCTGAAGTGCACGTGCACCGCATCGGTCGTACCGGTCGTGCCGGCCAGCAGGGCCTGGCCCTGAGCCTCTATCAGCCGAACGAAGCCCAGCGCGTCAACCTGATCGAGGAGTACCAGCAGGCGCCGATGCCGCTGGGGGATCTCGACACCATAGGCCGCGACATCAAGCCGATAGCCCCGCAGATGGTAACCCTCTCCATAGATGCGGGCCGCAAGACCAAGGTGCGGGCCGGTGACATCCTGGGCGCCCTGACCGGCGAAGGCGGCATTGCTGGCGCCGATGTGGGCAAGATCCAGATCTCCGAGCAGTACTCCTACGTGGCGGTCAAGCGTCAGGTGGCGAGCGCCGCCCTCAAGCGGCTGCAGGAAGGCAAGATCAAGGGGCGCACCTACCGCGCCCGCAAACTGGGCTAAGGTTCTTCACAAGCCCTTAGCCAGACCACAGGCGCCTGACAGGCGCCTGTTTCATATATTTCGATGCCGCCATGCGGCAAGACAGGCACCATGACCCAAGCAATCCAAACCGACGTGAGCTGCCAGAACTGCGAAGCCTGCTGCTGCCGCCTCGAAGTGATGCTCTTTACCGATACCGGCGTGCCGGATCGCTATGTGCTCGACAGGGAAGGGGAAATCCCCGTGATGCGCCGGCTGGAAGATGGCTGGTGTGCGGCCCTGGACCGCAACACCATGATGTGCCGCATCTATGAGGTGCGCCCCCTCATCTGTCGCGAATTCGAGATGGGCGAGCCCGACTGCGTCGACGAGCGGGATAAATGGTTTATCAAGCTGAGTTGACCAAGGGGTAGCAAGCCGCGCTGGGCTGCCCTATCAGCGATGTGCAACTTCTATGAGGTGCGGCCGCTGATCTGTCGCGAGTTCGAGATGGGTGAGCCCGACTGCGTCGACGAGCGGGATAAATGGTTTATCAAGCTGGAATGAGACGGGCAGACAAGACAGCCCCGGGCTGCCGGGTCAGCTCACCGGTGTGACGTCGCCGCCGAGCTGCTCCCCCAACCAGCGGATGGCCGCCGCCTCCTGCTCGAAGTAGCGCACCGTATTGAACGGCAACTCGCTGAAGACCTGATCCGCCAGATAGCGTTTGAACCCGCCCACCACCACGACCGCGAGAAAGGCGCAGCCATTGGCGGCGCACCAGCCAAACTGCCGACGAAAGCGCACCAGCACCTCGGGACCGGCGGCCTCGAACTCGGTCGCCACCTCGACAATACCCCAGGGTGCATCGCGCAATCCTGCGATCTGCTGGCTGAAGGCAGCCTCATAGGCCATGGCGCCCGCCAGATTGAAGGGGCCGCTCGGGCGGCAAATCAGCACCTGCCCCTGTCGCTGCATCTCGAAATGGCCGTGTGGTTGCAAGTGCACGTCCCCCTCCTCCCCTGAATTTTTCGCCGCGCCGACGCCGCCTGATGTTGCAACAAGGTAAGGATTTATATGCAAAAAGTCCATGGAACCCAGGCCATCACCGACAGACATCGACGCTAAATGGCACAGTTTCTGTGCGCAGCGCAGTGAAGGCGGAGCCAGCATGTTCTGTTGCAGTTAATAAAACGTTGCTGCTATCATCCGCGCCAACCAAACATTCCACCAACTGAAACCTTTAGCCTGGGCGCAAGGATCAAAGATGAAGAATCAAGACGCGAGTTATTACCAAAGGATCTGGCGCTGGCATTTCTATGCCGGTCTCTTCGTCGCCCCCTTTCTGATCCTGCTCTCCCTCACCGGCATCCTGTACCTGTACAAGCCCCAGCTCGACAACCTGCTCTACCCCGAGCTGATGAAGGTGGCCCCCGCCACCCAGGCCTTGAGCGCCGATCAACTGCTGGCCAAGGCGAAGATCGCCATGCCAGATGCCAGCCTGCGCAAATATCTGCCCCCCGTGGCCAGTGACGCGAGCGCCCAGCTCATCGTAAATCAAGGCGAGCGCGAGCTGACCCTCTTCATGGATCCCGCCAGCGGCGCCCTGCTCGGCACCATGGACAACAAGTGGAACCTGCAGGCGGTGGCCCGTGCCCTGCATGCGGAGCTGCTGCTCGGTACCACAGGGGATCGGCTGATCGAACTGGCCGCCGGCTGGGGCATAGTGCTGCTCGTCAGCGGGCTCTACCTGTGGTGGCCGCGCAAGGGACCCGGCGTGGGGGGCATCCTCTGGCCCAGAATGAACCAGCGCGGACGCCTCTGGTGGCGCGATCTGCACGCCGTGGTCGGCTTCTGGGGGGCGGGTTTCCTGCTGCTGCTGCTCTTGAGCGGCATGACCTGGACCGGCTTCTGGGGCGATCAGTTCGCCAACGTCTGGAACCGTTTCCCGGCCGCCATGTGGAACGAGGTGCCCAAATCCGCCCCTCTCGCCCGCACCCTCAACCATGCCCATGAACAGACTGTGCCCTGGGCCGTCGAGAACACGCCCATGCCGAGCTCGCAGCCGGCGCCGGAAAGCCATGATCACAGCGCCATGAACCATGGCGGAGAACACGACGGCATGGTCATGGCCAGCCACCGCATCCCCCTGCAACGGGTAGTGGAGATCGCCACCGAGCGCGGGGTTCACCCGGGTTACAGCATCACGCCGCCGGTCGGTGACACAGGCGTCTATACCATAGCCCTGTTCGCCGATGATCCGCGCAACGACGCCACCCTGCACATAGATCAATACAGCGGCAAGGTGCTGGCCGACGTGCGCTGGCAGGATTATGGTCCGGTCGCCAAGACGGTGGAAACCGGCGTCATGCTGCACATGGGCAAGATCTACGGCTGGCCCCACCAGCTGGTCATGCTGATCATCTGCCTGATGGTGCTGGCAAGCTCGGTGAGCGGGCTCTGGATCTGGTGGAGCCGCCGCCCCAAGGGCCGGCTCGCCGCCCCGCCCCTGCCCGCCAAGTTGCCCCCCATGGGCGGCGCCATCGCAGTGCTGGTGCTGCTCGGGATCTGCTTCCCCCTGGTGGGCGCCTCCATGCTGGTCATCTGGCTGCTGGACTGTCTCTTCTTCTCCCGCCGGACCGCAGTGGCGCCAGCCAGCTAAGGCCATTCGGCGTCGATAGCTGCAAACCATAAACAAGAAGGGCTCCTCATCAGGAGCCCTTCTTGTTTCATCCCGCCCTATTTCATGGCCTCGACCAGCGCGATGATCTTGCGCGCCTTCTCGAAGTGGTCGAGTTTCTGGGTCTGGATCCACCAGGTCGCCGCCTCCATCAGCAGCTCGGGGTCGTCATTCCTGTTGGCGAAAAAGGCATAGAAGGAGACACCGACCCCCTCCCCCTTCTGGCCGATCTTCTGGTGGCAGACCTGGATGATTTTCTGTTTCAGTGATTCACGCATCTGTCGTTTTTCCTCCGGCCTGCGTCCGGGCAAAGCCCTCCCGCAGCGCCTCCAGAGGCAGGTAGCGACCGATCACCACCAGCCGCGAGCAGGGCACCTCGTCACCCCAGGGAGAGCCGTAATCGAACCCCGCCACCCTGTGCACCCCCTGCACTATCAGCCGGCGCGGCTCCCCGGCGATGGCCAGCACCCCCTTGTAGCGCAACATGTCGTTGCCATGCTGCTCTATGCACTGCTCCATGAAGGCCCCTATCTTCTTCAAGTCCAGCTCGCCCCCCTCGAACAGGTGGGCCGAGATGACATCCTGCCAGGAGCGGGGCCGGGCCGAGAGGGGCGCAAACGCCTCGACGCCCTGACCGCCCCCACGCACTATCTTGATGCCTTGGCTTAGGCTCAGCTCGTCGCTCAGGGTGAAGGCATCCAGATCGAGCCAGAGCCCGGCCGGACACTCCCCCCGCACTATGTCGATGATCTGCGCCTTGGGGTTGATACCCTGGACTCGCGCTATGGCCGCCTCCCGGGTAGCTCCGTCCACCCTATCCGTCTTGGTGAGCAGGATGCGGTCGGCAAAGCCGAGCTGGGATGCCGCCACCGGATGCTCATCCAGCTGACGACCTATGTGTTCACAGTCGGCCAGGGTGATGACGGCATCCAGGCGCAGGGCATCCCGCAGCGTTTCTTCAACGAAGAAGGTCTGGATGATGGGGGCGGGATCGGCGAGCCCCGTGGTCTCGACGATCAGCCGCTCGAACTGCAACTCCCCCGCCGTCCGCCGGGCCAGCAGATCGCTCAGGGCGGCCCGAAATTCACCCCGCACGCTGCAGCAGACGCAGCCGTTGCTGAGCTCCACCACGCTGACCCCCGAGCCTCCCTCCAGCAGGGCACCGTCGATATTGGCGGCGCCGAACTCGTTCTCGAGAATGGCCACGGAGGCATCGCCATGGTGGCGCAGGAAGTGGTTGAGCAAGGTGGTCTTGCCGGCGCCGAGAAAACCGGTCAGCAGAGTGACCGCTACAGCATTCGTCATTATGGGAGTCCTGTGATGGGTCTATTAACAGCAGCGCCCGCCATTCTTGCCGCCGTAGCGGGCATCCTGGCGTTCGCGAAAGAACTCGTCGTGGCTCATGGGGGTCTGCTCCGGGTGGGTCAGCCGCATGTGCTGCACATAGTTGTCGTAGTCGGGCACGCCCACCATCAGCCTGGCGGTCTGCCCCAGATACTTGCCCGCCTTGGCCAGGGTATCAAACATGCTTGCTCCTTGTTCGTCGTCAGTGAGGAGCCGGCACCCTGGGGTGCCGGCCTGCTGACTTACTTGAGGCTGGGAGCCAGATCGCCGTCGTCATCAGACTGGGGCCGGGTGGCACCCTGTTGCGCCGGCATCGGCTGATAGGGGGTCTCGTTGGCGGTCGGCTGCGGGTTCTGCAGCGCCTTGAGGGCCGTCTTCAGGGAGAAGCCGGCGAGCACCACCACCACCCCCATGAAGAAGATGGTCAGCCCCGCATCGAGGCGGTTGTTGAACACCAGCTGAGCCAGCTGGAACTCGGTGTACTGGGCCGGAATGGTGCCGCTGTCGATCATCCCCTGGAACTTGTTGGCGATGGCCAGGAAGCCGAGCTTGGGATTGTCGCTGAAGGTCTTCTCCCAACCCGCCGACAGGGTGCAGATGAGCAGCCAGCTGGTGGGCAGCAAGGCCACCCAGGCATAGGCCTGACGCTTCATCTTGAACAGCACCACGGCGCACAGCATCAGCGCCATGCCCGCCAGCATCTGGTTGGCGATGCCGAACAGCGGCCACAGGGTGTTGATGCCGCCGAGCGGGTCCACCACCCCCTGATGGAGGAAGTAACCCCAGGCCAGCACGCAAAGGGCGGTGGCCAGCAGGTTGGCCGGCAGGGAGTCGGTGCGTTTCAGGGAGGGGGAGATAACTCCCATCAGATCCTGCAGCATGAAGCGCGCCGCCCGGGTGCCGGCATCCACGGCGGTGAGGATGAAGAGCGCCTCGAACAGGATGGCGAAGTGGTACCAGAAGGCGACGTTCATCAGGCCGCCGAGGGCGCCGTGCAGTATGTAGGCCATGCCGACCGCCAGGGTCGGGGCACCGCCGGCACGGGAGATGATGCTCTGCTCACCCACCTCGCTGGCGATGCGGGTCAGGGTCTCCGGGGTGATCTGGAAGCCCCAGCTGCTCACCACGGCGGCGGCGGAGACCACCACGTCGGCGGTGCCCGCCGGTGCCAGCACCGCCAGGGGGCTGTTCATGGCGAAGTAGACGCCCGGATCGATGACGCAGGCGGAGACCAGCGCCATGATGGCGACGAAGGACTCCATCAACATGCCGCCATAACCGATGAAGCAGGCCTGGTTCTCGTTGGCCAGCATCTTGGGGGTGGTGCCGGAAGAGATGAGCGCATGGAAGCCGGAGACGGCGCCGCAGGCGATGGTGATGAACAGGAAGGGGAAGAGATCCCCGGCCCAGACCGGGCCTGTGCCGTCCACGAACTGGGTCAGCGCCGGCATCTGCAGGGTCGGCTGGGTCACCAGTATGCCGATGGCCAGGCCTATGATGGTGCCTATCTTGAGGAAGGTGGAGAGATAGTCCCGCGGCGCCAGCAGCAGCCAGACCGGCAGCACGGAGGCAACGAAGCCGTAGCCCACCAGCATCCAGGTCAGCTGCACCCCGTCGAAGTCGAAGTAGGGAGCCCAGGTCTGGCTCTCGGCCACCCAGCCACCGGAGACGATGGCGAAGATGAGGCACACCAGACCTATGATGGAGACCTCACCGATGCGGCCCGGCCTCAGGTAGCGGGTGTAGATCCCCATGAAGATGGCGAGCGGTATGGTGAAGGCCACTGTGTAGGTGCCCCAGGGGCTGTGGGTAAGCGCCTTGACCACTATCATCGCCAGCACCGCCAGTATGATCACCATGATCATGAAGGTGGCGACCAGGGCGATGACCCCGGCGACCGGACCCATCTCCGACTTGATCAGCTCGCCGAGGGAGCGACCATCGCGACGGGTGGAAACGAACAACACCATGAAGTCCTGCACAGCCCCCGCCAGCACCACACCGGCCAGCAGCCAGAGCATGCCGGGCAGATAGCCCATCTGGGCCGCCAGCACGGGGCCGACCAGGGGACCGGCGCCGGCGATGGCGGCGAAGTGGTGGCCAAACAGCACCTTCTTGTCGGTCGGCACATAGTCCAGACCGTCGTTGTGACGCACCGCCGGCGTCATGCGGCTGCTGTCGACCGCCAGCACTCGCTTGGCGATGAAGAGCCCGTAGTAGCGGTAGGCGATAAGGTAAACGCACACAGCCGCGACCACTATCCAGAGCGCGTTGATCTGCTCGCCCCTGTTGAGGGCGATGTAACCGAGGGAGCTGGCGCCCAGCAGTGCCAGCAGCCCCCATCCAAGATGTTTCCCTAACCTGTCCATAAGCCTGTCCCTGCCATTGGTTTTTTACATATGAAACCCCACACGCTTACATCTCTATAGCAATCGACGCCGTGCCACAATCGAGGCCCGTCACAAGTCGGCGACCCGTTCCGAGAATTTCTCAATATTGCCAGCCGGATCACGGCCATCAGGCCTGGAGCAGGAGGGAAAAGCGCTGAAATGCTTGAAGAAAACGACAAGGCACACCAACAAGAAGGGCCCCTTCAACGGGGCCCTTCCTGGTCTGGCGCACGACAAACAGCGCCAGTTCATGGCGGCACAGCGCTCAGGAGAGCGCCAGCCCGACCGAGAGCAGCAGGCTGAACAGGAAGGCGCTGATGGCGGTCTTCTTGAGGGCGCCGGTCAACACCTCCCCATCGAAGCTCTCGCGCAGGGTGCGGGCGGCATCGGTGAGGGGCTTGATGGCGGGCAGGAAGATCCAGGGCCAGACACTTGCGGGCTGGGTCAGCAGGAAGGCGATGGTGGCCAGCAGCGCCCCCCCCAGCAGCCCCCAGTGATAGGCGATGGCGCGGTTGCGGCCGAGCCGCACCGCCAGGGTGATCTTGCCGCTGGCGGCATCGCTCTCTATGTCCCGCACATTGTTGATGTTGAGCACGGCGGTGGCCAACAGGCCGCAGGCGGTGGCGGGCAGCAGCAGATCCCATTGCAGGGTATGGGTGAACAGGTAGTAGGAGCCGAGCACCCCCAGCAGGCCGAAGAACAGGAATACCGAGATGTCCCCGAAACCGCGATAGCCGTAAGGGGTCTTGCCCACCGTGTAGGTGATGGCCGCGACTATGGCGGCGCCCCCCAGCAGGATGAAAGTCAGGATCTGCTGCCACTGCTCCCCGAAGGCGCAGACCAGCAGGGAGAGGCCGCTCACCACGGCCGCCAGCGCGGTCAACCCCATGGCAATGCACATCTGGTGGCGGGTGATGAGGCCGGATACCACGGCACGCTGGGGCCCGATCCGCTCGCAGTTGTCGGCACCGGAGACCGCATCACCATAGTCGTTGGCCAGGTTGGAGAGGATCTGCAGCAGTATGGCTGTCAGCAGGGAGAGGCCCATGATGGCGCCGTCGAAGGCCCCCCGACTGGCTGCGAGCCCCGAGCCCAGCAAAATGGAGGAGCACGCCAGGGGCAGTGTTCGCAAACGCGCCGCCAGCAACCAAACAGAGAAGGTATTTGTCATATTGTGATGGCCAAACAATCAGATATTGATCGTGTTAAGGGTTATCGAACCGGATTTAGGTATACTTGGCTCCGTGGGGGCTGGGCTCCCTCGGGCAATTTACATGGAAGAATGGGCAGATAATATATAGGAAATCATCGCCCTTTGGCATCAACCTGCGCCATCCTCCCCCAGAGCGATTGCGACTATCCGGCTCAGACAAGACATCCATGTTGGCTCAGACCCATCTCAAGCAACAACTGGACGCCCTGCGTCACAGCAATGTCAGCGGCTTCGTGCGGTTGCGCGTGGCGGCCAACGTCGACCTCTTCCCGGGATGGCTGGCGGCGCAGACCCTGTATCCCCGCATCTATTGGCAGGCCCGTGGTCCCAGGAGCCCCGAGTATGTGGCCCTCGGCGCCATCCACGAGCTGACCCGGCCAGCGGATATCCAGCGGGTCTGCGATCTCGCCAACTCAAACAGTGAAGACAGCCCCCGTTACTACGGCGGCCTGGCGTTCGATCCCGCCCAGCCCGGCTGGCAGGGGTTCGGCCCCTGCCGCTTCGTGCTGCCGCGCATCGAGCTGGTGCGCCGGGGAGAGTGTGTCAGCCTCTGCCTCAACCTCTGGCTGACCGACGGCAATCTGGATGCCGAACTGCAGACGGCCGAGGCCGCCCTTGACGCCCTGAAACCGGAAGCCCCCCTGCCCCCACTGCAAAAACGCCCTTGGCAGCGCCGGGATGTCCCGGGCCAGGCCCAGTGGCAAACCCTGGTAGAGCGGGTGACGGCGCCCGCCTTTCAGGCCCACACCCCCAAGGTGGTGCTGTCACGGGAAAGCGTGCTGACCGGCCAGCATGGGGATGCTCCCCTCTGCCCCTGGTCCCTGCTCACCCAGTGGGCAAGTCACGCCCAGGAGTGCTTCCACTTCGGCTTCCAGTTCTCCCCCGAGCAGAGCTTCATCTCCTGCTCCCCCGAGCGCCTCTATCGCCGGGAACGCGGCCACCTCTTCACCGAGGCGCTGGCGGGCACCATACGCCGCTCCGGTGACGAGGCGGCCGACGCGGCCCTGGCCGCCGAGCTGCTGGCCGACAGCAAGAACCGGCTGGAGAACCGGCTGGTACACGCAGACATCCTGAGCCGCCTGGCCCCCCTCACCACGGACGCCACCCTGACCGAGCCGCGCATCCTGAAACTGCGGCTGCTGCAACACCTCAAGTGCGACATAGAGGCCGAGCTCAAACCCGGTGTGTGCGACTGGCAACTGCTGGCTGCCCTGCACCCGACGCCGGCGGTGGGCGGTGCCCCCCGCGAGGCGGCGCTGGCCTTTATCCGCGAATGTGAACCCTACCAGCGCGGCTGGTACGCCGGTGCCTGCGGCATGCTGAGCCGGGAGACCTCGGAGTTCTCGGTCGCCATCCGCAGCGCCCGCATAACGGCCCGGGGCATCAGCCTGTTTGCCGGCGCCGGCATAGTGGCCGGGTCAGAGCCCGCCGCCGAGTGGGCCGAGCTCGACAACAAGATCGCCAACGTGCTCTCCCTGCTGGGATAGCGTTTTTCATCGACCCACTGCGAGAGCCTTATGCCCGCCAGCCAATTGCCTGAGCACCGAGCGTTTGCCAGCCAGCATGCCACCTTCAACCACGTCTGGTCTTCCCTCCTGCTGGAAGAGCTCTATCGCCTCGGGGTGCGGGACATAGCGCTGGCCTCGGGCTCCCGCTCGGCGCCGCTCACCATGGCCGCCGCCGCCCATGCCGGTTTTCGCCGTCACCTCCACTTCGACGAGCGGGGTCTGGGCTTCATGGCGTTGGGGCTGGCCAAGGGGAGCGGCCGACCGGTCGCGGTGATCATGACCTCGGGCACTGCGGTGGCCAACCTCTGGCCCGCGGTGGCCGAGGCACAACTCACAGGCGTGCCGCTGATTATTCTCTCGGCCGATCGACCGCCTGAGCTTATCGACAACGGCGCCAACCAGGCCATCGACCAGCAGGGGATCTTCGGTCGCTACCCCGTCCATCAGCAGAACCTGCCGAGCCCCACCCCGACCATACCAGCCGCCTTCGTACTGAGCTCGGTGGATCAGGCCCTGGCCAGACAGGCACTGACCCCGGGGCCTGTCCACTTCAACTGCATGTATCCCGAGCCCCTCTATCCCGGCGAGGCGTACCTGGATTTTTCCGACTACCTGGCCCCCCTCGGTGACTGGCTCCATTCAAACGAGCCCTGGAGCCCCTGGCAGCAGGGCGAGCAGCACTGCCCCCGCCAGCCAGACTGGGCCGCCTTGCAGGGCAAACGCGGCGTCATAGTCGCGGGCCGCATGCAGGATCCTGCCGAAGCGCAGAGGGTCGCCCAGCTGGCCGAGCGCCTCGGCTGGCCGCTGCTGGCGGACTTGCAGAGCCAGATCCGCTTCGACAGTCGCAATCTCATCCACATGGATCTCGCCCTGCAAAACAGCTGCTTCGTGACCGAGCTGGCCCGGGCCGAGGTGCTGCTGCAATTCGGTGCTCGCCTCATCTCCAAGCGGCTCGGCCAGTTCATCAAGCAGCACCCCTGGCAGGATTACTGGCTGGTGGACCCGCAACCGGCCAGGCTGGATCCGGACTACCGGCTGCGTCGCCGCCTGGTGTGTACGCCCGGCGCCTTCGCCGCGGCCCATCCGGTGGACCATCGCCATCTGCCCTGGCACCGGCTGGCGGAGCGCCAGCAGGGCATCAGCGGCCAGATCCGCCGTGCCTGCGATCGCTTCTCAGAACTCGGGGTCTGCCACCGTCTGACCCAGCTCATCCAGGGCCAGCTGTTCGTCGGCAACAGCATGCCGGCCCGGTTGATGGACATGCTCGGCGAAACCGGCAAGGGCCCCAGCCGGCTGATGACCAACCGCGGCGCCTCCGGCATCGACGGCCTGATCGCCACTGCCTTCGGTTTCTCCCTGTCCAGCGACGAGCCGACCACACTACTGCTCGGCGATCTCAGCGCCCTGCACGATCTCAACAGCCTGGCCCTGCTCGGCAAGGGGAGCCGCCCTTTGGTGGTGATCCTGCTCAACAACGACGGTGGCAGCATCTTCCGCATGCTGCCGGTACCGACTAAAGATGCGTTGCTGGAGACCTACTACTGCCTGCCCCACGGCCTGCACTTCGAGCACGCCGCCGCCATGTTCGGCCTGCACTACAGAGCGCCGACCACCCTGGCCGAGTTCGAGCAAGATTACGCAACCGCCCTGGAAAAAGGGGTAACCCTGATTGAAATCAAGGTGCCGAGCAACGAGGTGGCCGAGGATCTTAAAGCACTGGGGTCCCTTATCCGTGGCCACTAACGCAGACCAGCCAAGGCTGGTTCTGTTGCACGGCCTGCTGGGTGATGGCCGCGACTGGCAGCCAGTGATCGAGGCAATGCCTGGAATAGATTGCCACGCGCTGGACTTGCCGGGCCACGGCAGCAACAAGGGGCTGAGGGTGAGCGGCTTTGACGAGGCCCACGAGTGGCTCTGCGGCGAGCTGGCCGCGCGGGGTATAACGCGCTACCGGCTGGCGGGCTACTCCCTGGGGGGGCGGCTCGCCCTCTATCACGCCAGCCAGTCCCCCGCCGGCTTGCAGGCGCTCTTGCTGGAGAACTGCCACCCCGGCCTGCCTGCGGCCGAGCGCGCCGCCCGCCTCGAACACGACGAGGGCTGGGCCCGGCGCTTCGAGCGCGAACCCCTGGCCCAGGTCTTGGCAGACTGGTACCGGCAGGGGGTGTTCGCCGATCTGGACGAGGAGGCCCGTGCCCGCCAAATGGCGAAACGCCTTGGCAACGAGGGCAGAGCCGTGGCGACCATGCTGCGCGCCACCTCCCTCGGCAAGCAGCCGGATCTCGCCCCCTGGCTGGGTAAAACCCGGTTGCCGGTGCGCTGGATCTCCGGCAGCCGGGATCACAAATTCCATCGCCTGGCTTGCCAGCTGGTCAAGCAAGGCTGCAATATCAATCACTTGGCTCTGGATGGCGGGCACAACTTGCACGCCAGCCAGCCCGACACCTTTGCCCGGCTCCTGCGGGACTGGGTCAAGCAACCAGAAGAGAAGAGTCATGACTGACGCAATGACGGAAGCGCAACCCTATGCCCCCGTCGCCCCTGACAGGGTTGCCCGGCTGACCTCTACCACACCAGAAGGAAAACACCATGATTGAGGCAATGACGGAAGCGGAACTGTACGCTCCCATTGAGTGGCAGGATTGCTCCGCCGGTTACGAGGACATCCTCTATCACAAGTCCCAGGATGGCATTGCCAAGATCACCATCAACCGCCCCCAGGTGCGCAACGCCTTCCGCCCCCGCACCGTCAAAGAGATGCTGCAGGCCCTGGCCGATGCCCGCTACGACGACAAGGTGGGCACCATCATACTGACCGGCTTTGGCGAGAAGGCCTTCTGCGCCGGCGGTGACCAGAAGATCCGTGGCGACTACGGTGGATACCGCGACGACGAGGGGACCCATCACCTCAACGTGCTCGACTTCCAGCGCGACATCCGCACCTGCCCCAAACCCGTGGTCGCCATGGTGGCCGGTTATGCGGTCGGTGGCGGCCATGTGCTGCACATGATGTGCGACCTGACCATAGCCGCCGACAACGCCCAGTTCGGCCAGACAGGCCCGAAAGTCGGCTCCTTCGACGGCGGCTGGGGCGCCTCCTACATGGCCCGCATCGTCGGCCAGAAGAAGGCCCGCGAGATCTGGTTCCTCTGCCGCATGTACGATGCGAGCCAAGCCCTCGACATGGGGCTGGTCAACACTGTGGTGCCCCTGGCCGAGCTGGAGCGGGAAACCGTGCGCTGGTGCCGGGAGATGCTGCAAAACAGCCCCATGGCGCTGCGCTGCCTGAAGGCCGCTCTGAACGCCGACTGCGACGGCCAGGCCGGTTTGCAGGAGCTGGCGGGCAATGCCACCATGCTCTTCTACATGACCGAAGAGGGTCAGGAAGGGCGCAACGCCTTCAACGAGAAGCGCCGCCCCGACTTCTCCAAATACAAGCGGAACCCCTGATGACACTCGCCCTCTATCGCTACCAACTGCCCTTTACCCAACCCCTGACCTTTCACGGCAAGGTGGAGGTGGCGCGAGAGGGCCTCTTGGTGCGCATCAACGACGGCTGGGGGGAGATAGCCCCCCTGCCCGGTTTCTCCAGGGAGAGCCTGGCCGAGGCGCAAGCCGAGAGCCTGGCCTGCCTGGCGCAGCTGGCCCGGGGGCAGACCATAGCCCCCCGGCTACCCTCGGTGCAGTTCGGGCTCGACTGTGCCCGCCGTCACTGGCCACAGCAGAGCACCAGCCTGCCCGAACCCTATCCCCTCATTCAGGGCTCCCCTCAGGAGCTGCTCAAGAACTGGAAGCAGTGGCTGCACGAGACCCCCCTCAAGGCCAAGCTGAAGGTAGCCCGCTATCCCATGCGGGACGAGCTGGCGCTGATCCGCCTGTTGCTCGATCGGCGCCCCAATCTCAAGCTGGTGCTGGACGCCAACCAGGGCTGGACCCGCGAGGAGGCCTGGGCCTTCTGCGGTCACCTGGATCCGAACCGGATCGAATACCTGGAAGATCTCTGTGCCGACTTTGCCGACATCGCCTTCGTCGCCAACCGTACCGGCATGCCGGTGGCCCTCGACGAGTTGCTGGCCCAGGGCAAGCCATGGGAACCCATACCCCAGTTGAAGGCCCTGGTGCTAAAGCCAACCCTGCTCGGTTCCCTGGCAAACAGCGAGGCCCTGGTGGCCCGCGCCCGCGAGCTTAAGCTGAAGGTCATCGTCTCCTCCTGTTTCGAGTCAGGCGTCGGTCTCGGTCAGCTCGCCCGCCTCGCGGGAGAGTGGGCACCGGATCAGGCCCCTGGCCTCGACACCAGGCGCTGGCTGGCCAGGGATCTGCTGGACAAGCAGGGTCAACCCGACCCAAGCCTGATGACTCCCCTGTTTCACCGTGACTGAAGGGGCTCCCATGCCGCCCATCCGTGCAGCTGACGCCTCACTGGAGGCCTGCCCGGTGCGCCACTGGGCACAGGCGGCACCCGAACGCATCGCCATCCACGGCAACGGCTCCCTCAGCTACCGACAGCTGGATGCCCGGCTCAACGGCCTGTGCAAGCAGCTCGAGCAGGCGGGTTTAAAGGCCGGCGACCGGCTGGCCGCCGTGGTGCGCGGCGCCCTGGAGGACGTGCTGCTGGCCTGGGCCTGCGTGCGCAGCGGCCTCGTCTTCTGCCCGCTCAATCCCGCCTTCCCCCTCCCCAGGCAGGCCGAGCTGGCCGCACAGCTGGATGCCTGCGCCTTCTGGTCAGCGGGGGAGATTCCGGTGGGGAGCGGGTTGCCATTGCGGCTCGACTTCAGGGGCGAACTGCCGGCAAGCGAGGAAGCCTGGCAGCTTGAACCGGCCCAGCTCAACAACATGATCCTCACCTCGGGATCCAGCGGCACACCCAAGGCGGTGGTGCACCGCCTCGCCAACCACCTCGCTTCGGCCCGGGGCTCGGCCAGCCTGATCCCGCTCGATGCAGACTGCGGCTGGCTGCTCTCCCTGCCGCTGTTTCACGTCGGCGGCTACGCCATCCTGTTCCGGGTCTTCCTGGCGGGGGCCAGCCTGGTGCTGGACGATCGCACCCAGCCCCTCAAGGGGCGGCTGGAGGATCAGCCCATCACCCACCTCTCGCTGGTACCGACCCAGCTCTGGCGCCTGCTGGCGCAAGGCTTCGACCCCGCCCGCACCCGCTTGCGCGAGCTGCTGCTCGGGGGGGCCGCCATCCCTGAGCCCCTAGTCAATCGCCTCAAGGCCCTGGGGTTCACCCCCAAGTCGAGCTATGGCCTCTCCGAGATGGGCAGCCAGGTCTGCACCGGCCTGCCTGCCGGTGCCGGGGTGGTGGGCAGGCCTCTGCCCGGGCGGGAGGTCTGCATCCGCCAGGGGGAGATCTGCGTGCGCGGCGACACCCTCTTTGCCGGCTATTTCCAGGCCGGGGAGCTGGTGCTGCCGCTGGATGAGGAGGGCTGGTTCCACACCCGGGACAAGGGCCATTTCACCCCGGACGGCGAGCTGGTGGTGGAGGGGCGGCTCGACAACCTCTTCATCTCGGGAGGGGAGAACATCCAGCCCGAGACCATAGAGCAGCGGCTGGTGGATCACCCCGCCGTGGCCCAGGCCCTGGTGGTGCCCATCCCCAGCGCGCAGTGGGGTCAGCGCCCCGCCGCCTTCATCGACTGGCTGGCAGAGCCCGTGCCCTACGCCGAGCTGGCCGCCTGGATCAGGCAGGCGTTGCCTGGCTTTATGGTGCCGGATCAGTGGCATCCTTGGCCGGATCTCGGCGGCAGCCTGAAACCCTCCCGCAGCAAGCTGGCCGCCAGCCTGCAACAGAGTGTCTAGCGACAGCGAGGCCTACCAGGCATGGCTTGGCCGGGATCTGCTGCCCTGGTGGGAGGCCAACAAGGAGTCTGACGAGTGCAAGGCGAACGACTCAGCCCACTGAGGGTGAGGCGTGAATGAGACGGGGCGGCCATGGCCGCCCTTGTTTATGGCGCCCTTTGATGGACTCAAGATCGCGCCGCGCTCTGCGACAGCCTGTGCCCGAGTGACGCCATGCCGGAGCATCAAACCTGACGCGCCAGGGCAAGTTGTAATAGAATGGCCCCCTGTCATCTCTTACTTCAGACCCGAACCGCACCGCGCATGAAGAAGTTTGCCAAGATCCTGCTCGCCTGCCTCTGCCTGTTGCTGGCCTCAGTCGCCGCGCTGCTGGGCTACAGCGAGTGGACCGTCTCCGACGCCCGTCACTACACCTACGACGACGTCGATGCGGTGCCCTACAACAGGGTCGCCCTGGTGCTCGGCACCTCCAAGTATCTGATCGGGGGCAGCCCGAACCACTACTTCAAGTACAGGATCAAGGCCGCCGCCGAGCTCTACAACAACGGCAAGGTGGACTACATCCTGGTCTCCGGCGACAACGCCACCGTCCAGTACAACGAGCCGCGCCAGATGCGGCGGGCCCTGATCCAGGCGGGCATCCCGGCCAAGGCCATCTACAGCGACTACGCGGGCTTTCGCACCCTGGACTCCATAGTGCGCGCCAAGGAGGTGTTCGGGCAGGCCCGCTTCACCGTGGTCTCCCAGGCCTTCCACAACGAGCGCGCCATCTTCATCGCCCGCCACTTCGGCATCGAGGCCGTCGGCTTCAACGCCCTGGATCCCAGCGCCTATCAGGGCATCAAGACCCGGGTACGCGAGGTGTTCGCCCGCCTGATGGGGCTGCTCGATCTCTACGTGCTGGACAAGGGGCCCAAGTTCCTAGGCGAGCCCATCGTCATCGGCGGCCCCATCCCCTGCCAGGCCCTGAGCACCATAGGGGCCAGCCAGCCCTGCCTGCCCATGGCACCAGCCACCAAGCCAACACCTGCCCCTGCCGTCAGTGCGGCCAAGGCGACCAGTGCCGCCGTCTCGACCGCCCCAGCACAGGCACCGAGTGATGCCGCCAGTACATCGCCATCGACCAGCGCGGCCGTCTCGACCACGCCAGCACAGGCACCGAGTGGTGCCGCCAGCACATCGCCATCGACCAGTGCCGCCGTCTCGACCACGCCAGCACAGGCACCGAGTGGTGCCGCCAGTACACCGGCATCGACTAGCGCGGCCACGCCCTGAGCAGAGCATAAAAAGAGACCCGCCTGATGGCGGGTCTCTTTTTATGAAGGAAGAAAAGGAGAGGGCTCAGGCCAGCGCCTGCCGGTAGCGGCGGGCCACCTCGTCCCAGTCGATCACCTGGTAAAACGCGGCTATGTAGTCGGGACGCTTGTTCTGGTACTTGAGGTAGTAGGCGTGCTCCCACACGTCCAGCCCCAGGACAGGCACCAGCCCCTCCATCAGGGGGCTGTCCTGGTTGGCACTGCTCACCACCTGCAGATGGCCCGCCTTGTCCACCACCAGCCAGGCCCAGCCGCTGCCAAACCGGCTCAGGGCCGCCTGGGTGAAGGCCTGCCTGAAGGCATCCAGCCCCCCCAGATCCCGATTGATCGCCTCGGCCAGCTCACCGGTCGGCTCACCGCCCCCTTGCGGGCTCATCACCTGCCAGAACAGGCTGTGGTTGGCATGACCGCCACCATGATTGCGCACTGCACCCTGCACCTTGGCCGGCAGGCTGTCGAAGCTCAGCAGCAGCTCGTCCACCGGCAGGGCCGCCAACTCGGGGAGCTCGGCCAGGGCGGCGTTGAGGTTGGTGATGTAGGTCTGGTGGTGGCGGCTGTGGTGGATCTCCATGGTCAGCGCATCTATGTGGGGCTCCAGCGCGTCATAGGCATAGGCGAGGGCAGGCAAGGTATGGCTCATGTTCGTTCTCTCTCTTGTTGGGCTCAATGCAATTGATGGGCGGGCTCGGTCTGGCACTGACATTGACCGAGGCAGCGCAAGATGCCGTCGTGATGACCGTGCTTGCGCACGAAGGCGAGCAGCTCGGTGCGGGTGCCACGGCTATGGCGCAGGGCCGCCGCCCGCAGGGGATCGGGGCTTGCGGGAGACTGGCTGGTGGCGAGCAGGCAGTCGTGGACATGGCACAACATGTCGGCGGCCCTGTCCGGCAGCGTCATGGCCACCAGCAGATCCGCCAGGTTGTGGTGGGCTACCACCAGGGCTGCCACGGCTTCGTCCGCATCCGGCCAGCAGGGGAACTGCTGACGGGCCAGCCACAGGGCCTGCTGGTAATAGTCGAGCGCCCTGGCGTGCTCACCCGCGTCGAAGTGGCGATTGCCACTCAGGGTCTGCGCCTTCCAGTGCGCCATGCTGCTGTCCCCGTCGGTGGCACCGACCCATCCCTTCACCCAGCTTACCGTCATGACTCAGACATCCAAATGATAATAATTATTATTTAACTTATTTGATGGGCGGACACAAGGAATAGTTGGCGCGGCCCCTTTTTGCCCATATGGGTAGGGTTTTTCTGCAATCCCCGGTTTAGTGATCCCATCCACAGATACATTTGAGTTCAGCTACCATGCTGCTGCTACCGGCATGAGGCCGGTGGCTGCCGGAGCGCAGCCGGTTTTCACAAGGATGGTGAAGATGAAAAGATGGCTATTGGTGCTCTTGTGCGCCCTGCCCATGCTGGGTCAGGGGGCCGGCTATACCCAGACCCGCTACCCCATAGTGCTGGTGCACGGACTGTTCGGCTTCGACAAGCTGCTCGGGGTCGACTATTTCTACGGCATTCCCCAGGCCCTGACCCGGGACGGCGCCCGCGTCTATGTGGCGCAGGTCTCCGCCACCCAGAGTTCGGAGCTGCGCGGCGAGCAGTTGCTCAGGCAGGTACAGCAGGTACTCGCCATCACGGGGGCCGACAAGGTGAACCTCATAGGCCACTCCCACGGCGGCCCCACCATTCGCTATGTGGCCTCGGTCGCCCCCGAGCTGGTCGCCTCCGCCACCAGCGTGGGGGGCGTCAACCAGGGCTCCGAGATCGCCGATCTGGTGCGCACCAGGGTGGCGCCGGGCTCGGTGGCCGAGCAGTTGGCGCTGGCCGCCGCCTCGGCGCTCTCCGGGGTCATCTCGCTGCTCTCCGGCGGCAGTGACCTGCCCCAGGATCCCCTCGCCTCCCTCGATGCCTTGACCAGCGCCGGTGCCCAGCGCTTCAACCAGCGCTATCCAGAAGGGCTGCCCAGCCAGCACTGCGGCGAGGGGCCGCTGCTGGCCGACAACGGCGTCTACTACTTCTCCTGGAGCGGGCGCGGCAACATGACCAACATACTGGATCCCGTGGATCCGGCGCTGGCCCTGACCGGCAGCTTCTTTCATGAGCCCAATGACGGCCTGGTCGGGGTCTGCAGCAGCCACCTCGGCAAGGTGATAGGCACGGCTTACCGGATGAACCACCTGGACGAGGTGAACCAGTCGTTTGGCATCCACCACCTGTTCGACACGGATCCCGTCACCCTCTATCGTCAGCATGCCAACCGCTTGCAGAGGCTGGGGCTATGAGACGGATCCTGCTGGTCGCCCTCTCCCTGGGCGCGGCCCTGCTGGGGGCACTCCTGCTCTGGCCCGAGCCTGCCCCTGATCTGGCGGCGGCCCCCGAGCGGGGAGCCCTGCGCCACCAGTTGGCCCAGCGGCTGGAGCAGGGCGAGACGGACGAAGAGGACGCCATGCTGGCCCGCTACCGGCAATTTCTGCGGGCGGAAGGGAGCCTGACGGTGCCGACGGATCCGGGCCTCGCCAGCCTGCAACTGCTGTTTGACGAGCGTGAGCGGCTGCGCCGGCAACACTTCAGCCCCGCCGAGCAGGGTCGCTCTTTGCCGAAGAGAGGCTGATGGAGCAGTGGACCCTGAGGCGCAAGGCGCTGGCAGAGGCCGACGCCGCCGACAGTGAGGTGCTGGGGGAGGAGCTGGCGCTCTGGCTGGCGGAGCAACCCCAGTGGTTCAGGGAGGCGGAGGCCAACGGCCGTCTGCTCGGCGATCTGCAGCGGCTGGAGCTGGTCTCTCCCGCCGAGCGGGACGCCGTGCTGCTGGAGCATCTGGGACCTGAGGCGGTGGATCGGCTGCATCAGCTGGCGCAGAGCCAGCAAGGGTTCGATCGGCAGCTGGCGGGCTATCTGGCGGAACTCGAGCCCCTGCTCCCCCTGGAGCGGACCGAGCAGCAGCAGGCGATCCTGGCGCGCTGGTTCGAGCCCGGGCAGTGGCGGCGGGTGGAGGCGCTGACCCGGCTGAGGCTCGTGGAGCGACCATAAATAGCGAGGGGGCCCTGCTGGCCCCCTCGTCGATCCTCGATGCCGTTATTGCGGCTTGTTGGCTCCTGGCAATGGCTGCCAGGTGAGGCGGGTCACCTGGGTGCCCTGTACCTCGCAGGTGAGGCAGAGATCCTGCCACCCCTTCTCCTGGCGCAGGGAGACCTCCCCCTTCATGCCCTCTGGGCTGGTCTTGAGCTTCGCCTGCTCGAAGGTCACCTTGTCGCCCTTGGCGAGCGCCATCAGCTTGCCGTTGCAGAGCCACCGGGTCAGCTCGGCCCCCTTCAGCTTGACGCCGCCTTCGCCGGCCTGCTGCTCCGCCTGGCTCGGCACGAACAGCGCGCTCAGCTCGGCTGCCCGCCGGGTGAGCCAGGCCTCCCGCTGCTGCATGCTCATCTTGCTGACGAACTCCGCCGGCTGCCCCTTCTCGTCCAGCCACTGGGTCAGCTTGCCGCCGTCATCGAAGGCGAACTGGGCGGCGGGCTCCTTCACCCCGAACAGCTTGCCCCCCTTGAAGTAGTATCGGCTCTCCCCCTCCTGCTTGCCCTGCTCGTTCAGGATGGGCACGGCTATGATGACGGGAACTCCGTCGATCCAGGCCTTGATGTCCACACCGTCATGGCTGAACAGCCGGGTGTCGAGGCCATAGTCGGCCCCCTTCTCCATCAGGGTGAACTGCTCGGCCAGGGTAGTGGCCAGAGAAGGCAGGGAGCAGAGTCCCAGTCCCAAGCCGAGGCTCAGGGCGATCGCTGTCTTGCGCATAAGTGTCCTGTGATGGCCCAAAGGCCAGGTTAACTCTCTACCAGCCAGGCCCTCAGCCCCTCCCGGTGCGCGTCACTCAGGGGGATGGACTGACGGGTCTGGTAGTCAAAATGGATCAGGGTCGTCTCGGCGGTCACCGCCAGCTCGCCCCCCTGCCAGGCCTCCTGCCAGAGGGTGAAGGAGCTGGTGCCGATGCGCCGCACCCCCGTCTTGATCAATACCTGCTGGCCATAGAACAGCTCCCGTTTGAACTGCACCGTATAGCCCGCGATGATCAGATGCCAGTTGTGCACATCCAGCTCGGGAGAGAAGAGGCGGAACAGGGGATCACGGGCCGATTCAAACCAGACCGCCGGCACCGTATTGTTGATGTGGCCGAGGGCGTCCGTCTCTTGAAAACGGGGTTGGATCTGCATTTCCAGCATAGGTTTAGACTCCTTGTCGTGGGACCGCGCACAGGCTAGCGCGCCAACCCTTATGACTCAAGCGTCCCGGCATCCGGGTGGGAGCCGCCTCCGCTTTCCGGCGCCGCCATCCCCTGTTCGGGTTTGAGCCAGGCGCTGCGAAAATCGAACCAGCCGAGGGCCGTCATCCGCACCCCATGCACGCCGACCCGGCTCTCCAGCTCCAGCCAGTGGTGAAACAGGGGCACGAACCAGCCCTGGCGCTGCACCTCGGCCAGCAAGGCGCGCGGGCCAGGCTCGGCGCCGCTGGCGCGCCACTGCGTCAATCCCTGCCACAGGGCCTGCTGCCCCCCCCATACCCGGCGCAGCAAGGGGGTGCCCTGCAACCAGGCGTAGGGGGCGAAGGCGTGTTCATGCTCCAGGTTCAAGGTGCCGAGCCAGAGATCCACATCTTCATCGGCGCCGCTCACCCAGCGGCCGTAATCCAGGGTGCGCACCTCGAGCAGGATCCCCTGCTCTGCCAGCAGGCTGGCCATGGCATTGGCGCACTCGTTGAACTCCAGGTGCTGGTTGAAACAGGCCAGCACCAGCCGGGTCGGCAGCAGCACCGGTTTAGGCTCCTCGGCCGGCAAGGCCTCGCGCCAGTGGGGCAGCAGGCCGAGGGCGCTGGTCCAGCCCCGCTGCAGCTCGGGGGCGACCCGCCCCATCAGGGCTATGGGGTTGAGCAGCCGGGTCAGCCACTGGCGCAAGGCGGGATCCTGCAGCAGGGGGGATCTGTCGTCTTGCAGCAGGAAGTAGCAGCCGGATTCGAGCTCGGACTCGCCGCGCATGGTGCCGAGCTCGGGACTGTCGCGCCCCAGCTGCAGGTGGCTCTCCAGCCGCTCCGCCAGCTCCGGCAGCATCCAGATGTCGATCTCGTCGAGCAGGGCTCGCAGGCCGAAGTAGTCGTCGAAGGCCTCAAGGCACAGCTGCAGGGGATCGTTGGCGGTGACTCTGTAGGGGCCTGTGCCCACGGGTTGCAGGGCAAAGCCCGCCTCCCCCTTGAGTTCACGCGGCAAGATGGCCGCCACCGGCTCCGCCAGCAGGTGCAGCAGCAGGGGATCCGGGCTGTCGAGGTGCAGATCCAGGGTCCGCGGCCAGCGGCTCTCCAGCCGGGCGAGGTGGGCAAACAGCGGGCGATCCCGCAAGGCCAGCAGGCTCTCCATCACATCCTCAACCGCCAGCTCGCGGCCGTGGTGAAAGCGCACCGCAGGCCTTAGATAGAAGCGCCAGTGGCAGGGGCCCAGACACTCCCAGTGGTGGGCTAGATCCCCCTCGATTTCCCCATTTTCCTCATTTCGCCGGGTGAGGCCGTTGAAGATCTGGCGGCTCAGGTGAATTTCGGAGCGGCGCAGGGGATCCGTGGGCAGCAGGCGGGGCAACGGCCGGTAGTAGGGCACCCGCAGGATCTGGCGCCCCTCCCGGGTGGCCTGACCAAGCTGCTCGATGAGCAGCGGGGTGAGCAAGTCCAGCCGCCCCTCCGCCAGCCGCACCGCCTGGGCGAGCTGGCCCTGGCTCAGCAGATCCCGCAGACGGCGGCGAGTCAGGCTCTCCTGGTTGTCCAGCAGTATGAGCCGGGAGCGCCGCCCCCGTCCCGCCTCGGCCGACCAGCTGAGCCAGCCCTGATCCTGCATGCGGCGCAGCAGCAGGCGGGCGTTGCGCGGGGTGCAGCAGAGCAAGTCCGCCACCTCGGCGAGGCTGGCCTCCCGCTCATCGCAGCCAAGCTGCTGGGCGAGCCGTTGAAATTGCTGGTAGAGGCGGCTGCTGGGCATAAAAGAGGAAATCCTTATCAGTCAATTCGTCAGTTTTTACTTCCTCATTTTAGCTCAATACTGTTGGCGAACGTGAGCACCACAGCACAGGAGCACCATCATGAGCCAGACCACCCCCCATGCACCGAACCGGATCCAGCAAGGAATGCGCCGCTACTTCCGCCGGATCCTGCCCCGTCCGCTGACCCTGATCGAGGATCCCATGCATCAGCTCAACCGCCTGATGCAGTGGGACATGCACCAGATAGACGACAGGGAGTATCGTCGCCGTCTCTGAGTACCATCCCTCGCACGGAGCGCTCAAGGGAGACGCATATCGTCAGCGGGCGCAATTGCTTTGCCGGATTGGGTGGTTTACATCGGCGCAGGGCCTGCTAGATTGGACGTCTATCCATCCATAATGGCGACGACGTCCAACAAGGAGTGTGTGATGAAAGATGCGACCCTGGCCCTGCACCACGGCTTTTCCCACGATCCCGCTACCAAGGCGGTGGCCGTGCCCATCTACCAGACGGTGGCCTACGAGTTCGACAGCGCCCAGCACGGGGCGGATCTGTTCAACCTGGCGGTGCCTGGCAACATCTACACCCGCATCATGAACCCCACCAACGACGTGCTGGAACAGCGGATGGCTGCCCTCGAGGGGGGCATAGCCGGTCTGGTGGTCTCGGCGGGTTCCGCCGCCATCACCTACGCCATCCAGGCGCTGACCGCCGCCGGCGACAACATTGTCTCCACCCCCCAGCTCTACGGCGGCACCTACACCCTGTTCGCCCACATGCTGCCGAGTTTCGGGGTCGAGGTGCGCTTCGCCAAAGATGACAGCGCCGAGGCCATCGCCGCCCTCATCGACGACAAGACCAAGGCGGTCTACTGCGAGAGCATAGGCAACCCGGCGGGCAACATCGTCGATCTGGCGGCCTTCGCCAGGGTGGCCCACGCCCGCGGCGTGCCGCTCATCGTCGACAACACTGTCGCCACCCCCGTGCTGTGCAAACCCATAGAACACGGCGCCGACATAGTGGTGCACAGCCTCACCAAGTACGTGGGTGGCCACGGCAACTCGCTGGGCGGCGTCATCGTCGACTCGGGCAAGTTCCCCTGGGCGGATAACACCGAACGCTTCCCCCAGCTCACCCAGCCGGAGCCCTCCTACCACGGAGTTGTCTATACGGAAGCCTTCGGGCCGGCAGCCTTCATAGGCCGGGTACGCACAGTGCCCCTGCGCAACACAGGCGCGGCCCTGGCCCCCATGAACGCCTTCCTGCTGCTGCAGGGGCTGGAGACCCTGAGCCTGCGCATGGAGCGCCACGTGGACAACGCCCTGCGGGTCGCCCACCACCTCAAGCATCACCCCAAGGTGGCCTGGGTCAGCTACGCCGGTCTGCCCGGTCACCCCCACTATCCGTTGGCGGAGAAGTACATGGGCGGCCGCCCCTCGGCCATCCTCTCCTTCGGTCTGAAGGAGGGTTATGAGGCGGGTGTGCGCTTCTACGATGCGCTCAAGATCTTCAAGCGGCTGGTCAACATAGGGGATGCCAAGTCCCTGGCCTGCCACCCCGCCTCCACCACCCACCGCCAGCTGAGCGACGCCGAGCAGGCCAGGGCCGGGGTCAAGCCGGAGATGATCCGGCTGTCGGTGGGGATCGAGGCGATCGAAGACATATTGGCGGATCTGGATCAGGCGCTGGAGGCCTGAGTCAGCACAGAGCGGGCATCTGCCCGCTCTTTTTTGTCTGCCGGTGAACCAGTCACCCCGCCAGCGCGTATCAGCCGCTTCAGCCACCCATCGAGGTTCCCATGATAGTCCTGCACCACCTGAACAAGTCCCGCTCCCAACGCATCATCTGGCTGCTCGAAGAGCTGGGCCTGCCCTACCAGATCAAGGCCTACCAGCGCGATGCCACCAGCTTCCTGGCGCCCCCAGAGCTCAAGGCCATCCACCCCCTCGGCAAGTCACCCGTCATCGAGTTCGACGGCCGCGTATTGGCGGAATCGGGCGCCATCACAGAATATCTGATTGCCCGTCACGCCCCGGAGCGGCTGGCGCCAGCCACCGACAGCCCCGACTACCCCGAGTACCTGCAGTGGCTCCACTTCGCCGAGAGCTCCGGCATCTTGCCGCTGCTGCTGGACATGTTCGTGCGCAAGGACGGCAGCCCGATGCGCTTCCTGCCGGGCTACGCCCAGGCGGAGTGCGCCAAGGTGCTGGGCTATCTCAACGAGGTGCTGGCCAGCCGCCACTATCTGGTGGGGGATCGCCTCTCCGGCGCCGACATCATGAACTCCTTCCTGGTGGATCTGCTGGCACAAAGCGGCCAGCTGGCCCAGTTCCCGCACCTTAAGAGCTACTGGGAACGCCTCAATACCCATCCGGCCCGCCAGAAGGCGGCAGCCCTGGAGCGCGAGCTGGATCAGAGCGCCTGATCGACTGCCCCTGCCCTGGAATGCAAAACGCCCCGAATGCGGGGCGTTTTCTTTTCAGCTCGGGAGCCGAGGCTTAGAGGGCGTGGGAAAGGATCCGCGCCACTATATTGCCCGGATCTCTCCTTCGCCCGAAGCTGGAACCCCAAACTTAAAGAGCATGTGAAAGGATCCTGGCCACCTTGTCCGGATCTATGTCCTGCTGCTCCCCCAGCGCGGTCAGGCCGAAACGCTTGAGGTTGGAGCAGATGGCGGGGATGCAGCTCTCGTTCAGGCCGTAGTCGGCGAGGCGGGTGCCCACCCCCATCTGCTGGAAGAACTGCTCGGTGCGGATGATGGCCTCCTCGATGCGCAGCGCCTTGTCCTCCCGGCGGGAGTGCCAGACCCGCTCGGCGAACTGGGCCAGTTTCTCCTGCTTCTGGGCCGCCTGTTCCCGCAGCAGGGAGGGCAGCACCACCGCCAGGCTCTGGGCATGATCCAGCCCGTGCAGGGCGGTGAGCTGGTGGCCTATGGCATGGGTGGACCAGTCCTGGGGCACGCCGCGCCCGATGAGGCCGTTGAGCGCCAGGCTGGCGGCCCACATCAGGTTGGCCCGCACCTGGTAGTTGGTGGGCTCCGTCAGCGCCCGCGGGCCGTTGTCCACCAGCACCTGCAGCAGGCCCTCCGCCAGCCGGTCCTGCACATCCCCTCCCACCGGGAAGGTGAGGTACTGCTCCAGGATATGGACGAAGGCATCCACCACGCCGTTGCCCACCTGGCGCACCGGCAGGCTGTAGGTGGTGGTGGGATCCAGCACAGCAAAGCGGGGCAGCACCAGCGGATTGTAGAAGGAGAGCTTGGCCTCCCCCCGGCTCACCACGGCGGCGGGATTGCTCTCGGAGCCGGTGGCAGGCAGGGTCAGCACACAGCCGAGGGGTAGTGCAGCCTTGATCGGCGCCTTGTCCAGCAAGATGTCCCAGGGATCCTCCCCCTCGAAGCAGGCCGCGGCGGCCACGAACTTGGTACCATCCACCACGGATCCGCCACCGACCGCCAGCAGGAAGTCGATGCGCTCGCGTTTGACCAGATCCACCGCCTCCATCAGCTGATCGTACTGGGGGTTGGCGCCTATGCCGGGAAACTCCAGCCACTCCCTGCCCGCCAGCGCCTGGATCAACTGCTCATAGACGCCGTTTTGCTTGATGCTGCCGCCGCCGTAGAGCACCAGCAGGCGGCTGCCCGCAGGTATCAGCTCCGGCAGCGTGGCTATCTGGCCCTCCCCGAAACAGACGCGGGTGGGATTGGCATATTGGAAGTTGTACACGGCAGAGCCCTCGGTTGAATGCATGCAGGGGGATTGTGCGCCAGCCATACCATCAGGTCAAAAAACGGGGGCAGAGGGATCACTCCCCTGCTCCCCATGGCGCCGCGCCATGCCGTCATCCCATCGGGTCAAAAACGGGAGCGAGCCATCAAAATGGTGATGCGCCCTCTTTGACATGATGGTACTCAGGTGTGACTTTGCTATGGTGTCACTGGAGCCGGGGGAACACTCCCCGCTCCGTCATGGCGCCGCGCCATGTCGTCATCCTGACGCCTCTCACGGGGTTCTGTTTTCCAGTCATAGGGTCTCAATCATGAAACTGAAGCACGCATGGATCGCAGGAGTGCTCACTCTCTGTGTCAATCCCCTGATACAGGCCGCCGAAGTGACCGCCAATGTGGCCGTCACCCCGGGCCAGGCCAGCCTGGCAGAAGAGGTGAAGGCCGAGGCGACCGTCACCGCCATCGATCTCGCGACCCGCAAGATCAGCCTGAAGAATGCCGAAGGCAAGACCTTCGATCTGGTCGCCGGGGAAGAGGTGACCAACCTCCAGAACCTCAAGGTGGGGGATGTGGTGGCGCTGCGCTACCTGCAACTGCTGGATCTCGAGCTGCTCAAGGGCACAGCCGGCGTGAGAAAGCGGGTAGTGGAAGTAGAAGGGAGCAAGGCGGCCGCCGGCGAGCAGCCGGGCGCCGGGGCTGGCATGCAGGTCACCATCTATGCCGACGTCATCGACGTCGACAAGGCGCAGCAGACCATCAGGGTCAAGGGTGTGGACGATACCCTCACCCTCAAGGTGAAGGATCCTGCCCAGTTCGCCCTGATCGCCAAGGGGGATCAGATCAAGGCCGTCCAGACCACGGCCATCGCCATAGGGATAGTGCCCAAACAGCCCTGAGGCACGCCGTCTGCGGCAGGGAGGGCGCTGGCGCTCCCTGCTTCATCCTTCCCGCATCCGGGGCAAAATCTTGCCCAGTTGACACCAAAGATTGCCGTTCGAGTCGTTGGTGTCAGGCCTGGGCGCTCTGCCCGCTCGACGACTTGCCGGTGAGCCTGTCCATGGCAGCCTTGAGCATGGCATCACGCTGCTCGGTCAGGGCCCGAGTCTCGGTCTCACGCTCTTCGGCCGAGAGCGTCTTGTTGTCGGCCACCCCCTTGATCTGGCTCTCGAGATCGTCAAATTTTTTGCGATCGAAGCCGAGTGCCTTGTCCACCAGCTGCTGTACCACCGTATTGTTGGCGCTCCCGGCCAGGGAGGCGCTCTTGCCGCTTCTGGCCAGATGCTCGTAAGTCAGTACCTGCTGCGCCTTGCCGGTCAGCACCTGGCTGGAGAGGCTGACCTGCTGATCCCAGCTCCCTTGCTGGCTGTCATCGCCACTGAGGGTGGCCAGGGCACGGCTGTGGGACGCACTCTGGGCGAGTTGCTGACCATAAGGTTTGATGTCCATGAAGGCTCCAAGCTGCTGCCGGCCAGGCCGGCGTCCGGGGGAGAGACTCCCCGCCAATAACCATGACCAGCAAGTTGCAGGCCAACTTGACCACTGGGTGGCAGCGACCTGGGATAGCGGGTGAATGACGCCAGATGACGCGGCGGGCAGGCGGGAAAAACGACAGGGCAGCAGCGAGAAGAGGCACCCAGGGGTGCCTCTTCTCATCCCGGCGAGACGGGGTTCAGCGACGGCTGATCTGCAGCGGGCCGAAAGTCTGGGCCACCGGCATGATCTCTATGCTGTTGATGTTGACGTGGGCGGGCTGCTGGCTGACCCAGAGCACCGTATTGGCGATGTCCTCCGGCTGGATGGCCTGCACCCCCTGATAGACGGTCGCCGCCTTGGCGTCGTCACCGTGGAAGCGCACGTTGGAGAACTCGGTCCCGCCGCACAGGCCCGGCTCCAGGTTGGTGACGCGGATGGCGGTGCCCGCCAGATCGGCCCGCAGGTTCAGGCTGAACTGCTTCACGAACGCCTTGGTGGCGCCGTAGACGTTGCCGCCCGGATAGGGGTAGGTGCCTGCGATGGAGCCGATGTTGACCACGTGGCCGCGATTGCGCGCCACCATGCCCGGCAGCAGCAATCGGGTGAGCAGGGTCAGGCCGCTGATGTTGGTGGCTATCATCTGCTCCCAGTCTTCCAGATCCGCCTTGTGGGCGGGCTCAAGCCCGAGCGCCAGCCCGGCGTTGTTGACCAGCAGATCCACCTCCTGCCAGGCGGCCGGCAGCCCCTCGATGGCGGCGCGGGTGGCCGCCTTGTCCTGCACGTCGAACGCCAGCGGCAGGAACTGCTCCCCCAGCTCGTCGGCCAGGGCGGCCAGCCGATCGGCGCGGCGACCGGTGCCTATCACCCTGTAACCAGCCTGCACCAGCTGACGGCTGATGGCCTCACCAAACCCGGACGAGGCGCCCGTTACCATTGCGATCATCTGAACCTCCATTGTTATTTATCTGGTTGAAACAAAAAGAATTCACTCATTATCCAGCTCGCGCCCCGTTACCTTGCGCCAGAGGAAGACCGACAGGTGCAGCAGCAGCAGGCCGCTGCCCCCCAGGGCAAACAGCAGGCCGGTGAGGGCGTTGACCGAGGTGTCGGCGCCACACCACCACCAGACCAGCCAGCCCACGGCCCCGATGACGAGAGTCTGGATGGCGCAAGCCGGGCAACGCCCGAGTTTGGCCTTGATGGCGGTGGCCAGACAGTTATCACAGCTCATGCTGGCCCCTCGATGTCGAGGCAGCGCGGCTCATGCCGCTCCCTGCTCATCGGATCGCAGTGGCAGCACCAGCCGGTGCGCATGCTGACCCGGCCCGTAGTAGTCCGGCAGCCTGAGCCTTGGGCGAAACCCCAGCCTGTGGTAGAGGGTCTGGGCCTCGGGGTTGGCGTCGGCCACCTCGAGCCGGATGGCACCCCAGCCCGCCTCCCGGCCCTCCCGGATCACCTGCTCCAGCAGGCGCCGGGCCCAGCCCTGGCGGCGCACCGTCCAGCGAATGGCGAGGGTCTGGATGATGAGCCTGTCCCAGCCCCTGTGCTCCAGCACGCTGAGGTAGCCCATCAACTGCGCCTTCTCATCTTGCAGCAGCAGGGTGCGCCCCTTGGCATGGCTGAGCAGGTAGTGCCAGCGGCTGCGGCCGAAGGCGACTTCGGGGGGGAAACAGTAGCGTTCCAGCTTCACGATGGCGCCCAAATCATCGGTTCGGGCCGCGCGCACGGTCAACACGGGGAGTCCTTGTTCGGTTATTTATCCTCAGCACCAGAAATGCGACTTGTATCACAAGTTACCAAGGCAGAATATTAGGCACTGTAACCTCTTGTTTCCCCTCGCGCCATTGTCGTGCTTGTCGGTGCATCGAAGCCCACTGGGGATCCTGCCTTTTCGGGCAGTCCTTTCTGTGGAGCCGAAAATATGAGTACCTATGTCATCGTCGAGGAGCTGGGCGACTGGCCCTGCCATGCCGATTATCTGCTGACCGCCCGCACCTATCTGCAACACGGCGTGCCGACCACGGGCGGCCGCCCCCGCATCATCAACCTCTGCCGCAGTCTGGAACACCTGAGCGCGGGCTACTACTGCTCACTGCTGGCCCAGGCCCGCAGTCACCACTGCCTGCCGGGACTGCAGGCCATCAGCCGGCTGCAACCCCAGCAGCCACCGGCCAAGCTGTGGCGCAAGCTGCAGGGCTGGCTGACCCGCCAGAGCGAGGACAGGATCCGGGTGCGCGCCATCTTCGGCCAGTGCGAGCAGAGCGAGCTAGGGGGGCTGGCCCGCTACTACTACGGCCTGAGCCAGCTGCCGTTGCAGGAGCTGACCCTGAAACGTGGCCGTCACGGCTGGTCGGTGCGCCAGCAGCAGAGCCTCTCCCCGCTGGCGTTGAGCCAGAGCGAGCGAGATCTGATGTTGCAACACGCCCAGGCCCTGGTGGGCACCGGGGGCGAGGAGCAGACGGCGCCGCTCTATCAGCTCGCCATCCTGATGGATCAGAACGATGGCCGCGCCAGCAGCGATGCCCTGGCGATAGAGCGCTTCATCCAGGCCGCCGCCGCCCAGGGGATCCAGGCCGAGATACTGGCGCCATCCGCCATAGAACGGCTGCCGGAGTTCGACACCCTCTGGCTGCGGGCCGAGACCGCGGTCGGCCACTACACCTTCGAGTTCGCCCGCCGCGCCGAGCAGCTCAAGATGCCGGTGATCGACAGCTCCCGCGCCATCCTCGCCTGCAGCAACAAGCTCTACCTCTACGAGCTGATGGTGCGCAGCGGCGTGCCCATGCCGCCGACCATGGTGGTGACCCGCCGTGGCCGCCACCAGGTGGACGAGCTGGTGCAGCGGCTCGGCCTGCCGCTGATGGTGAAGGTGCCCGACGGTGCCCAGGGCCGGGATCTGGCCATGGCGAGCGACGAGACCCAGCTCGCCCGCCTGCTGGACGAGGGGCTGGGCCGCTCAGCCCTGCTGCTGGTGCAGAGCCGGATCCCCGCCGAGTTCGACTGGCGCATCGGCTTTCTCGACGGCTCGCCGCTGTTCGCCTGCCGCCGCTACCGGCCGGAGCCCGGCAATCGCATCCGCCGCCGCAAGCACCCCCTCGACCTGAGCCGGATCGAGGCGTTGCCGCTCACCGAGGTACCGGAGCGGGTATTGCAGACCGCCCGCCGCGCCGTGCACCAGCTCGGCAACGGCCTGTTCGGGGTGGATCTTCGCCAGCAGGGCCAGGGCTGCGTGCTGCTGGAAATCATCGACAATCCCTGGATACGTGGCGATATTGAAGACAGAGAGGCCAAAGATCTCTACGAGCGCCTGGCCAGGGCCTTCCGGCAACGGCTGGAGAACCGGGGGCAGAGCGCGGCAGGATAACAAGCAGGATCGGCAGAGGTGGGTATGATGACAACGCAGTGGTGGGACATAGCGCCCCTTGGCTGGAACAACATTCTGGCCTGTCTGGTGTGCGGCGGTCTGGTCGGGCTGGAGCGCCAGTTGCACGGCAAGCCGGTCGGCATTCGCACCTCCTCCCTCATAGTGCTCGGCACTTACTGCTTTCTCGCCATCGGCGCCGCCGTCAGCCCGCAGTCTGCGGATCAGGCGCGGGTGCTGGGCCAGCTCATCACCGGCATCGGCTTCCTCGGCGCCGGGGTCATGATGACCCGGGATGGTCAGGTGCTGGGGGTGACCTCGGCGGCTACCATCTGGATGCTGGCCGCCCTCGGCGCCCTGATCGGCATGGGAATGCTGCACCAGGCCGTGCTGCTCACCGGCGTGACCCTGGGGATCCTGGTGGGGGTTCACTACCTGGAGACCAGCTTCAAGAGCCTGCGCCGTGGGGTGCACAACCGGATCGAGCACTGGCGCAGCGGCAACGAGCGCGGCGCGCCGGCCAGCCCCCGTCAGGAGGAGCTCGGCAGCGGCCTCGAGAAGTGACCCTGTCGCCAGCTGGCAACAAAAAGGGCTCCTGCGGGAGCCCTTTTGCTGTTTGCCGTCTTATTGCAGCAGCAGGAAGCGGCCACTGAGGGGCGGCAGATCCACCGTCAGGCTGCTGCCCCCCATGGCCAGGCGCTCACCGCTCTGCAGATCCACCAGGGCGCTGCCGCTGCGCAGCTTAACCAGAGGCAGGCTGTAGCTCTGGGGCGTGGTTGATAGGTTGAGCAGGTAGACCACTTGCTCGGCCGCCGTCTGCTTGATGTCGCCATAGACGCTGCCATCGGCCACCAGCTTGACCCGCTCCCCCTGATAGAGGGCGGGATGGGCGGCGCGCAGGGCCAGCAGCTGGCCAAGCCACTGCTTGAGCTCGGCCTGCTCGCCGCTCGGGGTGAAGCCGGTGACACCGGGCACCTTGCCGTCGCTGCGGGCCACGTGATCGTCGCACAATCCCTGGGCCGCACAGTCACCGCTCACCTGGGCAGCAAAGCCCGGCACCTCGTCGCCAAACTCCTCGCCGTAGTAGAGGGTGATGGGGCCGGAGCGGGCCGCCAGGAAGCTGAAGGCCGCCTTGTGGCGCTGCCAGTAGTCCGCCTGGTTGAAGTTGCCGCGCTCCAGCAGATCGCCGAAGCGCACCAAATCGTGGTTGCCCAGCATCAGGTTCGGCATGGCGTGATTGGGGTAGTTCTCCACCTTGTTCCAGCTGGCATCGAGCACGCTGGCCCCCTGCCCGCCCTTGCCGGACTCCTCCACCGCCAGCGCCTGCACCAGGCCGTAGCGCAGCGGGAAGTCGAACGCCGAGGAGAGCGCCGGGTTGTCGCTGCTGCCATAAGCCTGGGCCCGGATCTCGTCAGCTCCCTTCCACACCTCGCCCACCAGGTAGCCGAGGGTGCCCCACTGCTGGCCGGCGGCCTTGCGCGCCGCACTGGCCTGCTCCACCTCGGTGCGAATGGCGCGCCAGTCGCCCAGCCCCAGCTGATAGGCCTGATCGAGGCGCCAGCCGTCGATGCCGTACTGCTCAATCCAGTAGCGGGCCACCTCCTTGAAGTAGGCGAGGCTCTCGGGCTGGCCGTAATCCACCAACTGGCCCGGATAACCGGCGCCGCCGCTGGTGAGGGCAGGCAGACGGCCCTCGGGGGAGGGCTTGCTCACCCCCACCTTGTTGACGTGGCCGAAGACACCGTCGAGGAAGACATAGAGGCCGCGCTGGTGGGCCGCCTCCACCAGTTTTTTCAACTGGGCGTTGCTGCCGAAGTTGGGGTCCACATTGAAGAAGTCGCAGGCGAAATAACCGGTGGCATCCAGCCTGTCGTCCCCGGCCTGACCGGCGCAGGAGTCGAACACAGGGGTAAGCCAGATGGCGTTGACGTTGAGGCTCTTGATGTGGTCCAGGCTGTCGATGATCCCTTGCAGATCGCCGTTGTGCCTGGAGGGGCCGTAGCCGACGCCGTAATTGGCACTGCCGTCGCCATCGACGAAGGACTCCACCATCACCTGATAGGTTCTCAGGTTGCAGGCGGGCTGATCATCGCCGTAGCAGGCGCGACTGTCCGAGGTGGGAGGCGGATTGACCACGGGGGGCTGGGTCTCGCCGCTGGATCCCCCGCCGCCACTGCCGCACGCTGTCAGTAACAAGGCGGCCCCGATCAGGCCGCCATGGCGCAACCTTCCTTGTTTCATTGTTATCTTCCCGCTGTGGTGGTGCTGGCGCAAAATGCGCCACCCTGAGGCCATGATAACGGCCTCGCCAAAGCGGGTCTGTGACTGAAAACGTTACCTGGCTCAACGAGTTAGCCCATCACTCTCAGCCCGGATTGCGATCCGGGAAGGCCTCGCGCTCGTCGATGGGGGCAATCAGGTGATAGACCTCCTGGGCCGACAGGGTGCAGCCCGAGGGCCACTCCAGCTGGTGGCGGCGATTGATGAAGACCCGGGCGCAACGCCGCTCCGAGTCCAGCGCCGCGAACAGGGGCTGGCTGCGCCAGGGGGTCAGGTCCAGCACCCCGGTGGTGCCGTCAGAGAGCACCACGAACAGGCACCAGCCATGCACATACTCCACATCGATAAAGACCGGCATCCCTTCGGCTCCGATTGAGAAAATCCGGCGCCATTATAGGCAAGCCCCTCGCCGCACTTTGCAGTGGGGATCACACAACGCCCAGTCATTTATGCTGTCTTTTGGATCCCCCGGGAGCACTCATTAAAAAATCAATATTATCAATAGCGTCCAGTCTCTCTCTGCGCCGCAACCTTTCCCCGCCCCCATTGTCATAACCCTGCAATATAAAAAAAGCTGTCCTCGGATGGGCATCAAAAAACAGGCTTTATCAGGAAAAACAATGACAAAAATAAGACATTGGCTGGGTCCATTTTGGCCCATCGCCATTTTTTCGGTGATCGCGCTCATCGCCCTCTCCGCCAGCCGGGCAGGCCTGGGGCTCTGGCAACAGGAGCGGGTCGACGCCGTCGCCGGTTGGTCAGAGATGCTGCTGCAGGGATTGCGCGTCGACTTCGCCACCCTCTGCTGGCTGTGGGGCGTCCCCGCCGTCTTCACCCTGCTGCTGGCCGGCCCCCATGCCCTGGGGCGCGCCTGGCTGCAACTTATCCGGGTCTGGCTGACCCTGGGGCTCTGGCTGATGCTCTTCCTCGAGATCTCCACCCCCGCCTTCGTCACCGAATACGGGGTTCGCCCCAATCGCCTCTATATCGAATACCTCATCTATCCGAAGGAGGTGCTCGCCATGCTGTGGGCGGGCCGCAAGGGCGAACTGCTGCTGGCCCTGGTGTTCAGCCTGCTGACCCTGGGGGGCGGCTGGTGGCTGAGCGGGCGCCTGATGCGGCACCTGAGCTTCCCGCGCTGGCATCTGCGCCCGGCCTTCGCCCTGCTGATCCTGGTCATCGGCTTCCTCGGCGCCCGCTCCAGCCTGGGGCACAGGGCCCTGAACCCGGCCATGGTGGCGTTCGCCAGCGATCCCCTGGTCAACGCCCTGACGGTCAACTCCGCCTACTCCCTCTTCTTCGCCATCAAGCAGATGAGCAACGAGGAGAGTGCCGGCGAATTCTACGGGGAACTGCCCAGAGAGCGGATCCTGGAACTGGTGCGCGAGGAGAGCGGCCGCCCCGGCCAGGACTTCAACTCCGAGACACAACCCAGCCAGACCTTCAACGAAGCCAGCCATAGCGGCAAGCCGAAGAACCTGGTGATCCTGCTGCAGGAGAGTCTGGGCGCCCAGTTCGTCGGCTCCCTCGGCGGCCTGCCCCTGACCCCCAACATAGATGCGCTGTCCCGGGAGGGATGGGCGTTCGAGCAGCTCTACGCCACCGGCACCCGCTCGGTGCGCGGCATAGAGGCGGTGCTGACCGGCTTCACCCCGACCCCGGCCCAGGCCGTGGTCAAACTCGGCAAGAGCCAGACCAACTTCTTCACCATCGCGGATCTGCTCAAGCAGCGGGGCTATGACACCAGCTTCATCTACGGCGGCGAGAGCCATTTCGACAACATGCGCAGCTTCTTCCTCGGCAATGGCTTCACCACCATAGTCGAGCAGAAGGACTTCAAGAACCCTGTGTTCGAGGGCTCATGGGGCGCCTCGGATGAGGATCTCATGGCCAAGGCCAACGACACCTTCGAGGCACTCCACAAGCAGGGCAAACCCTTCTTCAGCCTGGTATTCAGCTCCAGCAACCACGATCCCTTCGAGTTCCCGGACGACCGCATCTCCCTCTACGAGCAGCCCAAGGCGACCCGCAACAACGCCGCCAAGTATGCGGATTACGCCGTCGGCGAGTTCTTCAGGAAGGCCAAGGCATCGGACTACTGGAAGGACACCCTGTTCCTGGTCATCGCCGATCACGACAGCCGGGTCGGCGGAGCCAGCCTGGTGCCCATCCCCCGCTTCCATATCCCTGGAGTCATAGTGGGAGAGGGCATAGCGCCGAAACAGGATAGGCGCATCGTCAGCCAGATAGACATGGCGCCCACCCTGCTCTCCCTGATGGGCATAAGTGCCGACTACCCCATGCTGGGCAAGGATCTGACCCGGATGCCGGCGGACTGGCCGGGGCGCGCCATCATGCAGTACGACAAGAACTTCGCCCTGATGCGGGGCAAGGATGTGGTGATACTGCAACCTGAGCGGGCGGCGGAAGGCTTCGTCTATGACGATGCCAGCGAGACCCTCACCCCGGCCCCGCAGCCGGATGCCATGAAGGATGCCGCGCTGGGGCTGGTACTCTGGGGCAACCTGGCCTACCAGCAGGGGCTCTACCAGACGGCGCCGGACGATAGGCTCGCCCTCAACTGACACGATGCAGAAACGAAAAAACCGCCAACTGGCGGTTTTTTGCGGCTTCCCTGACGCTCAGGGGTGAGTGAAGCAGGGCAGGGATCGGCTGAACCTGTGCTCGAACACCAGGGAGGTCTCGAGGTGTACCACCTCTTCCCGGGAGGTGAAGTGATCGAACACGAAGTTGCGCAGGTGCTCGGTGTCGGCGACGCAGAGGTGCACCAGGAAATCATCCTTGCCACCCATGTGAAACAGGCTGATCACCTCGGGCAACGCCAGTATGGCATCGCGAAACGCATCTATGATCTGCCGGCTGTGCCGCGCCAGCTGCAGGGAGACCATGGCTTGGATATGGCCGCCCAGGGCCTGATAATCCACCTCGCAGTGAGCGCCCTTCAGCACCCCGTCCTGTTGCAGCTTGCGCACCCGCTCCAGGCAGGTGGAGGGAGCCACCCCGACCAGGGCCGCCAAATCCTTGTTGGTCATGCCCGCATCGCGAAACAGATGGGCCAGGATGTCCAAGTCCAGTTGATCCAGGTTTCTCATCTCTACTCCTTCCATCGCTCAATTTTTTTAGACTCTGCCCGTAAACCGGGCCGAACACAACGCAGATTGACATCGCACCCGCGCCCTCTATGCTGTGCCGCACTCAAACAGGGGGCCAACAAGTTCGTTTGACACCCGCCTAGCACCGACAAGGATCCTCATGCTCAGTGCCCACCCCTTCTGGAGCCTGGAGGTTCCGCGCCTCGACGGTCAGCTGTTGCTCACCCCCTGTCCCGGCAACCAGCAGGTTCCCATGCCCCTCGCCCTGGCCCAGTTGCAGTTGGCCGGTGCCGGCGGTGTGCTCACGCTGATGACAAAGGATGAGCTGGCCGCACGCGGCGCAGGGTCCCTCGGCTCACTGGTCAGGGCCAGGGGCATGGCCTGGTTCCACCTGCCCATAGCGGACGATGAGGCCCCCGATGAAGCCTTCGAGCAAGCCTGGCCCCCCGTGCTGCCGCAACTGCTCGCCCTGCTGCGCGAGGGCCGGCACCTGGCCATTCACTGTCACGGAGGGAGCGGCCGCACCGGGCTGGTGGCGGCCCTGCTGCTGATGACCCTGGGCCAGCCCCAGCCGGAGGCCATGGCCGCCATCCGGGCCAGGCGGCCCGGCGCCTTCACCCTGGCCTGCCACCGTCACTGGCTCGACACCCGGGGGCGACGGCTGGCCGGGGCCGACTGAAGGGCGCCCTACCCCTTGGGCGGCTGATTAAGTGAACACCTTGCCGATGTCCTCCAGGCGATGGCGGATCATCGCGGGTGAGCCGGCCCTATGACACCTAGCCTTTGGGCTGCTCGTAGGTGAACACCTTGCCGATGTCCTCCAGCCGATAGCTGGTGAGCTGATAGACGTAGTAGTTGAGCCAGTTGGAAAACAACAGGTGGCCGTGGCTGCGCCAGGTGGCGCGCGGAGTCTGGCCAGGATTGTCGTCCGGGTAGTAGTTGACCGGGATGACGGGGGTGAGCCCCGCCGCCAGATCCCGTTGATATTCGCCGTCCAGGGTCAAGGCATCGTATTCCGGGTGGCCGGTGACGAACACCTGGCGGCAATCCTTGGTCGCCGCCAGATAGACCCCCGCCTCCTCCGACTCGGCGAAGATCTGCAGATCGGTGTGGGCGCGGATGAGGTCACCGTCGAAGGCCGCATAACGGGAGTGGGGGGCGACGAACTCGTCATCGAAGCCACGCAGCAGCGGCTCGTGCTCGTCGAGGCGATGGTGGCGATAGACCCCTGACAGCTTCTCGCCGTGGGTCTGCTTCTCCATGCCGTAGAGCGCCTTGAGCGCCGCCTGCACCGCCCAGCAGAGGAACAGGGTCGAGGTCACATGCTGATGGGACCACTCGATGATCTCGACGATGCGCGGCCAGTAGACCACCTCCTCGAACTCCACCAGCCCGAGCGGCGCCCCCGTGATGATCATGCCGTCGTAGTTGTTGCCACGCACCTGCTCGAAGTCGTGATAGAAGTTCTCCAGGTGCGCCTGAGGCGTGTTCTTCGACTCCCGATCGTCGATGCGCAGCAGATCCACATCCACCTGCAACGGCGAGTTGGAGAGCATCCGCATCAGCTGGATCTCGGTCTCTATCTTCTTGGGCATCAGGTTGAGGATGAGCACCCGCAGCGGACGGATGTTCTGGGTGACGGCCCGGGATTCCGTCATCACGAAGATGTTCTCCTGCCCCAGCACTTCGGCGGCGGGCAACTGGTCCGGGATCTTGATCGGCATGCTGACTCCCTGTACTGCATCGGTAAATATGTCTGGACATCTAGAAGCCTATAATAAAGCGCTCATCCTGTCATCAGATACCTTTTGTATTCACCCCTGCCTTTGACTAGCATACGGCTCTGTGTGTCTCTCGTGCCCAACCCCATGACAGGAATCAAGATCTCCGTAGACCGGCTGCAAGTCGGCAATTACGTCTCCCTGCCACTGGGATGGCGCGAGCACCCTTTCCTGTTTTCCAGCTTCAAACTCAAGAGTGAAGAGGAGATAGAGCTGATCCGTCGGCTCGGCCTCAAGCTGGTGACCATCATTCCCGACAAGAGCGACGCCCCCCCCAAGCCCCTCGATCAGGTGCAGCCCGCACCGGATGGCACTGACGATCTCGTCGGCCGCCAGCAGGAGATGCAGCAGGAGAAGGCCAGGCGCATCGAGCAGTTGCAGCGCTATCGCCGGGATCTGCAGCAGTGCGAGAAGCATTTCCAGCAGTCCCTGGCCCAGGTGCGCAACCTGATGGGCAAGATCCAGTCCCGCCCCCTCAACGCCATCAATGAGGCCCAGGAGCTGATCAACGCCATGACGGAGCAGCTGCTGTCGGTGGACGAGATGGTGCTGCACCTGGTCTCCGACAGCGCGGATGGCAACAGCCTCCAGTTTCACTCCCTCAACGTCAGCGTGCTCAGCATGCTGCTGGCCAGGGAGTGCAAGTTGCCAGCCGAGGCTATTCGCCAGGTCGGCATGGGGGCCCTGTTCCACGACATCGGCAAGCTGAAGATCCCGAGCCAGATCCTGCGCAAGACAAGCCCCCTGACCAAACCGGAGCAGAACCTGATGGCCCAGCATCCGCGCTATGGCCTGGATCTGCTGAGCCTGGCCAGCGGCTTCCCGGAGCCTGCGAAGCGCATAGTGCAGTACCATCACGAATATCTGGACGGCAGCGGGCCACAGGGGCTCAGGGGGGATCAGCTCGACCCCCTGACCCAGATAGTGTCCCTCATCAACGAGTACGACAACCTCTGCCACCTGCAGGCCAAGGTGCCCTACTCGGCCCTCGGCAACCTCTACAAGCAGCGCAAGGCCCAGTTCAACACCGACCACCTCGGCATGCTGATCCGCCTGATGGGCATCTACCCGCCCGGCAGCGTGGTGCAGCTCTCCAACGGCCAGGTCGGGCTGGTGATGTCGGTCAACGCCTCCCGCCTGCTCTACCCCGCCGTGCTGGTGTACGATCCCCGCATCCCGCGCCAGGAGGCGGCCATCATAGATCTCGAGCAGGCCGAGCTGACGATTGCCAAGGTGATCCACCCCAAGCGACTGCCGCCGGCGGTGTTCGAGTACCTCAACCCGCGCACCCGGATCAGCTACTACTTCGAGCACAACAAGCCCTGATCGGGGCCCACCACCCAAGGAGTCTGCATGCGTATCGAGATCATCAGCACGGGGGACGAGATAGTGACCGGCCTGGTGGTGGACACCAACGCCGCCTGGCTCAGCGCCCTGCTGCTGGAACAGGGCTGGCAGGTGCGCCGCCGCCTCACCGTGGGGGACAACCTCGCCGATCTGAAGGCCGCCTTGCAGGAGAGTGCCAACCGGGCCGAGGTGGTGCTGGTGTGCGGGGGCCTGGGCCCCACCGCGGATGATCTCACCGCCCAGGCGGCGGCCGAGGCCTTCGGCCAACCCCTGACCCTGTTCCCCGACTGGCTCGCCACCATGGCCGAGCGCTACGCCAGCCGGGGCCGCATCATGGCCCAGAGCAACAGCAAGCAGGCCTGGCTGCCCCGGGGCTGCGAGATCCTCGACAACCCGGTCGGCACCGCCTGCGGCTTCCTGGTCAGCCACCCGGCCAGCCACGGCCAGAGCCGGCTCTTCTTCACCCCGGGCGTGCCGTTCGAGTTCAAGCAGATGGTGTGCGAGCAAATCCTGCCGCGCCTCAAGGCGCTGGCGGGGGAAGAGACGGACACAGAGCTGCGCCGCTTCTATACCTTCGGCATCTCGGAATCCGCCCTCTCGGACAAGCTGGATGCGGCGCCCTGGCCTGCCGGCATCGAACTCGGCTACCGCTCCTCCATGCCTCTCATCGAGCTGAAACTCATCGGCCATGGGGCCAGCGCCGCCGACATGGCCGCCGCCGAGGCGCGCCTGCTCGGGGAGATAAGTCCCTGGCTGGTGGGACGGGGGAACGAGGATCCGGCTCAGCAGATCCTGGCCCTGCTGGGGGAGCGGCCGCTGTGGCTGCAAGAAGGCGAGAGCCGGGGCGCCCTGCTGGCCATGTGCCACCCCCATCCGGTGCTGGAGGCCAGCTTCAGCCACAACCTCCCGAGCGAGCTCGACCAACTGACGGGGAGCGGACGGGAACCCAGCCTGACCATAGGCAGTACGGGCCCAGGCGGCGTACCGCTGCTGCTGTGCGCAGACGGCCAGCGAATCGGCCAGAGGGTGAAGCTGAGTCACCCGGATCCCGAGAGCGGCCGCCGGATCCTCGCCTTCGCCGCCCTCGACATGCTGCGCCGTCACCTGCAGGGCCTGCCGGTACTCGCCGACTACCTCACCCTGACCAGAACCGCCAGCCGCATCGACTGATACCGGGCTAGAAGGCGCCTAAGCCCGCGCTCCCATGCACCCAGTACCCGGCGAGCGCCAGGGTCAGCAGGCAGAAGGCCTTCTCGTAGCCCCCGCCGCTCTTGAGGGGCAGGCCGGGCAGCCGAAAGCGCCGACGCCAGGGCCAGAACAGGGGAATGCCCGCCGGGGTGAGCCAATCCCCGAGCAGGTGGCTGAGGTAGCCGACGATGAGGGCGTCCTTCATCACCCCGGACAGTGGCCCGGGTGCCTGAAACTGCGCCAACCCCCATATCCCCAGGCCCACCGCCAGCAGGCTGTGGGTGAAGCCGCGATGGCCGAACAGGCGGGAGAGGGGCCCCGAGATCCAGGGCAGTTGCCGACCGAGCAGGGATTGGGGGTGATCGAGATCCGGCAGCAGGGCACTGGCCAGGGCCATGGGCACTATGTGCCACAGGCTGCCTTCGGCCAGGGCCGGAGTGAGTTCGACCTTGTGGGCAAGCAGGGCGCAGGTAACGGAAAACAGCAGGTGGCCTTGGGCGGTCATGGGGCTCGTTCGGTTGGACAAGAGGACAGTATGGTCGGCAGCGACCGGCATCAGCGCCTCGGGGCGGCGGCAGATTAAAATCCCTTGAACCTCCCCTTGCAAGGTGAATCGTATTGCCACCCTGAACTTGATGCCCGTCGGGGGCGGCAGTCGGTGAAATAGTCAGCAGATACCGCCAAAAACACCTCATTTGACACTCAGCAAGCCGCCGCGCCTTCGCCATCGGCCCAACTCCCCGTCACACAGGATTTCCTCAACCCGGCTCACCCATTTGCACTCGGCTCGTTGACCCGGACGACGAAATGTCAGAATACTGCGGTTCTTGGCCGCCCCGGCGGCATCGACTCTTGGCAAGGATCCCGCCCCCGGCCACAGGGGGGCTAGCCGGATCGGGACAACGAAGGAGGATCCCGGTGTTAAGCAAAGCGTGGTTTCAGCTGTCGGCAGACATGACCTATGTCTGTCTGCGCATTACCCCGGGTCTCACCGAGCCCGTCCAGGAGCAACATGTCCTGGCCCTGCTGCGGCTCTCCAACTGCCGACGCTATCAACCCCTCGACGAGGGGATCCGGCAGGCCGTCGCCCTGCTCAACACCCTGCTGACCCAGCCGGACGCCCCCTCCCCCCTCCCGTGCCCATAGCCCAGCGGCAGGATGCCCGGCTCCTCGTCCTGGTCGACAAGGATCAGATGAGCGCCAGCGCCCAGATCACCGCCGACTGGGGCGGCAACCCCCTGACCCTGGCGCAGTTGCAGGAGGCGGTGGCGGCGAGCCCAATCAAGCAGGGGGTGAGCGAGCGGCTGCTCGCCGCCGCCATCAAGGCCGCCAGCGAGGCGGCCCCCGGCGCCCGGCTCACCCCTGTCATCGCCCTGGGCAAGGCGGCCAGGCATGGCCAAGATACCCGCCTGGAGCGGCTGGTGGAGACGGCGGCGGAGCGGATCCTCAAGCCCCAGGAGGTGGACCACGGCAAGGTGGACATGCGCGATCTCGGCACCCTGCTCACCGTCAAGGCGGGCGCCCCCCTGATGCGGCGCCACCCCGCCACCCAGGGCATAGAGGGCTTCACGGTGACGGGCCAGGTGCTGCCGGCCCGCCACGGCAAGGAGAGCGCCATGACGGCGGGAGAAGGAACCTGTTTCTCCCCCGAGGACCCGGATCTGCTGCTGGCGACCCGTGCCGGGCTACCTTGCCAGGAGCGGGCCGGCATGAGGGTGGACGAGGTGCTGAGCGTCAAGCAGGTCGACATCCGCCACGGTCACGTCATGTTCGAGGGCTCCCTGTTGGTCACCGGGGACGTCATGCCCGGCATGCGGATCAAGACCAGCGGCGATGTGGTGATAGGGGGCTTCGTCGAGGGGGGTTATATCGAATCCGGCGGCACCATCACGGTGCGCAACGGCATCATAGGGCGCAAGCTGGAGGGGGACCAGTACCTCTGCCACCTCAACGCCGGGGGCGAGATCCACGCCAGCTATGCCCAGTACGCCAGGCTGGAGGCCGATGGCGACATCCATATCCAGAGCCAGCTCAGCCACAGCTATTGCCGCAGCGGCCAGGACATCAGGGTCGGGGACAGCGCCATGCGCAAGGGCCACCTCATCGGCGGCATCAACATTGCCAACCGACTCATCATGGCGCCCGTGCTCGGGGCCTCGGCGGCGAACCGGACCCGGCTGCAGATCCTCGGTGGCTACTTCAGCCACAAGGAGCAGGAGCAGGCCCTGCGTCAACGCAAGCAGGCCTGCCGGGAGCAGCTCGACAAGCTGCAGGATCTCATCCTGCGGCTGCTGCAACTGCCCGGCGACAAGCGCAATCCCGAGACCCTGAAGAAGATCAAGGAGCTGCGCACCCGTCAGCTGGACGAGAGCAAGTCCCTTGATGAACAGCTTGCCGAGGCGCAGCGCGAGCTGCAGGCCCTGATGGCCAACATGGACATCATCGCCACCCAGCGCCTCTTCCCCGGCGTCGAGGTGGAGATGGCCCATCACCACAACAGGGTCGACATAGAACACGGCCCCATCCACTTCGCCATCCGGGAAGATCAACTGCAACTGACCCCTTACGAGGGCCAGCACTGAGAGGTGCCAGTCAGGGGCAGCTCTGCCACGCAACCGTTCAACTCGTGATCCCGGCGGCGATTTTCGCTACACTCGGCCTCCCCTTGGCCCCATAGGGCGGGCCGGCCAGACTCAGGTAGTGAGAAGATGTACAAGCTGATCGCATTGGATATGGATGGCACCCTGCTGAACCCGCACGGTCAAATAACCCCCCGCACCCATGCCGCCATCGCGGCCGCCCGCGCCCAGGGCGTGACAGTAGTGCTGACCTCGGGCCGCCCGCTGGAAGGCATGACGCCCTATCTGGCCGAACTCGGCCTCACCGGTCAGGATGACTACGTCATCTGCTACAACGGCGCCCTGGTGCAGCAGGTCGCGGATCAACGCATACTGCGCAGCCAGCTGCTGACCGGCAGCGACGCCAGCGCCATCGCCCATCTCGCCTCTGAGCTGGGGGTCAACGTCCACGGCTTCTCCGTCCTCCAGGGCCTCATCAGCCCCAGGATCAGCACCTACACAGAGCACGAGTCCCAACTGATCAAGATGCCGATCAACCTGGTGGACTTCGCCACCCTGCCCGCCGACGAGCAGATCATGAAGGTGATGATGATAGACCCCGAGCCCCAGCTCTCCCGCGCTATCGCCCAGTTGCCCGCCGAGCTCTATGAGCGCTACACGGTGGTGCGCAGCTCCCCCTACTTCCTCGAGTTCATGAACAAGCGAAGCAACAAGGGCACCGGCGTGGCCGCCCTGGCGGAGCACCTGGGCCTCACCGCTCACCAGGTGATCGCGGTGGGCGATGCGGGCAACGACCGCCACATGATCGAATATGCCGGACTCGGGGTCGCCATGGGCAACGCCACCGACGAGATCAAGACGCTGGCGCAGCACACCACGGCCCGCAACGACGAGGACGGCGTGGCCAGGGTGATAGAGCAGTTCATCCTCAATGCCTGAATCGACGAGGGGCCTGCGGGCCCCTTCTGCTATCCGGCCATCAGGGCCGAATGTTTAATATATCCACCACGCCTTTCCCCCAAATGCCCGCCAACTGCCGCTAAAGCCCCTGAAGCAGGGACTCAAGCTGGCTCAGTCGCCACGAGATTTAACATTAACGCATCATTTCGTTTGACATATTGAACGGCCTTGGCAGACTGGGATCGGGATCCAGGCTGTCATCGCCCAGGCTGACCGACGATTCTGGCACTGTGACACGACCCTGATCCCATGACCATGCCTTGAGGCATGCCCTTGCGAGAGTGACGCGGCAAGGGCCTTCCCAAGGCGCAGGATGAGACCGCCAAGGATAGCCAAGGTGACCTATGCCCAACCCCAGTTCCCATTCCAAACCCGTCGTGCTGATGACCATGGGGGCCCAGGCCCGCAGTGGCCACGCCTACCAGGTAATGACCCACAAATACATCACCCCCCTGGTGGAGATCAGCGACTGCGTGCCCCTGCTGGTTCCCACCTGCTGCGGGACAGCTGATCTGGAGCAGTATCTGGATCTCGTCGATGGGGTCTACCTGAGCGGGGCCGGATCCAACATAGATCCCGCCCTCTACGGCCAGGAGAACCTGACCCCGGAGAAGGCCCAGGACAGGGACAGGGATCTGTTCGACATAGCCCTGGTGCGCGCCGCCCTCGATCGGGGACTGCCCCTGCTCGGCATCTGCCGCGGCATGCAGGAGATCAACGTGGCGCTGGGCGGGGATATTCATCAGAAGGTCTATTGCGAGCCCGGCTATGCGGATCACAGGGAGGATGCGGACGATCCCGTGGAGGAGCAGTATGGCCACAGCCACCAGGTGAGTCTGGTGCCCGGCAGCTGGTTTGCCGACCTGATGGGGGAGGCGCAGATCCCGGTCAACTCCCTGCACGGTCAGGGGATCAAGACGCTGGCCAAGGGGTTGGCGCCGCTGGCCCATGCCGAGGACGGGCTGATCGAGGCGATCCACGCCCCTGCCCTCTCCCCCTTCCTCCTGGCGGTGCAGTGGCACCCTGAGTGGAAGGCGAAAGAGAACCCCCACTCCATCAAGCTGTTTAGCGCCTTCGGCGACGCCTGTCGCCAGTATCGGCAGCGGGCGGGCTAGTCGCCGAATCCCTTGCCCTTCAACTTGGGCAGGGCCCCGCGAACGGGGCGCACGCAGGGTATGGCAGACATCCGGCGTCGCTGACCCATGTCGAGGATGGCTTGATCGAGGCTATTCATGCCACGCTCCCACCCTCTTTCTCCTGGCGGTGCAGTGGCACCCGGAGTGGAAGGCGAAAGAGAATCCCCACTCCATCAAGCTGTTTAGCGCCTTCGGCGACGCCTGTCGCCAGCATCGGCAGCGGGCGGGCTAGTCGCCGAATCCCTTGCCCTTCAACTTGGGCAGGGCCCCGCGATCCGGGCGCAGGGTACGGCAGACATCCAGCCCCTTGAGGCCCCGCTGAACATGGTCAGGGGCCTGCCCCAGCACCATGCCGTTGCCGCGATAGAGCCGGGCCTCTTCCAGCTCGAACAGCTCGCCGCCGATCAGCAGCTGTTCGCGGCCATCGACCACCTTGCCCCGCTTCAGGGGCAGGGTCATGTCCACCAGTATCTCGCCGGTGGCGCACCCTTCACGCCAGCGGGCCTGATCCGAAAAGGGCGAAATGGCGATATCCCGCCAGGATCCATCCCTGAACTCCATCCGGTAGTGGTCGCTAAACAGATCGCAGCCCGCCAGCACGATGGGGATGACCAACCAGATGACACTCTTCATTCCACTCACGCCCAGCACTCCCTTGTCAGTCCGCGCCAAGGATAAATAAATGGCCTCGCCTGCGCATCTCTTTCTCTGCCCCTCTAGCAGGATCAGAGCAGCAGCCCGGCCAGCTCGTCGAGGGTGGCGAGCTCCACATCCGGCAGCAACTGCAACGACTGCCAGGGCAACCGGCGCTCGTTGAGCCAGGCGGCTTTGAAGCCGTGCAACCTGGCCCCCAGCACGTCCGTCTCGGGATGATCCCCCACGTGGAGTATCTGGCCGGGGGCGAGCCCGAGGGCCTGCTGCACCTGCACGAACATGTCCGGCGCCGGCTTCATCCTGGCCCCGGCCCCCGCCTTGCAGACCAGGGTGAAGTAGTCCGCGAGTCCGGCCTGCACCAGATCCAGGTTGCCATTGGTGATGACCGCCAGGGGGTAGCGTTCCGCCAGGCGAGCCAGCAGGGCGTGAGTTGCCTCGCTCACCTCTATCTTCGAGCGCTCGGCGAGAAAGGCGGCGAACACCCGCTCTGCCTCCTGATCCGCCCGGGAGGCGGCCATGCCCCCCTGCACCATGGCCTCGCGGATGCCGTGCTGGCGCGCCAGGCTGACGTCCTGACCCAGCTCGGGCCGGGCCAGCAGCAGGTTGCGCTTGAGCTCGAGCCAGCGCGGCTTGTCCAGCATGGCGGTGGCCAGGTATTCGCTGCGCAGGTGGCTCAGCATCCACTGCTCGGCCCGCGCTATGGCGGGGCCGTTGTCATAGAGGGTGTCGTCAAGATCAAACGAGATGGCGGCCACCGGCTGCCAGCGACGGTAGAACTGCATGGTCATTCCTCTTTATGGGGCTGTTCCCGTTACCTGTTGTCAAACCCATTCCCCTCATCCCCAAGCGTTCTCCCACGAGGGTAGAAGGGAGCAGAACCATTCGAGCACAGTCGCTTTTACTCATCTTCCGGGGTAGCGGGATCCCGTTTGGCCCTCGCGAATGGTGCGCTGTCATTCCCTTGGCCCCTTGATAACTGGCAAAGCTCACTCATCTTCCGGGGTGGCAGGATCCCGTTTGGCCCTTGGGTGGGCACTGTCATACACCTTGGCCAGATGCTGGAAGTCGAGGTGGGTATAGATCTGGGTGGTGGAGAGATCGGCGTGGCCCAGCAGCTCCTGCACCGCCCGCAGATCGCCGGAGGACTCCAGCATGTGGGTGGCGAAGCTGTGGCGCAGCTTGTGGGGGTGAACGTGGGCATTGAGGGCCTGCTTGTTGCCCCAGCCGTCGAGCCGCTCCTGTACCGAGCGGGCCGACAGTCGCTGCCGGCGCTTGGAGACGAACAGCGCCTCCCCCTCGTCCCCCGCCAGCAAGGGCCGCACCTTGAGCCACTTCTGCAGCCACTCCACCGCCATCCTGCCCATGGGCAGCACCCGCTCTCGCGACCCCTTGCCGGTGACCCTGAGCTGGCGCTCATCGAGCTTCACGTCCGCGAGGTTGAGCCCCACCAGCTCGGCGAGGCGCAAGCCGGAGGAGTACATCAGCTCCATGATGGCGCGATCCCGCACCGCCAGCGGATCCTGCTCGTCGGTGATGTTGAGCAGCTGGTACATCTCGTCCACGTCGAGGTTCTTGGGCAGCGGCCGCCCCTGCTTGGGGGTGACGATGCCGCGGGCCGGGTTGGCAGGGAGCCGCCCCTGGCGCACCTGCCAGTCGCAGAAGCTGCGCAGGGCAGAGACCTTGGTGGCGAGCGATCGGGGGGCCAGGCCTGCCTTGTGCATCCGGGTCACCAGGCTGCGCACCTGGCTCGCCTCGAGCCGGGCCCAGTCATCGACCCCCAGCCTGACCAGCTCGGCGGCCATGGCTTCCAGATGGGCCTGATAGTTGCTGCGGGTATGAGGGCTGAGCTGGCGCTCGACCCTCAGGTATTCGATAAAGGCGGTGAGTTCCCCCGCCAGGGAGGCAGGCAGGGGGTCGGCGGCGGGGAGGGGTGCCTTAGCCACGAACCAGCTCGGGCAGACGCAGTTGCAGCAGACGCCCCAGCTGACCCAGCAGCAGGGTGTCGTTGTGAGGGGTGAAGTGGCTGGGATCCGAGCTCGCGAAGGCCAGCACGCCGAGATCCCCGAGCCGCATCAGGGCCACGGAGTTGACCAGCACATCGCTGCCAAACAGCGCCTGCTTCTCGCTCTGGTTGAGCCGGCCGAAGTAGTAATCCGTCCCGGGCAGCCGCTGGCCCAGCAGCTGATCGAGCTGCTTGCCGTCAGCCAGGAAGCGCTGCTCGGGGCCAGTCAGCTGGAATTTCTTCGGGCTGAGCCAGAGCCGCAGGCCGGTCAGCCGCAGCCGCTGCACGAAGGCCTTGCCCATCACGGCGCTCAGCTCGAACAGGGTCTGGCAGCCATACAGCTCGCCATAGAGATCCGCATAGACCCGGAAGATCCGCTCGTTCTCGCTGGCGATCCCCATCAGTTCGGTGATCTCCTGCTCCAGCTGCTCGATGCGCTCGCGCTGTCTGTCCAGCTGGCGCTCCACCAGGGAGATGGTGCCCTTGTGCTCATGGGGAATGCGGATCCTGTCCAGCATGGCCCCGTGGCGCTGGAAAAACTCGGGGTAACGGGCCAGGTACTCCAGCACTGTGGCTTCGTCCATCAGTGATTCCTGCCGTTTGAGTTCGCTCATAACTTGGTTGATCCATCCGAAAAAGGGGCACAGGGCCCCGACATTACCGTTTGGCTGCGCGGAGGACGTCCCCACTCGATGCCTATAACTCTATCTGGCCGTCGAACACGTGTTCGGCCGGGCCCGTCATATGCTCGACTGGCCCGCTCACTGGCTTACAGCTCTATCTGGCCATCAAAGACATGCTCGGCCCGGCCCGTCATATGCTCGGCTGGCCCGCTCACTGGCTTACAGCTCTATCTGGCCGTCAAAGACATGCTCGGCCGGGCCCGTCATATGCTCGACTGGCCCGCTCACTGGCTTACAGCTCTATCTGGCCATCAAAGACATGCTCGGCCGGGCCCGTCATGTAGACCGGCTGACCCGGCCCCTTCCAGGCGATGGTCAGCTTGCCCCCCGGCAGGGTGACGGTGACCCGCTCTCTGAGCTTGCCCTGGCTGATGCCGAGCACCACGGCCGCACAGGCGCCGGTGCCGCAGGCCAGGGTCTCCCCCACCCCGCGCTCGAACACCCGCAACTTGATCTCGCTGGCACTGACCATCTCCATGAAGCCGACGTTGACCCGCTCGGGGAAACGCTCGTGGCGCTCCATGATGGGGCCCAGGGTCTCCACAGGGGCATCGGCCACCGAGGGCACCTCGATGACGCAGTGGGGATTGCCCATGGAGACGGCACCGCACATCACAGTGTGATCCTGCGCCCGCAGCAGGTAGGTCTTCTCCGCCTTCTGGGCGCGAAACGGGATCTTGCCCGGCTCGAACTGGGGCACCCCCATGTTGACCGTGACCTGGTTCTCCCCCTCCAGCTGCAGGGTGATGCGGCCTCGGGCCGTGCTGACCGCGATGCGATCCCGGTTGATCAGCCCCTTTAGCCGCACGAAACGGGCGAAACAGCGGGCACCGTTGCCGCACTGCTCCACCTCGCTGCCATCGGCATTGAAGATGCGGTAATGGAAGTCGAGCTCGGGATCATAGGGCGGCTCCACCAGCAGCAGCTGATCGAAGCCGATGCCAAAGTGGCGATCCGCCAGCTTCTTGATGACGTCGTTGCTGAAAAACACCTTCTGGGTGACACCGTCCACCACCATGAAGTCGTTGCCCAGGCCATGCATCTTGGAAAATTCAATCAACATCTTTTTTCCCTGCGCCGTTCAGGCCGTAACGAAAGTCGCCAACCACCCTGAAGTCGTTGTCCAACCCCCCATGCATCCTGGAAAACTCAATCAACATCGCGCGTTCCTGTCTCACCGTTTATCACGCTCTCACCTGGAGGAACGCTGAAAATCCATATAGCTCAAGGCAGCAGGTGCTCGCCTCGCCAGAGGTCGGCGAGCTGCTCCCGCTCACGAATGAGATGGGCCTGGTCACCGTCCACCAGCACCTCGGCCGCACGGGGACGGGTGTTGTAGTTGGACGACATGGTAAAGCCGTAGGCCCCGGCGGAACGCACCGCCAGCAGTGAGCCCTCGGCAATCGCCAGGGTACGCTCCTTGCCGAGGAAGTCACCGGTTTCACACACGGGGCCGACCACGTCGTACAGCGCCTTCTCGTGGGTCGTACGGCTGTCCACCTCTATGATGTTCATCCAGGCGCCATAGAGAGAGGGGCGCAGTAGATCGTTCATGCCGGCGTCGATCAGCGCGAAGTTGCGGGTCTCGCCGGGTTTGAGGAACTCGACCCGGGTCAACAGCACGCCGGCGTTGGCGACTATGGCACGGCCCGGCTCGAACAGCAGGGTCAGATCCCGGCCCGCCAGCTTCTGCTTGAGCGCCTCGGCGTACTCGGTCGGGTGCGGTGGCTGCTCGGCGCCATAGTTGACCCCCAGGCCCCCGCCCACGTCCAGGTGATGGATATGGATACCTTCGGCCGCCAGTTCGTCGATCAGCTTCAGCAGCTTGTCCGCTGCCTCCATAAAGGGATTCAATTCAGTGAGTTGAGAGCCGATGTGGCAATCCACCCCCTTGATCTCGATGTGGGCCATGGCCGCCGCCTTGCGATAGATGGCGGGCGCCTGCTCGATGGGGATGCCGAACTTGTTCTGCTTGAGGCCGGTAGAGATATAGGGATGAGTGCCCGCGTCTATGTCGGGATTGACCCGCACCGAGACGCGCGCTGTCTTGCCCATGCTGCCAGCGACCCGGTTCAGGCGCTCCAGCTCGGCTTCCGACTCCAGGTTGAAGCAGAGGATCTCTTTCTCCAGCGCGAGGCGCATCTCGGCCTCGCTCTTGGCGACGCCGGAGAAGACCACCTTGGCCGGATCGCCCCCTGCCGCCAGCACCCTGGACAGCTCCCCGCCGGAGACGATGTCAAAACCCGAGCCCAGGCGGGCAAGCAGGTTGAGCAGCGCCAGGTTGGAGTTGGCCTTGACCGCATAGCAGATCAGATGGGGAATGTCCCCCGCCGCCTGATCGAAGGCGTGCCAGTGGCGTTCCAAGGTGGCGCGGGAGTAGACATACAGCGGGGTACCGTACTGCTCGGCGAGCTGTTGCAGGGGAAGCTGCTCGGCCTGAAGCTGGCCGTCGGCGTCGTAGTTAAAGTGATCCAAGGGGGCGGTTCCTTCCTAGATTATTGCGGCGCGGCCTCGGAGGCCGGTGTGGCGGTCGCAGGCGAGGCGGCTTGCGGTGTACTCTCTGTCTTGGGCTGTGCCGGCGCTTGCTCAGTGGAGGCGGGCTGTTCGGCCGGTGGCATGTAGAGTGGCCCCGTCAGGCCGCAGGCGGCCAACCCGAACGACAGCGACGCGGCAAACAGGCACTTGGTGAACTGGGTAATCATAATGGTTCGCTGCGAAAAAATTTTTGGCCCTCTATAATCGCACTCACATTGTTAAAAGCAACAGGATAAACCGATGAAGGATCACGAGTATCACGCCCTGACCGACGCCTTTTTCCAGTATGTGGAAGACGTTATCGACGAGGGGTATCCGGATATCGACTGCGAGCGAGCAGGCGGTGTGCTGACCTTAAGCTTCGAGAACAAGACCAAGGTCATCATCAACAAGCAGGAACCCCTGCACCAGATCTGGGTGGCCACCCGCGAGAACGGCTTCCACTTCGAGCTGCGCGGTGACAGCTGGATCGACAACCGCTTCGGCGACGAGCTCAAGGCCCTGCTGACCCGAGCCTGCACCACCCAGGCGGGCGAGCCCGTCCAGTTCCCATGATGGCAGAGTCTCCCATGATGGATCTGCATCCCCAGGGCGCCCGTCATGCGGTGATCTGGCTGCACGGGCTGGGGGATTCCGGCGCCGGGCTCGCGCCCCTGGTCGATGCCCTGGCGCTGCCCGCCACCCTGCTGGTCCGTCACCTGCTGCCCGATGCACCTGAACGGCCCATCACCATCAACATGGGCTACAAGATGCGCGGCTGGTACGACATCAAGAGCTTCGACGACCCGGCGGACCGCGCCGTGGAGTCCCATGTACGCGAGTCCGCCGATCGTATCGCCGCCCTGCTGGATCGGCTGGTGGCCGAGGGCTTCGCCCCGGGCAACATAGTGCTGGCGGGCTTCTCCCAGGGGGGCGTCATCGCCTCCTTCACCGCGCTGCGCTATCAAGCAAAGCTGGCGGGCCTGCTCTGCATGTCCACCTATCTGGCGGCGCCCGAGCAACTGGTCGAGGAGATGAGCGAGGCCGCCCGCGCCCTGCCCATCTGCTACATGCACGGCATCTATGATGATGTGGTGAGCCTCTCCATGGGCTGGGATGCCAAGAACCGGCTGGAGGCGGCGGGCCTCAGCCTAGAGTGGCACGAATACCCCATGCGCCACGAGATCTGCCGACCCCAACTCGCCGACATCCGCCACTGGCTGCTGGCGCGCCTCGGCGCCTGATGTAGCACCACAGATACGACAACGGCCTGCATCATGCAGGCCGTTTGCTTTCATCCCGTTGGCAATGTGCCCGGCACATCACCCCGCTTCCATCACCCTACTTCCCGAGCCGCCCCCGGATTGTCTCGCTGCGGATTCTGGCTGCGGTAGGGGATCACCTCCAGCTTGTCGCCCATCTGCACGATTTCATAATACTGGGGCAGGTTGAAGTTGCTGAACTGGCCCGCATCGCTAAAGCGCTCGTGGCCCGAGGTGTAGAAGCGGTTCACCCCCTGCACCAGCTCATCCTTGTTGCCGGCGAAGTGCTGGTAGATCTCCACCCGGTTCGCCTCGTCCAGGATATAGATGTTGGTGCCCGCATCCCGGGTATCGAAGAAGAACTGCACCAGCCCCTCGCTGGCGTAGGTGTCGACTATGCCGGGCAGGTGCTGGCTGTGGGTCTTGTCGAGCCGCAGCGGCAGGTGATCCAGCTTGTTGTGGGAGATGTGGCGGTAGAAGTCGATGGCGTTTTCCAGCTTCTTCACCGAGACCCCGCGCCGCTCGAAGAAGATACCGTACTTCTCGCGGCCAAGGGCCAGCGTCTTGACCAGTTGCTGCTTGTCCCGGGCCAGACGCAGCTCTATGCATTCGGCCACCAGCTGCTGGAAGCGGGTGCGCACCAGGGAGCGGAAGTGCTGGCTGTAACAGAACACCTCTATCATCTCGGGGGCGGCGGCATCCTGGTGCATCTTGCCGAGTATGGTGGTGAGGGCATCGACCACAGCCTCCTCCCCCTGGAAGTGCAAGGTGCGGATCTCGCTCCAGGAGTTGCGATAGACCAGATCCACGGATCCCACCAGACACTCCTGGTTGCGGCCGAAGGAGAAGACGTCTGCGGCATTGGCGTCGAACTCGATCACCTGCCCCACCCAGTGGCTGGACGGGTCCGTCTCCAGGTTGAGGAAGATGGAGAGCTGGTGGATCTCGCAGGGGCGGCTCAGGGCCAGGTTGGTGGCGCGAGGGTACTTGACCGGGAAGGTCCCAGAGAGATCGCGACAGAACTGGTGCAGGTTGTCGATGTGCAGATCCGAGCCCTGATTGAACAGGTGCACCCGGGACTGGGGGGTCAGCAGGCCGTTGAAGTAGGCCCAGGCCACCAGCTTGCTGATGTATCCGTTATATTCGAGCGGCGCCCGACCTATGATGTCGGCGGGCTCCAGAGAGTGCTTGTAGAGATACCAGCCGGCGCGATTCAGGCGGCCGTGGGGCACCTGCACCAGGCTGAGATCCGGCTCGCCGAGATCCGGCGCTATCTTGAGGTTGATCCGCTGCACCTTGCCCGGCAGGCTCTCGAAGGCGGCATAGAGCTTGCGCGACAGTATGCCGATGTCCTCCGGGTTGATGGACTCGCTGATGTTGTTGCGGCGGGCGAACTGGATGAGGTTGCGGTAGCTCTGCATCAGGGCCTCCAGCAACTCGGCGTAAGCCACCTTGACGTCCTCGACCTTCCACTCCTGGCGATGATCCAGGTGATGCAGCCGCTCCGGGCTCCAGCCCCAGTAAGCCACCAGCTGGGCCATCTGCTCCCGGCGCCAGTCCGGGGAGTGCTCCTCCTTCGGGTGGCTCAGACCGTCGCACACCTTGAGATAGAAGCAGCGGCGCACCAGATCCAGGCGCTGCATGTCGCCGATGGACTTGAGGTAGTTGGTCACCTTGTCCAGCATCAGGCAGTAGTTGTCGAGCCGGTAGTGCATCCCCTCGTTGTGCTGGAACCAGTCGCGGCTGGTCACCGACAGCAGCCGGGTGTTGGGATACTCGTGGGAGTAGGCCTCCATCAGCACCGACTTGAGCACAGCCTTGTAGGGGGAATCTATGCCCTTGTAGAGCTGCCACAGGGCGGAGCCGAAGTACTCCTCGGCGGGAATGCGGTCAAAGCCCCCCAGATCGAGCCAGTCATCCTGGCTCAACTTGCCGTGGGCAAAGAGGCCGTTCACATAGTCGTCGTAGTGATCGTCATATTCCGCAGGCACCAGATACCAGAGCAGCCGCTTGCCCGCGATGTGCATGGCGCTGCGGTAGAACTCGTCGAGCAGCAGCAGGTGCTGGGCACTGCCGCAGCTCTCCCCCTGCATCTGGGCATCGTTGCGCTGGCGGAACTTGTCTTCGGGGATCAGGAAGAAGTTGAGATCGACCCCGCGCTGCTCGGCCCAGAGGGAGAGGTGCTGGCACTTCTGCTCCAGCAGGGCGAGGCGTTCCTGGGACAAGCCGGCCACGTGACAGACCCAGATGTCGAGATCCGAGTGGCAGCACTGACCGATAGAAGAGGTGCTGCCCATGGAGTAGAGGCCCTGGATCGACTTGTCGTGGGTGCTGAGGCCCCCCTGACAGTTGGCGTTCTGACACAGATCCTGGATGAAGGCTTGTTGAGCCTCGTTGGCGACGAAACTCCAGATACCATGAGGCACGTCCCCTGCCACATAACCGGGCAGAAGGGGATGATTGAAGTGCAGCATGACAGGCAGCAGTTGGAAGACCTGCTGCCCATAGCGACTCATGAGATCCAACGCTCGTTGCGTCTTGAGACGATTCAGCTCGTCGTAGCGCGCCACCAGCGTGTCGAGTTTTACCAGCAATGCCCTACCTATGGGGAAGAGAAATGACGCACCAAAACGGGGAGACGTCAAAAAAGTGTGATCATGTTAACAATGCAAACAGCAGTGGTAAACAAGCCCGCACACAATCACCGGATTATTTCTGGCACGCCCCGTAACGGTATCAGCGGAAAGCAATAAAAAATAATATTTTCAATTAGTTGCCATCATATAATGAGCGAATGAAAATTAATTTCAGCGACCCTTTTTGAGCTTGGCCCCGCTTTTGCCGGCTGCGCCATGAAAGCCCCTGCAAAGGGTGGTAAGATCGTTTTCCTCACTAAAGATGAAACAACTGATTGATATGGCAGCCCGAACCCTGAGAATTGCCACTCGCAAGAGCCCACTGGCCCTGTGGCAGGCCAACTTTGTAAAAGATCGGCTGGAAGCCCTCTATCCCGATCTGCGAGTCGAACTGGTTCCCATGAGCACCCAGGGTGACAAGATCCTGGATACGCCGCTGGCCAAGGTCGGCGGCAAGGGACTCTTCGTCAAGGAGCTGGAGACTGCCATGCTGGAAGGGCGGGCCGACATCGCCGTCCACTCCATGAAGGACGTGCCGGTGGAGTTCCCGGAAGGGCTTGGCCTGCACACCATCTGCGAGCGCGAAGACCCGCGCGATGCCTTCGTCTCCAACTGTTTCAAGCAGATCGACGAGCTACCCCAGGGAGCCGTGGTCGGCACCTCCAGCCTGCGCCGCCAGTGCCAGCTGCGGGCCGCCCGCCCGGATCTGGTGATCCGCGACCTGCGCGGCAACGTCAACACCCGCCTCGCCAAGCTGGATGCCGGTGAGTACGACGCCATCATACTCGCCGCCGCCGGCCTGAAACGGCTGGAGATGGCCCATCGCATCACCGCCTTCATCGAGCCGGAGCAGAGCCTGCCCGCCAACGGTCAGGGGGCGGTCGGTATCGAGTGCCGCCAGGATGACCACGAGCTGCACGCCCTGCTGGCACCGCTGGAGCACGCCGAGACCCGGATCCGGGTGCTGACAGAGCGCGCCATGAACCGCGCCCTGCAAGGGGGTTGTCAGGTGCCTATCGGTGCCTATGCGCTGGTGCAGGGGGACGAGGTCTGGCTGCGCGGCCTGGTGGGTAGCCCGGATGGCACCCAGGTGATCCGGGACGAGATCCGCGGCCCCCTGGCGGACGGCGAGGCGCTCGGCCACGCCCTGGCCCAGCGCCTGCTGGCCGCCGGTGCCGACGCAATTCTGGCCGAGGTCTACCGGGCATGAGTGCGGGCCTGGCCGGCTCATGGTCACCACCCCGGAGCGCCACCTGATGGTCCCCCTGGTGGTGCGCCCGGCCGCCCAGGCCGCCCTGCTGGTGCAGTTGCTGCGCCAGCAGGGCCATGCACCGCTGTGCTGCCCGCTGCTGGAAACCCGGCCGGGCAGTGAACTCCCCCGCCTGCCCGAATGGCTGCCCCAAACGGACATCGTCATTGCCGTCAGTGCCCATGCCGTTAAATTTGCTCATCATTTTCTGTTGCAAACTGGTCTGACCTGGCCACATATTGACTACTTTGCGGTCGGTCAGGCCAGCGCAGATGCCTTCAGCGAAGTCGGTATAGAGGCGAGCTGCCCTGACGATCCACGTAGCGAAGGGCTGCTGGCCCTGCCCGCCCTGCAACAGGTGAGCGGCAAGCGGGTGCTGATCCTGCGCGGCAACGACGGGCGGGATCTCATCGCCCGGACGCTGGCCTCACGCGGCGCACTGGTGCACTATTGTGCCACCTATGAGCGCCACTACCCCGAGCTAGACGGGGACGCATTGACCCGCCACTGGCAGGCAGCCGGCCTCGACAGCCTGCTCATCACCAGTGGTGAACTCCTGCAGCGGTTGCTGGCACTGGTGCCCGGCCCGCAGCGACCCTGGCTTTATGACCGCCTGCTGGTGGTGCCCAGTCCCCGGGTGGCCGAGCTGGCCGAGGGAGCTGGTTTTACCCGTATCGTGATTGCCCAAGGTGCATCCAACCAGGCTCTGGTGGCCGCCCTGGAACTGAGGAAGATGGAATGACTGAACAGCAAGAAGTCCAGCCGAGCGCTGCGGCCCCCGCGGCCGACAACAACAAGCCCGAGAACAAGGCCGTCGGCAACAAGAAGGGCGGCGCCGGCGTCGTCCTCGGTGGCGTTGCCATACTGCTGGCCCTGGGGCTGACCGGCGGCCTCTATCTGCACGGCCACCAGAATGCCGTCGCCCAGCAGGCCGAACTCGGCGCCCTCAAGCTGCAACTGGCCGAGGCCATGGGCAAGCTGGATCAGAACAACAGCAAGGATGCCGAACAGTTCAGCGCCCTCGGCAAGAGCCAGCAACAGCAGCAGGAGGCGCTGGACGCCCTGCAGCACAAGGTGCTGGATCTCGACGACAAGCGCCCCAACGACTGGATGCTGGCCGAATCCGAATATCTGGTGCGCATGGCGGGCCGCAAGCTGTGGCTCGAGCATGATATCGTCTCCGCCATCACCCTGCTCGGCAACGCCGACGAGCGGATCAAGGCGCTCAACGATCCCAGCCTGATGCACATTCGCAAGGCACTGGCGGAAGACATAGCCCAGCTCAAGGGGATGCCGCGGGTCGATCGCGAGGGGCTGACCCTGAAGCTGGCTGCGCTCTCCGACCAGATAGAGCTGCTGCCCCTCTCCACCGTGAGCATGCCACAAGCCAAGGCCGAACCGGATCAGGCAGTCAGTGCCAATCCGGACGAGTGGGAGAGCAATCTCAAGAAGAACTGGGTCAAGTTCACCGAGAACTTCATCACCATACGTCGCCGCGACGGGGCCGTGGAGGCCCTGCTCTCCCCGCAGCAGGAGATCTTCCTGCGCGAGAACCTCAAGACCAAGCTGTTGCAGGCCCAGCTCGCCGTCTATCGCGAGCAGCAGGCGCTCTATACCGACAGCCTGGAGAAGGCCCAGCGCTGGCTGACCCAGTACTTCGACGTCGACAACAGCGCCACCCAATACATGCAGTCCGAGCTCGACAAGCTCAAAGGCGAGCAGATCCAGTTTGACTACCCGGATCAGTTCAAGACCCAGTCCATGCTGGAACAGGTGCTGACCGAGCGCCTGCAACGCATCCTGGCCGGCAACTGAGGAGGAGACCATGATTCGTCTGATCGTCGTGGTGGCCGTGATGGTCGCTGGCCTGATCTTCGGCCCCGAAGCCTCCGGCAACAAGGGCTATGTGCTCATCTCGCTCGGCAACTACACGGTGGAGTCTTCGGTCACCAGCGCCGTGATCCTGGCGGTGCTCTTCTACGGCGCCCTGCTCATCGTCGAGTGGGTGCTGGGCCGGGTCTTCGGCCTGCGCCGCAAGACCCAGGGCTGGTTCGGCTCGCGCCGTCGCCGCAAGGCGAACCTGCAAACCGTGAATGCCACCCTGGCCATGGCCGAGGGGCACTACAACCAGGCCGAGAAGCTGCTGATCAAGGGGGCCGACAACAGCGACACCCCGCTGCTCAACTACCTGAGTGCCGCCAAGGTGGCCCAGGCCAGAGGCGATGACGTGCGCCGGGATCACTACCTGCAAAAAGCGCAGGAGGAGAACCCCAAGGCCGAGCTGGCATTGACCCTGATCCAGACCCAGCTGCAGATAGAGCAGGGCCAGTACGACAGCGCCCTCGGCCGGCTCGAATCCGTCTACGCCCTGCATCCGCGCCACCCCATGGTGCTGGATCAACTGCGCCAGGTCTATCTGGCCCGGGAGGACTGGGCGGCCCTGATCGATCTGGCCCCGGCCCTGCGCAAGGTGGGCAAGTTGACGTCGGTGCAGGAAGAGGCGCTGCTGCACCAGGCCTGGACCGGCCGTCTCGAGGCCGCCAGCGGCGCCCTCGAGACCCTGCGCCCTGTGTGGCAGGCGCTGCCCCGCAAGCTGCGTCAGGATCCCGCACTGCTGGCCAGCTACGGGGATCGTCTGCGCCGGCTCGGTGCCGACAGCGAGGCGGCCGACCTCTGGCTGGAGGCCCTGCGCAAGGATCCCTCCCCCGAGCTGTTCGCCCGCCTGCCCAAGCTCAGGCTGGATGACTATCAGCCCATGCTGACCCTGCTCAAGAAGATCCAGGATCAGCCGGGCGCCGAGGCGGCACTTGCACGAATCTACCTGCTGGCCGGCCAGCTGGACGAGGCCCAGCGCCTGCTGGAGCAGGAAGTGGCGAAGAGGCCGGATGCCGCCCTCTACCACGCCCTCGGCCAGGTGATGGACAAGCGCCGTCTCACCAACAAGGCCAACGAGTACTATCGTCAGGCCCTGCAACTGGCCGACGTCTGACACGAGTGACAGAGAAAACCAAAAAGGCCGCAATTGCGGCCTTTTTCTATTCCGGGTTTCTCCGTGTTTCGCGATCGTTCGAATACGCTTCGCTATTCGAACCTACGAGAACGGCTGGATGTGGAGGCTTGATTGGCCATGTAGGTTCGATTAACCGCGCAGCGGCGTAATCGGACGAGGTAACGTCGTTGCGGACATCGCCACATCATCGGACGAGCCACAACCTCGCCTCAGGCCGTCAGCCGCTCCATCTCGCCGATAAGCCAGACAGCCTCCTGGCGGTGCGAGCCGCACACATCCTGCATGGGCCGAAAGCTGCTACACACCGCCGGGCGCTCAGGCTGGCCGAAGATCTTGCAGCCCAGCCACTGGTCGAGCTGAACACAGGGAACGCCGGCCGGCTTGCCCTCCGGCATGCCGGGGATGGCACTGCTGATACTGGGGGCTGTGCAGCAGGCACCGCAACCTTGACGACATTCCATATGATGCATTCCTGTGCATGGCGAAGCAGTCTATCAAAGGGCCCCGATTCCCCTTAGCCTTATCCGCCCTGTTCCTCGAAATAGTCCAGGCCCCGGCGCGTGGGCAACAAAAAGCCCGACGGCAGCAGCGGTCGGGCTTTTCAGTGACAGGGCTTTCGCGCATCAGAGAATGATGTCGCGTACCACGCTGTCCTTGCGATCCAGGGAGTGGATCGACTTGATGCGGCGGCATGAGAGGACGGGACTTGCCGCCACTCAGCACACCCTCATCACAGGATGATGTCGCGTACCACACTGTCCTTGCGATCCAGGAAGTGGATCGACTTGATACGGCGGATGGTTCTGGACTTGCCGCGGATCAGCAGGGTCTCCGTGGTCGCCATGACGCCATTGCTGGTGATGCCTTCCAGCAGATCACCCTTGGTGATGCCGGTGGCCGAGAAGATGACGTTGTCATTCTTGGCCAGATCTTCCAGCTTGAGCACCTTGGTCACGTCGATGCCGAGCTCCTGGCAACGGGCAATCTCCTGCTCGCCCAGGGCACGCACCTCGGGGCTGTCACCCTTGACCTGATGACGGGGCACCAGGCGCGCCTGCATGTCGCCGTCCAGGGCGCGGATCACAGCAGCCGAGATCACCCCTTCCGGGGCGCCGCCGATGCCATAGAGCATGTCCACTTCGCTGTCCGGCAGGCAGGTGAGGATGGAGGCGGCCACGTCACCATCGGGGATGGCGAACACCCGCACGCCCAGCCCCTGCATCTCCTTGATCGCCTTGTCATGACGCGGCTTGGCCAAGGTGATGACGGTCAGGCGGGAGAGCGGCTTGCCGAGCGCCTTGGCCACGGCCTTGAGGTTCAGCTCCAGGGCCTGATCGAGATCGATGGCGCCCTTGGCACCCGGACCCACGATCAGCTTCTCCATGTACATGTCGGGAGCCTTGAGGAAGGAGCCCTTGTCGCCGACAGCCAGCACGGCCAGGGCATTGGACTGCCCCATGGCGGTCATGCGGGTGCCCTCTATGGGGTCGACCGCGATGTCCACGGCGTCGCCCTGACCCGTGCCCACCTTCTCGCCGATGTAGAGCATGGGGGCTTCGTCGATCTCGCCCTCGCCTATCACAATCTCGCCATCGATCTGGATCTGATTGAGGATGTGACGCATGGCCGCAACGGCCGCGCCATCGGCGATATTCTTGTCACCACGTCCGAGCCACTTGTAGCCAGCCAGTGCAGCCGCTTCCGTCACTCGGGAAAATTCGATTGCCAGTTCACGTCTCATCGCATATCCAACCTTAGGAGCTCGAAAACGGGCGGCATTCTACCACAAGGGCAAACCTTTGCGCGCAAAAGTGGCTGCTCGCCACATAAATCGCGGTTTTCATCCCGCTGACATGAAACCGCCACGGTTTGTTCACCGCACGGTCACCCCGCTGTCATCTGCCCCTCCTAGCATGGCCCCGTCTTTTAAAACAGAAGCTTGCAACACAAGGGATCATGATGAAAAAGCTGACAGTAGTAGCATTGGCTCTCACCGCCGCCTTCCAGGCTCAAGCCGTCGAAGTCTATAAAAATGACTCCACTCTGCTCGATCTCTATGGCCGCATCTACGCCGGCCAGTTCTTCGGTGAGAAGAAGGAGCTGGATGCCAATGGTGACATCAAGAACGAATACAGCGACAAGCAGGGCGCCAACCAGTTTGTCCGCCTGGGCGCCAAGGTAGAGAGCGAGATCAACCCGGGTCTCAAGGCTCTGGCCCAGTATGAATTGCAGATCTACGTCAATGACAGCGAGAAGACCGTCAGCGAGAACTCCGACAACATGCGCACCCGCCTGGCCTTCGCCGGTGTGGGCGCCGACTGGGGCAATGTCACCTTCGGTCGCCAGAAGGGCGCCCCCGGCCTGCTGGCCGACTGGACCGACGTCTCCCTCTCCGACGGCTACGGCAACGACGCCCTCGGCGCCAAGACAGACACCTTCGCCACCAACCGTGCCGGCTCTGTGCTGAAATACTCAGGCCTGTTCAACGGCTTCCAGGTCGATACCAGCTACAAGTTCGACGGCGGTGACACCGAAGAGACCACCAGCAAGGACAGCGATGCCGCCTACGGCGCCGCCCTGGCCTACACCTTCCCGTTCAACCTGGCCCTGGGTACCGCCTACAACGTGGGTATCCGCGACAAGAGCGGTGAAGAGGATGCCAAGCTGTGGCTGATCTCCGCCAAGTACGACAACAAGGCCGTCTATGCCGCCCTGAGCTACGCCGACGGCAGCGACTTCCTGGCCACCGGCAAGGATCACACCGGCTGGGAAGCGGCGCTCGGCTACAACTTCGAGAGCGGCTTCGGCCTGATGGCCCTGTGGAACAAGCAGAAGGTGGAGCAGAGCGGCAAGAGCGATTACGACTCCATCGACTACTACACCCTGGGGGCCCAGTACAAGTTCAACAAGAACCTGAGGGTCATCGGCGAGTACCGCATCAACAACCTGGACAGCAATGACAGCGGCAAGCTGAACACCAAGGATGACTTCCAGCTGGCGGCCCGTTACGACTTCTAACTCAGGCCCCAGACAAAGCGGCGCGCAGATCCCTCTGCGCGCCGTTTTTCATTCTCCTCTCCCGCCTTGGGGCTGAGCCACAGAGGCTAGAGTTTCTTCTGCCAGAACAGGGCCCTGCCCACTTGCGGGCTCAGCTCATAGCCCTCGAAACCGCTGGCCTTGTAGGCGGCCTGCGCCACCTTGTTGCCCTCCAGCACCTCCAGGGTCAGCTTGCAACAGTCGAGCTCCCGGGCGAGCCGCTCCACCCCGGCCAGCAACGCCTTGCCGATGCCGCGGCCACGATGGGCCGGGTGCACCGCCAGATCGTGGATATTGAGCAGGGGCCGGCAGGCGAAGGTCGAGAACCCCTCGAAGCAGGTGGCCACCCCGACCGGCTGGTCATCCACCCAGGCCAGCAGCACATGGGCACCACTTCTCGCCGCCAGGGCCTGCGCCAGATTGGCCTTCACCTCGTCAGCCAGGGGGGCGCCGCCGCCCATCTCGTCCCTGGCGTATGCGTCGAGCAACGCCACCAGCGCCTCGCCATGGTGCCGGTTATGAAGATCCGCCCTGATGATCTCTGCCATGTCCCTCTCCCTTCCTGTTCCATCCGTGATGCGCCATGGCGCGTTCTGGCCATGGTAACCCCGCCGTTCACCCATCTCCAAACCGGGGCATGAACCCGGCTGGTGCCGTCTGACTGCGCCCATTTCCATCGATGTAGTTTTCTTACATCTTTCCCTTGCAAGGCAAATGAAAATCAATATCATTGGCGCCCTCTCGAAACGAGAGACACCAATAACTACAAATAAATCAATAAGTTCAGGCCAACAGGTCGATAAGAGTCACACCCAGATGCATAACCCCAACTCCCCGCGCGCCCTGCTGGGCGTCGCCTTGCTGGCCTTCTGTGCCAGCCCCCGCGCCGAAGACGAGACCCTGACCGTGGTCGGCAAACGCAGCCAGCACGAAGAAGTGGCCACCGCGACCCGCACCGCCACCCCGGCCAAGCTGGTGCCCCAGACCATAGAGAGCGTCCCGGCCAGCGAGCTGACCGCCTACGGCCAGCCCACCATGAGCGAGGCCCTGACCGGTATTCCCGGGGTCAACGCCAGCGGTGACACCCGCTTCGACAGCGTCAATATCCGTGGCTTCAACGCCAGCAACGACTTCTACCTCGACGGCCTGCGGGACGACATGCAGTACACCCGCGACCTTGGCAACATAGAGCGGGTCGAGGTGCTCAAGGGGCCGGCCGCCGTGCTCTACGGCCGTGGCAGCACCGGGGGCATCATCAACAGAGTCAGCAAGACACCCCAGCGCGGGCAAGCGTCCAGCGTCAGCGCCCGGGTCGGCAGCTTCGACAGCCGACGCTTCGCCGCCGACCTCAACGCCGAGGCGGGGGAGCGGGTGCAACTGCGCCTCAACCTGGCCCAGGAGGACAAGGAGAGTTTTCGTGACGACGTGACCAGCAAGCGCACCCTGCTGGCCCCCGCCGTGAACTGGGAGATAAGCGACAGCCTGAACTGGCTGGTGCAGTACGAGCGCAACGAGCACGATCGCACCCCGGATCGCGGCATCCCCGGGGTCGATGGCCGTCCCGCCGACGTCCCCATAGAGAGCGTCTACAGCGACACCAGCCGGGACTTCATCGACGATCTGGCCCAGTCCACCCGATCCCGCCTTAGCTGGGACATCAACGATCGGTGGCAATTGCGCCAGCAGCTCGGCTACACCAGGCTCGACAGCCAGTTCGACAACACCTATGTCACCGCCGTCAAGGGTGACAAGGTGACCCGTGCCCGCTGGCAGCAGGATCTCAAGGCCAACAGCCTCACCAGCAACACGGAAGCCGAGGGCCAGCTGCAGACAGGCCCCGTCGCCCATCGCCTGCTGGTGGGGTTGGAGCAGGGCTGGCAGGAGCGCACCCCCAAGCTCTACCAGAACGCCACCCCTATTCCCCCGGGGGATCTGTACGATCCCGGCTCACTGCCGAGCTACAACGGCACCATGAAGCTCTCCAGCGACGCCAGGCACAGGGTGCGCGGGGTCGGCCTCTATCTGCAGGATCAGCTCAGTCTGGGTGACTGGCACCTGCTCGGCGGCCTGCGCCGGGACGCGTTCACCGTCACCAGCCGCCGCAACGACCTCGACAAGGAGGAGACCCTCTCGGTCACCAGCCTGAGCCCACGCCTGGGCCTGGTGTGGAACCCCATAGAGGAACATGCCTTCTATACCTCCTACAGCAAGACCTTCACCCCTGTGGGCGGGGAGCTGATCGGCATCACCCCGGGAGACAAGAACAACAAGCTGGATCCCCAGCACACCCGGCTCTACGAGGGGGGCGTGAAGAGCGACTGGCTGAACGGTCGCCTGGCCACCACCCTCTCCCTCTACAGGCTGGAGATGTACAACAAGCGCAGCAAGGATCCGCTGGATCCCACCAAGGTGATCCTCACCGGCCTGCAACGCACCGACGGCATAGAGCTGAGCGCCCGCGCCCAGCTGACCGACGCCTTCTACCTGCATGGCGGCATCGCCATCCAGGATGCGGAGCAGGTCAAGGCGGACGCGGATCTGCAGGGCAAGCGGCCGAGCAACGTCTCCCGCGAGAACGGCCAGCTGTTCGCCGGCTACCAGAACGGCCAGCAGGGCTGGTATGGGGAAACCGGGGTGACGGCGGTGGGGGATCGCTTCGCCGACAACGCCAACACCACCACGCTGCCCGGCTACGCCCGCTATGACGCCCGCGCCGGCTACCGCTGGTCCCAGTGGGATGCCCAGCTCAGCGTGGAGAACCTGACCGACCACGACTACTTCGTCAGCGCCACCAGCGCGGCCCAGATCATGCCGGGCAGCCCCCGTCAGCTGAATCTCACCGCCGCCTACCGCTTCTGAACCCCCTTGCCCACAGCCCCACTGGCCAGCCTCTGCTGGCCAGTTTTTTATGACGCGCCACCATGAAAAAACCCAAGAGACTCCCCCTTCACAACAACAAGTGGGTGCGCCGCATCCACGCCTGGGCGGGCTTTGCCACCCTCACCCTGATGCTGCTCTACGGCCTGACCGGCCTCTGGCTCCAGCACAGGGCCGTGCTGCCTCTGCCCGGCCCCCACACCGAAAAGTCGAGCGAGGAGATAACGCTGGCCGCGCCGCTGGCGAGCCCGGACGCCCTGAAAGCCCTGCTGCAACAGCACTACCCTGAGGGCTTGGAGGAGGGGCGACTCAGCATCACCCCGGCCCGGACCCTGCCCACCCCCACAGGCCCCCTCACCCTGCCGGCCAAATGGGAGCTGCGCGGCGTTACCCTGAGCCAGAGCCTGGCCGCCAGCTATGTGGAAGGCACCCTGCTGGTGCAGACCGAGCTGCAGCGGGCCAACGTCGCCGCCAGCCTCAACCGGCTGCATCGCGGCATGGGTACCGGCCTGGCCTGGCAGCTGTTTGGCGATCTGGCGGCCCTGGCCATGCTGCTGCTGGCTCTCACCAGTCTGCTGATGTGGAACAAGCTGCACGGCCCCGCCGGTCGCGGCATAGCCCTGCTGCTGCTGGGTACCGTCGCCACTGTAGTGATTGCCCTGCTCTAGGGATCTTACCGACACCAAAACGGGATCCGCCTCCCACCCGGGGTAACCCTGCCCTTCCCCAGGGTAACAAAGGGTAACCGGCCACCGATGGGGGTCACAGTTGGCGACCCCCTGGCTGGAAGAGGCATGTGCCCGGCTGCTAGGGTGCCGGGTTTCAGCCGTCGGAAACAATCATGCGCATCTCCAGCATCGAGTGCGGGCGAGTCCTGGCCATCATGGCCGTGATGACCATTCACCTCTCCCCCTTCAGCAATCCGTTCGATCCCACCCTCTGGGACGGCACCCCCTACCTCTGGCTCGGGGCCATCATCAACCAGCTCTGCCGCTTCGCGGTGCCGCTCTTCTTCCTGTGCGCCGGCTACTTCCTGCAACCCGCCCTGGCCGCAGGCAAGCCTATGGCGGTGGCGCTGCGTTACTGCCGCCCCCTGCTGGGGCTCTGGCTGGTGTGGAGCCTGCTCTATCTGCTGGTGCCCTTCAACCCGGTCGCGGCCATGACGGAAGGCTATCTGCCCGCCATGGCGGGCCAGTGGCAGATGCAGCTGGGGGATCCCCTCAACGCCTGGTGGGTAGGCGGCATGATCCACCTCTGGTTCCTGCCCGCCCTGATGCTGGCCGTTCTGCTGCTGGCCCTCTGCTGGCAGGTCAGTCTGCCCCGACTGGCCCTGGTGGCGGGGGCGCTGCTCTACGGGCTTGCCCTGATCGGCGGCTCCTATGGCCCGCTGCTGTCGGGGGGCGAGTGGGCCCTGCTGACCCGCAACGGCCCCTTCTTCTCGCTGCTGTTCGTGGCGCTCGGTGCCGAGCTGCGCCTGCGTGGCTGGCAACCCGATGCCCGGCGCAGCGCCCTGCTGATGGTGGCGGGTATGGGTCTCTATGCCCTGGAGGCCGCGGGCCTGCTGCGTTTCGCCGCCGTGCCCCTCAACCGTCACGACTTCCTGCTGGGCTCCCTGCCCTGGGCACTCGGCCTCTTTGGCCTGCTGCTGGCAAACCCAAACTGGGGCAAGGGCAGCTGGCTGGAACGCCAGGCCCCCAAAGTGTTGGGCCTCTACTGCCTGCATATGATGCTGGTGGTCTGGCTGATGGTGTTAGGCCCCCAGGGCAAGCTGCTGTGGTGGGAGCTGGTCAAGGTGCCGGTGCTACTGGTGCTCTCCCTGCTCGCCTGCCGGCTGCTGGCGACAAACCGGATCACTGGCTGGCTGCTGCGGGCTCGCTGAGGGGCTAGCGCTGGCCACTGCGGCCAGCGAGCCTGCAGGCGAGCAGAGGGTACTCGCCATGGGCGCCAGCGCGGTGCAGTTCAAGCTGTTTGACGTGAACGAGCCCCTGAACCGCATCACCTTCGGCATCCCATAAACCGGGCCGGAAAGCGGGCTCAGAACCTCAGGGTCAAGCCGATATTGGCCTGCCACTGGGTAAGCAGATCCCCCCGCACCCGGAAGGCGCAGACCTCGGGGTTGCAGAGAAACGCGCTGTCGTCATTGAGCAGGGAGCCGTAGCCGCGCACCTCGGCCCGCAGCGCCAGATGTTCCCCCAGGCGCGGCTGCACCCCGAGCGCCAGGGACATGGAGGGGGCCGTCTCGCTATCATAGGCATCGAAGCGGGTCACCCCGATCCCGGCACCTAGATAGGGCGCCATCAGGTTGTCCGAGAGGGTGAGGACCCCGGCGAAGTGCAGGGTATCCACCGTCAGCCTGTCAGGCTGATCCGGGGAGATGGGGGTGGACTGATGGCTGTAGAGCAGCTCCACCATGCCGGGATCATCCACCTCCCGGCTGATGAAGAGGCCCCAGTTGCCCGAGCTCTCCCCTTGCAGTGAGTCGATGCCGGTCGAGTGCGGCGTGGGGGCAGGTTCATCCATGGCCTCGAAGTCGATGGAGGAGCTGTAACCCAGGAAAGGGGTCAGTTGCCAGCCCGAGGCGGCGGACTCGGCCGCCCCGCCCGTCAGCGGCAAGCACAGTCCCAGCAGCATCATGGTCGCTCGCGTCACGCTCTTCTCCCCGGTTGGCATGGATTGCGTCAAAAGCATATCAGAGCCTGTTCCATCCGACCCTTGACGGGGGCTGTATCGCCCCATTTTGGCGACCCGCCCCCCTTCCCTGCCCTCGATTTCCATCAAAGCTTGCGCAGGCTCACATTATTCATCTGGGATTAACCTCTGCCACGTAAGCTGGCGGCGCCACAGTGGTGGCGTTAACAGGACGAGGATCTCAGGAATGGTTGCCGCGCAACTCAACGACCCACAAAGCACACTCTCCGATACCCTGCGGGCCACAGCCCACGCCATCGAGGAGAGCCACATCAGCCTCAGGGAGATGCTGGCTCTGGTGGGCGAACAGGGCATGCTGCTGTTTTGCGTGCTGCTCACAGTCCCCTTCCTGTTGCCTGTCTCCATTCCCGGCGTCAGCACGCCCTTTGGGCTCTTGATCCTCTTCATCGGCATCGGCATCACCCTCAACCGGGTGCCCTGGCTGCCCGCCGTCCTGATGGAGCGCCGCTTCGCCGCCGAGCACCTCAAACCGGCCCTGCACAAGGGGGCCGATCTGCTGGCCCGTATCGATCGCTTGATCCGGCCGCGCCTGCTGCTGCTGACCGGCAGCTCCGCCATCAATCGCTGCAACGGCCTGCTGATCATGCTGGCGGCCCTGCTGCTGATGCTGCCGCTCGGCGCCATCCCCTTCACCAACGCCATGCCCGCCTGGGCCATACTGCTGCTGTCCATCGGCATGCTGCAACGGGACGGCCTCTTCGTCGCCCTCGGCTATGCCCTGGTCAGCGCCACCCTGGTCTGGTTCAGCGTGCTGGCCATAGGTCTGCTGATGGCGGGCCAGAACATCTCGACCCTGTTTGGATAAGGCTCGGCAGACAAGCGCCAAGGCGACACTTTGGTCAAGGCCGGGTAGCGACAGATAACAACGAGGGCGACACAGTGTCGCCCTCCTTCGTTGCAAGCCAGGGCACTGTTCAGGGATCCCCGTCGTGGGCCACCTGGTTGCGCCCGCCCCGCTTGGCCCGATAAAGCCACTCGTCCGCCCGGGCCAGCACGGCGCTGAGCTCCTCCCCCGGCCGGATCAGGGTGGTGCCCAGACTGACTGTGACGGGGGCCGGATCCGGCGCCATGGCCGCCACAGCGGCGCGGATCCGCTCCGCCACCTTCAGCAATATCCCCTCGTCTATCTGCGGCAGCAGGATCAGAAACTCCTCGCCGCCGCTGCGCACGAACAGATCCTCCCCCCGCAGCTGGGCAGAGACGCAGTCGCAGACGCGGCACAGCACCCTGTCCCCGGTCTGGTGACCGTAGCGATCGTTGATCTGCTTGAAGTGATCGAGATCCAGCATGATGAGGCCGGTGAGCGGCTGGCCCTGCACCCTCTGGTGATATTGATCGAAGAAGAAGTGGCGATTGTAGAGGCCGGTCAGCTGATCCGTCTCGCCGAGCCGCTTGAGCCGCAGTTGCAGCTCGTGCTGGCGGGTGATGTTGCGGGTCATCCAGGCCACGGCTCGCTTGCCGTCGTAGAGAGAGGGCAGCGGCGCTATCTTGCCCTCGAAGCGCTGCATCCCCTGGGGCCCCGCCTCGGCATCTATGCCCTCCACCTCGGCGGGGGAGAGATCGTACTCCACCACCTGCACCTGGCCGCCGGCCAGGGCGCGCGCCACCTGCTCCATCACCCAGAACGCCTTGTCTGCCGGCAGCACATCGAACAACCGCTTGCCGATCAGGGGGTTGCCATCCTGATATGACTGTTGCTCCACCCCGCCTATGTATTCGATGTAGTGACCATCTTCACTGAGGATGAAGACGGGGTCGGGCAACTGGGTCATCACTTCATAGAGTTGTGCCACTGAGAGAGCCATAGGTGCTCCTTTTTATCTGCGGGGAGGGCCCTGTGTTGTCTGTTATACACGACCCGTTCAGTATCGCATACGGCCAGAATGCCGTGGCGAACCGCCGCCAGCCTTGACCTGGTGGATGCCGTTTGGATATTAATGGGATTTGCCTGCCCCAGGAGGCCCCTAGATGAAACTCACCCCACCCCTGCCCCCGATTGAGCGGGATCTCGACGCCCTGCGCATCGGCCTGTCAGGCTACAACCAGGCGGTTGCCGGCAGCCATCTGCGCGAGCAGGTAGCCAGCTTTATCAAGGATGAACAGGGGCTTGTGCTGGGCGGCATACTCGCCGACATCAAGTGGGGCTGGCTGCACATCGACTGGCTCTGGATTGACGAGCGCATTCGCAAGGAGGGCTGGGGCGGCCGCCTGCTCGCCAGCATGGAGCAGTATGCCGGGAGCAAGGGCATCATCAATGTCCACCTGGAAACCACCAGCTTCCAGGCGCTGCCCTTCTACCAGAAGCAGGGCTACACCGTCTTCGGCGAGCTGCCGGACATGCCGCCCGGGCATATCACCTACTTCCTGAAGAAGCGGCAGGACTAGAGCACTAGGGGGACGCCGAGCGTCAAGGGGCGCGCCTTGCCCTTCTCCGGGCTCCGGTGCCTTGATACGAAAACGCCATCGAGAGGGGCTCGATGGCGTTTTCGGTGGCAGGGATGGCGGGATCAGCGGCTGGCGGAGCGGCTCCCGCTCCAGAGCAGCTCGCCGCTCTTCAGATCCATCAGGCTCATGGCGAGGCGGTAGCGGCTCCCCTCGGAGAGAAGATCCCCGTAGAGCATGTAACCGGCCCCGGTCTGACGACCCAGACGCACCAAAGAGGCGGGGTTCATGCCCCCCTGCTGGTACTCGAGCTGACCCGTGATGGCCGCCACCTGGCCGGGATCGGCGAAGCGAAAGCCGCTGTTTGCCTGAATGCGCTGGCTCATGGCCACCGCCATGGGCTGGGTACTGAAGGGCTCACCCGTGCCGTTCTGGGGCGCCATCAGCAGTAGCACAGGGCTGCCATCCTGGCTCAGCGCCTGCACCTCGGGGGCCTTCAGAAAGGCATCCGCCATGGCGAGCGCCAGCCCGGTCGGGGCAACGGGTTCGGGCGCAGGCACAGGCTCTGCCTTGTCAGGCTCGGCCACAGGTTTCTGTGGCTGGCTCACCGGCTTGTCCGGCTCGCCGACCGGCGCCGGGGTGCCTCCATAGGGATTGACCGCACAGCCGCCCAGCAAGAGGGCACCCACCATCAACAAGGAACGCAGCTTCATCTTTTCTCTCCACCAGAAGTCCGCAGGACGGACTTCGCCAAAAGCCCGTGGGGGCGGAGCACCAGCCCCGCATCCCTCCCATGCTAGAGACAAACCGGCCCCGGGTCGATGCGCACATGGGCCGGGGGCGACAAAGGCTGGCGAACCGGGGCGTACAAAAAGGTGGCAAGGGTCCTTCCGGTTCCGTTAGGGTAGCTTGAGCCCAGACCCCAGAGGAGCACCCCATGCACGGACCCGACCCCGCCAACCCCCACCCCATGAAGGGCTTCCCCCAGGTGTGCTTTATCAAGAACACCATCAAGGGGCCCAATATCGAGGTGGGCGACTACAGCTACTACGACGACCCGGAAGACTCCGCAGGCTTTGAGCGCAACGTCCTCTACCACTTCCCCTTCATCGGCGACAAGCTCATCATCGGCAAGTTCTGCGCCATCGCCCGCGGGGTCAAGTTCATCATGAACGGCGCCAACCACCAGAGCTCCGGCTTCTCCACCTACCCCTTCTTTATCTTCGGCAACGGCTGGGAGAGCGCCGCCCCCAAACCTGGCAGCCTCCCCTACAAGGGGGATACGGTGATTGGCAACGACGTCTGGATTGGCTATGACGCCCTGATCATGCCGGGCGTCAAGGTCGGCAACGGCGCCATTATCGCCGCCCGCTCCGTGGTCACAGGCGACGTCCCCGACTACGCCATCGTCGGCGGCAACCCCGCCAAGGTGATCCGCTACCGCTTCGACGACGACACCATCACCCGCCTGGGCGCCCTCGCCTGGTGGAACTGGCCGGTGGAGCAGATCAGCCGGAATTTAAAGTTGATTGCCGGCGGAGATATAGAAGTACTGGAGGGTGCCATCAAATAGGGGAGACCATGCTTTGTAATAATAAGGGCGCCAATGTGAGCCCCTACTCCTACCAAGGCTCAGAGTTGGAGCCCGATCTCCTTTCTCAGTACCTCTGCCGACAACACCAACAGCAATAGCGGGCACCACGACGGCAACTCTCATGATCAACTCTTCTCTAACACCCCCAACAGAAGTCGAACCTAAGGTTCGACTAAGAGGAAAGGTAAATGAATGAAGACAACCAAGGTCCTACTATTGTTGGATAGTGCTTGTGCCAAGCACCTGCTGAGCCTTTCTCAAAACGTAGGGAGTCACAGAGCCCTTTTCCTAGAATTCTTTCTATGGTATAGCCGCTAGTTACATCAACATGCTATTATTAGTTGAATATACAGCTCTGTTTTTTATCATTTTAATAAAATGGCTGAGGAATGATGACAAAATCCATGGTTAATAATGATGATGATAGCATTCTATTTTCGCTAGATCTTGTCGATGATGAAGATGATAGCAATGGTGATAATATCCCTGAACCTTGGGATCCAAGTAAAATACGAATTTCAACAAAACATTTTTCACTACGTGATGTAGTTACTCAAATCATGGATGAAGAAATCGATTTATCTCCTGACTTTCAACGTGATTATGTATGGCGAAAGCGCCAAAAGACACGTTTGATAGAATCGATTCTCTTGGGGATACCACTACCTGCCTTTTATTTCAACCAATCAGATGATGGTTCTTATCAGGTGATAGATGGTGTTCAACGGCTATCGACAATAGCTATGTTCATGAACGATGAACACATATTATCACACGAAGACCTTGAATATTTACAGGGCCTCAATGGTTTACTGTTTTCTAAATTAGACACGGCATCTTCTCGTCGTTTTAGAAGCACACAAATAGTTGTTCACGTTATCGAGCCACAAACCCCAGAAGAAGTGAAATACGACATATTCAGTAGAGTTAACACCTCTGGAAGCCCTTTGTCTGCACAAGAAATTCGTCACGCGATGAGCAAAAAAAGATCAAGGGAGTTATTGAGTGAACTGTCCGAATCGAGTTCGTTCGATAAAGCAACAGACTTTAATTTTTGGCGAAAGGACAGTAATGGAAATAATGTTCGTCATAGTGGAAGAATGACCAATAGAGAGCTAGTTCTTAGATTTCTAGCATTTAGAAACTTAAATGCTGACGAGTATCGTCAATATAAAAACCTAGACGCATACCTAGTTGAGTTTACAAAGCGAATAGATGGACATTCTAAAAACAATCAATCTATCTCTGAAGCAGAGATAAACTCATTGAAATTTGATTTCTATCAAGCTATGGAAAATGCAAATCTGATTTTTGATGACACTGCATTTAGACGTTACCCTCTGAATAGCAAGCGCAAAGGGCCAATCAATAGAGCAGTCTTTGAATCTCAAGCCATAGCATTAGCTGATTATAAAGCCTCTGATCTGGAGCCAAAGAAAAAATCTATTAACCATGCATTTAGAGAAGCTTTCAACGATGAGATTTTTGTTCGTTCAGTTTCAGTTGGTACTGGCTCACCATCAGCTGTCGAGTATCGCATTAAAAAAATGAGAGATATTTTGATAGGGGTTCTAAATGATTAATAAAGTAACCGTATCTGGATTTAAAAAATTTACCCACAGTGAGTTTCCCCTATCAAGGTTAACTGTACTTACAGGGTTAAATGGTTATGGTAAAACATCCTTAATACAAGCAATTCTATTGGCATGGGCGGCCTCTAAAAATGAGATTATAAAATTAAATGGTCCATTTGGTTTACAGCTTGGTGTAGCAGGAAAAGTAAGGAACTGGGATTACGATGCGGACATCACTATTACTTTAAATTTCGATGATACCTCTATTCATAAATGTGTGTTCAGGACATTAAATGAGGATGATCTGTTTTTAAGACTGAACAATGATCTATCTGAAATTAATTCAGAAAATAACTTGAATAGAAAAAGATATTTCTCATATCTCTCCGCAGAGCGCTTAGGGCCTCGTAGTATACTCGGTTCATCTCCTGAACCTGATGATGAACTGGAAGTAGGAGTTCATGGTGAGTATTGTGCTCAGATGATAGGATCTCTTGGGGACAAGCCTATTGAAGACATAACCCGTTTACATCCAGACAATAATGGTCAAGAATCAACATTATTGAAGTATGAAATAGAACGCTGGTTAAAAGATATTGCAAAACAAGTTGAAATTTCGACAGCACAATTCCAGGGCACCAGTATTACCGCCATTAGCTTCCGTACAATTGGAGGAGAATGGGTTAGTGCACCGAATATGGGTTTCGGAATATCTTATTCGCTACCTGTAATACTTTGTGGACTTACTGCGCTAAATGGGGGTGTAATATTGATTGAAAATCCTGAAGCGCATTTACACCCAGCCGGTCAATCAAAAATGGGGGAATTTCTAGGATGGTTGGCTGGGAAAGGAATTCAAATAATTGTTGAAACCCATTCTGATCATGTATTGAATGGTATAAGAAAATCAATAGCAATCAATAGTCACATTAATAGCAATGATGTATTAACTTATTACTTTGATGACTCTAAAGTAGGAGTTCATAGGCTCAACATTAAGGATGATGGCAGCATTAGTAGCTGGCCGAAAGGCTTTTTTGACCAATACCAGATTGATGTATCCTCCCTGGGCCGTCTCCGTAGAAGGAGGTAATAATGTCTTTTGTAATTAACAGTGATGAGTGGACATTTGATAATATAGATCAAGCGTTACATCAATCTATAATAGACTCTTTCTTGGATAGAATTGGCACTGCTATTGATAGGAAAGAAAAAATATGGATTGGTGAGAATTTACAGAAAAAAATAGTCTATGAAGACAAGGACTTCTGGACATTTATGGCTAGCATGCCTAGTGAAATATCCCAAGAGTGTTCAGCCTGGTTGGATAGAGCTCCACTCTATATTGATGAAACTAATTTCCCTGACGAGCTCATAGAAAACAGTTTATTAGCTATAAATGATGCGCAAGAAAATGATAACCTCGATCTTTCTTGGGCTCATTATAATAATTTACATGGCGTAGCCGTGGGATGTATTGGGCTACATGAATCAGGAGTTTTCAAAACATCATCAAATTTAGGCGAAGTAGACATCCATATCATTGGAGACGAAAAAGAACATCTTAATTTCTGGCGAAATGCCATTGATATTGAAGGTAATACATCAGATAAGTTTAGACAGCTATCTGAAAATGCATTTCCTGACTTACATTTCCACAACAATGTATTGGATGGCATTGATGATTTAGTCGGTGGATATTTTCCTCTAAGATCAGCCATAATGAAATACATGTCGATTCTCAATGATCATGGGGAGTGGATATTTACCACTCCACCACCTATATTGAGACCGGATGAAATAGTTATAAATAATAATTTAGCACCAACAAATCAAATAATAAGAGATCGGTTTACTGGTTTTGGTATCACTGTTGAACCAGAGAACCCGAATGTATCTAGGAATGCAGACTCAAGAAGAGCCAGAACGATAACAATGGAAGGTTCTATTTTGTATTGTGAATGGCATGGAAAGCTCCAAGTTCACCAAAATAGAATTTATATACACAAGCCAGTTCCTGAATCCAAGAATAAAATGATAATCGCATTTATCTGTGAGCATTTACCCTTACCGTGAGATATACGGCTCTCCCCTGTTTTGGTAGCCACACTACTGAGCTATATAAGTGGCTCCGAAAGACAAGGCAAGCACACTGTTGGGTCCCCCTCCAATCCGCCGAGGGGAAGGGGCAAGGTCAGGAACGCCATCAGGGATGATGGCGCAGACGCAGCCGGCACAGGGGCCAGATCGGGAAAGGGCGAGCGCAGCTCGACCCGATTTGGCGCGAGAACAGGATGTTCGAAGCGGGCTTTGGCCGAAGCCATGGATGGCGAAGGCCAAAGTGCCGTCTGCGGCGGTCCGTCCGGCCTTGCACCTGACCCGAGGGCAACCGCGCAGCGGTCGGATTGGCGGGGGTGGCCTTTCTTTTGGTGACTTTTCTTTGGCCACGCAAAGAAAAGTTACTCGCCCCAGCCCGAAGGGCGGGCGAAACCCCGTCGAGGCCAGCAGCCTCGCGTCCTGCGCGGCAAGGCCGTGCCGTATTCCCCCCCAAAAACTGCAAAACGGACGATTACGCCTGACGGCTAATCGACCCTACGATGCCAATGAAATGTCGCATAAAGACCCCTCCCCAACCCTCCCCTTCGCAGGGGAGGGAGCCAAAGCATCGGCACCAGCAAGGAGCGCGGCCGAACACCGCCCAACCGTTATGACGGGCGGCTACCAGTCCAAAGGGGGCCTGGCCGCACCTATCGGCCCAAGAAGGGTTCCCAGTCCTTGAACACCGGCTGCAACCCCGCCTGCCGCACGGCGGCGGCCACGTCTCCCAGGGCCCGGTCGTCGTGGATGGCGAACTGCTCCAGCTCCTCCTTGTCTCCCTCCGCATAACCGCCCGGCTGGGTGCGGGATTCCGCCGACATCTGGGTGATGCCAAGACGTACCGCACCGTTGCGAAACGCCGGGGATTCCCGGGTGGAGAGCGACAAGTCCAGGGTTGGCGAGAAGAGGCGCCAGGCGCAGATCAGCTGCACCAGCTGGCGATCCGACATGGTCACCTCGGGCTCCAGCCCCCCGGTGCAGGGGCGCAGGCGCGGGAAGGAGAGCGAATAGCGGCTCTGCCAATGGTGGCGCTCCAGCCAGGCGAGGTGCTCGGCCACGAAGTAGCTGTCGGCGCGCCAGTCCGGTGACAGACCGATCAGGGCGCCGAGGCCAATCTTGTCGATACCGGCGCGTCCCAGCCGATCCGGCGTGGCGAGACGCCACCCGATATCCCGCTTGTTGCCGCGCAGGTGGTGACGGGCGTAGGCCGGGGCGTGATAGGTCTCCTGATAGACCATGACCGCATCGAGGCCCAGGGTTTTGAGCTCGGCGTATTCGGCCTGCGACAGGGGCTGCACCTCCATTGCCAGGGTGCTGAAGTGGCGGCGGATCTGCGGCAGGTGCTGGCGAAAGTAGTCCATGCCCACCTTGGTCTCGTGCTCGCCGGTCACCAGCAGCACGCTGTCGAAGCCGCGCGCCTTGAGGGCCAGGCACTCGCGCTCGATTTCCTCGGCATTCAGGGTCTTGCGCTTCAAGCGGTTGCTCATGGAGAAACCGCAATAGCTGCAATCGTTGGCGCACAGGTTCGACAGATAGAGGGGCACGTAGAAACCCACCGTATTGCCGAAACGCTGGCGGGTGAGGCGCTCCGCCAGCTGGGCCATCTGGGGCAGGAAGGGCTCGGCGGCCGGGGAGATAAGCGCCATAAAGTCCTGCAGGGTGCGACGTGGATTGGCCAGCGCCCGCTCGACATCCCGGGCCGTCTTGGCGCGGATCTGCATGCCGATATCGTCCCACTCCAGCTCGCGCCAGCGGTCGGCAAAATCCAACCCCCTCCCGGCCTCCCCCTTGGGAGGGGGAGGAGCGCAGGGCTCGCCCCATTCAAGAGCCGAGTCAGCCTCGCCCCTCACCCCCAACCCCTCTCCCAAAGGGAGAGGGGAGCGAACACTTGGCTGAGCTTGTGGTACAGAGCCCATAGCTGCAGCATCTATCACCTCTAAACCCTGGCTCATAACGCCCCCAGGAAATCGGTCAGGGGGCTGGAGGCCTGGGCCTGGCTGCCGCGCGCCCCGAGGCCCGCCTCATAGCCGCTGCGACCGGCCTCGCAGGCGAGCGCGAAGGCGCGGCCCATGGCGACCGGATCCCCACTCACGGCAATGGCCGTGTTCACCAGCACCGCATCGGCGCCGAGCTCGAAGGCCGCTGCCGCGTGGCTGGGGGCACCTATCCCTGCGTCCACCACCACGGGCACCCTGGACTGCTCGACGATGATGGAAAGGAACTCCCGGGTCACCAGCCCCTGATTGGAGCCGATGGGAGCGCCGAGCGGCATGACGGCGGCGCAGCCCACCTCTTCGAGCCGCTTGCAGAGCACGGGATCGGCGCCGCAGTAAGGCAGCACCACGAAGCCCTCTTTCACCAGCTGTTCGGCGGCTTTCAGCGTTTCTATGGGATCCGGCAGCAGGTACTTGGGATCGGGGTGGATCTCGAGCTTGAGCCAGTTGGTGCCGAGCGCCTCCCGGGCCAGGTGGGCGGCAAACACCGCCTCGGCGGCCGTCTTGGCACCAGAGGTGTTGGGCAGCAGCTTGACTCCGAGGGCCAGCAAGGGGCTCAGGATGTCATCGTGGCGCTTGCCAGGTTCGAGGCGCTTGATGGCCATGGTCACCAGCTGGGAACCGCTCGCCGCTATGGCGGCCGCCATCAGCTCGGGGTGGGCAAACTTGCCGGTGCCGGTAAAGAGGCGCGATGAGAAGGTGTGATTGGCAATGGTCAGCATCTCAGCCTCCGGCGATGGCAGTGAAAAGGTGGATCTCGTCCCCGTCATTGAGGCGGGTCTCTGGCCAGCGGCTGCGGGGCAGCACGGCGCCGTTGAGGGCCACCGCCACCCCCTGGGGGGCAATCTCCTGCACCGCCAGCAGCTCGGTCAGGCGCTGGCCGGTGGGCAGCGTCAGCTCGATATCGTTCAATCGAATATTCATTGGTCATCCTTATGGCTGCCACACACCGGGCAAGCGGGATCGGGGGGCAGGCGCAGCGTCTGCCACTCGTGGGTCAGGGCATCGAAGCGGCGCAGGGTGCCCGCCACCGGGCTGGGACGCCCGAGCAGCAGTTTCAGTGCCTCCAGCGCCTGCAGGGAACCCATCACTCCCACCAGGGGGCCGGTGACGCCGCTGCTCTGGCAGCTCTCCTTTATCTCGGTGTCCGCCGGGTAGAGACAGGCGTAGCAGGCATGTTCAGGCGCGCTTCGCACCATCAGTTGCCCTTGCCAGCCGACGGCGGCGGCGGAGATCCAGGGCTTGCCCTGCCCTACGCAGGCGGCGTTGATGGCATGGCGGCTGGCCAGGTTATCGCAGCAGTCGACAACCAGGTCCACCTCGGCCACGAAGGCTGGCAGGCTATGGGCGTCGAGACGCTGGTTGATGGCGATCAGCTCGACGTGGGGGTTGTGAGCCGCCAACCGCTCCCGGGCCAGCTCGGCCTTGGAGCGGCGCAGCCCCTCCCCGTCGAACAGGATCTGGCGCGGCAGGTTGCTCGAATCCACCACGTCGCCGTCGGCGAGCCAGAGGGTGCCGACTCCTGCCCCGGCGAGATAGAGGGCGAGCGGCGAGCCGAGGCCGCCGAGGCCGACGATCAGCACCGACTTAGCTTTCAGCCTCACCTGCCCGGCTTCCCCTATCTCGGCCAGCATCAGCTGGCGGCCATAGCGCAGATACTCTTCGTCACGAAGAGACGCCTCGTCAGAGAGCATGTGCCACCTCCTGCACCGCTATGGCTGTGCGCGCAGGATCCCCGGCCCCCACGGTGGCCAGCAGCCGGGCCGTGGCCCCCTGCCAGTCGTCGCTCCCTGTGATGGCGGAGACCAGGGCAATGCTGCCCACCCCGCTCTCCTTGACCGCTGCCACCCGCTCTTCACTGATGCCGCCGATGGCGACAGTGGGCCAGTCGCGCATAAGGGCGCGGTAGTGGTGCAGCCGCACCAGCCCCTGGGGGCGGGAGGGCATCTGCTTGGTGTTGGTGGGGAAGATATGACCCAGGGCTATATAGGAGGGTGCCAGCTCCCGGGCCCGCATCAGCTCGAAGTAGCCGTGGGTGGAGAGACCGAGGCGCAGGCCGGCGGCCTGGATGGCGGCGAGATCCGCCGTCTCCATGTCCTCCTGCCCCAGATGCACCCCATAGGCACCCGCGGCGATGGCCTGCTGCCAATGGTCGTTGATAAAGAGCCGCGCCCAGAAGCGGCGACCCAGGGCCACCGCCTCGGCAATGGCTGGTGCTACCTCATCGGCGGACAGATCCTTGATGCGCAGTTGCAGTGTCTTGACCCCGGCTTCCAGCAGCCGCTCCAGCCACTGCACCGAATCCACCACCGGATAGAGGCCGAGGCGGTGCTCGGTGGGGGCAAAGGGGCCCTCCGGCAGTCGAGCGCTGCTTGCCTCATAAAGACCGAAGTGGTGATCCAGCATTGATCCCGCCAGTACGGCGCGGGGGAAGTGAACAAGATCCCCGGGCCAGCCGAGATGGGCTATGGGGCCGGGGCCTGCCCCCACCCCCTGCGCCCCTGCCAGCCCTTGCTGCAGATAAGCACGCGCCAGGGTGATGGCGTCTTCCACCGGGTAATCCAGCGCCACGACGGCGGCGATGGCGCTGGCGTAGCAGCAGCCGGTGCCATGGCCGTGGCGGGTATCGAGCCGCGGCGCGGCGAGCCAGAACTCGCGGCTCTCGTCCTGGTAGTAGTCCAGACAGAGATCCCTGCTCCACTCAAGATGCCCCCCCTTGACCAGCACGGCGCGGGCGCCGAGCTCCCGCAGTCGCGCCGCTCCTGCCCGTACCAGGGCGGGGCTGGTCGCCGGAATGCCTGTCAATGCCTCGAGCTCGGGGCCGTTGGGGGTGATGAGAGACAGACGGGGCAGCAGGTGCTCGCGCACCGCCGCCAGCATGTTGGGCTCCGCCATGGGGGTGCCTGTGCTGGCGATGGCCACGGGGTCATAGACCACGAAGGGGGCGTTTATCGTATCGAGCCGCCGGGCCAGCACCTCCACATGGAGCCGGGTCGGCAGCAGACCGATCTTGATGGCGGCCGGGGGCAGATCGACGCCGAGGGCGTCGAACTGGGCGCAGAAGGTCTGCATCAGCACGGGATCCACCATCTTCACCGCCACCGAATTCTGGGCCGTGATGGCGGAGATGACGGAGCAGCCGTGCACGCCGAGGGCGTGCAAGGTGTGCAGATCGGCCTGAATGCCGGCACCGCCCCCCGAGTCGGAACCTGCTATGGTCCAGACGATGGGCTTGGTGCTCATGCTTCTTCCCGCTCCTCTTTGAGGGCCGCCGCCTGATGGTAGAGCTCGCCCCCCTTCTCCTTGAAGGTCTCAGCCATACGGTTCATACCGCTTTCCACCTCGGCCACCACTCGCTCCTGCTGGCCATCCATGCCCACCAGCTTGATCTCCACCGCCTCCAGTTTGGCGGCATTCAGTTCGGCGGTGTAGGCACGCACATCCTGGGTGATCTTCATTGAGCAGAACTTGGGGCCGCACATGGAGCAGAAGTGGGCCACCTTGCCGGACTCCTGGGGCAGGGTCTCGTCGTGGTAGGCGCGGGCGGTCTCGGGATCCAGCGCCAGGTTGAACTGATCCTCCCAGCGGAACTCGAAGCGCGCCTTGGACATGGCATTGTCGCGGATCTGGGCGCCCGGATGACCCTTGGCGAGATCCGCGGCGTGGGCGGCGATCTTGTAGGTGATGAGGCCCTGCTTCACGTCCTCCTTGTTCGGCAGCCCCAGGTGCTCCTTGGGGGTGACGTAGCAGAGCATGGCGCAGCCATACCAGCCGATCATGGCGGCGCCTATGCCGGAGGTGAAGTGATCGTAGCCTGGGGCTATGTCGGTGGTGAGCGGGCCAAGCGTGTAGAAGGGTGCCTCGTGGCAGTGCTCGAGCTGCTCCGTCATGTTGCGCTCTATCATGTGCATGGGCACGTGACCCGGCCCCTCGATCATCACCTGGACGTCGTACTCCCAGGCGATCTTGGTGAGCTCCCCCAGGGTATGCAGCTCGGCGAACTGGGCCTCGTCGTTGGCGTCATAGACGGAGCCCGGACGCAGGCCGTCACCGAGGGAGAGCGCCACGTCATAGGCCGCGCAGATCTCGCAGATCTCGCGGAAATGCTGGTAGAGGAAGTTCTCCTTGTGGTGCGACAGGCACCACTTGGCCATGATGCTGCCGCCGCGGGAGACAATGCCGGTGAGACGCTTGGCTGTCATGGGCACGTAGCGCAGCAAGACGCCGGCGTGAATGGTGAAGTAATCCACCCCCTGCTCGGCCTGCTCCAGCAGAGTGTCGCGGAACAGCTCCCAGGTGAGGTCTTCGGCGATGCCGTTGGTTTTTTCCAGCGCCTGATAGATGGGCACAGTGCCGATGGGCACAGGGCTGTTGCGCAGGATCCACTCGCGGGTCTCGTGGATGTAGCGGCCGGTGGAGAGATCCATGACGGTGTCGGCGCCCCAGCGAGTGGACCAGACCAGCTTCTCCACCTCCTCCTCGATGCTGGAGGTCACCGCCGAGTTGCCTATGTTGGCGTTGATCTTCACCAGGAAATTGCGGCCGATGATCATCGGCTCGGCTTCCGGGTGGTTGATGTTGCTGGGGATGATGGCGCGGCCGGCGGCCACCTCATCGCGCACGAATTCTGGGGTGATGCTTTCCGGCAGGCGGGCGCCGAAGCCCTGACCCGGATGCTGGCGTAGCAGCAGCTCGGAGCGCACCCGTTCGCGGCCCATGTTCTCGCGAATGGCGATGAACTCCATCTCCGGGGTGACCATCCCCTGACGGGCATAGTGCAGCTGGGTCACCCGGCGGCCCGGCTTGGCACGCAGCGGTTTGGGCAAGTTATCGAAGCGCAGGTGATCCAGCCCTTCGTCGGCGAGGCGCTCCTGGGTGAAGGCGGAGCTCAGACCCTCGAGCGCTTCGGTGTCGCCCCGCTCCAGCACCCAGGCTTCACGCAGGCGCGGCAGGCCGCGGCGCACGTCTATCTCGGCACTCTCATCCCCATAGGCCCCCGAGGTGTCGTAGACGGGCACGGGATCGTTCGGCTCGAACTGGGGGTCTTCCTTGCTGCCGCCGACCAAGGTGTCGGCCAGGACTATCTCCCGCAGCCCCACCCGAATGTCGGGACGGGAACCTTCGATGAAGATGCGTCTGGAGTTGGGATGGGCCATGCCCTTGAGGTTGTCGATAAAGGCCTGGGCACTGGAGCGCTGCTCCCGGCGGCTGGCGGGCACGGACTTGCTGTTTTCAGAAGAGGTAGACATAGCAAAACTCACATTAACTGGTTGAAGTTATGGGTGTTTGCTTGTCTGGAGTTCGAGGAGAAGTGATGAACTTGCAGTCTGGGTGCGCTCTCAGGAGGGAGCGAGCGCGGGATGGATCATCCCTGCTCTGCCGTCCCGTCCCCCTTGTCGGGGACATTCGCCGCCCTGACGGGCAAGCGGCGGGACGACCTCCCTCCTGTGCGCCAGCCCTTGCCCGGGGGCTCCCCTCAAGGCAAGGGGGAAGTGGCTACTCCCCCGGCGCGGCAACTCGCAAGTTACCCTTGTTTCCCTTCGCAGGTCTTAACCTGATCAGGTTCCACGGATCCCGAATTAACGGTCTCAGCTTTGCGTCGTTCGACGGTCAGCACTCCGACAAGATGGCGCCAGTATAAGTGGGGAATTTTAAAGTACAAGTCATTAACAAGGGGAAAGAACAACCAGCCAAGGACTCGGCTCACTCATCGGAATCGAGTGTGTCCTCCGGGTTGGGGATCAGGATCTCGGTCAGACGGCCCTCATCATTCCGGCTCAGCACCAGCCTGCGGCCCGGTTGCAGATCGGCGAGGCTGCCGTTCACCCAGCGGGTACCGGCATCAAACACCAGCACACCCAGCTGCTGCATCAGCAGGCTCTCTCCTGCGGTGGCGACCAGCCTGTCATCCGCCCGCAACCACTGGCTGCTCTGGGCCGGATCCGGCCCAGTTGCGAGCACCCGGATTTGCTCGGCCACGCCGTACCGGCTCTGGATGGCGAGCTGCATGCCGGGCCTGAGCTCATCAAACTGATCTACGCCGCTCAGAGCGGCGGTGCCGAGTTCCAGCTCGGCCCCCTGAAATTGCAGGCGGATGCCGTCGTTGTGCTCCAGCTCCACCAGCCAGAGCTCGGGCTCATCGGCAAGGGCGTGAAAGGAGAGCAGCAGGAACAATGCGGTTCTGGTCATAGCAAGCAGGCCCATGGTCAACCCAGCGAGGAGGTTTAACTATGGGCCTGGACGGGCAATTTTTCCGGTTCACTGGTGCGGCGGCTCAGTCGTCCTCCCGACACTGGCTCAGACGCATGCCGTCGAAGCGGCACTCCAGCTCCAGCCAGCGCCCCTCGAAGGGGGCCAGGCTGTCATCCGAGGTGACATAACCCCAGATCCGCCCCTGCGCCACAGGCCCTTCCAGCTCCATCTCATGCTTTTCTTCCAACGGCTCCACCTCGCGGACCAGCCGTCTATCTCCCTCTATCACCCCTTCCAGATCGACCCAGGTGCCGCCGAGATCGTCTTCGTCCAGACCGTCCTTGAAGCGGGTCTGCTCATCGATCACGAAGGGAATGCCGTTGACCATCAACTGGCCCAGTTGCCAGCTGGTGCGGCCGGTCAGCTTGAACTCGGCCGCCTGCACCAGACCAAAGGGCAATAAAATCAATAGCCAGAGGGCGCAGAGAGACTTCTTCATCGGGGATCCTCGGGGTTACACTGGCACACAGGATGTCTTATCCGGTGTGAAATGGCCGTGAAATCTCGGCCCAAACCAGGAGATCAGAGCATGAAAATACTGGTGGTGGAAGACAGTCCCCAGGTGGCTGAGACCGTCATGGATTATCTGGAGCTGGCCGGGCACAGGGTAGACTGCGCCTATCACGGCCAGGCCGCCCTGCAACTGCTGGCCGAGCAGCGTTTCGACGTCATCATCATGGACGTCATGATGCCGCGCCTCGACGGCCTGCGCACCGTCGAGCGGCTGCGCTCGGACGGCATCGCCACCCCTGTGCTCTTTCTCACCGCCCGCGACAGCCTGGACGACAAGCTGGCAGGTTTCAAGGCGGGGGGCGACGACTACCTGGTCAAGCCGTTCGCCATGGAGGAGCTGGAGGTGCGGTTGCAGGCCCTGGCCCTGCGCGGCCCCCGCAGCGACATGGGAGCACTGGCATTCGGCGAGCTGGCGGTGGATCCTGGCGCGGGCCGCGCCACCCGCGCCGGGATGGAGCTCAAACTTGGCAAGATCCCCTTCCAGATCCTCACCCTGCTGGTCAGGCGAGCCCCCCAGCTGGTGACGCGCCAGGAGGTGCTCGACACCGTCTGGGGGGATGAGGAGCCCGACTCGGACGCCCTGCGCAGCCACATCTACGCCCTGCGCAACGCCCTGGACAAGCCCTTCCCCAGCCCCATGCTGGAGACAGTGCACGGCCAGGGCTACCGGCTGGTCAAACCATGAGCACCCCGACTCCCCCGGGCCAGCAAGCCTTGAACCTGCCGAGCCTGCGCAAGCGCCTGATTCTGGCGCTGGGCGGGGCCGGCTTGCTGCTGCTGCTGATCCTGAGTCTGCTCATGGTGGTGGCCGAGAACAAGATGGAGGAGCTCAGCCTGCGCCACTGGCTGGAGGCCGAGGTCACCCGCTACAACGATGACTGGCTGCGGCTCGGCCCGGCGGCGCCCGCCCCCAGCCCGCGCCAGTTCTCCAGCTACTGGACGGAGGCGGGACGCCTGCCCGTCTGGCTCAAACCCTACCGGACCCCCGGCTTCTTCGAGCACCAGCTGGGGGAGGAGGACAAACACTTTCTGGTGCGCGCTCACCCCTCGGGCCAGGGCCTGCTCTATCTGGTGTTCAACGACGACGCCGACGACTACCTGGATCCTTACGAAGACAGGCTGCACCTGGTCACCCGGCTGATCGGGCTGGCCCTGTTGCTCGGCTGCATAGCGTTCGGCATCTGGCTGGTGCGCCACATCACCCGCCCCCTGGACAGGCTGCGCCAGCGCGTCGCCCACCTCACCCCGGATCAGGTCGACTTCGTGCCGGATGCTCCCTGGCAGGAGCTGCGAGAGATCGAGCTGGCGCTGCTGGCGGGCAAGCACGAAGTGGCCGCCGTGTTCGCCCGGGAGCAGGAGTTCAGCCGCTTCGCCAGCCATGAGCTGCGCACCCCCAACATGGTGATCCAGGGCTCGGCCGCCCTGCTCGGCAAGGTGAGCGACCTGCCCGCTCCCGCCGCCCGGGCCGCCAGCCGCATTCGGGCCGCCAGCGACGAGATGGCCTTGCTCACCGAGACCTTCCTGCTGCTGGGCCGCAAGGAGGCAGTCGAGCGCCCCCCGCAATGGGTGGCACCGCTGATCCAGCGGGAGCTGGCGCGCCTCGCCCCCCTGCTGCAGCGCGAAAGCCTGGATATCCGCCTCAATCTGGACGAGCAGAGCGAGGTGCAGGCCCCTCTCTCCCTGCTCGCCATCGCCCTGGGCAACCTGCTGAAGAATGCCCTGAGCTACGCCGAGGGTCATATCGAGATCGCGCTTCAGGGGCAGGTACTCACCATCAGCAATCCCACCGCGGCGGCGCCGGATCAGATCCTGGGCTACGGCTGCGGCCTCACCATCATACAGCGCATCTGCGAGAAGCTGGGCTGGCAGATAGAGACCCGGCTGGAGGATGGCGTTTTCAGCGCCCGGCTGGCGATGAACGCCCCCGACCTCACAGAGGCATAGTTTCCCCCTCATCCCCGACCCTTCTCCCGCAAGGGGAGAAGGGAGACAACGCACTCCCCGGCAAGCCCACAAGCCAGATAACAACAAGGCGCCCGAGGGCGCCTTGTTGTCAGAGGATAGGAGGGCGGCTTATTCCGCCGGCTTGTGCTTGCGACTCGCCTTGAGCTCCAGAAAATCGATGATCTTGCCCGCCACATCCTTGCCGGAGGCGGCTTCGACCCCTTGCAGACCGGGGGAGGAGTTCACCTCCAATACCAGGGGGCCGCGGGCACTGCGCAAGATATCCACCCCGGCCACGTCCAGCCCCATGATCTTGGCGGCCTGCACCGCTGTCGCCCGCTCTTCCGGGGTGATCTTGATGGCCGACGCCTCGCCGCCACGGTGCAGGTTGGAGCGAAACTCCCCCGGCTGGGCCTGACGACGCATGGCCGCCACCACCTTGCCACCCACCACCACGCAGCGAATGTCGGCACCATTGGCCTCGCGGATGTACTCCTGCACCAGGATGTTGTTGTTGGTCTGGATGAAGGCCTCGATCACGCTCTCGGCCGCCTTCTGGGTCTCGCACAGCACCACGCCTATCCCCTGGGTCCCCTCCAGCAGCTTCACCACCAGCGGCGCCCCGCCGACCATGGTGATGAGATCGGGCACGTCGTGGGTGCTGTGTGCATAGCCGGTGATGGGCAGGCCTATGCCGTGGCGGGAGAGCAGCTGCATGGCGCGCAGCTTGTCTCGGGAGCGACTGATGGCCACCGAGCTGTTGAGGGCCATGGTATTCATCATCTCGAACTGGCGCAGCACGGCGGTGCCATAGAAGGTGATGCTGGCACCGATGCGCGGGATCACGGCGTCATAGCTCTCCAGTTCCCGTCCTTCGTAGTGGATGGAGGGGCTGTGGGAGGCGATGTTCATGTAGCAGCGCAGGGTGTCGAGCACCTCGACCTGATGCCCGCGCGCCTGCGCCACCTCGACCAGACGGCGGGTGGAGTAGTTGTTGGGCTCGCGGGATAAAATGGCAATATTCATGGAAATGACAGACCTGATAATCGGACTGGAGAGTATAAGGTGCCATGAACGACTGGCAACGCCAATCCTTTCCCCTCACCATTCGGCGTTCTGCAAGAACCGCTGAATACCAGATTCAATGAGGACCACGTAATTCCTGCTGCAGGCTCAGCAGCAGCGCCACCTCCTGCAACCGGCGCGCAGTGACTCCGGCCCAGTCCGCGACAGGCAAGGGCGCCAGCAGGGTTTGGGCTATGCAGTCGCGATAGAGGGGCCCCTCATGTTGCCAGCCCCGCATACCATCGACGCCGTGAAAATGCAGCCACTCCAGATTGCCGCTGCGAAGCAGCTCGATGCGCCGCCCATCCTTGAGATGCAGGCATAACCCCTTCTTCTCGACTCCGGATCCTGCGTACTTGTCGAGCCAGAGCCTCAGGGGCACACCTGCCCCCTCGCCGCGCAGACAGGCCCGCCCCTCGGCGGTCTCGAGATCGCCATTGGGGATGGGTTGGCCCAGCCTGTCGGCCACCCCGTCAGCCACCAGCGTCAAGCTGTCATCCCCGCCGAGGGCCACCAGCAGCTCGCGGATCATTGCCAGCAGATGGGTGCCGATGTCGAGGATCACCCCGTCGGGATGACGCAGGACCCGCCTGTCCGGCTCGCCGGTGGCGAAGTTGAGGGCATAGGGGTGCCCCTGCTCGTCAAGGCCGCAGGGCTCCAGCAGGAAGCCCTCCACCGAGGCCACGTCGGCCAGGGTGACCGGCGAAATGGGGCCAGCCTGACCGGATTGCGGCCGCCAATCATCCCCCAACCCGCCGCTGAGCAGCCGCTGGACGGCGTTGCGGGCCATCCAGTGATCCAGCGCCAGCACCCGGGGGGCGACTTCGGGATCCACCAGCAGGGCCAGCAGGCGAGCCTGCTGGGCCAGGGTAGCCACCACAGGCTTCTCCACCAGAATCAAGGGGATGGTGCTTGCCAGCGCCTGCTCCAGCACGGGCAGGTGCAGCAGGGAGGGGGTGGCAATGACCAGCCGATCCAGGCGCTGTGCCAGCAGGGCTTCCAGGGTCGGCAGCGAGTCCACTCCCGGCAGGCTGCGGGCGGGATCGAATCCCCAGATCGCCATCTCTGGCGCCAGGGCCCGCAATGCCGGCAGATAGGCGGTCTCCACCACTGCCCCCAGGCCAACGAATCCAATCTTCATAGCACCTCGGCTTGCGTGGGCCAGTTCAGGCCGGGCAACGGGATCAATTCAGGTTTGGCCCCAACCAACGCTCGGCCTCTGCCAGCGTCATGCCTTTGCGCTGGGCATAGTCTTCCACCTGATCGGGCTGGATCTGCGCCACCGCAAAATACTTGCTCTCGGGGTGGGAGAAGTACCAGCCGGACACCGCCGCCCCCGGCCACATGGCGTAGGACTCGGTGAGCTTCATGCCGATGGCCTGCTCCACACCCAGCAGCTCCCAGATGCTGCCCTTCTCGGTGTGCTCAGGGCAGGCGGGGTAACCGGGGGCCGGGCGGATGCCCTGATAGTTCTCGCGAATGAGCTCCTCGTTGGAGAGTGCTTCATCGGGGGCATAGCCCCAGTGCACTTTGCGCACCTGCTCGTGCAGGTATTCGGCGAAGGCCTCGGCGAGACGGTCGCACACCGCCTGGATGAGGATGGCGTTGTAGTCGTCGTGATCCGCCTTGTAGGCTTGCGCTATGGCCTCCTCGCCGATACCGCCGGTTACCGCAAAGGCGCCGATCCAGTCCGGCTTGCCGCTCTCCTTGGGTGCCACATAGTCCGCCAGACAGTAGTTCGGGAAGCCCTGCTTCTCGCTCTGCTGGCGCAGGTGGTGCAGCACCTTGATGACCTCGGTACGGGACTCGTCGCTGTAGACTTCTATGCTGTCCCCCACCCCGTTGGCCGGGAACAGACCTATGATGCCGGCGCAGCGCACGCTCTTGTCCTGCTCCAGCTGGTCGAGCATGGCGTTGGCATCGGCAAACAGCTTGGTCGCCTCTTCACCTATGATCTCGTCCTCCAGGATGCGCGGATACTTGCCTGCCAGCTCCCAGCTGAGGAAAAACGGCGTCCAGTCGATGTAAGGGCGCAGCACAGAGACGGGCACGTCCTCGAAGGTCTGCACGCCCAACTCGCGGGGCTTGGGCGGCTCATAGCCGACCCAGTCCAGTTGCTGGCGGTTGGCGCGGGCGTGGGCCAGGGAAACCGGCTTGGATCTAGGCTGCTTGCGGGCATGCTGATCCCGCGCTATCTCGTACTCCTTGTCGATGCGGGCGACGAAGGCGGGCTTGAGCTCGGGGTTCAGCAGGCTCTGGGCCACCCCCACCGCGCGGGAGGCGTTCGAGACATAGACCACGGGCTCCGAGTAGTTCTGCTCTATCTTCACCGCTGTGTGGGCCTTGGAGGTGGTGGCGCCGCCGATCAGCAGCGGCAGCTTGAAGCCCTGGCGCTCCATCTCTTTCGCCACGTGCACCATCTCGTCCAGGGACGGAGTGATGAGGCCGGACAGGCCTATGATGTCGGCCCCCACTTCCCGCGCCGTCTTGAGGATGGTCTCGCAGGAGACCATGACCCCGAGATCGACGATCTCGTAGTTGTTGCACTGCAGCACCACGCCGACGATGTTCTTGCCGATGTCGTGCACGTCCCCCTTGACGGTGGCCATCACTATCTTGCCGTTGCTGGAGCCGCCGGACTTCTCCGCCTCTATGTAGGGTTGCAGGTAGGCGACCGCCCGCTTCATCACCCGCGCCGACTTCACCACCTGGGGCAGGAACATCTTGCCGGCGCCAAACAGGTCGCCCACCACGTTCATGCCGTCCATCAGCGGCCCTTCGATCACGTGCAGCGGCTTCTCGGCCCCGGCCCGCGCCTCTTCGGTGTCCTCTTCGATGAAGTCGGTGATCCCCTTGACCAGGGCATGCTCAAGCCGCTTGCCCACGGGCCAGCTGCGCCACTCCTGATCCCGGGGATCCTCCGCCTGGGCGCCAGCGCCACGATACTTCTCGGCGATGGCCAGCAGATCCTCGGTGGCGCTGTCACTCAAGTTGAGCACCACGGCCTCGACCTTGGCCTTCAGCTCCGCCGGAATGTCTTCATAGATGGCGAGCTGACCGGCGTTGACTATCCCCATGTCCATGCCGCTGCGGATGGCATGGTAGAGGAAGACGGCGTGAATGGCTTCCCGCACCGGCTCGTTGCCACGGAAGGAGAAGGAGACGTTGGAGACGCCGCCGGAGATCATGGCGTGGGGCAGGTGCTCCTTGATGTCCTTCACCGCCTCGATAAAGTCCACCGCGTAGTTGTTGTGCTCGTCGATGCCGGTCGCCACCGCGAAGATGTTGGGGTCGAAGATGATGTCTTCCGGCGGGAAGCCGACCTGATCTACAAGGATGCGGTAGGCACGCTGGCAGATCTCGAACTTGCGGGCACGGGTATCGGCCTGGCCCACCTCGTCGAACGCCATCACGATGACGGCGGCGCCATAGCGACGCAGCAGCTTGGCCTGTTCGATGAACTTGGCCTCCCCCTCCTTCATGGAGATGGAGTTGACCACAGGCTTGCCCTGCACGCACTTGAGACCCGCCTCCAGCACCTCCCACTTGGAGGAGTCGATCATCACCGGCACCCGGGCGATGTCCGGCTCGCCGGCGATCAGGTTCAAGAAGCGCACCATGGCCGCCTCGGCGTCCAGCATCCCCTCGTCCATGTTGATGTCGATGATCTGGGCGCCGCTCTCCACCTGCTGCTTGGCCACATCCAGGGCCTCGTCGTAGAGCCCCTCCTTGATGAGGCGCTTGAACTTGGCGGAACCTGTGACGTTGGTGCGCTCCCCCACGTTCACGAACATGGACTCCGCCGTGATGATGAGGGGCTCGAGGCCGGACAGCCGGCAGGCCACCGGCAGCTCGGGCAGGGCACGGGGCTTGATACCTGCGACGGCGTCCGCCATGGCGCGAATATGGGTCGGGGTGGTGCCGCAGCAGCCCCCCACCAGGTTGAGGAAGCCGCTTTGGGCCCACTCGCGGATATGCTCTGCCATCTCACCCGCATCGAGATCGTACTCGCCGAAGGCGTTGGGCAGGCCGGCGTTGGGGTGGGCGCTCACAAAGGTCTCGCTGATGCGCGACAGCTCCTCCACGTACTGGCGCAGCTCGTCCGGGCCGAGCGCACAGTTGAGGCCGAACGACACGGGTTTGACGTGACGCAGGGAGTGATAGAAGGCTTCCGTGGTCTGGCCGGAGAGGGTGCGGCCCGAGGCATCCGTGATGGTGCCGGAGATCATCACCGGCAGGCTGTAGCCCAGCTCCTCGAACACCAGATCCACCGCGAAGGCGGCCGCCTTGGCGTTGAGGGTATCGAAGATGGTCTCGATGAGGATGAGGTCGGCGCCCCCCTCGATGAGAGCGTGGGTCGATTCGGTGTAGGCGGCCACCAGCTGGTCATAGGTGACGTTGCGCTTGCCGGGATCGTTCACATCAGGCGAGATGGAGCAGGTGCGGTTGGTGGGGCCCAGCACGCCTGCCACGAAACGCGGCCTGGCGGGATCTCTTGCCGTCCATTCATCCGCCACGGCGCGGGCCAGACGGGCCGCCTCGCGGTTAATTTCGGCCGAAATATCTTCCATCTCGTAATCGGCCATGGCGATACGAGTGGCGTTGAAGGTGTTGGTCTCGAGGATGTCGGCCCCGGCGGCACAATATTGATCGTGGATCTCGCGGATCACCGCCGGCCGGGTCAGCACCAGCAGATCGTTGTTGCCCTTGATGTCGGTATGCCAGTCGGCGAAGCGCTCGCCGCGGTAATCCGATTCACCGAGCCTGTAACCCTGGATCATGGTGCCCATGGCACCGTCGATGATCAGGATCCGCTCCTTGAGACAGGCTTCCAGTTTCTTTGTTACGTCCGACTTCTTGCTCGACTCTATGCTCGACACCGCTTCTACCCCTTACATCCATGCAACTGCGTGAGCTCCATCCTAGCAGCAAAAAAATCAAATGGAAATCTAGCCGTCTATCTGTCCGAAATCTCGAGCATATACTCACAAATGGGTAATGAGTAAGATGTGGCCCGAGAGTACCCTATGCCCGTCCTCAACGGGGATACGTGCTTGCTGTTTACTAAAGAGAAAAATAACTATGAGCGTCTACTACACACTCTGTTTCTTGGCAGCCTTGGCGATCTTCATCGCCTTTGCCAACCAGTATGTCGTGAAGATCCAGACCACCATCGCCATCACAGCCGGATCCATGCTGATCTCCGCCCTGATGGTGCTGTTTGGTAAGTTGGGTTGGTTCAATCTGGAACCTCTGGCCGTCGAGACCATGGAAAGCATCGACTTCCAGAACTTCCTGCTGAAGGGGATCCTCGGATTCCTGCTATTTGCCGGCGGTCTCGGCATCAATCTGAAGGCATTGCGCAGCCAGAAGTGGGAGATCACCATTCTCTCCATAGCGGCGACCCTGCTCTCCACCTTCATCATCGGCTACGGCTTCTGGTTCATCGCCAAGCTGCTGGGCTGGGAGCTGCCGCTGGTCTATTGCATGCTGTTCGGTGCCCTGATCTCCCCCACCGACCCCATTGCCGTGCTCGCCATCGTCAAGAAGATGAAGGCGCCGCCCCAGATCGCCATCCAGATCGAAGGGGAGTCTCTGTTCAACGACGGGGTCGGCCTGGTGATCTTCGCCACCGTCTTCGCCGTGGCCTTCGGCGGTGTCGAGCCCACCTTCACCAGCGTGGCCGGCCTGTTCCTGCATGAAGCCCTCGGCGGCATACTGTTCGGCGCCGTGCTGGGCCTCATCGCCCACGTGATGATCAGCGCCACAGACGACGGTTCCCTGGAGCTGCTGCTGACCCTCTGCATCCCGACCGCGGGCTTCGCCTTTGCCAACATGATAGGCGTCTCCGGCGCCCTGGCCATGGTGGTCACCGGCATCATGATAGGCAACTGGACCCGCCAGTCCGGCTTCTCCGAGCAGAGCCGCCACCATCTGGATCACTTCTGGGAGTTGATGGATCAGTTCCTCAACGCCCTGCTGTTCCTGCTGATCGGCCTGGCCCTGGTGCTGCTGGATCTCGCCTGGCAAGACTGGATCCTGCTGGTCATAGCAGTGCCGCTCTGCCTGGCCGCCCGCTTCATCAGCGTCTCCCTGCCCTATGTGGCCTTCCGCAAGTTCCGCAGCTACAACCGCTTCTCGGTGCGCATCCTCACCTGGGGCGGCCTGCGCGGCGGACTGGCCATGGCCATGGCACTGGCGCTACCCTCGGGCGTCATGGTGCTGCCGGAGCACGGCGTCGATCTGCGGGAGGTGATCCTGGTGATGACCTACTCTGTGGTGATGTTCTCCATAGTGGTGCAGGGCATGACCATCACCCCCATGATCACCGCCGCCAAGAAGGCCAGCGGCGACTACTGAGTCAGTCGCAGGCAGTGACTGGCAACAGCAGAAGGGCTCCCTCGGGAGCCCTTTTCGTTGGCGGCGTAGCAGTGAAAAATGTGCCACCGTCACTACACCTCACAATTAGTGTTTGCTTTTTATTCATTTCGAGGAGAGAATGCGCGCCGGCTAGTTAATCAGCCCTGTTTATGTTCGCAATGCTTCAACGTTAGATGAATCCTGCCAGTACCCACATAACCTTCCTCTGATTTACTCGCCTTGAGAACCGTCAGGCTGTCTGCCTGCGTTGCCCGGCTCTCACGGTGCAGACCCGATCTGCCCACCCAATTTGAACTATGCATCCGCATATTCCTTGATAGTGCAGACGCCCGTGACTCGGGCTGGGTATTCCTGCGCGGATTCTGACCGCGGCTATTGACCTAACATTTGCCAAACAAGGAGCAACTATTTAATTTATATAGAGAAATACCATGATGAAAGCAGTACAGACACACAAACCCCTGCGTCGCAGCAAACCCATCAACCTGCCCGTGCAAGAGCATGACTATGATGCGTTTCTGATCCAGTTCAGCACCCGCTCCAGCGGTGGCTTCGCCATCTCCTGTGATGGTATCCCTGGCGAGTTCTCCATCGAAGAGCTCAACTGATCCTGCCCACCGGCAGCCTCAGATGCAGACAGGCCGCAACTCACGGCGGCCCCCTTGTCTCCCTCGCCTCCAGCCTTGTCATCCCCTCTTCTGATTGACGGCCCTGCCATCCCTCAGACAGTGCAGGCCTGGGTATCGGCCGCTTCCAGCAACAGACACTCGTCGGCATCCTCGCTCAACCTGACCAGACGGCTGCGCACCAGACCCAGCTTGCCCAGCAGCGCCACAGATCGCTCGTTGCCCGGGGTGACGATGGCGATGACCCGCTCGATGCCGAGCCGCTCCCGCCCATCCTGCAACGCCGCTCGTGCCGCCTCTATGCCGTAACCCTGACCGCGATAGGCAGGCAGGAAGGCGTAGCCTATGTCTTCGCACGGCAGGGTATCGCGCTTGATGAGCCCGCAGATGCCGATCCTGGCCTCGTCTTCCCGTCGCATCACCAGATAGAGACCATGCCCATGACGGGCATAGCTGACCGCCGGCCCCTGTTGTATGTACTCTTCGGCGTCACTCAGGGTGCGCACCCCGCGATCGCCTATGTAGCGGTGGAAGTCGCCATCGTTGAGCAACTCGAGAATAAAGGGGGCATCAGCAGTGGTTAATTCGCGCAGGGCGAGGCGCTCGGAGAGGATCATGGCAAAGGCTCGTGTGATGGGAACAACAGCCCTCAAGACTGCCCCCATGACGGGCGCTTGGCAAGATCCCCGGCCAAAAGGAGGCCGTCATGGACCGCTAGCCGGCCGACCGCAGACGACATTTAGCCCCTGCCACATGAGTCGCGCGGCGGTTCCGGCTATACTGCCCGCCCTATCCCACAGAACAACAAGCAGGACATTCCCCATGACAGACGACACCGAATTCTTTGACGAACAGACGCTGCTGGAAATGGTTGAAAACCAGCTCGCCGACGGCCATCCCCTGCAGGTGAAAGCCACCCTGATGCGGCTGGTGATGAAGGGCACCCCACGGGACGAGGCGCTGCAATACATCGCCTGCGCCCTGGGTGCCGAGCTGATGGCCATGGAGGCGGATCAGGGCCCCTTCAACCTGACCCGCTACGCCGAGTTTCTCGACAGCCTGCCCGAGATGCCCTGGGCCGAATAACGCCCCTCATCAGGCAAGGCGGACGACCAGCCATTATCATTACTGCCACCACCAATGACGGGAGTAGGCAGATATGCGCTGGCAAAATCGCCGTGAGAGCAACAATGTGGAGGACAGGCGCCAGGAAGGCGGTGGCAGCGGGGGCGGCGGCCTGCCCATAGGTGGCAAGGGGCGCCTCATCCTGATCGTGGTGGTCATGGTGGCGGGTTACTACGGCGTGGATCTCAGCCCCCTGCTCGACGAGCCGTCCCAACAGAGCCAGGCGCCGCGCCAGAGTGTGTCAGAGCCGGCCAGCGATCCCCTGGCCAGATTCACCTCAGTGATGCTCGCCTCCACCGAAGATACCTGGGGCGCGATCTTCTCCCAGAGCGGCAGCCAGTATCAGCCCCCCAGGCTGGTGCTCTATCGCGGCGCCACCCAGACCGGCTGCGGCCAGGGCCAGTCTGTCATGGGCCCCTTCTACTGCCCGGCGGACAGCACAGTTTATATAGATCTCTCCTTCTATCAGGACATGCGCGACAAGCTGGGGGCCGATGGCGACTTCGCCCAGGGCTATGTGGTCGCCCACGAGGTGGGTCACCACGTGCAGCACCTGCTCGGCATCTCCACCAAGGTGCGCCAGCAACAGCAAGGGTTGAGCCAGGCCGCGCAGAACAAGCTGTCGGTCAAACTCGAGCTGCAGGCCGACTGCTTCGCCGGGGTCTGGGGCTACCATATGGAGCGGGAGCAGGTGCTGGAGCACGGCGATCTGGAGGAGGCGCTCAACGCCGCCCAGGCCATAGGTGACGACCGCCTGCAGCAGCGGGGTCAGGGCCGGGTGGTGCCGGACAGCTTCACCCACGGCAGCTCGGCCCAGCGCCTCGCCTGGTTCAAGCGGGGCTTTGACAGCGGCAAGCCCGCCAGCTGCGACACCTTCGCCGCCCGCTGAGCCGGGCCAGACGACAAGGCCGGATCCCCAGGGATCCGGCCTTGTTGCATTCAGCAGACGGGAGATGGGCCTGCCGCTCTCCCGGGCAACTAGCCCTCAGGGGTCTCATCCGGCAGCAGATCGGTAAAGACGAAGCCGTCCCGCACCACTGTCTCCCCCACCCGGATGGCCAGGGGTCGCTGGAACATGGGGCCATCAAAGGCCAGGGTGTGGAACTCGCCGTTCTCGCCGCAGGGATCCACCCCGGCGGGCAGGGCCGCCAGCAGGGTCGGATCGAACTCGTGCCCACCCAGGCTGGCATCCAGCTTGCCGGGATCCAGGGTGCAGACCCTGGCCTTGAGGCCGGCGGCCATCATCTGCTGCGCCAGCTCGCTCGTGTCGCTGCCCCAGAGCGGGAACAGCGGCGCTATGCCCGTGCCCGCCAGCTGTTTCTCCCTGTAGGCGCGCACATCCTCGAGGAAGAGATCCCCGAATGCCATGTGGCGGATCCCCATGGCCAGCACATCCTCGATGAAGCCGGTCATGACCCGGCCATAGTCCTCGTTGCTGCAGGGCCAGGGCAGATCGATGCAGTGCAGTGGCAGACCCACGCACGCGGCCTGCTCCATCAGCAACTGCTTGCGCACCCCGTGCATGGCCACCCGCTCGAACGCCTGATTCAGGGTGGTGAAGAGCCCCACCACCTCGATCGCCGGATCCTGGCGCAAGCGATGCAGGGCCCAGGCGCTGTCTTTTCCGCTGCTCCAGGAGAGCAGTACCTTTTTCTTCGTCATGACCTCTCCAATCCCTTGCCGCAAGGTGCTGCAAGACAGTGTTGCGAATTGTGCGATTTACTTCCTGGGATACAAAAGCATACCCTCGTGGGTGAGCGTATCCCCGCAGAGCATGGGGGAGAATAACTAAAAAAACGATGGGAAACATAAGGATATGACTAAAGTCAGCACACATCATGACCACAATCGCCCCCTCAACCGACAGGATTACAAGACCTTAAGCCTGGCGGCACTGGGCGGCGCCCTCGAATTCTACGACTTCATCATCTTCGTCTTCTTCGCCGTGGTGATAGGCGAGCTCTTCTTCCCGGCCGACATTCCCGAGTGGCTGCGCCAGTTCCAGACCTTCGGCATCTTCGCCGCCGGTTACCTGGCCCGCCCCCTGGGGGGCATCATCATGGCCCACTTCGGCGATCTCATCGGCCGCAAGCGGATGTTCACCCTCAGCATCATCTTGATGGCGCTGCCGACCCTGCTGATCGGCCTGCTGCCCACCTATGCCACCCTCGGCATCGCCGCCCCGCTGCTGTTGCTGCTGCTGCGGATCCTGCAAGGGGCCGCCATCGGGGGTGAGGTCCCGGGGGCCTGGGTCTTCGTGGCCGAACACGTGCCCGCCCGCCGGGTCGGCGTCGCCTGCGGCACCCTCACCGCAGGGCTGACCGCCGGCATACTGCTCGGCTCCCTGGTGGCCACCGCCATCAACCGCGGCATGAGCCCGGTGGAGGTGAGCGAGTGGGGCTGGCGTCTGGCCTTCGTGCTCGGCGGTGTGTTCGGCATAGTCGCCATGTACCTGCGCCGCTGGCTGCACGAGACCCCTGTCTTCGCCGAGATGCAGGCCAACAAGGCCCTGGCCGAGGAGCTGCCCCTCAAGACGGTGCTCCGTGAACACAAGGGCAGCGTCATCGTCTCCATGCTGCTGACCTGGCTGCTCTCCGCCGGCATAGTGGTGGTGATCCTGATGACCCCGACCTATCTGCAGAAGGTCCACGGCATCAGCCCGGCCGATGCCCTGACCGCCAACTCCTTGGCCATAGTCGCCCTCACCCTGGGCTGCATCTTCTACGGCCGCCTGATAGACAGCCTCGGCAGCGGCCCCACCTTCGTCCTGGGCTCATTGCTGCTGGCCGGTGCCACCTATGCCTTCTACCACGGCCTGGCGGCGGGCATGGATCAGCTGGTGCCGCTCTACATGCTGGCAGGCTTTGCGGTGGGGATAGTCGGCGCCGTGCCCTATGTCATGGTCAACGCCTTCCCGCCCGTGGTGCGCTTCTCCGGGCTGTCGTTCTCCTACAACGTGGCCTACGCCATCTTCGGCGGGCTCACTCCCATGCTGGTGACGCTGTGGATGAAGAACGACGTGCTGGCGCCCTCCCACTATGTGGTCAGTCTGGCGGCCCTCGGCTTCGTGCTGGGTCTCTGGCTCTGGCTGCGCCAGCGCACTCAGCGTCAGGTCACGCCACAAACCGCCTGACAGATGCGGGCCCCGGACTGTCGGGGCCCCTTCGTTCCGGCTATATTCAGCCTGGCTGCCGTAGAGTAGCCCCCCCTTAAGGCCAGACCCGCGTCTGGCCCTGTTGTTTTCCAACCACCCCGAGGTGCAAGATGTTTTTCCAGGTCGTATTCATCGCCTTGCTCGCGCTGCTGCCCATGGTCAATCCCCCCACCACGGCTACCCTGCTGCTGGGATTGAGCAAGGGCATGTCCCGTGAGCACGTACGCCGCCAGATCAACCTGGCCGCCATCTATCTGTTCGCCACCCTCTGCGTCAGCTTCTTCATCGGTTCCTCCATCCTGGATCTGTTCGGGATCTCCATTCCCGGCCTGCGGCTGGCAGGGGGCCTCATCATCGCCTTCATCGGTTTTCGCATGCTGTTCCCCGCCCCCAGCCAGTCCGCCGGAGTCGACATCAACCAGAGCATCGCCTTCGTGCCGCTCACCATGCCCAGCATGTGCGGGCCGGGCACCATGGCCCTGGTGATCAGCGGCGCCGCCCAGATTGCCGAGCTGCCCGACGAGTACAACCGTTTCGTCATCTATGCCGCCATGGTGACCGCCTTCGCCCTGATGAGCCTGCTCAGCTGGGGAGTGCTCAAGCTGGCGGATCCTGTCTGCAAGATCCTTGGCGCCACCGGCATAGACGCCATGACCCGCATCATGGGCTTCCTGCTGGTGTGCATGGGCATGCAGTTCTGCATCAACGGCATCAAGGAGGTAGCGCAGGATCCCGTGTTCCACGGCGCGCCCGCCGTGCAGACGGCCCCGGCGCAGTCACACGCATCCGCCGCCCTCAATCATCTGCCCGCCGCGCGCCAGCCCTGACTGAAAGCGTTGTCATCTCGGATCGGGAATCGTCGCCGAACTTGCGCCTGATCATCTTGCCTGCCCACGGACGGAGTAGTGTGTTTTTTGTACAGGCAAGGTTCAGAGGGTCGCTGCTAACGTGACCCGCGCAGACCCAATCACTTGAGGAGACATGCAAATGGAAAAGATGCTGACCGAGATTGGAAGCTACAGCCTGTTCCACGAATATCTGAACGTGGTCGGGGCCGTCAGCCCCGCCCTGACCCGGATCAAGAGCAGGTGGGAATACAAGCGAAGCGATCGGCTGGTCGCCCAGATCAGGATAGATCCCCAGGGCAACGCGCGATTCTATATCGACGCCCGTGCCATATCGGCCAACTGAGCCCCATCAACCCCCTTCACCCACCCCGGTCCACTGACCGGGGTTTTTATTTGTGCGCCCCAGAGAAAACAAAACCCCGGCTGCGGCCGGGGTTTGGTGGTGTCGGGTCATGCCGCTGCGCGGCCAAACCAACCTAGGAAGTGCCGCCCACTGTGAGCTGATCCAGCTTGAGCGTGGGCTGACCGACGCCGACCGGCACGCTCTGCCCCTCCTTGCCACAGACCCCGACCCCGCGATCCAGCGCAAGATCGCTGCCCACCATGGAGACCTGGCTCATGGCCTCTGGGCCGTTGCCGATAAGCGTTGCGCCCTTGATGGGGGCGGTGATCTTGCCATCCTCGATGAGGTAGGCCTCGGAGGCGGAGAAGACGAACTTGCCGGAGGTGATGTCCACCTGACCGCCACCGAAGTTGGGGGCATAGATGCCCTTCTTCACCGAGGCGATGATCTCCGCCGGATCGTGCTGACCCGCCAGCATGTAGGTGTTGGTCATGCGCGGCATCGGCAGGGCGGCGTAGGATTCGCGGCGGCCGTTGCCGGTGAGTGGTACCCCCATCAGACGGGCGTTCTGCTTGTCCTGCAGATAGCCCTTAAGGATGCCGTTCTCGATCAGCACGTTGTAGCCCCCCGGGGTGCCCTCGTCGTCGATGGAGACGGAGCCGCGTCGGCCCACCAGGGTACCGTCATCGACTATGGTGCAGTGCCTGGAGGCGACCTGCTCGCCGATGCGACCGGCGAAGGCGGACGAGCCCTTGCGGTTGAAGTCCCCCTCCAGACCGTGGCCCACCGCCTCGTGCAGCAGCACACCGGGCCAGCCGGCCCCGAGCACCACCGGCATGGTGCCGGCCGGCGCGTCTATGGCCTCGAGGTTGACCAGCGCCTGGCGCACCGCCTCGCGCACATAGCCAAACGCCCGGCTCTCCAGCCCGTCCAGCTCCAGGAAATAGTCGTAACCGAAGCGGCCACCGCCGCCGGCGCTGCCGCGCTCCCGGCGATCCCCCTTCTCGGCGATGACGGTCACCGACAGGCGCACCAGGGGGCGCACGTCGGCGGCCAGGGTGCCATCGGTGGCGGCCACCAGTATCTCTTCATAGACGCCGCTGATGGAGGCCATCACCTGATTGATGGCGGGATCCAGGCTTCTGGCGAACTTGTCCATCTGCTCCAGCAGGGCAATCTTCTGCTGCTTGTCGAGGGTCTGTAGCGGGTCCATGGCGGGATAGAGCAGGTTCGCCTCGGTGCGGGCCCAGGCCTTCACCTTGCCCTGGGCGCCGGCGGCGGCTATGCCGCGGGCGGCGGTCACCGACTGTTGCAGCGCCAGCAGGCTCAGCTCGTCCGAGTAGGCGAAGCCGGTCTTCTCGCCGCTGACGGCGCGTACCCCGACCCCTTGGTCGATGTTGTAGCTGCCGTCCTTGACGATGCCGTCTTCCAGCATCCAGGACTCGTGCCAGCTGCGCTGGAAATAGAGGTCGCCGAACTCCACCTGATGGCTCATCAGGCTGCCGAGCAACTGCTGCAGGCGTCCTTCGTCGAGATCGTTCGGGGCCAACAAGGAGGCACTAACCTGGCTCAATAGACTCAATCTTTCTCTCCACTCTCGATGCGAGACGTCGTAACGGTGAATTCATCCGGTGTGGCCCGGTGACAAGTTCGTATTCGTCGGGTGCAATGAACAAAGTGAATTGCATCGCCAACCCAAAGACAGACACAGGTGCAATGCGCTTCGCTTGTTGCACCCTAGGTCAATCAACACCACACCATCAGAGCAAACGGGCGTGTTGCAGCACGGGCATGGTGCGTTTCAATTCGTCGACAAGGCCGGGCTCCATCTTCACCAGCACAGTGGCTGTGCCCGAATCCTGGCAGGCCAGCACCCGGCCCCAGGGATCGATCACCATGCTGTGGCCCCAGGTCTGACGCCCCGTCTCGTGGTTGCCCCCCTGATTGGCGGCCACCACATAGCACTGGTTCTCGATGGCGCGGGCCCGCAGCAGCGGCTCCCAGTGCGCCTCGCCGGTCACGGCGGTGAAGGCGGCAGGCACCAGCAGCACCCGGGCACCGGCACGAGCCAGCCGGCGATAGAGCTCGGGGAAGCGCAGATCATAACAGATAGAGAGGCCGAGGGGACCAAAGGGAGAGTCCACCACCACGCACTCCTGGCCGGGGCTGAATGTCTCGGACTCCCGGTAGCGGCCGTGGTTGTCGGCCACGTCCACGTCGAACAGGTGGATCTTGTGGTAGTGGCCCTTGAGCTCCCCGTCGGGATCGAACACCAGGGAGCTGGTGTGGATATGGTCGGAACCGGCGATGGTGGTGGGCATGGCCCCGGCTACCAGCCAGATGCCGTGGGTTTTGGCCCAATCGGCCAGTTGCTGCTGGATTGGGCCATCTCCCAGGGGTTCGGCCCCATCCAGATAACCCTGGCGCTCGCCGAACAGGGCGAAGTTTTCCGGCAGCAGCACCAGCAATGGCCGCTCCTTGGGCAGCGCCGCCAGCTCGGCGGCAATCTGTGCCTTGTTATCCTGCCAGTGACGACCCGAGATCAACTGTATGGCGGCTAGCCACATGACGCGCTCCTTGTGATGGGGCAAGCCGCCGGACTCTGCATCCTCGGCTCGCGGGGGACTCCCAGCACTATGAGGGGTTCGGGCCCGGGACGAAAGGAATTTGGCACCGGACGCCGCTCCTCAGCGCTGGGCTGGCCCGCCGTGCTTGGGGGTCAGCAGGAAGGGGCTGACCTCCTCGGCGGGCAGGTTGGGCGCCACCGCATCCACCGCCTGCTTCTGCTGCTGGTTGAGCTTGATGCGGGCGCGATCCCGGCCGGCCTCGATCAGCTTGGGGGAGTCCAGCGGGCCCGAGACCCGGAAGTCGATGCGGGTCACCACATCCACCACAGGCTCCAGCAGCTTGGAGAGCGCCAGCACATAGAGCCCGGTGATCGGGGTCAGCGAGAACGCAGCCACCACCGGCAGTGTGCCGCCCAGGTTCGGGGAGAAGCTCAGATCGTAATCGAGACGCCAGCGCACCAGATCGGCGATGCCCTCGCCACGCAGGTTGCCCGCGGCCCCCTTCATGTAGAAATCGTTGTTCTCCACCACCCCCTGCTTGATCTTGGCGGAGGCCGACATGGACTCGAAGTAGAAGCCCTTGTCGAACACATCGCGAAAATCGAGGCGCAGCTTGCGCATCAGGGAGTCGAGGCTCAGCAGGGAGAGCAGGCGCGCGCCCTTGTCGTTGACCTCCCGCAGTGTGCCCCCCTCCAGCTGGTAATCTGCACTGCCTGCCAGGGTCGGCAAGTCCAGCCGGTAGGGCACGTCACGCCAGCTCAGATCCAGTGCCAGCTTGCCAGGCGCGTCGCCTATGGGCGAGGTGAAGCCGAGCCGCTTGAGCAGCAACTCGCTGTTCTGGGTGCTGAGGTGGGCGCGGGCCCGGGTCTGCATCTGGCCGGGCTGCGCCAGCCACTCGGCGCTGCCGCTCAGGGTGCTGCCGGCGAGCCGCATCTCCAGCTCCTTGAGAGCGAGCCGGTTGGCGCCTGGCACCAGTTCCCCCTTGAGCTCCCCGAGGGGCAGGGCGCCGAAGCGGCAATCCACGCAGCTGAAGGTGAGCCAGGGAATGGCATCCATGATGGCCTTGTCCTGCCTCGCATCGGGCTCGGGGCTGAGATCGGATCCCTTGCCTGACCAGTGAATACGGGCGAACTTGGCGTCTATGGGCTGCCTGTCCGTCACGGGAATGCGCACTACCCCCATCACCTCGGGGCTGTCGATCATCACCTCGGTGGCCAGGTTCACCGGCCCCACAGTGAAGTGCACCGCCTTGAGGTTGGCGCTGCCGATATCGGCCCGGGCGAGCAGACCATCGACCCACCACTCCTGAGGCAGGAAGGCGGGGCCGACCACCGCATTGCCGCTGCTCCCCGCCCCCTTGCCCGGCAACCAGCGCGTGAGCCGTGCCAGCCAGCCGGCCACGTCGGCCTGGGGCTGATTGATGGCGAGCAGCATGGGCTTGTCTTGCAGCACCCGGGCCCCGGGCTGACCGACGTTGACCCGCACCCGGCTGAGGTAGGGAGCCCCCTCGCCGTACACCAGCCGGCTCTGCATATCCACATCGGCCCCCAGCACGGCGCGAATGTCGGCGCTGCCGTCGCGGCCCCGTGCCGTGACCTTGAGGGGGAGCCGGCTCCCGGGCGCCTTGGTCAGCGGCACCGGCAGATCCAGCCCCATACCCTGCAGGTTGGAGTCCAGCGCCAGCTGGAAGCTGAAGGCCTTGTTCTCGGGCAGGGTCAGCCCCAGGGTCCCCGTCCAGTTGCTGCGCCCCTTGAGCATCTCGAGGGCGGGAATGTCCTGGCGCTGGCGGCTGCTGTCCCAGAGTCCCTTGAACTTGAGATCCGCCTGATAGCCGTGGGGCAACTGCTTGCCCCGATAATCCAGGGTCAGCGGCTGGTTCCACAGGCTGGCCTTGAGGTTGCTGAAGTGCGTGTGTTCGTTGTCATATTCGAGCCGTCCCTGCACCTTCTCCAGGGGCAGATCCAGGGTGGCGATCCTGACGCTGTTGTCATGGAAGTTCGCCTCTCCGCTGGCCTTGACCTCGCCCTTGCCACCCAGCGGTATGTCCAGCTTGACAGTGCCATCCATGGGGCCGCGGATCTCGATCTCCCGCAGCGCCTGACCCACGGAGCCCGCGAGGGGAGACTCCTGCAGGTAACCGCTGATGGCCTGCCCTTCCCCCTGGACCTTGGCATCCACGTAGAGGTGCGCCCCGGGGGAGAGATCCGGGATCCAGGCATGCACAGCGTCGGATCTGGCCTTGCCGAGCCGGGTGGCGCTGCTGCGCATGTCCAGACCCGCGTTCTGGAACAGGAGATCTATCTGCAGCTCGGTCAGCGGCAGCCAACCGGGGAAGAACTCGTAGGTGGCCTGCTCCAGCGGCACGGCGACCTGGAAGACCCCCTTGCCGTTGTCGTAGGGGAAGTCGCGGAACTCGCCGTACCAGAGCAAGTCTGCCCCCTTGGCCTTGCCCCCCTTGATGGCGCCGCTCAGGTAGTCCACCAGGCCGTCGCTCATCACGGCCAGCGGATAGTAGCGATCCGCATGGGCCGCATTCTTCACGTCGATGCGGCCGGTCAGGGCGAGGAAGGGGTGCTCGAACAGCTCGAGGCGGAAGCGGCTGGCGAGGGTCAAGTCCTCGTTATCCAGCGCTATATCCTGGCCGTAGAGCACCCAGCCTTGCGTCTCGCGCCACCAGTCGAGGCGCGCAAAGAGGCTGTCGACCGGGATAGGCACCTTGAAGTGACGGGCGGGATCCACCTTGCCCTTGCCCAGGGTCAGGCGGGCGCTGCCCCCGGCCGGGGTCAGCCAGAAGTCGCCGTCCAGTTTCTGCAGCCCGGGCACATCCTGCCAGGCCTTGGTCTCGAAGCCCCTGAGCTGCCCGCTCAGGGAGAGCCCCTGCCAGTCGCCATCGGCCTGCAGCACCAGCTCCTGCACCTTGCCCTTGGGCTGGGTGTGCTTGAGGGTGTTGGTCAGGCTGGGATAGAGGCCCGAGACCAGCTGGCTCAGGTTGGCCATCTGGTTGAGATCGATGGCGGGCACATAGCCCTGGATGCGGGAGCCGACCCGCTCGAGCTGCAACCGGCTCTGCAGCCAGGTCGCCCCATCGAGCTTGAAGGTCACGTCATGGCTGGCGAGCTGCCACTCCTCACCGTCGCGCCGCAGCTGGATCTTGCCCCCCTGTAGATCGAGCCGGTGCGGCTCGCCCTTGACCTCGTCCTTCCAGATCAGGTGGTTGTTGCCAAAGGCCAGCAGGGAGTTGCCGAGCCTGCCCCCCTCGAACTCGCTCCACAGCTGGAAGTCGAGCTGGCCGGTCACCTTGGGTTCACCGGCATGGATCCGCGCCAGCATGGGGCTGATGTCCAGCTCGCTGGCCCCCAGGTAGAGCTGGCCCTTGAGCCTGTCGAGGCGCACTTGCGGGGCATCCACGTCGATGATGAGATCGATGGCGCTCTCGCCCACCCCGTTGATGAGGTAGGCCTTGCCCACCCCCTGATGGCGCTTGCCGCGATTCTGCCAGCGCAGCTGGGCGATGTTGAGGGCGCGCACCTCTCCGAGCGCCGTGGTCACGCTCAGGCGGCTGTCATGAATGTCGAAGGTGGAGAGCTGGGTCAGCAGGAAGCGCAGCAGGGCCCGTTGCTGATCCGGGCTCTTCTCGCCGGTCGGGGCGGCTGGCTGCGCCAGATCCAGCGCTATGTCGCCGTCGCTCAGCAACAGCTGGCCGAACACCGGTTTCCAGTCGTTGAGGGAGCGCCAGAAGTCGAGGTGGGCCCACACCTTGCCAAGGCGCAGGGAGAAGCGCCCCGAATCGGGGGCGATGGCCAGCCCTTGCAGCTCGAGGGCCGGGCCGCGCTGGGTCCAGCTCAACCCGACGTGCTCGACGCTCACCTCCAGCTGGCTGTCGCCAAGCAGGGTGGCGATCAGCGCCTGCCTGTGCTGGTTGAGCAGGGGGCCGCCAAGGCGTACCACGCTGACCAGGATGGCCAGCAGCACGAAGAAGACCCCGAGGGCTAACCAGCCCCGACTCAGCCAGCGGTAGATCAATTACATCATCACCACATCGAATTGTTCCTGCCCACAGAGCGGCTCCGTCACCACCCTGACCTGCTTGCCGATGAAGACTTCCAGCTCGGCCAGACTGTGGGACTCCTCACCCCGCAGGTAGTCGGCCACCGAGGGGGCCGCATAGACGGTGAACTGATCCGCATCGTAGGCACGGTTGACCCGGATGATCTCCCGCAGGATCTCGAAGCAGACCGACTCCACCGTCTTGACCCGGCCGCGCCCCTTGCACTCGGGGCATTCGGAGCAGAGCACGTGCTCCAGGCTCTCCCGGGTGCGCTTGCGGGTCATCTCCACCAGCCCGAGCTGGGAGAAGCCGTTGACGTTGGTCTTGGCGCGGTCTTTCGCCAGCGCCAGCTCCAGGCTGTGCAGCACCCGGCGGCGGTGATCTTCGGACTGCATGTCGATGAAGTCGATGATGATGATGCCGCCGAGGTTGCGCAACCGCAGGTGGCGGGCGATGGCGGCGGTGGCCTCGACGTTGGTGTTGAAGATGGTCTCTTCCAGATTGCGGTGGCCCACGAAGGCACCGGTGTTGATGTCCACCGTGGTCATGGCTTCGGTCTGGTCGATGATGAGGTAGCCGCCGGATTTCAGCTCCACCTTGCGCTCAAGGGCGCGCTGGATCTCGTTCTCCACGTCGTAGAGATCGAAGATGGGCGACTCGCCGGAGTAGTACTCCAGCTTGTTCGCGAGCTCGGGCACATACTCCCCGGTGAAGTGCGAGAGCAGCTCGAAGCTCTGGCGGGAATCGACCCGGATCTTGTCGAGCTCGGCGCCGACGAAGTCACGCACCACCCGGAAGGCCAGGCTGGGATCCTCGTAGAGGATCTTGCAGGGCGGGTACTTCTGCTTGCGCTCCAGGATCTTGCGCCACAGCCGTTTCAGGAAGGCGGCGTCCTGCTCCAGCTCCTGCTCCCCCACCCCTTCGGCGGCGGTGCGGATGATGTAGCCACCCAGCTCGTCCACATAGCCCGCCACGGTGCGCTTGAGGCGTTCCCGCTCAGCTTCGGACTCGATACGCTGGGAGACGCCGACGTGGGCGCTGCCCGGCATGAAGACCAGGTAGCGGGACGGCAGGGTGATGTCGGTGGTGAGGCGGGCCCCCTTGGTGCCCAGCGGGTCTTTCACCACCTGCACCATGATGTCCTGGCCCTGGCGTACCAGCTCGGCGATGTTGCCCGCCTGGAACTGCTCCTTCTCCTTGATCGCCACGCACTCGGTGTGCGGCACTATGTCGGAGGCGTGCAGGAAGGCGGCCTTGTCCATGCCGATGTCGACGAAGGCGGCCTGCATGCCGGGCAGCACCCGGCTGATCTTGCCCTTGTAGATGTTGCCTACGATGCCGCGCTTGGCCTGACGTTCTACATGCACTTCCTGCAGCAGCCCGTTCTCGACCAGGGCGACCCGGGTCTCTGAGGGGGTGACGTTCACCAGCAGTTCTACTGACATAAGTTACCTTGCCTTTCTAGTTTTGAATTCTGGCACGACGAACAATGGGTAACTCAGCAGCGAACTGCTGACGAGGGGATTACCGAGTCTGCTCGAGGTGCTGCTTGATCAACAGATCCGTCTCCAGCAGGGGCAGGCCGACCACGGCGCTGTAGCTCCCCTCGATGCGGCTGACGAACTTGCCGGCTATTCCCTGGATGGCATAGGCACCGGCCTTGTCGCAGGGTTCACCGGTGCGCCAGTAGGCCTCGATCTCGGCCTCGTCCAGCTTGCGGAATGCCACATTGGTGGTCACCAGCCGCACGTCGCAGCGCTCCGGGGTGGCCAGTGCCACCGCCGTCATCACCTGATGGACCTTGCCGGAGAGTGCCTCCAGCATGTCTTTGGCATCGAGCAGGTCTGAGGGTTTCTCCAGCACCCTGTCCCCCAGCACCACTATGGTGTCGGCGCCCAGCACAGGCAATGCGGTCGGGGCCGCGGCCACACCGGCCATCGCCTTGTCACGGGCGAGCCGGCAGACGTAATCCTGGGGCTTTTCGCCCGCTTCCCGCTGCTCGGGCACATCCAGCCTGAGCACCTCGAAACGGTAGCCCAGCTGGGTCAGCAGTTCATGCCGGCGGGGCGAGCCCGAGGCGAGATAGAGTTGCAGTTCGTTGTGCTTGTTCATATTCACTCAATGAGATGAGACGCAGTTACAATCCGTTGTTTTTGCTCATGTTCACTTGATATTGAAGCGACGGCGTACCTTGCGCAAGACCATAAAAATCCAGGGCCATATTAACATCGTTGTCAACGTCGACCAAAAATAGGCCAGGTTGAGGCTGGCACGGCTGAACAGATGCTCGGCCCAGAACACGGTGATCTTGCCCACCAGGGAGAGCAGACCGATGATCAGCGCCTGCTGCCAGAGGGAGAAATTGCGGATCTTCTGGAACTGGAAGGCCGCCAGATAGGTGGTGATGGCCATGGCCATGGCCCGCACGCCGAGGGTGCTGCCGAGCAGCACATCCAGCAGCAGGCCCGCAACCCAGGCGGTGCCGACGTTGGTGCGGTGCGGCAACGCCAGCGCCCAGTAGATGAGCACCATGGCGAGCCAGTCCGGCCGGAAGGGTTCGAATTGAAAGGGAAGCGGCAGGATCGAGAGGCACAGGGCCAGCAGGATCGAGATCCAGATCCAGATCCTGCCGCTGGCGGGTTGCAGCATCAGCGCGTCGCCTCCGCCGCCGAGGTGGCCGTCGCCGCAGAGGGTGCCGCCGCCGGCGTCATGGCCTCGTCGTCATGCACTTCCGGCTTCTTGTCGGTCCACAGCAGCAGCAGGTAGCGCAGCCTGTCCAGCGCCACCAGGGGCCTGGCCTCGATCTGGGCGAAGGGCTTGCCCTCCACGTAATCGGATCGGGTCACGGTCGCCACCGGATAACCTTCCGGGAAGCGGCCGCCAAGGCCCGAGGTGACCAGCAGATCGCCGACCTGGACGTCGGTGTTGCGCGGCAGGTTGCGCAGCTCCAGCTTGTCCAGCTCGCCGCTGCCGGAGGCGATGGCGCGCAGATCGTTGCGCAGCACCCGCACCGGAATGCCGTGGCTGGAGTCGGTGATGAGCAGGACGCGGCTGGTGGTGGAGCCCACGTGGAGCACCTGGCCGACCACCCCCTGATCGTTGATCACCGGCTGGCCGTTATAGACGCCGTCCAGCGCCCCCTTGTTGATCAGCACCTGATGGCTGAAGGGGTCGGAATCCACCGACAGCAGCTCGGCCACCATCTTGCGGGACTCCTTGTGCACCGGCGACCCGAGCAGCTCGCGCAGCCGCTGGTTCTCGTGCTCCAGCTGATCCAGCTTGAGCAGGCGGGAGCGCAGGGTGAACAGCTGCTGCTCCTGCTGCTTGGTCTGCTCGATCAGGCTGGATCGGGTCTGCACCTGGGTCGACATGGTGTCGAGCAGGGTACCTGGCGCATTGGCGATGTATTGCAGCGGGCTGACGAGGGAACTCAGATAGACGCGGACGTGCGTAAACACACCGAAGCGGGAATCCGCGACGATGGCAGCGACAGAGATGATGACGGCGAGAAACAACCGTAACTGAAGCGAAGGGCCTCTACCAAAGATGGGTTTCATGAGTCGTCAAAAAAGAGCCGGCGCTCGGCCGGCTTTGGGTCTTATTCGTAGTGGAACAGATCGCCACCGTGCATATCGATCAGCTCCAGCGCCTTGCCACCGCCACGGGCGACACAGGTGAGGGGATCTTCAGCCACGACGACCGGGATGCCGGTCTCTTCCATCAGCAGACGGTCGATGTCTTTGAGCAGGGCGCCGCCACCGGTCAGCACCATGCCGCGCTCGGAGATGTCGGACGCCAGCTCGGGCGGGGACTGCTCCAGGGCGACCATGACGGCGGATACGATGCCGGACAGCGGCTCTTGCAGCGCTTCCAGGATCTCGTTGGAGTTCAGGGTGAAGCTGCGGGGCACACCCTCGGCCAGGTTACGACCACGAACTTCGATCTCGCGCACCTCTTCGCCCGGGTAGGCGGAGCCGATCTCGTGCTTGATGCGCTCGGCGGTGGCTTCCCCGATCAGGCTGCCGTAGTTGCGGCGCACGTAGCTGATGATGGCTTCATCAAACTTGTCGCCACCGATACGCACGGACTGGGAGTAGACCACGCCGTTCAGGGAGATGATGGCCACTTCAGTGGTACCACCACCGATATCGACCACCATGGAGCCGGTCGCTTCGGAGACCGGCAAGCCGGCACCGATGGCGGCAGCCATGGGTTCGTCGATCAGGTAAACCTCGCGGGCACCGGCGCCCAGCGCGGATTCCTTGATGGCACGGCGCTCGACCTGAGTGGAGCCGCACGGCACACACACCAGCACACGGGGGCTGGGGCGGAAATAGTTGTTGTCGTGAACCTGCTTGATGAAGTGCTGCAGCATCTTCTCGGTCACGTAGAAGTCGGCGATCACGCCGTCCTTCATCGGACGAATGGCGGAGATGTTACCAGGGGTACGACCCAGCATCTGCTTGGCGGCATGACCGACGGCAGCGACCGATTTGGCGTTCCCGCGCTCTTGGCGAATGGCGACAACTGAGGGTTCGTTAAGGACGATCCCTTGATCTTTTACGTAGATCAGGGTGTTGGCAGTTCCCAAATCGATCGACAGATCGTTGGAAAAGACGCCTCTGAGCTTTTTGAACATGGCTACGGGAAATCCTAAGAATTTGGAGGTGCAGAAAACCGGCTAACTTTACCAATGCCCACCCCAATGGGCAAGCGCTCAAACTGTCGCCAGTCAATCAGGCGCGACAAAAATGCGAGTCATCACTCACCCGCTCAGGCCGACAAACACTACGAAACAAGGAGATAAGACGCAGGCCCACCCCAAAGCGCCCCTCTCCTTGTCCCCATATCATTTTCAGGGCATCACTTCGCGGCGATAAATAATGCGATCGTTGCCCCGGCCCAGGCCGAAAATCGCCATGCCATCCAGACTGTCAGGGTCGGAAAGCCAGAGCGGTCGCCGCCCGAGTTGTTGTTCTGACTCCGGCTGCCTGGCCAGATCGATTCGGAAAGGAATGCGTACCGCCCTGTCCGGGGCAGCAAACTGCAAGGTGATGACCCCATCCTTCGCCCTCTGGATCATGGCGCCGGGGGCGATCGGGCCAAGGCCGAGCCGGATCCGGGTGTTGCCATCCAGCGCCAGATCGCCGCTTCCCCCATCGAAACTCTGGCTGCCATCGGTGAACTCGACACCCCCATCTTGCAGGGAGAGCCGGGTACATTGGTCCGCCTTCATGGCATGCCAGGCGCCTGCCTCGTGATATTGCAGTTGCAGCGGCACCGCCAGCCCGGCCGTGGCCACCCCTTGGCGGGTGCCCGCCTGCACCCGACCGAAGTACGCCTCCATGGGCACCTCGTCGATGAGCCTGGCATTGCAACTGGCGCCACTGCATGACCCAGGCTGTCCGTCGTTGAAGTCGGGATTGGCGATCAGGGTCTGTTCCCCATCGTTGTCCCGCATATAAAGACCAAACAGAAGCTCGCGATAGGGGCCGTCTGGCTGACCATCGGTGCGGCGGGCAAACTCGGTCGGCCCGTTGAAATCAGCCTCTCCTGCCTTCCAGGGCAGATCCCCCAGACTGCGTAACCGGGCGGAGAGCGATATTCCGTCTCTGTTGTTGGCCGCACTCAGGTAGGCATCCCCCTTGGCGAAATCCCCTCGATAGTTTTGGGTTGTCTCGCCAAACTGATTGCGGGCCTGAATATTCAACTCCGCCAGGAAGGGTTGACCCATATAGGACCACTCACTGCAGGCGGGCACTATGTCACCGCTCACCAGATTGAAGTCCACCGGAATAAAGCGCCCCATCGGCACGCTGGTAGCGGGGGGTATGGTGTAGTTGAAATAACCTGCTGTCGGTGGCGTCGCCGTCATCCGGAACACCCCGACCTCGTTGACCGACTGACCGACGCCGTTGAGGTTGTTGCTGCCCTTCTGGTTGGAATGGTCATAGCGGGGTGTGCCGACCACCGCCTCCTCCCCGGGTTTGGGCACCACCAGCTGGCTGCCCAGCGCAATATTGGCCAGCGCGAAGTTGGGGGTTGCCAGATTGCCGCTGCACAGGTCCTTGTCATCGTCTGCTTGCCAGGCCACCCCTTTGATATTCAGCTGGAACGCTTCGCCGGTCTTCTTGAACACCGGGCAACTGGCATCCCCTGCCGCGCAGGTCCCCTGGGCAGGCGTGATACAGAGCCCCACCGGGCGACTGACGAACAGATCCGAGCCCGTCATCACCAGACCTGCCGTGTCGCCGCTGCCATCGTGGCGGGCATTGAGCCGCATCTGGCCCGCATCCGGGTAATTCACTTTCTTCAGCGTCGCCTTGCCCTGACTATCAAAGTTCAAGTTGATGATCGTGCTCGCTGGCGAAGCCACATCGGCTGCGTTAGTGGAAATAGGATTGCCATCTATCGTGACCTGGCTGCCAAATGCATTGGCATTCGGAGTGACATAAGTCCCCCAGAAGCCCACCGAGCGAGTGCCGGTAAAACCGGGCACACACTGTTGGGTCACATAGTCTTTCTTGACGGCGCTGATCACCACATCCTGTGGCTTGTTGGCATAGGTATCCAGCACGTTGAACAGGAAGCCGCTGTCGGCAAAGCTGAGGGTACAGGCGGCGGTGCTCAAGGCGCCGCTGCCCGCCCGGCATAGTGTGGTGCTCAGGGGTTTGATGGACGGCGTCGAACCGCTCACCCCCACCCTCATGGCGCTCGCCAGATTGTTGCGCAGCTGCAATTTGGTGGTGCCGCCGCTGAAATTCACTGTGGCTGTGTTGCCGCTGTAACTCACCCGGCTGTCGGCTATCCAGCCATTGCTGCCATTTTTAAGCGGCGTCAGGACGGCGCTCACGGGGTCGGTGAACAGCTGGCTGCAACTGGCGTTGGCGCAGGCCCGGATGATGAGGGTTTCCGGGTTGCAGGTCAGGGCCTGGCCGGAGTGATCGAACTCGAAGTGATCTATCGCCGCAGTGACAGGGGGGGGCATCTTGTCATTGATGGCGGTGGTGCCAGACATAAACAGAGAGCGACTGGTCGTTCTACCGTTGATAACGCTAGCGTTATTCATATTTAATGCCTGATCGGCATATACCAGGCCGTTGACTAGGCTTTCACCATTCAAGTTGACATTCTGGTATCCAAACAGCAGCACAGATCCCGTCTTGGCCGCGTTGAGACGCCCGCCATTAAACTCCACCGCGTTGACGAAGATACGCACATTGCCACGGGTTTCAATCTCCCCGCCCTGATTGACGACGAGTCTGTCTATCCAATAATCCCCGGCGGGCAGCACCACTTTTGCTCCCCCCAAAGCGAGAGCCTGGATTCTGTACTCTTGACGGGTGCTGGAGAAGGTCAGGGTGCAGGCACTGTAGAGGCTGATAGTCCCGAACTGGTATTGGCTGGCACTGCCAAGCGTCAATTGCTGCCCACTATTACAGTGACCGATGTCACCATCACTGCCCGAACTGCTCAGGAAGCTGTTACCACCCGATGTAGACATCCCTCGGATGGAACGGTCGCTGATAGAGCAGAGCCGGCGAGAACCATTGGCGTTGTCACAGCCATCCAATGGCATGCCGGAACCCTGATTCGAGTCGCAGAAATTCAATGCAGCACCTGCAGTGCCCGTTATTTTCGCCTGGTTGTTCTGGGTCAGCTTGGCAGCATCCTGACCAGTACAGACCGCGTTGTTATTACCGCGGTGGCCCTGAACCACAGCCGGGAAATAGGTGTCAGTGTCGACGGTTTCGAACCCACAAGCCATACCAGACAACATTGTTAAGACCAGCAACCAGAGTCTCATGGCATCACTCCATCAAAGGCTTCCGCCACCAGGGTGCGGCTGACGGCAAAGCCCGGGTTGGCGCCCGCTGCCTCTGTACCACAGGTGCCCAGGCTGGTGAGTCGGTAGGTGGTGCTGGTCTCTCCCCCCTGACTGGCCAGGATCTCGTTGCAGCTCACCGAGACCCGACACCCGCTCAGGCCGGGATCCTTGTCAAAGGTACGGGACGCCGCCACCTTGGTGCAGGCGGCGGGCAACTCGGCGCCACTGCGATTGGGAAACAGCTGATAGAGGGCGATTTCCAGCCCGCTCTGGGCCGCCATCAGGGCACGCACCCCGCGCACTTCCACCGTGTTCTTCTCGCCGCTGTCCACCAGGAAGCGGCCCATGGCCGCCGCCAGCAGGGCCATGATGACGATGACGAAGAGGGCGACCATGATGGCGCTGCCACGCTGGGGCGCCAACCTGCGGGGAGGCCTAGGGAACATTGAGCGTCTCCAGCTTGTGGTTGAAGAGAACGCGCTCGCCCCGCTGCTCAAGCTCCATCCGCAGTCCCACCTCGCTCTGGCTGAAGGCGGCGGGTTCCCGATAGAAGTAATAGGGCGCAGGGCGGACATGCTCGGCCATCAGGGCCGGCGTGCTCCCGTGAAAGTCAGTGCCTATGGCGGCGCTGGCCCGGGTCAGGGCGGCATTCATCACGCAGTAGCGCACCTGTTGGCGGGAAAAATAGATGCGCTGCCCCGGCGACTCCTTGGTGAAGGCGCCATCCACCGTCAGCGGCAAGGCTCCCGAGACCGGGCTGCCCACCGAAATAACCCTGGCCACGCAGTTGCCATGGAGGCATCCCTGCTCCAGGTTGAGTGCAGGATCGGCAAGGGGGTAGATGATGGCCTCGTCCTCTTCCCGGGGCAGCACCTCGGGCTCCACTATGGTGAGCCCGCCGCTGGCCGCTGAGCCCAGATAACGGCTGGCGGTGGCAATGGGCCAGAAGCGCAGACAGGCCCCCTGATCCAGAGGGTTGCCCGCCTCATCCTCGATGCGCACCGAGCCCGGCACCGCATCGCGCAGCTCGCGGTTGAGCCGCTCCAGGGCGAAGCGGGCATCGCTCATCAGCTGCTCGTGGCGGCTGGCATCCCCGTAAATCTGGGTGCCGATGCCGATAAACTGGCTGCTAAAGGTGGCCATGACCCCGAGCAGCAGTATCACCATCACCAGTTCCACCAGGGTGAAACCTTTTGTCGCGCGCATCAGTAATTCCCCCGGTAGAGGGTGAAAGCCAGCTCGCTCTGGTCCGGCAGGCGCACTGTCAGGGCGACGCGCTTGCCGATGGACTCGGCCCCCAGGCCTGAGCTCCCGAACAGGGTATCCGGGGTGACGGCGATCCTGACCTGATAGTGGCGATACTCCTCGTCGCTGACGCCCTCGGCATCCGTCTGGGTAAACTGGTTGGCGTCCACCCAGTTGCCCGCGGTATCGAAGTCATCCACGTCGTTGAACTCGTAGGGGCGCGTCTCGCCGCCATCCGGGCCGTAATCGGCGACCGGGGTGCAGGCGGGATAGGTCACCGCAGGGGTGCCGACTCTCTCGCCGCAGCGAAAACGGCCGCCATTGTGATCCGAGTGTTCATCGAAGGATTTTTGCAGCACCTCGCCGAGGATCCGCTGGGCCAGCTGGGCGCCCCGCACCTGCTGCACCGGATCCACCCCCTGGGGGGCCTGATTGATGAGAAGCCCCAGAATGCCGGTCAGGGCGATGGCCAGCAGCACAATGCCGACCACGAATTCGATCAGGGTGAAGCCGCGACGGGCCTTAAGGGAGGGCATGGATATAACCTTCCGGCTCGATACGCAGTCGGGCGCTCTCCTGCCCGCTGCTCACCACCAGGTTGCAGCCATTGACGCAGGTGGAGGGTGAGAGCGGACGGCCGCTGCGCTTGTCGAAAGAGAAGCTGCCTTGCGGCAGGGAGATGTCGCCGGAGACCGTGACAACGCGCCCCCGGCTCCGCTCGTCTGCACTCCATTTATCTATGATGGACCCGGGCGCACAGCTGCCCGTCTGGGTCAGGTGAGCGAAGCGACTCTGCTCCAGCACCAGCTGGGTGCAGCGCGCCTCCCCTTCATGCATGTTCATGGTCTGCACCAGCCGCAACCGGGTCACCAGCTCGTCACGCAGGGTATGGGTTTCAAAGCCGCCTTTGCCCAGCCACTTGGGCACGGCAAAGGCGGCCAGAATCCCGAGCAACAGGATTACGATCACCAGTTCAATCAGGGTAAAGCCATGTCTGCTAATTCGTTCTTTTCGCATGCCATATCTACCCATTTTTAAAAAAGAAGCAGAGAGAAAATCTCCCTGCTTCTTTAGATAAAAATATTAATTACAAGCTTTGGTTTCTACTACTGGAACAGCGGTAGAAGTGGCTTCGGTATAGGTTACATTGCAAGTTTCCGAGCCGGTAGATACACCATTTGGGAAGATCTGAATGGATGCCGGGTTGGTGCCTTTCGGTGCTGCAAACACCCAATCATTTGCATTCAGCTCAACCACAGCGGTCAAGGCTGCAGAGGTCGCAACCGGGTAGCCAAACAAAGTCGAAACCTGTTTGCCGTTACCCAAATCCAAATCGTATGCAGTACTTTCTTTATCTTTTCCTTTGAGCACCGCCTTGCTGTAAACCATAGCCCCAGCAGAATTCAGCGAACCCTCAACCCCTTTCAGGGTGGAAGTACGCGCATCATCCTGCAGATTCAGGAACTTGGGCGCGGCGGTGACCGCCAGAATGCCCAGGATGATGATCACGATCACCAGTTCGATCAGGGTAAAACCCGCCTGCTTTTTCATTACATTTTCCTCTGTTTATCAATTGATATTGGTAGTCACCTGGCCGGAGGCCGGGCGGTAACTGAAACTCATGTAGGCATCGGTGCTCCCTTGCGGGTCCTGATAGCGCCCATCACTTCCCTTGCTCAGGCTGTTGACCAGATAGTAACGGCAGACCGAATCCAGTCCATTGTTGCTCACCGTGGCATAGAACTTCAGGTCATTGCCGCTACCGCGCACCTCGTCAAAGTTGGCAGTAGCCTTGGGAGGATTCTGCAACAAGCCCTCCCAAATATTGAGACAGCGGGCCGCCGTCAGATTGGCCGGATCCACATCGGGAGCGCCGCTCGCCGCCGTATCCATGGGATAACCGGGGGAGAGCTCGCCATTGCTGACCTGGCTGTCGGTCGGCGTGGTCAGATAGAAACGGGAACCGTCGTACAGCACAGTGTTGAGGCTGTCCTGCTTGGCACGCCCCTCGGCTTCCCACTGGGCCCGCACCAGGGAGACCGCTGTGGCGAAGCCGCCCGATACCCCTTCCACGCTGGCCTTCTTCGCCTCGTCGGTCACGTCGAGAAAACGGGGCAAGGCGGTGACGGCCAGGATCCCCAGAATCACGATGACGATCACCAGCTCTATCAGGGAAAAACCGGTCATCTGACCCGGTCCCTGGCCGGCGCTCACTCTCTTTGCTGCCATGCTGCCTCCGTAATGTTCCGCATTATTTCATGCAGATAGAAAAAAATCATGTCGCTGAAGCACTTGAGAGATCGACTCAAGGCTTCGCCAGTACCCTGCCATCGCTGAAACGGTAGAACAGCCAGTGCCCTTCCCAACCAAACTCGCAGCCGTCCCCATGCTGGCTGGCGAGTGCCTGCCAGGACGGCAACCCCGGATCTTCGGGGCCTATCAGCGTCAGCCAGAGCTGGCGGCAGTTGGCGGAGGGTGACTGCAGCGGCAGCACCGCCAGCGGCCAGCCCCGCCCATCGAACTGCCAGGCCGCCCCCTCCGCATGCAGCACCTCGGGGCGCCGCTCATCGAGCCAGCGCCCGTGCAGTCGCTGGGCCCGCTCGGCAAATTGCTCCCCCAGCAGGCTCAGGCTGACCGCCAGCGCCTCTTCCCTGTGGCTGCGATAGCTCAGGGCCAGGGTGGCAAGGATGACCAGCAGCAGGAGACAGGCGACCATCCGCCTGTAGCCTCCCAGCCAGCGCTCATCCTGCTCGGACTGTCTGCTCATGCCTCTCCGGCCCCTTGTCTACCGCAAACCGCACGGCCCTCATCATGCCCCCATCAGGAGGAGTGAAGATGCTGAACCCCATCACTGACCGCGAACCGCACGCATCATATCCCCCACCAGGTGGAGTGAAGATACCGTCTATTGACCACGCACGGCCCTCATCATGTCCCCCACCAGGAGGAGTAAAGATGCTGAACCACATCACTGGCCGCGAACGGCACGCATCATGTCCCACATGGGCGTAAAGATACCGAGCGCCAGCACCAGCACCATGACGGCCACTATGCCGATCAGGATGGGCTCGATGCGGGCGGTGAGGCTCTTGAGGTCATAATCCACCTCCCGCTCGTAGTATTCGGCCGCCTCGTGCAGCAGCTCGTCCACCTGGCCCGTCTCTTCCCCCACAGCAATCATCTGCATCACCAGGGGGGTGAACAGGCCGCTGGCACCGGCGGTGCGCAGCAGGCTCTCGCCTCGCTCTATGCCCGCCCGCATGTCGCGGATCTGTCCCGCCATATAGGCGTTGTCCACCGCATCGGCCACCAGGGTCAGCGCCTGGTTGAGCGGCACCCCGGCCTTGAGCATCATGGAGAAGCTGCGGGCAAATCTGGCCAGCAGGGAGCGCTCTATGATGGTGCCGACTATGGGCAGCCTGAGCTGCCAGCGATGCCAGGTCAGCTTGCCCTGGGGGCTGGCGACCCAGCGGCGCCAGCCAAACACCATGCCCGCCAGGATGGCCAGCAGCAGCCACCAGTAGTGGACGAAGAAGTGGGAGGTGGCGAGCAGGATCCGGGTCGCCAGCGGCAGCTCGACCCCGAACTTGGCAAACATGCCGGCGAAGACAGGGATCACCATGATGTTGAGGATCACCATGGCGATGCCGATGGCAATCATCACGAAGCTGGGGTAGCGCATGGCTGTCTTGATCCGCTTGCGGGTCTCCAGCTCCAGATCGAAATAGTTGGCGAGCTGCAGGAAGGCCTCCTCCAGCTGGCCTGTGTTCTCGCCGACGTGGATGATGGCGACGAACAGGCTGTTGAACACCTTGGGGTGCGCCTGCATCGAGCTCGACAGCGGCCGCCCGTTGCCCAAATCCTCCCCCAGGGTATGGAGTGCCCGCTTGAGGGGCTTGCTGTGGGCGCTCTCCTCCAGCCCGGCGATGGCGCGCAGTATGGGAATGCCCGCCCGGGTCAGGGCATACATCTGGCGGCTGAACACCACCAGCTCCTCCAGCTTGACGCTCCCCTCCAGCAGCAGCGACCAGTCGATGCCGGCCGCTTTCGCCTTGCCCGCTTTGAGCTCGGTGGGCATCACGCCACGGCGCATCAGCTGCTCGGCGGCGGCCAGCTCGCTGGCGGCCTCCACCATGCCGCTGACGGCCTGGCCCTGACTGTCGCGCCCCTTGTAGTTGAAGCTGCCCATGGCTTATCCCAGATCCTCGGCCAGCCTGAGCACCTCATCCACCGAGGTGATCCCCTCCCGGGCATAGTCGAGTGCCGTCAGGGCCAGGGGCCTGTAGTGCTCGTGCTCGCGCGCCGCCCGGGCAAAGCCCTCCGCATCGTTGCGGCGCAGGGCATCCATCATGGGTTGATCCAGCTCCAGCAGCTCGTAGACCCCGATCCGGCCCGCATAACCGGTGAAGTTGCAGCTCTGGCAGCCACGCCCCTTGCGATAGAGGTGCTGGCCGGGTGCCTCGCCGGAGAGCATGGTGAGCCAGGTGGCCTGCCCCTGGTCCGGCGCCGTCTCGCAGGCGCAGTGTTCACACACCCGTCGCACCAGACGCTGGGCCACCACGGCCCGCAGGGCGCTCGCCACCAGATAGCCGGGGGCCCCCATGTCGATGAGGCGCAGGGCGCTGGTTACCGCATCGTTGGTGTGCAAGGTGGTCAGCACCAGGTGGCCGGTGATGGCGCCACGCAGGCCTATCTCCACCGTCTCGTTGTCCCGCATCTCCCCCACCAGCAGGATGTCGGGATCCTGACGCAGGGTGGAACGCAGCACCTGGGAGAAGGTGAGGCCTATCTTGGGGTTGACCTGCACCTGGTTGACCCGCGGCAGCCGGTATTCCACCGGATCTTCCACCGTGATGATCTTGTGGCTGGCCTGGTTGAGTTCGGAGAGGGCGCCATAGAGCGTCGTGGTCTTGCCGCTGCCGGTGGGGCCCGTCACCAAAATCATGCCGTGGGGGCGCTTGAGCTGGCGCCGGAAGCGGGACAGGATGGCCGGTGGCATGCCGGTTTCCGCCAGCGACAAGATGCCGGAGGATTGATCCAGCAGTCGCATCACCACGGATTCCCCGTACTGCACCGGCATGGTGGACATACGCACATCCACGTCCCGGCCGCGCACCTTCATGGCGAAGCGGCCATCCTGGGGCAGCCGCTTCTCGGAGATGTCGAGCCCGGCCACCAGCTTGAGGCGCAGCACCAGCGCCTGGGCGATGCGCACCTCGTTCAGTATGTTTTCGTGCAGCACGCCGTCGATGCGCTGGCGAATGCGCAGCACCTTCTCGTCCGGCTCTATGTGGATGTCGGAGGCCCCCACCTGCACCGCGTCCTCGAACAGGGAGCGCAGCAGCTTGGCCACCGTCGCCTCCCCCTCGTCACCGGCCCCGAGATTGCTGGAGCCCAGCTCGAAGCCGGCGTCCTGATACTCTTCGTGCAGCTGCTCGGCGAAGCTCTCTATCTCCCGGGTGCGGCGATAGAGGCGGTCGAAATACTCCAGCAGTTGCCCTTCCCGCGCCACCGCCAGCACCATTTCGCGGGGGCTGAGCAAGGCAGCTATGGCATCCAGGGCGCTCAAGTCGGCAGGATCCGACATGGCCACTGTCACCTTGTCGTCGCTGAGGTTGACCGCCAGTGCACGATAACGGCGGGCCTGCACCTCGGGCAATAGCGTCACTGCCGAGGCGTCTATGGTGAGGTTGTTGAGATCGAAGAAGGGCACGTCCAGCTGGCGGGCGAGGAACTGCAGCAGCTGCACCTCGCTGATGAAGCCGAGATCGATGAGGGTGGTCCCCAGCTTGCGCCCGGTCTGACGCTGCTGCTGCAGGGCGAGCTGCAACTGATCATCCGAGATGATCTGCTCCTGTACCAGCAGGTCGCCGAGGCGCATTTTCAGTCTGGGTTGTGCCATTGTTACTCCGATTCCTGTGATTGCACGTCATTCAAACCTGTTGCCACATTCGATGGCGAATTGGGTACCAGAATCCGTCACCTCGTCCGATTACGCCGCTGCGCGGCTAATCGAACCCAGGGGTTGTTGTGTCAAGGCGTCAGCTCGGCGATCCGCTGTTCCAGCCAGCGGGTCGATGCCTCGCCGAGGTTCCCGTGCAACTGGGCATTGCCATAGGCGTCCAGCGCCCGCTGGCGGTGGCCCTGACCATCCTCGGCCCCCCCCAGCCCCAGCCACCAGCGCCCCTGATCCGGCTGCTGGCGCAGCAGCTTGACGTAGAGCTCGGACGCCTGGGCAGGCTGGCCCAGCTCCTGGGCTAGCCCCGCCCAGGTGGCGTAATAGTCCAGATTGGCGGCCAGGTCCGGCTGATAGCCGGTGAGCCAGTCCAGCGCCTTCTGGCGATCGCCACCGCTGATGGCCACCCGGGCCAGCAGCAGCCGCAAGTCGGCCTGCGCCGGATCCAGCCTCAGCCCCTCTTCCAGCACCTGGCTGGCCTCGGTCAGCCGACCCTCGCCGTAGAGCAGGCCCGCGAGCTGCTCGCGCGCCCCCTGATTGTGCGGATCATGGACCAGCACCTGGTAATAGTTGTCCTGGGCCTCCCGCATCTGGCCCTTGGCCATGGCGGTAGTCGCCTTGCGCTCGGCCAGGGCCGCCAGCTCGGGCTCGGAGAGATCCACCGTCTCTATCTTCAGCACGCCGGGTTTGCGGGGCGGGGCGGCCACCTCCTGGGGGGCCGCCTCCTGCTCTGCGGCCAGCTCGGCATAAAGATCCGGCTGCAACTCTTCGTCGCTCGGGGTGAGCTCATCCTCCGGCGGCGTCTCGGCCTGGGATTCTGACGCCGGGGCCTGGTCGGCGAACGCCTCGGTCGCGGAAGATCCCTCTGCCCCCCCGGCAGGCGCGCTGGCCCTTGCCATTGCGGCCACAGAGGCGACATCCAGAGCGACCGCCCCGGAGGCGGCCCCCTGGGGCTCGGGGGGCACGGCGACCACCTCAGTGGCAGAGGAGGCAGGCTGCGTCTGCGCCTGACTCGCCGGGGCGAGCTGGGTCGTCAACTGAACTGTCGGCTGCGCCGTGCGCTGGCTCTGCTGCCAGTAGATCCAGGTGCGCCAGCCGAGGATGGCCAGCGCCAGGGTGCACAGCAGGGTCAGCACCAGCATCCACCACCCCTGCTGACGCGTCGGCGCCACATAGACGGCGGCGCCATCGGATCCTGGCTGGCGCTGCTCCAGATCTTTGAGCATCTGATTGATCACGCTCATGACCAGACTCCATAGGCCAGGGCAGTGCCCAGCAGCAACAACAGGGGCCACCAGCGCACGAATGAGCCACCACGGGCGTCATCGGTATCGCGAATGGCGAGGCGCACCAGGGCGCTGTCGATCCGCCGCGTCCCGCGGCCGTAGGCCAGCATCAGGCACTTCTGGGCCAGCACGTTGATGAGCCTTGGAATGCCGCGGGACGCCCGCCACAGCAGGCGCAGGGCCAGGCCGCCAAACAGCGTCGCCCCGCGATAACCCGAGACGTGCAGCCTGTGCTCCAGATAGGCCCGGGTTTCATCGCACCGCAAGGGGCGCAGGCAGTAGGAGAAGCCGATGCGCTGGCGCAGCTGGCGCAGGTGGGGTCTGGCCAGCCGGACATCCAGCTCGGGTTGGCCGAACAGCACTATTTGCAGCAGCTTGCTGGACTCGGTCTCTAGGTTGCCGAACAGCCGGATGGCCTCCAGGGTCTCGTCCGGCAGGGCCTGCGCCTCGTCGATCAGCACCACCACTCGGCTCCCCTGCTGGTGCAGGGCGATGAGGTGGCGATGGATGCGATCCGTGAGATCCAGCTCGCTGTCCCCCTGCACCGCCAGCCCCAGCTCCAGGGCCAGGGCGGTGCGCAGCTCACCCGGGGAGAGGTGGGGATTGGGCAGCCAGGCCAGGCGCACCGGGCACGCCTCGGAGCCGAGCTCGCTCAGCAGCTTGCGGCAGAGCAGTGTCTTGCCGGTGCCCACCTCGCCGGTCACCTTGATGAAGCCCTCCCCCTGGGCCAGCGCCCAGTTCAGTACCTGCATGGCCTCCTCGTGGGGAGGCAGGCCGTAGTAGAAGCCGGTATTCGGGGTCAGGCCAAAGGGCGCCTCCTGCAAACCGAAATGGTTCAGGTACATATCCCCTCCCAGTCCCCGTCACGGCCAACGCCGATCAGGTCGAAGGAGAACACCTGCAAAACAACATGGTTCAGGTACATGAGGACGTCCCCCCCAGGCAGAGCTCAGAGACTCGCGGCAGGGAAACACCGGGAATAGACCGATTCAGCATCATGGCTTAGCCCTTGGGCGGATACCATTTGTCGAGCAGCTCGGAGGAGCGTTGCAGCTCCTTCTGCCAGGTGTCTTTCTCCACCACTGTCGGCTTGAGCAGGATCACCAGCTCGACCTTCTTGGTGCTCTCCCGGCGGTTGGTAAAGGCCTCGCCGACCCAGGGAATGTCCCCCAGCAGCGGCACCTTGCTGACGATCTCCTGCTTGTCGGTCTTCATCAGGCCGCCGATGACAATGATGTCGCCGTTGTTGGCCTGCACCACGGTATCCGATTCACGAATGGAACTCTTGGCGAGTGGCAGCACCAGGGGATCCGCAGTGCCGACGTTGATGGTCTTGCTCTGCTCCTCGGTGTCGATGACGGAGGGGTGGATGTGCAGCAGCACCCGGCCGGCCTCGTCGATCTGCGGGGTCACGTCCAGGGCTATGCCGGAGAAGAAGGGGGTCAGCTCCACGTTCGGCGTCACTATGGGCGCCGAGTTGCCCGAGGTGGTGGTGGTGGTCGAGGCGTTGGTGACGAAGTATTCGTCCGTCCCCACCTTGATCACCGCCTTCTGGTTGTTGGTGGCGGTGACGCGCGGGCTCGAGAGGGTGTTCACGTCCCCCTGGGTCTTGAGCAGGCTGACCGCCACGTTGAAGTTGCCATCCGAGATGGTGAAACCGGCGCCGCCCCCCAGGGCCCTGAAGATCTGGTTGGGGGTCGAGGCGATGGGGCTGTCGAGCAGGGAGCCGCCCCCCGTGATGCCCTTGTTGCCGTCCCAGCTGGCGGAGAGACCGCTCCAGTCCACCCCCTGTTCATACCCCTCGTTGAGGGCCACTTCCAGGATCCGCGCCTCCAGCACCACCTGGCGCTTGAGGTGTTCACCGGACTGATCCAGGAACTCGCGCACCGCTTTCAGCTCCTTCGGATAGGCACGCACAGTGACCAGACCCGCCTGGGGGCTGGTGATGACGGCCCGGCCTTCGCCTGTGCCTATCAGGGTCTGCAGGGCGTCCCGCAGATCGCTCCAGTAGTCGTTGTTGCTGTCCGTCTCGATCCGGGTGCCGTTGCTGTTGTTGCTGTTGCCGTTGTCCCCGTTGGAGGAGCCGAGGTTGTTGTTGCCGTTGTTATTGTTGCCGCTGCTGTCGAAGTTGTTGTTGCCGTTATTGTTGTTGTCGTTGGCCGTCACCCCGCCGGTACTGACCGAGGTACGGGAGAGGCCGCGGCGGGCCATCATCAGGTAGTTGACCGGGATTGTCTCGGTGCGAAGGCCCGCCGGATAGACATGAAACACATTGCCCTTGCGTTGCACGTCGAAGCCGTACATGTCGCCGACCGTGGCCAGCGCCTCCTGCAGGGTCACGTCTTTCAATTCCACCGAGATGGCACCGGCCACCCCGGGATGGACGGCGACGCTGTAGCGGGAGCCCTTGAACAGGGAGCCGAAGAACTCCACGGCATCGACATCATGGGCCGCGATGCGCAGCCGTTTCTCCGGAACAGCCAGGGGCTGCTGGGGACGATTGAGCTGCAGCAGTTCGCTCTGCACCGAGGGAGGCAAAGTGGTCAGCGGCGCGGTCGGGGTCTGCTCCTTCATGGCCTGCTTGAGGGCGTCTTTGGCCTGCACCGGTTCGGGGTGCTGATAGCTGGTACAAGCCGCCACCGCCAATGCGAGGGGAAGCAGACAGAAATGGTGTTTTTTCATGTTATTGGTGCACCTGACTCGCAATGAAACTCGACAAACCTGGCCCGCAGCATCCCGCGCGGAACCGACTTCACATCCGGATCTTGCTGCCAAACAGGGTCAGTGTCTGACGCTTGCCCGCCTTCTCCAGTACCACGGCATCGGCGCTGATGCCCACCAGCAGGAAACCATCTATCCGCTGGCCCACCCGATAGCTCTGACCGTTGAGCACCGCCAGCGCCGGGCCGTTACCCAGGATGACGCTCTGCAACCTGGGCAGACCGGCCCCCTTGCTGGGGCTCGCCGCCGCGCCACTGCCGGCCAGAGGGGCGGTCGGATCCTGCAACACCTCCGCCTGGGCCAGCGGGCCCAGCAGGCAGCACAACAATGTCAGCCACTTAGCCACGAATAAACTCCTTGCTGGTGCTCAGGGTGTAGATCTCCATCTCCACCGCCGCCTTGGGGTGCTCGACCACCCTGTAGTCGAACCCTTTCCAGTAGAAGTGGCGGGGCAGTGCTTCCAGCGCCTTCAGGTACTGGTAGACATCGAAATAGCCCCCCTCCAGCTGGAGCCGGATCCCGTGCTTGAACAGGTTGGCCTTCTGCTCGCCGGCCATCAGCGGCTCGGGCTTGAGGGAGGTGAGCGCCAGCATATGCAGGTTGGCGGAGCGAGACAACAAGGCTTCCAGCACGGCCGGCATCTCGTGGGCCGGGATCAGATCCACCGTCTGGGCCTTGAGCTCGGCGTCCAGCCGACCGAGGGAAGCCTCCACGCCGGCCAGCTGCTGGCGCACCTGGGCGTTGGGATCCCGCCCCAGCCGGGCCTGCTTGCCCTGATTCTCTAGGGTCAGGATCTCCAGATCCCGCTGCGCCGCCGTCAGCGCCTGCCGCTCCTGGCTCAGCCGGGTATCGGCGGCATCCAGCCAGCCGTAGATCCCGGCCGCCCCCAGCAGTATGGTGCCCGTCAGCAGGATCAAGACCCGCTCCCGCAGGCTGAGGGCCGCCACGCGCTGTGCCCAGGCCCGCCACTGTGCCGTCATCTCCATCATGGGGTCTCCCGTGCTATGCCGCTGAGCTGGAAGGCCAGCTGGCCTGCCTTGTCCCGGCTCAGGGTCAGCTCGCCAAACTGCTTGCCCGCCAGGGACGGGGTCTGCTTGAAGCGGTTCACCCAGGCAGGCACATCCTGACTGCGCTCGGCCACCCCGGAGAGGTTGATGTGCCCGTCACTTATCTCGATCCGTTGCAGGGAGAGGCGGGCATCCCGCAAACGGGCCAGATCCGCCATCACGCTGGCGTAGCCCTGGGATTTTTGCAGGGAGAGGCTGCCGAGCTGGCGTATCAACGCCTGCTTGGCGGCCAGCTCCTCCCGCTGGTTGACCAGCTGCTGTTGCAGCTGACCGTCCGCCTGATGGCGCGCCAGGGCAGCATCGAGCCGTGATGCCTCACTGCGCTGCACATCGAGCAGCGCACGTACCTGGGCCAGCTCACGGTCGACGCCCTTCTGTTGCCAACCATAGAAAAAGGTGGCCGCAATCAGCAGCAGCAGGCAGCCGCCCCAGACCAGGGCCATCTGATTGAGGCTGGCCCACAGCCGCCTTGGCCTGAATTCGGCGCCATAGAGGTTGATATGGTGTTTCATCCTTCGCTCCTGCCAAGGGCGGCGCCGTAAGCGGAGAGATACTCGACGCCGGCGAGCACCGCTTTGTTAGCCATGGCGGACACAGGGAAGCCGAACGCCTGCTCCAGGTGGCGCACCAGGGTGCCGATGAAGGGGGAGCCGATGGCGAGCTGCATCTGGCCCGGCTCAGGCAGCTTGAGCTGACCCGCCAGGTAGTCGAGGGAGCGCTGGATCTCCAGCGTCAGCCCGTCAAGCATCCCCTGATCGGGCTCATGGGCCCCGGTGAGGCCGACAAAGCCGCGCAGCGGGCGCGAGAAGCAGAGACCTCCCCGATAAAAGACCAGCAGTTGCAACTCCTGCCCCCTGGGCTGCCAGAGCAGCATGCGCACCGTCTGGTCCGCCTCGTAGAGGGCCGTCATGGCCAGCTCGTCGCTGACGATGGCCTCCAGGGTCGCCACGCCGTTGACCGCGTCCGCCAGCTGCTGCACCCGGCTCTTGGAAACGCAGATCACATTGATCCTCGGCCGGCCCGCAGGGGGAGTCGGCAGATCCACATAGTCCATGGCGAGCTGCAACACGGGTTCGTTGACGAAATCCTTGATGGCCCAGGGCAGGGCCCCCGCCATCTCGGCGTCGGGCACGGCGGGCTTGTCGATCTGGATCTGCTGATAAAGGCTGGCGGCCAGGGCCACCCGCACCTTAGACTTGGCCAGGCCATGCTGGGCAAACAGCTCCCCCATGGCCTTGGGCCAGTCGTTAGGGCCATTGATGGCGCGACTGGTAAAGATGGGGACGGGTTCCACACAAGCCAGCAGGATGCGATCGCTGGCCAGCAGGAGTCCCACCTGATGGCTGGGGGGCGAACGTCGGAAAAGTGACTTCATCGAGACCTGGACCTGACCGCATGAAACGGACTAAACCTTAACATAAACAGGCCATTAGCCTCCATATTTATGACAAACGATGCATTGACCGCCAAGAGGGCGCCCTTAGGGGATGCCATCCTGGCCCCCGCTCGGCTCCCCTCCCCCCTGCACCCCGTCCACCACCCTCTGCTGGATGCCCAGGGCGTGCGGCTCTGGTGCAAGCGGGATGATCTGATCCACCCGACCCTCTCCGGCAACAAGTGGCGCAAGCTCAAGTACCACCTGCAACAGGCGCAGGCGCAGGGCAAGACCCACCTGCTGTCGTTTGGGGGGGCCTACTCCAATCACATCCACGCCCTGGCGGCGGCCGGACTCAGGTCCGGGCTGCGCACCACGGGCATCATACGCGGTGAAGCCGACACCGTCAGCAACGCAACCCTGAGTGCGGCCAAAGGCTGGGGAATGGATCTCGTTTTTGTGGACCGCCAGAGCTATCGGCGGCGCCAGGATCCGGACTGGCTGGCCCAGTTCGAGGCACCGGACATCCTGATAGTGCCGGAAGGGGGCAGCAGCCCGCTCGCCATCCCCGGGGTGGCCGAGCTGGTGGCCGAGGTGCCCTTCTCGCCGGATCTCTGGGTGCTGCCCTGCGCCAGCGGCGGCACCCTGGCGGGGCTCATCGCGGGCAAGCGGGAAAGAGAGCAGATCCTCGCCATCGCCGTGCTCAAGGGGGGCGCCTTCCTCCACGATGAGGTGTGCCGGCTTAATCCGGCGGCGGCCACCACCGGCGGCTGGCGGATAGCCCAGGATCACCACGACGGCGGCTACGCCAGGTTCAGCCCGGCCCTGTGGCAGTGGGTGCAGGCATTCAGCGCCCACACAGGCCTGCCGCTGGAGCCCATCTACAGTGGCAAGGCGATGTGGGGACTGTTTCGGGAGCTGGCCGCGGGCCGGATCCCCCGCGGCAGCCAGGTGGTCTTCATCCACACCGGCGGCCTGCAGGGGCTGGCGGGTCTCAGGGAGCAGGGCAGGCTGTAAGCCAGGGCCATTCGGTCGCCCTTGGGGCCGGGGCTGCCCCGCAGGCAGGAAGTCAGGCCCCTAGCGGCGGACAGGTTCCGTCATGTGGGCATCAGCAGCCGCTCTGGTTCGGCGAACCAGGGCCCCTGGCCCGCGTGCACGCCGAGGTGGCGCAGCATCTTCCACTCGTCGCCGCTCTCCACCCCCACCGCAATCACCCGAGCCTGGGTATTGGCACAGCCCCCCACCAGGCTGCGCACCGCCATCTGGTTCACCTGACGAAGGTGGATCTCCCGCACCAGGCTGGGGTGCAGCTTGAGGAAGTGGATCTCGAACTCCTTGATGTACTGGGTGCTCACCACATCCTGGCCGGCATGATCTATGGCCAGTCGGCACCCCAGCATGCGCAGCGCCCGCAGTGGCCGCTTGAGCGCCTCGTAGTGACGGGTCACCTGGGACTCGGACAGTTGCAGTATCAACCCCTCATTGATGCTGCGCGGCAACTGGAACAGCTCGAAGAAGAGCTCCCGCTGGAACTCCCGGGTGAGCAGGTTCTGGGCGCTGAGGGAGAGGCTGACGGGGCAGCTCGACTCAGGTCGCTGGCGCAGCAGGCGAAGGGTCTGGGTGACCACCAGCCGGTCCAGCGGCAACAGCAGGCCGGCCTTCTCCGCCATGGGCATGAAGACCCCCGCCTGCAACTCCCGCCCCTGCTCGTCATGGAGGCGGATCAGCAGCTCCTGTTGCAGCACCACCTGATCCCGCTCCTGCTGCACAGATTGCAGATAGAAGGAGATCCCCTGCTCCTCGATGCGGCGGTTGATCAGGGTGCGCCAGCGCACAGTCCCCTTGTTGCTCGCCTCCTCGTCCAGGGACTTCTCGTAGAGGAACCAGCCGCTGTGGCCCTGCAGCCGCGCGCTCTTGAGGGCCAGCTCGGCCTCTTCCTGCACCTTGAGCAGGGAGTCTTCTGCCTGATAACAGACGGCGCCGAGGTAGACGGCCGTCTCCAGATTGACCGACTCGGGCCAGTGCAGCCGCTGCAGACTCTTGAGCAGCTGGCTGGCGCCGTCCACCATCTCGCTCTCTGACATGTTGGGCAGCAGCACGGCAAAGACCTGGCCGGCGTAGCGGGCCTGCAGGGCGCCGCTGTGCTTGCGCACGAAGGTACCGATGGAGGCACTCGCCTCCATCAGCAGATCCTGGCTCGGGCGTCCGTTCAGCTCGGGATCCAGCTCCTCCAGCCCCGCCAGCTCGATCAGCAGGACACCGCCGCTGATCACGCTCGCCTCCATGATGGCGTTTTCCAGCCGGTTGTCGAAGAAGAGGCGGTTGCCTATGCCGGTCGTCTTGTCGACGAAGGCGTTGCTGCGGATGAAGTTGTCGAACCGGCTGCGCTCCTTGCGGGCATCGGCCAGTTCGGCCAGCAGATGGGTGAGGGCCTGGCTGGCGGAGAGGGGCCATTCGTCGGCGGGATCATGGGCCAGCTTGGTCAGCTTGCCATCCAGGATCAGCTGGGCCCGCTCCGCCAGCAGCTCGGCACCGCGCAGCTGCTGGCGCAGCCAGCGGATGGAGTACCAGAGGCCGAACACCACTATGAAGACCCCGAGGGAGATGCCGAACATGGCCTGCATGGAGTACTCGAACTCCTTGAAGGGCCTGTCCAGCTTGAACTCGGCCTGCATGCCGGCCTGATTGGGAATGGCTTTGCTGTAGGGGATCAGCAGACTCTCGTCCGTCTGCTGCTGCACATCGCGAAACCAGTAGACCCGCTGACTGTCCTGGCGGATCTCCAGCTCGACCACGTGGGAGGCCCGCAGCAGGGAGGGCAGCCAGCGGGCAAGGGCCTGCTGATCGTCGGTCACCCCCAGCTGCTTGTCGATGATCTCCACCAGGGAGTCGACCCGGTTTTGCTGCAGCTCCATCCCCATCTGGCGGAAACTGAATACCCCGCCGAGCATCACCACGGCCATGGCCGAGATCACGCACAGCGTAATAAAAGAGACGAGTTGAGTGGTCAGTTTCATGTGCCTTTCCGTAGCCGACAGCATCCATAAGGCCTCATGGTATCAGCCTTGGCCAAACCCCGCCTACGGTTGAAGATCCCGCTTCAGCAAATAAGCGTCAGGGCCCTTCATGCCCGGGGGCGGGCCGCTTGTGAGGGAAAAGACTCGGGGGAGGGGAAAATCGGGCCGCCAGCTGGGCAGCGGACAGAAAAATGGTCCCACTGCGGGGACCAAAAGAAACACTCATATCAAAACTAACACTCTGTGCTACTGACAAAAATAGATACAGGAGTATTGAACACACGGTGAGTCAAACCGCACCGCTACTCTAGCCATTTCAGATAAGCTGGACAATTGTCATTTATGACAGGTCAGCGATTGAATCTTCACCACTCGTTTTGTCATATTGTTGTTTATCAATGAATTATGAATGTTGTTCCAAGTGTGACCGATACAACTCAAATTGATGCAGCTAATGCTATGATGTTGCCATCCATTTGTATCCCATGCACCCATCAGGCAGGTACCCCTTGCGACGAGCCTCTCCCTTCTGGATCAGTCTGTTGCTGCTCTGCCTGCCCGTGCTGGCGAGCCTGCCCCTCAGCCAGCTGCTGGGCAATCCCCTGGCCCACCAGCTGCTGCAAGAGAAGAAGGCGCAGATAGAGGCCGCGCTGGCGGAGCGCCACGAGGCGCTGGATCAGAGCATTCGCTCCCAGCTCTCCAGGTTCGCCTTCGATTGCGGCCCCGCAGACATGGCCCTGCTGCGGGATCCCCGTTTCTACAGCCGCCACATCCGGCTGCAGGGACTCAAGCTCGCCTCCGGCGGCGGTTGTTCCAGTCTGGGGGAGGATTTCCCCCTTGCCACTGTCGAGCTGCCCCCCTATCCCGAACAGGAGCAGTTTGGTCTCGCGGCCACCCAGGCCCGCTTCAACACCGAGCAGGAGGTCGTCGCCTATTACAGGAAGGGTGGCAATGTCGCCTATTGGGTGCTGAACAACAGCTGGAGCCACGATCAGCTGCAATCCCCCTGCCCGGGCTGCTTCTATCTCGAGTTTGGCCAGCAGAGTCCGGGCAAGGTCACCACCTTCTTCCCCCGTGGCGACAAGTCCATCAAGCAGGAGCCTGGCAACCAGAGCCTGAGCTTCTTCGATCCGGATCCCCAGATCAGGCAGACCCTGTGGGCGGGCAAGGCGCTGGAGGAGTATGCGAAGCGGCAGGCCCGCCACTATGGTCTCTTGTATGGCGGCGCGCTGGGACTCCTGCTGGTCGCCGCCTACTGGGTGCTGCGCAACTACCGCCGCTCCCTCAAGGGGCTGCTGCAGGCAGCCCTGGTGCGGCGCGAGTTCGTCCCCTTCTATCAACCCATAGTGGACAGTCGCAGCAAAAAGGTGGTCGGTTTCGAGGCGCTGCTGCGCTGGCAGCGGGGTCGGGAGCTGGTGCCCCCAGGCACCTTCATCGACTATGCGGAGGAGCAGGGGCTGATCCTGCCCATGACGGAGCAACTGCTGGAGCGGGTCATCGCGGACCTGCCCTGGCTGGAGCCGACCCAGTGGGTCAGCGTCAACATAGTGGCCGCCCACCTGGAGCAACCCAATCTGCGGCCCCTGTTGCAGCGCCACGACTGGCCCTCCCCGGCCAGACTCACCTTCGAGCTGACCGAGCGCAAGCCGATCACCGATATCAAGGCTGCCATGGGGGAGATAGCGCAGCTCCAGGAGAAGGGATATCACTTCAAGCTGGATGACTTCGGCACAGGTTATGGCGGTTTCGCCTACCTGCAGCGCCTCGGCATCCGCCAGATCAAGATCGACAAGATGTTCGTCGACACCATAGGCACAGACGATCTCAAGCGCACCCTGCTGGACTCCATCATCGCCTTCGGCCACGAATCCGACATGGAGATGATAGCCGAGGGGGTCGAGACTCTGGAGCAGGTCGACTACCTGCACCGCCATGGAGTCCACCTGATCCAGGGCTATGTCTATGCCAAACCCATGGCCCTGACCAAGTTGAAGATCTGGCTGCTGGCATGGCGGCAGAGCCAGCCCGGCGGGCAGTGAGAGAGAAACATCAGGGTCCCCGCCCGGGGATCCTCATCTCTTGCAACAAAATGATTCTCCTCTGACGGGACAACTCCCTTTATCATGGACTGGCGCGCCACCCCTGTGGCGCGACCTGTTGTCTCCCTACCCGTCGGCCACGGCCGCCCCGAGATGAGAACCACTGCCTATGAAGTCCTTTATCCGGCAAGAGATTGCCCTGCCCGTTGGCCTGCTGACCCTGCTCTTCTTTAAGACCCTGGGCAGCGACCTGCTGACAGAAGCAACCCCCCTTGCGGTTTACCTGCCGGTGTCACTGGCCCTGCTCGCCATCGTCACCTGGGCCATCTTCTCCGTCGTGCGTCACTCCGACGCCCTGGCCATCAAGCTGGGTGAACCTTTCGGCACCCTGATCCTCACCCTGTCGGTCATCTCCCTCGAGGTGGTGATGATCTCCTCCGTGATGCTGACCGGCGACCCCAACCCCACCATGGCCCGCGACACCATGTTCGCCGTGGTGATGCTGGTGACCAACGGCCTGGTGGGCTTCACCCTGCTGTTTGGCGGCTGGCGCTATCACACCCAGAACTTCAATCTGGACGGGGTCAAATCCTACCTGGTCGCCATCATTCCCCTGGCCCTGCTCTGCCTGGTGCTGCCAAACTTCACCCGAGGCGGCACCCTGGGCAGCATGTCCAGCGCCATGTCCTGGATGCTGATCATCATCTCGGTGCTGCTCTACGGCGTCTTCCTGCTGATCCAGACCCGCAGCCACAGCCACTTCTTCGTCGACAGCGACCACGAGGACCACGAGGAACACCACGGCATACTACGCAGCAACGTCTATCACACCCTGCTGCTGCTCGCCTACCTGGTGGTGGTGATCCTGCTGGCCAAGACGCTGGCGATCCCCATCAACTACGGGGTCCATGTGCTGGAGGCCCCGGCGGCGCTGGGCGGCTTCATCGTGGCCTGTATAGTGCTCGCGCCTGAGGCTGTCGGCGCCATCAAGGCCGCCTTCAACAACCAGTTGCAGCGCGCCATGAACCTCTACTTCGGTTCCGTGCTGGCCACCATAGCCCTGACGGTCCCCTCTGTGCTGTTCATCGGCTCCCTGCTCGGGCAGGAGGTGCGCCTCGGCCTCTCCGCCGCCGACATGGTGCTGCTCATCACCACTCTCATGGTCTGTAAAGTGACCTTCAGCAGTGGCCGCACCAATGTGCTCCATGGCGCCACCCATCTGGTGCTGTTTGTCGTTTATCTGTTCCTGATGTTTGAGCACGAATAACGGATCAAGCTACCGCAGCAACGAAAAGACCGCCCATCGGGCGGTCTTTTGTTATGGGCGGATAGCCGCTTAGAGGCTCGGCAGCACCCCGGCCGGGATCAGATCGTTGTAGCTGGCTCGCCCCAGCAGGGCGGCGGCGGCCTCGATGTCCGGCGAGAAGTATCTGTCCTTGTCATAGAAGCTGACCTCTTCACGCAGTCGTCCCTTGGCCAGCTCGATGAGCTCTGTGCTGCGCAGGGGGGCGCGGAAGTCCAGCCCCTGGGCGGCGGCGAGCAGTTCCACCGCCAGTATGCCGCGGGTGTTCTCCGCCATGTCGGCCAGACGGCGACCGGCGAAGGTGGCCATGGAGACGTGATCCTCCTGGTTGGCGGAGGTGGGCAGGCTGTCCACCGAGGCCGGGTGGGCCAGCGTCTTGTTCTCGGAGGCCAGCGCCGCCGAGGTGACCTGGGCGATCATGAAGCCGGAATTCACACCGCCGTTGTTGACCAGGAAGGCGGGCAGGCCTGACATCCGGGAATCGATCAGCAGCGCCATGCGACGTTCGGACAGCGACCCGATTTCCGCGATGGCCAGGGCCAGGTTGTCGGCGGCGAAGGCCACCGGCTCGGCGTGGAAGTTGCCGCCGGAGAGGATCTCCTCATCCTCGGCAAACACCAGGGGGTTGTCGGAGACCGCATTGGCCTCGCACACCAGCACCTCGGCGGCGTGGCGGATCTGGGCCAGACAGGCCCCCATCACCTGGGGTTGGCAGCGCAACGAGTAGGGATCCTGCACCTTCTCGCAGTTGTGATGGGACATGCCGATCTCGCTGCCATCCACCAGCAGGTGGCGGTAGCAGGCGGCGGCCTCGATCTGGCCGCGCTGACCGCGCACCTCATGGATGCGGGCATCGAACGGACGGCGACTGCCCAGAGCCGCCTCCACACTCATGGCACCTATGGTGATGGCGCCGGCGAACAGATCTTCGGCGTGGAACAGCCCCTCCAGCGCGAACGCCGTGCTGGCCTGGGTGCCATTGAGCAGCGCCAGCCCCTCCTTGGGTGCCAGGGCGATGGGCTCCAGGCCCGCAATCTTGAGTGCAGTGGCGGCGTCGATCAGCTCGCCCTTGTGGCGGGCCTTGCCCTCCCCGATCAACAGGCAGCTCATGTGGGCCAGGGGCGCCAGGTCGCCGGAGGCGCCGACGGAGCCCTTCTTCGGCACCACAGGATAGACTTCGGCGTTGATGAGGGTCATCAGGGCCTCGAGCACTGTCAGGCGGATGCCGGAGAAGCCCCGCGCCAGCGAGTTGACCTTGAGCACCATCATCAGCCGCACGGTGGCGTCATCCATGTACTCGCCAATCCCGGCGGCGTGGGAGAGCACTATGGAGCGCTGCAGTTCATCCAGCTGCTCCACCGGGATGCGGGTGTTGGCCAGCAGGCCAAAGCCGGTGTTGATGCCATACACCACGCGGTTTTGCTCGATCACCTTGGTGACCACGGCTGCGGAGGCGTGGATCCCAGGCAGGGCGGACGAGTCCAGGCTGACATGGACAGGCTCGCGGCTGACGCGGCGCAGGGTGGCGAGGCAGAGCTTGCCCGGTTGCAGATTGAGTTCAAACATCTTATTTCACCCCTTTGCCAGCTGTGTTCAGCATCGGCAGATCCAGTTTCGCCTCTTGGGCACAGTTGATGGCAATCTCGTAGCCCGCGTCCGCGTGGCGCATCACACCGGTGGCCGGGTCGTTGCGCAGCACGCGGCCGACCCGCTTGGCGGCGTCGTCGCTGCCGTCACAGACGATCACCACCCCGGAGTGTTGGGAGAAGCCCATGCCGACCCCACCACCGTGGTGCAGGGAGACCCAGGTCGCGCCACCTGCGGTGTTCAGCAAGGCGTTGAGCAGCGGCCAGTCGGAGACGGCATCGGAGCCATCCATCATGGATTCGGTCTCCCGGTTCGGGCTCGCCACCGAGCCGGAGTCCAGGTGGTCGCGGCCGATGACCACGGGCGCTTTCAGCTCGCCATTCTTCACCATCTCGTTGAAGGCCAGGCCCAGGCGCACCCGATCCTTGACCCCGACCCAGCAGATCCGCGCCGGCAGGCCCTGGAAGGCGATGCGCTCGCGGGCCATGTCGAGCCAGTTGTGCAGGTGTGGATCGTCCGGGATCAACTCTTTGACCTTCTGATCCGTCTTGTAGATGTCTTCCGGATCCCCGGACAGGGCCACCCAGCGGAAGGGACCTATCCCCTCGCAGAACAGCGGGCGTATATAGGCCGGTACGAAGCCCGGGAAGTCGAAGGCATTTTTCACCCCTTCTTCCAGCGCCATCTGGCGGATGTTGTTGCCGTAATCGAGCGTGGCCGCACCACGGGCTTGCAGAGTCAGCATGGCTTCCACCTGACGCGCCATGGAGTGACGAGCCGCCTGGTTCACCTCCTGGGGGGCGGATTTTTGCAGCTCACGCCACTTAGGCAAGCTCCAGCCCTGCGGCAGGTAGCCGTGGATGGGATCGTGGGCCGAGGTCTGGTCGGTCACCACGTCCGGGGTGATGCCACGGGCCACCAGCTCGGCGAAGACGTCGGCGGCGTTGCCGAGCAGGCCGACGGAGACGGCAGTGCCGTTGCGTTTGGCTTCCTCGACCATGGCCAGCGCCTCATCCAGGCTGTGGGCCTTCTTGTCGACGTAGCGGGTCTTCAAGCGGAAATCGATGCGGGTCTCGTCGCACTCCACGGCAATCATGGAGAAGCCAGCCATGGTGGCGGCCAGGGGCTGGGCGCCGCCCATGCCACCCAGACCGCCGGTGAGGATCCAGCGTCCTTTTGGTTCCCCGTTGAAGTGCTGGTTCGCCACCGCGAAGAAGGTCTCGTAGGTGCCCTGCACTATCCCCTGGGTACCTATGTAGATCCAGGATCCGGCCGTCATCTGGCCGTACATCATCAGGCCCTTCTTATCCAGCTCGTTGAAGTGCTCCCAGTTGGCCCAGTGGGGCACCAGGTTGGAGTTGGCGATCAGCACCCGGGGCGCGTCCTTGTGGGTCTGGAACACCCCGACCGGCTTGCCGGATTGCACCAGCAGGGTCTGGTCGTCCTCGAGACGGGTCAGCACCTCGACTATCTTGTCGTAGCAGGCCCAGTTGCGGGCGGCGCGGCCTATACCGCCATAGACCACCAGGGACTGGGGATGCTCGGCCACTTCCGGATCCAGGTTGTTCATCAGCATCCGCAGGGGCGCCTCGGTCAGCCAGCTCTTGGCGGTCAGCTCGGTACCGCGGGGGGCACGGATTACCCGGCTCGGGTCGTGACGGGGATCCTGGTGTTGCACAGACATAGACACTCCTTGTTTATCAATGCAGCCGCCATGCGGGGGCACAGTGCCCCTGGCGAGTCGGCCGGCTACTTGGTTAGTTGATGGACCAGCCGGGCGGCCACGCGGGCGCTGCGGTTGTCCAGATCCAGACTCGGGTTGTACTCGGCCAGATCGGCAAGCCTGAGCTTGCCGCTGGCCCGGATATGGGCGATCAGGGGTTCGATGATGGCCAGCTCGACGCCGCGGGCGGCGGGGGCGCTCACCCCCGGCATCACGGCTGCGGGCAGCACATCCAAATCTATGGTGAGGTAGAGGTGATCGCAGCGGGCGATAAAGGCGTCCAGCCCCGCCAGCAACACCGGCAGCTCGGCCTGGGTCATCTCCTCGTCCAGCACATGCCAGACCCCCAGCGTCTCGGCGCGGGCAAAGAGCGCCGCCGTGTTGGCGGTCTCGGCCACCCCGAGGCAGGCGTAAGTAAAGGGCGTGCCCTGTGCCGCGCACTGCTCGGCTATCTGGAAGAAGGGGGTGCCCGAGCTTGCCTGCTCCTGCTTCATGCGCAGATCGAAGTGGGCATCGAAGTTGATGATGCCGACCCGGCCCTTGCCACCCAGATGGCGATTGAGGCCGCTCCAGCTACCGAAGGCCACCTCGTGGCCACCTCCCAGCACCAGCGGGAAGTGACCCAGATCCAGCGCACGGGCGACCCGCTCGGCCAGCCTGTCGTGGGCGGCATCGAGATCGCCGTCCTCGCAGCGCACGTCGCCGCCGTCATGGACGGGCCGACCCAGGTGCCAGGCGGTGTTGGCGAGCAGCTTGCGCACCGCCAGCGGGGCAGCGGCGGCGCCGACCCGCCCCTTGTTGCGGCGCACCCCTTCGTCACAGGCAAAACCGAGCAGCACCACGCCGGGCTCATTGTCGGCTTGCCAGGGTTGCACCTTGTTGTGCCAGCGCAGGGCCAGTTCACCATCTTCCGGATCCTGGCGCCCCTGCCAGACCGACATGTCGGCCACGTTGAACTTATCCATGGAGCGTCTCCTCCCCGTTGAGAACCCGGCTGACCAGTTGATCGACCCCGATCAGGTAGCTGATCTCCGAGGGGTGGGCGCAATTCCAGACCAGAAAATCGGCCTGCATGCCCACTCTCAGCTGCCCCAGACGCTCCTGCTCGCCGAGCGCCCGGGCGGCGTGGCGGGTCACCCCGGCCATGGCCTCGACCGGGGTCAGGCCGAACAGGGTGCAGGCCATGTTCATGGCCATGCGCAGGGAGACGATGGGGGCCGTGCCCGGGTTGATGTCGGAGGAGACTGCCATGGGCACGCCCGCCTTGCGCAGGGCGGCAACCGGCGGCAGCTTGGTCTCTTTGAGGAAGTAGAAAGCGGTGGGCAGCAGGGTGGCGACCACGCCACGGTGGGCCAGCGCCTGGATCCCGTCCTGATCCAGATACTCCAGGTGATCCACCGAGAGGGCACCGAAGTTGGCGGCGAGCGTGCTGCCCCCCAGGTTGGAGAGTTGCTCCATGTGCCCCTTCACCGCGAGATTGTATTGATCCGCCGCCAGATAGACCTGCTCTGTCTGGGCCAGGGAGAAGCCGATGTGCTCGCAGAAAACATCCACCGCATCCGCCAGACCCGCCTCGGCGGCTGCCGGGATGATCTCCTGGCAGATGGTCTCGACCCAGGAGTCGGGATCGTCGCGGTACTCCGGCGGCACCGCATGGGCGGCCAGCAAGGTGGTCTTGACCCGGATGGACAGCGCCTCCCCCAGCCGACGGGCGACCCGCAGCATCTTGAGCTCGTCCGCCAGGGTGAGGCCATAGCCGGACTTGATCTCCACAGTGGTGACCCCTTCGCGGATCAGGGACTTGATCCTCGGCACCGCCAGCTCATAGAGCTGATCCTCGCTGGCCGCGCGGGTGGCCCGTACGGTGGAGAGTATGCCACCCCCCTTGCGGGCGATGTCGCTGTAGGGCACGCCCTGCTGGCGCAGCTCGAACTCCTCGGCCCGGCTGCCGGCAAAGATGAGGTGGGTGTGGCAGTCGATGAGGCCAGGAGTCACCAGCCTGCCCTTCATGTCACGCCAGTGGGCGGGATGGGGTCCCTTGAGGTCCTGCATGGGGACCAGGGCGTGGATCCTGCCTTCATGCACGCCGAGGGCATGGGGTTCCAGCAGACCGTAGTCCGCCAGATCGGAGCGCAGGGTGGCGGGTGTCACGTTGAGCCAGACCCGCTCGCAGTTCAACAGTTCCTTGTTCATACCGACCTCTAAATGTATATACAATAATTTATAGCCGATCTCTGACGAGAAAGAAAGGATCAAGTTCACATCTTGATAACAGCGGTTTCATTAGAGTTTAAGCACAAAAAAGCCCACCAATGGGTGGGCTTTTAAAACAAGATATGTATATACAATCAAGTCAATCGGGTCTTGGAGCTCAGCTTGTAGCGGGAGCCTGGCGAGAGCAGCCTGGCGTAGGAGACCAGGAAGCCATCCGACCAGGTGCGCCGATGCAGCAGCAGGCAGGGGGTATCGACCCTCACCTGCAGCAAGCCCGCCTCGCCGGCGCTCGGCAGCACAGCCTCCACCACGTGCTCCATCTCGGAGAGGGGGCAGACTTCCATCAGATAGCTGTTCGGCGTCTGTTTCGTGAAGTCCTGCTCGCCATAGCCGGGCAGGCGTTCGGCATCGACGAAACGCTCCTCCAGTTGCAGCGGCTCCCCATCGGCCTGATGGACGATGAGGCTGTGGAAGGTGGGCGCCCCGACCCGCAAACCCAGTCGCACCGCCACCTTCTCGTCCGCAGCCTGGCGCTGCAGGCGGATCACCCGGGCGCTGTACTGGCTGCCCCGCTCGGCGATCTCGTCGGCTATGTTGCGAATGGCCAGCAGCGGCGACTCGGCACGCCTGTCCGCCACGAAGCTGCCGGAGCCGGCGGTGCGATTGAGCCAGCCCTCGGCCACCAGTTCACGCAGCGCCTTGTTGACCGTCATCCGGCTCACGGCAAACTGCTCGCACAGGGCGGCCTCGGTCGGGATCCTGTCGCCTGCCTGATAGTGGCGTTCGCGGATCCCGTCCAGGATATGCTGTTTGATCTGCAGATAGAGGGCGGGTGCCACCAATGGGTTCCTCAGCGACGACGGTGAGGCGGACGCATGTCCGGCCAGGCACGGTAGACGTCCGGGATCTGATCCGGGCCGCTGATGCAGAGATCGAGATCGTGCAGCAGACCGTCCTTGATGCCGTAGATCCAGCCGTGCACCGCCAGCTCCTGCCCCTTGCGCCAGGCATTCTGGATGATGGTGGTGTGGCAGACGTTGGCGACCTGCTCGGCCACGTTCAGCTCGCACAGATAGTCGAAGCGCTCGTGCTCATCCTCGATGGCTTCGAGCTGTTCGCCGTACTTGAAATAGACATCCTTGATGTTGCGCAGCCAGTTGTCGATGAGGCCCAGCTCCTGGTTCTGCATCGCCGCCTTGACGCCGCCGCAACCGTAGTGGCCGCAGACGATGATGTGCTTCACCTTGAGCACCTCCACCGCGTATTGCAGCACCGAGAGGCAGTTGAAATCGGTGTGTACCACCAGATTGGCGACGTTGCGGTGGACGAAGACATCCCCCGGCAGCAGGCCCATCAGCTGGTTGGCGGGAACCCGGCTGTCGGAGCAGCCGATCCAGAGGTACTCGGGCGCCTGCTGGGCGGAGAGGGTAGCGAAGAAATCGGGATCTTCGGCCTTGATCCGTTCCGCCCACTCGCGGTTATTGGTAAACAGGTCGTTCAACAGTTTCACTTCTGCTCTCCCTAACTGTGGCAGTGGCGGCAACATACCATACACAAGGGTAACCAAGGCAAGGCCGACCAGATCCCGGTGAAACAAAAACAGGGCCATCAGGCCCTGTTTTCTACAAGAGAATGCCCTCAGGCATCCATGGCGTCTTTCAGTTTCTTGAGCGGTTCACAGGCTCGGCGAATGCCCTCAGGCGGCCATCGCATCCTTCAGCTTCTTGAGCGCGTTCTTCTCAAGCTGACGCACACGCTCGGCGGACACACCGTAGTTGTCGGCCAGCTCCTGCAAGGTGGTCTTGCTCTCCTCATCCAGCCAGCGGGCGCGGATGATGTGCTGGCTGCGCTCGTCCAGGGTTGCCATGGCCGCACTCAGGCGACGGGTGGCGTGGCTGTCCCAGTTGTCGTTCTCTATGGTGGCGGCCAGATCGGAAGACTTGTCTTCCAGATAATGGACGGGGGCGAAGCCACCTTCATCCTCATCGTCACCGACCAGATCGAAGGCCTGATCGTAGTTGCTCATGCGCGCTTCCATCTCGGTGACGTCCGCGGCAGAAACCCCGAGATCCGCGGCAACGGCCTGCACCTCTTCGTGATTCAGCCAGCCCAGACGCTTCTTGGACTTGCGCAGGTTGAAGAACAGCTTGCGCTGGGCCTTGGTGGTGGCCACCTTGACCATGCGCCAGTTGCGCAGCACATATTCGTGGATCTCGGCCTTGATCCAGTGCACGGCGAAGGAGACCAGACGCACCCCGACGCTCGGGTCGAAGCGCTTGACCGCCTTCATCAGGCCTATGTTGCCTTCCTGCACCAGATCGGCCTGAGGCAGGCCATAGCCGGAGTAGCTCTTGGCCACGTGAACGACAAAACGCAGATGCGACATGACCAGCTGACGGGCAGCCTCGAGATCGCCACCCTGCTGCAAACGCATCGCCAGTTCACGCTCTTCCTCCGCGCTCAGCACGGGGATCGAGTTGACGGCTTGGATATAGCCTTCCAGACTACCTTGCGGAATCAGAGCCATAGTGCGTTGCAATGAAGTTCCCATGTTCTACCTCTTACTTTTCAATCGAATCAGTCTAACACCCTGAGAGGGCCTGTCTACCGACCGGGGGTCATTCTGCGGCCCACATCAAACATAAGTCAAACATCGGCCCCAGCATGAACCCGGGCTATCTTAGGCTGACGGGATGAATCATAAATGAACGGTCAAAAAAAAGGGGTCACAGTGAAGGACCCCTGAAAAGTAGCATGCTAAGTCCATTGTTGCGGAGCTCGCAACCTTCACATGCTTGCCAAGTCAGACGAGCAAGGCAGAGGGGCCACACCCGTATAAATTCTGTTGCACTAGATAGACTGTTTATAAATCAAAAGGTTCACAGGATCCAAATATGATCCTTGGTGCAGGCCTCATTCAGATTACTCTGAGAAAGTGGCCCGTGCCAGAAACGGGCCACTCTTTTACTTGATCCAGTTCGCAAAATCCAGCGCTTTAAAATGCTGACAAATTAATCAGGATGGTTCTATGTCGCGAATGTGCCTGTGAACCGAGAACCAGGACGCAATCAGCCCCAGCAAGGCCCCCAACAGTATGAGATTGAAGCCGTCGAACGCCCCCATCCCTACCAGCCGGAAGTTGCTGTTGTAAAGCCCCGCCAGCTCCTTCACCACCCCCTCGCTCCAGATCACCATCACCTCGGTCAGCCACCAGGCCAGCATGCCGCCGATGACCCCGAACCAGATGCCGGTGTAGAGGAAAGGACGGTGAATGAAGGCGTCGGTCGCCCCCACCAGCTTGAGCACTTCGATCTCGGATCTCTGGTTGAGTATGTTCAGGCGAAGGGTGTTGCCGACGATCAGCAGCACGGCGGAGAGCAGCAGCACGGCGATGCCGGTGATGGTGTGGCGAAGCAGGTTCATGATCCCCTGCAGCCGGGTCAGCCACTGCAGATCCAGCTTGCCCTGCTCGATGCCAGGCTCATTTTCCAGCTTGGCGAGCAGCTCGGCGGCCCCTTCCGGATTCTGCCAGCGCGGATCCGGGATCACGCTCAGCACAGGCGGCAGCGGGTTGCTGTCGAGATAATCGAGGGCATCGCCGAAACCGGAGATCTCGCGAAACTCCTTGAGCGCCTCGTCCCGGTTCATGTAGGTGACGGACTCCACCTCGGGATAGAGCAGGATCCGCTGCTTCATGTCGAGGATGCTCTGCTCCGGCAGATCCTTGCGCAGGTAGAGGGAGATCTGGGAGCTGGTCTGCCAGCTCCCTTCCACCACTTCGGCGTTTTTCAGCAGCACGTGGAAACAGGAGGGGAGCGCCAGACTGACACCGAGCACCGCCAGCGTCATCAGGGAGGCGAGCGGATTGCGCCACAGCTCTCCCAGACTGGCAAAGGCCTGACGCACGTGGTCCACGCCGTACATCATCAGACGGCGCAGCGGCGGCTGTTTATGACGAACAATAGCCATCAGAACTCCCTCCCCTGTCGAATATCGGCGACCTGATCCATCCGAGTGACCATCATCAGAGGGCACAGAGGGGGCTGTTTATGACAAATTATGGCCATCAGCTCTCCTCCTGCTCTTGGGAATACATGCGCCCTGCCTTCAGGGTCAGGGTGCGATAGCGCATGCGGGCGATGAGCCCCAGATCGTGAGTGGCAATCAGCACCGAGACCCCGAAGCGGTTGAACTCCTCGAACAGCCGCATGATGTCCATGGAGAGCTGGGGATCCAGGTTACCGGTCGGCTCATCCGCCAGCAGCAGGGGCGGCTTGTTGACGATGGCGCGGGCGATGCCGACCCGCTGCTGCTCACCACCGGAGAGCATTCGCGGCTGGTAACGCTCCTTGCCGAGCAGGCCTACCTTGTCCAGCGCCGCCGCCACCCGCTTGTTGATGTCGGCATGGCTGTAGCCATCGATCACCAGGGGCAGGGCCACGTTGTCGAACACAGTGCGGTCCATCAGCAACCGGTGATCCTGAAAGATCATCCCGATCTGGCGGCGCACATAGGGGATCTGGCTGCGCTGGATCTGGCTGACGTCATCGCCATGGAAGAAGACGCGACCATCGGTCGGCCGCTCCATCACGCTGATGAGTTTGAGGAGGGTACTCTTGCCCGCCCCCGAATGGCCGGTCAGGAAGGCCATCTCCCCCTTGCGCAGGTGGAAGCTGACCTTCTGCAGCGCCTGATGGCCACCGCTGTATACCTTGCTGACCTTGTCAAAACGAATCATAACGGTTCCCTGAGATTGACCAACCCCGACCGGGATCGAAGCATGGCACGCTGGCTCCTCGCGGCGACACCAGGCCTTGATGAAATAGCTGATCCGCAGCAATACACCTTGTCAGTCTTGTCGATACAAATCATACCCTGACAGTGACAAGCTCCGGCCGGGATCGAAGCATGGCACACTGACTCTTCGCGGCGACATAAGCCCTTGATGAAATGACCGATCCGCAGCCACGCACCTTGGCGGCCTGGTCGAAACGAATCATACCCTGACAGTGACAAGCCCCGACCGGAGTCGGGGCATGGAACACTTGCTCATCACGGCTGAGCTGACTCATCGCGGCCGGACTCATTCCTCGCGGCTGAAGAGCGCCTCGATAAAGTCGTTGGCAACGAAGGGACGCAGATCGTCGATCCCCTCGCCCACCCCTATATAGCGGATCGGGATCTGGAACTTGTCGGCCACCGCGAAGATGACGCCGCCCTTGGCGGTCCCATCCAGCTTGGTGAGGGTGATGCCGGTCAGGCCCACCGCCTCGCTGAACAGCTTGGCCTGGCTCAGGGCGTTCTGGCCTGTGCCCGCATCCAGGGTCAGCATGATCTCGTGGGGCGCCTCTTCATCCAGCTTCTTCATCACCCGCACCACCTTCTTGAGCTCTTCCATCAGGTTGCTCTTGTTCTGCAGGCGACCGGCGGTGTCGGCGATCAGCACGTCAGCCCCACGGGAGCGGGCGGCCTCGATGGCGTCATAGATGACGGAGGCGGAGTCGGCACCTGTGTGCTGGGCGATCACCGGAATGTTGTTGCGCTGACCCCACACCTGCAGCTGCTCGACCGCGGCGGCACGGAAGGTATCCCCCGCCGCCAGCATGACGCTCTTGCCGTCGGCCTGGAACTGCTTGGCCAGCTTGCCGATGGTGGTGGTCTTGCCGACACCGTTCACGCCGACCATCAGGATCACGTAAGGCTTCTTGCTGGTGTCGATCACCAGCGGCTGCTCGACCTGAGTCAGCATGGCCCCCATGTCTTGCTTGAGCAGACCGTATAGCGCCTCGGCATCCTTGAGTTGCTTGCGATCCGCATGCTGCACCAGGCCTTCGATGATGCGAGTGGTGGTATCCACGCCCAGATCGGCGGTCAGCAGCTGGGTCTCCAGCTCCTCGAACAGCTCATCGTCAATCTTCTTGCCACGGAACAGACCGAAGAAGCCGGAGCCGATATTCTCCTTGGTGCGCACCAGGCTGCGCTTGAGGCGGGCAAAGAAGCCCTCCCGCTGCGGCTTGTCCTGAGTGTCATCATCCACGGCGGCGGCCAGGGGCAGGGCTGCCAGCGCGGCGGCATCTGCCTCCATCTCGGCTACCAGCCGCAAATCTTCCGCTCGCTGGGCCTCTTTGGCGATACGGGCTTCCTCGGAAGCCTGTGCCTCGGCGGCAACACGAGCGGCTTCGGCAGCCTGTGCCTCGGCGGCAATGCGGGCAGCTTCCGCAGCTTGTGCCTCGGCAGCAATGCGGGCGGCTTCGGCAGCTTCTGCCTCGGCGGCAACACGGGCGGCTTCCGCAGCCTGTACTTCGGCAGCAACGCGGGCGGCTTCCGCAGCCTGGGCCTCGGCGGTAACACGGGCGTCTTCGGCAGCCTGGGCCTCGGCGGCAATACGGGCAGCTTCCGCAGCTTCTGCCTCGGCGGCAATGCGGGCGGCTTCGGCGGCTTGCGCCTCGGCGGCAACACGGGCGGCTTCGGCAGCCTCTGCCTCGGCGGCAACACGAGCTGCTTCGGCAGCTTGTGCCTCGGCGGCAACACGGGCAGCTTCCGCAGCCTGGGCCTCGGCAGCAACACGGGCGGCTTCGGCAGCCTGGGCCTCGGCGGCGATCAGCGCCTCATTGACGATGACGGGCTCGAGTTCGGAGGCGGGTTCCTCCACCACCAGAGGGCCTTCGTCAGGGGTCGCCAGGGGCGCCTCGTGCGGTACAGCAGGGGCCTCGGTCAGGGAAACATCAGCGACGGGAGCGGGGGCAACGGTGGCCTCGGACTCGGCGACAGCCGGGGTGGCGTCAAGGGCCTGTGATTGGACGGCCTCAGCCTCTTCTTTCTTGCGGCCGAAACCCAGCCAGGAAAACAAACCTTTTGCCATCTAAAAAATACTCACTTCGTTGGCTGACTGCTAAGATAGCCGTCCCTCGGCGGGTCGGCATAAAAATGAACCGCCTTATACTACCACTTTATTTTCTGACGACGAAACGCGATGCCCAGAGTGAAATCCAGCCGTAACAGCCCGAGCAAGAGCCCAGCCCCCCAGGGGCGAGCGGGCGTGGTAAGAATCATCAGCGGCCAGTGGAAGGGCCGCAAACTGCCGGTCAGGGATGTGGACGGACTCAGACCCACTACGGATCGCGTCAAGGAGACCATCTTCAACTGGCTGGCCCCCCATGTCCGCGGTGCCCGCTGCCTCGACCTGTTTGCCGGCAGCGGCGGCCTGGGGCTGGAGGCGCTGTCGCGCTACGCCGAAAAGGTGACTCTGGTCGAGATGGACAAGGGAGCCGCCGATCAGCTCAGGAAGAACCTGGCCGCCCTCGGCAGTCAGCAGGGCGAGGTGATCCAGGCCGATGCGGTGAGCTGGCTGCAAGGCCCGGCCACCCCCTTCGATCTGGTGTTCCTGGATCCACCGTTTCGCCGTGAACTGCTGCCCCAGGTGTGCGAGCTGCTGGAGCAGCGCGGCTGGCTGGCGCCGGATGCCCTCATCTATCTTGAACGGGAAAAGGAGATGAGCGATCTCCCCCTGCCAGCCAGCTGGCAACAGCTCAAGGACAAACAAGCGGGTCAGGTCTGCTACCAGCTCTATCTGCGGGACGCCAAGGATGACGCCGCGGTTTGAATGCCAGGCGGGAGGGGAAATGAACGATTACCACTCCCTGTCAACTTGGGCAACAGCAACAACTCAAGGACAAGCAGGCCGGTCAGGTCTGCTATCAACTCTATGTACGGGAGATAAGCGATGAAGCGGGTGTTTAATCTATTGGCGATGGGCGTGCTGCTGTTCTTCTGGCTCGGCGTGGTGCTCGCCCTGCTCGGCACACTGCCGGGCAAACTGAACGGTTTTCTGCCGGTCTGCGGCGTCATAGTGATACTGATGCACTGGGTACAGGCCAGCATGATCAAGGCCGCCTGCAAGCCCTACTTTGCCATCAGCCGCCTCGAATTCACCCAGGTGCTGATCTTCGGCGTGTTCGGCATGATGGAGATCCGCGCCAAGCTGCAGGCCATCATAGACGCCAGGCAGAGGGGAGAAACCCCGCCACGGGCTGACTGACCCGAGACCGCCAGATCGAACCTGAAGGAGTGACATGTCACTCCTTCACTTTTTTCCCCAGGCTGATGCCGAGCTTGATGGAGAGCACGGCGAGCAGCAGCAGCATGGCGATCAGGGAGAAGAAGTTGCTGCCAAGCTCGGGGTACTGCACCTTGAGCAGCGCCGTGTGCCCGAACGCCCCGATGAAGAAGCAGAGCAGGATGCAGCTGGGGGTGTTGCCGACTATGGGCTCGTGGCGATAGTGCTGATAGAGCTGGTAGGCCGCCAGCAGCAGGGCGATCAGGGGGAAGAAGGAGAAGGGCACGACCGACTCGGTCAACACCGACAGGAAGGCATCACCGCAGATGCCGATGAGCAGGGCCAGCAACAGGGGCTTCTTCGGGATCGCGTTCGATTCATGCATGGGACTGTCCATCCTTGACTTAAGAGAGAGATTCGCGGCGCTTGCGGTTCTGGACCTCGGCGCCCATGGCGATCATCCGCAACTGGCTGATGGTACGCTCCGACAGGGCCCGGCACTCCTCGGGGGTCATGTCGAGGGCGTCGGCACCGGCGCTGAAGACTATGGTGACCATGGCTTCGGCCTGGATGTAGGCCTCTTCCCGTGGCGCCTGCGTGGTCGCCTCCAGATAATCGGTCAGCTCGGCGATGAAGTGCTGGATCTCGCGGGCCACCGCCTGACGGAAGGCCGCAGAGGTGCCGGAGCGCTCACGGAGCAGCAGCCGGAAGATGTTCGGGTTGTTTTCGACGAATTCCATGAAGGTCTGCACCGAGGTGCTGATGACGCTGCCACCACCGGCGATGCGCTGACGCGCCTGGCGCATCAGCTGGCGCAGGGTCAGGCCGCCCTCGTCCACCAGGGTCAGCCCCAGCTCTTCCATGTCGCGAAAATGACGGTAGAAGGAGGTCGGCGCTATGCCCGCCTCCCTGGCCACTTCCCGCAGACTGAGGTTGGAGAAGCTGCGGTTGGCACAGAGCTGACTGAACGCCGCTTCGATCAGCGTACGCCGGGTCTTTTCTTTTTGTTGCGCGCGAATACCCACGAAAACAGTCACCTTGAGATTAGCGAGGCCAGATGATAACCCGAAGGCGGGGCCTGGATCAGGTTTGTCTCCGACTTTTTTACCATTGACCCGCATTCCGGCTCAATGGAGAATAGTGGACAGCTGTTCGCTGAATGGAGCCGAGTGAAATGGACCGCCCCCCGATCATCATGACCAACACCCTGCTGTTCGCCCTCTCCGGGCTGACGGCACTGATTGCGGTACCCTGGTACGGCCTGACCCATGGCTATGACCTCTGGCAGTGGGGCTGCTTCCTGCTGCTGTTCTGCTACTGCGGCATCTCCATCACCGCCGGTTATCACCGACTCTGGTCCCACAAGGCCTACAAGGCGCACCCAGCCCTGCAATGGATCTTCGCCATAGGCGGCGCCCTTGCCCTGCAAAACTCGGCACTCCACTGGTCGTCCGATCACCGCCGTCACCACCGCCACGTGGATGACAACCAGAAGGATCCCTACAGCGCGGGCCGCGGCTTCTGGTACTCCCACATCGGCTGGATGCTGCGGGAATACCAGCGCGAGATCTACCACGACTACAGCAATGTGCGGGATCTGCAGAACAACGCCGTGGTCGCCTTCCAGCACAGGCACTATCTGGCCTTGACCCTGGCCACCAACATCGGCATCCCGCTGCTGCTCGGCCTGATCCATGGGGATCTGCTCGGCATGCTGCTGCTGGCGGGGGTGCTGCGCATGGTGATGACCCACCACACCACCTTCTTCATCAACTCCCTGGCCCACATCTGGGGCAGCCAGCCCTTCACCGATCGCAACAGTGCGCGGGACAACGGCATCCTGGCCTTCTTCACCTTCGGCGAGGGGTATCACAACTTCCATCACCTGTTCGAGAACGACTACCGCAACGGCATCCACTGGTGGCAGTTCGACCCCACCAAGTGGCTGATCCGCACCGCCGCCTGGTGCGGGCTGGCCGGGGATCTCAGATCCTGTCCTGAGGAGCGGATCGAGCAGGCCAGGCTGGAGATGCAGCTCAAACGCGCCCAGGCCAGGCTGCGCAAGGCAGAGGACAGGGAGCTGTGGCAGGCGCTGCTGCAGGAGGAGTACGACAAGCTGAGCCTGCAGATCCAGCACTACTACGCCAGCCGCAAGCTGCTGCTGGAGCAGCGCAAACGCAAGGCGCTGGCCCGCTACGACAGGCTCAAGCTGCAGCTGGAGTATCGCAACCTGAGGGATGGCTTCCTCGTTGCCAAACGCAACTGGAGTCGCCTGCTGGCCGGCATCGCCTGAGGCGGCTGACCGACAGACCTGATTGCCCAAGACCGCCCGCTGGCGGTCTTTTCATGGGCGTCTGGCGATCTTTTGGCATAAAAAAATGGGGCGACATTCGCATGTCACCCCCTCGCAAATAGCATGTTCCATATTGGGATCCGGCAATAACGGGGCTGATGCGCGTCACGGGTTTCCGCTCCCGATCCGCACTGCCAGCCAGAACACGCCGGCCGACCCACTCCCTTGCTGCCCTCACCCACACGGCAGACCAGCCGCCGTGTTTGTCCTTGCAACCGAAATACTACGCAGTTAAATAAAATAAAAAACCGTTATATGCGGCCCTGTATGCAAGCGAGGGCGCTGCATCAGGTATCGCCTATCGACATAAAGTGATTAAAAACAATACGATAAAATATCAATCCGGCTTTGGATGGCAAACGTTATCCTCGAAGGCGCACAAGGCTTTGCGAGATCTCGCACAAGCTGGACTCCACTCACAGCCAGGGGCGCAGCGGCAGCCAGTCGCTCAGTCGCGCCAGCAGGCGCCGCAGCCTCGAGGGGGGCGCCACCACAGGATGGACCGCCGCCCGTTGCCAACCGCAGAGCCAGTGCCGCAGCTCGGCACAGAGCGCCGGGCAGCTCAGGTGCAGCATCAGCTCGGTGTTGAGCATCAGGGAGCGGGGATCCAGATTGAAGCTGCCGAGCAGCGCCTCCTCCTCCCCCATCAGGATCAGCTTGGCGTGCAGGCTGCGCCCCTCATCCGACAGCTCGGCCAGCACTATGCCCTGCCGCTCCAGCCAGGGGCGGTGGCGCCGGTAGGCGCCATACACCAGGGGCACGTCTGTACTCGCCAGGGAGTTGGTCAGGATCTCGATGCCGACCCCGGTCTGGCGCAGCCGTTTGAGATGGCGGCGCAGGCTTCGGGTCAGGATCAGGTAAGGACTCACCAACCGCAGCGTCCCCTGATTGCCAGCCAGCTTGCGTCCCAGCCGGGGCGCCGTGGTCGGCCGGGAGATAAGCCCCTTGCCGGGCCTGTCAAACCAGCACTCTCCGACCCCAGGATGCCAACGCAAGGGAAGAGGCGCGTCATCAAACAGGCTGGCGGGCAGATCGTAGACCATGGCCACTGCCGGGTCGGTCAGGGTCAGCAGGAAGTCGTTCACCGCACGGATCTCGGCGGGCAGCAGGGGGCGCCGCAACAGGCGCCGGATGGGGTGGCTCCAGCGGCTGCGCCAGAACAGCTCGAAGCCCTGCTCGGCCTGGCGGCAGAGGGGGCCGCGGCAGACCAGATCCAGATCGACGAAGTGAGGGGGCGCCCCCAGCCCGAAGTAAGGATCGCCGATGTTGCGGCCACCGATCACCGCCTCGTGGCCATCCACCAGCAGCAGCTTGTTGTGCATGCGGTGGTTGATGCGCCGGAAGCTGAGCAGGCCTTCCAGCAGCAGGGTCAGGGGGCGCCAACCCCTGAGCCAGAATGGATTGAACAGCCGCACCTCGATGCCGGGCTCTGCCGCCACCACCTCGAGGAAGCGGTTGTCGCCGGCATAGAGATCGTCGATGAGCAGCTGGACCCGGACCCCGCGCCGCGCCGCATGGAGCAACTCGGACAGCAGCAGCTTGCCGCTGCTGTCCTCCTCCCAGCTGTAATACTGGGCCTGGATCCGGCTGCGGGCACCGCGGATCAGCTGGCAGCGGGCCTTGAGGGCGGCGCCGGGATCGTCGAGCAGGGCAAATTCGGCGGGGATCAAGGGTCATCTCCTTGTCATGAGACGGTGGCATAACCCAGACAACAGCCCCGATTGCGGCGTGTCAAGGAGCCGATGATGGAAGTGCGCGACCACCCCTGCCTCAGCCAGAGACCCCAGGCCAGTCAGCCGGATCCCACTCCCGCCAGGCTGCTGACCCCCTGGTACCAGCAGCACAGGGATCAGGGCTGGGAAGCCCTCCCCTTTACCCCCGAGGATGGCCTGCCCGACCGGCACTGAGCACTCAGGGCTGGACCGCCTCCATGGCCTCTGTCTTGCCCTCCACCTGAGGCAGGCTGAAGCGGTAGGCCACGTAGTATTTGTAGATGGTGCCGACGTAGTTGATGGGGCCCTGGCCGACCTCGTTGGCCACCAGCTGCTCCACGTTGCCAAACCAGACGTTCGGATCCAGCCCCCTCTCCCTGGCCTTGGCCTGCAGCGCCTGCACCCGGTTAGGGCCCGCATTGTAGGCCGCCAGGGCGAACAGGTGACGGTTGAGCCTGTCCATCCCGGGATCGTTGAAGTAGGTATCAAGAATGAGCCGCATGTAACGGCAGGCCGCCTCCACACTGCCTTCCAGGCTGGTGAGCCTGGCGCCGCGGATCCCCACCTCGCCCCCCGTGCTCGGCAGCAGCTGCATGATGCCGACAGCCCCGCGGTTGGAGCGGACATTGGGATTGAGCCCCGACTCCTTGTAAGCCAGCGCCGCCAGCATCAGCCAGTCGAGCTCATATTTGTCGGCCTGGGTTTCCAGTACTTTGCGGATGGTCGACAGCCGCCCCAGAGGATCCGGCGCCAGTATGTTGCTCATCTTGTCACTCTGGGCCAGCAGGCGACGCAGTGTCATGTCGCTGTAGAGGGTGCGTTTGCTCGACTCCGAGATATAGGCATTCACCGCCTTGAGCAGCTCGGGGCTGTTGTTGCGCAGTGCCCAGGCGCTGCGCCCCTTGTCCCGCAGCGGGATAAGCTTGTGGGCCTTGAGGCCCCCTATCATGTCGAGCCAGATCCGCCCCTTGAAACTGTCGGTGACGGTCAGCGGTATGATGCCGGCGGCCACCATCTCCAGCAGATCCCCGTCCTGCAGGTACTCGGGCACTGTCTCTATGTAGACGGGGGGCAGCCCCAGCTCGCGGAACAGCCAGTTGAGCTGATGCAGGCTCTCGTAATAGCTTGAGCTGGCCCGCACCCAGATCCGCCGACCGGAGAGCTGGGTGATGCGGTTGAAGCCCGTCAGCTCCCGCTGGCTCACCACCCACTCCTCGATGGGCGAGATGAGCGGCTGGGAGAAGGTGACCTGCTCGCGCCGGGTCGGCGTCACCGTCAGGTTGGCCGCCACCAGATCCCCCCGCCCCTCGGTGAGGTAGTCCAGCAGCTTGTCCTGACGCACCGGGATATAGATGATCTTGAGCTTGAGCTTCTCCTTGGGGAGATAGGTCTGGTTCAGCCAGCGCTCGAAGCCTTGCAGTTGATTGACCAGGATGCCGTACTGGGCCCCCTTGTCGAAGAAGAAGAAGCCCCGTTCATAGACCACCAGGGCCCTGAGCTCCTTCTTTTGCAGTATGTGTTCGAGATCCCCGGGTTGGGGCAGGAGCTTGGGCTTGACGTCCGCGGCGCGCGAAGGGGCATCACCAGGCTGGGAACCGAGATCCGCCGCCAGCAGAGGGAGAGAGCAGAGGACCAGCAGGGCCCAAATCCATCGCATCATGAGGTAGCCACCTTCTGTTGGTCGACTCGCGCCTTGAGATTCTCGGCAGGACAAGGCCCGACACGCGGGACTCATGACGGGGTGCCATCATGGCACCTTCCTGCAGCGGAACGATTGGTACCGGACTGAAACCGGATCGTCCGTGGGATAACTCACTATACAACGCAAAGAGAGGGAAAAGGCGAGGGGCAAAGCAATACGGCAGGCAAGCCTGCCGTCTCATCAGGGGGCTCAGATAGAGCGGGCACGCATCTCGAAAATCAGCTTCTCGGCGGTGCAGGTGAATTGCAGGCGGGCCTTCAGGATAACGCCGTTGGCGCCCTGGGTCAGTTCGCTGTCGATCACGGCTTCGGCGGTCACCTGCTTGGCCAGCGCCTCATAGGCTGCGAGTTTGGCGCGGGCGTCGGCTTCTGCCGCGGCCTCGATCACCAGCTCCATCACATCGTCGCCTTCACCTATGATGGTGCCGATCTCGGCGAAACAGCCGCAGCTGTCGCAGGTTTCATTCAATTCCACTTTTTCGTCTACAGACATACTTCCACTCCTACTCATTTCGGATGTACTTCATCGTCACGCAAGGCTTTACGAAAATCCCTGATGGCGGTGCCCAGATCCTCACCGGCACCGGCCAGGCGTTTGCTGCCAAACACCACGACGACGACCACCAGCAGGATCAACAGATGCCAGATATGAATTCCACCAAGTCCCATAGGGCGACTCCTGACAGATAGATACCCGTTGTTTGTATCAAAAGAAGGCGCAACGATTGTTGGGCAAAATCAAGGCAGGCGCAAGTTGGCAGGAAAATCGTCAAAAAACATAAAAAGATACGGCGACCTTTGGCCGCCGTATGAGTCGGTGCTACTTGTCCCCTCAACCGCTACATCCTGTACCAGTCGCCATGAAGGCGAGAGACAGGTCGAGCATAGGGTCGCCAAGATATGAAAACAAATGGTATAAATTCATCTAAGAATTGAAGAGGATTCATATCATGTTGCTGGAACAGCTCGGGCGCATAGATCTTAATTTGTTGATTATCCTGCAAGTCTTGCTGGAAGAGCGCAATGGCAGCCGGGCCGCCCGCCGTCTGCATCTGAGCCAGTCGGCCGTCAGCAAGGCCCTGGGTCGCCTGCGGGAGACCTTCGACGATCCCCTGTTCGTCCGCTCCGCCTACGGGCTGGATCCCACCCCGCGCGCCCTCGATCTGCAGCAGCAGTTGCAACCCATACTGCTCTCCCTGGACAACCTGATCCAGCCCCCCGCCTTCGATCCCGCCAACACAGAGCGGGAATTCGTCATCGCCAGCATGGACAGCGCCTTCACCCTGTTCGCGCCGCTCTACCTGAGCGAGCTCAAGCGCCAGGCACCGGGGATCCGGCTGCGCTACGAGGAGTGGACAGAGCACAGCCTGACCGAGATGAGCCAGGGTCAGGTGGACATCGCCTTCACGGTGCGGGAGAACTGCATCAACTCGGATTTCAGGCTGGACACCCTGCCCAACGCCATCTGCCAGCGACTGCTCGCCATCGATGACCTCACCTGCCTGGTGCAGCGGGATCACCCGGCCCTGCGCGAACCCGAGTGGGATCTTCCCCGCTACCTGGCCCATCCCCATGTGCAGACCTATTGCGAGGGACGAGATCGCTGGATGCTGGATCACAAGCTGGCGGAGCAGGATCTCTACCGCCGGATCGAGGCGACTGTGCCCTCCTTCGAGGCGGCACTGCGCATGGGCATGCACTCGGACATGATAGTGACCCTGTCACGGCTCTATGCCCGCCACGCGACCCAGGTCTATCCGCTGGTGCCGCTGCCGTTGCCCATCGCCCTGGACAGCATCTCCCACCTGCTCATCTGGCATCAGCGCCACGAGGAGGATCCGGGACACCGCTGGCTGCGGGAGACATTGCTCACCCTCATCATGGGCAAGCTGGAGGCCCCGTCCCGCCCGGACGAGGCGCTGGCCGTCATGGACCCACAATAAGAAAGGGGCTGCCTGGCAGCCCCTTTCTTTTTACCCCTTGCCCGTCACCGCCAGATAGTGGTGCACGCCATCCAGCAGCATCTGCACCGAGATCATCACCAGCAGCATGCCCATCAGCCGCTCCACGGCGGTGAGTCCTCGCTCACCCAGCAGCTTGTTGAACAGCTCGTAGAACATCAGGATCACGGCGCTGGCGCCCCAGGCCATCAGCAGGGCCAGGGACCAGTCCGCCATCCGGGTCGGCTCCTGGTTCGCCAGCAGCAGCAGGGAGGCCAGTATGGAGGGGCCCGCTATCATGGGGATGGCCATGGGCACCAGGAAGGGCTCCTCCCCCGCCGCCAACCCGGTCACGCCCCCCGGACTCGGGAAGATCATCTTGATGGCGATGAGGAACAATATGATGCCCCCGGCGATGCTGACCGCCTCCTGGCGCAGGTTCAGGAAGCTCAGGATCTGCTGACCGGCAAACAGGAAGCCCAGCATGATGCCTAAGGAGAACAGCAGCTCGCGGATCATCACCTTGCGGCGCCGCTTGGGATCGACATGACGCAGTATGGAGAGGAAGACCGGCAGGTTGCCCAGCGGATCCATGATCAGAAACAACATGACGGCAGCGGAGAAAGTATCCATACAGGTTCCCGGGCGTTGCCCAGGCCAAGCCTTTAACAGAGGGGGGAGAGGGCGAAATATAACAAAGGAGGCGGGATTCGGCGAGCGCCTCGGTACGCTCGCCGCGGGATCAGCCGTGGTTGCAGATCTTGTCGGCCCGGGTCTGGATGCCCTGCTCTGACTCGATGAACTTGCCGCGTTTGGCCAGCAGGCTGATCAGCGCCTCTGCATCCATCTCGCTCGCGCTGCAGGTATGGAAGCGGGCATCGGCGCCAAAGCGCGCCTCAATCGCCTCCCTGAGGCTGGCCCGGGTAAAATGGCCACCCTCTTCCAGCATCATCTCCATCACTTCGTGACCGTGTATCGACTGGGACATCTCAAACCTCTTTAATCATCATGTCAGATGTCCATTAGAGCCTGAACCCCGGCCCCCGATCTTGATATAAGCCAACAAAACGCCTTTTTTAGCTCCCCCGGGCTGGCCGCGAGCGTCGCTTTGTCGATAATGTGGCAACCTGATCGGGGGATGGCTACACTAGCGCCCCCTTTGCCATCGCAGACAGAAAATAAGGACATTGGCGTCATGCTGTTCCATGGATTGGTCTTCAAGCCCTGGCGGATCTGGACCCGCCGCCCGCTCTGGTTGAAGACACTGCTCGGCATGCTGACCGGGATCGGGCTAGGACTCTGCTTCAGCGAGCAGGCAATGCTGCTCAAGCCCATCGGCGTCCTGTTCGTGAACACCATACAGATGCTGATGGTGCCCCTCATCTTCTGCTCCGTCATCGCCGGCCTCACCGCCCTGCTCAAGGGCAAGACCCTGGACAGGATCGGCAGCAAGGCCATAGGTCTCTACCTCTGCTCCACCGCCGTCGCCATCTGCATCGGCCTGGTGATGGGCTGGCTGCTGGAACCCGGCATGGGCGCCAACATGGGACCCTACGAACGGTCCGGCGTGATGGTGCAGCCGACCCTGGCCAGCGTGCTGAGCCATCTGGTGCCCCACAACCCGGTACAGGCCATGGTGGATGGCAAGATACTGCAGGTGATCGTCTTTGCGGTGGCCCTCGCCCTGGCCCTCAATGCCAGTGGCCGACGCGGTCGCCCTGCCATTCTGTTCTTCACCTCCCTGGCGGAGGGGATGTTCAAGCTGACCCAGATGGTGATGGCGCTGGCCCCCTATGGCGTCTGCGCCCTGATGGCCTGGATGACGGGCAAATACGGGGTGAGCCTGCTGCTGCCCCTGCTCAAGGTGATAGGCGCCGTCTACCTCGGCTGCCTGCTGCACGTGCTCGGGGTCTACAGCAGCCTGCTGATCCTGCTGGCCCGCCTCAATCCGCTGCACTACTTCAAGAGCATCGTCGACGCCCAGGCGGTGGCCTTCACCAGCAGCTCAAGCAGCAGCACCCTGCCCATCAGCCTGGCCTGCGCCGAGCGCCGGCTGGGGGTCTCCCCCGCCATCACCGCCAAGGTGCTGCCGATTGGCGCCACCATCAACATGGATGGCACCGCCCTCTATCAGGGGGTGACGGCGCTGTTCGTGGCCCAGGCATTCGGGGTGGATCTGCACGTGGTGGATTACCTGACCATCATCAGCATCGCCACCCTCGCCAGCATAGGCACGGCCGGCACGCCGGGCACCGGGCTCATGCTGCTGACCCTGACGCTGACCGCGGTGGGATTGCCGCTGGAAGGGGTGGCGCTGATCGCCGGGATAGACAGGATCCTCGACATGGCCCGTACCACTGTCAACGTCTCCGGCGACATCCTGGTGTCGGTGCTGATCGCCCGCAGCGAGAAGGAGCTGGATCTGGCGATCTATCACGATGCCAGCGCGGGGGAGGACATCGACTTCACCCTGCGCTGAGGGTGACGGGAGGGAAAGATCTCAGTGATCCTGGGGATCGTGATGGCAGCGCCAGCAGATATCGAAGTTGGCGCCGTTCTCCTCCCCGCACTGACCGCACAGCCAGCCATTGCCCTGGCGCTGCTGGTAGCGCTCTATGATCCTGCCTGCCCGCCGGCGATCCTGCTCGCACACCATCAGGGTGACCTGCAGCAGATCCACGGGCAACTCTCCCAACGCCCCCGAGAGTCCCTCCCCGCTGAGCCGCACCCGCACCCCTTCGACTTCCAGCGCCCCTTTCAAGGCATGCGCCTCCAGCGAGTGGGAGGCCCGATACAAGTTAATCCACTGCTCCATATATCCTCTCCTCGCAACCCCTAGTCGATGCACCGGCGACACCGGCCCCGGACCATCACACTTCCTCCGCATGACCCCTTGCCGCTCACAGCAGGTTGTCGATGCCGTAAGTCGGGCCATTGGCCACCAGAAAATCGATAAACACCCTCAACTTGCGCGGCATCAGCCGACGCTCGGGAAACAGCAGATAGATGGGCACCTTGGGCTGCTGCCAGTCCGGCAGCAAGGCCACCAGAGAGCCGTCGGCCAGCTCATCATGGCACAACATGGCGGGCAGGGAGGCAAGCCCCAGCCCGGCCTTCGCCGCCTCTCTGGCACAGGTGATGTTGTTGACCTGGAAACGGGACGGCGGATCCACCAGCACTTCCCGGCCATCCAGTTCAAAACACCAGTGGGAGGCGAGAAAACCGCTGCTGACCGCGACCCTTTCATGGCGCACCAGATCCTCGGGTCGGGTGATCGCCGGGCTGCGGGCCAGGTACGCCGGGCTGGCGCACAGCAGCCGCTCCGTGCTCCACAGACGCCGTGCCGCCAGGTTGGAGTCGCTCATGTCACCGATCCGCACTATGGCATCCAGCCCCTCGCTGATGGGGTCCACTATGCGGTTGGTCAGCTCCAGATCCACCCGCAGCCCCGGATAGGCTTGCAGAAAGTGAGCCACCAGGCGACCCACCACCAGCTGCCCCGTCTCGATGGGGACCGCCAGCTTGAGGGTGCCAGTCACCTCCTGCTGGCTGGCACTCAGCATCAGCTCGGCCTGGGCCAGCTCCTCCACCGCCTTGCTGCAGCGCAGGTAATACTGCTCTCCGGCCTCGGTCAGGGTGAGCTGGCGGGTGGAGCGATAGAGCAGCCGCACGCCGAGGTGCTGCTCCAGTTCGGCGATGCGGCGGCTCACCGTCGCCTTGGTCATGCCCAGCTCCTGGGCGGCGGCGGTAAAGGAGCCCTTGTCGACGATGCGCACCAGAATCAAGGCTGCGTTCAAGTCCATTGTCTCACCAGTGAAACTGTATATCTCATGAATGGATACTAATCGAAACAGTCTGCCGATGTTAGCCTGCCCGCCACAGTTCAGGAAAAGCAAAAATCATGAGTCAACACAAGAAGATCCCTCTGCTGGCAGCCCTGCTGCTGGCCCTGCTCGGCATGCTGTTTGCCGCCTACTGGTATCTGCACGGCCGCCATTTCGAGAGCACCGACAACGCCTATCTGCAGAGCGAGGTGACCGGCATCGGCTCCAAGCTGCCCGGCTATATCAGCGAGGTGCTGGTGACCGACAACCAGGAGGTCAAGGCCGGCCAGCTCATCGCCAGACTGGACGACAGGGAGTACAGAACCCGGGTGCTCGAGGCCGAGGCCGATCTGCACCTCAATCAGGCGACCGCGGAGAACCTGGCCGCCACCCGTACCCAGCAGCTGAGCCTGATCCGTCAGGCCGAAGCCAGGGTCGCCTCGGCCAATGCCGAGCAGGTGCGGGCCCAGCAGCAGGTGCGCCGGGTCAGCCAGCTCAATCAGCGCAACTACAGCTCCCAGGACAGTCTGGACGAGGTGCGCGCCGGTCTGCAGGTCAATCAGGCCCAGGAGCAGGAGGCCAGAGCCGCCCTGCAGGCCGCTCGCGAGCGCCTGCTGGTGCTGGACGCCGAAGCCAAGCAGAACCAGGCCAGGCTGGCACTGAGTGAAGCACAGCTCGAACAGGCCAGGCTGGAGCTCGGCTACACAGAGCTGCGGGCCCCGGCGGACGGCATCATAGGCAAGCGCAGCCTGCGGGAAGGACTCTATGTGCAGTCCGGCATGCAGGTGGCCAGCCTGGTACCGCTGCAACAGGTGTGGGTCGAGGCGAACTTCAAGGAGACCCAGCTGCAGCACATGCAACCGGGTCAGCGCGTGGAGGTGATCCTGGATGCCTATCCGGATCAGCCGGTCGAGGGGATCATCGACAGCCTGGCCCCCGCCACCGGCGCCAAGTTCGCCCTGCTGCCGCCGGAGAACGCCACCGGTAACTTCACCAAGATAGTGCAGCGGGTGCCGGTCAAGATCCGCATCCCAGAGCCGGGCGCACTGGCAGGCAAGTTGCGTCCTGGTCTCTCCAGCGAGGTGATAGTGGATACCCGTGATCCCGAGCCAGACGCACTGGCGGGCAAGCTGCGTGCCGATCAATCTACCCTCTCCACCGAGGTGATAGTGGATACCCGCAATCCTGAGCCCATGGTCGCCGCCAACTGATGGAACCCATTCCACGTCGCAACTGGATCGCTGTCATGGGGGGCCTCATCGGCGCCTTCATGGCCATACTCGACATCCAGATCACCAACGCCTCCCTGAAGGACATTCAGGGGGCCCTCTCGGCCACCCTGAGCGAGAGCTCCTGGATCTCCACCTCCTACCTGGTGGCGGAGATGATCGCCATCCCCCTGAGCGGCTGGCTGAGCCGGGGGCTGAGCGTGCGCCGCTACCTGCTGTGGACCACGGGGGCCTTCATCGTCGCCTCCGTGCTCTGCTCGTTTAGCTGGAACCTCACCAGCATGATCGTCTTCCGGGCATTGCAGGGCTTCACCGGCGGGGCCCTGATCCCCATGGCCTTCTCCCTCATCGTCAGCCTGCTGCCGCTGCACAAGCGAGCCACCGGCATGGCGCTGTTCGGCCTCTGTGCCACCTTCGCCCCCGCCATAGGTCCGACCCTCGGGGGCTGGCTGACGGAGCAGCTCTCCTGGCACTACATCTTCTACCTGAACGTGCCCCCCGGCCTGCTGGTGATGGCCATGCTGGCCCACGGGCTGGACAGGAAGCCGGTGGACTGGGAGGTGATAAAACGGGTGGATCTGGTCGGCATCCTCACCATGGCGGTGGGGCTGGGTCTGCTGGAGGTGGTGCTGGAGGAGGGCAACAGAGAGGACTGGTTCGGTTCCAGCTTCATAGTGCGGCTCACCGTCATCTCTGTGGTGGCCCTGGTGTTCTTCGTCATCAGCCAGCTGCTGCGCCGCCATCCTCTGGTCAATCTGCGGCTGCTGCACAGCCCGCGCTTCGCCCTGGCCTGCTTCGCCTACCTGGTGCTCGGCATGGCGCTGATGGGGTCCATCTATGTGCTGCCGCTCTACATGGCGCAGATCCACAACTACAACGCCCTGGAGATTGGCGAGGTGCTGATGTGGATGGGGCTGCCCCAGTTGCTGGTGCTGCCGCTGGTGCCCAGGCTGGTCACCCGGATAGATCCGCGCTACCTGGTGAGCTTCGGCTTCCTGGTGTTTGCCATCAGCTGTTTCATGAACGTCAACATGAGCGCCGACTACGCCGGCCCCCAGCTGATCCAGTCGCTGATAGTGCGGGCCCTGGGCCAGCCCTTCATCATGGTGCCGCTCTCCCTGGTAGCCACCGCCAGCCTGACCCCGGAGGAGATCCCCTCCTCCTCCACCCTGCTCAACGTGCTGCGCAACCTGGGTGGGGCCTTCGGCATCGCCATCATAGCCACCCTGATCGACAACGACACCCGCATCCATGCCAGCCAGATAGGCAGCACCCTGGCCGCCACCAGCATAGAGGGGCAAAGCTACCTGCTGCAGCTGGCCCAGACCATGATGGCCCAGGGCTCGGATCCCGCGCTCGCCCAGCAGCAGGCCAGGGCCATGCTGTCCAATACCATCAACCGGGAGGCCGCCATCATGGCCTACAACCAGGTGTTCTACGTGATGGGCATCTTCCTGCTCATCGCCAGCGCCCTGATGCTGCTGCTCAGGCAACCGGCCCTCAGGGCCGCGGACGCCGAGCCGCTGGAGGCATGATAGCGGAATGACAAAACGGGCCCTATGGCCCGTTTTTTTATGGTCGACGAAGCCTGCTTATCCCGCCAGAGAAGCGGCGATCAGGAACTGGGCGGCGAAGTAGCTGCTCATGATCCAGGCCGTGGCATGGGGGAAGGGGCGGCGGAAGCGATCTAGCGCCAGCATGCTGTCGGAGAAGAGGAACATCAGCGCCCCCACCAGGGCCGCGGCGCTGCCCGCGGTAAGAGAGGCGTGCCAGGCGCCGGCGGCGACCCAGGCCATGGCGATGATCACCAGCATGTAGCAGAACACAGGGATCTTCATCTCCCCGAGCTTGCCCCACAGCAGGCCGAACACCATGCCGGCCACCAGCAACAGCAGCAGGCCATCCACCAGCTTCAGCACCAGGGGCCCTTGGGCGAAACCGACTATGTAGCAGAGGTGCGCGACAAAAAATGCCGCCAATCCCTGGATGAAGCGATCCCGTGGCAGCATCAGCAGCACGTCCCCGGCCAGCGACAGGCAGAGGCCGAGCAGGATCCAGGCGTGGGAACCGTTATGGTCATCGCTCTGATAGCCAAAGGCCAGGGCGATGATGAACAGCATGGTCAGCGGTTTGCTGATGTAGAACTGACGGGAGTCTGAGCCATAAGCCGCGCGGATGTGCCACCAGCCAGATGCGATGATCAAGAAACTCAATAACATGCCCTGCTCCTCACCGATTGCTCGCGGTCACACGGCAACCTCTTTAGTGCCCGCAAGAGTAGCAAATTCCCCCGCCCAGTGGCAGGGGTGTGAAGCAGATGACACCCTACACCTAAAGTCTAATTGCCCCCTGCTCGCGGCTCGGGCATAAGAGACAGCTCTGGAAGATCACCATGGAAGACGCAATGACCAACTACCTGCCTGCCATCGACATCATGATGTGCCACCTGGGGATCAGCTTCGAACAAGCGTGCGAACAGCTTGGCCTGAGCCCGCAGGAACAACAGACCCTGGATCAGCTGCAAAAGCAGAAGCAGACCCAGTCAAACTAACCTGCCCGGTATTGAAAACGGCGCCATCGAGGCGCCGTTTTTATTGGTGGTGTCTATGAGCGGGTGGCCCGTCGCCGTTGCAGCCAGACCACGGCCCCGAACAGCAGGAAGCCCGGGATCCACATCAGCTCCTTGTGCCAGCGCTCGGTCGGCGCCTTGACGGAGAGGATCTCCTGGTCAAACTCCATACCGGCCGCCGCCGCCGGACTGCCGAAGGTGACGTTGTCGATCAGGGTCTTGCCGTCCTGCTCGTACAGGGCCAGCCCCAGGCTGGCCAATCGCTCTTCGCCATCGGCACCGGCCGGTACCGCCAGCAGCACTGTGGATTGACGCAGCTTGCCCACCGCATCCTCCCCCTGGATCCGCAGTCGCAGCGTGCTCTCCGCTTCCACCTCACCCAGGGTCTGGGCCAGCTGGGCGGGGGGCGTCTCACGATAGGGATCGTGCACCATGTCCATCCAGAAACCGGGACGGAACAGGGTGAAGGCCACCAGCAACAGCAGCACATTCTCGTACCAGCGGCTCTTCACCAGGAACCAGCCCTGGGTGGCGGCGGCGAAGATCAGCATGGCGACCGTGGCCACCACGAAGATCAGCACGCCGTGGGCGAAGTCCACATCGATCAGCAGCAGATCCGTGTTGAAGATGAACAGGAAGGGCAGCGCCGCGGTGCGCAGGCTGTAGTAGAAGGCGGTGATCCCGGTCTTGATGGGATCCCCCTTGGAGACGGCGGCCGCCGCGAACGAGGCCAGCCCCACCGGCGGGGTCACGTCCGCCATGATGCCGAAATAGAAGACGAACAGGTGCACGGCGATGAGCGGCACTATGAGGCCGTTCTGCTGCCCCAGCGTCACCACCACGGGGGCCAGCAGGCTGGAGACCACTATGTAGTTGGCTGTGGTGGGCAGCCCCATGCCGAGGATCAGACTCAGCAGGGCGGTGAGGAACAGCATCAGCAGCAGGTTGCCCATGGAGAGCATCTCCACCAGATCCGCCAGCACCAGGCCGACCCCGGTCTGGGAGACGGCACCGACTATGATGCCGGCGGTGGCGGTGGCGATGCCGATGCCGATCATGTTGCGGGCACCGGCCACCAGGCCCTCCTTCAAGTCCACCAGACCATCGCGGGCCGAGCCGTAGTCATGCTTGCCGTCGGTGCGCAGCCAGTTGAGCAGCGGCCGCTGGGTCAGCAGGATGATCACCAGCATGACGGTGCCCCAGAAGGCCGACAGCCCTGGCGAGAGGCGCTCCACCATCAGGCACCACACTAGTACCACTACGGGCAGCAGGAAGTGCAGACCGGAGAGCAGCACGGCGCGGGTGTTGGGCAGCTCGGTGAGGGGCTGATCCGGATCCTCGGCGGGCAGCGGCGCATTGCTGGCCGCTATCTTCAGCAGACCCAGATAGACGGCCGCCAGCAACAGGGAGATCCCCGGCAGGGCGTAGTCCCCCAGCGCCGGCTTGAGCCAGCCCAGACCATAGTAGACCGCCATCGACAGGCCGCTGATGAGGGTGGCACCGAAGGCGAAGCCGGTCAGACGGCGCAGCCAGGGCTTGGGTTGATGACCGCCGATGGGCTGCATGCCGAGCTTCAGCGCTTCCAGGTGGACTATGTAGAGCAGCGCTATGTAGGAGATGGCCGCCGGCAGGAAGGCATGCTTGATGATCTCCACGTAGGGAATGCCCACGTACTCCACCATCAGGAAGGCCGCCGCCCCCATCACGGGGGGCATGATCTGGCCGTTGACCGAGGAGGCCACCTCGACCGCCCCCGCCTTCTCCTTGGAGAAGCCGACCCGCTTCATCATGGGGATGGTGAAGGTGCCCGTGGTCACCACGTTGGCGATGGAGGAGCCGGAGATGACCCCGGTCAGGGCCGAGGCCACCACGGCCGCCTTGGCCGGGCCGCCGCGCAGGTGGCCGAGCAGGCTGAAGGCAAGCTGGATGAAGTAGTGACCGGCACCGGCCCGCTCCAGCAGGGCGCCGAACAGCACGAACAGGAACACGAAGCTGGTGGAGACCCCGAGGGCGATGCCGAACACCCCCTCAGTGGTGATCCACTGGTGGTTCGCCAGGGCGGTGAAACTCACCCCGCGGTGCGCCAGCAGCCCCGGCATCCAGGGGCCGGCCAGGCTGTAGGCGAGAAACACCAGGGCGATCACCGCCAGGGCCGGGCCCAGGGCACGGCGGGTCGCCTCCAGCAGCAGCGGTATGCCGATGCAGGCGGTGACCAGATCGGCGGTGGTGAGGTTGCCGGGGCGCTGGGCAAGGGCCTCATACATGACGAACAGATAGGCGGCGGCACCGGCGGCGATCAGGCCGAGGGCGATATCGCCGAGCGGCACCCTGTCTCTGGGGGAGCGCCGGAAGGCCGGGAACACCAGATAGGCCAGCAGCAGGGCGAAGGTGAGGTGAATGGCACGGGTTTCGGTGTCATTGAGGACGCCAAATCCCAGCATAAAGGGCAGCGGAGAGGCGATCCAGAGCTGGAACAGGGACCAGGCCAGCGCCAGCCCGGTGATCAGCCAGCCCATGATGCCGAGCGGCAGCCGGGCGCCCACGTCCTGGGCGATCAGTTCCTCGGTAGAGAGTTGTTTTTCTTGCATAGGGTTAACTTTTGCCTGCGAGTACAACGACACGACACCCGCTGCCGGTGTGGCGGGCGGGTGTCGAAGAGAACGATGGAAGGCCGGCAGGCCTTCAATCAGAGCCAGCCACGCTCTTTGTAGTAACGTGCGGCACCTTCATGCAGGGGCGCGGAGAGACCCACCTTGATCATGTCGGCCTCTTTCAGATCGGCGAAGGCCGGGTGCAGACGCTTGAAGCGATCCAGGTTGTCGAACACAGATTTCACCAGCTGGTAGACCACTTCAGGATCGGCCTTGGCACTGGTGGAGAGCACCGCCTTGCCACCGATGGACGGGGTCGGCTGGTCGCTGCCCTTGTAGATGCCGCCCGGGATCTCGGCCTTGGTGTAGTAGCTCTTCTCGGCCAGCAGCTTGTCGATGTCGGCGCCGGTCACCGGCACCAGCACGGCGTCCGTGGTGGTGGAGGCTTCCTGGATGGCACCGTTCGGGTGGCCGACGAAGTAGCTCATGGCGTCTATGTTGTTGTCACCCAGGGCGGAGGCCTGCTCCGCCGGTTTCAGCTCGGAGACCAGGCCGAAGTCGCCCTTCTTCCAGCCCTTGACCGCCATGATCTCTTCCATGGTGTCGCGCTGGCCAGAGCCCGGGTTGCCGATGTTGACGCGCTTGCCCTTCAGGTCGTCGAAGCTGGCGATCTTGGCGTCGCGGCGGGCGAGAATGGTGAACACCTCGCTCTGCAGGGAGAAGACGGCGCGCATGTCATCCATGGCCCCCTCGGCCTGGAAGGGGGGCAGCCCCTTCATCGCCTTGTACTGGTGGTCGGACTGCATGATGCCGAAGTTGAACTCACCGCTGCGGATGCCGTTGACGTTGGCCACGCCACCGCCACTGGCCGGCGCGTTGCACTTGATCTGGTGATCGGCGGCGCCGCGATTGAGGAAACGACAGATGGACTGGCCCGCCACGTAGTAGACGCCGGTCTGACCGCCGGTGCCTATGGTCACGAAGCGCTCCTGCGCTTGCACCGGACCACCGAAAGTAGCACCGACCAGAGCCGCCGACAGGGCGCACGCCAAGGATAATCCTTTCATGTTCTTCATCCTTTTCATTGATTTATCTCACCCGATTCCCGGGTGAATATGAGACGGACCCGCATCAAGACTGGGTCTGCCTATACAGCCTCGTACGAGGAAATGGTCGAGCGGCGAACGCCCTTCCAGAAGCCACCATCATCCTGCGGTGAGATAATCAGCGTCATGCCGACTGAGGGTGATTCGACCACAAAATAGCCGGATCAAAAGTTGTAACCCCTTGATTAGGCACAGAGTGCCAACATAAATCAAACAAAATGGCAAAACGGTGGATTTAAATAGCGAGAAATTTGAACTGGATCATCAATTCATCGGGCGTGGATTAATTGGTTTTGTGTGCGCAGGCAGCGGGGAAATGGAGGGAGTGGATTCCTTTGTAGCCCTTGACTGGCAAGGGCTGCCATCTGGCTGAGGGCGGCCCGAGACAGGGTCAGGATAGGGAACAAGACACAGGCCGGCGGGTTGCCCTCGCCGGCCTGATCTCATCTGCGAATCGGCGTCATCCCTGGCGCCCGGATCGCGGTTCAGCAACAAGCGGTTAACCCAGCCTCATGCCTTCGGCCTGGCCAGCTCCAGAATAAAGGCAAACTCCAGAGTTATGCCCTCGTAGGCCTTGCCACAGCCCGACTTGCCTGTGGCCGGTCACAACGGCTCATCCACCATCTCATGCCTTCGCCTTGGCCAGCTCCAGGATAAAGGCGAACTCCAGGGCTATGTCCTCGTAGGCCTTGCAACAGCCCGACTTGCCTGCGGCCGGTCACAACGGCTCATCCACCGCCTCATGCCTTCGGCTTGGCCAGCTCTAGGATAAAGGCGAATTCCAGGGCTATGTCTTCGTAGGCCTTGAAACGCCCCGACTTGCCGCCGTGACCGGCATCCATGTCGGTGCTGAGCAGCAACTGGTTGTCGTCCGTCTTCAGCTCCCGCAGCTTGGCGACCCACTTGGCGGGCTCCCAATATTGCACCTGGGAGTCGTGCAGACCCGTGGTGACCAGCAGGTTGGGGTAGGCTTGCGCCTTGACCTGATCGTAGGGGCTGTAGCTCTTCATGTAGTCGTAGTAGCGCTTCTGGTTCGGGTTGCCCCATTCGTCGTACTCCCCTGTGGTGAGGGGGATGGACTCGTCCAGCATGGTGGTGACCACGTCGACGAAGGGCACCTGGGCGACCACGCCGCGATAGAGCGCTGGCGCCTGGTTGATGACGGCCCCCATCAGCAGGCCGCCGGCACTGCCCCCCATGGCGTAGACCTGGTCCCTGGCGCCATAGCCCTGGGCCACCAGCGCCTCGGTCACGTCGATGAAGTCGTGGAAGGTATTCTGTTTTTTCAGCAGCTTGCCATCTTCATACCAGGGGCGCCCCAGCTCCTCACCGCCCCGGACATGGGCGATGGCGTAGACGAAGCCCCTGTCCAGCAGGCTCAGGCGCGAGCTGCTGAAGTCGGGATCCATGCTGGCGCCGTAGGAGCCGTAGCCATAGACCAGCAGGGGGTTCTTGCCCTCCTTCTTGAACAGATCCTTGCGATAGACCAGGGAGACAGGCACCGCCACCCCGTCGCGGGCGGTCACCCAGACCCGCTCGCTGGCATACTTGTCGGCCTTGAAACCCGCCACCGGCTGCTGCTTGAGCAGGGTGCGCTTGCCACTGTCCAGGTTCAGCTCATAGGTGGAGGACGGCGTGGTCATGGAGGAGTAGCCGTAGCGCAGGGCGCTGGTGTCAGGCTCCGGGTTGTAGGCGAGCCAGGTGACATAGGCGGGATCGTCGAAGGCGATCTCTTTCTGTTCGCCGCTCTGCCAGTTGATCTGGCGCAGCCGGGTCAGTCCCTTGCTGCGCTCCTCCAGCACCAGCCAGTCCCTGAACAGGGCATAGCTCTCCAGCAGCACGTCCGGATTGGGGGCTATCACCGCCTTCCAGCGATCCACCGGGCTCTCCCTGGTCTCGTAGAGGCCGAAGTTCTTGCCGTCCTTGTTGGAGCGCACATAGAAGCGGCCGCGGTAGTGATCCAGGCTGTATTCGTGATCCACCTGACGGGGCAGGAACAGGCGCGACGCCTGGACCGGCGTGTTGGCGTCGATGAGGCGCGCCTCGCTGGTGGTGGTGCTGGAGAGGGCGATGACGATGAAGTCTTCCGAGGTGGTGGCATAGAGGCTGACGTAGAAGCTGTCATCCTTCTCCTCGTAGACCAGCTTGTCCTTGGCGGGGTCGCTGCCCAGCTCGTGGCGATAGACCTGATAGGGCAGCAGTGTCTTGGGGTGCTTGCGCACATAGAACACCGTCTTGCTGTCGTTGGCCCACACCAGGTTGCCCGAGGTGTTCTCAAGCTTGTCGGCGGCCCAGGTGCCGCTCTCCAGATCGAGGAACTGGATCTGGTACTGACGGCGGGAGAGGAAGTCTTCCGCCACCGCCAGCCAGCGGTTGTTGCGGCTCACCTCCAGGGCCCCCAGCGAATAGAACTCGTGGCCCTCGGCGCGCTGGTTGCTGTCCAGCATCAGGCTGGCGTCCTTCTCCCCCACCTTGGTGCGGGAGTAGATGGCGTACTCCTTGCCCGGCTCATAGCGGGTCTGGTAGCGGTAGCCGTTCTTCACATAGGGCACCGACTCGTCCTGCTGGGGGATGCGGGCCACCATCTCCTTGTAGAGCTGGTCGCGCAGCGGCTGGACTGGCTTGAGCATGGCCTCGGTGTAGGCGTTTTCGGCCTTGAGATAATCCAGCACCTCGGGCTTCTGCCGCTCGTCGTCACGCAGCCAGTAGTAGTTGTCGATCCGGACGTCCCCGTGCTTTTTCAGGGTATGGGGGTGCTTGGGGGCCACAGGAGGCAGGATGGGGGTTTCGCTTGTCGGCATGACGGGCTCTTCATTGGCATGGGTACAGGGCACGGCGACCAGACAAGCCAGCAGCAGCAACCCTCGGGGAAAGATGAACATGTCGCATCCTTTGCGCTGTAACAGGGCAGGCAGGCTCGCGGGGAGCGCCATGAATTGACGATCAAGCCGCCGCCGCTCACTCCGCCGGTGCGGAAACAAGGCTGGCAAACCGGAACATCGCCCCTGAGAAAATAAATTGGCGATCAATCTGCCCCTTGTCGCCCTGGGTTGCAAGTGATCCCCGGACATTCGACCCCAAACCATGAAAAAGGGCCCCCCTCTCACAAGGGTGGCCCTCCTGCTCTGGCCATGAGCGGCACGGATTCGCTCAGGTGTGCCTCACATGATGGAGTGGTGCCGGCTCATGACCAGTGTTCGTCAGCCGGGATAGCTCGACCAGACCTTGGTCGCGCCCTCCTCGCTGATGCTCAGCACCTGATAGGGCTGACCCGGAATATCCATGCCCGGCGCACTCTGGGGCATGCCCGGAATGGTCAGGCCGCGGATCGCCGGTTTTTCCTTGAGCAGCTTCTGCACGTCGGCGGCGGGCACATGTCCCTCCACCACATAGCCATTCACCACCCCGGTGTGGCAGGAGGCCAGCTGCGGGGTGATGCCGTACTGTTGCTTGACGGGTTCAAGCTGCTCGGTTTCGACGACCTTGACCGCAAAGCCGTTCTCTTCCATGTGCTTGATCCAGGTCTTGCAGCAGCCGCAATACTGGGACTTGTAGACTGTCATCTGCTCGGTTGCCAGAGCAGAAAGACTGACGGTACCGGCCAGCACGGCCAGTAACAGAGACTTGTACATGACTCACCTCGGATAAGAAGAAATGCCCAAAAAACGGGTAACTCGACTCAAGCTGTCTGGCGAGGGGGCCGTTCGAGCCGCTCCAGCGGCGCCTCCGGCATGAAGAGGGAGGGGGAAATGAACGCTGGCATGTCGGGCTCAAGCCAGGCCACCGTCAGGCTGTCGCCGGTGAGCACCGTCATGGCGAGCGCCGAGGTGAAGCTGCCGCAAGGCATGGCTTTTTCCAGGGTGCGTTCGCTCTGGCTGCAATGGGGAGTCAGGGTACAGAGATCGGTCGCCGCCCGGCTGCCAAACGACATCAGCACCATCAGCAGGCTCCACAGGGGGAGCCAGCGGCGGGCGCGAGCGAGTTGGCGACGGGTCAGGACCATGGGATGACTCTGTGATCGAAGAGGGCCTATGGTAACCCTTGGCCCAGGGGGAGGGTCAAGCCCTCCCCGCCGTCATGGTCATCAGGGTTGCTGGCGGGTGGCTGCCAGCACTATCTCGCGCACGCAGACGTTGGCGGGTTGGCTCCAGGCATAGAGCACCGCCTCGGCGATCACCTCGGGGGCGATGACGCCACCCATCTCCTCTTTCCAGCCGTGGTAGCCGGCCTTGATACTCTCGTCCGTGGTGTGACTGAGCAACTCGGTTTCCACCGCCCCCGGGGCTATGGTCACCATGCGCACGCCGATGTCTGCCACCTCTTCCCGGATGTTCTCGGTCAGGGCGTGCACAGCGAACTTGGTGGCGCAGTAGGCGGCATGGTTCGGGAAGGTCTTGCGACCGGCGATGGAGCTGATGTTGATGATGGTGCCGCTGCGGCGCGCCTTCATCCCGGCCAGCACGGCATGCACGCCGTTCAGCACCCCCATCACATTGATGTTGAGCATCTGCTGCCACTCGGCGGGATCCTGCACATCGGCCTGACCCAGCAGCATGACGCCCGCGTTGTTGACCAGGCAGCCCACAGGGCCGAATCTGGCTTCCGCCAGCTGGACGGCGGCCTTCATGGCGGCGGTGTCGGTGACGTCGACCCCGACACAGAGCGCATCGGGCAGGTTCAACGCCTGCATGGGCTCGACCCGACGGGCCAGCAGCAACAGAGGGTGGCCGGCGGCAGAGAAGGCGCGGGCGATGGCGGCACCTATACCGGCGGAGGCACCGGTGATCACGACGAGGGACTTGGACATGGGTATTTCCTTCTGATTCATTGAGGAACTGAGTCAAACAAGGGCTGGCCAGCACGGGACTCAATCACTATAGTCGCCACATCTATCGGTGATAAATATTGTTTTCCGCTGGTTATCATCTGAAAAAACTATGGTTGGTTTTATGCTGGACCTGAGATTGCTGCGCTTCTTCATCGCCATCTATGAAGAGAAGAACATCACGGCGGCGGCGGCACGCTGCCACGTCAGTCAACCCTCCCTCTCGGCGGGCCTGCGCCAGCTGGAGGAGGCCCTAGGTGACAGCCTCTTCATCAGAGGCAAGAAGGGGGTGGAGGCCAAGGACCCGGCCCACTATCTCTATCCCCACGCGGTCAAGCTGGTGGAGGAGGCGCGCCGCCTGCCGACCCTGTTTCGCCAGAAAGCGACGCGCGCCAGGCTCAACATCGCCATCATGCCGGACTTGAGCCGCCGCCGGGTGGCCGGGCTGCTGCAACGGGTGCAAGGCGTGCTGCCGGAGCTGGATCTCACCCTCTCCGACTACGGCACCCCTGCCGACTGCCGGCTGACCCTGGATGCCCTGCGCCGGGAGGACGAGATCTTCCTGCCGCTCTGGGAGGAGGACTATGTGCTCTGCGTCCCGGTCGGCCATCCCCTTGCCGGTCGCGAGAGGCTCCCGCTGGCAGAACTGCAACATTATGATTTTATTGAATGCCCTCCCTGCGAGGCTCATCAGCAGACCATAGGCCTGCTGGCCTGTGACCGGCTCACTCTCAATCTGGTGGCCAAGGCCGAGAGCAAGGGGCTGGTGATGGCACTGGTGCTGGCGGGGGTGGGCATCAGCTTCCTGCCCGACGGTCTGGTGGAAGATGAGCCAGGTCTGCGCACAGTGGCGGTGAGCGGACCCCGGATGTTTCGCCGCATCGGGCTCTGTTATCCCGCCCACCAGACCCTGAATCCGGCGCTGCGCGACCTGATCCCGGAACTGGCGAGCCGAGGTGCTTCTTGGTAACGTCGCAGCTCACCGCCCTTTTTTATCGGCACCAGGCCCCTCTTCAGGCTAGGACCCCATGAAACGCATTCTGATCATCTTTTCACACCCGGCCCTGCAGAGTTCCAGGGCCAACAGGCAGCTGCTGCAGGCACTCGACGGCCTGGATGGCATCACCCTGCACGACCTCTACCACCACTACCCGGACATGTTCATCGACGTGAAGAGGGAGCAGGCCCTGCTGTCGGAGCACGACATCATCGTCTTCCAGCACCCCTTCTACTGGTACTCCTGCCCGGCCATCATGAAGGAGTGGATGGACCTGGTGCTGGAGTATGGCTACGCCTACGGTCCAGAGGCCCACGCCCTCAGCGGCAAGCAGTGGCTCTCTGCCATCACCACGGGGGGCGCTCCCGAATCATATTGCAGCGAGGGCTACAACCAGCGCCCGCTGCTCGACTTCCTGCTGCCGTTCCAGCAGACGGCGCAGCTGTGCGGCATGCAGTGGCTGCCCCCCTTCGTGCTGCACTCCTTCCACAAGCTCAAGGATCCGGAGGCGCTGCGCCGCTGTGGCCAGGATTACCGCCAGCTGATCTGCGCCCTGCGCGATGAGCGGCTGACCCCGGCCCAGCTCGCGGGCAGCACCTATCTGCGGGATCTGCTGGGGGAGTTGTCATGACGACGGGCTGGATTTTCATCGGGCTTGCGCAGCCGGCCCTGACGAACAGAGACGAACGGAGGGCCGGCTGATGGGGCACGGATTGTTGTTTGACGCCTTGATCTATCTCTCGGCGGCGGTGATAGCGGTGCCGCTGGCCAAACGCTGGGGGCTGGGTTCAGTGCTCGGTTACCTGCTGGCGGGCATCATCATAGGCCCCTTCCTGCTGGGGCTGGTGGGGGAGCAGAAGGATGTGATGCACTTCGCCGAGTTCGGGGTGGTGCTGATGCTGTTCCTGGTCGGCCTCGAGCTGCGTCCGGCCCTCTTGTGGCAGCTGAAGGGCCCCATCCTCGGCACCGGTGGCCTGCAGGTGCTGCTCACCAGCGCCGCCCTGACCGGAGTGGGCTATCTCCTTGGCCTGCCCTGGCAGCAGGGGCTCGCCATCGGCCTTATTCTCGCGCTCTCCTCCACCGCCATAGTGCTGCAGAGCCTGCAGGAGCGCAAACTGATGCAGAGCGAGAGCGGGCGCTCCGCCTTCGCGGTGCTGCTGTTCCAGGACATCGCCGTCATTCCCATACTGGCCATACTGCCGCTGCTCGCCATAGCGCCGGTCGCCAGTAACGGCAATCCGGATCTGGCGGGCTGGCAGCACGGCCTGCTGGTGGTCGCCGCCATCGCCGGCATAGTGCTGGGCGGCCACTACCTGATGCGGCCGGTGTTCCGTGCCATAGCCCAGTCCCACATGCGGGAGATCTTCGTCGCCGCCGCCCTGTTGCTGGTGATCGCCATCGCCGTGTTGATGGAGTCGGTGGGGCTCTCCCCCGCCCTTGGCTCCTTCCTCGCCGGCGTGGTGCTGGCCGACAGCGAGTATCGCCACGAGCTGGAGGCGGACATAGAGCCGTTCAAGGGGCTGCTGCTCGGCCTCTTCTTCATGTCGGTGGGGGCTGGCATCGATTTTGGCCTCTTTGCCGCCCATCCCCTGCTCATTCCATCCCTGGTGATAGGGCTGATGCTCCTGAAATGGGGGGTGCTGATGGTGCTCGGCCTGATCATTCGCATCTCGCCGAGCCAGCGTTGGACCTTCGCCCTGGCGCTGGCACAAGGGGGGGAGTTCGCCTTCGTGCTGTTCTCGTTTGCCGCCCAGAACAAGGTGCTGCCCGGTGACACCATCTCGCTGTTGACCCTGGTGGTGGCGCTCTCCATGGCGCTGACGCCGCTCCTGCTGATCCTCAACGATCGGGTGATCCAGCCCTGGTTCGACTACCGCAACCAGGCCGACCAGCCCGAACACGAGCAACCCGAACTGGTCGAGCACCCCGTCATCATCGCCGGCTTCGGCCGCTTCGGTCAGATAGTGGGGCGCCTGCTGCACGGCCACGGCATAGGCACCACCATACTCGAGCAGGACGCCAGCCAGATAGAAATGCTGCGCAAGTACGGCTATCAGGTATTCTACGGCGATGCCAGCCGGCTCGACCTGCTCCATGCCGCCGGGGCCCACAAGGCCAAGCTGCTGGTGCTCTCCATCAACGATCCGGCGACCTCCCTCGAGGTGATCGAGATGGTGAAGAAACACTTCCCGCACCTCAAGATACTGGCCCGCGCCCAGGACAGGCCCCATGCCCACGAAATCCTCCGGCACGGAGTCGACAGCGTGCACCGTGAAACCCTGGGATCGGCCGTGGATCTGGGGGTAGAGGCTCTGACCCAGCTCGGATTTCGGGCCAACCAGGCCTGGCGTGCGGGTCAGGTGTTCAAGCAGTATGACAACCGGCTGCTGCGGGAACAGGTCAACTACCTGGATGACGAGCACACCTATATCAACAAGAGCCTGCAATACCGCGAGATCCTCTCCGATCTGCTGCAAGACGACGAGGAAGGACAGGAGCGTACCCACGCTCACAACTGGAACAGCGGTCTGCCCGACAACGACAAGGAAGCAATATGATTGCCTATTACCCCATGCTCAAACACCTGCACATGACCCTGGCCATGGTCAGCCTGCTGCTCTTCATCTACCGCTGGAGCCTGGCACTAGCTTGCAGCGGGCGCTTGCAACAGAAGTGGCTCAAGGTGTTGCCCCATATCAACGACACCTTGCTGCTGCTGTTTGGCGTGCTGCTGGCGGTCACGTTGCAGATGAGCCCGGGCCAGCAACCCTGGCTGATGGCCAAGCTGATCGCACTGGTGGTTTACATAGGCCTCGGCGTCATGGCGCTCAAGCGCCCTGCCCAAGGCCAGAAGCTGGTCGCCGGGGTTGCCGCCCTCGCGGTATTTGGTTACATGATTGGCGCCGCCATCACCAAGTCAGCCTGGTCCTGGCTGGCCTGAACGACCTCTTTGCCGGTGAGGGGCCAGCCCCTCACCTCTTTCCCCCTGCCGAACGCCCCCCCTCTCCCTTGGCTCCCTACACATTTCTCCCCTGTCGTGACAACCGGGAAATATGAAGAGCACTTTATTTTGGCAAAATAAGGCTCCAAAAAGCTCCATTCATATTTTGTTTAACGATATTTATCAATTACTTATCTTGTCATGTATGAAAATGGCGACAGTTGTCGCAGCAAAACTTGCGACATAGACTGTCGCACACCATAGCTAGGATACACTCAACGCTAAACCAGTGAAGGCATGCACCATGAGTAAGAAGCTGTTACGACAACTGACCTTGGCGCGTTGCATCCCGCACCGCCCTTACAAGCTGACCGCCAGCCAACTCCAGGTAAAACTGGAAGAGGAAGGTATTCACGTCAGTCTGCGTACCGTGCAACGGGACCTGGAAGAGATGTCCGGCATGGGACTGTTCGACCTCACCTCGGATGAGCGCAGCAAACCACATGGCTGGTGCTTCGAGCGCCACGGTCTCAACGACTTTGCCAACATCATGCCGCTCTCGCTGGCGGTGGCCCTGAAAACCTGGAGTGATCAGGCGAGCCAACTGCTACCGGCGAGTGTATTGACCGAATTGAACCCCCTGGTCGACAAGGCCAGCCAGGTGATCCGCGACAGCCAAAGCGAACTGGCGGAACGCTGGCTCGAGAGCGTGCATCAGTCGCCGCGTCCGTTTGCCGGCAACCCGGAGATCCGCCGCAGCACCCTGATCCGCGACGCCCTCTGGCGTGGTCGCAAGTTCAGCGCCGAGATCCAGCGTGTCATCAAGGAGCGCACAGTGTGGCTCTGCTATGACCGCATCAATCCGCTCGGGATCCTGAACCAGCCCGATGGCCCCATCCTGCTCTGCACCCTGTCCGAGCTGGATCCCAAGGTCTATGGCATCCCGTTCGATCACATCAAGAACGTGGAACTGACCAACTTCAGCGCCACCCAGCCGAAGGATTTCAACGTCCAGAAGCTGATCCGCGACCAGGGCTATCAGGACGTCAGCGGCCCGATCCGCTTCGTCGGACGCATCGATGCAAACTGCCCCACCCTGATCGATGGGCAGATCCCGGGCCACAACCCGCGCATGACTCGCTACGACAAGCGCAGCGTGGTGGTGGAGACCGAGGTCCAGGATACGCCCGAGTTCCGCTCCTGGTTGAACAACATGAGTGGCAACCTGGAAGTATTGGCCCCGGAGTCCCTGCGCAAGGCATATCCGACACCGGGTACCCGGGTCAGCTGAGCACAATCGGATAAATGATAAGAAGCCGAGCATGAGCTCGGCTTCTGTCTGTTTTTAACACATAATTATTCAATTAATTTTTAACTCTTACATCCTGGATTGAACCTTCTGTACCATCGTTTTCCTCCCTGTTTTTGGTTGTGAGAGATCCGCCATTCCTCCTGTAAGACCCCTCAGTGTCGAGCCGTACGTGAAGCCATCCCGAGAGCCTCATGCTTTCCTGAGAAACTAAATAACATACTGATAAATAACATAAATTCAGATTGAAGGTGGATGCCTATCCATCATCCGACGCTATCTGATGGCCTCTCATGCCTTGTTCCTGCCCACGATTGCCTTAGTATGGGTCTCACAAGGACGGCTGGTTCGGCAGGATGCAGGAACAGCGCATGAATAGGAAAAGCCGCAGGACGTGGCAGGACACCTCAGGATGAGGTTGATAACCCGGATGGTTATCACAAGGAATGACAGGACAACCGTAGGATGCGGTCGCAGGACACCTCGGGATGAGGCTGAGTGGCACGGATAGTCACTCTTAAGGATGACAGGAACCCCGCAGGAGCGGCAGGAACAGCTTCAGGATGAAGCGAGATAACCGGGATGGTTATCTGTCAGGATGACGAAAGGAACACCACGGGATGTGGTAATGGACACCTCCAGGATGGAGACGGTGAAGCAATCAGGAGTGATTGCCAGGCTAGGATGGCCACAGGACACCCCAATGGAATGGGAAGGGGAAATTCCAAAGGAAAGGATAGAGTCAAGGATTGCAGGGAGCATGGCAGTTCAGGGACTGGACGAGATGACTTGAGGGGACGGCAAACGCCGTCCCCTTTTCTTTATATGTACTCCAGCGAATCAGCTCACCCCAGGCGCGCACTTACCCCATGCCCCTGAGTTGCTGCCTGAATCGCCTCCCCCTCAGGTACAAGAAGCCTCGCATGCACCCGTGGGCGACTCCTGGCCACCAGGACCGAAACCAACATCCATTGCCTCAGGCAGAAAGCAGAGCACCTCAACCCCCCAGAGTGACACAACTTCATCACTTCTTCATTCATCGAGCAGCCAAGTCTGTTGAGTGAACAGTTGCCCCTCCCTCTACTTCGTATGCACGTGGAGGAGTGTCCAGGGAAGCCGTGTGAGCCGTGGTGACAAATAGAGGCCATGTGGCAAGTCGGTGATGCAGTCACACCTTTAGTGGTGACGGTGGTGTTTCGGGGGGCTTGAAACGAAAAAAAGCCCAGTCTTTCGACTGGGCTTTCTAAATAGTGGCGGAGCGGACGGGACTCGAACCCGCGACCCCCGGCGTGACAGGCCGGTATTCTAACCGACTGAACTACCGCTCCGCATTCGGTTAGCATTTTGCTAAATTGTCTGCCGTTTCAACGAGGTGTCATCCTCTCGGCCAATCATGCAATGTGTGCACAACTGTTTAATTGGGTGCCTGGCAGTGTCCTACTCTCGCATGGCGAATGCCACACTACCATCGGCGCTACCGCGTTTCACTTCTGAGTTCGGCATGGGATCAGGTGGTTCCACGGCGCTATGGCCGCCAGGCAAAAAACTTCATCCGGAAAGCTGACGTGAATAACGACTTGGCCTTAATGGCTCGTCGCTATCACTGAATTAGTTAGTAGTTCACGCACTTGCTACAAGGCCAGAAACACTTCTTGGGTGTTGTATGGTTAAGCCTCACGGGTAATTAGTATGGGTTAGCTCAACACGTCGCCGCGCTTACACACCCCACCTATCAACGTTGTGGTCTCCAACGGCCCTTTAGGACCCTCAAGGGGTCAGGGATGACTCATCTCAGGGCTCGCTTCCCGCTTAGATGCTTTCAGCGGTTATCGATTCCGAACTTAGCTACCGGGCAGTGCCACTGGCGTGACAACCCGAACACCAGAGGTTCGTTCACTCCGGTCCTCTCGTACTAGGAGCAACTCCCTTCAATCATCCAACGCCCACGGCAGATAGGGACCGAACTGTCTCACGACGTTCTGAACCCAGCTCGCGTACCACTTTAAATGGCGAACAGCCATACCCTTGGGACCGACTTCAGCCCCAGGATGTGATGAGCCGACATCGAGGTGCCAAACACCGCCGTCGATATGAACTCTTGGGCGGTATCAGCCTGTTATCCCCGGAGTACCTTTTATCCGTTGAGCGATGGCCCTTCCATTCAGAACCACCGGATCACTATGACCTACTTTCGTACCTGCTCGACCTGTCCGTCTCGCAGTTAAGCTGGCTTATGCCATTGCACTAACCTCCTGATGTCCGACCAGGATTAGCCAACCTTCGTGCTCCTCCGTTACTCTTTGGGAGGAGACCGCCCCAGTCAAACTACCCACCAGGCACTGTCCGCGAGCCCGATTCAGGGCCCTGCGTTAGAACATCAAACATACAAGGGTGGTATTTCAAGGACGGCTCCAGCGCAACTGGCGTCACGCCTTCAAAGCCTCCCACCTATCCTACACATGTAGGTTCAATGTTCAGTGCCAAGCTGTAGTAAAGGTTCACGGGGTCTTTCCGTCTAGCCGCGGGTACACCGCATCTTCACGGCGAATTCGATTTCACTGAGTCTCGGGTGGAGACAGCATGGCCATGGTTACACCATTCGTGCAGGTCGGAACTTACCCGACAAGGAATTTCGCTACCTTAGGACCGTTATAGTTACGGCCGCCGTTTACCGGGGCTTCGATCAAGAGCTTCGCTTGCGCTAACCCCATCAATTAACCTTCCGGCACCGGGCAGGTGTCACACCCTATACGTCCACTTTCGTGTTTGCAGAGTGCTGTGTTTTTGATAAACAGTCCCAGCCATCTGGTCACTGCGACTCCCAACTGCTCCATCCGCAAGGGACTTCACTGTCAAGAGCGAACCTTCTCCCGAAGTTACGGTTCTATTTTGCCTAGTTCCTTCACCCGAGTTCTCTCAAGCGCCTTGGTATTCTCTACCCGACCACCTGTGTCGGTTTGGGGTACGATGACTTGTAATCTGAAGCTTAGAGGCTTTTCCTGGAAGCAGGGCATCAATGGCTTCACCACCGTAGTGGCTTCGTCTCGTGTCTCAGTGTTGTGTCTCCGGATTTGCCTAGAAACACCACCTACGCACTTTCACCAGGACAACCGTCGCCTGGCCCACCTAGCCTTCTCCGTCCCCCCATCGCAATTACAAGTCGTGCAGGAATATTA
>NZ_CAMPOU010000006.1:490000-620000 GCF_946892685.1 Aeromonas sp. Marseille-Q5825
AGTACCATTGGTCTCCATGTCGATAACCAGCTTGTCCAAGTCGGTGCGCTGTTCCACACGTGCCGCCTCAACATTGTAGGCGATGCGAACGATGGGGCTGAACGCGGAGTCCAGCAGCAGGCGACCAATAGGACGCTCTTCATCATCGTTGTGAACACGAGCAGAAGCAGGCACATAACCACGACCGCGCTGAACTTTCAGACGCATGCTGATTTCAGCATTGGCCCCTGTCAGGTGGCAGATTACGTGCTCCGGGTTTACGATCTCGACTTCATCACCGTGAGTGATATCACCAGCGGTAACGGGGCCTGTTCCAGACTTGGTCAGGGACAGAGTTACCTCGTCCTTGCCTTCCAGCTTCACAGCGATACCTTTCAGGTTGAGCAGGATTTCAAGAATGTCTTCCTGTACACCTTCTTTGCTGCTGTACTCGTGCAGTACTCCGTCGATCTCGACTTCAGTGACTGCACAACCGGGCATAGATGACAGCAAAATACGACGCAGGGCATTACCCAGCGTGTGGCCAAAGCCACGCTCAAGCGGCTCGAGAGTCACTTTCGCGTGAGTCGGGCTAACTTGCTCGATGTCAACTAGCCGCGGTTTAAGAAAATCTGTTACAGAACCCAGCATTGTGTCCTCTCTTTAGAAGCTAGCTTTACTTGGAGTAAAGCTCGACGATCAGCTGTTCGTTAATGTCGGCAGACAGGTCGGAACGCTCTGGCAGGCGCTTGAAGGCACCTTCCATCTTAGCAGCGTCAACCTCTACCCAAGTCGGCTTCTCGCGCTGACCAGCAACTTCCAGGGAAGCTTTGATACGCGCTTGCTTCTTAGCCTTCTCGCGAACGCAGATCACGTCCTCAGGGGATACCTGGAAAGAAGGAACATTCACAACGCGGCCGTTTACCATGATGGCTTTGTGGCTCACCAGCTGACGAGACTCAGCACGAGTGGCGCCGAAGCCCATGCGGTAGACGACGTTGTCCAGACGACCTTCCAGCAGCTGCAACAGGTTTTCACCGGTGTTACCCTTTTGACGGGCAGCGTCGCGGTAGTAGTTGCGGAACTGTTTTTCCAATACGCCGTAGATACGACGTACTTTTTGTTTCTCGCGCAGTTGCACGCCATAGTCGGACAGACGCGCTTTACGCGCACCATGTTGACCAGGAACGGTGTCAATCTTGCACTTAGAATCAATCGCACGAACACCAGACTTCAGGAAGAGGTCGGTGCCCTCACGACGGCTAAGCTTAAGCTTAGGACCGATATATCTTGCCATCTTCTTTCTCCAACAATCCTAGACCAAGTAGCTACAGCGTTATACGCGGCGCTTCTTGGGAGGACGACAACCGTTGTGCGGGATCGGAGTCACATCAGTAATATTAGTGATGCGGAAACCAGCCGCGTTCAGAGCGCGGATGGAAGACTCACGACCGGGACCCGGACCTTTGACCATGACTTCCAGGTTCTTCACGCCGTATTCTTTGGCGATCTCACCAGCACGCTCAGCAGCTACCTGGGCAGCAAACGGAGTGGACTTACGGGAACCACGGAAACCTGAACCACCGGAGGTAGCCCATGACAGAGCATTGCCCTGACGGTCAGTAATGGTCACGATTGTGTTGTTGAAAGATGCATGAACGTGCGCAATACCGTCGCTCACTTGCTTTTTAACGCGCTTGCGAGCACGAGTCGGAGTTTTAGCCATTTTCTACCTTCCCGTTACTTCTTGATAGCCTTGCGCGGACCCTTACGGGTACGAGCGTTGGTCTTGGTACGTTGACCACGAACAGGCAGGCTACGACGGTGACGCAAGCCACGGTAGCAACCCAGATCCATCAAGCGTTTGATGTTCATGGAAATCTGACGACGCAAGTCACCTTCAACGGTGAATTTACCTACTTGCTCGCGCAGACTTTCGATCTGAGCTTCGTCCAAGTCTTTAATTTTCACATTCTCAGCAATACCGGCTGCGGCACAGATGGCCTTGGAGCGGGTACGACCGACGCCATAAATCGCAGTCAACGCAATGACTGCATGCTTATGGTCAGGAATGTTAATGCCAGCGATACGGGCCACTGTTCACTCCTACTTAGCGTAGATAACGACCACCACAAAGCCCGTGAGCGGATACGTGGCGGTCAACCAATACACAACAAAAGTTGGCTGGCTATATTAGCCAGCACAACTATTTGTTGCAAGTACTAACCGTAAAAAATTAGCCTTGGCGCTGTTTATGCTTTGGCTCGCTGCAAATCACACGCACCACACCGTGACGCTTGATGATTTTGCAGTTACGGCAGATTGCCTTAACGGAAGCACGAACTTTCATTGCTTAACTCCGTAACTACGCCGACCTTTAGCGGCCGTAGCCCTTCAGGTTGGCCTTCCTCAGGACGTCACCATATTGATGAGACATCATATGGGTTTGTACCTGAGCCATGAAGTCCATGATAACTACCACGATAATCAGCAGCGAAGTGCCACCGAAGTAGAACTGTACGTTCCAGGCAGTCATCAAGAACTGGGGTACCAGACAGATAAAGGTTATATAGAGCGCACCTGCCAATGTCAGGCGAGTCATAACCTTATCGATGTAACGTGCTGTCTGCTCGCCCGGGCGGATCCCCGGGATAAAGGCTCCACTCTTCTTCAGATTATCTGCTGTCTCGCGGGGGTTGAACACCAGCGCGGTATAGAAGAAGCAGAAGAAGATAATGGCTGCTGCATAGAGCATCTCATACAAGGGTTGACCCGGCTGCAGGACCATAGAGACCTGTTGCAGGATATCAGCCACCTTGCCCTCGCCCTGACCAAACCAAGAGGTAATGGTCCCTGGGAAGAGGATGATGCTGGATGCGAAAATCGCAGGAATCACACCGGCCATATTCACTTTCAACGGCAGGTGTGTGCTTTGCGCGGCGAATACCTGGCGGCCTTGTTGACGCTTGGCATAGTTGACGACGATACGACGCTGACCACGCTCCACGAACACCACAAAGTAAGTCACTGCGAAAACAATCAAGCCCAGCAACAACAACAGCAGGATGTGCAATTCCCCTTGACGTGCCTGTTCGGCCGTAGCGCCAATGGCATGAGGCAGACCAGCAACGATACCCGTGAAAATAATCAACGAGATACCATTACCAATCCCACGCTCGGTAATCTGTTCACCCAACCACATCAAGAACATGGTACCGGTGACCAGACTCACAACGGCCGTGAAATAGAAGCCCAAACCCGGATGAGTCACGAGTCCCTGCATCATATTCGGCAGACCGGTTGCAATACCAATGGCCTGGAACGTTCCCAAAACCAGCGTGCCCCAACGGGTATATTGGCTAATCTTGCGACGGCCGGATTCACCCTCTTTCTTGAGTTCAGCAAGAGCAGGATGAACCACAGTCAGCAGCTGGATAATGATCGACGCCGAAATGTACGGCATGATCCCCAGCGCAAGAATAGAAGCACGCGAGAGTGCACCACCACTGAACATGTTGAACATCTCAATGATGGTGCCCTTCTGTTGTTGGAACAACTCGGCCAGTACGGCGGCGTCAATACCAGGAATCGGCACATAAGAGCCTGCGCGGAACACGATAATTGCCCCGAGAACGAAGAGCAGACGGCTCTTCAGTTCACTCAGACCACCTTGTGCTTTAACATCCAATCCTGGTTTCTTAGCCATTGTACTGATTATTCCTCGATTTTACCGCCAGCGGCCTCGATGGCTGCACGTGCACCTTTGGTGACGGACAGACCACGAACGGTCACAGCACGGTCAATGTTGCCAGACAGAACAACTTTAGCGAAAACGATGTTCTTGGTAACAACACCGGCTTGCTTCAGAGTGCTCAGATCGACCACATCACCTTCTACCAGGGCGATTTCGTTCAGGCGCACTTCGGCAGAAACCAAAGATTTGCGAGAGAAGAAACCGAACTTCGGCAGACGGATTTTCAAAGGCATCTGGCCACCCTCGAAACCGTTGCGGACTTTACCGCCACCGGAACGAGAAGTTTGACCTTTCACACCACGACCACCGGTCTTGCCCAGACCAGAACCGATACCACGGCCCGGACGGTGCTTAACACGCTTGGAACCAGCGGCCGGAGACAGAGTATTCAGACGCATGCTTAGCCCTCCACCTTAACCATGTAATAAACCTGGTTGATCATGCCGCGTACGCAGGGAGTATCTTCCAGCTCAACGGTGTGACCAATGCGACGCAGACCCAGACCACGCAGAGTCGCCTTGTGCTTTGGCAGACGGCCGATAGAGCTGCGAGTTTGAGTTACTTTTACAGTGTTAGCCATGTCGCATTACCCCAGAATTTCTTCAACGCGCAGACCACGCTTGGCAGCGATCTGTTCCGGTGATTGACCGTGAACCAGAGCGTCTACAGTTGCGCGAACAACGTTGATTGGGTTGGTGGAACCGTAGGTCTTGGCCAGCACGTTGTGGATACCGGCAACTTCCAGTACGGCACGCATGGCGCCGCCTGCAATGATACCAGTACCTTGTGAGGCCGGCTTCATGAACACGGTGGAACCGGAGTGAACACCGCGCACCGGGTGGTGCAGAGTGCCATTGTTCAGTTCAACCTTGTTCAGGTTACGTTTAGCCTGTTCCATTGCCTTTTGAATGGCAGCCGGAACTTCACGGGCCTTACCGTAACCGTAACCTACACGGCCGTTACCATCACCCACCACGGTCAACGCGGTGAAGGACATGATACGACCACCTTTAACAGTTTTCGAAACACGGTTTACTGCAATCAGCTTTTCTTGCAGTTCGCCGGCTTGAGATTCGACTTTAGCCATCTTCGACTCCTAGCTTAGAACTGAAGACCAGCGTCACGAGCAGCGGTAGCCAGAGCGGCTACACGACCGTGATACTTGAAACCGGAACGATCGAAAGATACGTTCTGAACGCCTTTGGCAATAGCACGCTCAGCGATTGCTTTACCTACTGCGGTAGCTGCATCTGCATTACCGGTAGATTTGAGCGCTTCACTGATGGCTTTCTCTACTGTAGAAGCAGAGGCCAGAACTTCGGAACCGTTGGCTGCGATAACCTGCGCATAGATATGACGCGGGGTACGGTGAACAACCAGACGGGTAGCTCCCAGTTCCTGCATCTTTTTCCGAGCACGAGTAGCACGACGGAGACGAGCTGCTTTCTTGTCCATAGTGTTACCTTACTTCTTCTTAGCTTCTTTAGTACGCACTTGCTCGTTGGCATAGCGTACACCCTTGCCCTTGTAGGGCTCCGGAGCGCGGTAAGAACGGATATCGGCGGCGACTTGGCCAACCAGCTGCTTGTCCACACCACGCAGAATGATCTCTGTGGCGGACGGACATTCAGCGGTGACACCAGCCGGCAGCGCATGCTCAACCGGGTGAGAGAAGCCCAGAGCCAGCGCGACAGCATTGCCCTTGATGGAGGCTTTGTAGCCAACACCAACCAGCTGCAGCTTGCGCTCGAAGCCTTGGGTAACACCGATTACCATGTTGTTAGCCAATGCACGTGCAGTACCGGCCTGAGCGTCAGCACCAGCGATGCCGTCGCGCGGGGCGAACTTCAGTACATTGTCTTCTTTGGTCACTTCTACACCGGCGTGGATGGAACGAACCAGAGAACCTTTACCACCTTTGATGGACAGTTCCTGACCGTTCAGAGTCACCTCTACGCCAGCAGGAATAGTGACGGGTGCCTTAGCAACGCGAGACATTTCCGACCTCCTATTAAGCGACGTAGCAGATGATCTCACCACCCATGCTTGCCTTGCGGGCAGCACGGTCGGTCATCACACCTTTAGACGTGGACACGATAGCAACACCGAGACCGCCCATGACTTTCGGCAGATCAGTAGTGCGCTTGTAAATACGCAGGCCGGGACGGCTCACGCGTTGGATCAGTTCTACAACCGGCTTGCCCTGGAAATATTTCAGTTCAATTTCCAGTTCCGGCTTCACATCACCTGCTACGGAGTAGCCAGCGATGTAACCTTCTTCCTTCAGCACTTTGGCAATAGCCACTTTCAGCTTGGAAGAAGGCATGGAAACCGCAACTTTGCTCGCCGCCTGACCGTTACGGATGCGGGTCAGCATATCCGCGATCGGATCTTGCATGCTCATAGTCTAACTCCCGAGATTCTTACCAAGAGGCCTTTTTGAGGCCCGGAATTTCGCCCTTCATGGCATGCTCACGCACCTTGATGCGAGAGAGGCCAAACTTCCGCAGGAAACCGTGCGGACGACCAGTGATGTTGCAACGGTTACGCTGGCGGGACGGACTGGAATCACGGGGCAGCTGTTGCAGTTGCAAGACAGCATCCCAACGCGCTTCTTCAGAAGCGTTCATATCAACGATGATAGCTTTCAGCTCGGTACGCTTGGTCGCGAACTTGGCTGCCAGCTTCGCACGCTTTGCTTCACGTGCTTTCATGGATGTTTTAGCCATAACCCTAACCTTACTTGCGGAATGGGAAGTTAAAGGCAGCCAGCAGAGCACGGCCTTCTTCGTCGGTATTCGCGGAAGTGGTGATGGTGATATCCAGACCACGGACGCGATCGACCTTGTCATAGTCGATTTCCGGGAAGATGATTTGCTCACGCACGCCCATGGAGTAGTTACCACGGCCATCAAACGCCTTAGCGTTCAGACCACGGAAGTCACGGATACGCGGTACGGAGATGCAAATCAGCCGTTCCAGGAACTCCCACATACGCTCGCCACGCAGGGTTACTTTACAACCTATCGGGTAGCCTTCACGAATCTTGAAGCCCGCAACAGATTTGCGTGCTTTGGTGATCAGCGGTTTCTGACCGGAAATGGCAGCCATATCGGCAGCAGCATTTTCCAGCAACTTCTTGTCAGAGATCGCTTCACCAACACCCATGTTCAGGGTGATTTTCTCGATCCGAGGGACTTGCATGATAGTCTTGTAACCGAACTGCTTGGACAGTTCATTTACTACATCGGATTTGTAGTAATCATGCAGTTTCGCCATCGTTAAACTCCAATTACTTCACAAGTTCGCCGGTGGATTTGAAGAAACGGACTTTCTTGCCGTCTTCAATCCGGAAACCAACGCGGTCAGCCTTGCCAGTGGCAGAGTTGAACAGCGCGATGTTAGATACATCGATGGGGGCTTCTTTGGTGACGATACCGCCAGCCTGACCCAATGCGGGTACCGGCTTCTGGTGTTTCTTCACCTGGTTGATGCCTTCCACGATTACCTTACCTTTTGCAATCAGGACTTGAGTGACTTTGCCACGCTTGCCCTTGTCTTTGCCGGTAAGAACAATTACTTCGTCTTCGCGACGGATTTTCGCTGCCATCGTTCGACTCCTTACAGTACTTCGGGTGCCAGGGACACAATCTTCATGAACTTCTCATTACGGAGTTCACGGGTCACCGGGCCAAAAATACGAGTACCGATTGGCTGTTGGTTGTTGTTAAGCAACACAGCCGCATTGTTGTCGAAACGGATGACAGAGCCGTCCGGACGACGAACGCCTTTACGGGTGCGTACGACCACCGCGTTATACACATCACCTTTCTTCACTTTACCGCGAGGAATAGCTTCCTTGATGGAAACCTTGATGATGTCGCCGATGCCGGCATAACGGCGGTGCGAACCACCCAGAACCTTAATACACATTACACTGCGAGCGCCGGAGTTGTCGGCAACACCCAGCATACTTTGCATCTGGATCATCTTAGTGCTCCGCTTTGTTTACTTCTTATCCCTAATGGGATCTGGCTGCCTTCAAAAGGCGCGAAACTATAACACAGGTATTTTTGAAAAGGTAGCCTAAAAAACAAACGGCCCCGATGGGGGGCCGTTTGGGCTAAAAAGTACCGAATTAGGCCTTTTCTACGACAGCAACCAGGGTCCAGGACTTGGTCTTGGACAGCGGGCGGCATTCGCGGATTTCCACGAGATCGCCAGCTTTACACTCGTTGTTCTCGTCATGTACGTGCAGCTTGGTAGTGCGCTTGATGATCTTACCGTAGATCGGGTGCTTTACCTTGCGCTCGATAGCGACGGTGATGGACTTGTCCATCTTGTCGCTAATTACACGACCTTGCAGAGTACGGATCTTGTCAGTCATTACGCACCTGCCTTCTCAGTCAGTACAGTCTTGATACGTGCGACGTCACGACGCACTTGTTTCAGAGTGTGAGTCTGAGCCAGCTGGCCGGTGGACGCTTGCATGCGCATGTTGAATTGCTCACGCAGCAGACCCAGCAGCTCCTGGTTCAGTTCATCGACGCTCTTTTGACGCAGATCTTGGGCTTTCATCACATCACCGTCTTAATTACGAAAGTGGTCTGAACGGACAGCTTAGCTGCGGCCAGGGCAAACGCTTCACGCGCCAGAGCCTCAGGTACACCATCCATCTCGTACAGAACCTTGCCAGGCTGGATCGGGCAGACCCAATATTCCACGTTGCCCTTACCTTTACCCATACGAACTTCGAGGGGCTTTTCGGTGATGGGCTTGTCCGGGAACACACGGATCCAGATCTTACCTTGACGCTTTACGTGACGGGTCATGGCACGACGGGCTGCTTCGATTTGACGAGCAGTCAGTTGACCACGAGATGTCGCCTTCAGGCCAAAGGTACCGAAGGATACTTCGTTACCAGAGTTGGCCAGACCGCGGTTACGACCCTTATGGGTCTTGCGGAATTTAGTACGCTTAGGTTGCAACATTTACCGAATCTCCTTACTTAGCAGCGCGGCGCTTGTTGTCACGCTTGGGCTTTGCAGGAGCTTGCTCTTGAGCAGCGGCAGCGTTAACAGCAGCCAGACCGCCCAGAACTTCGCCCTTGAAGATCCAAACTTTGACGCCGATCACACCGTAAGTGGTGTGGGCTTCAGAAGTTGCGTAGTCGATGTCGGCACGCAGGGTGTGCAAAGGCACACGACCTTCACGGTACCATTCGGTACGCGCGATTTCAGCGCCGCCCAGACGACCGGACACTTCTACTTTGATGCCCTTGGCACCCAGGCGCATGGCGTTCTGTACGGCGCGCTTCATAGCGCGACGGAACATTACGCGACGTTCCAGCTGAGAAGTGATGCTGTCGGCAACGAGTTTGCCATCCAGCTCCGGCTTGCGGACTTCGGAAATGTTGATCTGAGCAGGCACGCCAGCAATAGCGGCTACGGCTTTGCGCAGTTTCTCAACGTCTTCGCCTTTCTTGCCGATCACGACACCCGGACGAGCGGTGTGAATGGTCACACGGATGCTCTTGGCCGGACGCTCGATGGTGATCTTGGACAAGGAAGCGTTTTTCAGCTCCTTGGTCAGGAACTGGCGTACTTGGAAATCGCTGTACAGGTTGTCAGCGAAGTCTTTGGTGTTCGCGAACCAGGTAGAATTCCAAGGCTTGGTAATACCCAGGCGAATGCCATTAGGATGTACTTTCTGACCCATTGCTTATCTCCCAGCCTTAGCGTCGGATACCACTACAGTGATGTGAGCGGTACGCTTGAGGATACGATCCGCGCGACCTTTGGCACGCGGGCGGATGCGCTTCATGGAGGGACCTTCGTCTACCATGATGGTGGCAACACGCAGGGCGTCGATGTCGGCGCCTTCGTTGTGCTCAGCGTTTGCAATGGCAGATTCCAGCACTTTCTTCACCAGAACCGCAGCCTTTTTCGGGCTGAAGGTCAGGATGTTCAGAGCCTTGTCTACGGACAGACCACGTACTTGATCGGCTACCAGACGAGCTTTCTGGGCAGAAGTACGGGCATAACGGTGTTTAGCGATAGCTTCCATCATTTATCCCTTAGCGCTTCTTAGCCTTCTTATCAGCAGCATGGCCGCGATAAGTACGAGTCGGTGCGAATTCACCCAGTTTGTGACCGATCATTTCTTCGGTAACGAAAACCGGAACGTGCTGACGACCATTATGGACAGCGATGGTCAAACCGATCATGTTCGGGATGATCATTGAACGACGGGACCAGGTCTTAACCGGCTTTTTATCCCCGCTTTCCACCGCTTTCTCTACCTTCTTCAGCAAGTGCAGGTCAATAAATGGACCCTTCTTGAGAGAACGTGGCATGGTGATTCCTCTATGTTAACAATTACTTGTTACGACGACGTACGATGTACTTGTCGGTACGCTTGTTCTTACGGGTCTTGAAGCCCTTAGCCTTCTGGCCCCATGGGGACACAGGCTGCATGCCCTTGTTACGACCCTCACCACCACCGTGCGGGTGATCAACCGGGTTCATCGCCATACCGCGAACGGTCGGACGAATACCACGCCAGCGGTTTGCACCGGCTTTACCCAGTTGACGCAGCATGTGCTCGGAGTTACCCACTTCACCAATGGTGGCGCGGCACTCGGCCAGAACTTTACGTACTTCGCCGGAACGCAGACGCAGAGTTACATAGTTACCTTCACGAGCCAGAATCTGGATGAAAGTACCAGCGGAACGAGCCAGCTGGGCACCTTTACCAGGCTTCATTTCTACGGCGTGAACGGTAGAACCAACCGGGATGTTACGCATCGGCAGGGAGTTACCTACCTTGATCGCAGCATCAGCACCAGAAGCGATAGCATCACCTGCTTTCAGGCCTTTCGGAGCCAGGATGTAACGACGCTCACCGTCTGCATACAGCACCAGGGCGATGTTTGCGGTACGGTTAGGATCGTATTCCAGACGCTCTACTTTGGCCGGAATGCCGTCTTTGTCGCGTTTGAAGTCGACGATACGGTAGTGTTGCTTGTGACCACCACCGATATGACGGGTGGTGATACGGCCGTTGTTGTTACGACCACCGGACTTGCTTTTGCTGTCCAGCAGAGCGGCGAAGGGCTTGCCCTTGTACAGCTCTTGGTTGACGATCTTGACGACGTGGCGGCGGCCCGGAGAAGTAGGCTTGCACTTAACGATTGCCATTTTTGAGAACTCCTCTTACTCGGCTGCGCCCATGAAGTCGATGTCCTGACCAGCTTTCAGGGTCACATAAGCCTTTTTCCAATCGGAACGACGGCCTACACGCGCACCTGAGCGCTTGGTCTTACCCTTCATGTTCAGGGTACGGACGGTCTCAACTTCGACCTCGAACAGTTTCGCAACTGCAGCTTTGACTTCCGCCTTGGTGGCATCAACAGCAACTTTGAACACGATAGTGTTCTGCTTTTCTGCGACCATGGTGCTCTTTTCAGAGATGTGCGGAGCCTTCAGAACTTTCAACAGACGTTCTTCGCGGATCATGCCAGCATCTCCTCGATTTGCTTAACTGCGTCAGCAGTCATCAGAATCTTGTCGAAAGCGATCAGGCTGACCGGGTCGATACCGGCAACATCACGCACGTCGACCTTGTACAGGTTGCGAGCAGCCAGGAACAGGTTCTCATCGACTTCAGCAGTCACGATCAGAACGTCAGTCAGTTCCATTTCTTTCAGCTTGGCGATCAGTTCTTTGGTCTTCGGCGCTTCGATGCCGAATTTCTCGACAACGATCAGGCGCTCTTGACGTACCAGCTCGGACAGGATGCTACGGATAGCGCCGCGGTACATCTTCTTGTTTACTTTCTGGCTGTGATCTTGCGGCTTAGCAGCAAAGGTCACACCACCGGAACGCCAGATGGGCGAACGGATGGAGCCAGCACGGGCACGACCAGTACCCTTCTGACGCCACGGCTTTTTGCCGCCACCAGACACTTCAGAGCGAGTCAGCTGCGCACGAGTACCCTGACGGGCACCAGCGGCATATGCAACGACGACCTGGTGAACCAGAGCTTCGTTGAATTCGCGCCCGAAGGTAGTCTCGGAAACTTCAAGAGCGCTCTTGGCGTCTTTCATTACCAATTCCATTACTATCTCCTCAGACGTTACGCTTTGACGGCAGGTTTGACGATCACGTTGCCGTTGGTTGCACCCGGTACTGCGCCTTTGATGAGCAGCAGGTTGCGTTCAGCGTCAACACGAACCAGTTCCAGGTTCTGAGTCGTTACACGCTCAGCACCCATGTGACCAGCCATCTTTTTGCCCTTGAATACACGGCCCGGGGTCTGGTTTTGACCGATGGAGCCAGGTACACGGTGGGACAGGGAGTTACCGTGGGTCATATCCTGGGTGCGGAAGTTGTGGCGCTTTACAGTGCCCGCAAAACCTTTACCCTTGGATGTGCCGGTAACGTCAACCATCTTAACGTCAGCGAGAAGATCTACTTTCAGCTCGCTACCAACAGTGAAAGTTTCACCGTTGTTCAGGCGGAACTCCCACAGACCGCGACCGGCTTCTACACCAGCTTTGGCGAAGTGGCCAGCTTCCGGCTTGGTCACACGGCTGGCTTTCTTGGCGCCAGTGGTAACCTGAATAGCGTTGTAGCCGTCGGTTTCTACAGATTTGACCTGAGTTACACGGTTAGCTTCAACTTCGATAACAGTCACCGGGATAGAAACGCCATCTTCAGTGAAGATGCGAGTCATACCCACTTTGCGACCTACAAGACCGATTGTCATTGTTATCAACCTCTTTCCGTAATTAACCCAGGCTGATCTGGACGTCTACACCAGCTGCCAGATCCAGACGCATCAGGGCGTCTACGGTCTTGTCAGTCGGCTCAACGATGTCTACCAGACGCTTGTGAGTGCGGATCTCGTACTGATCACGCGCATCTTTGTTGACGTGCGGGGAGATCAGGACGGTGAAGCGCTCTTTGCGAGTCGGCAGCGGAATAGGACCGCGAACCTGCGCGCCGGTGCGCTTTGCAGTTTCAACGATTTCCGCAGTGGATTGATCGATCAGGCGATGATCAAAAGCCTTCAGGCGGATACGGATTCTTTGGTTCTGCATTGACAGAGCTCCAATAGATAAAAGAACATAAATCAACACCGCCCGACCGAGATTACTCCCGCCAGAGGTGTGATTTTTCACGTTTCCTCCCATATCGGGAGGACTGTATGGCTGGCGACTCGTAAACGGGAAGCTCAGCAGCAGACATATCGTCTGGCATGCCTCATGGGCAAGCGGAGGGGATTATACGGATTTTTTCAATTCGCGCAAGAGAAGGCGGACAGATTGTGCGCAATTTTGTGTGACGGATGGATCTCGCTGGCGATCGCTCTCCTGCCAGCCACAAAGCGGTAACGACAATGTTGCAAACAGGCTGATAGACTGCGCCCTTGCCTCAGTCAGCGGAACGACCCCGATGCTCAAGAATCAGAAGAAAGCCTATCAATACGGACTCTGCGCCGTCGCCCTCTGGTCGACGGTAGCCACCGCCTTCAAGATATCCCTCGCCTACTTCGAGCCGGTGCAGTTGCTGCTGGTCGCCGCCATCACCTCGACCCTGACCCTGGGGTCCATCGTGGCGATCCAGGGCAAGCTGCCCCTGCTGCTGAGCTATCTCAGGGCCCGCCCCTTCTACTATCTGGCCCTGGGGGTGCTGAACCCCTTCCTTTACTACCTGCTGCTGTTCAAGGCCTATGACCTGCTGCCTGCCCAGCAGGCCCAGACCCTCAACTACACCTGGGCCATCACCTTGAGCTTGCTGGCAGTCCCCTTCCTCGGCCAGAAGCTCCGGCGCCGTGACGGCGTGGCCATAGTGCTTGGCTACTTCGGCGCCCTGGTGATCGCCACCAGGGGGGATGTGTTCGGCCTGCAGTTTGACAGCCCGCTCGGGGTGACGTTGGCCCTGGTCTCGACCCTCATCTGGGCGGGCTACTGGATCCTCAATACCCGTAATCAGGGGGATCCCATCGTCAGCCTGCTGCTCGGCTTCCTCATCAGCCTGCCTTTCATTGTGGTGGCGACCTGGCTGCTCGCCGACTTTGCCATGACCGCCTGGCAGGGCTGGCTCGGTGCCATCTATGTGGGACTGTTCGAGATGGGCTTTGGCTTCGTGCTCTGGCTGATGGCCCTGCGCCACGCCACCAACACGGCCCCCATCAGCAACCTCATCTTCATCTCGCCGTTTGCTTCGCTGGTGCTGCTCAACCTGTTGATCGGCGAAGCCATTCATCCCGCCACCCCCATAGGGCTGGCGCTGATCGTCGCCGCCCTGCTGATCCAGCAACTCAAATACGGCAAGCGCTACCGCAAGACGGCCGAGCCACAAGCCTGACAATGCAGAAGGGCGCATCCACAGATGCGCCCTTCGTTCAATCCATCCACTCCAGCGGCTGGTGCTTGGGTAGCCGGATCTCCACCAGCAAGCCCCCCAGATCAGAGCGGCCCAGCTTGATGGTGCCGTGGTGCTGGGACACTATCTTGGCGACTATGGCCAGCCCCAGGCCACTGCCACCGCCGGTGCGCGCCAGATTGCCCTGGGTAAAGGGCTTGAGCACCCGGAAGTAGTCCTGCTCTGCGATGCCGGGGCCATTGTCGGATAGCCGCAACCTGACCCAGTGACCATCGTCCTTCAGCTCGGCCTGCAACCGGGTCGCACCGTAGCGCAGCGCATTGCCCGACAGGTTGTTGAGGATGCGGCGGATGCTGATGGGATGGCAGGCCACTCGCACCGCCTGCTCCGGCAGGAGCAGCTCCACCTCCAGCCCCTGATCGGTCTGCATCAGCAGCGCATCGTGGATGAGCTGGGTCAGGTCGATCGGATGGGCCTCCAGCCCCTCGTTCGGGCGTATGTAGTCGATGAACTGATCTATGATGCCGTTGGACTCGTCGATGTCCGCATTGATGCTCTCCTTGAGGTACTCATCCCCGGAGGACATCATCTCGGTCGCCAGCCGGATGCGGGTCAGGGGTGTGCGCAGATCGTGGGAGACCCCGGCCATCATCAGGTTGCGCTCTTCGATGAGGCCCTTGATGGAGTGCGACATGTGGTTGAAGGTGCGGGTCAGGCGGCGTACCTCCCGCGATCCGTGCTCTCCCAGGGCATCGGGGAACTGGCCCCGCGCCACGGCCACGGCCCCCGCCTCCAGGTCTTCCAGCGGTCGCACCAGCTGGCGGGCGAAGCGCCAGGCCGCAAACAGGGTCACTACCAGCAGCACGCTCATGTAGATGATGAGGGGCTCTATGTCGTCATCCTCTATCTCGGTCAGGGGGATGCGCACCCACATCTGGCTGGCCTGGGGCGGCTGGATCCAGATGATGTAGTGGTCCTGGATCTCGACCCTGACCCTGGTTTCCCCCTTCAGCTCGCGGCTGATGTTCTCCTCCAGATAGGGGTAGGGCTTGGAATCCTTGAGTCCGTGCTGCTCCGCCTCGCTCTGGGTGTAGATGTCGCTGCCCGTGGTCACATAGACCAGCGCCTCGGCATCCTCGCTCAGCGCCAGCTGGTTGCTGTCGGCAGGGAAGATGAGCTTGACCTGATTGGCCAGCAGGTGGCTGATCTGCTTGACGGTGGGCGCCAGCAGATAGTTGTAGAAGGTGGCGTAGGAGACAACCTGATAGACCACCAGCACGGCGGCCAGGAACCAGAGCATGCGGGAGAACATGCTGCCCACTTTTTTCATTCCCCGTCACCGTCCGGCACGAAGACATAGCCCAGGCCCCACACTGTCTGCAGGTAACGGGGCTGGGCCGGATCCTGCTCCAGCAGGCGGCGCAGACGGGAGACCTGCACATCTATGCTGCGCTCTGTGGCTGTGTATTCCCGGCCCCGGGCCAGGTTCATCAGCTTGTCCCGGGAGAGCGGCTCGCGAGGGTGGCTCACCAATACCTTGAGGACGGCAAACTCGCCGCTGGTCAGGGCCACCGGCTCCCCGTCACGGCTCAGCTCGCGGGTCGCCAGGTTGAGTTGATAGGCGCCAAAGCTCACCATCTTCTCGGCGGTGGAGGGTGCGCCGGGCAGCTCGACGGTATGGCGGCGCAACACGGCGCGGATCCGGGCCAGCAACTCACGGGGGTTGAACGGCTTGGGCAGATAGTCATCCGCCCCCATCTCCAGACCGACGATGCGATCCACTTCGTCCCCCTTGGCGGTGAGCATCAGTACCGGGATCTGGTTGCCTGCCTCCCGCAGGCGGCGGCAGATGGAGAGCCCGTCCTCCCCCGGCAGCATCAGGTCGAGCACCATCAGGCTGAAGTTCTCGCGGGTCAGCAGGCGATCGGCCTGCTCTCCATTGGCAACGCCCCGCACCACAAATCCCTGTTCGGTGAGGTAACGCTCCAGCAGGGAGCGTAGTTTCAGGTCGTCGTCGACCACCAGGACCTTGTATTGCTGACTCATTGCCGCCTCTCCTCTCTGTCTCCTCCCAATACTAGGGCTCGCTCTGGCAACCACAAAGCATAAATATGTTACCGGTTATTACCCTTGGCCCGGGGTTCCGAGGGACAGATAGGCTCCGAGTGATCCTCTTTCCATGTATTTCTGCTCGACACTCGGACGCCAATGGCTAAGATCCCGAGCAAGACGACGCAACCCGCCATGCAGGCAGCAGGGACTGATAAGCCCATGAAAACCAAACTCATCACCCGTGAAGGCTACAACCAGCTCCGGCAGGAACACGACACCCTGTGGCGCGAGGAGAGACCCGAGGTCACCAAGAAGGTAGCCTGGGCGGCTAGCCTCGGGGATCGCAGCGAGAACGCCGACTACCAGTACAACAAGAAGCGGCTGCGGGAGATAGACCGCCGGGTCCGCTACCTGCGCAAGTGCCTGGAGGAGCTGACCATAGTCGATTACTCCCCCTCTCAGGAGGGCAAGGTGTTCTTCGGCGCCTGGGTCGAGGTGGAGAGTGAAGAGGGAGAGACCAAGCGCTTTCGCATCGTCGGCTATGACGAGATCTTCGGTCGCAAGGATTACATCTCCATCGACTCCCCCATGGCCCGTGCCCTGCTCAAGAAAGAGGTCGGCGACGAGGCCATAGTGCGCACGCCAGTGGGTGACGCCTGCTGGTATGTCAACGACATCAGCTACCCCAAGTGACCCTGCCGGGAGAAAACGGGCCCACCTGCCCCCGCGGGGTCAGGCTGGCACCCTTGCCCGGGGTGGCATCCCCAGCGTCGACCTCATATAGTGCTCACACCCGGCGCCTTGTGGCGCCAACCGGCCGCAGAAGCGCACCGGGAGTCAGCTGACGAGCCAGCAGCCCGCCGCGACAACTCCCAACCACTGCCGGCCCGTAGGACAGACCCGACCACAGAGACCCCAGATGCACAGCCATGTAATTGAGAAACAGATTGCCGGTGAGCTGAATGCCCGCCCGGAACAGGTGCAGGCCGCCGTGCGCCTGCTGGATGAAGGCTCGACCGTTCCCTTTATCGCCCGTTATCGCAAGGAGGTGACCGGCGGTCTGGACGACAGTCAGCTGCGTACCCTGGAGAGCCGCCTCGGCTATCTGCGTGAACTGGAAGATCGCCGCCAGGTGATCCTTCGCTCCATCGAGGAACAGGGCAAGCTGACCCCCGAGCTGGCGCGCGAGCTGAACGGTGCCGACAGCAAGACCCGGCTCGAAGATCTCTACCTCCCCTACAAGCCCAAGCGTCGCACCAAGGGGCAGATGGCCATCGAAGCTGGGCTGGAGCCGCTGGCCAATCTGTTGCTCACCGATCCGATGAAGGATCCCGAGCAAGCAGCCGCCGCCTTCCTCAATGCCGAGCAGGGGATCACCGACAGCAAGGCCGCCCTCGACGGTGCCCGTTACATCCTGATGGAGCGCTTCGCCGAGCAGGCCGATCTGCTGGAGAAGCTGCGGGACTACCTGTGGCAGAACGCCACCCTGCGGGCCCGCGTGGTGGCGGGCAAGGAGCAGGAAGGGGCCAAGTTCAAGGACTACTTCGAACATGACGAACCGCTGCACAAGGCCCCCTCCCACAGGGTGCTGGCCATGCTGCGCGGCCGCAACGAGGGAATCCTCAACCTGGCGCTGGTCACAGGTGACGATGAGAGCGCCAGCCCTTGCGAAGGGATCATCGCCCATCACCTCAAGCTCAATCTGCAGAGCCGTCCGGCCGACAAGTGGCTGCAGGGGGTGGTGAGCTGGACCTGGAAGGTCAAGCTCTCCCTGCAGATGGAAACCGAGCTTATCGGCCGCATCCGCGAATCGGCAGAGGACGAGGCGATCAAGGTGTTCGCCATGAACCTCAAGGATCTGCTGATGGCAGCGCCGGCCGGCATGCGTTGCACCATGGGGCTGGATCCCGGCATCCGCACCGGGGTCAAGGTGGCCGTGGTGGATGCCACCGGCAAGCTGGTCGATCACGCCACCATCTATCCGTTCGAACCCAAGCGCCAAATCGATCAGAGCCTCAAGACACTGAGCGAGCTGTGCCAGAAGCACAAGGTCGAGCTCATCAGCATAGGCAACGGCACCGCCTCCCGGGAGACCGACCGCCTGGTGAGCGAGCTGTTCGAGCGCTACCCCTTGGCCCGGGCCCAGAAGATAGTAGTGAGCGAGGCGGGCGCCTCGGTCTACTCCGCCTCCGAGCTCGCCTCCCAGGAGTTCCCGGATCTCGATGTCTCCATCCGTGGCGCCGTCTCCATCGCCCGCCGCCTGCAGGACCCCCTGGCCGAGCTGGTCAAGATCGATCCCAAGAGCATAGGCGTGGGCCAGTACCAGCACGACGTCGGCCAGAGCCAGCTGGCCCGCCGACTGGATGCTGTGGTCGAGGATTGCGTGAACGCGGTCGGTGTGGATGTGAATACCGCCTCGGTCGCCCTGCTCAACCGGGTTTCCGGCCTCTCCCAGACCCTGGCCCAGAACATAGTCGCCTACCGGGATGAGCACGGCGCCTTCAAGAGCCGTCAGCAGTTGTTGAAGGTGAGCCGCCTCGGCCCCAAGGCGTTCGAGCAGTGCGCCGGCTTCCTGCGCATTCGCGGCGGCAACAATCCGCTGGATGGCTCGGCGGTGCACCCGGAGTCCTATCCGGTGGTGGAGCGGATCCTCGCCCAACTTGAACAGACAGTGGACAGCCTGCTCGGCAACAGCAGCCTGCTGCGCAGCCTGAAACCGGCCGACTACACGGACGAGCAATTCGGCGTGCCCACAGTCACCGACATCATAGGCGAGCTGGACAAGCCGGGCCGGGATCCGCGCCCCGAGTTCAAGACCGCCACCTTCAGGGACGGGGTGGAGAAGATAAGCGACCTGGTGCCCGAGATGGTGCTGGAAGGTGTGGTCACCAACGTCACCAATTTCGGCGCCTTCGTCGACATCGGCGTCCATCAGGACGGGCTGGTGCACATCTCCTCCCTGACCGACCGTTTCGTCAAGGATCCCCGCGAGGTGGTCAAGGCGGGTGACATAGTGCGGGTCAAGGTGCTGGAGGTGGATGTACCGCGCAAGCGCATCAGCCTGACCATGCGCCTCGACGAGAAAGCGGGACAACCCGCCCGCAAGCCGGCGGAATCCCGCCCATCGGGTGCAGGCAACACCAGACCCAGGCAGGAGCCGAAACCGAGCGCCCCAGCCGGTGGCGCCATGGGCAACGCCTTCGCCGCCGCCCTCTCCAAGATGAAGAAGTGATTGCCCCGAAATGACAAAAGCCCCGCGAGGGGCTTTTTTACATCTGTTCGAAACGCCTGCGTCAGCCCTGGCTCGCTCAGATGTCCTGGCTGAAGGTCTGACGAGGAGCGGGCCTGACGGCCTGCTGATAGTGGTGGGCTATCACCTGATTACGCCTCTCCATGTAGGCACCGAGCGGCCCGATTGAAGCACCTCTGACGTCCATCAGCTCCTTGCGGGCCAGGGCCTCTTTGGCGGTGGCGGCGCGGGCCACGCTCAGATCCTGTGACGAGGGCTCTGCCGGTGCCAGGGCGGCGGCACGCACCTGCTGCATCTTGGCGAGAGTGGCAGCCGGGTCGCCCGGGATGGCGCCGATGTCGATGGCCACCTCACCCCCGGTGGCATAACGCTTGCCATCCGGCCCATGGGAAAACTGGTAGCTGGGGCTGCCCGCATGCTCGCCGCCTGCCATCTGGTGCGCCTGCTCATGCTTGCGTACCTCGAGATCCCGCTCAACAAACGCGGCCAGCTGACGCTGCTGCCTCTGTTGCTCCTGCTGTTCGGGATCCTGCTGCTGCCGGCGCTGGCTCTCCTCCCCCGTGGCCTCGACGAAGCGATGGGACGGGGGCGTCGGGCTGGCCTGCGCATTATCCCGGGTCGAAGCGGCGGGCGGATTGGGATTGGCCTGGGCGGCTCTGGACTTGTCTTTCTGGGAGGCAACGCCGGACTCGGCGGCGGAGGCCTCACCCTGACGTGCGGGAGGCACCAGCTCAGCACGGCGGTTGTCAGTCTGCGCCGATTCAGTCTGCGGTTGCAGCTGATTGGGGATCAGGGGCGGCAGACTGACGTTGATGTTCATCTCACACCTTGATGTCTATCAGGGTGCCCAGCATGTCGCTGGCGGTCTGGATCACCTTGGCGGAGGCGCCGGCATGCAGCTCGGCCACCTTGAGATTGACCAGCTCGTCCGTCACCTGTACCTGGTCGCCCGCCGGGGTGTTGAGGCGGGCGAGCTGCCCGGATGCCTGACCGGCCAGTTGCTCGGCCCGCTGGAATCCCTGTACGCCCGTAGTCATGGCAGAATCGATACGCATCGGCTCACTCCTTTCATGGTTGGCTGATTATCCACCACCTAGAGGCGTTATTGAAGCATGTCGCTCAAGGATCAGCCAATGAACTGTCGCAACAGGGTGATGAAAGGCTCCGGATGGGAGATGAAGGGGGCGTGGGAGGCCTTCTCCAGTACCAGGCTGCGGCTCGCAGGATAGCGCTCGTCCAGCAGCGGTATGGCCGCCTTGGGCACCAGGGAATCCAGCCTGCCATAGATGCGCAGCCAGGGCAGATCCAGGCCGACCAGCTCATCCCGCAAATCCACGTCGGCCAGCAGGCCGAGACCCGCCTCCAGCGCGGCAATCTGGGGGGCCGGACGCTCCATCAGCCAGTGGCGCAACTGGCGAATGTCGTTTCTGGCATGCTCGCTGCCCATGGCCTGGATCGCGAGGAAACGCTCTATGGTCTGCATGAAGTCCCCCGCCAGCATCTGGTTGAACCCCGCCAACACCTTGGGGGCAATCCCGGGCCAGTCTTCGCGGGCCATGAAGCAGGGGGAGCTGGCGACCGTGATGAGGGAGTGAAGGCGCTCGGGCCGGGTCAGGGCCAGCTGGCTCGCCACCAGACCACCGAGGGACCAGCCGAGCAGATGGCATTTTTCCGGCAGGACTGTGGCAACCTGCTCCGCCAGCCAGGGCAAGGAGTAGTCACTCCCCTCGCCAAGGGGGCTGTTGCCAAACCCGGGCAAGTCCACCAGGTGCAGCCGATAGTGGGCCGCCAACTGCTGGGCAATACCGTGCCAGACAGCACCATTCATGCCCCAGCCATGCAACAACACCAGGTCCTGACCCTGGCCAAACCGCTCAACCGATACGCTCATCTAGACTCAAGATCCCTGTTCATCTGCTTGGATGCCTGCATGTTAAAGCGGCTGCTCGCCAAAGCAAGTCCGATCCTCGGCAGCCGGTCCGACTGGCTCGGCCTCTGCCTGCTCTGTCGCCAGCCCTGTGATGACCAGCCTCTGTTGTGCAGCTGGTGTCAGCACTCCCTGCACCAGCCTTGCCGCAAATGCAGGCTGTGCGCGACCCCCTTGCCAGAGCACCATGCAGGAAACGAGCTGCTGTGTGGACGCTGCCAGCGCAGGCCGCCGCCCTGGGAGCGGCTGCAGGTGATAGGCGACTATCAGCTCCCCTACTCCCTGCTCATTCCCCGGCTGAAATACTCGGGCCAGATCCTGCTGGCGCCGCTGCTCGCCCGCCTGCTGGCCGACCATCTGGAGGGAGACGATCTCCCCGAGGCCATCATTCCGGTCCCCCTGCACTGGTGGCGCCAGTGGTGGCGCGGCTTCAATCAGGCGGAAGAGATTGGACTGGCCCTTGGCGCGCTCACCGGCATCCCCTGCGACACCCGGCTGCTGCGCAGGATCAGGGCCACTCCGCAGCAAACCCGGCTCAGTGCCGGCCAGCGGCGGCGCAACCTGCGCGGCGCCTTCCAGATAGCACCCCACAGCTATCGTCACGTGGCCCTGCTCGATGACGTGGTGACCACAGGCGCCACCGCCGGCCAGCTCAGCCGTTTACTCCGCAAAAGTGGCGTTGAGAAGGTGGAAGTGTGGGCACTTTGCCGAACGCAGAGGCACATCAAATAGCCGGGACGGCATGGAGAGGAAGAAAAAGCGGCCTGGCGTCTTGTCATGCGCTTGTTACGCTCAGGGTCACATCAGGTAGCCATCTACACGCTACCCAAGCCCCGCCAAGCGAGTTATCATGAATACCCTAGTCGTACACTCAGGTTTATGAGGATAGTGATGATCAGCATTTCCGACACCGCCCAGGCCCACTTCCGCAAGTTGCTGGAGAAGCAGCCTGATGGCACCAACATCCGGGTGTTTGTGGTCAATCCGGGAACCCAGAATGCCGAGTGCGGCGTATCCTATTGCCCACCCGACGCGGTCGATCCGGAAGATCAACACCTGCCCTTCAGCGGCTTCGACTGCCTGGTCGATCCCCTGAGCGCCCCTTACCTGGTCGATGCCACCATCGACTTCGTCACCGATCAGATGGGCTCTCAGCTCACCCTCAAGGCCCCCAACGCCAAGATGCGCAAGGTGGCCGACGATGCGCCCCTGGCCGATCGCATCGAATACGTGCTGATGTCTGAAGTGAACCCCATGCTGGCCGGTCACGGTGGCAAGGTGACCTTGATTGACATCACCGACGACAAGCTGGCGATTTTGCAGTTCGGTGGTGGTTGCAACGGCTGTTCTCAGGTGGATTACACCCTGAAAGAGGGGATCGAGAAGCAGCTGCTGGAGAAATTCCCGGGCGAGCTCAACGGCGTGAAAGATGCCACCGAGCACCAGCGTGGCGATCACTCCTACTATTGATTTGCTGCCCTTGTGGCAAAGACATGCGGCAAAGAAAAGGCCCCGCCAGCTGGCGGGGCCTTTTGCATTCTGCGGCGGGCAGATTACTCGTCCTTCTTGTCTCGCGACAGCAGGGCGATGGCCGCCTCTTTCGGGTTCTTGCCTTCGTACAGCACCTTGAAGATCTGCTCGCAGATGGGCATCTCGACGCCACAACGGGCCGCCAGCAGATGCACCTCCTTGGTGTTGCGATAGCCTTCCACCACCTGACCTATCTCGGTCATGGCGGTTTCCACCGACTTGCCGGCCCCGAGAGCCAGACCGAAGCGACGGTTGCGGGACTGGTTGTCGGTACAGGTCAGCACCAGATCCCCGAGCCCTGCCATTCCCATGAAGGTCTTGGCATCAGCACCCAATGCGGCACCGAGGCGCTGCATCTCTACCAGGCCCCGGGTGATGAGCGCGGTTCTGGCGTTGGCGCCAAAACCCAGCCCATCGGAGAGACCGGCACCGATGGCGATGACGTTCTTGACCGCCCCGCCCAGTTGCAGACCGATGAAGTCCGGATTGGTATAGACCCGGAACGAGCGGCCGCAGTGCAGCAGTTGCGAGAGATCGTCGGCGAAGTCGTCGTGAGTCGATGCCACAGAGATGGCGGTCGGCAGGCCGGCGGCCAGCTCTCTGGCGAAAGTCGGACCGGAGATCACCGCCAGCGGGATAGTCTCCCCCAGCACGTCACGGGCCACGTCCTGCAGCAGGCGGCCGCTGTCCGGCTCCAGCCCCTTGGTGGCCCAGGCGATACGGGTATCCGGGCGCAGGAAGGGTTTGACCCGGGCCAGCACCTGACCGAACACATGGCTCGGCACCACCAGCAGCAACACGGGAGCAGCCTGCACCGCAGCTTGCAGATCCGCAGTCAGCTGCAGATCGGCGGGGAAAGGGACATCAGGCAGAAACGCCTTGTTGCAGCGATCTTGTTCCAGCTCGGCGACATGGGCGGGATCGTGACCCCACAGCAGGGTCGGATGGCCGTTGCGCGCCAGAGAAATGGCAAGGGCGGAGCCATAAGACCCCGCCCCCAAGACCGAGATTGCGATCTGGTCGGCCATTATCAGGCTTCCGCAGTCGCCTGCTGGGCCTGAACCTGTGCCATGTGCTGGGCAAACAGGGCGTCGAAGTTGACCGGTGCCAGGTTCAGCTGCGGGAAGGAACCCTTGCTCACCAGGTTGGCCACGGCTTCGCGGGCATAGGGGAACAGGATGTTCGGGCAGAAGGCGGCCAGGCAGTGTGCCAGCTGCGGCTCCGGCAGGTTGCCGATGGTGAAGATACCGGCCTGCTGCACTTCACACAGGAAGGCGGTCTCGGTTTCCAGCTTGCAGGTCACGGTCAGGGTCAGCACGACCTCGTACACGCCGTCAGCCAGGACATTGGTCTTGGTGTCCATGTCCAGCTTGACGTCCGGCTGCCACTCTTTCTGGAAGATGTGCGGAGTATTGGGGGCTTCGAAGGAGACATCCTTGGTGTAGACACGCTGGATGTGGAATTCCGGTTGCACTTCCTGGTTGTTGATTTCGTCAGCCATTTCGTTTGATTCCTTTTTAAGACAATGAGTGGGCGCAGGCCCTTAAATCAGCGTTTTTTGGTCACCGGCAGATTATCTGCACGCCATTGGGCCATGCCACCGCTGAGCACATATACCTGTTTGAAACCGGCTTTGCTCAGTTGGCGACCCGCGCCACCAGCGGTCATCCCCGACTCGCACACCACTATGATGGGGGCATCTTTGTGCTTTTCAACCGGTCCCAGATTGTTCGCCTGGATCTGGGTGAGGGGCAGGTGATGGGCGCCGGCCAGATGACCCTTGGCAAACTCATCCTGACTGCGAATGTCCACCACAGTGGCATTTTCACGGTTGATCAGCAGGGTGGCGCCGTGATTGTTCACCGCCTTCACCGGAGAAAAACGAGCACGCACAGTGGTGTACACCAGGGTGCCTGCCAGGCCGAACCAAGCTGCTGCCAGCAGCGGGTTGCGGGCCGCAAAATCCAAATACTCTTGCATCTTCTACTATCCAGGGACCAAGACAAGGGCCCGAGTATACATGGGGCCCTTGATAAGATCAGCCATCTTGGCGGCAAAGCGAGAGCAAGCTCCCATCAGGGATTGCCCGCCCCCAAACCGGTTTGGGGACGGGGCTGCCACCCGCTGCGGGGGAGAGGCGTCAGGGGGAGAACCGTGCACAAAGACAAGCCGGCAACATGCCAAATACAGCCGGATAACAGGTAAAAACAGAGGTGGAAGAGGGACTTGGCTATCAGGTGACTATTTCGGCAGATGTAGTAATATTACGCTAGTTTCACTTCCCGCAATTCATTCCTATCCGAGAGGACATAGTCTTATGTCAACAGCTAAGAAACCTTTGGTTCTGGTCATCATGGACGGTTGGGGCTACAGCACCAAGCAAGAGCACAACGCCGTTGCCGCCGCCAAGACTCCGAACCTGGACCGCCTGGCCCGTGACTATACCAGCACCCTGATCTCCGGCTCCGGCCTGGATGTGGGTCTGCCGGACGGCCAGATGGGCAACTCCGAAGTGGGCCACGTCAACATCGGCGCCGGTCGCATCGTCTATCAGGAGCTGACCCGCATCTCCAAAGACATCCAGGACGGCGACTTCTTCCAGAACGTCGAGCTGGGCAAGGCTGTTGACGCTGCCGTGACCAAGGGCAAGGCCGTGCACATCATGGGTCTGATGTCCCCGGGTGGCGTACACAGCCACGAAGAGCACATCATGGGCATGATCGAGATGGCCGCCAAGCGTGGCGCCGAGAAGATCTACCTCCACGCCTTCCTGGATGGCCGCGACGTACCGCCGCGCTCCGCCCAGTCCTCCATCGAGCAGTTCGACGCCCTGTTCGCCCGCCTGGGCAAGGGTCGTTTCGCCTCCATGATCGGCCGTTACTTCGCCATGGACCGTGACAACCGCTGGGATCGCGTGCAGCAAGCCTATGACCTGATGACCCAGGGCAAGGGCGAGTTCACCGCCGACAACGCCACCGACGCCCTGGCTGCCGCCTATGCCCGTGAAGAGAACGACGAGTTCGTCAAGGCCACCCGCATCGGCGACGCCGCCCCTATGATCGACGGCGATGCGCTGATCTTCATGAACTTCCGTGCCGACCGTGCCCGCGAGATCACCCGCGCCTTCGTCGACAGCGACTTCACCGGCTTCGCCCGTGCCGCCACCCCGGCGCTGAACTTCGTGATGCTGACCGAGTACGCGGCCGACATCAAAACCGCCTGCGCCTACCCGCCCACTGCCCTGGTCAATACCCTGGGCGAGTGGCTGGCCAAGCAGGGCAAGACCCAGCTGCGCATCTCCGAGACCGAGAAGTACGCTCACGTCACCTTCTTCTTCAACGGTGGCGAAGAAGATTGCTTCGCCGGTGAAGACCGCGAGATCGTCGCCAGCCCGAAAGTGGCCACCTATGACCTGCAGCCGGAGATGAGCTCCGAAGAGCTGACCGACAAGCTGGTCGGCGCCATCAAGAGCGGCAAGTACGACGTCATCATCTGCAACTACCCGAACGGCGACATGGTTGGCCACACCGGCGTGTTCGATGCGGCCGTCAAGGCCTGCGAAGCCGTTGACCACTGCATAGGTCGCGTCACCGAGGCCCTGGCGGAAGTGGGTGGCGAGTGCCTGATCACCGCCGACCACGGCAACGCCGAGAAGATGCTGGACGAAGAGACTGGTCAGGCCCACACCGCCCACACCAATCTGCCGGTTCCCCTCATCTATTTCGGTCGCAAGGCCGAGGTACTGGAAGGCGGCAAACTGTCCGATCTGGCCCCGACCATGCTGACCCTTATGGGTCTGCCTGTGCCGCCGGAAATGACTGGCAAGCCCCTGATGATTCTGAAATAATCCTGCCCCATGCGGGGATGCGAAGTTATTTCACAGAAAACCAGTCGCGTCGGCCTGTTGGCCGGCGCGCTGTTTTTTTGCCTGGTCGGCGGCGCCGGCACGGCCCAGGCTGCGAACCAGCAGCTGGGGGCCATGCAGTCCGAGATCAAGGAACAGCAGAAGACCCTCAAGCTCAGCAAGCAGGAGCTTGCCAAGCTCAACACCCAGCTCAAGGCTGACGAGCAGGCCATCTCGGCCGCCGCCGCCAAGCTGGATCAGACCAGACTGCAACTGAAGCAGAACCAGCAGAAGCTGGCCGACCTGCAGCAGGACAAGCTGGCGCTGGAACAACAAGCCAAACACCAGAAACAGTTGCTGGCCAAGCAGGCGGAAAGCGCCTTCCAGGCGGGCAACCACGACTACCTCAAACTGCTGCTCAATCAGCAGGATCCGGCCAAGCTGAGCCGCTCTCTCGATTACTACGACTATCTCAACAAGGCTCGCATCGAAGCCATAGACGCCCTGCGCACCACCCGCAACAAGCTGGCGAAAAACCAGCTGGCCACCAAAGAGACCGAGACCAGGCTGCAGACCCTGCTGAGCGAACAGCAGCAGCATCACCAGAGCCTGCTGGCCAGCCAGCAGAGCCGTGCCAAGGTGCGCAACCAGTTGCAGCAATCGGTGCAAAACGACGAACAGAAGCTCACCAAGCTGGTCAAGGCGGAGAAGGCCTTGAAGGCCCGGCTGGAAGAGCTTCGCCGCCAGCAGGAAGAGAAGGAACGCCGTGAGCGGGCCGAGCGGGAGCGCCTCGCCAAGATCAAGGCCGAGCAGGAACGCCAGCGCCGCCTGGAGGCGCAGCGCCTGGCCGCCGAGCAGAAGCGGATTGCGGAGCAACAGCGGATCGCGGCCCAGCAGCAGAAGGCGGGCGAACAGCAACGGCTCGCCGCCGAGCAGCAGAGGGTCACCGAACAGCAGAACCGGGTGGCGAAGCAGCAAGCCGCCGCGCGCAGCAGCAGCACCAAGGCCAGTGGCGGCTACAACGGCCTCAGCACCAACGGCAGCCTGCGCTGGCCGGTACAGGGGCCCATCCTCATCTCCTACGGTTCGCCGCGCACCGCCGAGCTCAAGTGGAAGGGCACCCTGATAGGCGCAAGCGAGGGGACCCAGGTCAAGGCGGTGGCGCCAGGCCAGGTGGTCTATGCGGACTGGCTGGACGGCTTCGGCATGCTGCTGGTAATTGACCACGGCCGCGGCTACATGAGCCTCTATGGTCACAATCAGTCGCTGCTGCGTCAGGTGGGTCAGAGCGTGGAGCAGGGGGAACCCGTGGCCCTGGTCGGCGACAGCGGCGGCCAGGACAGACCCGGCCTCTACTTCGAGATCCGCTACCAGGGCGAAGCCATCAACCCGACCAAGTGGCTGGCCAGACGCTAAGCCCACCCTTGGCGGGGCCAAACGCCTATCACTCTTCAAACAAAAAGCCTGCATCACGCAGGCTTTTTGCTTTGCAGGGGAAGAGCCGCACCGCCCGTCCTGGTTGGTGAAAACTTACATCGTTTTCCCGTCTCAGGGGAAGACGACCAGGCCTATCTGCTCCAGCAGGGTCTGCTGCTGCTCCTCGTTTATCTGCACGCCGTCCAGGTTGACCCGGCGCAGATCCAGCCCGGGCAGATCGCACTGGCGCAGATCGCAGCCCTGCAGGTTGAAGCTGGTCCAGTCGATCTGCCCAAACTCGGAGCCGCTGAGATCGGATCCCGCCAGCGAGGCCCCCAGCAGGCTGGCCCCCTGCCAGCGGTTGCCGCCGAGTTCGCACTTCTCCAGCAGGCAGCCGTCGAAGTTGGCGTAGCTGAAGTTGTTTCCCGTAAGATGGGCCTCGCAGAAGTAGCTCTTGGCGGTGATCTGGTTGGCGAAGCTGGCGTGGCCGAAGTTGATGCCGACCGCCTGACAGTCGCGCATCTCCAGCCCCAGACACTGGCTGCGGCTGCAATCCGCCAGGGTGAGATCGCAGCGCAAAAAGCTCGTCTCCCGCAGGTCGCAGCCTTGCAACAGGCAGCCCCGCTCACTCTCCCGATCGTAGAAGCTGCAGTCGACGAAGCGGCTATCGCTCAGATCCAGCCAGGAGAAGTTGCAGTCGATAAAGCGGCACTCCGAGAACTGCTCCCCCTCCACCTCCTGCTGCTCGAACCTCTTCCCCTCGAAACACTTGCCCTTGATCATCCCCAGCCTCTCCTGTGATGGCGTCATATGCTGACTTTGTTGCGCAAAAACGGTAATGTTACCTGTAACATTTTTTGCCGGATCCCGAGATGAACGACACCCGCAAGCGCCGCCCCACACTGCAGGACATCGCCGACCTGACCGGGGTCACCAAGATGACAGTCAGCCGCTACCTGCGTGACCCGTCCGCCGTGGCCGAAGGCACCCGTGAGCGGATCGCCGCTGCGGTGGAGGAGCTCGGCTACATCCCGAACCGGGCGCCGGACATGCTCTCCAACGCCACCAGCAAGGCGATCGGCATACTGATCCCCTCCCTCTCCAACCAGGTCTTCTCGGCGGTGATCCACGGCATAGAGGCGGTGACCCGACCCGCCGGCTACCAGACCCTGCTCGCCCACTATGGCTACAGCCAGGAGCGGGAGGAGGAGCAGGTTGCCTCCCTGCTCTCCTACAACGTGGATGGCCTCATCCTCTCGGACACCCAGCACACAGAGCGCACCCGCAAGATGATCGCCACCGCCGGCATTCCCGTGGTGGAGACCATGGATCTGCCGCTCTCCCCCATCGACATGGTGGTCGGCATGGATCACCGCGCCGCCGCCCGGGCCATGGTAACAGAGATGCTGCGCCGGGGACGGCGCAAGGTGGTCTACCTGGGGGCGCGCCTCGATGTGCGTACCCAGCTGCGGATGGAGGGCTACTACCAGGCGATGGCGGACTTCGGCCTGGATGGCCAGCACCTGCTGACCGAGCAGTCCTCCAGCTTCACCCTGGGCGGCGAGCTGCTGGAGCAGGCCATGGCCCGCTACCCCGACCTCGACGGCCTGTTCTGCACCAACGACGACGTGGCGGTCGGTGCCCTGCTGCAGTGCCAGGCCAAGTGGATACCCGTGCCCCAGCAGATCGCCATCGCCGGCTGCAACGCCCTCGACATAGGCCACGCCATGACCCCCAAGCTCGCCAGCATCAGCACCCCCCGCGAGGCCATAGGTCGCGAGGCGGCCGCCATGTTGCTGGCCAGGCTCAATGGGCAACCCCAGACCGAGCACCGCAAGGACATGGGCTTCTCCCTCTATGAGGGGGAGAGCCTGGGCTGATCCCGCCCCTTCACTCCCACCCGGCGCCACTTTGGCGCCTGTGACCGCCATGATGGCGCGTCCTCCCGGGATCCCTCCCTGCTCACTGACTTATGCTGGCGCAGCTTGTCCCACATTCAGGAGCAGAAGATGAATCACACCGAAAGATTGAAGACCTGCCTGCAGCGCGTCATCTGCGATTCCGGCTTCACCCTGGCCGAGCTCGACACCTGGTTCAGCCCCGACTATTGCCAGCAGGTGAACGGCGAGACCCTCGACTACGCCGCCTTTCGCCAGCATATCGCCGCCTTGAGAGGCCATCTGGCCGAGGCCGCCATCGAGTTTGTCGCCACCCTGGAGCTGGGGCAGCGGGTTCATTCCACCCATCTGGTTCGAGCCACCCGTCGGGATGGCGGCACCCTGGCCTGCAAGGTGAGCGGCCTCTTCACCTTTCGCGATGGCCGGCTCTGTCACACCGAGGAGGTCACCTGCCTGCTGGCGGGGGGCAAGGAGGACGCAGACATAGGCTCACGGCGCTGAGCCACGGCCCTGCACCCGCGCCAGGGCCGCCGAGAAGGCCTCGGGATCCTCATAGCCGAGGATCCCGGCAATCTGGGAAGGCGCCATTCCCTGGTGTTGCAACTGACGGGCCCGCCCCATCAGCACCCGCTCCCGCCACTGACGAAAACTGCACCCCAGCTGACGGGCAAAGAGGCGATTGAGGGTGCGCACCGAGGCGCCGCAGTCACGGGCCAGCGCCTCCAGCGTCACCTTGACGGAGGGGGCCTGGCATACCCTCTCCAGCACCCGTAGCAGGCGCGGATCCAGATCCACGGCCAGGGGGAGCTGCCCCGCCAGCGGAGCGGCGAGTCCCAGCTCGTGGCGCAGCACCCCCAGATAGGCATCCTGCGTCTCTCCCTCCCCCAGCTCAGGCAGGCGGGCAAAGAGGCCCGCCAGCATGGGGTTCACCTGCAACTGGCTGAAAGTGGTGCATGCCGGTTGCGGGCTGTAGAGCAGCGAGAGCCGGGAGTGGCGCAGCACGCGAAACTCGTGGGCCCAGCCGGCGGGGATCAGGCAGAGCTGGCCGGCCACCAGCAAGCCGCCCCCATCGTGACCTGTGATGACGCCGCCCCCCTGGTGCAGGTAGCAGTATTGGGCCTGGGAGTGGCAGTGCAGGGCGGTGAGGTGCCCCAGCGGGTAGGAGTGGTGAAGAAAGCTCATAAGGGGCGGCAGCGTGAGGAAACGACCCCGACCTTAAGACAGCCGGCGGCTCCATGCAAATGGCTTTCCGGTCTCCTTGAGCCGAAAAAACGACAGGCCACCCTTGGGTGGCCTGTTCAATTTTTCTAAACGATGAGCGCTTAGCGTTTAACCATTTCAACCGCTTCGCGGGAGAGGCGGGTCACCTCCTCCCAGTTGCCGCTCTTGACCGCATCGGCGGGCAGCATCCAGGAGCCGCCGACCGTGGCCACGCACTTGAGCGCCAGGTAGTCGGCCACGTTTTTGGGGCCTATGCCGCCGGTGGGGCAGAATTTCACCTGGGGCAGGGGCGCGGCAATGGCAGAAAGTGCCTTGGTGCCGCCGTTGGCCTCGGCCGGGAAGAATTTCAGGTGGTCATAACCCGCTTCCAGCGCCTGCATCACCTCGGACGGTGTCGCCACCCCCGGGATCAGCGGCGCCGTGCTCCTGGCCGCGTGGGCCAGCAGGGCCGGAGTCATCCCCGGGGAGATGACGAAGCGGGCACCGGCGGCCACGGCGGCGTCAAACTGCGCGCAGTTGAGCACTGTACCGGCACCAACCATGGCATCCGGCATCGCCTTGGCGATCAGGGCGATGGCGTCGAGGGCCACCGGGGTGCGCAGGGTGATCTCGAACACAGAGATGCCGCCATCCAGCAGCGCCTTGGCCATCGGCAGGGCCTGCTCCAGGTCGTTGATGACCATCACGGGTACCAGCGGAGAGGCGGCAAACACCTCGGCAGGGGTCACTTTCCAGTTCTGCATAACTCTTCCTCAGTCAAAGATGGTGGCGCCGCACTCGGCGCTCGATACCGCGCGACGCATCACGCTGAACAGTTCACGGCCCCACCCCTCTTGTTCCAGGGTGAGGTCGATGTCGGCCTGGGTGCGGCCGCTCAAATCGGTCAGGCAGTCGAGGCGGCCGCTGTCGGCGTCCACCCGCAGCAGATCGCCATCGGCAAGCAGGCCTATGGCCCCGCCGTGCAGCGCTTCCGGGGTGACGTGGATGGCGGCCGGGATCTTGCCGGAGGCGCCGGAGAGGCGACCATCGGTGACCAGGGCCACCTTGTGACCCGCCTTCTGCAGGTTGCCGAGCACCGGCATCAGCTTGTGCAGCTCCGGCATGCCGTTGGCGGCCGGGCCATTGTGGCGCACCACTATGACGGCGTCCTGATTGAGCTCACCGGCCTTGTAGGCCGCCTCCACAGCATGCTGGGAGGAGAAGACCCGGGCCGGCGCTTCAATCACCCTGTATTCGGGGGCAACCGCCGAGACCTTGACCACGGCGCGGCCCAGGTTGCCACTGAGCAGCTTGGTGCCGCCTGTGGCCTGGAACACGCTGCCAGCAACGGACAGCACGCTCGGATCGGTGCTCTCCCCCACCGGCTGCCACACCAGCTTGCCCTCCACCAGCGCGGGGCGGCTGAGGTAATCCTGCATCTCGCCAAACACAGGGGTGGCATCCAGGTGGATCAGGTCCGCCTCCGCCAGACGGCGCATCAGGCCGGGCACGGCGCCCGCCTGCTCGAAGGCATTCACGTCCGCCGGGCCGTTCGGGTACATGCGCACCAGCAGCGGCACCACGTCGGAGAGATCGCTCAAGTCGTCCCAGGTCAGCTCCAGGCCGGCGGCGCGGGCCAGCGCCACCATGTGGATGCTGTGGTTGGTGCTGCCGCCTGAGGCGAGCAGGGCCACCAGGCCGTTGACCAGGGCGCGCTCGTCCAGCACCTGACTCAAGGGGCGGTAGGCCGGGGAGCCCGGGATCATGGCGCTGATGCGGCGGGCCGCCTCGCACGTGAGGGCCTGGCGCAACTCGCTGTGGGGATGCACGAAAGCAGAGCCCGGCAGCATCAGGCCCATGGCCTCGAACACCAGCTGGTTGGTATTGGCAGTGCCATAGAAGGTGCAGGTACCGGCCGAATGGTAGGCACCGCACTCCATCTTCAGCAGGGCATCGCGGCCCACTTCACCGGCGGCGTACTGCTGGCGCACCTTCACCTTCTCGTCGTTGCCTATGCCGCTCGCCATGGGGCCGGCGGGCACGAAGGCGGTGGGCAGGTGCGCATGGGAGAGGGCCCCCATGATCTGGCCCGGGGCTATCTTGTCACAGATGCCGAGCAGCAGGGTGGCGTCGAAGGTGTTGTGGGAGAGGGAAACCGCGGTGGCCTGGGCGATGAGATCCCGGGAGAACAGGGACATGTCCATCCCCGGCTGGCCCTGGGTCACGCCGTCGCACATGGCGGGCACACCGCCAGCCACCTGGGCGCTGTGGCCGAGCTCGGCCAGCGCGCCCTTGATGATGTCCGGATAGCCCTGATAGGGCTGATGGGCGCTCAGCATGTCGTTGTAGGCGGTGACTATGGCCACGTTGGCGCGGGTCATGTCGAGGATGCGCCCCTTGTCATCACAGCTGGAGGCGGCCACGGCGTGGGCCAGGTTGCCACAGGAGAGGGAGGCACGGGTCTTGCCCTGCTCGGTCTGACGCTGGATGCGGGCCAGGAAGGCCTGGCGGCGGGCGACACTGCGCTCGCGGATGCGGTTGGTCACTTCGGTGATCACGGGATGGGTCATAGGATTGTCTCCAACACGGAAATACGGACGCGATCGACAGGGGCCGGGATCGCGAAATGGCTCATTGCACCTGCGCCAGGGCGGTGACGGCGCGGTCAACCACCTGCTCGAAGGTGCCATCTATGTCGACGCGAAACACACCGGCCTCGCCATCCGGCCGCTCCAGGGTCTCGAACTGACTTTTTACCATGCCTTCCCTCATGAAGTGGCCCTTGCGTGCCCGCATCCGGTCGAGAATGAGGGACTGGCTGCCGTCCAGAAACAGGAAGTGTACCGATTCGTTGCCCTCGCGGATCTGGTCGCGGTACTGCTTCTTGAGGGCCGAGCAGACGATGACGCCCAGCTCGTTCTTCTGCTCCAGGCTGTAGGCCGCATCACGGATCCGCTCCAGCCAGGGTGCCCTGTCTTCGTCGTTGAGAGGGTTGCCGCCCGCCATCTTCTGAATGTTGGCGCGGGGGTGCAGATCATCACCGTCGATGAACTTGGCGCCCAGGGCGCTGGCCACCTTGAGGCCTATGCTGGACTTGCCACTGCCACACACACCCATCACGATAATGCTCTTGCCCGCCATTATTTGACCTCTCTCTCACTTTTCAAAAAACGTTTACCTGATGGGTTCTAAGTTAGCACGTTACCGGTAACATGTTACCGGTAACGTTGCGCAATGTGAAGTGGAGCACAGAAATGTGCAGAACAACTACTAGAACCATTTGAGGACATTTTATGGACGGAGCGATGAACACACCCGATGTCGCCTACCTGCTCTCGGTAGCCGCTGGCGCTATCGTCATGCTGCTGGTGCTGATCATGCGATTCAAGGTACATGCCTTCGTGGCATTGACCCTGGTCAGCATGCTGACGGCCCTGGCCACCGGGGTCACCTATGACCAGGTGATCCCCACCATGCTGACCGGTTTCGGCGGCACCCTGGCCTCGGTCGCGCTGCTGGTTGGCCTGGGGGCCATGATAGGCAGGATCCTGGAGATGACGGGGGGCGCCAAGGTGCTTGCCGACACCCTGATCAACCGCTTCGGCTCCCACCGCGCTCCCTTCGCGCTGGGGATCGCCTCCCTGCTGTTCGGCTTCCCGATCTTCTTCGATGCCGGCCTCATCGTCATGCTGCCCATCATCTTCAGCGTGGCCAAGCAGTTCGGCGGCTCAGTCCTCAAATATGCCCTGCCCTCCGCCGGTGCCTTCGCGGTGATGCACGCCTTCCTGCCACCCCACCCGGGCCCGGTGGCCGCCAGCGAACTGCTGGGTGCCAACATTGGGCTGCTCACCGTCGTGGGTCTGCTGGTCGCGCTGCCGACCTGGTATCTGGGTGCCTATCTGTTCGGGCTCTGGTCCGGCAAGAAGTTTGAGCTGCCCCTGCCCCCGAGCTTCACCGAGACCGCAGAGCGACTCTCCGACAAGGCGCCGAGCTTCGGCCAGGTGCTCTCCATCCTGCTGCTGCCGCTGATGCTCATCTTCATGGATACCGGCCTCAACACCCTGAGCGTCATGGGGGTGATCGACAAGGGTGCCGACTGGGTGAACGTGCTGCGCATGGTCGGCAAGACCCCGGTGGCCCTGCTCATCACAGTGCTCTATGCCCTCTGGCTGTTCCGTCAGACCCAGGGCAAGGTGCAGCTCGAGAAGTTCTGCAACGACGCCCTGGCCCCGGTCTGCGCCGTCATCCTGGTGACGGGTGCCGGTGGCATGTTCGGCGGCGTGCTGCGTGCCAGCGGCATCGGCACTGCCCTGGCGGACGTGCTCTCCGACACCGGCATGCCGGTGATCCTGGCCGCCTTCCTGGTCTCCACCGCCCTGCGGGTGGCCCAGGGCTCGGCCACCGTAGCCCTGACCACCACGGCCGCCCTGATGGCGCCGACGGTCGCGGCCACGGCCGGGTTGAGCGATCTGGATCTGACCTTCATCGTCATCGCCATCGCCGGTGGGGCGACAGTGCTCTCCCACTTCAACGACTCCGGTTTCTGGCTGGTCAGCCGCTTCCTCAACATGGACGAGAAGACCACCCTCAAGACCTGGACAGTGATGGAGACACTGCTCGGTACCATCGCCTTCCTCATCGTTGCCATGGCAAGCATCGTCTTCTAACTCCCCCATATCGGGGCCCCGTCCGGCGGCCCCGATATGGTGTTCCATCGACATTTTTACGGATTCTTGCTTGGGCCCACCGCCACAGGTTGCTAGAATTGCCTATTCATCGCCCCGAGTGGAACGCTTCATCCCGTGATTTCAGGCTTCTCTATGCATTCATCGGCACATTATCGACAGTTGCTGGCACGTTTACCCCAGATCGCGGTTGCCGCAGATCAGTTCCAGGTACTCAACAGCGCCAAAGATTTCAAGAGCCGTATCCTCTCGCTCATCGCCAACGCGACCCAGCGTATCTATCTGATCGCCCTCTACCTGCAGGATGACGAGGCGGGACGGGAAATCCTCTCCGCCCTCTACGCCGCCAAGCAGCGCAACCCCGCCCTCGACATCAAGGTCTTCGTCGACTTCCACCGCGCCCAGCGCGGCCTGATCGGTAAGGGCAAGCAGGGGGGCAACCACCTGATGTATCAGGCCATGGCCGCCCGCCATGAACACCAGATCGAGATCTACGGCGTGCCGGTCAAGGGCCGCGAGCTGCTCGGCGTCCTGCACCTCAAGGGCTTCATCTTCGACGACATCCTGCTCTACTCGGGTGCCAGCCTCAACGACATCTACCTGCATCAGCAGGAGCGCTATCGCTTCGATCGCTATCACCAGATCCACAGCCAGGCCCTGACCCGCAGCATGGTCAACTACGTGGATGACGTCTTCCTCAAGAGCGAGGCCGTGCAGCGGCTGGATCGCCCCGGCATCCCGGGCGCCAAGCAGCTCAAGGGGCAGATCCGCCGCTTCAAGCACAACCTGCGCACCAGCCAGTACCGCTTCGAGAGCATACCGGCCAACAGCCAGGAGATCGCCATCACCCCCATGGTGGGCCTGGGCAAACGCGGCAACCAGCTCAACCGGATGATCCGCAACCTGGTGCGGGCCACCGAGCGGGAGATCTTCATCTGCACCCCTTACTTCAACCCCCCCAAGGAGTTGAACAAGGACGTGGAAGCCCTGCTCAAGCGCGGCTGCAAGGTGACCATAGTGGTGGGCGACAAGACAGCCAACGACTTCTTCATCCCGCCGGAGGAGAAATTCTCCACCATAGGCGGCCTGCCCTATCTCTACGAGACCAACCTGCGCAAGTTTGCAGAGCGCAACCAGCACCACATCGACAGCGGCCGTCTCAACCTGATGCTCTGGTGCTGCGACAAGCACTCCTATCACCTCAAGGGGATCTTCGTGGACGAGGAGTGGGCCCTGCTCACCGGCAACAACCTCAATCCCCGCGCCTGGGCGCTGGATCTGGAGAACGGCCTGCTGGTCCATGACCGCCACCACCACCTGCGCGTGCGCTTCCAGGAGGAGCGCGAGAACATACTGGCTCACACCCGTCGCATCAGCCACTTCGATCAGATCGAGCAGATCAAGGATTACCCCGAGCAGGTGCGCAAGCTGCTTGCCAGGATCCACAGGGTCAGGGCCCACATCCTGCTCAAGCGGATCATCTAGGCCTTATCCGCCTCCCCTGTCTGCCCCTGCAAAGGCCTGCCGTGTTCGGCAGGCCTTTGTCCTATGTGCCCTCTCACCCAGCTTGGGGGGCCCCTGCCCCTGCAACGCGGCTTGCATCGAGACAGCAACAACCCCTATCATCTGGACATATTTACAGTGTTTTCGGGCATCTAATTGATGAAATTGGATAAAATTCCTCTCGACAGCCTCAAGGGCGTCGGCAGCAAGATGCTGGAGAAGCTCGAGCGGCTGGGGCTGGCAACGGTACAGGATCTGCTGTTCCACCTCCCCCTGCGCTACGAGGACCGCACCCAGGTGTGGCCCATCGGTGATCTGCCGCCCGGGCTGCACGGCGCCGTCGAGGGCGAGATCCAGGACACCCAGCTGGTCATGGGGCGCCGCCGCATGCTGGTGTGCCGCATCAGCGACGGCACCGGCAGCCTGACCCTGCGTTTCTTCAATTTCACCGCCGCCCAGAAGAACAGCCTGGCCCAGGGCCGGTTGATCCGCTGCTTCGGCGAGGCCCGTCCCGGCAAATACGGGCTGGAGATGGCCCACCCCGAGTACAAGCTGCTCGGCGAGGAGCAGGCCGGCCAGACCGAAGAGGCGCTCACCCCCGTCTACCCGACCACCGAAGGCTTGCGCCAGCTCAGCCTGCGCAGCCTCACGGATCAGGCGCTGGCCCAGCTCGATCTCTACGGGGTGGAGGAGCTGCTGCCCGCCGGCCTCTACCCCCAGCAGATAGACCTCGCCGCCGCCCTGCGTCTGCTGCACCGTCCGCCCCCCTCGGTGGCGCTGGCCCTGCTGGAGAGCGGCCAGCACCCGGCCCAGCAGCGACTGGTGCTGGAAGAGCTGCTGGCCCACAACCTCTCCGTCCTCAAGGTCCGCGCCCAGGCGCAGACCCAGCTGGCCCGCACCCTCAAGCCTGCACCGGCTCTGGTGGAAAAGCTGCTAAGCGCCCTGCCGTTCAAGCCGACCGGGGCCCAGAACCGGGTGGTGGCGGAGATCAGCCAGGATCTGCAACGCAGCCATCCCATGATGCGGCTGGTGCAGGGGGACGTGGGCTCAGGCAAGACGCTGGTCGCGGCCTTGGCGGCGCTGCAAGCCATAGGCAACGGCTGCCAGGTGGGGCTGATGGCGCCGACCGAACTGCTGGCCGAACAGCACGCCATCAACTTCGCCAACTGGCTGGAACCCCTCGGCATCAAGGTGGGCTGGCTGGCGGGCAAGCAGAAGGGCAAGGCGCGGGAGGAGGCGCTGGCCGCCATCGCCGACGGCAGCGTCAAGATGGTGGTGGGCACCCACGCCATCTTCCAGGAGCAGGTGGTGTTCCAGCGCCTGGCCCTGGTGATCATCGACGAACAGCACAGGTTCGGGGTGCACCAGCGCCTCGCCCTGCGCGAAAAAGGGGAGCGGGAAGGGGTCCATCCCCATCAACTGATCATGACCGCCACCCCCATTCCCCGCACCCTGGCGATGACAGCCTATGCCGACCTCGACACCTCCGTCATCGACGAGCTGCCACCCGGCCGCACTCCCATCACCACTGTCGCCCTGCCGGACAGTCGCCGTCAGGATGTGATCGAGCGGGTGAAACTCGCCTGCACCGAGGGCAAGCAGGCCTACTGGGTCTGCACCCTGATCGAGGAGTCCGAGGTGCTGGAGTGCCAGGCCGCCGAAGACACGGCCGCCGAGCTGCAAGCCAGACTGCCCGGTTTGCACATAGGCCTGGTCCATGGCCGGATGCGCCCGGTCGAGAAGCAGCGGGTGATGGAGGAGTTCAAGGCGGGCATCTTGCAATTGCTGGTCGCCACCACCGTCATCGAGGTGGGGGTTGATGTGCCTAATGCCAGCCTGATGATCATCGAGAACCCGGAGCGGCTGGGGCTGGCCCAGTTGCACCAGCTGCGCGGCCGGGTCGGCCGGGGCTCGGTGGCCTCCCATTGCGTGCTGCTCTACCATGCCCCCCTCTCCAAGACGGCCCAGAGCCGGCTCGGGGTGCTGCGGGAGACCAACGACGGCTTCCTGATCGCCCAGCGGGATCTCGAGCTGCGCGGCCCGGGGGAACTGCTCGGCACCCGCCAGACCGGGTTGGCGGATCTCAAGATCGCCGATCTGGTGCGCGATCAGTCGCTCATTCCTCAGGTGCAGAAGATGGCGCGCTTCTTGATGGACAAGCATCCGAGCCATGTCGACCCCCTGATCCGCCGCTGGCTGGGCCTGCGGGATCACTATTCCAATGCCTGACCCGGGGACATGCAGAAGATGGTCAGATTCTTGATGGACCGGCATCCGAGCCATGTCGAACCCTTGATACGGCGTTGGCTCGGTTTACGGGATCACTACTCCAATGCCTGACCGAGGCAGATGCAGAAGATGGTCAGATTCTTGATGGACCGGCATCCATGCCATGTCGAACCCCTGATCCGCCGCTGGCTCGGCCTGCGGGATCACTATTCCAACGCCTGACCCCCAACAGATCACAGGAGGAAAACACCGATGAATTCCTGGCTACGCGCCCTGCTCTATCTGTTTGCCTTCCTGCTGCTATTCGTCTGGGTCGGTCTCGGCCTGTTCGACGCCGAGCGGGCCAAGGGCCCCATCGCCAGCTGGATCAGCCAGCAGACCGGCGTGCCTGTCACCATAGGCCGGCTGGTGTTCAACCCGCTTCACCCCTACACCCTGCTGGCGGAGCAGGTGCAATACGGGGATGCGGTGCAGCTGGAGAAGATCTATCTGGAGATAGACAACATCGACTGGCTGAACCGGGACGTACGCATCGCCCACCTGGATCTCATCCGCCCCGTCATCAAGTTGCCGCTACCGAACCAGCTGCCGACCCTGCCGGTGCACTCCCTCACCATCAGCGACAGCACCATAGACAACCTGAGCCTGCTGAGCCCGGAGCTGACCCTGCGCGGCCTGAGCGCCACCCTGAGCGACTGGGAGCTGATCGATCCTAAACGCCAGCCCCAGGCCAACCTCAGCCTCGGCATCAACCAACTGGAGACGCCGCAGCTCACCCTGGCCCGCCTCAGCCTCAAGGGGCGACTGGAGGGGCAGGTGCTGAGCACCGACAAGCTGACCACCAATCTGTTCGACGGTCTGCTGGAAACCGGCATTGTGCTGAACTGGCCGGATCGCAGCCTGCAACTGCACACCTTGAAGGCCCATGGCATGCGCGTCGAACTGGGGGACATCCCCCAGGGTGAGTTCCCCCTGCGCCGCATCACCCTGGATCGGGGCCAGCTCGATCGGGTCAGCGTCAACGCCATAGAGCAGGAGCTCTCCCTCAACAACTTCAGCGGTCAGCTCACCGCCTTCGACTGGCAGGCGGGCAACCAGCCAAGCGGCTATCTCTCAGGCACCCTGTCAGATCTCGGCCGCGGCCTGTTCCAGCTGGAAGCCATCGAGGGCAAGCTCGCCTTCTCCCCCGGGCAGATCGATGCCGAGCTGCAGGGCAAGGCATACGACGGGGAGTTCAATGTCGAGCTTGCCCTCGACACCCAACAGCAAAAGCTGACCCTCAAAGACCTGGCCCTGAGCGGCATGGACATCAGCCTGCCGGAAGGGTGGTGGCAGGAGTGGCAGGGCTGGCGCCCGCAGCAGATCGACGTGCGCAAGCTGGCCTTCGACAAGCTCAAGGTGCTCTCCTTCGACGACACCCTGCCCCTCTCCCTGACCGGCTGGCAGCTCTATCTGAGCGATCTCAGCCTGAAGGGCAACCAGCCGGGCCCGCTGCTGGGCAGAGCCAGTATCGAGAGCAAGTGGTTCGAGCTGGTGTGGGACGGCTTGAGTGCCCGCAACGGCGCCCTGGACGCGGAGCTGACCCCCAGCGCCTGGCAGCTCAACAGCCTCAGCAGCGAGCTGCCGGATGAGGGCTCCCTCAGCCTGAGCGGCCAATGGGGCAAGGTGCCCGGGCAGGAGAGCCGCCTGCAACTGCAGGGCAAGCAGCTGGATCTGGAGAAGTGGGGCGAACTGCTCCATGCCCCCGTTTCGCTGGCGGGCAAGGTGGATCTGGAGACGGATCTGCAGGCAGATCTGGCCCCGCAACCGGAGCAGACCACCGGCAACTGGCGCCGCACCCTGCAGGGCAGCCTGAGCCTGGAGGCCAGGGATCCCTTCTGGGACAAGGTCGGGATAGACCCTCTGCTGGACAACTGGTTCAAGGAGGCGGCCCCGCCCACCCTGACCCCCGAGACCCTGTGGCAGGCGATGCAGCAGGGGGATACCCCCTTCTACCACATCAAGCTGAAGGCCAGGGCCGAGCAGGGCAAGCTGCAGATCGAGCAGGGCGGGGCTTCCACCATCACCCACCTGCTGGCGTTGCAGGGCGGGGTCGATCTCGCCAGCGACCAGTGGCAGCTGGATCTCGGCGTGCTGAACAAACGGCGCTGCGCCGAGCTGCTGGCGCTCTGGCGTGGCCCCCTTGAGAGCCCGGCCCTTGAATGGCGCTTCCCGACCGGGGAAGCCACTTGCGACTGGGAGACAGGCGTACGCTACCCGGCCCAGGGGCGCAGCGGCCCGCTCCGGCGACCCCAGACGCCCCCCGCCACCGCGGCGCAATGACGAACAAGGCCTCATCATGAGGCCCTGTTGCTAACGGATGTCGGACGGCGGGGTCAGTGTCCCGCCCGCTTGATGGGCAGCACCACGTACTGGCCGACAAACTCCACCGCCAGCTTGCGGCCGCTGAACAGCTGCACCCGCAGGCTGAACTTGGCGGACTCCCCGTTCTTGAGCGGCGCCAGCACGGCGGGCATCCCCTCCCGGGCGACCCTGGCCTCCGGCTCCTCGCTCACGGGTCTGTAATATTTGATGTTGCCCTCAGCCAGCACTGTATCCCCACCCAGACCGGCCTCCTTGAGTTGCAGCCAGATGAGGCCCCAGCCCGCCAGCACGCACTGACTGTAAATGCTGCCGGCGAACATGGTGTCGTGGACGTTGAGGTTGGCCGCCAGGTTGGCCTTGAGGTGGAAGGTCTGGCCATCGTAGTGGGTGATATGCACCCCCATCTTCTCGCTGATGGGGATCCCCCTCGACCAGCGGGTGGTGAGATCCTGACACCACTCGGGGCGGTACTGTATGGTCTGCAGCGGACTGATGGATTTGATCATCTGACGATGGGGAATGCGACCGAAGGAGACGGGCCCCTCACCCACCTCGAGAAAACCGCACCTACGATAGAACTCCACCGCCTCCTGGCGTGCGTTCATCACCAGCCGTTTCACCTTCTCGTCCCGGGCAAGCTGTTCGAGATCCTCCACCATGCGGGCCCCCAGCCCCTGACCGCGAAACTCCGGGCGCAGCGCCATAAAGCGGATCTGGGCCTCGTCCCCCCCGATGAAGAGGCGACCGACGGCAATGGGGGTGCCGTCTTCGGCCAGCATCAGCCGATGAATGGCGACGGTATCGTATTCGTCACGCTCGGAGCCCACGGGCAGATTGAAAGGCTTGCGCAGGAGTTCCCAGCGTAACTGGTAGTAGGCATCCAGCTCGGCTGGGGTTTGGGGGGTAACTACCCGGTACATAAAGAGATCCTTGAGTTTGCGCCGACGGGCAGATTGAAGAGCTTGCGCACCAATGCCTCCCAGCGCAGCTGGTAGTAAGAGTCCAGCTCGACTGCCGTTTGAGGAGTGACCACCCGGTACATAGCGACATCCTTGAGTTACACTGGTCGAAAGCCATCTTGCCGTGCAAATTCATGGACTTCAATCTGCAAGCGTACCAAGCCGATCACTTATTGCACCTCAGCGCCAAACCCGAACGCCGCCTCTCCATCCTGGAAAATGCCCGCCACCGCTGGCTGGAAATGGACGGCGTGGTGCAATCCGCCATGAGCCTGAGCCAGCCGGAACACCTCTGCCTGCCCCATCAACAGAGCATCGCCGAGCGGCTGCCCGCAGAGGCGAGCCGGATCCTGGAGCTGGGATTGGGAGGGGGGGATCTCACCCGCCATCTGGGAGCACGCTGGCCCGAGGCCCGCCACGACTGCGTGGATCTGGACGCCGAGATCCTCACCCTGTTCCAGCAGTTCTTCCAGGACGCCTCGCAGCGCTCCCCTAGGCTGCATCATGCGGACGCCCTGCACTTCCTGCTCCAGAGCCAGGACGCCTACGATCTGGTACTGCTGGACTTGTTCAGCCAGGACGGCAATCCCCTGCTGCTGTTCCAGGCGCCCATCTATCAGGCGCTGGCCAGATGCCTGCACGGCACCCTCATCGTCAACCTGCTGCCACGGACCCACCTCGAACTGGCGCAGGCCAAACGGCTGGCCGAGGAGTGGATAGGCCCCACCAGCGCCCACGGGGTGCCGGGTTATCGCAACGTCATACTGCACGCCACCAATCTCGCCTAGGCCTGTTGCGGGCCCTCACTCTTGCTGGCGGATCGCCGCGAGAGCCCTCGGCAGGGTGAAAAGCCAGGCATCCACGGCCTGGCGCCAGCAATGATACCTACACCTGCAGCCAGAAGGTCACGGGGCCGTCGTTGAGCAGCCTGACCTTCATGTCGGCGGCAAAACGTCCCGTCTCGGTCGGCATGCCGCCCTCCCTGGCCCGGGCAACGAAGTAGTCATAGAGCCGCTCGGCATCGCTCGGGTGGGCACCGCCGGAGAAGCTGGGTCGCATTCCCTTGCCGGTATCCGCCGCCAGAGTGAATTGGGAGACCACCAGCAGGCTGCCCCCGACCTGGCCCACGTTGAGGTTCATCTTGCCCTCTGCATCGGAGAAGATGCGATAGCCGCTCACCTTGTGCAGCAGCTTGTCGGCCTTGGCCTCATCGTCCCCCTGCTCTACCCCGAGCAGCACCAGCAACCCCTGGCCTATGGCCCCGGTCACCTCTCCCTCGACGGTCACGCTGGCCTCTGACACCCGCTGAATCAATGCAATCACATCCCTCTCCTCTCAAAACATAACGACCGCCGCCGTCGTCATGACGGGGCGGTCGTTGATGCTACCAATAAATGCCCTGCCCGGGCCAACGCCTTTCCCGCCAGGGTCGGCGCTATGTCAGGCCAGCTCCTCGTTGCCCGGTTTCTCGTATTCCCCCAGGCAGGCGGTGGTCTCCGCGCCGAGCAAGACCACCAACCAACTCAGAGTGTTTACAAAGGCCCAGACGAACAGAATGGATATCGGTGCCAACAATGAGCGGCTGACTCAGGCCAGCTCCTCGTTGCCGGGCTTCTCATACTCTCCGAGGCAGGCGGTGGTCTCCGCACCGAGCAAGACTACCAACCAACTTAGATACACCCAGACGAACAGAATGGGGATGGTCGCCAGGGCGCCGTAGATGGCCTGATAGGAGGGGAAGTTGGTGATATAGATAGAGAAGCCGCGCTTGGCCAGCTCGAACAGGGTGGCTGCCACCAGGGCGCCGATCAAGGCGTGGGTCAGCCGCACCTTGCAGTTGGGCACCACGGTATAAATAAGCAGGAAGCCGAACACCGAGAACAGGAACGGCAGGCTGCGCAGCACCAGATATCCTGCGCCAAACAGGCTGTCAGCGGCAAACAGCTTCAGCGACAGTATGTAGGAGGAGATGGCGAGGCTGGCCCCGATGAGCACGGGGCCCAGGGTCAATATCATCCAGTACATGGCGAAGGCCTGGGCCAGCGGTCGATTCTGGGTCGAACGCCAGATGTAGTTGAGGTTCTTGTCGATGGCCGAGATCAACATCAGCGCCACCACTATCAGGGCGCCTATGCCGACCGCAGTGGTGTTGGTGGCATTGGCCACGAAGCCGTCTATGTACTCCTTGAGCATCTCGCCGGCGGTGGGCACGAAGTTGTGATAGACGAACTGCTCCATCTGCTGTTTCAGGGTCTGGAACACAGGGAAGGCCGACATCATGCCGAACACCACGGCGACCATGGGCACCAGGGAGAGCAGGGTCACATAGGCCAGGTAACCGGCGGTGACCGTCAGCCTGTCCTGCTGGAAACGGCCCCAGACAAACTGGGCAAAATGGGCGCCATCGTGGCGCAAGAAGGAGACTGCGTGGGCCAGGCGGCCCCGGATTTGCTGCTGCATCTTGATTCTCGTAAGCGTCATCATGCAGATATTGTGTCAGATAGGGTGCCCATCTGACCACCCATGAGCCGATTCGCGGCCATCACCATCGACCAACCCGGAGCAAGAGGCCGCCGCGCGACCATAAAAAAAGAGGCCATAAGGCCTCTCTTTGGTCTGTCGATGAACAGCTATCGATCAAGCACGACCGGCGCGCTTGCGATCCATCTCGGTCAGCAGTTTCTTGCGGATACGGATGGCCTTGGGAGTGATCTCCACCAGCTCATCGTTGTCGATGAACTCGAGAGCCTGCTCCAGGGTCATGCGGATCGGCGGAGTCAGCACCTGGGCTTCGTCGGTACCGGAGGCACGCATGTTGGTCAGCTGTTTGCCCTTCAGGCAGTTGACGGTCAGGTCGTTGGAGCGGGAGTGGATCCCGATCACCTGGCCTTCGTACACTTCGGTCGCGTGACCGATGAACAGACGACCGCGGTCTTGCAGGCCGAACAGGGCGAAGGTCAGGGCCTTGCCGGTGGCGTTGGAGATCAGCACGCCGTTCTGACGCTCACCGATGCTGCCACCCTTGTGCGGACCGTAATGGTCGAAGGTGTGGTACAGCAGGCCGGTACCTGAGGTCATGGTCAGGAACTCGGTCTGGAAACCGATCAGGCCACGGCTCGGGATCATGAAGTCGAGACGGACACGGCCCTTGCCATCCGGGGTCATGTTGGTCATCTCGCCCTTACGCAGGCCGAGTTGCTCCATGACGGAACCCTGGTGGATCTCTTCCACGTCCACGGTCACGGTTTCGAACGGTTCGTGCAGAACGCCGTCAACGGTGCGCAGGATAACTTCCGGACGGGATACCGCCAGCTCGTAGCCTTCGCGACGCATGTTTTCGATCAGGATGGACAGGTGCAGTTCACCACGGCCGGAGACGCGGAACTTGTCCGGATCTTCGGTCTCTTCCACACGCAGGGCCACGTTGTGGACCAGCTCCTGGTTCAGACGCTCCAGAATGTTGCGGGAGGTCACGAACTTGCCTTCTTTGCCGGCGAACGGTGAGGTGTTGACCTGGAAGGTCATGTTCACGGTCGGCTCGTCGACGGAGAGCGGTGGCAGGGCTTCGACGGCATTGTTGTCACAGATGGTGTCGGAGATCTTCAGCTCGCCCAGACCGGTGATGGCGATGATGTCGCCCGCTTGCGCGTCGGCCACTTCGGTACGGGACAGACCCAGGTAACCCAGCACCTGACCGACCTTGCCGGTACGGTTCTTGCCGTTGGCACCAACGATGGTGACCTGCTGGTTGGTCTTGACGCGACCACGGGTGATGCGGCCGATACCGATAACACCGACGTAGGAGTTGTAGTCCAGCTGGGAGATCTGCATCTGGAAGCCACCGGCGGGGTCACCCTTCGGCTGCTCGACGTTGTCAACGATGGCCTGGAACAGGGGTTCCATGTTGTCGGACTCGACGCTCTGGTCCAGGGTGGCCCAACCGTTCAGTGCAGAGGCGTAAACAACCTTGAAGTCCAGCTGTTCATCGGTGGCACCCAGGTTGTCGAACAGGTCGAATACCTGATCCATTACCCAGTCAGGACGAGCACCCGGACGGTCGATCTTGTTGATGACCACGATCGGCTTCAGACCCTGGGCGAAGGCTTTCTGGGTCACGAAACGGGTTTGCGGCATAGGACCGTCAACGGCGTCGACCAGCAGCAGCACGGAGTCAACCATGGACATGACGCGCTCAACTTCACCACCGAAGTCGGCGTGACCCGGGGTATCGACGATGTTGATGCGGTAGTCATTCCAGCGGATCGCAGTGTTCTTGGCGAGAATGGTAATACCACGTTCCTTTTCCAGATCGTTGGAATCCATCAGACGCTCTTGACCATCAGTGGTACGGTCCAGGGTTCCAGACTGCTGCAGCAGCTTATCAACCAGGGTAGTTTTGCCGTGGTCTACGTGCGCAATAATCGCAATATTGCGTAAATTCTCTAACATTCTCGCCTCAAATCACCGGGTAAAATTGGGCGCTAATTGTACTCTCGCCTTTGTGATCTGCCTAGCAGAATTGCAGACCATTCGTGTACGACAGGGGATCTGGATCATGGACCCCGCGCCAAAAGCCTGCTTAGATGGTCTTGACACGTAGGCGCACCATCCTGGTGCACCAAAACGATCCAAGGTTGCACCACTTTGAGGCGCAGCCAAGCATGAAAGCGGGAGTCCCGACAGCCTGAAAGGGTGCAAATGCACTGAAATCAAGCTGTCACAAACTTGGCACGATACTGGCTTATGTGAATGTGATGACGCATTCACCCAAAGAGTTTTAACACCGGAGGTTACTTAGCATGTCAGCCCAGAACGTTTTGGCCCTGATCCAGGAACACGAAGTCAAGTTTGTTGATCTGCGTTTTACCGACACCAAGGGTAAAGAGCAGCACGTATCCATTCCTTCCCACCAGGTCGACGAAGACTTCTTCGAAGACGGCAAGATGTTCGATGGCTCCTCCATCGGCGGCTGGAAGGGCATCAACGAGTCTGACATGGTGCTGATGCCGGATCCGGCCTCCGCCAAACTGGACCCGTTCACCGAAGAGACCACGCTGAACATCGTCTGTGACGTGCTTGAACCCGCCACCATGCAAGGCTATGACCGCGATCCGCGCTCCATCGCCAAGCGTGCCGAAGATTTCCTGAAAGCCAGCGGCATCGCTGACACCGTGCTGTTCGGGCCGGAGCCGGAATTCTTCATGTTCGACAACATCACCTTCTCCAACACCATGGGCCACAGCTTCGTGAAGATCGAATCCGAAGAAGCTGCCTGGAACTCGGGTACCGAGTACGAGCACGGCAACAAGGGTCACCGTCCCTTCGTTAAGGGTGGTTACTTCCCGGTTGCGCCGGTTGACTCCTCCCAGGACATCCGTGCCGCCATGTGTCTGGTGCTGGAAGAGATGGGCCAGGTCGTTGAAGCTCACCACCACGAAGTGGCCACTGCCGGTCAAAACGAGATCGCAACCCGCTTCAACACCCTTACCCTGAAAGCTGACGAAGTGCAGGTGCTGAAGTACGTGATCCACAACGTGGCCCACGCCTACAACAAGACAGTCACCTTCATGCCGAAACCCATGTTCGGTGACAACGGCTCCGGCATGCACTGCCACCAGTCCCTGGCCAAGAACGGCGTCAACCTGTTCGCTGGCGACCTGTACGGCGGTCTGTCCGAGATGGCGCTGCACTACATCGGCGGCATCATCAAGCACGCCAAGGCCATCAACGCCTTCGCCAACCCGACCACCAACTCCTACAAGCGTCTGGTGCCGGGCTATGAAGCTCCCGTCATGCTGGCCTACTCCGCCCGCAACCGCTCTGCCTCCATCCGTATCCCGGTGGTGCCGAGCCCGAAAGCACGCCGCATCGAAGTGCGCTTCCCGGATCCGGCTGCCAACCCCTACCTGGCCTTCGCTGCCCAGCTGATGGCCGGTCTGGACGGCATCATCAACAAGATCCATCCGGGCGATGCCATGGACAAGAACTTGTATGACCTGCCGCCGGAAGAAGCCGCAGAAGTGCCGACCGTTGCCGGTTCCCTGGACGAAGCCCTGTCCGCACTGGATGCAGACCGCGAGTTCCTGACCCGTGGCGGCGTCTTCAGCGACGACTTCATCAACTCCTACCTGGAGCTGAAGCAGCATGACGTGGATCGTGTCCGCATGACCCCGCACCCGCTGGAGTTCGAGCTGTACTACTCCGTCTAATCCGGTGCCCATTGCTTCATCATGACAAACCCGCCATCTGGCGGGTTTTTTATCTAAGGGGCTGAAATATCATGACTCATTGCCTCACGCAGCATGGTGCTAGGGCTCGGCGAGCCCATTTTTCACCGCCGATCCGACAATAAACCCGACATTTTTTTCTCTGATAGGATTAAGGTGAACCCCGTCAAGGAGAGATGGATGAAAACAGTACACCCGACATGGACGCTGGGCCTCTTGCTGATGATCTCCTGCACCGCCCAGGCGGCCAGAGTCTATTCCTGGGTCGACCCTCAAGGGGTGACCCATTACACCGACGCTCCTCCCCCCGGCAAGAACGCCAGGGAGTTAGACCTGCGGGTCTCCCCCCTCATCGGCACCTCGCCCCACTCGGTCCAGGTCGACGACTTCAACAGCCTGACCGGGGTCGATGCCAGGAAGGCCCAGGAAGCAGCCCCCCTGGAGATAGAACTGCTCTCCCCCGAACCGGGCAGCACATTGCGCGACAACACGGGCAACATCGTCTTCCAGGCACAGGTCCATCCCCAGGCACCGGTGCAATATGACGTGCGACTGCTGCTGAACGACAAGGCCATTCCCCTCGTTCACAACAGCCTGGCCATCCGGGTTGAGAACCTCCCTCGCGGCGCCTACGAGGCACGGCTCGAGCTGCTTACCAAAGACGGTACGATCCTTGCTAAATCCAAAGCAGCCACCTTTTACCTGCATAGAACGACTGTGAATCCGGCTCCCAAAGCCACCCCCAAGGCCAATTAGGGGTGATGTGACGCACCGATGCGGGTAAACTCAATGCACCATATCGGTGCATAACAGGTGTAAAGCACCGTTTTAGGGAGAAACCTGTGCCAACCCGCTCGGATCACGCCAAGACACTCTTGGACAACCTGCTGACCGCCGTCATCCTGATGGATGAGCGGCTCTGCATTCAATTCGTCAACCCGGCGGCCGAACAGCTGCTTTCCCTCAGCGAACGGCGACTGATCGGGATCGAACTGCCCCATCTGCTGGAGCACATCTCCCTCGATCTGCAACGATTCAAGCAGTGCCTCATTTCGGGGCAGGGCTTCACCGACAGCGAAGTCACCCTGGTGGTGGAGGGAGAGCCCAGGCTGGTGGAGATCAGCGTGAGCCCCATGGCCGACCACGAGCAGCGGCTGATGGTGGTGGAGCTGCGCAAAATCGATCAGCAGAAGAAGATCAGCCAGGAGCTGCAACAGCATGCCCAGCAGCAAGCCGCCAAGGAGCTGGTGCGCGGGCTGGCCCACGAGATAAAGAACCCCCTCGGGGGTCTGCGTGGCGCGGCCCAGCTGTTGCAAAAGGAGCTGCCGGACCCGGCCCTGCGTGAATACACCGGCATCATCATAGAGCAGGCCGATCGCCTGCGGGTGCTGGTCGATCGTCTGCTCGGCCCTCAGCGGCCGGGACGCCATCAGATGCACAATGTGCATTCGGTGCTGGAGCAGGTGCGCCGCTTGGTAGACCTGGAGCTGCCGCCCCAGATCCGCATCGAGCGGGATTACGACCCCAGCATTCCCGAGTTCGAGATGGAGCCGGACCAGCTGCAGCAGGCGTTTCTCAACATAGTCCGCAATGCCGCCGAGGCCCTAGGTGACCAGACCGGGCTCATCCGCATCAAGACCCGCACCGCCTTCCAGATCACCATCCACGGCCAGCGCTACCGTCTGGCCGCCGAGATCAAGATCATCGACAACGGCCCCGGCATTCCCGATGCCATTCGCGACACCCTCTTCTACCCCATGATCACCGGCAAGGAGGGAGGCACAGGCCTCGGCCTCTCCATCGCCCAGAACCTGATCGATCAGCACAAGGGACGCATCGACTGCATCAGCTGGCCCGGCCACACCGAATTCACCATCTACCTACCACTTCGCAAGTAAGGGAACCTCATGACAGCAAAAGTGTGGATCGTCGATGACGACAGCTCCATCCGGTGGGTCCTGGAGCGCACCCTTGGTAGCGAAGGCTTCGAATGCGAGAGCTTTGCCGATGGCGAAGCCCTGCTGAGTTCGCTGGAGATGCGCTCACCGGACGTGATCCTCTCCGATATCCGCATGCCGGGCATAGACGGCCTCAGCCTGCTGGAGCAGATCCACCGCCGCCAGGCCGATCTGCCCATCATCATCATGACGGCGCACTCGGATCTCGACAGCGCGGTCAACGCCTACCAGCGCGGCGCCTTCGAATACCTGCCCAAACCGTTCGACATCGACGAGGCGGTCACCCTGGTGCGCCGCGCCGAGAATCATCTGAAAGAGCAGCGCACCAAGCGCAAGGCTCGCCAGCAGGAGGCTACCACCACCCCGGAGATCATCGGTGAGGCCCCCGCCATGCAGGAGGTGTTTCGCGCCATAGGCCGACTGTCCCGCTCCAGCATCTCGGTGCTGATCAACGGCCAGAGCGGCACCGGCAAGGAGCTGGTCGCCCATGCCCTGCACAAGCACAGCCCGCGCGCCCACAAGAATTTCATCGCCCTCAACATGGCGGCCATCCCGAAGGATCTCATCGAATCCGAGCTGTTCGGCCATGAGAAGGGGGCCTTCACCGGCGCCAACAACATCCGCCACGGCCGTTTCGAGCAGGCCGACGGCGGCACCCTGTTTCTCGACGAAATAGGCGACATGCCCCTCGACGTCCAGACCCGGCTGCTGCGGGTGCTGGCCGATGGCCAGTTCTACCGGGTCGGCGGCCATCAACCGGTGCAGGTGGACGTGCGGATCATCGCCGCCACCCACCAGAATCTGGAGAAACGGGTCGCCGACGGCGAGTTTCGCGAAGACCTGTTCCACCGCCTCAACGTCATCCGCATCCATATCCCCGCCCTCAAGGAGCGGCGGGAGGACATACCCCAGCTGGCCCAGCACTTCCTGCTGAGGGCCGCCAAGGAGCTGAACGTGGAGGCCAAGAGCCTGCACCCGGATACCCAGACCTACATCAGCCGCCTGCCCTGGCCCGGCAACGTGCGCCAGCTGGAGAACGTCTGCCGCTGGTTGACCGTGATGGCCTCGGGCCAGGAGGTGCTGGTCGGCGATCTGCCCACCGAGCTGCTGACCCCCATCACCAGCACGGCGGAACCCGGCCAGCCCGCGCTGACCGGTGGCTGGCAGCAACAACTGCAGGACTGGGTGGCCGCCAAGCTGGCGCTGGGGGAGACCGACATCCTGGCCGACGCCATGCCCCAGTTCGAGCGGATCATGCTGGAGACGGCGCTGGAGCACACCCATGGCCACAAGCAGGAGGCCGCCCGCCTGCTCGGCTGGGGTCGCAATACCCTGACCCGCAAGCTCAAGGAACTCGACATTCCCTGAGTCTTCGGGAAAAACGATTCCCATCACGCCTTGAGGGAAAGCCTGACCAATCAGACCCCGTTTGCCTGCAAACGGGGTATCTTTTTCAAGATCCCCGCCTAGAATGACAGGCTTTCCAACCCGACTCGCAGAAGGCGCCATCATGATTGACAGATCCCTCCCCCTGACCGACCTGCACCGCCATCTGGATGGCAACATCCGCCCGCAGACCATTCTCGAGCTGGGTCGCCTGCACAACATCCGGCTGCCAGCCGATGAGCTGGAAGCCCTGCGCCCCCACGTGCAGATCGTCGAGAACGAGCCGAGTCTGGTCGCCTTCCTGAAGAAACTGGACTGGGGCGTGGCCGTGCTGGCCGATTACGACGCCTGCCGCCGGGTCGCCTACGAAAACGTGGAAGATCTGCTGCGCGCCGGCATCGACTATGCAGAACTGCGCTTCAGCCCCGCCTACATGGCGATGGCCCACAAGCTGCATCCGCAGGGCGTGGTGGAAGCCATCATAGACGGCGTGGCCGCCGGCAGCCGCGACTTTGGCATCAAGACCAATCTGATCGGCATCATGAGCCGCACCTTCGGCACCGAGCAGTGCAACAAGGAGTTGGCCGCCTGTCTGGCCCACCGTGACAAGCTGGTCGCCATCGATCTGGCCGGTGACGAGCTGGGCTTCCCGGGGGAACTCTTCACCGAACATTTTCGCAAGGTGCGGGATGCGGGCATGCGGGTGACAGTGCACGCCGGTGAAGCGGCCGGCCCCGAGAGCATGTGGCAGGCCATTCGCGATCTGGGCGCCGAGCGTATCGGTCACGGTGTCAAGGCCGTCCAGGATCCGGCCCTGATGGCCTATCTGGCGGAGCACCGCATCGGCATCGAGTCCTGCCTCACCTCCAACATCCAGACCACCACTGTCGCCAACCTGACCGAGCACCCGATCCGCCAGTTCCTGGCCGCCGGCGTGCTGGCCTGCCTCAACACCGACGACCCTGCGGTGGAAGGCATTGACTTGCCCCATGAATACGAGGTGGCCGCCCCGGCCGCCGGCATGACGGCGAGCGAGATCCGCACCGCCCAGCAGAACGGTCTGACCCTGGCCTTCCTGAGCGATGGCGAGAAAGCCGAGCTGAGCGCCCGCGCCGCCAGCCGCTGAGTGCAGGCAAGCCCAATAAAAAAAACCGCCGAGGCGGTTTTTTTTATGTTCAACGCTGAGCGACGGTTCAGATCACCCGGGAGAACTGCTGCTGGCGCGCCTTGCTGCGCAGGTAGACATCGAAGCACATGCAGATGTTGCGAATGAGCAGCTGACCGGTGGAGACTACCTCAAGCCCGTCGTCTGTCATGCGCACCAGGCCATCGTCGATGAAGGTCTGCAGCAGCTTGAGATCCTCGGCGAAGTACTCCCGGAAGACCAGGCCATGGGCCTGCTCGACGGCGGCGAAGTTCAGGGAGAAGTCGCAGATGAGGCGCTTGATCACCTCGCGGCGGATCAGGTCATCCCGGTTGAGGGAGCACCCCTTCCACTGGGCGTGGCCGAGCGTCTCCACCTGGGCGTAATAGGTTTTGAGATCCTTCTGATTCTGGGAGTAGGCATCCCCCATCATGCTGATGGAAGAGACCCCCAGCCCCAGCAGATCGCAATCCCCCTGGGTGGTGTAGCCCTGGAAGTTGCGGTGCAGCTTGCCCTCGCGCTGGGCCACCGCCAGCTCGTCATCGGGCTTGGCGAAGTGATCCATGCCGATGAACTGATAACCCTGACCGGTGAGGAAGGCGATGGTGTCCTGCAGCATGGCCAGCTTCTCCCGGGGGGCTGGCATGTCTTCTTCTTTCAGCTTGTGCTGGGCGGCGAAGCGGCTCGGCAGGTGGGCATAGTTGAAGATGGAGAGGCGGGCCGGATCCGTCTTGAGCACTTCCTCCAGGGTGTGGTGGAAGCTCTCCCGGTTCTGGTGCGGCAGGCCATAGATGAGGTCGAGATTGGTGGAGCGGAACCCCAATGCCCGGGCACGCTCCAGCATGGCGCGGATGAAGTCGTTGTCCTGCTCGCGGTTGACCGCGACCTGGACCGCCTTGTTGAAATCCTGCACGCCGAGGCTGATGCGGTTGAAGCCCAGCTCCCGCAGCACATCCAGCATGGAGAGTTCGATCTCGCGCGGGTCTACCTCTATGCTGATCTCCCCCTCGTCCGCAAACCGGAAGTGCTCCCGCAACATGGCCATCAGGCGACGGGTCTGCCCTTCGTTCAGATAGGTGGGGGTGCCACCGCCCCAGTGCAGCTGGGTCACCAGCCGGTCCTTGAACAGGGGGGCCTGCGCCTTGATCTCCTGCTCGAGGTAATCGAGGTATTGATCGGCCTTGTGCTGGTGACGGGTGATCACCTTGTTGCAGCCGCAGTAGTAGCAAAGCTTGTGGCAGAAGGGGATGTGCACGTAGAGCGACAGATTGCGCGCCGGATACTGGCCCGCGGCCTGGACGAAGTCCGGATAACCGAAGCCCTCGTTGAACTCCAGCGCGGTGGGATAGGAGGTGTAACGCGGGCCGCTGTAGTTATATTTCTCGATCAGGGCCTGATCCCACACAATCTGTTCTGCTTGCACGCTTGCTTCCTCTTTCTTTGTTATCCAGGGCTCACCGGCTTAGCTGAAAGTCCTTCAGTCGGGCGACATCCTTGAGGATCTGCGCCTCCAGCTCGGCCTCGTAGCCGCTGCGTTCGAGATCCATCTTCATCACTTCGTTGCGCTTGAGGGCTCGCCTCGCCTCGTGAGTCGGCATCTCCTTCACCTTCTCGTAGAGGCCATAGAGACCGGGGAATTCATTGGCGAAGGCTCGCCCTTCCTTGATCTGCAAGGCATCCAGCAGGTTGGTCAGCCGGATGGCCCCCTCCGAGTAGTCGCACTGACCATCCCGTACCGCATGGGCGATCACCCTGACGCTGTCGAGGATGCGCTCGTTGCGGGCCGCGATGGCCTGCCGCTGCATGTCGTGCTGACGCTTGAGACGCGCCAGCAGGGTGCCGGCATAGACAGCCAGCCCCAGCAAGACAAGGCCCCCCAGCAGGGCGGCCAGCATCCATCCACTCATCACTTCTTCTTCGGCTCGGGCTTGGGTTCGGGCTGATAGTCAACCTGGCTGAAACGCTCCCACAGCTCTTCCTCGGAGGCAGGCTGTCTCGGCTCTTCATACTCGACGTCGTCAAAATCACCGTCGTCATCTTCGTCGGTGTCTATGATGCCGAGCTCGTCCATCAGCTCCTGATAGCGATCGACGCGCTGATCGACCCAGGCCTGCTCGGCCGCTTCCAGAGTTTCACCGGCATCCAGTCGATCCAGCAGATCGTTCAGGCGATCATCATTCTCGATGGAGGCCAGCTCCTGCTCGGGCGTCATCACCAACTTCTTCTCTTTTTGTGGTTTGGTCACCACGGATTGGGACTTCTTCTCTTCCACAATCAGCACGACCGGCTTGCGGGAGCCGATGCGCGGATCCTTGGCCTGCTTGCCACTGCCGCCCTTGTTGCCTTGCTCGACCTGCTGACGGGAGCCCGCCTTCAAGCCCTTGCGCTTGGCGGCGCGTTTGCGCTCACGACCTTCCAGGGCACTGGCATCTGATTCTTTGCGCTTGCCGGTAGGCTTGCGGGTGGGTTGTTTGGCCGACATGAATGACTCCGACAAATAACTGGATTGAAACCCCCGGGATTGTTTCGTCCGGGGAGGATGCTGAAGTGGGGAACAGTAAATCTGGAACAAGAGTGGGATCCCGCACCAATTCGACCATATTCGGTCGCTGAACACCGCAGGATCGGCATCCTCTGGGCATGTTGCTGGTATTTTGACACAGAATGCCTTGGCGGGTTAATGACCCAGCAGAAAAAAGGCAGCCGAAGCTGCCTTGATCCTGTCATGCGAGTCCCATTCCCTGGCTGCAAATCGCCTTATCCCTGGGCGTACCTCTGCGCATCATGTCGTTAGGTCTTCCTGACCCTTGTTGCTCGATCCTGAATGTGCGTGTGCTTGTCTAACCCATGCGGACAATATCCGGTCGTCTTTCTGGGGTGGTTGCCTCCCGCAGCCCCGCTCATCCCTGGCGGTCACCATCCTGGTCTCTGACTCTCTTGCTCATCACTTGTCTGCTGAGCCGACTCCCTGTCCAACCCGCACGCCAACAGCTCGCCAGGTCATTCCATGAGCTCACTGTAACAATTTCGCAGTCGGGCTCAATCCACCCGGTATGCTTTCAAATGAAGATAAGTGGCCATCTCATTTTTAACATATTGAAAGTTATAGCTTCCGCATCGAAGGCTGAACGCTGTTTCAGCCCCGACCGGACTCGGAAATGGGGGATCTCTTACAACAATGCAGGGCATTTGCAGGCATGGCGCCAGTAGCCCCAAAAAAGAACAGGGAACCTCGATAGTTCCCTGCTCTTTTCAACAAGATAGATTCAGGACCTTATCAGTGCAAACCCGCCACGTATTTGGAGAGGGCTTCGATATCCTGATCCGTCAGCTTCTTGGCCACATCCCGCATCATGCCATTGGGGTCATTGTCACGGGCTGCCGCACGGAAGGCGGTGAGCTGCGCCTTGATATACGCAGGGTGCTGCCCCGACAAGCTGGGATACTTGGCCTGCTCGACGCCGGAACCGCGTGGACCATGGCAGGCGGTACAAGCGGCCAGACCACGTTCCATGTCGCCTCCCATATAGAGCGCCTTGCCTGCGGCAACCACGTCATCGGGCACGGCAACCGGAGTCACCTTCTGGCTGGAGAAGTAGGCGGCCAGGTCGTCCATGTCCTGATCGGACAGAGGCAACGCCATGGGTCCCATGATGGGAGCAACCCGACCAGTTTGGCCAGAAGCTGCAGCCTTCAGTTCAACTAATTGTTTTTTGATATATGATGCGTGCTGACCAGCAATCTTGGGATACATGTCGACTGGGCTGTTGCCGTCCGGTCCATGACAGGCCGCACAGACGGCAGCCTTGGTTTGTCCCGCAGCGGCATCGCCCTTGGCTTGTGCCATCCCAGTTACGCCAACCATCAGAGCAAGTGTAATGACTAGGTTCTTCATGGCGTTCCAACTTTCTCGTTATTAGACTTCCAGATCCCATGCCGCCGAAGGCATGTTAAAATAAACGCGTTTAAACGACGCCATTTTACACGATTTCACAAAAAAGTAACTCTATAACCCTCTATCTCTATGGGGAATTTACGTTGGATACACAAACTCTGAATTTCAATAAGGTGCATTTTGTGACCAGCGCACCCGACATCCGCCACCTGCCAAATGATGGGGGTGTCGAGATTGCGTTTGCCGGGCGTTCCAACGCCGGTAAATCATCTGCATTGAATACCTTGACCAAACACAAGAACCTGGCACGGACCAGTAAGACACCGGGCCGTACCCAGCTGATCAACCTGTTTGAACTGGAACCGGGCAAGCGCCTGGTCGACTTGCCGGGCTACGGTTATGCGCAGGTTCCGCTGGAAATGAAGCTCAAGTGGCAAAAGTCACTGGCTGAATACCTGCAGCGCCGCGAATCCTTGAAAGGTCTGGTGATCCTGATGGACATTCGCCATCCGCTCAAAGAGACCGACATGAACATGCTGGAGTGGAGCTCACACCGCGAGCTGCCGGTGATGCTGCTGCTGACCAAGGCAGACAAGCTGAGCCCGGGCCCCCGCAACAACCAGGTGATCAAGGTGCGCCAGGCAGTAGCCGAGCTGGGTCCGCAGATCCAGGTTGAAGCCTTCTCCTCCCTCAACAACATAGGCGTCGAGAAGTTGGCCCAGACCCTGAGCAGCTGGTATCTGTCCAATGCCGAAACCGCTTCGTTCGACACAGAAGAAGACCACCAGATCGAGGAGTAAATCGCTCCTCTTCTTGCTGCAATGAGCGGAGTTGGCCCTCCGCTGATTGAAAGCCTTTCAGTTTTTCCCTGCCTGGGCCTGTCCCGCGTCCCCTTCTGTTACAACCTCTGTTACAACCCACCCCTATAGCTTATAAGTCTTGTCCATCAGAGAGATAGGGCGTTAGGCTGCTGTGAGAATTAACTTTCACTATCTTTGACACCGTTTTCATCCGTCCCACCAAACAAACCGGGAATAATGCCGAACATCAACAAAACTGAAAATTTATTACAAGATAGGCATGGAGAGAGATAAAAATGAGGCCAGTCTCGCTATCGCGGACCGGCCTGAAGAAATGAGTTCAAAAAATTGGGAAAAAGCGAGTTCTCGAGAACAAAGACGATTGGTTTTCCTCAAGAAACATCCCTATTCTAACAAAAGATTGCCCAATTTAAAGCATTTACTCTAAATGCTGCGCATAAAAAAACACCCCGACGATGACTCATCGGGGCTGCTATTCAGCCACATTCAATTACGTGAAATAAAAGGTCTGAAAGATAGAACATCTTACCTCTGTACCCTACGCCGATAACTGTATAGCAAAGCAGCAGAAAGTGAAAGTAATTTATGTAATTTAGTTTCACCCAAAACGGGAAAGGTAAATTTCTATATTTTTCAAATGGATAAAAAAATCCCCAGTATAAATACCGGGGAGTTATAAAGGTGACTAGCTAGCACTTCCTCAACTATCTAGTTAGTCAGCACCATTTCGCACAAGTTCCGCTGCTTTGAGAAAAAACTTGATAAACGTGAGTGACACTAGCCTGAAATCATCGCAACCAATTGTTACCTATCGATTTATATTTATTTTTATAATGGTGCTAATTTCATTCTCCCACGCACGGGGAGCACTTTCCCCCCGAGGAAGAGAGAGATTCTGCTCAGACATAGGGTGTGACATCGCAACAGCCCGTCAGCAGGAGCGCACACTCGCGGTTGTGCCACTCCTCACCCGCTTGATAAGCGGACCGATTTACAGGGTGCCCAGATTGCGCTTCAGTTCTCTCAATACCTGCTTGGTGCCAGGCCGGATGCCGCGCCACACGGTAAAGGCTTCAGCAGCCTGCTCCACCAGCATGCCGAGCCCGTCCATGGTCTGACGAGCGCCATGCTGCTTGGCCCAGCCGATGAAGGCCGTGTCCGTCGCACCGTACATCATGTCGTAAATGGCGATATCGGCGTGGATCAGGGCCGGTGCCAGCGGTGGCAACTCCCCTTGCAGACTGGCGGAGGTGGAATTGATGATGAGATCGAACGGCCCCGCCAGCTGCTCATAAGTCTTGGCACTGAGCGCTCCCAGATCCTGGAATTCGGCAGCCAGCTGCTGCGCTTTTCCATGAGTGCGGTTGGCGATCACCAACTCGCCCGGCTTCTCCGCCAGCAGCGGCGCCAACGCACCGCGAGCCGCCCCACCGGCCCCCAACAACAGGATCCGGCTGTCCGCCAGCGTCACCCCATGGGACTTGAGATCGGCTACCAGCCCGGCACCATCTGTGTTGTCCCCCAGCAGCACGCCGTCATCGGTCAGCTTGATGGTATTGACCGCCCCCGCCCGCTTGGCCCTTGGACTCAACCGATCGACCAGGGCGAACGCCTGCTCCTTGAAGGGCACCGTGACATTGCACCCCTTGCCCCCCTGGGCAAAGAAGCTGCGCAGGGTAGCGGCAAACTCGTCGACGGCGGGCTCGGCCAACCCATACTCCAGCTCTTGCTGGGTCTGTCTGGCGAACAGGGTATGAATGAAGGGGGACTTGCTGTGGCGCACCGGGTGGCCAAAAACCAGATAACGATCCATCAAAGAGTTCCATCAGAGGGTGATCACCCGATTTAACGGGTTTTCTCAGTCGGGAACAAGCCGAATATCGGCCAGTAAAAAGGGGCCCGTCATGGCCCCTCGAGTCACAGCCACTCTCGTGGCGTGAGGTAGTCGGTATAGAGCAAAGCCTCGGGGCTGCCCGCCTCCGGCTGCCAGTCATACTCCCAGCGGGCCAAGGGGGGCATCGACATCAGGATCGACTCGGTACGTCCGCCAGTCTGCAACCCGAACAGGGTACCCCTGTCATACACCAGGTTGAACTCCACGTAACGACCACGGCGATAGAGCTGGAACGCCCGCTCCCGCTCGCCATAGGGCAGCGTCTTGCGTTGCTCGACAATGGGCAGATAGGCATCGAGATAACCCCGACCTACCGCCTGCATGAAGGAGAAGCAGTCGGCAAAGGGCCAGCGGTTCAGATCATCGAAGAAGAGGCCGCCCACCCCTCTGGTCTCGTTGCGATGCTTGAGGAAGAAGTAGCGATCGCACCAGGACTTGAACTCGGGGTAGATATGGTCGCCAAAAGGCTGACAGAGATCGTGGGAGACCTGATGCCAGTGCTGCACATCCTCGGCAAACGGATAGAAGGGCGTCAAATCGAAACCGCCGCCAAACCACCAGATGGGCGCCTCGCCCTCTTTCTCGGCGATGAAGAAACGGACGTTGGCATGACTGGTCGGCACATAGGGGTTGTGCGGATGGATCACCAGCGAGACGCCCATGGCCTCGAACTTGCGGCCGGCCAGTTCGGGGCGGTGAGCGGTCGCCGATGCCGGCATGGCATCGCCATAGACATGGGAGAAGTTGACCCCACCCTGCTCGATCACAGCGCCGTGGCGCAGCACCCGGGTGCGGCCGCCACCACCGCCTTCGCGGCGCCAGGCATCCTCCACGAAGTGCCCGGCGCCGTCAGCCTGCTCCAGTCCCCGGCAGATCTCGTCCTGCAACTGCAGCAGGAAGGCCTTGACCTGGGCCACATCCGGTTTGCTCATCTTGTCTCCAGTCAGGCAGGATCTTGATCGTCCCATCCATTTTATATTGTGGTGTCACGCCATGAGCACATCGCCCGTCATGACTGCAAATCAGCGCCCCTCAGGAGGGACGAATGATGGCGCCGGTACGGGCGTCCTTGATCTCGGATGGATTGGCCTGTCCCCCGACCTCCCCAGGCAGGATATGGGCCAGCTGACTTGCCAGCAGCGCACCTATATCGGCCACCCGACGGGCAGGCTCCTCGCCGGTCAGGTTGGCACTGGTCGAGACCAGGGGCTTGCCAAAGGCGCGGCACAGGGCCTGTACCTGAGGATGGGCCGTGACGCGCACCGCCAGGGTATCGAACTGTCCGGTCAGCCAGGCCGGCGTGGTCGTGCGGGCAGGCATGATCCAGGTGAAGGGGCCGGGCCAGCTCGCCTGCACGCGAGCAAGCTGCTCGTTGCTGAGTTGGCTCAGGTCGATGTAATCCTGCAATTGGGTCAGATCGGCGGCAATCAGGATCAAACCCTTCTCCACCGGACGCTGCTTGATGGCCAGCAGGCGCTGAACCGCAGCCTCGGAGTCGGGATCACATCCTAGGCCAAAGACGGCCTCGGTGGCATAGGCGATCACCCCTTCGCGGTGCAGGGCGGCGATCGCTTGTTCAAATTCGTTTGGCATAGAAAAAATGCGGCAGCCGGGCTGCCACCTCTCATCACTGGGTTGTAAGTTGAACCGACATGAGGGCACCTTGGAGCCCTCACCTCTTCAGTACATTCGGACGTTTGACCCGCCATCAGAGCCTCGGCTCATCATTGGCCACTGCAACGCCTGAGATGCCGGACCACATGAACAGACCAAGAGGCTGGCGGCACGGCAGCATCGGGATCGGCGCCCAACGGCACGGCCGTAGAAGGGCGGTTCACCGCAAGAAGATAAATCCAGATGAAGCACCCTCTTGCCAGCAAGCTGCCAGCCGGCTCATGGCGGCAGGATTATACCCGCTCAATCTGATGACAGCATTTCTTTTGCGGGCAGACCCAGCGTAGACTCCCTCTCACTTTCTTCTCGATCATGATGCCCCAGCCACACTCGGGGCAGGGCATGGGAACAGGCTTGTCATTCACCACGTACTTGCAGTGGGGATAGGCATCACAGGAGTAAAACTGTTTGCCATAGCGGGAGGTGCGGCTCACCAGATGACCCTTGCCGCACTCCGGGCAGAGGATCTGGGTATCGTCGCTCTCCTGCAGGGACTCGATATGCTGGCAGGCCGGATACTGGGTACAACCCACGAACAGGCCGTAGCGCCCCTTCTTGATCGCCAGAGGCTGGCCGCAATCAGGGCAGGCGGATCCTTCGAGCACCTTTTCGATGTCGCGGCCGGAGGGCGTCAGGGAACGAATGTAGTCACAGGAGGGGTAGGCCGAGCAGCCCAGGAAGGGGCCATGCTTGCCCTGACGGATCACCAGCTCGGCACCACACTGCGGGCACGGTTCGCGCTCGAAAGCATGTTCGTGGGCAGAAAAGAGGTGATGATCTATTTTTGACATGGGCCGCGCCTTGGAATCCAGATGGCCTGAATTCTACCAGCGCGGCACCGGACTGTCAGTGAATGACACCATCCGACTCGTCAAACACCAGCTCCTCCATCTGCTGGTAGGCATTCTCACTGCCCGGGACGTTGAACAGCACCATCATGACGACCCACTTCAGGTCATCCAGCTCGATATCCGGCTTGTCCAGCTCCAGCAAGCGCTCGATACAGATTTCGCGGGTTTCGGCGTTCAGCACCTGGGCCTGTTCCAGAAACAGCAGGAAACCACGGCACTCGGTGCTGAGGCGAGCCAGCTCTTGCGGGGCGTAGATCCGCATCGAACCTTGCGCGCTGGCGGTGACATACACCTCCCGCTCGCTGTCATGCAGATTGGCCAGTCGTTCCAGCCAGTTGAGTGCCTTCTCAATCTCGTCCTGATTGAAACCGGCCCGGCTAAGTTCGTCGGTGAGTTCATCCTGCTCGACCATCACATCTGCATCGCTGTGGATGTAGGTCTCGAAAAGGTACATCAATACATCAAACATGATTCGCCCTCCTCGCTCTGACGTATCCACCGGCTACCGCCATCACTGCACCGGCCAGCTCCAGCTCTACCAACCTGCCCAATACCACTTCGACAGGAAGCTGGGCCCGCTCGGCAACGGTATCCACGCTCGTGGTCTCATAATCTACGTTATCCAACAAATCGGCATAAGGCAATTCGCTATTATGCAATGGCTCGGGAGAAGGGTTCGCCAGCCTCTTTAATGGCACAAGGGCTGGCAGCTCTTCCATGACATCTGCCGCATTCAAGACCAGCTTGGCCCCCTGCTGAAGCAGGCGGTTGCACCCCGCAGCCTGGGTGTTTTGCGGTGCACCAGGGACGGCAAAGACCTCGCGGCCCTGCTCCAACGCGTAGCGGGCCGTGATGAGTGAGCCGCTCTGTTCGGCCGCCTCCACCACCAGCGTACCCAGCGACAGGCCACTGATGATGCGATTGCGACGAGGGAAATGTTCCGCCAGCGGCCCCTGGTCCGGCGCCAGCTCGGAGACAAGCAGGCCGCCGTGCTCGAGGATCTGCATCGCCAGGCCCTGGTGGCGCCTTGGATAGAGACAATCAAGCCCGGAGCCCAGCACCGCCAGCGTCACACCGCCCGATGCCAAGGCCTGCTGGTGACAGATGCCATCAATGCCCAGCGCCAATCCGGAGGTGATCGCCAGACCGCTCTCCACCAGTTCTGCACACAAGCGGGCGGCGTTGTCCTTGCCTGCATAGGTGGGGTGACGGGTTCCCACCATCGCCAGCTGTGGCAGGGAAAGAGATGCAAGATCCCCGCGGCAATAAAGCAACAGGGGGGCGGCGGGGATCTCTTTGAGCAGCGAGGGATAGGCGGGACTGTCCGGGCAAAGCAGGTGATTGTCAGGTGCCGCGGCCCAGTTCAACCCCTGCTCCACCAGGGGTGATGGCCATCTCAGCTGCCGGATTTGGGCCGATTGCAGGCCAAGTGATTGCAGCACACCATCATCACAGCCAAACAGGGCGTCGATGTCGCCGCCGAAGTGCGTAAGCAGCCGCGCGGCGGTGACCGGACCTATGCCGGTCACCGTATCCAGCGTCAACCACAGCGAGAGCCGCCCGAGTGGAAGTGGCACGTCAGAAGTTACTGACCTGATAACCCGAGCTGACCAGATCCTGGCTCTGCAGGATGAGGCCATAACTCAGCTTGTCATACACCTTGAACAGCATGACCCTGGCAACCGCTTCGGCGGGCAGGGACGACTTGCCAGCAGAGTGGAATGCCTTGTCATAGACGGAAGCATATTCCCGATACGAGACCTTGCCATTCTTGTCCACCATCTCGGCCCCCGGACGCAGGATCTCGAGCACATCGCCTGGGGCAATCTGATCCCGCAGCCCCTTGTTGATGAGGACAACGTCAAACTTGCCTCCCCCGCGCACCTTGCTCGGCAGCTCTATCACATAACCGGGGGAAATCACCGGCGCCGCCTTTGGCATGAAGACGGCAGAAAGGCTCTCTTGCGGTGGTAACGGGATGACCTTGTCTCCCTGATATGCCTCGCGCCTGCTGTGCGTCAGCGTGACTCTGGTGCTGTCGTTGACCTGGCGATCCTCCGCCCGCACAGTGCCGACAAAAATCGCCTCCTGGCCGAGCTGCTCACCGGTCAGCTTGTCCTTGTAAGTCACCCCGGGGCGATAGATGCCGTAACTCTGACCCGGATTCAGCGCCCCCTGCACATAGAGGGTGTCCCCCTCCAGCATGCCGATATGCTTGTCGTTATTGCCAAGCACATAGGGCAGATCCTTGCTCTGCTGGCTATCGGACAGAATGTGATCGGTTTGCAGGAAGGGCACTATCTCGCTGAGGGGCAGGGTCGGAATGGGATTGGCCTTGTTCTCGTAGCGGTTCTTGGGAGACAGGTGAATGACCTGTTTGCCGCCCTGGCTGGCCTTGCCCAGACGCGGCTCGCCATTGACCCAGCTCAGTTGCAGCACGTCACCGGGGTAAATCCAGTGTGGGTTGGCGATCTGGGGATTGATGTTCCAGAGACGTGGCCAGAGCCAGGGTTCGGCCAGATACTGGCCCGAGATATCCCAGAGGGTATCCCCCTTCTGCACCACATAACTCTCGGGATAGCCGGATTTCAGCGTCAACTGCTGTGCCATGGCACCATTGGCCAGGGCTGTCGCCAGACAGGCGAGGATGATTTGCTTCAGATGCATAACACTCCCTGTTACTTCTGCACGCAAAGTGTTGCTGTTTTTTGTCGACGTAAATGACTAGAATTACGTCAATATTGACTGCGTTTATATGAAACTAAAGAAAAAACTATGGCCATTCTAGATGTATTGCGTTTCCCCGATGAGCGCCTGCGCACAGTCGCAGCCCCTGTCGAGACCATTACACCCGAGTTACAACAGATTGTAGATGATATGTTCGAAACCATGTACGCGGAGGAAGGCATAGGCCTGGCCGCGACTCAGGTCGACATTCATCAGCGCATCATCGTCATCGACGTCTCTGAGGACCGTGAAGATCAGCTGGTGCTGATCAACCCGGAGATCCTTGAGCAGTCAGGCAGCACCGGCATCGAAGAGGGTTGCCTCTCGGTCCCCGGCAGCCGCGCTCTGGTACCGCGTGCCGAGTGGGTCAAGGTCCGGGCACTGGATCGCCACGGCAAGCCATTCGAGCTGGAAGCCGACGATCTGCTCGCTATCTGCATACAGCATGAGATGGATCATCTGGTCGGCAAGCTGTTTGTGGATTACTTGTCCCCGCTCAAGCGCCAGCGCATCCGTCAGAAGCTGGAAAAAATGGCCCGTGAAGATCGCAAAGTCCTCTGAGGATCTGCCCCATTGAATAAGCTGAAACTGATTTTTGCCGGTACCCCCGACTTCGCCGCCCGTCATCTGGCGGCGTTGTTGTCTTCCGACCATGAAGTCGTCGCCGTTTACACCCAGCCCGACAAGCCGGCGGGCCGAGGTCAGAAACTGACCGCTAGCCCGGTCAAGGAGCTGGCGCTGGCCCACAGCCTGCCGGTCTACCAGCCAGCCTCCCTGCGCAATGAAGCCGCGCAGGCCGAGCTGGCCGCCCTTGGCGCCGATCTCATGGTGGTGGTGGCCTACGGCCTGATCCTGCCCAAGGCGGTGCTCGACACCCCGCGTCTCGGTTGCCTCAATGTGCACGGCTCCCTGCTGCCACGCTGGCGCGGTGCCGCCCCCATACAGCGCGCCATCTGGGCGGGCGATGCCGAAACCGGCGTCACCATAATGCAGATGGATGTGGGGCTGGATACCGGCGCCATGATCCGCAAGGTGAGCTGCCCCATCGCCTTTGATGAGACCTCGGCCAGCCTGTATGACAAGCTGGCCGAGCTGGGACCGCAGGCGCTGGTCGATACCCTGGGCGCCATGGCCGCCGGTGATACCGCCGCCGAGGCGCAGGACGATGCGCTGGCCAACTATGCCCAGAAGCTCTCCAAGGAAGAGGCGCGCATCGACTGGTCCATGGAGGCCGTCGCCATCGAGCGCTGCATCCGCGCCTTCAACCCCTGGCCCATCAGCTGGTTCGAGGTCGCGGAGCAGACCATCAAGGTGTGGCAGGCCGAGGTCATCGACAGCGACCATGGCCAGAGCGCCGGCACCCTGCTCAAGGCCGACAAGCAGGGGATCGACGTCGCCACCGGCAAGGGGGTGCTGCGTCTGCTGACCCTGCAACCGCCCGGCAAGAAGGCCATGTCCGTCCCGGATCTGCTCAACTCTCGCCGCGACTGGTTTGAACCCGGCACGCAATTGCATTGAACTGGATTGAATTGACACAAGCGGGGCCCAGGCCCCGACTTGCGCATCTAAGGTAACTCTATGAAAACACGTGCACAGGCCGCTCTCGTTATTCAACAGGTGCTGGATCAGGGCCAATCCCTCTCCGCTGTTCTGCCTGCTGCCCAGGAGAAGGTGGCGCCTCGCGATCGCGCCCTCCTGCAAGAACTCTGCTACGGCACCCTGCGCTGGCTGCCCCGCCTCGACGCGGCGGTGAGCGAGATGATGGACAAGCCGCTCAAGAACAAGAGCCGCATCTTCCACTATCTGATCCTGGTCGGTCTCTATCAGCTCATCTACACCCGCATTCCGGCTCATGCCGCCGTGGCCGAGACCGTCAATGCCGTCAAGCTGCTCAAGGGTACCTCACTGCGCGGCCTCATCAACGGCGTGCTGCGCAACTTCCAGCGCAGCGCCGAAGTCATACTGCTGCGCATCGACCGGGTGCCCAGCATCCGCCTCGGCCATCCCGAGTGGATCACCAAGCGCCTGCGTCAGGCCTATCCCGAGGATTGGGAATTCATCATGGAGGCCAACAACCAGCGTCCCCCCATGTGGATCCGCAACAACAGCCAGCGCCAGAGCCGCGAGCAGATGCTGGCCCGCATGGCCGAAGTGGGCATCAATGCGGTGGCCGGTGAAGAGGGTGAGGATTGCATACTGCTGGAGCGCCCCTGCGACGTGACCAAGCTGCCCGGTTTCGAAACCGGTGACTGCTCGGTGCAAGACGGTGCCGCCCAGCAGGCCGCCCGTCTGCTCGATCCCCAGCCCGGTGACTGGGTGCTGGACGCCTGCGCCGCCCCCGGCGGCAAGACCGCCCACTTGCTGGAGTTGCAACCCGCCCTCGCCGGTGTGGTAGCCGTGGATGCGGACGAGCACCGCCTCACCCGGGTGCAGGAGAACCTGGATCGTATCGGCCTCACAGCCCGGGTGATCCACGGGGATGCCAGCACGCCGGACCTGTGGTGGCCAGAGGGTCAGTTCGACCGCATCCTGCTGGATGCCCCCTGCTCCGCCACCGGCGTCATTCGCCGCCATCCGGACATCAAGTGGCTGCGCCGGGATCAGGACATCCGCGAGCTGGCCGAGCTGCAGCGCCGCATTCTGAACGCCCTCTGGGGCAAGCTCAAAAGCGGCGGTACCCTGCTCTATGCCACCTGCTCTGTGCTGCCGGAAGAGAACCGCGACCAGATCCGCGCCTTCCTGGCGGACACCAAGGATGCCCGCCTGGTGCCGCTGCACGAGCAGGACAACCCGGATTGCCCGGGTCGCCAGTTCCTGCCCGGCGAGGCGGAGATGGACGGCTTCTATTATGCCAAGCTGATCAAGCTGTAGGCCCTGCCCCCGGATGTCGAGTCCGGGCGGCAGGCTGGCTTGCCTCGTTTCGAAGCAACAATCTTGAGTAAGATGTCCATATGAAAATCATCATTCTGGGTGCGGGTCAGGTGGGTGGCACCCTGGCGGAAAACCTCGCCGGCGAGAACAACGACATCACCATAGTCGACACCGACAGCGACCGCCTGCGGGAGCTGCAGGACAAGTTCGACCTGCGGGTGGTGAACGGTCACGGCGCCCACCCCAGGGTGCTGCGCGAGGCGGGGGCCCAGGATGCGGACATGCTGGTCGCGGTCACCAACAGTGACGAGACCAACATGATCGCCTGTCAGGTGGCCTACTCCCTGTTCAACACCCCGAACAAGGTGGCACGCATCCGCTCCCCCGCCTATCTGGTGGAGCGGGATCGCCTGTTCCTGCCGGAATCCGTGCCTGTGGATCACCTGATCGCCCCCGAACAGCTGGTGACCGACTATGTGCGTCGCCTCATCGAGTATCCGGGTGCGCTGCAGGTGGTTGATTTTGCAGGCGGCAAGGTGGGTCTGGTGGCGGTCAAGGCCTACTACGGCGGCCCCCTGGTGGGCAATGCGCTCTCCACCCTGCGGGATCACATGCCGAACATCGAGACCCGGGTCGCCGCCATCTTCCGCCAGGGCCGCTCCATCCGCCCGCAAGGCACCACCATCATAGAGGCGGATGACGAGGTGTTCTTCGTCGCCGCCGCCGGCCACATCCGGGCCGTGATGTCGGAGCTGCAACGGCTCGAGAGCCCCTATCGCCGCATCATGATAGTCGGGGGGGGCAACATAGGCGCCGGTCTCGCCCGCCAGCTGGAGAAGCGCTACAGCGTCAAGCTCATCGAGCGCAACCAGAAGCGGGCGGAGCAGCTCTCGGAGAACCTGGAAAACACCATAGTCTTCTGCGGCGACGCGGCGGATCAGGAGCTGCTGGCGGAGGAGCACATCGATCAGATCGACGTCTTCATCGCGGTGACCAACGAGGACGAGGCCAACATAATGTCGGCCCTGCTCGCCAAGAAGATGGGTGCCAAGAAGACAATGGTGCTGATCCAGCGCGGCGCCTACGTGGATCTGGTGCAGGGCGGCTCCATCGACATCGCCATCTCGCCCCAGCAGGCCACCATCTCGGCCCTGCTGACCCACGTGCGCCGTGCCGACATCGCCAACGTCTACAGCCTGCGCCGCGGGGCGGCCGAAGCCATCGAGGCCATTGCTCACGGTGACGAGAACACCTCCAAGGTGGTGGGCAAGACGGTGGGTGAGCTCAAGCTGCCGCCGGGCACCACCATAGGCGCAGTGGTGCGGGGAGACGAGGTGCTGATCGCCCACGATCGCACCCAGATCCAGCAGGATGACCACGTGGTGATGTTCCTGGTGGACAAGAAGTACATCCCGGAAGTGGAACGCCTGTTCCAGCCCAGTCCTTTCTTCCTGTAAGCCCTCCATGCAACAGGCTGCGACATCCAGACCCGGACATTTCCCAGAGGGAAGGTCCGGGTCTTTTTTCAATCAACGACCAGGTTATCTTGCATGATCAAGCTGCGTCCCATCGTCTTCACCCTCGGGCTGGTGCTCTCCAAGCTGGCCCTCTTCATGTGGCTGCCCACCCTGCTGGCGCTGTTCACCGGTTCCGAGGGCTTCGTCGAGTTTCTCAAGTCCGTGCTCATCACCCACGGCGCCGCCCTGCTCTGCCTGCACCATGGGCGCAAGGTGGAGTTTCACCTCGGGGTGCGGGAGATGTTCCTGCTCACCACCTCGGTCTGGGTGGTGGCCTGCATCTTCGGCGCCCTGCCGTTCTTCTTCATCAACCACATCGACTTCACCGACGCCTACTTCGAGACAATGTCGGGGGTCACCACCACGGGATCCACAGTGCTGTCGGGGCTGGACGGCATGGCCCACAGCATCTTGCTGTGGCGCTCCATCTTGCAGTGGCTGGGGGGCGTGGGCTTCATCGTGATGGCGGTGGCCGTGCTGCCCTACCTCAACGTCGGCGGCATGAAACTGTTCCAGACCGAGAGCTCGGATTGGTCAGACAAGAGCGCACCCCGCGCCAAGACGGTGGCCAACAACATAGTGGTGGTCTATCTGGTGCTCTCCATGCTCTGCTTCCTCGCCTACTGGGTGAGCGGCATGACGCTGTTCGAGGCGGTCAACCACGCCATGACGACGCTGAGCACCGGGGGCTATTCCACCTCGGATCAGTCCATGTCCCACTTTTCCAACTCGGCGCACTGGATTGGCACCCTCTTCATGTTCCTCGGCGGCCTGCCCTTCCTGCTCTATGTGCAGGCCCTCTCCCGCCGTGACAACAGCCTGCTCAAGGATGCCCAGGTCCAGGGCTTCTTCTGGCTGGTGGTCTGGGTCACCGTCGTCGTCACCTTCTATCTCTGGGTCCGGGACATCTACGGCTTTATGGATGCCCTGCGCATCAGCAGCTTCAACATAGTCTCGGTGATCACCACCACCGGCTATGGCCTCGGCGACTTCGGCACCTGGGGGCCCCTCACCAGCATCATCTTCATCATCTTGCTGGCGCTCGGCGCCTGCTCCGGCTCTACCGCCGGCGGGCTCAAGATCTTCCGGATACAGGTGGCCTTCGCCCTGTTCAAGAAACAGATGCGCCAGCTGATGCACCCCTCGGGGGTCTTCCCCCAGAAATACAACGGCCGTCCGGTCAACGACGCCATCATCCGCTCCATGATCTCCTTCGTGCTGGCCTATTTCGCCATCATCTTGCTGATCGCCGCCCTGCTCGCCGCCATAGGCCTGGATCCCCTGACCGCCATCTCGGGCTCCATCACGGCGGTGGCCAACGTGGGCCCCGGCATGGGGCCCGTCATAGGCCCCAGCACCAACTTCGCCAGTCTGCCGGATACGGCCAAATGGATACTGTCGTTCGGCATGTTGCTGGGACGGCTCGAGATCCTGACGGTGGCGGTGATCTTCTTCCCCTCGTTCTGGCGCCAATGAGGCCGGAGTGGCGGATCACCATGACAAAAAGGGCAGCCCGCGGGCTGCCCTTTTTGTCTGCGTTCGACCGTCGCCCTTGCTTCAGTCGGCGGAGTCTTCCCGCTCCAGCGCGCGGTTGACCAGGGGCTCAGGCAGGGGCTTGGTGACCTCCACTCCCAGCTCGCGAAAACGCTCGACCTGGGCGATCAGGTTGCCACGGCCGTTTACCAGCCGCCCCATCGCCTTGTCGTAGCTCTCCTGCGCCTTGTGCAGGCTGCCCCCCATCTGCTGCATCTCCTCCACGAAGAGCCGCAGCTTCTCGTAGAGGCGGCCGGCCCGCTCCGCTATCTGGCGCGAGTTCTGGTTCTGCCGCTCGTAGCGCCACAGGTTCTCTATGGTGCGCAGCGCCACCATCAGGTTGGTGGGGCTCACCAGCAGTATGTTGTGATCCAGCCCGTAACGTACCAGGGAGGGATCGGCCTCCAGGGCGGTGAGGAAGGCAGGCTCCACCGCCACAAACATCAGCACATAGTCCAGGGTGCGCACCCCGGGCAATTGCTGGTAATCCTTGCGGCCCAGCTCGCGGATGTGGTTGCGCACCGAGGCAACGTGCTCCTTGAGCGCCACCGCCTTCTCCAGCTCGTCGTCCGCGTTGTACCAGCGCTCGTAGGCGGTCAGCGACACCTTGGCGTCTATGATGATGTCTTTGTCCTGGGGCAGGTGGACGATGACGTCGGGCTGATAGCGCTTGCCCTTGTCCACCTCGATATTGACCTGGGTGTGGTACTCGTGGCCCTCTCGCAGGCCGCACTCGGAGAGGATACGGGCCAGCACCACCTCACCCCAGTTGCCCTGCTGCTTGCTGTCACCCTTGAGGGCCCGGGTCAGGGCCGCAGCCTCTTCGGTCATGCGGGCATTGAGCTCGGCGAGGCGCTCCAGCTCGAACTTGAGGCTGTGGCGCTGGGCCGTCTCCTGAGCGTGGGTCTCCCCCACCTGGCGACGGAAACCCTCGAGCTGCTCCTTGAGCGGTGTCAGCAGCAGATCCAGGCTGTTCTGGTTCAGTTCGCGGAAGTTACCGGAGTTTTGTTCGAAGATACGGTTGGCGAGGTTCTCGAACTGCTGGCTGAGGCGGGCCTCCGCCTGCTGTTGCAGTTGCAGCTTCTCCGCGCTGGCAATGCGCTCGCTGCGCAGGGTGGCTTCGGCATCCTTGAGGCGAGCGGTGAGCTTGAGCAGCAGGGCCTGCTGCTGCTCCAGCTTCTGCTGGCCCAGCATCTTCTCGTCCTGCAGCTCGTCGAACCTGTCCTGCAACGCCTGATGGCGCTCCTCGGTGAGCAGTGTCTCCTCCCGGGCCGTGCGACGCCCCGCCAGCCAGCCGAGGAGCAGGGCCAGCAGACCCGCCAGCAAGGCAGGCAGCCAGGTCGTCATCGGGATCATCGCCGACTCCGCTGACACAGGAAGCGCTGGACATCAACGCGTGCGGCGATCATCGGCGGCTCCGCTGGCGCAGGAAGAGTTCGAGATAACGGTTGAGCAGCAACCAGAACAGCACATAGATGAGGTAGGCGGCCAGCACCACCCACTTGTGACTGTTGACCCCGGTGTCGAGCTCGGTGAACTCGATCTCCTTGATGCGGCAGTAGGCCCACATCAGCAGGGGGAAGATATACAGCAGAGAAGCACGCCACAGAAATAACCACATGAGTTCATCAGATCCCGCAAAAAGACTCGCCTAGCTTACACAAGGGCAACCCGGCTTGCGATCCTGGCCGGCGCTATTCTCTGGCTTGCCGGCGGAAAACTGGATAAAATTAACCCCTAATAGGTATAGGGGTGAGCATGACTCATTTTTTCTGTCGCTGGCTGACGCACGCACTGGGGGGCCCCCGCAAACCGGACGTGGTTTGCCACGAGGCGCGCCCGCCCTGGGCCATCGAAGAGTCGCAATTCCTCGCTCTGTGCCGCCGCTGCGGCGAGTGCTTCAAGGCCTGCCCCAACGGCCTGCTCAAACCCGCCGACCAGCCCGAATATGTCGGCACCCCCATAGCCGGCACCCCTGTGCTGGATCTCGCCTGCGGCCAGTGCAGCTACTGTGGCAGCTGCGCCAGAGCCTGTCCCACCGGGGCGCTGGACCTGCGGCTCGGCCGTCAGGTGCAGACTAGGGTCAGGATAGAGGCGAGCTGTCAGGCCCGTCAGGGCTTCTATTGCCTGCTGTGCGAGGATGCCTGCCCCCAGCAGGCGATCAAGGCCAGCAGCGAGGGGGTGAGCGTCAACATGGCGGCCTGCGACGGTTGCGGCGCCTGCGGCCTCGCCTGTCTGCACGGCGCCATCACCCTGATCCCCCAGCTCTGACGACTCCGGCATCCGACGCACTCACATCCGCCCCCGGCATGCATGCCAGACAGCAAAAAGGGCCCCGAGGGGCCCTTTCACCGTCATGACCCTCAGGCCATGGTCAGGATATTGTCCTGCTCGATGCCAAGCAGGTGGCACAGCCGGGTCGGATCCCGCACCGCATCCGCCAGGGTGTACTCCCCCAGCACCTCGAGGAAGGCGTTCATGGCGCGGCGCAGTATCCCCTGGATGCGGCAGCCGCCGGAGAGGCGGCAGTTCTCACGCTTGCAATCCACCGGGCAGAGCACGTGCTCCATGTCCATCACCACATCGCGCAGGTTGATGGAGACGGCGGAGCGGCCGAGACGGATGCCACCATGCTTGCCACGTACCGTTTCGATGTACCCCTTGATGCCGAGCTGATGCACTATCTTGACCACGTGGTTGCGGGAGATGGCGAAGGTGTCGGCCACTTCCGTGATGGTCGACAGGCGATCACCGGGCTGGATAGCCAGAAAGGTCAGGGTACGCAGGGCGTAGTCGGTAAATCGTGTCAGTTGCATGGTCGCACTTGCCTCTTACTACAAGCCAGAAATCAGGACGACAGCCAGTGGCCAGAGAGGTGAGACTGCACGTGCGCCCGCACAGGTGTCGCTTCTTCAGCCGGGTCGTGGAGTGACAAGGTTAAGAGCAGCTCTGGCGGGTGTCGACGAAGATGTACATAAATCGACACTTTCTTTGATTGATCGCAAACTTGCCGGCTCGGGGCGGGGTTTTGGCCATTTCCGGCGGCTAAATTCCATCGGCAGGCAGGGGGCCACAGTCCGGCTAGCGGGCCGGTTAGAGTCTGTCAGTGGGGATGTTTCAGCCAGGTTTTCAGGGCCTGGGAAGGGATGGAACTCTCGGAGGCGACCGCGAAGGCGCCCCAGTCCACCGCGCACTGCAGGGCATCCCCCATCGCCATGCCGCGGGCCAGACCGTGGATAAGGCCCCCGGCGAAGGCATCCCCAGCCCCCGTGGTGTCGACCACGGACACCGGCCGCGCCGCCACCCGCACCTGCTCCTCGCCGTGGATGGCAACGGCCCCCGCCTTGCCCTCGGTCAGCACCAGCCATTCGAGCTGCTCCCCAGCGAGCTCCCGGGCATGCCGCCAGGGATCGCCCACCTCGGCGAGATCCGCGCGGGAGGCCACCAGCACGTGGCAGGGACGACGGGCCTGGCCGCCCTTGGGGTACTGGGCCACCACGAAGCTCTTGCCGAGCATCTGGCGCATGTAACCGATGATGGCGGTGCCTGGGTAGTTCACATAGAGGCAATCCACCCCCTCCAGCGGCAAGTCACCTGGCAGATCCGGGCGGCGCGGACGCCTTAGAATGGTGCGCTCCCCGGTGGAGTCCACCAGCACCAGCAGCTCCCCCGTCTCGCCGCCAAAGCGCTCCACATGGGAGCAGTCCAGCCCATGACCCGTCGCCTGCTCCAGCAGCCAGTCGCCGGTCTCGTCCAGCCCGATGCGGGAGGCAATGATGACCTCGTGCCCCGCCCACACCAGCCCTATGCCGGTGTTGGCGGCGCCGCCGCCGAGCCTGCGCCCCTGATCCACGTATTGCATCCGTGCCCCCGCGACCAGGGGTTCGGCCAGGGAGAGCACATGATCACAGTTGAGATTGGCAAGCAGCAGGATGCGGGACATGGGGACCTCGGCAGGGCGGGTCCGGCATCCAGCGACGCCGGACCGATGACGGAAGACGACTCAGTAGACGGGCAGCTCCACCCCGACCAGCAGTTCGTCGATGCGCGCCTGGGTCGGCTGCTGCATCACGTTCTGGATCATCTCCTTGGTGAGATGGGGGGAGAAGGAGCTGATGAAGTCATACATGTAGTTCTGCAGCAGTATGCTCTTGCTGAAGCAGAGCTGGGCCGGGCAGGGCTCGAACAGGTGCTCCAGGTTGATGGCCACCAGGCTGGGGGCATCGTGGTCGTTGGCCACCAGGGATGAGATGATGCCGATGCCAAAGCCCAGCTCCACGTAGCGCTTGATGACGCCCGCATCCATCACAGTCATGTAGTAGTTGGGGCTGAGGCCGGCCGCCTGGAACACCCTGTCCTGCACCTGACGCCCGGTGGCGCCACTCTCGTAGCTGAGGATGGGGTACTGGCAGAGCTGCTCCAGGGTCGGTTTCTTCACCTTGGCCAGGGGGTGATCCTGCGGCACCACCAGCGACAGGGTCCAGAGGTAGGCGGGCAGCGCGATCAGCTCCTTGTCGAAGCCTATCTCGTGGGCCACGATGGAAAAATCCGAGTAACCCTTGCTGATCTGCTCCTTGGTGGCCGACATCACGGGGTGCAGGTGGAACGAGATCTTGGGGTACTTCTTGGTGAAATAGGTGACGCTTTTGGGCAGCAGGTAGCGGGCTATGGTGTGGGTGGTGTGGATGTTGAGGGTGCCCACTGTCGGATCCAGGTACTCCCGGGAGATGGCCTTGATCTTGCTCTCTATGTTGAGCATGGCCTCGGCGCACTTGATGATCTCCTCCCCCACAGGGGTGATCCTGTGCAGGTGCTTGCCGCGACGCTCGAAGATGCGCACCCCCAGCTCGCTCTCCAGCAAGCCGATCTGCTTGCTCACTCCAGGCTGGCTGGTATAGAGCGCATCGGAAGCGACGGAGACGTTGAGATTGTGGTCCCGCACCGCGATCAGATACTTCAACTGCTGTAGTTTCAAGGTTGCACCCTCACAGGCTGGCGCGGCTGTCATCAGATGGACAAGGCCGCCACAAATGGCGGCCAGTGTACCATCCGAACTGGGCATATCACCGCTTGATCCTTCATTTTGCTACAAAATCTAGCATCTGCCGGGGGGATATGACAAACGGACGCTCAGCGCACTGCGGGGCCGACCGGCAGCATGCCGAGGAACTGCAGCAACCACTGCATCATGGTGGCCGAGTCCACTTCTCCCTCCAGGGAGGAGAGGCTGCTCTGGTAGTGCTCGTCGGGCAGCCGATCCCGCCGCCGCTCGATCAGCGCCCGGTTGTACTCCACCGAAAACTCCGGATGACCCTGAATGGCGACTATGTGATCCCCCTGCAGGAACATGAAGTTCGGGCAAAAATCGTTGCCCGCCAGCAGGGTCGCCCCCGGCGGCAGCTGCTCCACCTGATCCTGGTGACTGGCCAGGATCCTGATGGTCTCCAGCCCCGGCTGCATCCAGGGTTTCGCCTCCTGCATGGGGTGGACGGAGACGCCGAGCCCCCAGCCCTTGGTGGACTTCACCACCTCTCCCCCCAGTGCCTGGGCGATCACCTGATGGCCGAAGCAAATGCCGGCCAGCTTGACGTTGGCATCGTGGGCCCGCCGGATCCAGTCGCGCAGCGCCAGGATCCAGGGAATGTCGCTGTAGGCATCGTGGCGCGATCCTGTGATGAGCCAGGCATCGCACTCGTTCAAGTCGCTCGGCAGCTCCCCATCGAGCGCCGACCAGACCCTGTATTCCAGCGCCGGGGCCAGCGCCCGGAATCCCTTGATAAACATCTCGGAGTAAACGGGGCCGAAACTCCCAACCAAGTCGGGGTCCAGCCGGTCACAATCGAGAATTCCCAGTCGCATCTGTTACTCCTTCACAGGGATAGCGGGACACGCCGGCGGACTCCTTCCGCCGGGCCATGCCAGGGCTAGCTGCTGCATGTTGATCATTTCATGGTCGGCATGGAGAACTCGGCGCCGGCCCGCAGGCTCTGGGGCCAGCGTGCAGTCACCGTCTTCATCCGGGTATAGAAGCGTACCCCGTCCGGCCCGTGCATGTTGAGCGGCCCGAAGATGGACCGCTTCCAGCCACCGAAGCTGTGAAACGCCATGGGCACGGGAATGGGGACGTTCACCCCTACCATACCGACCTGAACCCGAGTGGTGAAGTCCCTTGCGGTATCCCCGTCGCAGGTAAAGATGGCGGTGCCGTTGCCGTACTCGTGTTCGTTGATGAGGCGCAGGGCCGTCTCATAGTCCGGCGCACGCACTATGGCGAGCACGGGGCCGAAGATCTCCTCCCGGTAGATGCGCATCTCGGGGCCGACCCGGTCGAACAGACTGCCGCCGATGAAGTACCCCTCACCGTGGCTGACACCGCGACCATCCACCACCAGACTGGCGCCCTCTGCTACCCCCTGATCCACGTAGCCGCGCACCTTGGCCAGATGCTCACGGCTGATGAGGGGGCCCATCTCGTTCTCCGGGATCGGACCAAGGCCGGGCCCGACCCGCAGCGCCTCCACCAGCGGCTTGAGCTTGGCCACCAGGGCATCGGCGGTGGCATCGCCCACCACCAGGGCCACCGAGATCGCCATGCAGCGCTCGCCGGCCGCGCCATAGGCCGCCCCCATCAGGGCGGATACCGCCTGATCGAGATCCGCATCCGGCATCACCAGCATGTGGTTCTTGGCGCCCCCCAGGGCCTGCACCCGCTTGCCGTGGGCCGAGGCGGTGGCATAGATGTACTGGGCTATGGGGGTGGAGCCGACGAAGGACACCGCCTGTACCCGCGGGTCTGTCAGCAGCACGTCCACCACCTCCTTGTCGCCGTTGACCACGTTCAGCACCCCGTCCGGCAGGCCAGCCTGCTTGAGCAGCTCGGCCATGCGCAGGGCCAGGGAGGGATCCTTCTCGGACGGCTTGAGGATGAAGCTGTTGCCGCAGGCCAGCGCCACCGGGAACATCCAGAGCGGCACCATGGCCGGGAAGTTGAACGGCGTGATGCCGGCGCAGACCCCCACCGGCTGCATCATGGAGTGGCTGTCCACTCCCCGGCCCACGTTGAGAGAGTGCTCCCCCTTGAGCAGATGGGGAATGCCGCAGGCAAACTCCACCACCTCCAGCCCCCGGGTCAGCTCCCCCTGGGCGTCGGAGAAGACCTTGCCGTGCTCGCGGCTGATGAGGCGGGCCAGCTCGTCCCTGTGCTGCTCCATCAGCTCCTTGAAGCGGAACATCACCCGTGCCCGTACCAGCGGCGGGGTCTGGGACCAGTCGGCGAAGGCGCGCTCGGCGCTGGCGATGGCATCGAGGCACTCGGCGGCGGTGGAGAGGGCCACAGTGCCCTGCTGCTGGCCGGTGGCCGGATCGAAGATGGCGCCGAAACGCTCGCTGCGACTCTCGGTGGTTTCGCCGTCGATGAAGTTGTCGATCCTGTAACTCATAAATCCTCCGTGATGGGTCATTCGCGTCATCCTTGTGCGCGGCCGTGGGCATCAGGCACAGGAAGAGGGCGCCCGGCGGGCGCCATGCAACAAAGGGTAAGTATCAGTCCTGGGCCTGCAGGACATCCTGCAGCAGGGTGAAGAGGTCGTCGATCTCGCTGCGCTCGATGATGAGGGGTGGCGACAGGGCTATGATGTCGCCGGTCACCCGGATAAGCGCCCCCTTCTCGAAGCAGCGCACGAACACCTCGTAGGCCCGCTTGCCCGGCGCATCCGGCATGGATTCGAGCTCTATGCCCGCCACCAGGCCGTAGTTGCGCACATCCTTCACGTGCTTGCAGCCCCTGAGGGAATGCGCCGCCTCCTCCCAGTAGCCCGCCAGATCCGCGGCGCGATGGAGCAGGTTCTCGCTGCGGTAGATCTCGAGGGTCGCCAGACCCGCGGCGGCCGCCACAGGGTGTCCCGAGTAGGTGTAGCCGTGGAACAGCTCGATGGCGCCCTTGCCGGCGGCCATCATGTCGTCATAGATGTGGTTCTGCACCAGCACGGCGCCCATGGGGATGGCGCCGTTGGTGAGCCCCTTGGCGCAGGTAATCAGGTCGGGAATGACGTCGAACTCCTGGGCGGCAAAGGCCGAACCCAGGCGGCCGAAGCCGGTGATCACCTCGTCGAAGATCAGCAGGATGCCGTGTTTGGTACAGATCTCTCTCAGCCGCTTGAGGTAGCCCTTGGGGGGCATGATGACGCCGGTACTGCCGGCGATGGGTTCGACGATGACGGCGGCTATGTTGCTGGCATCATGGAGGAAGACTATCTTCTCCAGCTCGTCGGCCAGGGTGAGATCTTCCTCGGGCAACCCCTTGGTGAAAGCATTTTTGGCGATGTTGAGGGTGTGGGGCAGGTGATCCACCCCCCCAAGCAGGGAGCCGAACCACTTGCGGTTGCCGGGAATGCCCCCCACCGAGATGCCACCGAAGCCGACCCCGTGATAACCGCGCTCGCGACCTATGAGCCGGGTGCGGGTGCCCTGACCGCGGGCTCGCTGCCAGGCCAGCGCTATCTTGAGCGCCGTATCGACGGATTCCGAGCCTGAGTTGGTATAGAAGACATGGCCGAAGCCCTTGGGGGCTATCTCCACCAGCTGGTTGGCCAGCTCGAACGGCAGAGGGTGGCCCATCTGGAATGTGGGGGCGAAATCGAGGTGGGAGATCTGCTGGGAGACCGCCTCGGCAATCTCGCGCCGACCATGGCCCGCGTTGCAACACCAGAGCCCGGCGGTGCCATCCAGTATCTTGCGGCCATCCTCTGAGTGATAATACATCCCCTCTGCCGACTTCAGGATGCGCGGCGCCGCCTTGAACTGCTGGTTGGCGGTGAAGGGCATCCAGAAGGCGGACATGTCGGAAGGGGTATTGATGTCGCTAATCGGTTTCATGGTCACCTCATCCTTAAGGCGTTTAGTAACACTTGGCTGATGCCTATTAAATTAAACACCTGAATCCATAAAAAAGGGCCTTTTATCGCCCTGCTTGGTGTCACCCCCTCGGGGTGGTATAAGATATTTAACACAATTTTAATAATAGTAAACAGTCAAGGAGTGTCTATCGATGGATATCGGTCACCGCCTCAAGGCGGTTCGCACCAAGGCGGCCCTCTCCCAGCGCGAGCTGGCCAAGCGCTCCGGTGTGACCAACGGTTTTATCTCCCAGATCGAGAAAAATCAGGTGAGCCCCTCGGTCGCGTCGCTGCGCAAGGTGCTGGAAGGCATCCCCATGTCGCTCGCCAGCTTCTTCACCGATGAGACGGAGATGGATTCCGAGGTGATCTTCCGCGCGGACGACATGCCGGATCTCGGCACCCACCCCATCAGCTATCGCCTGGTGGGCCACAGCCGTGCCAACCGTGCCATCGGCATGATGCAGGAGGTACTGCCTCCGGGCGCCGACACCGGCGACGACATGCTGAGCCATGAGGGGGAAGAGTGCGGCATCGTCATCCAGGGTCAGGTGGAGGTCACCGTCGGCGAGCAGGTACACCTGCTGGCGCCCGGTGATGGCTACTACTTCGACAGCCGCACCCCGCACCGTTTCCGCAACGTGGGGGAGCAGGAGTGCGTGCTTATCTCGGCCAACACGCCAGCCAGCTTCTGATCCCCATGGGTGACCAGGGCAGCTCGCCCCTCCACGAAACGGCCCCGCAGCCTGGGTAAAGTCCGCCGCAGATCGGGGTCTGGACTCGGGCATTGGGCAGCAAGTGTTTAATGAATTGTTACAAGATGGATTTACAAGCGGCAGGATGTTTAGCATATTGATACGCGGAGACTATCTTTGCCGGTTCAAGGAGTGAACATGAGTGACCTGACCCTGGCCCAGTGGCAACACAAGGCCGCCCATCTGACCCTGCCCTCGCAAGCCTTTATCGACGGCAGCTACCGGGATGCCATCAACGGCGCCACCTTCGATTGCATCAACCCGGCCAACGGCCAGTTGCTGACCAAGGTGGCCTCCTGCGACGCCGCCGACGCCGAGCTGGCGGTGCAGGCCGCCCGCGCCGCCTTCGATGACAAGCGCTGGAGCGGGCTCTCCCCGAAACAGCGCAAGCTGATCATGCAGCGCTTCGCCGAACTGATGCGCCTCAACCAGGTGGAGCTGGCCCTGCTGGAGTCCCTGGACATGGGCAAGCCCATCGGCGATGCCATGGGCTATGACGCCCCCGCCGCCGCCAACTGCATCGCCTGGAACGCCGAGGCCATCGACAAGATCTACGATCAGGTCGCCCCGGTGGAAGAGTCCGCTCTGGCCCTGGTGACCCGCGAGGCGCTCGGAGTAGTAGCAGCCATAGTGCCCTGGAACTTTCCCCTGGTGATGGCCTGCTGGAAGCTGGGCCCGGCCCTCGCTACTGGCAACTCCGTCATCCTCAAGCCGTCCGAAAAATCCCCCCTCACCGCCCTGCGCATCGCCGGCATCGCGAAAGAGGCGGGCATCCCGGACGGCGTCTTCAACGTGCTGCCGGGCTTTGGCCACACAGTGGGTGAGGCGCTGGCCATGCACATGGACGTGGACTGCATCACCTTCACCGGCTCCACCAAGATCGGCAAGCATCTGGTGCAGTGCTCCGGCAAATCCAACCTCAAGCGCGCCTTTATGGAGTGCGGCGGCAAGAGTCCCAACATAGTGCTGGCGGACGCACCTGATCTGGACGCCGCCGCCAGAAGTGCCGTGGGCGCCATCTTCTACAACCAGGGCGAGGTGTGCACCGCCGCCTCCCGCCTGCTGGTGCAAAACAGCATCAAGGCGCAGTTCATGGAGCGACTGCTGGCCCATGCCCGCGAGTGGATAGCCGCCAACCCGCTGGATCCCGCCACCCGTATCGGCGCCATGGTGGACGGCATCCAGATGGAGCAGGTACTGAACTACATCGCCATCGGCCAGCAGGAGGGCGCCAGACTGCTGCTGGGGGGCAAGCGCACCCACACAGAGAGCGGCGGCTTCTATATCGAGCCCACTATTTTTGACGAGGTGACGCCGCAAATGCGCATCTTCCGCGAGGAGATCTTCGGCCCTGTGCTGGCGGTGACCGGCTTCGATACCTTGGAAGAAGCCATTGCCCTTGGCAACGACACCGACTATGGCCTGGCGGCGGCGATCTGGACGGCGGATCTCAACAAGGCGGTCAAGGGCTCCCGCGCCCTGCGCGCTGGCACCGTCTTCGTGAACAACTGGGATGGGGGCGACATGACGATGCCGTTCGGCGGCTTCAAGCAGTCCGGCAACGGCCGCGACAAGTCATTGCACGCGCTGGAGAAGTACACAGAGCTGAAAAGCACCTGGATCCAGCTCGAATAAGATCAGAAATGCCGCTCACCGATCGAATTGGGGGAGAAATCCCCCTTTTTCATTTTTACCCTTTCCTCAACGGCCTCAATCGATATAATCATCAAATAGACAAGCCCTTAAATATAAAGATAAAAATGCTGTTTTTTATGGGAAGTGTACTGTTTCTGGTAGTGGGCCTGCCGCTGCTCTTCTTCATGCTGGGTGAGGGTGAGGCCTATGTGACCTGGGGTCCCTGGATCTCCGCCATCGCACTCATGCTGTGGCTGCTCATGGATGTAGAGAAGATCCGCCGCGGTGGCCGGCGCTGAGTCGATTCCATGCTGTAAAAATCTCGCCAAACGGCATTTATTAACTTCTTTCCCCCCAAAAGGATCGCTACACTGATTTTTTGCGATGTTTTCCAACATCCGACTCTCCAGTGAAGGTTATCCGCATGCAGCAACAGATCCAGCGCCAGGGCATCATCTATGCCCTGTGTGCCTATACCCTTTGGGGCCTGGCGCCCATCTACTTCAAGACCATTTCCGCCGTCCCGGCCGCCGAGATCCTGACCCACCGCATGATCTGGTCCTGCGCCCTGCTGATGGTGCTGACCCTGATCGGCCGCCAGTGGCACAAGGTGCAGGTCGTGCTGCGCCAGCCCAAGGTGCTGCTCACCCTGGCCTTCACCTCCATCACTGTCGGTGGCAACTGGCTGCTGTTCATCTGGGCCATCAACAACGGCCACATGCTGGATGCCAGCCTCGGCTACTACATCAACCCCCTGTTCAACGTGCTGCTCGGCATGGTGTTTCTGAGCGAGAAGCTGCGTCGCCTGCAGTGGTGGGCGGTGGGACTGGCGGTGATAGGGGTTGCCGTCCAGCTCATCGCCTTCGGCTCCCTGCCCTGGATAGCCCTGGTGCTGGCCTCGAGCTTCGCCATCTATGGCCTCATTCGCAAGAAGCTGGCCCTGGATGCCCTCACCGGCCTGCTGATCGAGACCATGATCATGCTGCCACCGGCGGCCATCTACCTGTGGGGATTCGCCGACAGCCCCACCAGCCACCTCACGCAAAACGACTGGCACCTGAACCTGCTGCTGATCGCCGCCGGGGTCGTCACCACGGCGCCCCTGCTCTGCTTCACCGCAGCCGCCACCCGGCTCAAGCTCTCCACCCTGGGCTTCTTCCAGTACATAGGCCCCAGCCTGATGTTCATCCTGGCGGTCACCCTCTACGGGGAAGCGCTGGCGCTGGACAAGATGATCACCTTCGGCTGTATCTGGAGCGCCCTGGTGCTGTTCAGCCTGGACGGGTTGCGCAGCGGCAAGCGGCGTCAGGCTGCCGGTTGAGCAGCCGAATGCCCGGCCACTGCAATAATCTACAAGCCAGGGGCCGGCTTTCGGGTTATCAATAGGCCATGAGCGCCTCTCCATCCCGCATCCACTACTGGCAATCCCGGCTACTGCCGGGGGTTGAACTCTCCCACTCCCATCACAGGGAGTTCAGCTATGGCCGCCACGTGCACCTGGACTACCACATAGGTCTGGTGCAGCAGGGCGGCCAGAAGTTCATTCACAAGGGCAGCAGCCACAACCTGGTGCGCGGCGAGCTCTCCACCGTCAACCCGGACGAGATGCACGACGGCCTCAGCCTGCTGCCGGAAGGGTACGAGGTGCGGGTGTTCGCCATAGCCCCCGAGCAGCTGGCCCGCTGGCTGCCAGACAAGCCGGAGCCCTTCTTCGACAAGGGGTTGCAGAGCCGCCCCGATCTCTATCAGGGCTTCGCCCGGCTGCACATGTATCTGGATCAGCCGGAGCCCGACGCCCTGCTGGCGGAGAGCCAGCTCTTGGCCCTGCTCGGCGAACTGCTGCACCTGGCACCGGAGCGCCATGCCCTGGCGGATCCCCAGATCAGGTTCCTGCGCGACTACCTGCTGGGACAGCTGGACGGGCACCACAGCCTGGAGGATCTGGCCGCCCTGTTCGGGCTGGATCGCTTCGCCTTCCTGCGCCAGTTCAAGAAGAAGACCGGCATGACCCCCTACGCCTGGCTCAAGCGGCTGCGTCTCGAGCGCGGCAAGCTCCTGCTCGCCCGCGGCCTGCCGGTGAGCGAGGTGGCGCTGGCGGTCGGTTTCTTCGATCAGAGCCACTTCCACCATGGCTTCCGCCAGGCCTTCGGGCTGACCCCGGCGGACTACCGTCAGCAGATGCTCCCGAGCTGACCGACCCGGCTGCAATCTTTTACAAGCCAGCCCCTGCCTCCATCCCCCATGCTGCTGCCTCATCTTTGTAGCGAGGTATGCCATGTTCACCAGCCTGTTTCTGACCATAGGTCTCATTCACCTGATCGCCCTGGCGAGCCCGGGCCCGGATTTCGCGCTGATCCTGCGCACCAGCCTGCACAGGCCCACGGCGCTCGGGGCCGCGCTTGGCATCGCCATCGCCATCCTGCTCCATGCCACCCTCAGCCTCACCGGCATCAGCCTGCTGATCGCGAGCCAGCCCTGGCTGTTCCTGGCGGTGAAGGTGGTGGGCGCCCTCTATCTGGGCTGGCTCGGCTGGGGAGCCATCAAGGCGGCGCGCCGCAGTTCTGCCACTCAGGCACTGCGGGCAGGCGGGGAGTTGCAGGGCTGGAACCGGGGGCTGAGAGCCGGGATCGCCACCAACCTGCTCAACCCCAAGGCGCTGCTGTTCTTCATGGGATTGCTGGCGGCCATGGTGACGCCCCAGGTGGATGGCCTGACCCGGGGACTGCTGATCCTGGAGCTGTTCCTGCTGTCGCTGGCCTGGTTCGGGCTGCTGGCCTGGAGCCTCTCCACCGCCCGGGCCCAGCACCTGCTAAGCCGGGTGCAGCGGCCCCTGAACCTGGTCACGGGTCTGCTGTTTGGCGCCGTCAGTCTCTCCATCCTGGCCGAGCTGGCCGTCGAGGCGAGCGCCTATATCTGAACCATGCAGGCCACACCCGTCGCCGAGTGGACCCAGCTCAGTCGGGTGAAACGGCCGCTCAATCTGGTCACCGGTCTGCTGTTCGGTATCACCTGCCCAGCCTCTCCATCCTGGTGGCGCTGGCCGGGGAGGCGGGCGCCTGTATCTGAACCATGCAAACCACGCCCGTCGCCGAGCGGGCTGGCATCGGACTCATTGTGGGATTAGGATGCACGCCTTCACCACAATAACGTTACGGATGTATCGGCATGACTCGACAATGGTCGCTCCCCATAGTGGCACTCGCGGGGGTAGCCTTGCTCTGGCTCGGCACCACCTTCGGCATGAAGTGGGCCCTGATGGCACTGATCGGCTTCGGTTTCGGCTTCACCCTCTCCTTCAGCCGCTTCGGCATAGTATTCGGCTGGCGCGAGATGCTGACCAGGCGCAACAGCTACTACGTGCGGGTACACCTGCTCACCATCGCCATCGAGATCCTGCTGTTTACCGCCTTCCTCTCCTTCACTCATGCCCTCTTTGGCGATGCCATGGTGGGCAACGTCATGGCCATAGGCGTCCCCTTCATCGTCGGCGCCTTCCTGTTCGGTATCGGCATGCAACTGGCGGGAGTCTGCGCCACCGGCACCCTCTACTGCTGTGGCGAGGGGCAACCCCGCTTCTGGCTGGTGCTGATCTGCTACGGCATCGGCACCCTCATCAGCAACCAGTTTCGTCCCGAGCTGGAGGCCAGCTTCTCCAGCCAGGTGGTGCTTGCCAAGGATTTGACCGGCAATATCTGGAGCGGCATGCTGCTCAACCTGGCGCTGGTCGCCGTGCTCTTCCTGCTGTTTCGCAAGAGTGAATTGAAGCGCACCGGTGAGGTGAAGCCCATCTTCGGCGGCGGCAACCTGTTCTGGCGCGACGGCCGCTTCACCGTGCTGACCGGCGGCATCCTCATCGCCCTGCTCAACTCCGCCGTGGTGGCCCTGCACGGTTCGGCCTGGACCATCACGGGGGCCGTCTATGACATGGCGCTGCGCGGCGCCTCCCTGTTCGGCCTGTTCGAGGGCAACCCCAAGCTGGCCCAGCCACTCTTCATCAATCCCATGGTCGGCATGTTCTGGCTGGGGATCCTGGGAGCCGCGCTGGCCCGTTGCCTGAGCGGCGGCGGCAATCACACCCCGATCCACATAGGCAACAGTCTGGCGGCCATCATAGGCGGCCTGCTGATGGGGATGGGGGCCATGTACAGCGCCTGCAACCTGGGCGGCTTCTTCGACGGCACGGCGTCGGGCAGCCTGCACGGCTGGGTCTGGATGCTGATGGCCCTGGCGGGCAGCATCATTGGCATACGCCTGCGGCCGCTGTTCAAACTCTGATGCAGTAGCGGGATGGCGCTATCCGGCGCCATCCCGCTCTTCTTCACCGGGCGGGATTCACCGCCCGGCCCTCTCTCAGCCCAGCGCCCTTATCAGCAGCAGGATCGCGAAGCCGGTGAACATCACGGCCGACAGCCGGTTGATGCCCCTGGCGAAGCGCTCGCCATAGCCCTGCAAGCCCACCCAGCGAAACACCAGACAGTAGCCGCCGTGCACCACCAGCACCACGGCGCTGAAGGTCAGCGCCAGCAGCAGGCACTGGCCCAGCGCCCCCTGGCGAAAGTCGATGAACTGGGGAAACAGGCTGGTGAAGAAGATGATCGCCTTGGGGTTGAGCAGGCTGATGAGCGCCCCCTTGACGAAGCTGCGCCAGCAATCCCTATCCGAGCTTTTGCCCATCACAGGGCTCACCGCGCGCTGACGCCAGGAGTTCACCCCCAGATAGAGCAGATAGAGGGCGCCCCCCAGGGTGAGGATCTGCTGGCCCCCGGCCAGCCAGTGGGTAAACCAGATCACCGCCAGCGAGGCCAGAGTCGCTACCATCAATATCCCCACCGCCACCCCGACAAAGCCGGCGATGGCGTGGCGGCTTCCCCGGGTCAGGGTGTTGCCTATGGTGTAGATCACCGCCGGCCCGGGACTGAGTACAGTCCCCAGGGCGAGCAACAGGTAGAGGGCGTAATAATCGAGACTCATCGCAGGGCATTTCCCGGTCGGTTGGATGCCGCCCAGTATATTGACAGCCGCTTCGCCAGCCAGACATAGTGGCGCTCGGCTTTATAAACCAGGAGTTTAGAGTGGACCGTCTGACCGCCATCGAGATCTTCGTCGAGGTCGCCCGCGCGGGCAGCTTCAGTGCCGTGGCGGACCGCTTCGAGATGACACCGGCCATGATCGGCAAGTACATCAAATGGCTGGAGGCCAGGGTCGGCTCCCGTCTGCTCAACCGCAACACCCGCTGCCAGAGCCTGACCGAGGCAGGCAGGGAGTACCTCGGCGGTTGCCAGAGCCTGCTGCAACACTACAGGGCGCTGGAGCAGAATACCCAGGCCCACACCGGCCAGGCGGCGGGCAAGATCCGCATCAATGCCCCCATCACCTTCGGCAGCTATCGGCTGACCCCCTTGCTGTGCCGCTTCATGGCACAGTATCCGCAGATCCGCATCGAGCTGGATCTCTGTGATCGGCTGGTCGACGTGATAGGTGATGGCTTCGACCTCATCTTCCGGGTCGGCACCCCCAAGGATGCCGCCTACATAGCCCGGCCGCTGGCCCACTCGGCCTCGGTGTTTTGCGCCTCCCCGCACTACCTGCAACGGCACGGCACCCCGCAGGAACTCGCGGATCTCACCCGTCACCACTGCCTGGGCTTCACCCCCTGGCTGACCCAGTCGAGCCTGGCCACTAAGTTTCCCCTCGAGCAGTTGCACCTGTGGGACAGCCCCTTCATCAGCAACCAGGGCAGCGCCCTCAAGGTGGCGGCGTTGAATCATGCGGGCATAGTGCTGCAACCGCGGGCCCTGCTGAGCCAGGAGCTGGCCAGCGGCGCCCTGCTGGAAATACTGCCGGATGCCCTGCCCGCCCCGCGCCCGGTCAACATGCTTTATCCGGCGAGAGAGCCCATGCCGCTACGGCTGCGACTGCTGATCGACTACCTCAGCGAGCACCGCCAGGCGCTGGACATGCCGGCGTGACACGGCGCCGTCCGGGTCATTCCCCCCGTTGCTTCACCTTGCGCAGGTAGAGATACCCCTCCCCCGGGCTGCCCCAGCGCTGATGGGCGTCGTTGTCGTAGGCCCTGTCCAGCAGCCTGACGCTGTTGGGACCGATCCAGAGGTATTGCACCAGGGTGCTGGCGCCGCCGAAGTTGGTGGCGCAGCTGCCGACCCTGCTGTGGCCCGCGTATTCCCCGGAGGGTTGGCGGGTCAGCCAGATCTCGCAGCCCTGACGCAGGGAGAGTTGTTGCGGAGTGAGGGAGTCGAGCAGCTCGGGCTGGCGCCAGGCGCCGGCGAAATCGGTGGCCCTCGGCATGGTCAGCTCGGCCATCAGGATGCGACCATCGGGCAGCGGGGAGAAACGGTAGATGCGCTGACGGAACGGGCGCACCGCCCGCTCGGTCAGGAACTGCTCGGCATAGACCCAGCGAAAGGGGCCTTCCCCGGGCCAGATCTCCACCAGTCGCAGCTCGGCACTGGTGAAACGCGGGTCGTAACCGGCCTGCTCCTGGCTGGAGAACTCGCCGGTGAACCAGGAGAGCAGCGGCTCCATCTTCCCCTGCACCGGTGACGGACTGGCCACGAAGGGAACGGGGTTGGCCCACACCAGGCAGGCGTAAAACAACCCCAGCAGGGCCACCATCGGCTTTGTCATCGAATCCTTCCGAGTCGCTTGCATGGCGGCGATTATATGAGCGAACGGCGGCAATAACCTCTACCTTGATCAACTCCTCGCCAATCCGCTGAAAAATCACTGCGTTAGCGAAGAAGTACGACGCAGGACAGGGAACATGACAGCAGCAGGGGCCATCCGCTGCGCCAGGCTTGACGGCACCTGACTGGCGCACCGGGTCTCCTTGATCTTGCCGTGGGCCACTTCCATGCTCATGTCTCAACGTCCATCCAGAGACAGCCCCATGAACCCACCCCGTTTTTCCCCCATAGACCCCATCTCCCGCTACTCGGAGATCCTGTTCGGCCTGCTGATGGTGCTCACCTTCACCGGGTGCTTCAACGCGCTCGAGGCGGGGCGCGCCGAGATCAGGGATCTGCTGATCGCCGGCATCGGCTGCAACATCGCCTGGGGCATGATAGATGCCATCGTCTACCTCATCACCACCCTGACCGAACGAAGCCGGGCCCTGCGGTTGTTGCAGCAGTTGCGCCTGCTGACACCCGGTGACGAGAGGGGGATAGCGGCGCTGCGAGACGCCCTGCCCGGCCCGCTGGCGGCGATCTGCCGCGACCCTGAACTCAGGGAGTGGCAGGTGCGTCTGCAACAACGCCCCGAACTGGGTCAGGGGGGCGTCTGGCGCTGGAATGATCTGCTCAACAGCCTGGGGGTCTTCCTCATGGTGTTCCTCTCCACCTTCCCCGTGTTGCTGCCCTTCATCTTCATGCAGGATCCCGTGCCGGCCCTGCGCCTCTCCCACGCCATCGCCCTGCTGATGCTGATGGGGATTGGTTACGGACTCGCCCGCTATGCCGGTTCCCCCCGCCCCCTGCTGATAGGCGTGCTCTTCGCCGCCGCGGGCGTCGCCATAGTACTGGCCACCATAGCCCTCGGCGGCTGAGGGAAAGCCCGGCTGCGGCCAACTCCGGCGTGGGCGACTATTCTTGCTGCGGACCAACCGAGGAGGGCTCCCCCATGACGACTGGAACTGTGACACTGCACCGCGTACTCAAGGCCCCGCCGATGCGGGTATACAGAGCCTTTATCGAGGCGGACGCCCTGGCCAAATGGCTGCCGCCTCATGGCTTCACCTGCCGGGTGGAGCATCTGGAGGCCCGGGTCGGCGGCACCTTCAGGATGGCGTTCACGAATTTCGGCAGCGGCCACAGCCATGCCTTCGGCGGTGAATATCTCGAGCTGGAACCGGGCAAGCGCATCCGCTACACAGACAGTTTCGACGACCCCAAACTGCCCGGGGAGATGCGGGTCACCATCACCCTCACCCAGGTGCTGTGCGGCACCGAACTGGCCATAGAGCAGGCCGGCATACCCGCGCTCATCCCGGTCGAGATGTGCTATCTCGGCTGGCAGGAGTCCCTGACCCAGCTCGCCGCCCTGGTGGAGCCCGAGATCCCGAGCGAATAAGCCGATGCCATCCCGGGAATGCCGGGGCCCAAAAAGCAGAGAGCCTGCCGGATGGCAGGCTCTTTTCATTCCGGCAGGGCAGCGGCTTACAACCTATCCCAATAGGCGTCATTGTCGAAGGCAGTTTGGACACAGCCAGCGCGCAGAAACCGGAGCGTACTGGAGTACGTGAGGATTTCGAGCACTGCCTGGGTTCAAAATGGCGAGTTAAATAGCCTGATGGGATGGGTTCTTATTGCAGGTTCAGGCCACCCAGGTAGTCCTTCTTGCCGAGATCGACCCCGGCCTGGCGCAGCAGGGCATAGGTCATGGTCAGGTGGAAGTAGAAGTTGGGGATGCCGTACTCGTGCACGCAGCTGTGGCCGTCCATTCCCTTGCCACCCGCCCAGTAGGGGTAGTAGTGGCCGCTCGCATACTGGCTGAAGTCGGCGTCCAGCTTGCTCTGCAGATAGGCGATGGTCTTGGCTACATGAGCGCGCAGATCCGCCATTGTCTTGGGATCATCCCCCAGCACCGGCGGCTCGCTCAGGCTGGCGGTGGCCACCAGGGCGCGGGCGCTGTCGCAGCAGATCAGCACCTGTTTGCTCAGCGGCAGCATGTCGACGATGAGGCGCTCATTGAAGAAGTTCTCCACATTGAACTTCTTCGCCGCGGCATGGGCCTCGGCCTTGGCCAGACACTGGTCCAGGTTGGTCAGCATCTTGATGAACTGGGCGGCAATTTCACGATTCATAATGGGATCCCGGTTGGTTGAAGGCAGTTAAACGAGCGGCTCCACTATAACCCATCCCTTTTCCGGTTCGAGCCTGTGGCGATGAAAAGCGGAGGCGACCCGCGTGCCCTGCGACAGGCAATGGCGGCCTCGGCGGGGCCCCTTGCCAGCGCGCCCGGCTCCCTGAGTCCCTCTTTCCCCTTTTTTTGATCTGTGACAGGCATCTCGTTTTTTCGGAGGCGTAGTCTGGGCCCGTTGTCCCAGCACGGGCCGGGACCCACACCCGAAAAGGAGAATGCCATGAAGATCTACGATAGAAACCGCAATGTGCTGACCCTGGGCCAGCGCGTCATGATTGCCGCCACCGGCGCGGTCGATACCCTGAAGGAGGCTCACACCGACAACCTGACCCCCTATGAGGCGGAGCATGAGAAGTGCGTGCTGCTGGCAAACACCCAAGAGCGTTATGCGCCCATAGAGTTGATTAGACTAGGCTGATCCCCTTCCCCGTCACCCTACTCTTTACAATTCACCCGGCCGCCGCGCCCCAGCTGACGGCCGGGTTTCTGGGTTCCCTGACCCTCTCCTTTCCCTCATCCCACTATGTTGACGGCCCCCCTGCCGCCTTAGGCAACGCAGAGCGGCCCTGCCTCATGACGGTGAGGCGATGCAGCTTGCCGGTATCCAGCCCGAGCCCCCTGTTTCGTTGTGCACCCAGAGCCAGCCGGCCAGCTCTCTCTCCACCCTGACCCTTTCACCCACCACCACATCCAGTTCGCGGGCGGTGTAATCCTGGCGCGCCAGCGCCTCCCCTTCCCCGAGGAGCGTCAGCAGCGACAGCGGCGCCCACCCCTCGTTGCCGTCCGTCGTGAAGGTGCGCACCCAACCCGGAAACTCGTCATCCTCGTGGCCGATACGCACCCGCTCCCCGGCGCTAAAGCCGATGGGATTGGGGTAACTGGTGTGGTGAGCCGTGGTGATCAGCGCCAGCATATGATTCTTCTCCGATGTGCTCTGGTTGGGGGGAGTAACACTGACTTGATACCACAAGTGCCGCCCCATTGCCGGGAGCCAGGCCCCATGGCGCCCACAGCCTCTCTCGGCAGCCCCCTGGCGATGACATGCCCTGCAAGGTGGGTGTCCCAGATTTCCCCTCTCCCAAGGTGCCTATTACCATCGCCCACCACCGGACGGCACTAGTCACTTGCATAATGGAAGTAAGGGCCGTATGGTGACTTCCATTATGCAAGTAACCTGATAACCCATATGCGCAAGAAGAGTCTGAGTGAACAGCAGTGCCCCATCGCCCGCAGCCTGGATCATGTCGGCGAGTGGTGGAGTCTGCTGATTATCCGCGATGCCATGCATGGCCTGTCGCGCTTCGATGAATTTCAAAAGAGCCTTGGTATTTCCCCCAACATACTGACCCGGCGCTTGACCGCCCTGGTCGAGGGGGGGCTGATGGAGAAGCGGCTCTACTCCGAACGCCCCCCTCGCTATCAATATGCGCTCACCCCCCGCGGCCAGGATCTCAGCGCCGTGCTGATCGCGCTGCTCACCTGGGGCAATAACCACCTTGCGCCCGAGGGAGCCAGCATCCAGCTGAGGGATGCCCAGACGGGCGAGCTGGTCGAGCCCATGCTGGTGGACAGGCGCACGGGTCAGGAGATTTCACCCTCGCGCCACACCCTGGTGCCGGGACCGGCCGCCAGTGACGGCATGAAGCAGCGTCTGCGCCATACCAATGGCGTGATGAGCGGCGATAACCCTTCGAAACAGGAATCAGAATCATGAGCTCAACTCGCATCGTGGTGACAGGAATGGGAGCTGTGACCCCGCTTGGATATGGGGTGGAAACAGTGTGGCAGCGGCTGCTGGCGGGCCAGTCCGGCTTGCGCCGCCTGCCGGAGGCCTTCACCGAAGGGCTGGCCGCCAAGGTGGGCGCCATGGTGCCCTCCCTGGCAGAAGATCCCCTGGCCGGGTTTGATCCTGATGCAGTGGTGCCGATCAAGGAGCAGAAGAAGATGGATCGCTTCATCCTCTTTGCCATTGCCGCGGCCAAGGAGGCCCTGCTGCAAGCCAACTGGGCCCCCAGGACGGCGGCGGAGCAGGAGCGCACCGCCACCATCATCGCCTCGGGCATCGGCGGCTTCCCCGCCATCGTCGATGCGGTGCGCACCACGGATGAGCGGGGACCGCGCCGCTTGTCCCCCTTCACCATCCCCTCCTTCCTGGTCAACATGGCGGCGGGCCATGTCTCCATCAACTTCGGCTTCAAGGGGCCGCTCGGGGCACCGGTCACGGCCTGCGCCGCAGGGGTGCAGGCCATTGGCGACGCCGCCCGGCTCATTCGCTGCGGTGAGGCCGACATCGCCATCTGTGGCGGGGCCGAAGCCACCATTGACCGCGTCAGTCTGGGCGGGTTTGCCGCTGCTCGCGCGCTGTCCTCAGCCTATGCCGATGACCCCGAAGCGGCCTCCCGCCCCTTCGATGTCGACCGCGATGGGTTTGTCATGGGCGAAGGGGCCGGGATCCTGGTGATTGAATCCCTGGAACACGCCCTGGCCCGGGGCGCCACCCCCATAGTGGAGCTGGTGGGCTATGGCACCAGTGCCGACGCCTATCACCTCACCGCCGGTCCCGAAGATGGCGACGGCGCACGCCGCGCCATGATGGCGGCCCTGGCTCAGGCCGGCATTCAGGCGGCGGATGTCCAGCACCTCAATGCCCATGCCACCTCGACTCCGGTGGGTGACAGGGGGGAGCTGGCCGCCATCAAACGCGTATTTGGGGATGACAACCAGATTGCGGTGACCTCCACCAAGTCTGCCACCGGCCATCTGCTGGGCGCCGCCGGGGGCATAGAGGCCATCTTCACCGCCCTGGCCATTCGCGATCAGCGGGTGCCTGCCACCCGCAACCTGCAACAGCCCGACCCCCTCGCCGACGGCGTGGACATAGTACGGGGCGCAGCCCGTGACATGCGGATAGAGCACGCCATCTCCAACGGCTTCGGCTTTGGCGGCGTGAATGCCAGCGTGCTGTTCAAGCGCTGGCAGGGGGCCTGATCTCGCCGACGTCATCATCCTGGGACACCCAGATTTTCTGCCATAAAAAGACCCAAACTGAAGGGCTCAGTTTGGGTCAGGTTGCGAGTCGGTTGACTAGCAGAGGGTCATTTTTTGCTGCTGATGTCGTCCAGGATCAGCAGCTCAGGATCCACGCCGCCAACACTGTCAGACAGGGCCGCGGCTGTCAGCACCTGGCCATTGGCCAGGGTGACCGGCAGGGGACCTATGACAGGGGTCTTGTCACCCGAGGCCGTGACGGTGACATGGTAATCACCGGCGGCAATGGCAAGATAGCCGCTGTCTGCCTTGAAGGGCATGGCCTTGAGCGCCGGTGACGCGCCGCTGATGTCTGTGCCCGCAGTCAGATAGATGTCGACCGCCGGCGCCGTGGGGGCGGCATGGAGCACCCGCAGTTGGGCCTCGGTAGCAACCACACGTCCGGTATCCGTCAGCAGCAAGGGCTCTATGGTTTCACCCGAGGGGTCCAGCAACTGGCCCACGGCAAACAGGGAGTAGCGACCCCCCGCCTTGAGCGGCACGTCGCTGGCACTGATCACCTCAGGGGTGGCGGCTCCGGTTGGCGTGACCACAAAGTCATAATCGGCGGCGGCCAGCCCCAGATACCCGGTGTTCCCCTTGAAGGCCAATCCTTGCAGCGGGGCCGCTGTCGGGGCAACACCATTCACCCAGATGTCGACGGCAGGGGCATCGGCAACGGCATGGACCACCCTCAACTGAGCCTCTTCATCGACAGACAGGATGGGGGTGGCGCCAGCATCGCCGATGGCGAGCAACTGCACCGGACTTGGCCCCGCCCCGAGGTTATCGATCGCCGCGATCAGCAGGTCAGCCCCGGCGTTGAGCGTCTGCGGGCCAGAGTCATAAACCACATCTACCGTACCCGGCAAGGTCAGCCTGATCTGGTATTCCCCTGCCGGCAGGGTGAGGGGGTCGCTGTAGGTCTTGAACGGAATATTGGCCAGCGTCGGGCTGCTCAGGGCGGCCCCCGGCGCGGTGACATGGATGTCGACCGCCGGTGCACTCGGTGCGGCATGCAGCACCTGCACACGAATATCACCGCCCGTTGGCGCCTGGTTCGGCCGCTCAATCACCAGGGGACCAAAGGCGGTATCACCGCTGCCAGCCAGTTTGCCGACGGCCAGCACGTCGTACTGAGTGTCGGGTTTCAGCTCGAGAGACACAGGGCCTATGACTGTCGTCGTCGTCCCCCCTGGCAAGATGCCGTCGACCGCGACTTCGTGACTGCCAGCCGCAACCGGCTTGAGCCCGCTGCTGCTGCCATAGTCAACGGCCGTCAGAAAAGCCGCACCATCGACCCTTACATCAACCTTGGGGGCATCAGGGGCCAGATGGCTGATCCTGATGGTGGCATTGGGCGGGCTGCTGTCATTATCACTCCCCCCACAGGCTGCCAGGGTTAATCCCATGGCAATGGCTGCACAACGCTGAAACCATTTCATTTGATCAATCTCCATTTGGTAAGTGGCCAGAGTGATATGACTGTCCCGAACGATTGGATCACAGCGCTCTGTGTGATGGCGGTTGACGAGATGAAAGGAGGGATGGGCGTTGGCCATCCAGGGTCAGCCAGCGACATGTGGGAAAAGCAGCGTGAATGCAGGCGAGCGATTCAAGGGGGGACTGATCTCGCCGGCGGGTGAACATCATCATGCTGGCCGCCCGGGCGGCGAACTCCCGGCCCGGGCGTTCGCCGACTTTTTTCATCTTGGGACACCCAGCCTCCCCCAGGGGGATCCCTGCTCACTTGAATTTGGACTGGGCCTCCGCCAGACCGCTCTTCAGATCGTGCCACATCTGGTCGGCGGTCAGCTTGACCTGCTCCCAGGACTCGCCGCTCTCCCTGCCGAGCACCTCCATGCTGTCGGAGGCGGCATGCTGCCTGGCACGCAGGGCCTGGAGCTCCTTGCTCCCCTTGACCCTCATGTCGGCCGAGAGGGTCTCCAGCCTGGCTTCCAGCAAATTGATCTGGCAGCCCCACTCCTTGAGCTGGGCGCTCATTCTTTCCCGGTAGGCTTGGTGCATTTCCATCTTGTGCTCCTTGAGCAAGCGACCCTATTGGGTCGCGGTGAGGGTCAGCTGATTGACGACATTCTCGACGCCATCGACCGCCATCGCGATCGCGCTGGCCTTGTCGCTGTTGGCTTGCGAATCGGCCGTCCCGGTCAGGGTGACGACACCGCCGACGGTATCGACGCTGATCTGCAGTGATCTCAGGCCGGGCTCGCCGAAGAGCTTGGTCTTCACCTTGGTGGTGACTTCGGTGTCTGCCCAGGCCTGGGCGCTCTCGGCACCTTGCTGGCTCACCTTGTCTTCATACTTGTCGAGGGTGGCATCGACCTTCTTGCCAGTCTCGCTGGCCGCATCATCTATGCTCTTGCCGGCCTGTTCCGCCGACCCAGGTTTGTCGCATCCGCTCAGCCCCAGGGTGCAGAGCAGCGAGATGGCGACGAGGGTTAGGTTGCTGTGTGGCATCTGTTGATTTCTCCGAAGTGAACTTGGCTAGATCTTGCCGAGCAAGACCAGGATGAGCAGTACTGTCAGTACCAGTCCGATAACGCCGCTTGGCGCGTAACCCCAACCCTGGCTGTGCGGCCAGCGGGGAATGGCGCCGATCAGTAGCAGGACAAGCACGATCAGCAGAACGGTTCCAATGGTCATGGCTTTCTCCTAAAGGTTGCATCTGGGCGACATAAACGACCCATCTGATAGTGCGACCCGTCCGCAGGCCCGGTCTGTACGCAAACACACAGACGGGGGAGAGATTTTGATCTTTTCCAGACCAGGCGGGATCGACCGGCAGGCCCCTCTCCTCTTCGATTCATTACCAGCAGTGAATTTTGATATCAGTTGAGTGCCATTTCAGTGAACACTTCACCGCCCTAGACTGCTTCTCGAACCTGAACGAGGAGTCTGTTATGAAATTCCCCCATATCCCTTTGCTAGCCGGCGCCATCGCCTCTGCCATGTCTTTCAACACCTTAGCCGGTGACCTTGTCTCGGTGCAGTTCAGCGATGGTCGCCCCGCCGTCACCGGGGTCGAGGCGGTCAACGGAGTGCTCAACCCCATAGGGGTCAACGTGGTCACCGTCGAGATTCCCGACGCAGCCAGGCCGCTGCTCGAGGCCTCCCATCGCCGCGCTTTGACCCGGGCGGAACACGGCGCCCTGATTGCGGCCTTCAACCTGAGTCAGGGGGAGCTGCTGGAGCAGGCCAGGCTCGCAGGGCGCGAACCTGCGGTGAAAGGAGGGGGCGTGGCGACCGAAGAGACCGGCGTCGGCCCCTACCCCAAGGTCTATGACCTGATGGCGCTGGACGATCGCACCCGCAGCGCCGTGCTGGGGAAATACGGCCGCATGCACGTCAACTCAGCAGAGGATGGCACCGACATCGACGAGGTGATGACGGTAGTCAGCGGCGGCCCCTTCCGCTGGGGCTTTACCCTGAAAGACGGCAGCATAGCCCGCTTCCAGATCGACAAGGTGGGCCTTCAGGACAAGGCCGTGCGGATCAGCTATCACGGGCTGGGCATGCACGCCGGGCTGATGGACGCAAAACAGGGGCTGCTGGTGGCCTTCGCCCATGGCCCCAGGGAATTCACCATGCGCTACCAGGCCGAGGTGCCCCACGCGCAGTTGCTCGGCACCAACCCCTGGGCCGAGGTCGGCATCAGCCTGCCCCCCGCGCCGGGCAAGGCGCAGTAAGCCGGTTCGAGCCATCTGGCGGCGGGGCCCGGGCCCTGCCGCCTGCTTTATGCCTGTCGGCGCGGGGCCGGGGTGCGCAGGGCTCATCACCTCTCTTGCGTCTGCGTGTCTGCCGGGCCCGCATGCCCCGGAAGGCCCTTCTCCGGGCCTGTATTCCCACGGGCAGCTCTGCATCTGGCGGCCGATGGCCGGGGATGGGGGATGGACACCCTTGGGATCCGCACTATTGTGATAAAAGTGCGCAATGATGGCGCCATCATTTACCAGTAGTGAATTAACGGGGGCAGGATGAACAAGATCACGGCGCTGAACGTCTTTCGCCGGGTGGTGGAGATGGGCACCTTCAGGGCGGCGGCGGATGACCTGCGCCTCTCTCAGGCGGCGGTCAGCAAGAACATCAACGAGCTGGAAGCCTTTCTCGGCATCGCCCTCATCAACCGCACCACCCGGCGGCTGAGCGTCACCGAATCCGGCATGGCCTACTACGGCCAGATATGCGCCGTGCTGGACAGCCTGGACGCCGCCGACCAATCCATCATGGCCGCCTCCTTCACCCCCAGGGGCAGGCTGAGGATCGGCATGCCCATGTCCTACGGGCTAATCCGCCTCAACCCCCTTGTCTGCGAGTTCCAGCGCCGCTATCCGGAAATCAGCATCGAGGTGATCCTGAGCGACGCCTATATGGATCTGGTGGATCAGGGGCTGGATCTGGTGATCCGGGGGGCAGGCACCCTGGAGGATTCCACCCTGCGCGCCAAACCCCTGTGCGAGGTGCAGCGGGTGCTCTGCGCCGCCCCCGACTACCTCGAGGAGGCGGGCCAGCCCGCCCACCCTGAGGATCTCAAGAGCCACAACTGCCTGCTCTACAGCCTCTCATCCTCCCCCAACAAGTGGTTCTTCGCCCGGGACGCGGAGAGCGTGGCGGTGGAATTGAAGCCCGCCAGCTTCTGCGCCAACAACGGCATAGCCCTGAAACAGGCGGCGGTGCAGGGGCTCGGGGTGATACTGGTGCCCAAAGAGTTTGTGTCGAGCGAACTGGCAGACGGCACCCTGGTTAAACTGCTCCCCGACTGGCAACCCGACCCCCACGCCCTGTTCGCCGTCTACCCCTTCCACAAGGAGCAGTCCCGCAACGTGCGGCTCTTTATCGAATTTATCGTCAAGGCGTTTCAGCTGAGGTGAGCCCGGCAGGCAGGAGCCTGAGGCCTGAGCCTCTCGGCCACGACACAGACAACCCAACTGTATGCGGCGTGTAGGTTCGATTAGCGAAGCGTAATCGGACGTTCACCTAATCGGTCGATTCCCCTGACAACAGCCTGTCGTCCAGGATGGCGGCCCATGGCTGTGTTGCCTGTATGCCAGCAAATAGTCGCCTGCCAAGTTGGCGGATCAGCAGCAGCGGCGCCAGCAGGGTGAGCACCAGCCAGTGGGTGTGAGGCAGGATAAAGGTCCGGATTATCTCGTGAGGTAGCCAGGTCGACGCGGTTGCCGTCATAAAGGCGATGTCATAGGTCTGCCACAACCAAAGCCCGGCAAAGAGCGGCAGCAACAGCGGGCGGGGCGTCAGCAAAAACAGGGGCCAGAAAGCACAAGCGAGTACGGCGCTGAACTCCAGCATGGCCGGGATCAGCTCAGCCAAGGTATGACTGGGGGAGAAACCGCCCCATTGAAGGAAAGTATCCTCGGCCAGTGCAGGCCACCAGGAAACGTATTGGAACAGGGTAAACGAAATCAGAAACAGCAGGCTGGTCAGCAGCGCCAGCGCCGCTTTTCGCAACAACCAGCGCCCCAAACTGCGCAGTGTCGGCATCCATTTAGACATTAATGACTCCCATATGGTGACGGGGCAGTATGCCGCGGTTCGCCGTATCGTCAAAGTGCCGCACCATGCCGGTTAATTGTTGGAATATTGAATCTCGTCACATCGGTACCAGTCTGAGCGGTTGCGTACCCGCAAGGCCCCATGCGAACCTTTATTTGCCTTTCTTCCAACCAAAACAGAGGGCGCCGGGCAGCCGCATCTCTTACATGTCGGAGAACGATGCCACCCTGACCCTCAGCACCGAGGCGGGTGGTAAAAACGACCACGTCTGGCAGGAGGTCAAAATGGGCCTGCTGATGGCCCGATCCAAGCTGAGTCAGGTCAGCGAAGAGGAGGGTAAACAAGGGGTGATGGAGAGCAAGTTGGTTAAGTGATCAGAAACCTTCATCAAAAACACGGCGTAGCTTCACCAGCTACGCCTCTGTCAGAAAGGTGGGTGTCCCAGATTCTTTTCAACCATGAGGTCATCATGAAAAATCAAGATGTATTCAAAAAAATCGAAGATTCAATTGATTCACTAAAAATCAATGACGCTGAAAAAAAAGCTCTTCTCGAAGGGGTTCTCCGGCTCAAAAAGCAAAAAATAAACCTGATGATTACCGGAGCAACTGGCTGCGGGAAGAGTTCAACAATTAACGCGATGTTTAACTCTGGCGTAGCAAAGGTTGGGACTGGCGTAGATCCAGAAACCATGGATATTCAAAAGTATGAACTCGAAAACCTCGTGTTATGGGACAGCCCTGGACTTGGCGACGGAAAAGAAAAAGACATAATCCACGCAAAAGGAATCATAAAAAAGCTAAACGAAATTGATGGCGAAGGAAACCCATTAATTGATCTGGTTCTCGTGATACTTGAGGGCGGGAGTCGAGATCTTGGAACCTCTTACGAATTAATAAATCAAGTAGTAATCCCAAATCTTGGTGAAAACCCAAAAGACAGAATGCTTGTTGCAATAAACCAAGCTGACGTTGCAATGAAGGGAAGGCACTGGGATCATGAAAACAACAAACCAATGCCAGAGCTTGTAAAATTTCTGGATGAAAAGGCTTTGTCAGTAAAAAGACGAATCAGAGAAGCCACCGGCGTGGATGTAGAGCCAATTTATTATTCGGCCGGTTATAAAGACGAAGGTTCAGAGCAAAAGCCGTGGAATCTCTCAAAGCTATTGTTCCTTATCGTAAAGAACACAAAAGAGGAAAAGAGGCTTTCATACATTGGAAACATTTCTACAGACAAAGAAATGTGGAAAGATGACGACGAGCTTATGGACTACAAAAAGGAAACTCAAAAGAGTTTTCAAGAAGTCGCCACTCATATCTCGAAGAACACCTTGGCAGGTGCAGCAGCTGGAGCAGCAATCGGGTCTGCCGTCCCCGTAATAGGAACAGCAATTGGCGCTGCGGTTGGAGCTGTATGCGGATTTATTGGTGGCTTGTTTGGGTGGTAAATATGTACCAAAATTACCGGCACGAAGAGTTAAGTAGAAAATCATCAGAGCTTGGAATAATTTTTGACGTAATGGTGACAGGTGTAACTGGTGCAGGAAAATCAACGACACTAAACTCTATTTTTCAAAAAGAAATTGCCAAAGTAGGTCGTGGAGTTGATCCTGAGACAATGAACCTTGATAGCTACAGACTTAACGACTCTTTTAGACTGTGGGACACGCCAGGCCTTGGAGATGGGAAGCAAAACGACAAAGATCATAGTAGGTCGATAATAAGCTTGCTCTACAAAGACTACGGCGAAAAAAATGGATTCATTGATCTTGTCTTGGTAATACTTGACGGCTCAAGCAGAGACATGGGGACAACATATAAACTTCTGAATGAAATTGTTGTCCCCAACTTCCAAAAGGACCGGATATTAGTTGCCATTAATCAAGCAGACATTGCGATGAAGGGGTACGGATGGAACCACAGAGAGCGCAAGCCAGAGCAATCACTGATTAACTTTCTTGAAAACAAATCAACATCTATTCAAGAAAGAGTCTTTGAAGCTACCGGAATTAAAATTAACAGGCCTGTATATTACTCTGCAGAATACAACTATAACATCGATAAATTGTTGGATATGCTTATTAATAACATTCCAAAAGAAAGGCGGAATTTGATAGTCTGAAAACATAACAAGGCGCTCAACCTCACTTCCTTCGGTCGCAGGACTCGCCAAAGCTGCGCTTTGGCGAAGCGTATTCGGACGATCTCGAATCTAATCATATAAAAATCAACCCGGCCTCAGCCGGGTTGGTTGCATCAAACGTAGGGTAAAATCAGAGCACTTCCAATCTGGCATACGCCGTCACCAACCACTTGGCGCCGACGTCGTCGAACTGGATCTGCACCCGGCTCTGCTGACCGATCCCTTCGAAGTTGAGCACTATGCCTTCGCCGAATTTCGGATGGAGCACCCGTTGGCCGAGCTTGATGCCGCTGGCGTCCAAGATCGCGCCACCTCATTCTGACCAAAGCGGTCATACAAGATTCCCCCAAGTCAAAGTCGGGCACGGTATTGATTCCCCCTCCAATCCGCCGAGGGTCAGAGGCAACGTCAGGGACGCCATCAGGGATGATGGCGTAGCCGCAGTCGGCACAGGGATGTGCCGTCTGCGGCGGCCCGTCCGATGTTGGCTCTGGCCCGAGGGCACTGGCGAAGCCAGCGGATTGGCGGGGGTGGCCTTTCTTTTGGTGACTTTTCTTTGGCCACGCAAAGAAAAGTCACTCGCCCAAGCCCGAAGGGCGGGCGAAACCCTGTCGAGGGCCCAGCCCTCGCGTCCTGCACGGCGCCAGCCGTGCCAAGAGCCAAAGCCATTTACGAACCCCTCATCCCCAACCCTTCTCCCACAAGGGGAGAAGGGAGCAAAGACGATCACCGGAGTAGGCCCCTCTCCCACAAGGGGAGAAGGGAGCTAAGACGATCACCGGAGTAGGCCCCTCCCCCGCGAGGGAAGAAGGGAGCAAAGACGATCTCGGGAACAGGCCCCCTCTCCCGCAAGGGGAGAAGGAGGCAAAGACTATCTCGGGGATGATCCCCTCTCCCGTTGGGAGAGGGCTAGGGTGAGGGGATTACAGTGCCTCCAATCTCGCATACGCCGTCACCAGCCACTTGGCGCCGACGTCGTCGAACTGGATCTGCACCCGGCTCTGCTGGCCGACTCCTTCGAAGTTGAGTACCACCCCTTCGCCGAATTTCGGATGGAGCACCCGCTGGCCGAGCTTGATGCCGCTGGCGTCGAAGCTCTGCTGCACCTCGTTCTGGCTGAAGCGGCCGTACTGGGTGGGGCGGCTCACCTGGGTGCGCAGCCGGATCTCTTCCAGGCACTCGGCGGGCATCTCGCGGATAAAGCGGCTCGGCTTGTGGAACATCTCGCGGCCGTAGATGCGGCGGCTCTCGGCATAACAGATGTAGAGCTTCTCCATGGCACGGGTCATGCCGACGTAACAGAGGCGCCGCTCCTCTTCCAGCCGGCCCGACTCCTCGGTGGATTGCTGGCTGGGGAACATGCCCTCCTCGACGCCGACCAGCAGCACCAGGGGGAACTCCAGCCCCTTGGCGCTGTGCAGCGTCATCAGCTGCACCGCATCGGCGTATTCGTCCGCCTGATTCTCGCCGGATTCCAGCGCCGCGTGGGCGAGGAAGGCGGAGAGATCGCTCATGTCTTCCAGCTCGTCCGGGCGCTGGTACTGGCGGCAGGCGGTGACCAGTTCGTCCAGGTTCTCTACCCGTGCCTGGGACTTCTCGCCCTTCTCGGCCAGATACATGGCCTTGAGGCCGGAGTGCTGGATGGCGATATCGGCCTGCTGGTGCAGGGGCAGCATGCCGACCTGCTCTTCCAGGGCATCGATGAGATCCACAAAGCCGCGCACCGCGTTGCCGGCGCGGCCGGTCAGCACCTTGTCGTTAAGCAGCGTCTTGGCGGACTGCCAGAGGTTCTGCCCCTGATCCCGGGCGTTGTTGCGCAATATCTCCAGGGTGCGATCGCCTATGCCACGGGTCGGGGTGTTGACCACCCGCTCGAAGCTGGCGTCATCGCCTCTGTTGTTGATAAGGCGCAGGTAGGCCATGGCGTCCTTGATTTCCTGGCGCTCAAAGAAGCGCAGGCCGCCGTAGATGCGATAGGGCATGGCGTCTTGCATCAGCGCCTCTTCCAGCACCCGTGACTGGGCGTTGGAGCGATAGAGGATGGCGCAGTCGGCCAGCAGGCCGCCTTTCTCTTTCCAATCCTTGAGGCGGCCGACCACGAAGCGGGCTTCGTCCACCTCGTTGAAGGCGGCATAGAGGGAAATAGGATCCCCCTCGGCCCCCTCGGTCCACAGCTCCTTGCCGAGGCGCTCAGAGTTGTTGGCGATGACGCAGTTGGCGGCTTTCAGGATATTGGCGGTGGAGCGGTAGTTCTGCTCCAGGCGAATGGTCTCGGCGCCCTGATAGTCGGTCAGGAAGCGCTGGATGTTCTCTATCTTGGCGCCGCGCCAGCCGTAGATGGACTGGTCATCGTCGCCGACGATCATCACCTTGCCGGACTCCCCTGCCAGCATCCGCAACCAGGCGTACTGGATGCCGTTGGTATCCTGGAACTCGTCCACCAGTATGTTCTGGAAGCGATCCCGGTAGTGCTCGAGGATATGGGGCTTGTTGAGCCACAGCTCGTGGGCACGCAGCAGGAGTTCTGCGAAGTCCACCAGCCCGGAGCGATCGCAGGTCTCCTGGTAGGTCTTGTAGATCTGCTGATAGGTGCGGGTGACGGGGTCGCCGTAGAGGTCGATGTCGCCGGGGCGCAGCCCCTCGTCCTTCTTGCCGTTGATATAGCCCATGACGGCGCGGGGGGCCCAGTGCTTCTCGTCGAGGTTGAGCGCCTTGAGCACCCGGCGAATGAGGCGGTACTGGTCGTCGGAGTCGAGGATCTGGAAATCCTGGGGCAGGCCCGCATCCAGATGGTGGGCCCGCAGCAAGCGGTGGGCGATGCCGTGGAAAGTGCCTATCCACATGCCGCGCACCCCGTCGCCAATCACCTTCTCGACCCGGCCGCGCATCTCGGCCGCCGCCTTGTTGGTAAAGGTCACGGCGATGATGGAGAAGGGTGAGCAACGCTCCACCTGCATCAGCCAGGCGATACGGTGCACCAGTACCCGTGTCTTGCCCGAGCCGGCGCCTGCCAGCACCAGCAGATTGCTGCGAGGGGCCGCCACCGCGTCTCTTTGCTTGTCGTTGAGCCCGTCGAGCAGGGTTGAAACGTCCATCACCACTCCTGTTTATTTATACAGGCGGCGATTATACGGCCTGAGCGGCCAGAGACCAAGTCGAGGTGCGGCGCCCGCACGCCCCTGCCAGCAGAAGCGGCCTGGCCCCATGATTTGGTGCCGATAGAAACCACTTTTTTCATCAGCAAAGGAAAACGCTTGCGCATAACCTTATGAATACAAACACAAATGTCGTTTGATGCCTATTAATCACAGCATTTAACTCTGCAAACAAACCTAAAAACAAACACTTATAAAGCAATTTGCTTATATTTCAAACCGTTAACGCAAACGTTTTTCCTCTATGATCCCCTTGACCCACAGGCTGGCTCACTTACAGTTAGCCAGCGTGCTTTATGACCTGCCAAGACAGGTTGTGGACCCTCACATAACAATCAAGGATACGATCGTGACTAAAGTGCTCAAGCTGGCCACCGTGGCCGCCCTCACCCTCGCTGCCCTTTCTGCCCAGGCAGCCTCCGAGCCCGCCGTCATCTATGACACCGCAGGCAAATTCGACAAGTCCTTCAACGAAGCCGTGTTCCGCAACGGCGTCGAAGTCTACAACAAGGACAAAGGCGTCAAGGTCAAGGAGTTCGAGCCCCAGAACGAAGCCCAGCGCGAGCAGGGCCTGCGTCGTCTGGCCAGCCGTGGCAACGGCCCCATAGTCGCCGTCGGCTTCAACATGGGTTCTGCGGTAGAGAAGGTTGCCACCGAGTTCCCGAACACCCAGTTCACCATCATCGACATGGTGGTCGACAAGCCGAACGTCCAGTCCCTCATCTTCAAGGAGCATGAAGGTTCCTTCCTGGTGGGTGCCCTGGCGGCCATCGCCTCCAAGACCGGCAAGGTCGGCTTCGTGGGCGGCATGGACATCCCGCTGATCCGCAAGTTCCAGTGCGGCTATGAGCAGGGCGCCAAGTACATCAATCCGAAGATCGACGTCTATCAGAACATGACCGGCTCCACCCCGGCCGCCTTCGCCGACCCGGCCAAGGGTGCCGAGCTGGCCAAGTCCCAGTTCGCCAAGGGCGCCGACGTTGTCTATGCCGCCGCCGGCGGTACCGGTATCGGTGTCTACCAGGCTGCCAAAGATGAAGGCAAGCTGGCCATCGGCGTGGATTCCAACCAGAACCACCTGCAGCCGGGCACCATGCTGACCTCCATGGTCAAGTCGGTCGGTCTGGCCGCGTACAAGAGCTGGGATGATGCCGCCAAGGGCAGCTGGAAGCCGGGTATCCAGTCCCTGGGTCTGGCCGAAGGCGGTGTTGACTGGGCGCTGGACGAGAACAACGCCAAGCTGATCACCCCGGAGATGAAAGCCAAGGTCGAAAGCATCAAGGCCGACATCATCGCCGGCAAGATCAAGGTGCACGACTACATGAGCGACAACTCCTGCAAGTACTGATACTGCAAGTACTGAGTCTCTGCTACGACTCTCAACCCAGACCGGCCCGCACGGGCCGGTTTTTAGTCTCTACTTCATGACCCGCAAGGACTGCATCATGGACCAGACAGATCGCTATGCCATCGAATTAAGAGGTATCGATAAGCGGTTCGGCGAAGTGTACGCCAACAAGCAGATCGACCTTCAGGTTCAAAAAGGCAGCATTCACGGCATAGTCGGCGAAAATGGCGCCGGCAAGTCGACCCTGATGAGCATCATCTACGGCTTCTATCACGCCGACAAAGGCGAGATGCTCATCGACGGTAACCCCTTCAAACCCCATGGCTCACAAGATGCGATTGCCGCAGGCGTGGGCATGGTGCACCAGCACTTTATGCTGGTGAACAACTTCACCGTGCTGGAGAACGTCATCCTCGGCGCGGAAAACGGCTGGCACCTGGGCAAGAGCCTGGCGGCGGCCGAGAAACTGCTCGGCGAGCTGGCCCGGGACTATGGTCTCGAGGTGCCGCTGCACGAGAAGATCGAGGATCTGCCGGTGGGCCTGCAACAGCGGGTCGAGATCCTCAAGGCGCTCTATCGCGGCGCCCGCATCCTGATCCTCGACGAACCGACCGGGGTGCTGACCCCGCAAGAGGCGGATCACCTGTTCGAGGTGCTGAAAAAGCTGCGGGATCAGGGCGCGACCATCATCCTCATCACCCACAAGCTGCGGGAGATCCTGGCCATCACGGATCAGGTCTCCATCATGCGCCGGGGCGAGATGGTGGCCCACGTCGCCACCAAGGATACCGACAAGGAGCAGCTCGCCGAGCTGATGGTGGGCCGCAAGGTGCGCCTCAAGGTCGACAAGGGCACAGCCCAGCCGGGCGAGGCCAAGCTCAAGGTCGATGGCCTCTCTTACGTCGATGACGCCGGGGTGGAACGGGTCAAGTCCGTCAGCTTCGCGGTGCGGGCCGGGGAAGTGGTCGGCATCGCCGGGGTCTCCGGCAACGGTCAGTCCGAGCTGCTCAGCCTGCTCGGCGGCATCCTTCAGCCCAGCAAGGGCAGCTTCACCATCTCGGGTGACGCCCAGAGCCACGAGGTGAGCCTGACCCATCCGGCCGATCCGGAGCGGGTGCGCAACTTCGGCCTCGGCCACATCCCCGAAGACAGGCACAAGATGGGGCTGATCAATCGCTTCGAGGCGAAAGAGGCCTTCATCCTCGGTTATCACCGCCGCCCGCAATACAACAAGGGCTGGCTGCAGGACAAGGAGGCGATCCGCCAGGATTGCCAGGCCAAGATGGAGAAGTGGGACGTGCGCCCGCCGAGCCCGGAACACAAGACGGCGAACTTCTCCGGCGGCAACCAGCAGAAGCTGGTGATCGCCCGGGAAGTGGAACAGGACCCGGATGTGCTGCTGGTCGGTCAGCCGACCCGGGGCGTCGACATCGGCGCCATCGAGTACATCCACCAGCAGATCATCGCCATGCGCGACAAGGGCAAGGCGGTGCTGCTGGTGTCGGTGGAGCTCGACGAGATCATGAGCCTGTCTGACCGCATCCTGGTCATCGCCGACGGCCGCATCGTCGGCGAGCTGGACGGTGCCAAGGCGGATGAGCGCACCATAGGTCTTATGATGGCTAACATAGTGCCTGACGAGATTGCCAAGGAGGCCCACTGATGAGCCAAGTACGTATTCCTGCCTGGATCTCCGTGGGCGTGCTGCCCGCGGTCAATATACTGCTGGCCTTCCTGGTGTCGGCCATCTTGTTCTATTACCTCGACATCAACCCGGTCGATGCCGCCGAGATCATGTGGTACGGCGCCTTCGGCACCGGCGAGGGGATAGGCTTCACCCTCTACTACGCTACCGGCTTCATCTTCACCGGTCTGGCGGTGGCGGTGGCCTTCCACGCCGGGCTATTCAACATCGGCGGTGAGGGCCAGGCCTATATCGGCGGCCTGGGCGTCGGGCTGGTCTGTCTGCTGCTCGGGGACGTGTTGCCGTTTGCTCTGCTGCTGCCGCTCGCCATCATAGCCGGTGGCCTGTTCGGTGCGGCCTGGGCCTTTATCCCGGCCTGGCTGCAAGCCAAGCGGGGCAGCCACATCGTCATCACCACCATAATGTTCAACTTCATCGCCGCCTCCCTGATGGCCTACCTGCTGGTCGATGTGTTCAAGCCGCCAGGATCCATGGCCACAGAGAGCAAGGTGTTCGCCGTGGCGAGCTGGCTGCCGAAGATGAGCGAGCTGGCGGCCGGTTTCGGCATGGAGATGCCCAACAGCCCCCTCAACATCAGCTTCGTCTGGGCGCTGATCTGTGCGGCCCTGGTGTGGGTCTTCATCTGGCATACCCGCTGGGGCTACGAGATCCGCTCGGTGGGGGCCAGTCAGAGCGCCTCCGCCTATGCGGGCATCTCCTACCCCAAGGTGGTGATCTTGGCCATGGTGATCTCCGGCATGCTGGCGGGCTTCTTCGCCCTCAACGTGCTGCAGGGTGAGCTGCACCAGATCAAGCTCAACTTCGTGGAAGGCTTCGGCTTCACCGGCATAGCGGTGGCCCTGATGGGTCGCAACCATCCGGTCGGCGTCATCATCGCCAGCCTGCTGTTCGGCTTCCTCTATCAGGGTGGCGCCGAGCTCAGCTTCGAGTTCGGGGTGGATCGCAACATAGTGGTGGTGCTGCAGGGTCTGGTGATCCTGTTCTGCGGCGCCCTTGAGCACATGCTGCGTCCGCGCATCGAGCAGGCCTACCTGGCGTTTGCCAACCGCTCAACCGCACAAGTGAAGGGAGTCTGATCATGTTCGAAATGCTGATCCTGATGCTGGACGCCACCATTCGTACCGCACCGCCGCTCATTCTGGCGGCCATGGATGACAGGAATGTTTTGCGAGCCGAAGGGAGTCCAAGCCATGTTTGAAATGCTGATCCTGATGCTGGACGCCACCATTCGTACAGCGCCGCCGCTTATTCTGGCGGCCATGGCGGGCATGTTTTGCGAACGCTCCGGGGTGGTCAACATAGCCCTGGAAGGCAAGCTGCTGGCGGCGGCCTTCGCCAGTGCGGCCGCGGCCGCCGTCTCCGGTTCCGCCTGGATTGGGCTGGGTGCCGGGGTGGGGGTTTCCATCCTGTTCGCCCTGCTGCACGGCTTCGCCACCATCACCCACCGCGGTGATCAGGTGGTGAGCGGCATGGCCATCAACATACTGGCGGCCGGTCTGACCGTCACCCTGGGCCGTTACTGGTTCGATCAGGGCGGCCAGACCCCGGCGCTCTCCGGCGATGCCCGCTTCGCCCCCATCGACCTGCCCTTCGCCAAGGAGCTCTATGACGTGCCCGTCATCGGCCAGCTCTACAGCGAGCTCCTGAGCGGTCACTCCCTGCTGGAGTACGTGGCGTTCGCCGCCGTGCCCCTGGCCTGGTGGGTGCTGTTCCGCACCCGCTTCGGCCTGCGGCTGCGGGCGGTAGGCGAGGCCCCGGCGGCGGTGGATACCGCAGGTATTTCAGTGGTGCGGATGCGCTACACGGCGCTCATCATAGGCGGTCTGCTGGCCGGGATCGGGGGCACCTATCTGGCGGTGGCCCAGACCGCCCAGTTCATTCCCAACATGAGCGCGGGCAAGGGCTTCATGGCGCTGGCGGCGCTGGTGTTCGGCAAGTGGCGCCCCTGGAACGCCATGGCGGCCTGTCTGCTGTTCGGCTTCCTCGACGCCGTCGCCATCCGGTTGCAGGGGGTCAGCATCGGCGACTTCCCGATCCCGGTGCAGGCGATCGAGGCGCTACCCTACATACTGACGGTCTTCCTGCTGGCCGGCTTCATCGGCAAGGCGGTGGCCCCCAAGGCGCTCGGCACCCCCTACGTCAAGGAGCGGGAATAGCACTCCCGCCCAAACAAGAAGGCCCGCACCAGCGGGCCTTCTCTTTTTCGGGGCGGGCTCAGCCGATGGGGCGCACCAGCGCTGGCTGGGCGGGATCGCTGAGCCGCTCGGCCAGATAGTCCACCAGCAGCCGCACCTTGGGGGAGAGGTGGCGGTTGTGGGGATAGAGGGCCCAGATCCCCTCCTGCGGCGCCCGCAGCTCCGGCAGCAGCTCGATAAGCTCCCCCCGGGCCAAGTGCTCGCTCACGTAGTAGTCCGGCAACTGGATGATGCCTATCCCCTTGAGCGCCGCGTCCAGCAGGGCATGGCCGCTGTTGCAGTGGAGCAGGCCGCGTACCCGCACGCTGTGGGGTTTACCGTCCAGGGTGAAGTGCCACTCGTCGCCATTGCCCACCAGACAGTGGTGGCGGGCCAGCTCGGAGAGGCTGTTGGGCATGCCGTGGCGGGCGGTATAGGCGGGGGAGGCACACACATAGGGTACCCGCTGCGCCAGCTTGCGCGCCACCAGGGTCGAATCCTTGAGGTGGCCGAGGCGGATCGCCAGATCGAACCCCTCGTGCACCAGATCCAGCAACTGGTTGGTGAGGTTGAGTGTCACCTCCAGCTGGGGGAAGCGCACCATGAAGTCGTTCACCAACGGCGCTATGCGGCTCTCGCCGTAGGAGACCGGGGCCGTGATGCGCAGGGTGCCCTGGGGCACCGCCTGATGGCGCCCCAGTGCCAGCTCCGCCTCGTAGAGGTTGTCCAGCAGCTGGCGACAGTGGCGAAAGTAGATCTCGCCGAGCTCGGTGAGCCGCACCTGGCGGGTGGTGCGCAGCAGCAGCTTGGCCTGCAGCCTGTCCTCCAGCTGCGCCACCTGGCGGCTGACCTGGGCCACCGAGACCCCCAGCTTGCGCGCCGCCGGGGTAAAGCCCCCCTGCTCCGCCACGCTGACAAATTCACAGACCCCTTCCCAGCCGAACATTATTACCTATGTGTAAAAGTGATTTGATACTTAGCCTTATTATCACCAAATCGGCGGGAAACTACACTGAATGTCCGAACCCATTTCCGTTCACCCACACAACCACGAGGACATCATTCATGGCACAGGTTCAAAGCATCAAGTGCAAGGCCGCTATCGCCTGGGGCCCGGGCCAGCCCCTCTCCATCGAAGAGGTGGAAGTCATGCCACCCCAGGCCGGTGAGGTGCGGGTGCGCATAGTCGCCACAGGCGTCTGCCACACAGATGCCTTCACCCTGTCCGGCGAAGATCCGGAAGGGGTCTTCCCCTGCATCCTGGGCCATGAGGGGGGCGGCATAGTCGAGTCCGTCGGCGAGGGCGTCACCAGCGTCAAGGTCGGCGATCACGTGATCCCGCTCTACACCCCGGAATGCGGCGAGTGCAAGTTCTGCAAGTCCGGCAAGACCAACCTGTGCCAGAAGATCCGCTCTACCCAGGGCAAGGGGCTGATGCCGGACGGCACCACCCGCTTCTCCAAGGACGGCCAGCCCATCTATCACTACATGGGCACCTCCACCTTCAGCGAATACACTGTGCTGCCCGAGATCTCCATCGCCAAGGTGGACCCGGCCGCCCCGCTGGAAGAGGTCTGCCTGCTCGGCTGCGGCGTCACCACCGGCATAGGCGCCGTGATGAACACCGCCAAGGTCAAAGAGGGTGAGAGCGTCGCCATCTTCGGGCTGGGGGGCATAGGCCTCTCCGCCGTGATCGGCGCCCGCCTGGCCAAGGCCGGCCGCATCATCGCCATCGACATCAACGAGAGCAAGTTCGAGCTGGCCCGCAAGCTCGGCGCCACCGACTGCATCAACCCGAACGATTACGACAAGCCCATCCAGGAGGTGATCGTCGAGATGACCGACGGCGGCGTCGACTTCTCCTTCGAGTGCATCGGCAACGTCAAGGTAATGCGCGCGGCGCTCGAATGCTGCCACAAGGGCTGGGGCGAGTCTGTCATCATAGGGGTGGCCGGTGCCGGTCAGGAGATCAGCACCCGTCCCTTCCAGCTGGTCACAGGCCGGGTCTGGCGCGGCAGCGCCTTCGGCGGGGTGCGCGGTCGCAGCGAACTGCCGAGCTATGTGCAGCGCTACATGCAGGGTGAGTTCCGGCTGGACGACTTCATCACCCACACCATGCCCCTCGAGCAGATCAACGAAGCCTTCGATCTGATGCACGAAGGCAAGAGCATCCGCACCGTCATCCACTACTGATCCCATCACAGCCCCGCCCATCGATGAATGGGCGGGGCAGAGGAGTCCTTCGATGAATCTGGACATCATCAGCAGCAACAAAAGCTTCGGTGGCTGGCACAAGCAGTATCGCCACAGCTCCACAGTGCAGGGCTGCGAGATGCGCTTCGCCATCTACCTGCCGCCCCAGGCCCTCACCGGCCAGAAGGTGCCCGTGCTCTACTGGCTCTCCGGCCTCACCTGCACCGACGAGAACTTCATGCAGAAGGCGGGGGCCCAGCGCATCGCCGCCGAGCTCGGCATCGCCCTGGTGGCACCGGACACCAGCCCGCGCGGCGAGGGGGTACCGGACGATCCCGGTTACGATCTCGGCATGGGGGCCGGCTTCTATGTCAACGCCACCCAGCACCCCTGGCGGGCCCACTACCAGATGTATGACTACGTCACCCGGGAGCTGCCCGAGCTCATCGAGACCCACTTCCCGGTCTCGACCCGGCGCGCCATCAGCGGTCACTCCATGGGGGGCCACGGGGCGCTCATCGCCGCCCTGCGCGAACCCGGCCGCTACCGCTCGGTGTCGGCCTTCAGCCCCATCAGCCACCCGAGCCGCGCCCCCTGGGGCCAGAAGGCCCTCGGCGCCTACCTCGGCAACAATCCCCTGCTGTGGCAGGAGTGGGACGCCTGCCAGCTGCTGCGTCACCACGACAGCCAGCCCCTGCCGACCCGGGTAGACGTGGGACTGGACGATCCCTTCCTGGCGGAGCAACTCGGCATAGACGCCCTGGCCGAGATTGCGACCGCCAAGGAGTGGCCCCTGGCGCTTCATCGCCATGCCGGCTATGACCACAGCTACTACTTCGTGGCGAGCTTCATCGAGGAGCACCTGCGCTTTCACGCCAGCCACCTCGGTGAACCGGCCCAGGGCTGACGAGGGGCCAGACAAGCCCCCATGGTCGCCCGCCCCTCATGAGGCGGGCGACCCAGATGAGCCAAGGAACAGGGAGACAAGGATGACGCTCTTCACCACGCTGCTGGCCATGCCGGACCAGTTCGAACGACTGCTGGCACAGGTGCCCGCCGACCAGCTGGACTGGGAACCCGCAAACTGGGCCGGGACCCCAGCCGAGCGTTTCAGCGCCCGGGGGCACCTCTGCCACCTGCTGGACATAGAGACCCAGGGCTATCAGCTGCGCTTTCGCCGTACCCTGGAAGAGAGCCTGCCCGCGCTGGCCTCCCTCGATGGCTATCAACTGGCGCGAGACAACCAGTACCCGTTGCAGGATACCGCGGTGCAGCTGGACCGCTTTCGCAGCGCCCGCCTGCAGACAGTGGACTGGCTCAAGGCGCTGCCCTCCAGTGCCTGGGCGCGGCGCGCCCGCTATGGCGACTATGGGGAGGTGACCCTGGACGGTCTGGTGCGCCTGCTCGTCAGCCACGACCACCAGCACCTCGCCGGCATGCAGTGGCTGTTGATGCGGCTCAATGCAGATCTGGAGCTCGCGCTGCCTCTCGAGTGAGATAAAGCTGCGCGACCATGGATAACAAAACAGGCCCTGCATGGGCCTGTTATTTAGCTGTAATCGAGCCGGATACTCAGCTTCCTGCACGGGAGATGGCGCCGGACCCTGCGATCTCGCTCTCCAGCCTGGGGTTGCCCAGATAGCTGACCGAGCCGGAGCCGGCGATGCCGACCTTCAGCAACTCGCTGGCATTCACTGCTACGTCGCCACTGCCGGCGATATTGACCTCGACCTCCTCTCCTTTGAACTGCGCGCCCGACACGCCACCGGCACCGGCGATATTGAGCTCCACTTCCCTGGCCGAGCCCTCCCCCAGATCCAGGCTGCCCGCACCGGCAATATTGCCCTCCAGTCGATCCAGTGCCAGCTGGCTGGCGACTATATCCCCCAGGCCGGCCACCGACAGTACCAGCTCATCTCCCGAAAAACCGCTCAGATCGCCGCGAGCCAGACCCGCCAGCGCCAGCTCTTCCACCTTGGGCAGGGTGATGGTGATATCGATGGGCTCGGGGGGCTCGAGCCGGTAACCCTCCTTCACCTCTATCTCCAGCTTGTCGCCCTTCTCGGTCAGCTCCAGGTAGGGCAGCAGGTTCCCCTGCCCCCGGATGTGGATACCGCTCGCCGCCCCCGCCACCAGATGGATGTTGGCGGGCACCCCGGCCAGCACCCGGGTCACCTGCTGACCCAGGGGGTGGCGCTGCTCGATGACGGCGCCGTCACCGCTCACCTTGGTATTATCCAACTTGCTGCAACCACCGAGCCCCAGGGCCAGCATCACTCCCAGCATCCACTTCATTTCTCTCTCCTTGTTGATGGCCCTGTCCGGCCTGTCTGTACTCATCCGGGAATCAAGATGGCAATCCTCATGCCATAATCTCAACTGCATGATTTTTATGTTTTTTTATTATTTTAATTACCAGAGCCATCAGACTGTAACGCGCCATTCTGACTATATAGTGGTGAAATTGGCCATACCCAAATGGGAATTCACCTACCTGGCGAGTAGCCGCCATGACAACAAGTACCGACAGTTTTTGGTTGCCGCCCCGGTCTGTTGAGCCAATAGTGATACCTTGTGCGTATAGAGCTCTCCACCTAAGCATTTGTCACTGCCAACAAGGAGTCAGAGCGTGACCCAAGTCAGCCATCCATTCGCCAGCCCAGAGGGCCTGCCAGCCCCGACCCGCACCCCGCTGCTCGGCGGCGACGATCCCGAGCACAAGCGCCGCGAGCTGCTCGACTACTTCTGTCAGACCTTCGATCTCTACGACAGCCTGTTTGACTGCCTGGCCGATGAGCGGGCCTGGTTCAACAAGGCGATCCCCCTGCGCCACCCCCTCATCTTCTACTACGGCCACACCGCCGCCTTCTTCGTCAACAAGCTGCTGGCGGCCAACCTCATCGACCGGCGCCTCGATCCCCGCATCGAGGCCATGGTGGCCATCGGCGTGGACGAGATGAGCTGGGACGATCTGGACGAGACCCACTACGACTGGCCCGCGGTGGCCGAACTGCGCGCCTACCGTGGCCGCGTGCGCGCCCTGGTGTGTGATTTCATCGAGCGTATGCCGATCGCACTGCCCATCGACTGGCAGAGCCCGGCCTGGGTCATCCTGATGGGGATAGAGCACGAGCGCATCCACCTGGAGACCTCCAGCGTGCTGATCCGCCAGCTGCCCCTGGCCTGGGTGCAGCCGCAGCCCTATTGGCCCGCCTGCACCCAGGCCCGCCACAGGCGCGACCAGGTGCCCGCCAACAGCCTGCTGCCGGTGGCGGGAGGTCGGGTGCGCCTCGGCAAGCAGGACGCCACCTACGGCTGGGACAACGAATATGGCGAGCGCCATATCGAGCTGGCCCCCTTCCAGGCCAGCCGCATGCTGGTGAGCAATGCCGAGTACTTCCCCTTCGTGCAGGCGGGCGGCTATGAGACCCGGGCCTGGTGGGACGACGAGGGCTGGGGCTGGTGCCAGTATGCCAAGGCGCGCATGCCCAGCTTCTGGGTCGGCGACCCCAACGAGCCCGAGCAACTGCAACTACGGCTGATGACAGAGCAGGTCCCCCTGCCCTGGGACTGGCCCGCCGAGGTGAATCAGCTGGAGGCGGCCGCCTTCTGCCGCTGGAAGGCGGCCCAGACCGGCCTGCCCATACAGCTGCCGAGCGAGGGGGAGTGGATGCTGCTGCGCGAGCTGCTGCCCGGGGATCAGCCGGACTGGCTGGAAGCCCCCGGCAATATCAACCTGGCCCGCTTCGCCTCCTCCTGCCCGGTGGATGCCTGCCCCCAGGGCGACTTCTTCGATCTGGTGGGCAACGTCTGGCAGTGGACCAGCACCGCCATCGACGGCTTCGAGGGGTTCAAGGTGCACCCGCTCTACGATGACTTCTCCACCCCCACCTTCGATGGCAAGCACAGCCTCATCAAGGGCGGCAGCTGGATAAGCACGGGCAACGAGGCGCTCAAGTCGTCCCGCTACGCCTTCCGTCGCCACTTCTTCCAGCATGCGGGCTTCCGCTATCTGGTCTCACGCTATCAGGAAGCCATCACAGTGAATCCTTATGAAACCGACGCCCTGGTGGCGCAATACCTCGACTTCCAGTACGGCCCGACCCACTTCGGGGTGGCCAACTACGCCCAGACCCTGGCCAGCCTCGCCAGCGAGCTGTGCAGCCGCCATGAACGGGCGCTGGACATCGGCTGCGCCACCGGCCGCGCCAGCTTCGAGCTGGCCCGCCACTTCCAGCACGTGGACGGGGTGGACTACTCGGCCCGCTTCATCGACGTGGCCCTCGCCCTCGCCAGCCAGGACAGCTTCCGCTATGCCCTGCCCCTGGAGGGGGATCTGGTGGAGTATTGCGAGGCGCGCCTCTCCAGCCATGATCTCGGCCGCGAGCAGGCCGAACGGGTCCACTTCAGCCAGGGGGATGCCTGCAACCTCAAGCCCAAGTACGAGCACTACGATCTGGTGCTCGCCTCCAACCTGATCGACCGGCTGCGCGAACCCGCCCGCTTCCTGCGGGACATTGCTCCCAGACTGCGCAGCGGCGGCCTGCTGGTGCTCACCAGCCCCTACACCTGGCTGACCGACTACACCCCCAAGGCGAACTGGCTCGGCGGCATCCGGGAGAACGGCGAGGCCCTCTCCACCCATCAGGCACTGCAACGGCTGCTGGCGGCGGAGTTCGAGGAGCTGTGCCCGCCGCGAGACGTCCCCTTCGTCATCCGCGAAACCGCCCGCAAGCACCAGCACACGGTGGCCCAGCTCACCGTCTGGCGCAAACGCTGAGGGGGCGGCAAACGAAAGAGGGAGGCCCATGGCCTCCCTCTCTTTTTGCCCAAAGGCTTATCCCTCCTGGACCTGGGGCAGGGGCTCCTGCTCGCGATAGCGGCGGGCCAGCACGGCGCACACCATCAGCTGGATCTGGTGGAAGATCATCAGCGGCAGCACCATGACCCCGACGCTGGCGGCCGGGAACATGACGTTGGCCATGGGCACCCCATTGGCCAGGCTCTTCTTGGAGCCGCAGAAGACTATGGTGATCTCGTCCGCCTTGTTGAAGCCGAGGCGGCGGCTGATCCAGACGTTCCAAGCCAGCACCAGCGCCAGCAGCACGCAGCTCAGCAGCACTATGCTGGCCAAGTCATACCAACCCACCTGATGCCAGATCCCCTGCACCACGGCCTCGCTGAAGGCCACATAGACCACCAGCAGTATGGAGCTCTGATCCAGCTTGCCGATGAGCGGCCGGTGGCTGTCGACCCAGCGGCCGATGAGGGGGCGCGACAGGTGGCCCACCACGAAGGGCAGCATCAGCTGCACCATGATGGCCTGGATGGAGTGCCAGGTGTCGACCCCCTCCCCCTGAACATTGATCATCAGCCCCACCAGCACAGGCGAGAGGAAGATGCCGAGTATGCTGGAGGCCGAGGCGCTGCACACCGCCGCCGACACATTGCCCCCCGCCATGGAGGTGAAGGCGATGGCCGACTGCACGGTCGCGGGCAGGGCGCACAGATAGAGGAAGCCGAGATAGATGGCCGGGCTCAGCCACTGGGGCACCAGCGGGGTGAGCAAGAGCCCCAGCAGCGGGAATAGCAGGAAGGTGCTGGCCATCACCACCAGGTGGAGCCGCCAGTGGCCGAGCCCCGCCAGCAGGTTCTGGCGCGACAGCTTGGCGCCATGCATGAAGAAGAGCAGCGCCACCGCCAGCTTGGTCAGCAGCGCGAACCAGACGGCCACCTGGCCCTCGCAGGGAAAGAGGGAGGCCAGGGTGACCACCAGAATAAGCACAGAGGTAAAGGGATCCAGACGCACGGGGAGTCTCCAGGGAAAGCGCGTCCCGCACCGGATGGGGGACGACAGGGCACAGGAGGGCCATCCTCTGACGGCGACCCTCGATACGAAACCCCAGCTTACCCCGAACACAGGGAGGCGCAAAGTTGAGCGACGGCCCAAGCATTCAGTGAAATTAAACGAGTTGGTTTTTAGCGCTTTAAAACTAAACACCCAGGGCGGCCAGGGCAGGCGAGGAGACAAAAAAACGGGTGGCCAGAGGCCACCCGCGCTGCACCACAGTCGGCACTCAGATCTGCCGGGCCAGGGTGTCGCCGCCCGCCTTGCCCCCGGCGGCCAGCTTGCGGGCCTGACGCTTCTCGAAGCGGGAGATCCACCAGTAGGCCAGCGCCGAGAAGACGGCCGTCATGAAGACGTTGATGAAGAAGGCACGCACCAGATCCACCCCGGCCGGGAAGGCGGAGGCACTCATGCTCACCACGAAGATGGCGATCAACACCGACACCACGCTCATGCCGAAGGTGCGCGATCCCATGCGGAACTCGCGGGGGGTGTCGTCGTGTTTCCAGCGGAACACGAAGTAGGCCACCATGATGAAGATGGGCGGCAGCATGGCGGTGCCGGCGGTCAGGTTGATGGCGGTGTTCATCATCTGCTGCACCGACTCGGAACCGAAACCGTTGACCACCAGCATCACGAACACGAACACAAACTGCCACCAGGCGGCGCGCACCGGCACCCCGTGCTCGTTGAGTTGGGTGGTCTTGTCGCCATAGACCCCCTGGGGGATCTCGGAGAAGTGGATCTTCACCGGCGCCGAGGTCCACATCATCATGGAGCCGAACATGGCGATGAAGAGCACCACCCCGACCGCGCGGCCGACCAGGGTCTCGGAGAGCCCGAAGTACTGGGCCATGCCGGTGAAGATCTCCACCATGCCGCCGGCGTAGGTGAGGCTTTCCCGCGGCACGAAGACGTTCACCAGCAGGGAGCCCAGCGCATACATGGCGCCTATGACCACACCGGCGATGATGATCACCTTGATGAAGGACTTCTGGCCGCCCTTGACGTCATTGAGGTAGGCCGCCGCCGTTTCGGCACCGCCCGCCGCCTGGAAGATCCAGCACATGATGCCCAGCGTCGCCCAGTTGACTGTGGGGGTCATGGCTTCCAGGGTGATGGGCTGGGCCGCCACATGGTCACCGCCGAGGGCCATCAGGGCGCCCAGCACATAGATGGCGAACAGGGCGAAGACGCCGTAGGCCACCAGTTCGGCAATCTTGCCGAGCCAGCTCGCCCCCTTGGTGGAGATGTGGGTCGCCGCCGCGAACAGCGCTATGGAGATGATAGAGGTGACGGTCGGCGAGAAGCTGTACTCATACCCCAGCATGGCGTAGGAGGCGTAGGCGATGACGTTCGGCAGCAGGGAGACGAACCAGAACAGGTTGACGAACCAGTAGAGGAAGGAGCCCAGATAGGCCATACGGGTGCCCAGCGGTTTCTTGAGCCAGTCGTACATCCCCGACTCGGAGTCTTTATTGGCCGAGACGAACTCGGCGATGATGAAGACGAAGGGGATGAAGTAGACGAGGGTGGCCAGCAGGAAAATGGGGGCGGAGCTGAGCCCCAGCTCTATGTTGTTGTTGACGATGTTGCGCACGTTGAACACGGCGGCAAAGGTCATCGACAACAGGGCAAACTTGCCTATGGTGCCGCGTACTGAATCAGACATATGTCCTCCAATGGACTCGCGCTCCCTGCGGGTAACGCTGTGACTCTGAATGTGTTCGGCAAGGGTCTGTCGGCCCCGCCATTTACTCTCTTGTTATGATCGGGCCGCCAGGGCGGCCTCGTTGGCAAACCGGCGCCGCCCTGCGGCACCGGCGCTCAATTGGGGGTTCAGACGATGGGGGTGCCCGGCGCCATCGGCACGCGAGGCTGCAACAGCACGCTCTGGCTCTCGTCCGGGGTCTCGGCGCAGAGCAACATGCACTCGGAGCGCTCGCCGCGCATCCTGGTGGGCTTCAAGTTGGTCAGCACCACCACCTCGCTGCCCAGCAGCTCCTCTTCGCTGTAATGGGGCACCAGGCTGGTGACGGTCTGCAGCGGCCGCTCACCCCCCACGTCGATCTGGACGATATAGAGTTTGTCGGCCCCGGGGTGGCGCACCACCTCCAGCACCTTGCCCACCTTCATCTCGACCCGTTTGAATTCGGCAAACTCGATCGTCTCGCTCATTCTCTTTTCCTTTTCTGATTCAACGGTTTGCGGGTGGCCAACGGCCACCCGGTTTGATTGGAATTCAATGCAGTGCTTATGGTGTCTGCATGGCGACCTGGGCCGCCGGCTGGGCCTCTTTCGCGCGCGCTTCGGCGCTGAGGGAGGCTTCGTAGCGGTTGTACTTCCACCAGGCGAAGCCGAGGAAAATCACGATCCCGCCGACGTTGTAGAAGACGATGGTCATGATGTCGGCGCCGGTCGGGAAGGTGGAGGCGAGGAAGCCCACCGAGAAGATGGCGATCAGCACAGAGACCACGGCTATACCTGTGGTGCGCGAGCCCATCTTGAAATCACGCGGCAGGTGATCCAGCTTCAGGCGCAGATTGAGGTAGGCCAGCATGATGAAGAGCGGCGGCAGCATGGAGGCGGCGGCTGTCATGTTGATGACGGTGTTCATCAGATCCTGCGCCGTGTTGGAGCCCAAAGTCGGGATCAGCATCAGGGGCAGCACTATGAGGTATTGGATCCAGGCAGCGCGGGCGGGCACGCCGTTCTCGTTAAGCTCGACCGTCTTCTTGCCGAAGATGCCGGCCGGGATCTCGGAGAAGAAGATCTTCACCGGGGTCGCCGTCCACATCAGCAGGGAGCCGAACATGGCGGTGAAGGAGACCAGACCGACGAAGCGGTTCATCAGGATCTCCGGCAAGCCGAAGTAGACCGCCAGCCCCTCGAACACCTGCACCGAGCCGCCGGTGTATTTCAGGGTGTCGCCGGGCACGAAGACGTTGATCAAAAGCGACGCTATGGAGTAGAGCACGCCGATGAAGATGCCGGCGATGATGATCACTTTCACGAAGGACTTGGAGCCCCCTTTGACGTCATTGACGTAGACAGCCACCGACTCGGCGCCACCGGCTGCCATGAAGATCCAGGTGGTGATGCCGAGGAAAGCCCAGCTGAAGTCGGGGACCATGGCTTCTACCGTGATGGGGTCGGCCGGTTGTACACCACCGACTAACGCCACACCTGCCAGCAGAATGTAGGAGAGGGTCAGCAGCAGCATCAGGGACGAGGTCACCGAGGTGATGGGGCCCAGCATCTTGGCGCCATTGGTGGAGACATAGGTGGCAAAGGCGAACAGCACCATGCTTAAGAAAGTGGTCGCCAGCGGGGTGAAAATGTATTCGTAGCCGAGGAAGGCATAGGAGGCGTAGGCAATCACCCGCGGCAGCAAGGATGTGAAGAAGAAGAGGTTCACGAACCAGTAGGTGTAGGCGGAGATAAAGGCCCAGCGGCCGCCGAGGGAGCTCTTCACCCAGGCATAGACGCCCGCTTCGGAGTTCTTATTCAGTGACACGAATTCCGCGATGATCAGACAGAACGGAATGAAGTAAAAAATGGTGGCCAGAAAGAACATGGGGGCCGACGCCAGACCGATCTCGATGTTGTTGTTGATGACGTTGTTGAAGCTGAATACCGCCGCGAAGGTGAGCGACAGCAGACCGAACTTGCCTATCGTATTCCGCTTGGAATCGGACATGGTGCATCTCCAGACCTGTAGTTGTTGTCTGCCAAAAGGCGGGGCGTGAGTTGTAGGGTGGCCCCGCCCTTCCGGCTTTTATCAGTGCAAAAACAGCGGCTTGTTATTTGTTTTTGAAGTAGCCGCCTTCGACCGTGACCTTGATGATCAGCTTGCGTACAGGGCTGTCGCCTGTGAACCGGTAGGCTTCGTCGTTCTCGAAGATCACCACCTGCCCGTTGCCGACTTTCTGGCGCTCACGCACCTCGCCGGCCAGCCACTCGCGATCTGTGGTGTCGTCATAGGCCTGCTCGACCCGCAGATCCGGCTTGGCTGCCCACTCCACCATCTCTTCCCCTTCCAGGTAGTAGTGGACGTCGAAGTAGCGGCGCTGCCCCTCGAACAGTGAGGTGGCCGGGCTGGCCCCCTCCTGCAAGCGGTAGGTGAGGGAGTCGCCTATGGAGTGGCAGATGCCGGGCTTGAGGTTTGGCAGGTTGTTGATGGCCTCCACGCAGCGGCCCCACTTCTTGCCCTCCCGGTAGATGTTTTTGAACTGGGTCAGGTTATCCAGGGTGATCATGCGAGGTTCCTCCCGCCGTTGATGCTGAGATCGAGCCCGGCCAGCGCAGCCGGATTGAGGTTGCCACGGGCGATGGGCAGCAGGGTCAGACCGAAGCTGAACGGCTCGAAGCGCACCCGCCAGGAGTCCAGCACCTCTGAGCCCCAGGAGTTGGAGCCCAGCCCCAGCACCTTGTGATCCAGATTGAGGGTGAGATAGCCACTCGGTTCCAGCTCGTTGATGTGTTGGGCCGCGTGGATATGCTCCCAGCTGTAGGGCCAGACGCTCAGGTTGATGGGGGCATCGGGCCGCACGTAGAGACCGGCGCCGTGACGGTTGGTCAGGGTTGCCCAGCGCACCTGCTGGCGGTTGCCGTTGTCCTGCGGGAAGGGGTAGTGCTCCCACATCTCGCTCACAGTGCTCTGGAAGCAGTCGATCCAGTTGCTCTGGCGACTGTCCTGATAGTTTTCGCCCGGGCCCATGCCAAGGTAGTGCACCCGATCGAGATCCTGACGAATACCCAGCTCGAAGCCGATCTTGGGGATGATGTCGTCATAGCCGCCGTAGGGCTGGCCGGACAGGGCCACGTGCAGTTGGCCGTTCGGGCTCAGGGTGTAGACGTAGCGGCAGCGCATGCCGAAGTCGAACACCGGCGGCGCTATCAGGCTCTCCACCGTCACCTCGACCGCCTCGCCCAGCTGACGCCAGCTCAGAGTGCGGAAGTGCTCCTGCATGATCTGCAGGTGGTTCGGGTGCCACAGGCTCTCGTACTCCTGCTTGTGGTTGTCGATCATCGGCTTGAAGAAGGTGAGGCGCGGCGAGCGCTCAATCAGCTCGATACCATCCTGCTGCCAGCTCACCAGCTTGCCATCGAGGCGCGAGAAGCGCAGGGCAAAGCCGCAACCAGTCAGGGTCAGCGCGAGGCGCTCGTCGGCGATGTGCAACGGGGTGGCGTTGGGGTTGGCAAAGGGCTGCAACTGGCGGGTCGACTCTTTCAGCTGGAACTGGTACTGACCCAGCTCGTGCTCTGCCGCACTGTAGCGGGTGGCGGTGGCCTTGATGACCCGCAGCTGGACGAAGGTTTCACGCCCATCGAGCGAAGGCAGCTCGAGCTGCAGCTCTGTAGTGGCACCGGGGGCAATCCCTTCCAGACGGAGCTGCTGGCTCGCCAGCAGTTCGCCCTCGGCCTTCACCTCGACCAGCAGACGGATGTCGTCGAGATTGGAGAACCAGTAGCGGTTTTCCAGCTCAAGCCGACCGCTGGCCAGATCCAGCACCCGCACCTTGACCGGGCAGATCACCTGCTTGTATTCGCGCAGGCCAGGCCCCGGGGTCTGATCCGGATAGATGAGGCCATCCATGCAGAAGTTGTAGTTGTTGGGGTAGTCGCCGTAGTCGCCGCCGTACTTGTAAACCGGGCGACCCTGCTCGTCCTGATCCAGAATGCCGTGATCGCACCACTCCCAGATGTAGTGGCCCTGAATGTGGGGATGGCGGTCGAACACCTGCTGGTATTCGCTGAGGCCACCCGGGCCGTTGCCCATGGCGTGGGCGTATTCGCAGAGGATGCGTGGCTTGTCCATCGGGAACTCGCCGAAGCTGTTCATCTGGGAGACCCGGGAATACATGGTGCTCACCACATCCACCACCTCGGCATCGCGATCCTCTTCGTAGTGCACCAGCCGGGTCGGGTCGATCGCCTTGCAGCGCTGGTACATGGCCCTGATGTTGCAGCCGTAGCCGGACTCGTTGCCGAGCGACCAGATGATGATGGAGGGGTGGTTCTTCTGGGCGTGCACGTGGCGCTCGATCCTGTCCACGAACACAGGCTCCCAGAAGGGGTCGTCGGTGATGCGGCTGAGATCGCCGACGTTGGCAAAACCGTGGGTCTCCACGTCCGTCTCCGCCATCACGAACAGACCGTACTGGTCGCACAGCTCGTAGAAGCGCGGGTCGTTCGGGTAGTGGGCGGTGCGCACCGAGTTGAGGTTGTGCTGCTTCATCAGCACTATGTCGCGCTCGACCCGATCCATGCCGACCGCGCGGCTCTTGAGGTGATCGTTGTCGTGGCGGTTCACCCCGTGCAGCTTGAGATAGTGGCCGTTGACGTAGAAGAGGCCATCCTTGACCTTGATTTCACGCACCCCGACCCGCTGGGGGATCACTTCCAGCAGTTCGCCCTGACCGTTGTAGAGGGAGAGTTGCAGCTGATAGAGGTAAGGGTCTTCGGCACTCCACAGATGGGGGTTGGCCAGATCCAGCGTGAAGCGGCAGTCGAGCTTGCCGTCGATGGCGAGATGGTCGAGCGTGCCGCTGGCGATCTCGCTGCCCTGATCCAGCAGGGACCAGACCAGACGGTGATCACGAGCAGGCGCCCCCAGATTCTCCAGCTGGATATCGCAGCTCAGGGTGGCGCTCTGGCCGGCAATCTGATCGTCATCGGCCAGCGCGGTGCGGATGAAGAAGTCCTGCACGTGGGCAGCCGGTTTGCCCACCAGATAGACGTCGCGGAAGATCCCCGCCATCCACCACATATCCTGATCTTCGATGTAAGTGGAGTCAGCCCACTGCATCACCCGCACCGACAGCAGGTTCTCGCCGATGTTGGCGTAGGCGCTGATATCGAACTCGGCGGTGAGGCGGCTCCCCTTGCTGAAGCCCACATAGTGGCCGTTCACATAGACCTCGAAGTAGGTCTCCACACCATCAAACTTGATGATCACCTGCTCGCCATCCCAGGCCGGGCTCAGTACGAAGCTGCGCTGATAGGCGCCGGTGGGGTTGTTGCTCGGCACGAAGGGCACGTCTATGGGGAAGGGGAAGCCCTCGTCTGTGTATTGCAGGTTGCCATGCCCTTCCATCTGCCACATGTTAGGCACTGTAATCTGACCCCAGCCGCTCATGGGGCTGTGATAGAAGTCTTCCGGCACCAGCAGGGGGTGCGCAAAGTAGTGGAACTGCCACTGGCCGCTCAAGGAGAGGAAGCGACGGCTCAGCTCCCGCTGCATGGTGGCCGCCAGCGCATGATCGGCATAAGAGAAGAAGTAGGCGCGCGGAGCCAGCCTGTTTTCACCAACGAATTGGACGTTTTCCCAGTTATTCACATGTCCTCCCGGAACAAGACAACTTTGACTGGGTAAACTCTAGATAAACATTTACTAAATATCAGGTAATGATCGGTAAACTTTTAACCCCATCACACAAGATGGCTGGATTTGTGAGCGAGATCAGAAGCAGAAGATAAAGGGAGAGAGAGCTGCCTGGATGGCATGAATGTTGATGAAGCGGGAATGAGTGAAGCAATTACCTATATATAACAATATTATATGGAATAACGGGGACAGGGTGAAGCACGGGAAGGTAACACAGGAAGGTAAAGATAGGGGCGCGCCACCTGGAGTGGCGCGACTACAGAACATCTTTTTTTACTAAAATTATCGCGTAGTACCACGCAGGGTCAGGCGGCTGGGAACCAGCACCCGCAGCGGCACTTCCCGCTCATCCCGCAGCCGTTCGACCAGCAGATTGACTCCCTGGGAGCCCATCAATTCGGAGTGGATCCGCACCGTGGAGAGCGGCGGGAAGGTGAACTTGGCGGTCGGGATGTCGTTGACGCTGATGAGCTCGATCTGCTGGGGAATGGCCAATCCCTTCTCGTGGATGGCTCTCAGCACGCCGATGGCGATGGAGTCTGAGGCGACGAACAGCGCCTTGGGCCAGTCCCCCGCCAGCATCTCTTTCGCCAGTCGGTAGCCGGAGGCGCTGGAGAAGTCGCCGCGATAGAGGTCGTGCTCCTGTACCACTCCCAGTCGCTGGCCATAGTCGAGGAAGGCCAGCTCACGGAGATCCGGCGCCTCATCCTGACCCCCTATATAACCGATGCGGCCATGCCCCTGGGCGATGAAGAAGTCCACCACCTGCTGGCTGATGAGCGCCAGATCCACGTCTACGGAGTCAAATTCCCCCTGGGAGCGGCAATCCACGAACACCAGCTGGGCAGAGAGAGAATGGAGCGCAGCCAGCCGCTCTTCGGGCAGATGGCCGATAACCAGGATGCCGTCGACGGCGGAGAGCTCACGCCCCTCGGCGCCGTTGTAGAAATGGGTCAGCTCTATGTTGAAGCGGGCGCACTGGGTCTCGATGCCGTAGCGAATGGCGAGATAGTAGGGGTCGTTGACCTCTGTGCTCTGCGGATAGGCATAGACCGCCAGAAAGTGCAGCTTGCTCTTGTGCACCCCTTTGCGGGCGCTGCTGGTCTTGTACTCCAGCCGCTCGGCAATCTCGAAGATCTTCTGTCTGGTCTCTTCCTTGACGCTCAGCGTCGGATCTTCATTGAGCACCCGCGACACAGTGGCCTGGGACACCCCCGCCTCCTGTGCAATTTCCTTCAACGTGGCCATGCATACTCCTCTGGCGATGACTCCCGACAATACCTGACCAAGAGTAACGGGCAAGCCGCTGACAGCCCAGCATTTTTACTAAAAGAAGCCAGCCTGGATCGAAAAAATCCCAAAGCAAAAAGGCCTCCCGAATGGGAGGCCTCTTCTAAATAGGTGCCTGACAGTGTCCTACTCTCGCATGGCGAATGCCACACTACCATCGGCGCTACCGCGTTTCACTTCTGAGTTCGGCATGGGATCAGGTGGTTCCACGGCGCTATTGCCGTCAGGCAAAAGCTGTATTACTTAATAATGGTGCTGATACCCAGAGTCGAACTGGGGACCTCATCCTTACCAAGGATGCGCTCTACCAACTGAGCCATATCAGCACACTAACCGGTAAAGACCGCACTGTGTGCGCTATCTAAATCTTCTGTCCAACACAACCTGACGTTGTATCGCGACCAACCACATCGCTGTGATTGCTTAATTGAAGCCTGGCAGTGTCCTACTCTCGCATGGCGAATGCCACACTACCATCGGCGCTACCGCGTTTCACTTCTGAGTTCGGCATGGGATCAGGTGGTTCCACGGCGCTATGGCCGCCAGGCAAAAAACTTCATCCGGAAAGCTGACGTGAATAACGACTTGGCCTTAATGGCTCGTCGCTATCACTGAATTAGTTAGTAGTTCACGCACTTGCTACAAGGCCAGAAACACTTCTTGGGTGTTGTATGGTTAAGCCTCACGGGTAATTAGTATGGGTTAGCTCAACACGTCGCCGCGCTTACACACCCCACCTATCAACGTTGTGGTCTCCAACGGCCCTTTAGGACCCTCAAGGGGTCAGGGATGACTCATCTCAGGGCTCGCTTCCCGCTTAGATGCTTTCAGCGGTTATCGATTCCGAACTTAGCTACCGGGCAGTGCCACTGGCGTGACAACCCGAACACCAGAGGTTCGTTCACTCCGGTCCTCTCGTACTAGGAGCAACTCCCTTCAATCATCCAACGCCCACGGCAGATAGGGACCGAACTGTCTCACGACGTTCTGAACCCAGCTCGCGTACCACTTTAAATGGCGAACAGCCATACCCTTGGGACCGACTTCAGCCCCAGGATGTGATGAGCCGACATCGAGGTGCCAAACACCGCCGTCGATATGAACTCTTGGGCGGTATCAGCCTGTTATCCCCGGAGTACCTTTTATCCGTTGAGCGATGGCCCTTCCATTCAGAACCACCGGATCACTATGACCTACTTTCGTACCTGCTCGACCTGTCCGTCTCGCAGTTAAGCTGGCTTATGCCATTGCACTAACCTCCTGATGTCCGACCAGGATTAGCCAACCTTCGTGCTCCTCCGTTACTCTTTGGGAGGAGACCGCCCCAGTCAAACTACCCACCAGGCACTGTCCGCGAGCCCGATTCAGGGCCCTGCGTTAGAACATCAAACATACAAGGGTGGTATTTCAAGGACGGCTCCAGCGCAACTGGCGTCACGCCTTCAAAGCCTCCCACCTATCCTACACATGTAGGTTCAATGTTCAGTGCCAAGCTGTAGTAAAGGTTCACGGGGTCTTTCCGTCTAGCCGCGGGTACACCGCATCTTCACGGCGAATTCGATTTCACTGAGTCTCGGGTGGAGACAGCATGGCCATGGTTACACCATTCGTGCAGGTCGGAACTTACCCGACAAGGAATTTCGCTACCTTAGGACCGTTATAGTTACGGCCGCCGTTTACCGGGGCTTCGATCAAGAGCTTCGCTTGCGCTAACCCCATCAATTAACCTTCCGGCACCGGGCAGGTGTCACACCCTATACGTCCACTTTCGTGTTTGCAGAGTGCTGTGTTTTTGATAAACAGTCCCAGCCATCTGGTCACTGCGACTCCCAACTGCTCCATCCGCAAGGGACTTCACTGTCAAGAGCGAACCTTCTCCCGAAGTTACGGTTCTATTTTGCCTAGTTCCTTCACCCGAGTTCTCTCAAGCGCCTTGGTATTCTCTACCCGACCACCTGTGTCGGTTTGGGGTACGATGACTTGTAATCTGAAGCTTAGAGGCTTTTCCTGGAAGCAGGGCATCAATGGCTTCACCACCGTAGTGGCTTCGTCTCGTGTCTCAGTGTTGTGTCTCCGGATTTGCCTAGAAACACCACCTACGCACTTTCACCAGGACAACCGTCGCCTGGCCCACCTAGCCTTCTCCGTCCCCCCATCGCAATTACAAGTCGTGCAGGAATATTAACCTGCTTCCCATCGATTACGCCTTTCGGCCTCACCTTAGGGGTCGACTCACCCTGCCCCGATTAACGTTGGACAGGAACCCTTGGTCTTCCGGCGAGGAGGCTTTTCACCCCCTTTATCGTTACTTACGTCAGCATTCGCACTTCTGATATCTCCAGCATGCCTCTCGACACACCTTCGCAGACTTACAGAACGCTCCCCTACCACTCACACATAAGTGTGAATCCGCGGCTTCGGTGCCTGGTTTGAGCCCCGTTACATCTTCCGCGCAGGCCGACTCGACTAGTGAGCTATTACGCTTTCTTTAAATGATGGCTGCTTCTAAGCCAACATCCTAGCTGTCTGAGCCTTCCCACATCGTTTCCCACT
>NZ_CAMPOU010000006.1:625000-662923 GCF_946892685.1 Aeromonas sp. Marseille-Q5825
GGCCTGCCGGATCCGGCGCCCCTGCTCGTTGCGCACAGGGATGTTCTGCAGGTTGGGATCGGTGGAGGAGAGCCGGCCGGTCGCCGCCACCGCCTGATGATAGGAGGTGTGCACCCGCCCGGTCTGGGGCTTGATCATCAGCGGCAGCTTGTCGGTATAGGTGGACTTGAGCTTGGCGAGACCGCGGTGCTCCATCAGCAGGCGCGGCAGATCATAGGTCTCCGCCAATTCCGCCAGCACCTCTTCGGCGGTGGACGGGGCGCCCTTGGGGGTCTTCTTGAGGACGGGCAGCCCCAGCTTGACGAACAGTATCTCGCCGAGCTGCTTGGGCGAGGAGAGGTTGAACTCCTGCCCGGCCAGCTCGTGCGCCTGCCGCTCCAGCTCTGCCAGACGTACTTCGATCTCCTGGCTCTGCTGGTGCAGCAACTTGGGATCTATGGTGGTACCCATCAGCTCCATCCTGGCCAGCACCGGCAGCAGGGGCAGTTCGATCTCGGTGAATACCTTGGCAAGCTCGGGCTGTTTGCTCAGTTCGCCCCACAGCGTCTGGTGCAGGCGCAGGGTGATGTCGGCATCTTCCGCCGCATAGGGTGCGGCCTGCTCCAGTTCGATCTGGTTGAAGGTGAGCTGCTTGGCCCCCTTGCCGGCGATCTCTTCGAACGAGATGGTGTCGACGCCCAGATACTTCCCGGCCAGGGAGTCCATGTCGTGGCGGCTGGCGGTGGAGTTGAGCACATAGGATTCGAGCATGGTGTCGAAGGCGATGCCCTGCAGATCGATGCCGTGGTTCTGCAGCACGTTGCGATCGTACTTGAGGTTCTGACCAATCTTTGGACGAGCAGGATCTTCCAGCAGCGGCTTGAGCTTGCCCAGCACCTGCTGTTCGGTCAGCTGGGTCGGCGCCCCCAGATAGTCGTGGCCGAAGGGAACATAGGCCGCCTTGCCCGGCTCGATGGCGAACGACACGCCGACCACTCGCGCCTCCATGTAGTCGAGACTGGTGGTCTCGGTGTCGAAGGCAAACACTGGCGCCGCCTGCAACTGTGCCAGCCAGTCGTCGAACTCGGCCTCCTCCAGGATGCAGCTGTAATCGGTTTCGATGGCGATAACGGGAGCAGCGGCATCATCAGCGACTTCTTCCTGCCCGGCGCCCTCTTCACCACCGGACTCCAGCTCCTTGATCAGGTTGCGCAGCTCGTACTCACGGTAGACCGCCAGCAGGGACTCCTTGTCGATCGGGCCCAGCTCCAGCTCTTCGAGACTCTGCTCCAGCGCCACGTCGGTCTTGATGGTTGCCAGCTGGTAGGAGAGGCGAACCTGCTCTTCCTGCTCGCGGAACTTGTCGGCAAACGCCTTGGAGCCACGAAAGCCGAGGGCGGCGACCTTGTCCAGGTTGGCGGCGATCTGATCGATGCTGCCTATCCCCTGCAACAGCGCCTGGGCCGTCTTCTCGCCCACCCCTGACATGCCGGGAATGTTGTCCACCTTGTCCCCCATCAGGGCCAGGTAGTCGATGATGAGCTCGGGGGGCACGCCGAACTTCTCGATCACCCCTTCCCGATCGGTCTTCACATCCTTCATGGTGTCGATCAGGGTGACATGGTCGGAGACCAGCTGCGCCATGTCCTTGTCACCTGTGCTGATGAGCACGGGCAGTTGCTTCTCGGTCGCCTGGCGGGCGAGCGTGCCGATCACATCGTCGGCCTCGACCCCTTCGACCATCAGGAAGGGGAAGCCCATCGCCTTGATCATCTGGTGAATGGGGGCAACCTGGCTGCGCAGATCGTCCGGCATGCTGGCGCGGGTCGCCTTGTACTCGGGGTAGATGTCGTCACGGAAGGTCTTGCCCTTGGCGTCGAACACCACGGCCACATGGCTGTCGGGGTATTGCTTGCGCAGGCTGCGCATCATGTTGGCCATCACCCGGACGGCGCCGCTTGGCAAACCGGTCGATGTGCGCAGATCGGCTTGCTGGGAGGCGAAGAAGGCGCGGTAAAGATATGAAGAGCCGTCGACCAAGATAAGGGGATTGCTAGGGGCCATGAAATCGTCCTGCCAGGAATAAACAGTCGCTAGGATGCCACAGGGCCCGCGGCACACCAAGGGGCTGGCCCCCTCCCATTCGTACCATTAAGCGGCCCCCGACCTGTGGATAACTCTGTGCTCAAAAATGGACTCATGGCTGCACCATGGTGGCAAAGCTGTGGATTAAAAACAAAAAGAGCATATAAAACAGCACATTGAGATCGTAAAAACAAACCATGAGGCCTTCATCATGATCTCGATCAATGTGGAAAAAAATTCAAGGGGGTCAACGAGGCAGGATCCAAAACGAAACAATCCTAGCACAGCAAGATGACTTGACCAGTGGAGGCCGAACGATAACCATACAAAAGTACAACAATCTACCCTGGCTCACATTTTCAACAACGAGGAGTCTGCCATGAAAAAAGTGGCCGTGATCTTGAGTGGCTGTGGCGTGTTTGATGGCGCCGAGATCCATGAAGCCGTCATCAGCCTGCTGGCACTGGCCCGTCAGGGCGCCACCACCCAGTGCTTCGCGCCCGACGTGCCTCAATTGCACGTCATCAACCACCTGACCGGCGAGGTGAGCGAGGGGGAGAGCCGCAACGTCCTGGTCGAGGCAGCCCGTATCTGCCGTGGCCAGATCAAGAATGTGGCCGAGCTGGATGCGGCCGACTTCGATGCCCTGCTGGTGCCCGGCGGCTTTGGCGCCGCCAAGAATCTGTGCGACTTCGCCGTCCAGGGCGCCAACTGCCAGATCCAGCCCGATGTGCTGAAGGCGTGCCAGAGCTTTGCCAAAGCCCGCAAACCGGCGGCCTATATCTGCATAGCACCGGCCATGATACCTCTCATCTATGGCGCTGGCACCCTGGCCACCATAGGCCATGACGAGGGCGCCGCCAATGCCATCGAGGCCATGGGGGGCAGCCATCTCAACTGCCCGGTCAGCGAGTTCGTGGTGGATCAGGAACGCAAGGTCATCTCGACCCCGGCCTACATGCTGGCCCAGAACATCCTCGAGGCCGCCGACGGTATAGAGAAGACGGTCAAGCAGCTGCTGGCCCTGTGATCCCTACCCCTGCCAAAACAAGCGGGCCGCTCAAAGAGCGGCCCGCTTTCATTCCAGTCAGTCAAGACGGGATCAGATGGCATCGCCCATCTGGTCCATCTTGCCCAGCAGGGCGCGCAGACGTTCTTGCCAGGCAACATGCTCGTTGCGCAGCTGATGGTTCTCGTCTTGCAGCTTGTTGTTCTGCTCTTTCAGCTCGTCCAGCTCCATTTTCAGCAGGGAGATGTTGTCGACGGCGGATTGTACTTTGGATTCGAGTTGCTCAAGGACTTCTAGTGACATATGCATACCTGTATGTTCAATTGCGATGCCCCACAGGGGGCGATCAAGCGCGTGAAGCCAGCATACCCTGATGCGCTCGGCACAAACAAGCCAGCGCGTTGCAAAATGCGCCCTCCGTACCTGTATTGCTTAAATATGCGTCGGTTTTTCTCGCAGGGGGCAGGAACCGCGATCCGGGACGCTCGCCGCGGCGTCATGGCCCCCTGCGAATCGGCCCCTCTCCCGCCGCCAATGTCAGCCGTGCAGGGCGATGAAGCCCCCCATCAGCAGACAGGCCACCCCGTACATCAGCAGCCCGTAGAGCAGGTTCCAGCGCAGCAGCAGCCCGGCGCTCAGGTTGTAGCGGGAGGCCAGCGCCAGGTTGGAACCGGACAACGGGCTGGTGCCGGTGGCCAGCCCCCACCCCAGCAGGAAGCACATGCCGAGCAGGCTGGGATCCGGTGACAGCGGCCACAACAAGGGAGCCACCCCCGAGATGCTGATGAGGGGGTGCACGCCTATGATGGCGACCAGGAAGATAAGCAGCAGGGTGAGGGATGCCTCGATCCAGCCGAAGTGGTTGAACAGCGGCAGACCGTGACCTGCACCTAAGTCGATGACGGAGAGGGCGCTGTTGATGCCGGCGGCCAGCAGACCTGCCCCCAGGAACAACACCAGCTGGCCGCCGAGGGCGGGGAAGCGTTCCACCACCTGCCGCTTGAGGGCCGCCCCGCGTCCCTGGCCTGGCATGAAGAGCAGCGCCAGCAAGGGGGCCACCAGCGCGATCACCGCCAGAATGCTGAGCCCGGGCCAGAGCCTGTGGATCAGCAGCACCAGCAGCGCCAGGGTCACCGGCAGCCCCAGGGTCTGCAACCTCAGGGGATAGCCTTCGAAGTCCGCCACCCCGAGCCGCTCCACCTGCCAGGCCGTCAGTCCCATGGCCAGCAGGGCGGCGAGGATGCCAAACGGCAGTATGCTGGCCAGCTGCAGGCCGGGGGCATAAGTGAGCGCCACCGCCATGGCGACGAAGAAGGGAGACCAGAAGGCCGCGGCGCAGAAGATCCGGCTCAGCACCATGACCTGGCGCCGCTCAAGGGTACCATTGCGCTCCAGCCGATCGCCGATGATGAAGAGCACAGATAGGTTGATGACGGCACCGAGCAGATTGAGGCTGGCCATGGTGCTCCACAGCCCCTTGCGCCCGGACCAGGAGGCGGCGCCTGTCAGCAGACCCGAAGTGGCGAGGTTGAGGGTGCTGACGGCGGCAAACATGGTGAGCATGTTGATGTTGGGCAGCAGCCAGTCCCCGGGACTGAGGCTGGCACCGCGCCACCAGGAGAAGATCAGCAACAGCAGTGCCGCCCCATAGAGCGCCAGCGCCTGACGACGGGCGGCACCCACCAGCCAGGGCCAGGTGAGCAAGGAGGCGGCCCAGGCCGCGACGGCAGCCGGCCAGGGGGAGAATCCCAGATAGAGGTGCAGCAGGTTGAGCAGCCACATCCCCAGGATCAGATAGCCTGACCAGCGCTTGACCATACAACGGCCTCGGTCAGGGGATCAGAGACACTGATCCATGTCCAGGGAGGGCTTGTCGCACTCGGGTCGGCCCACTATCTTGGCGGGCACGCCGGCGACCGTGGTGTGGGGTGGCACCGGATTGATCACCACGCTGCCGGCCCCTATCTTGGCGCCGACCCCCACCTCTATGTTGCCGAGCACCTTGGCGCCCGCCCCTATCATCACCCCTTCGCGGATCTTGGGATGACGGTCGCCACTCTCCTTGCCGGTGCCCCCCAGAGTCACGCTCTGCAGGATGGAGACATCGTTCTCGATCACCGCGGTTTCACCGACCACTATGCCGGTGGCGTGGTCAAACATGATGCCCTTGCCGATCCGCGCGGCCGGGTGCACGTCGACCCCGAACACTACTGAGATCTGGTTTTGCAGGTAGAGCGCCAGCGAGCGACGCCCCTGGCGCCACAGCCAGTTGGCGACCCGGTAGCCCTGGAGGGCATGGAATCCCTTGAGGTAAAGCAGCGGCGTCGAGAAGAGGTCGACGGCGGGGTCACGATCCTGTACCGCGCAGATGTCGGCGGCCACAGCGGCCAGCAACTCGGGTTCGCTGCGCAGGGCCAGCTCGATCACCTCGCGCAGGGCGATGGCCGGCATTGTGGTGCTGTCGAGCTTGTTGGCGAGCTGGAAGCTCAACGCCGAGCGCAGATCACTGTGATTGAGAATGGTGGAGTGAAAGAAGCTGGCCAGCATGGGCTCCTGGGCCGCCATGCTCTGCGCTTCCTGCTGAATTTTTTGCCACGTCTGGGCAACCAGATCATCCATGTTGCAGCCTACTGTTGTTCAGGGTGAGTGCCTTGTTGTTCTTTTGTCAGCACCGAGATGGGGTCCATGTGAATGATCACCTCCATCCGCTCAAAGGACTGGCGGACCGCCAGTTCAGCCTCGTCGGCTATCTGATGGGCCTTGACCAGGGGCAGTTGATCGTCAAGCTCCAGATGCAACTGCACGAAGCGGGTCGGCCCGGATTGACGGGTACGCAGATCATGTACGCCATGCACCCCCTCTACGGCACAGCAGAGCGCCATTATTCTCGCTTGTTCTTCCTCTGGCAACTGACGATCGAGCAGGGCCTGTACCGATTCGTAGCCGATCTGGACGGCCCCCCACACCAGGAACAGACCGATCAGGATGGCGAACAGGCCATCGGCCCAGTACCACCCCTGCCCCGCCAGCACCAGTGCCACCAGCACACCGGCATTGAGCAGCAAGTCAGAGCGGTAGTGCAGCATGTCGGCCTTGATGGCCACGCTGTTGGTCTTGCGAATGACAAGGCTCTGGAAGCTGACCAGCAGCAGGGTCAGCAGGATGGAGCCGGCACTGACCCAGATCCCGGCCTCGAGCCGCACCACGGGAACCTGGTTCAGCATCGACGAGATACCGTGCATCATCAACAGCAGGGCAGAGCCAGAGATGAAGGCCGACTGGATCAGACCCGCCAGGGACTCCGCCTTGCCGTGGCCGAAGCGGTGCTCCTCATCGGCCGGCGCCAGCGCGTAGCGGATGGCCAGCAGGTTAATGATGGAGGCGCTCACATCCATGAAGGAGTCGGTGAGGGACGCCAGCAGGCTGGAAGAGTCCGTCATCAGCCAGGCGATCAGCTTGCCCAGGATCAGCAGGGTGGCGGTGACGACCGCCGCCGTGCTGGCGAGGGTGACCCAGCGGGAATAGTGTTGGTGGCTCAAAACCGGCTTTCCTCTGACGCGTAAAAACTTATTATACCCTGACCCGAACGTCAGTTTGGCGTGCAAAATCAACGGAGTGACCCGAATGAACAAAATACTCCTGGTCGACGACGATCTCGAACTGACCCAGCTGCTCACCGAAATCCTGACCCTGGAAGGGTTTGACGTCACCGTCGCCGAGGATGGGGAGGAGGGGCTGCTGCGGCTGGCAGAGCAGGCATTCGATCTGGTGTTGCTGGACGTCATGATGCCCAGACTCAACGGGTTCGCCATGCTGACCAGGCTGCGCAAGACCCACGACACCCCTGTGCTTATGCTGACAGCCCGGGGCGACAGCCAGGACAGGGTCAACGGGCTCGAAGCGGGGGCCGATGACTATCTGGCCAAGCCCTTCGACGACAGAGAGCTGCTGGCGCGGGTGCGCGCCATCTTGCGCCGCACCCAGAATCCCTCCCCCCAGCGCGGCGCATCCGACGAGCTGCGCTTCATGGACCTGGTGCTGCAACCCGGCCTGCAACAGGCCCGCTGCGACGATCAGCTGCTGGAGCTCACCGCCACCGAGTTCGGCCTGCTGGAGTGCCTGCTGCGCAGCCCGGGCCAGATCGTCAGCAAGAATCAGTTGTCCGAACAGGTGCTTGGCAAGAAGCTCGAGCCCTTCGATCGGGCCATCGACATGCACCTGAGCAACCTGCGCAAGAAGCTGCCTGAGCGCAGCGATGGCCAGCCCCGCTTCAAGACAGTGCGTGGCCGAGGCTATCTCTGGCTGGAGCAGGCATGAAAACGGCCCGCACCTTCAATGGCCTCTCCACCCAGATCTTCCTCTGGTTCTGGTTCATGCTGCTGCTCGTGCTGGCCGCCGTGGTGACACTGCCCACCCTGGATCCCCGCAACACCATACCCCTGCCCGAGCACGAGATGGCCAGGATGAACAACAACCTGCGGGCGCTGCAGGCCGGTGCCGACCCGAACCAGGATTTCGATCTGCAACAGGCCATCACGGCGGCCGGGCTGTTGCCGGTGGACAACGTCTACCTGCGTGACGCCAAGGGCCAGATGCAATCCACCACCCGGCTGAGCAAGTTCGTCATCCGCTTCATGCTCGACGCCGACAACCCGGCCAAGCCCATGCTGGGCAGCGAACACCAGCGGGCCATCGCCGGCCCCTTCCAGATGCAGCACCACGGCCAGAGCTATCACGTCTACTTCGGGCTCAACGTCGAAAACTCCTATCTGTTCCTGTTTATCCAGATCCTGGATCACCCCATCCAGATCCTGGGCATCGCCATGCTGGTCAGCACCCCCCTCTGTCTGCTGCTGGCCTGGCGGCTGACCCGCCCCATACTGCAGTTGCAGCAGTCGGTCTCCCAGCTGGCGCAGGGCAAGCTGGAGACGCGGATCCCCAACCTGGGGCGGCGGGACGAGATAGGTCAGCTGGCGGATCATGTCAGCCACATGGTGGACACCCTCAAGCGCATGATCCAGAAGCAGAAACAGTTGCTGTCCGACATCTCCCACGAGCTGCGCAGCCCCCTCACCCGCATTCAGCTGGCGCAGGCCTTGATCCGCCGCAAGCAGGGGGACAGCTCGGAGCTGGCGCGGATCGAGAGCGAAATCGCCCGGCTCGACAAACTGATCGGGGATCTGCTGGATCTGTCCCGGGTCCAGCAGCACGTGGAAGCCCCGGTGGAGCTGCCGCTGGCGGATCTGCTGGAGCCCATACTGGACGACGCCATGTTCGAGGCCAATCAGAATGGCAAGCAGCTCAGGCTGCCGCCGCTGCCGACAGAGTCGCTGCGGATGTGGCCCGAGCTGCTGGCGAGGGCCCTGGAGAACCCGCTGCGCAATGCGCTCAAATATGCCCGCGAGTTCATCAAGGTGGATTGGTATCAGGAGGGACGGGAGTGGGTAATGACCATAAGGGATGACGGCCCCGGCGTGCCGGTGGAGCAGCAGCCCATGCTGTTCCTGCCCTTCTTCCGGGTCGATGATGCCCGCAACGCCAAGACAGGCGGCACCGGCCTCGGTCTCGCCATCGCCGCCGAGGCGATCCAGCGCCATGGCGGCACCATCAAGGCCAGCAGCAATCACCCGACCGGGCTCGTCATCACCATACGCCTGCCCATGGTGTGAGCCACCCCTTTTCATCGGCACGGGCGCTGGGTATGCTGGCGCCCGTTTCGCACCACCCCAGCCCCGCATCAGGATCCCGCCATGCTCGACATAGTGCTCTATCAACCGGAAATCCCGCCCAACACCGGCAACATCATCCGCCTCTGCGCCAACACCGGCTACCGGCTGCACCTGATAGAGCCCCTGGGTTTCGCCTGGGATGACAAGCGGGTGAAGCGGGCCGGACTCGACTATCACGAGTTTGCCGAGGTGAAGCGCTGGCCGAGCTATGAGGCCTTCCTCGCGGCCGTGGCCCCCAAGCGGGTGTTCGCCTGCACCACCAAGGGGCGCACCGCTCATTCGGCGGCGCAGTTTGCCCCCGGGGATACCCTGCTGTTCGGGCCTGAGAGCCGAGGATTGCCGGCGGAGATCATCGAGAGCCTGCCGTTCGAGCAGCGGCTGCGCATTCCCATGCTGCCCCAGAGTCGCAGCATGAATCTGGCCAATGCGGTCGCGGTCTTCGTCTACGAGAGCTGGCGCCAGTTTGGCTATGAGGGATCCCTCTAGCCTAGGTCGGCGCTGTGCCCCTCAGAGGCAGCGCCGACCATGAGACCCCGTCAGGCGGGTTCCCGGTCTTGACCCAGCAGGCGGCCGTCGCGCTCCAGTTGCCAGCATAGCCAGCCCAGGGTCAGTCCCCGCCCCGTCATCAGCGCCGCCATGGCGGCCCACAAGGCCGCCACGCCCCACCCCTGGCACAGCCACCAGACGGGGAAGAAGCCGGCAAACACCGCCACCAGCATGCTGTTGCGCATCTCCCGGGCCCGGGTGGCCCCGATGAAGACCCCATCCAGCAGGAAGCACCAGACCGCCAGCAAGGGCATGACGATGAGCCAGGGCAGTTGGCGGTTTGCCTCGGCGATCACCGCAGGAAGGTCGGTGATATGGGCGATGAGCTGCCGCCCCCCCAGGGCAAACCCCAGGGCGAAGGCGAGCGCGATCAGCAAGGCCCAGCCCAGGTTGAGGACTATGGCCTCCCGCAGCCCCTGCCTGTCCCGCCGTCCTATGGCGCGCCCCACCATGGCTTCCACCGCATAGGCGAAGCCATCCAGCCCGTAGGAGATCAGCATCAGGAAGTTGAGCAGCACCGCATTGGCGGCCACCGCCACATCCCCCAGCCTGGCACCCTGCAGGGTCATGAAGGCGAAACAGAGCTGCAGGCAGAGGGAGCGGATGAAGATGTCCCTGTTCAGCCCGAGCAGCCGCCGCACCGCGGGCCATTGCCACCAGCGCGACCAGGCCCCCTGCCACACCTCGGCCGACAGGTGGCGCAGGCGACGGCTCACCAGCCAGAGCCCCACCCCGAGCGAGCTGTAGTCCGCCAGCAGGGAGGCGGCAGCCACCCCCCTGACCTGCCAGCCCAGCCCCAGCACGAACCAGGCATCCAGCACCATGTTGACCAGGTTGCTCAGGATCAGCAGCAGCATGGGGCTGCGCGCATCCTGCATGCCCAGCAGCCAGCCCATGATGACCAGGTTGCACAGGGCCGCCGGGGCGCTCCAGATCCGCACCGAGACATAGTCTCCGGCATAGCCCTGCACCTCGGGGGATCCCCCGCTGAGCCCTATGATGGCAGGCAAGAAAGGCAGCACCAGCAACAGCAGGGCCAGCCCCAGCCCGACGGCGAGGCCGAGCGCCCGCGCCAGGGTGTCCAGCTGTCCCTCGGCGCTGGCGGCGCCATGGGCCTGGGCGGTCAGGCCAGTGGTGGACATGCGCAGGAAGCCGAGCAGCCAGAAGAGGAGGTTGATGAGGGTCGCCCCGACCGAGACACCCCCGAGGAACCAGGCCTGACCGAGATGACCGATCACCCAGGTATCCACCAGGCCGAGCAAGGGGGTGGTGACGTTGGAGAACACCATGGGCAGGGCCAGGGCAAACACGGCACTGTGGCGGCGAGGATCCCTCAGCCAGGACGGCATCAAGCTCAGCACGAACGACGCCGGCGGCTCACTCGTCGGCCAGCCGCACTATGCGTGCGAAATCGGAGACCATGGTCTGCATATCCACATGAGCTACTTCACCCGGGGCCACCTTGGGGCGGAACATGGCCACCAGCTTGCCCTCGGGATTGATCAGCACGATCGAGGCCGAGTGGTCTATGAGGTAATCCTTGCGCTCGCTCTCCACGATGGAATAGACGAGGCCAAGGTTGCGCACTAGGGGGAAGAGGGCGCGGTGGGGGCCGGTCGCCGCCTTGAACTCCGGATGGAAGAAGGCGGTATAGCTCTTGAGACGGGCGCTGTCATCCCGCTGGGGATCCGCCGAGACGAAGACCACCTGGCTGCTGGGTTCGATCTTCTTCAACTCCGGGTAGATGGAGCGCAGATCCGCCAGGGCGGTCGGGCAGACGTCGGGACAATAGGTGTAGCCGATGAACAGGAAGGTCCAGTGCCCCGCCAGATTGGCGGCGGTGAAGGGCTTCCCATCCCCATCCGTGAGGGTGAAGGGGTTGATATCACGCCCTACCGGATAATAATCCGCCTGCGCAGGCAGAGAGGGTTGGCTCCAGTAATAAGCCGCCATTATGCTGCCGACGAAGAGCAACAACAGCAGGGAAAAACGTGGTTTAACCATATAAAACAGAGCCTTGCTAGTTCAACCAGCCGGATGGCGGGGCCAATGAAGGGCTATTGTAACCCGCCCGGCCCCGTTTCTGCCTAGTCCTGAGTCCGGATCCTGGGCAGGAAAGGGCCCCGTAGGGAGGAAACGGCCGCTATCTCCGGGCAATGGCGGGGATAAAGAAAAGCCCCACACCGGGTGGGGCTCACACACTGTTCGGGGGACTGGCTCAGGGTCGCAATCTGCGCTGCCCCTGGGGGCGCCGGATAGTGGCGCGCAGCGGAATGACCGGGGCCGTCCAGGGGGCATCTGGCAAACCTATGTCGTGGTGGCGGCGGAACAGACGAACCAGGCGGACAATCTTGTCCTTGGGGCACCCCAGCCAGATGGTCCAGCCGTCGCCCTTGTGATACACCCAGAGCGCATAAAACCAAGTCATCCGACTGCCCTTGATGAATCGGGTGATGGAGGATGCGGGGGTTGCGGTTGCGGCCGGACCCGGATCCCACGGCGAGCTTGAAGCCATACCTGTCCTCCTTGCTCAACAGGCCACGCCGACCAGTGTGACTGCCATCGGGATGGCAGACCAGGCACTGTCGCGTACTGACTGTATTGAGTCGTCCTGCTGCCTGACGACTCTCCCTGTCCCGCACCGCCTCAGCTGTGATGCATCCCTGCGATCCATGCTGACCTGGCGGCACACTCAAGGTCATGGCGGTTATCCGGCCATGACACTGCGGGCCTTCTCAAAGGATATATCCGAAATGCATGATGCGTGGCGGTACTGTTTGCGGTGGATCTGGGCGGCGGCAATGGCGGGGATCGGGGAGGAAAGAAGAGCGGGGAAAACGGCACAAACGAAGGGGCCTCCCGCAGGAGGCCCCTTGGCATGTTCGAGGCTTACATCCAGTCGGCGTTGCGAATAACCCCGACTGCCAGCCCTTCGATGGTCAGATGCTGGCTGGAGAGATCCACCTCGATGGGGGAGAGATCTTCGTTTTCCGGCAGCAACCACACCTGGCTGCCCTTGCGCTGGAAGCGCTTGACGGTGACGTCTTCATCGAGACGCGCCACCACCACCTGGCCGTTGCGCACCTCCTGGGTCTTGTGCACCGCCAGCAGATCCCCATCCATGATGCCGATGTTCTTCATGCTCATGCCCTGCACCCGCAACAGGAAGTCGGCCCGCGGGTGGAACAGGGCGGGATCCACCTGATAGTGACTCTCGATGTGCTCCTGGGCCAGGATGGGCTCACCGGCCGCGACCTTGCCGATGAGCGGCAGGCCGTTCTCTTCTGGCGCGGCCTCCTCCTCCTCGAGCAGCAGGCGGATGCCGCGGGAGGTGCCGGGCATGATCTCGATGACCCCTTTCTTGGCCAGGGCCTTCAGATGTTCCTCGGCCGCATTGGCCGACTTGAAGCCAAGCTTCTGGGCGATCTCGGCGCGAGTCGGTGGCATGCCGGTCTCGCTCATGTTCGCCTTGATAAGCTCCAGCACTTCAGCCTGGCGGGGGGTAAGGGGTTTCATAGCATTGGCACCTGTCTTTTTATACAGCACACTGGCAGTATATACAGTGCTGTGGCCAAGGCAAGGCGTTGCTGATATTTGTCCCCGCCTTGTCGCAAAAATCCCGCACCTTCTATCCTGAAAAGGCACTCATCCTACCTCTCGGCGACAAGCTGTCGGTGATTTGCTATGCTCACGCCGCATTTTTTTGGAGAGCAGACGCACATGTCCCTTGGACAGAACATTTCCAGAGCCATCCTGCAATGGCCGGTCAGTGGCTTGGTCAATCACAAGAGCCTGCCGGAAAATCCCATCACGGAGCTCAAGCTGGATCCGGCCAGACCCATAGTCTATGCCCTGAAAACCAGCTCGATCACCGACCTGATGACCCTGCAACAGTGCTGCGAGGATCTCGGCCTGCCCGGCCCCTTCACGCCGCTGGAGCTGGGTGGCCAGCTGCTGCCGCGCTACGTCTGTCTGGATCGTCCGCCTCCCCTGTTTGGCACGCGCAGCAAGCCGCTGCCCTTCCTGCAGGAGTTCCACCAGCTGCTGGACCTGCACAAGCAGGATCCCGAGCTGGATATCCAGGTGGTGCCCGTCACCCTGTTCTGGGGCCGTGCCCCCGGCCGGGAAGGTGAGGAAGCCTCCGGCTGGAACATCATCAGCAGCCTGGCCCCGAACCGGCTCAAGAAGGCGCTGATCGTGATCCTCAAGGGGCGCGAAAACCTGGTGCGCTTCTCCCCGCCGCTCTCATTGCGCTACATGGCAGACAAGCACGGTACCGACGAGGCCATAGCCCACAAGCTGGCACGGGTGGCCCGTACCCACTTCAGCCGCCAGCAGCTGGCGGCCACCGGTCCCAAGCTGCCGAACCGCAACCTGCTGTTCAAGCAGTTGCTGGATTCGAGCGTGATCCAGCAGGCCATCGAAGAAGAGGCCAGACGCGAGGGCATCAGCCTGGAGAAGGCGCAGAAGCGCGCCCATGGCTACATGGACGAGATCGCCTCCAACTTCTCCTTCCGGCTGATCCGCCTCGGTGAGACTTTCCTCGGCTGGCTCTGGAACAAGCTCTACCGCGGCCTCTCGGTCAATGGTGCCGAGCAGGTGCGCCAGCTCGCCCAGGAAGGGCACGAAATTGTCTACGTCCCCTGCCATCGCAGCCACATGGACTACCTGCTGCTCTCCTACGTCATCTATCACCAGGGCATGGTGCCGCCCCACATAGCGGCCGGCATCAACCTCAACTTCTGGCCGGCGGGCCCCATCTTCCGCCACGGCGGCGCCTTCTTCATCCGCCGCACCTTCAAGGGCAACCCGCTCTACAGCACTGTGTTCCGTGAATATCTGAACCTGCTGTTTGCCAAGGGCTACTCGGTGGAGTTCTTCACCGAGGGCGGACGTTCCCGCACCGGCCGCCTGCTGCCCCCCAAGACCGGCATGCTGGCGATGACGCTGCAGGCCATGATGCGCGGGCTGGACAGGCCGGTAACCCTGGTGCCCGTCTATCTGGGCTACGAGCACGTGATGGAGGTCAACACCTACCACAACGAGCTCAAGGGCAGCCGCAAGGAGAAAGAGAGCTTCCTGCAGGTGCTCGGCATACTGCGCAAGCTGCGCAACTATGGCCGTGGCTTCGTCAACTTCGGCGAGCCGCTGACCCTCAACAGCTACCTCGGCGAGCAGGTGCCGCACTGGAAGGAGAGCATTGGCCGCGAGGAGCGCCCGGAGTGGATGGCCTCCACCGTCAATCAGCTGGCCGAGCTCTTGATGACCCGGATCAACGATGCCGCCGCCGTCAACGGCCTGACCCTGAGCGCCCTGGCGTTGCTGGCCGCCGAGCGCCATGCCCTGACCCGCGACGAGCTGCAGGCCCAGATCAACACCTATCTGGACCTGCTCAAGCAGGTGCCCTACAGCCCCCAGAGCACAATCCCGGACGAGGATGCCAGGACACTGCTGGATCAGGCGATGGAGCTCAACAAGTTCGAGGTGAGCGAGGACAAGCTGGGGCAGATCATCAGCCTGGACCGCTATCAGGCGATCCTGCTGACCTACTACCGCAACAACATATTGCACCTGTTCGCCCTGCCCTCCCTGGTGGCGGCCTTGATCGAGCGCTGCGAGGGGATCTCCCGCGGCGAGATAGTCGCCCGCTGCGTCGACATCTACCCGCTGCTCAAGACAGAGCTGTTCCTGCGCTACGAAGAGGAGGAGCTGCCGGAGCTGGTGGATGCCCTGCTGGCCGAGCTGCAACGCCAGCAGCTGATAGAGGCGCGCGATGGCGGCTACTGGGTCAATCCGGGCAACCAGATGCGCCTGCTGCTCCTGGCCGAGAGCATTCAGGAGACACTGCAACGCTACGCCATAGTGCTGACCCGCATGCTGGCCCAGCCCCACATAGAGGCGGAGCAGCTGGAGGCGGACGGCCTGATGATGGCGGAGCGCCTCGGCACCCTGCACGGCATCAACGCCCCCGAGTTCTTCGATCCCAAGCTGTTCAGCACTCTGATCCACACCCTGCGCAGCGAAGGCTATCTGGATCCGGGCTGCAAGCCGGATCTCGGCCGCTTCCAGGCCCTGGCCGACAACATAGTGCCGCTGCTGAGCAACAAGATCCGCCGTACCATACAGGCGGGCAACCGGCTCTGATCCTCGTCTTACAGCCAACAAAAAGGCCGCATCATGCGGCCTTTTTCATAGATATACGTTTCTCACAGGTAGTGAGCGATCACCCCGAGCAGCACCAGGGCCCCCACATAGTTGTTGTTGAGGAAGGCCTGGAAGCAGGCCTCCCGCTGGCGCTCCCGGATCAGCCGCTGCTGATAGACGAACAGGGCCGCCGCCCCCAGCAGACCCCAGTAATAGCCGGATCCCAGCGCCATCAGCTGACCCACCAGCAACAGGATGAGCAGGGTTGCCAGTTGCAACACGCCGATGATCCGCTTGTCGTGACGGCCAAACAGGATGGCGCTCGACTTGAGCCCGAGCTTGAGGTCATCGTCCCTGTCCACCATGGCGTACTGGGTGTCATAGGCTATGGTCCACAGCAGGTTGGCGAGAAACAGCAACCAGGCGACGGGCGGCAGGGCGTTGGCCTGGGCCGCATAGGCCATGGGAATGGACCAGGAGAACGCCATCCCGAGCACCAGTTGCGGGATAGGAATGAAGCGCTTCATGAAGGGGTAGCAGACCGCCAGCAGCAGGCCGGCGAACGACAGGCCTATGGTGAGCGGGTTCAGGGTCAGCACCAGGGCGAACGAGATGAGCGCCAGCACGGCAAACAGGATCAGCACCTCCCGCGCATCGACCCGGCCCATGGGCAGCGGTCGCCCGGCGGTGCGTTTCACGTGGCCGTCGAAGTTGCGATCCGCATAGTCATTGATGACACAGCCCGCCGAGCGCATCAGGAAGACCCCCACCACGAACACGGTCAGGATCCAGGGATCCGGCAGGCCGCCGGCCGCGAGACAGAGCGCCCACAGGGTCGGCCACAGCAGCAAGAGGGTGCCGATGGGCTTGTCGATGCGGGCCAACTGCACATAGGCCAGTCCCCGCTCCTTGGTTAACAGCTTCACTCCAGCTCCTTATGCGATGGCAGCGAATGAGACGATAGCGAGGGCAGGAAGAGTTCGTGGACCAGCAAGGGCCACTGCCCCAGATAGAGACGGGAGCGGCGCCCCCAGACGGTGGCCGCCTGGCACCAGGGATTGCTCGCGATCTCGAAGCAGGCCAGTTGCAGGTGATCGCGCCGTGCCGGTGCATCACCGAAGATGCGCTCCCCCAGTGGTTGCTCCCCCAGATCCTGCAGACCGCTCCCTTGCAGCGCCGCCTCGGCAAACAGGGTCCAGCCCAGAATGGCAGGTCCGGCGTCACCGTGCAGTATGACCTCGCGGCAGATCCCCACGGGATCCGCAACGGCCACCAGCGCCTGCTCGTCCACCCCCAGCGACACGCTGCGATTGCCGAGCAGTTGCACCGAGAGGTGACTATTGTGGCGCCGCAGGCGCCGGGTCATGGAGTCGGCCTCCAACAACCAGGGGCGCAGGGCCTCGGGGGGCTCACACTCTGCGGGTGCCCGCCAGGGGACGAGCTGGATGAGGGGAACAGTCAACTCGGACTTCACAGCTTCACCATCCGGAGATTTCCGTTGTCAGGTTAAAATCCCGTTTATTATCCGTAAATCAATGGCGAATTGTAAGAACATCCGTGCTTGACGGCCCCGATGGCAGCATCAAAAATGGGGCATCCGTCGCTGCCGAGCCATCTAGATGAAGATCTTCAGAATTCTGCTGGTGTTATCCCTGGGTTGTACCCTGTTGAATACCCACGCCTTCGCTAACGAGGAAGCGGCCGCCGATCCGGCCTCCGCCGCCGTCCAGCCGGGATTCGCCTATCATGCGCTGGATCCGGACATCATCACCAACTACCTCGGCGATGGCAAAACCCTGGGCTATGTGCGGGTGACGGTGGAGCTGATGGCCGAAAACGCCGCCGATCTCAAGTTGCTGGAACAGCACGACCCCCTGATCCGCGACGCCATCATCCGCTTGATTGGCAGCAAGACGGGCGCCCAGATCAAGTCGCTGGTGAGTCGGGAAGAGCTGCGCAAGGAGTGCGAGGCCAAGGTCAACGAACTGCTGGTCAAAGAGACCGGCAAGAAGGCGGTACGCGAGCTCATCTTCACCAAGTATCTTTATCAGTAATGAACCGCGAGCAGGGGGCCGACCGGCGGCCCGCTCTCCCTACCGCTCCCATTCACTGTCGAGGAAGTCATCGTCATGGGCCACAAGACGCTGTGTGAATGGCGCCGTCACGAGATCCCCGCCGATCTCAAGACACTGCGCAAGATATTGCGCAAACCCAAGTTCGTGTGCGGCAAGTGTGCCCGCAGCGCCAATGACAAAGAGTACCTGTGCCAGCCGCTGCGGCTGAAGGAGAAAGGGGAATGAGTTCCCCCACGGCTCGTCGCTCGAGGCTCTGAAGAAGAAGGGGGCGCCCTATTGATCGGTCCAGCCCTGACGCCCCTGCGCAAACAGTTTGCGGGCCTGGACGTCATTGGGGCAGACGCCACGGTACTCCTCCCCCGATCGCCCGGCCAGATAGAGGTGCTCCGGGCGGCAATACCAGGCCAATCCCTTCTGGCGACCCTGCTCCCACATGGCGACATCCACCTTGGTCCCGCACTGGGTCTGATGGAATTCCACCCGATCGGCGGCGAAACCCAGCTTGCCGTCTCCTTCCCCCACATCGCTCCACACCTTTTCGCAGGGATCGTCCGAGTTGGAGACACAGCCCCCGATCAGGGTGGCACAGAGCATGATGACGAGTGAGCGCATAATCATCCTTGGGCGTTGTTTGAGTGGTTTATGGCGTCTCTGGCCTGACGGGCATCCCTCTTCCCACAGCGCCATTTGAGCAGTTCATTCTAACCAGAGCCTCGCCCGGCCACCAAGGGGCATGCTGCCGAACGCGCAAAAAATCGGGCGGGCCACCAGGCCCGCCCGCACGCGTTACAGGGAATCACTGATCGTCGAGAGGGTCATAGTCCTGCCAGCCCTCGTCGTCCAGCTCCTCCAGCTCGTCTTCCCAGGATTCCGGCTCCCACTCATCGTCGAGCTCGAAATCCGGCGTCTGCGTACCCATGCTCATTCTCCTTGGATAGTGCACCGGCCTTCAAAGTCTATCCAGAAAAATGGGGCTCGCCAGTGGACCCGGTCAGAGCCTGATCAGGGTGCGACCCGCCACCCGACCCTGGGTGATGGCCTCGGCGGCCTCCACCACCTGCTCCAGCCCGATCTCGGTCACCGCCTGGGCGAAGAAGCTGGCGGGCAGATCCCGCGCCAGTCGCTGCCAGGCCAGTTGACGACGCGCCAGCGGGCACATCACAGAGTCGACCCCCTGCAAGCGCACGTTGCGCAGTATGAAAGGCATGACGCTGGTGGGCAGATCGAAGCCGCCCGCCAGCCCGCAGGCCGCCACGGCGCCGCCGTAATTCATCTGGGCCAGCAGCTTGGCCAACACCTGACTACCGACTGTGTCGATGGCACCGGCCCACAGCTGTTTCTCCAGCGCCTTGGCCGGCTCCAGCAGTTCGCTGCGCGGCACTATGCGGCTGGCACCCAATGCGGTCAGCATGGAGCCCTGCTCCTCGGGACGGCCGGTCAGGGCCGCGACCTGATAACCCAGCGCAGCCAGCAGGGCCACGGCGGTGGAGCCCACCCCGCCTGCGGCGCCCGTCACCAGGATCTCGCCGCTCGCAGGAGTAACGCCCGCCTCTTCCAGCGCCAGCACGCAGAGCATGGCGGTGAGGCCGGCAGTGCCGATGCACATGGCCTGCCGCTCATCCAGCCCGGCCGGCAGCGGCACCAGCCAGTCGGCCTTGACCCGCGCCTGCTCGGCCATGCCGCCCCAGTGTCCTTCCCCCACGCCCCAACCAGTCAGCACCACCTTGTCACCGCTCTGGTAGCGACTGTCGGCCGACTCCAGCACTGTGCCGACGAAGTCGATGCCAGGCACCAGCGGCCACTGACGCACTATCTTGCCCTTGCCGGTGATGGCCAGCCCGTCCTTGTAGTTGAGGGAGCTGTAGCTCACCGCCACCCGCACCTCCCCCGCCGGCAGCTGGCTCTCGGCCAGCTGGGTCAGGGTCGCCTTGGTCTTGCCATCTTGGTTATCCAGTAACAGAGCCTTGAACATGCTTTCCTCTCGGGGTTGGGGCGCCGGCATCAGGTGCTCTGGCGCTTGTGCAATTCAAATTAGATGGTCTGGGTACTGTCTTGCAGTACCTCGCCAACCAGTTTACGCAGGATCATCTCCGCGGCCATGTCGCCCATCTTGCGATAGGGGATCTGTACCGACGTCAGGGCAGGATAACAGGCCTGTACCACATCCGAATCATCGAATCCGGCGATGGCCTGCTGATCACCTTCCTGCCGGTGTTCCTGCTGCCGGTGCTGGGGGATCTCGGCTTTGCCAACACCACCTTCAGCGATGCCGACTTCGGCGTGGTGGGCGTACTGCTGGGCCTGATAGTGCGCTGATGCCACTGCGTCCAGGCCAGCCTGCAGGCGCGGTCTATGGGCCGCGCCTGCTGTTAGCGGCAGCCCCCACCCCATCGACGCCGAAAATATGTGCAAACACAGTGCGTTGGATCGGATTTTCAACCCACAGCGGCAGCATCTGACGGGGGAGTGCGATATGCTGGTGCGCTGACGTTCCACCCGACCTCACCCGAGGCCTCTTCCATGAAATACCTGGTAGTACAAACCAAACAGATAGGAGACGTGCTGATCTCCACCGCACTGTGCAACAACCTCAAGCAGCACGACCCCGCCGGGGAGGTTCACTATCTGGTCATGGATTACTGCGCGGGGATGGCAGAGGGGAACCCCAACATAGATCGCCTGATCGTCATCGAGAAGGCGCGCCGCAACGAGTGGCGCTACATGAAGGAGTTGCTGCTGGGCATTCGCCGCGAGCGCTACGACGTGGTGATCAACAGCCAGGGCCAGATGATAGGCCTGCTCACCTGCCTTGTCTCGGGGGCAAAACTGCGGATCGGCTTTGACTCCTTCCCCTGGCGACTCGGCCACAACCGCATAGTGCGCTTTCGCCATGACACCGAGCATCAGGGCAACAGCACCCTGGTGGATGACAGATTCTCGCTGCTAAAGCCTCTGGGGCTCGCCAGGGAGGATCGCAACTACTATCTCTGGCTGAGTGAAGCGGAGAAGCAACGGGGACGGGAGACACTGCAGGCCGCCGGCATAGATCCGGGCAGGCCGCTGATCGCCATGGGGGTCAACTCCCTTGGACACTACAAGCGCTGGCCCATCGACTGTTTCGCCGAGGTGGCACGCTGGCTGATAGAGCAGCACCACGCCCAGATCCTGATCTACTGCGGGCCAGGGGAGGAAGAGTACAACCGCAGCCTGAAGCCCTTGCTGCCCGCCGCGCTGCAGGCCAGCGTGTTTGACCACATACAGACCCGCTCGGTGCGGGAGCTCGCGGGCATCTTCGCCCATTGCCAGCTGTTCGTCGGCAACGACACAGGCCCGCGGCATATGGCACAGGCGCTGGACATACCGCTGCTGACCATAGTCTCTCCCCTGGGTCACTCCGCCATTGCCAACCCTGTCTCTCATCCCCGCTATCAGTTCATCAACACCGACCACCAGGATCCGGAGCGGGAAATCTTGAATGTGCAGGAGAGACTGGCCACATTCTGTGCTGAGCTAGGAATAGCTCACGACAATGAATAAATAATCGGCTACCGAAGTATGCCCCGCCAGTAACGCAATTTATGGTCTAGACCTTTAATTCGTTGCTGGTTATGGCCATGCCACCCGAAAACGAGTTTCACCACCACCGATATGATTGAATGACTCTCGTACTCGGAACGATAGATTGACGCTAGAAACTTGGTTAAAGATAGTGGACTATATGTGATTATTCTTTCGTAATCTGTTGGAATAATTACATTATATCTCAGCTGATTTTAATGTCACTTTCTATAGTTTATTTAAACACAGGCCATGTTTTAAGAAAATAGTCTATTTAAGATCACCCCCTAGTAGCTCATCCATTGTTAAATGATATTAATTTTCAAGCCTCGTTGCTTATGTCTTAAGGAATGAGACAGTGATGACCTCATGATAATAGCCAAGAATAGCTTAAATCTGGCTGGTTTTTTACATGATTTGATGAGTTCCTTGATAAGAAATCTAAACTTAAGAGCTTTTGCAGATAAAAAATTATAATTTTTATCGAAAAAATAAAATAAAGACCTGTAAAACTCTATTTCTATGTCTAGATTTCTATTCGTACTCCCACCACCATAATGAATTATCTTTGCATCAGGAACAAAAAATATATTCATTTTTTCTTTCTTCATTCTAATGCAGATATCCTCTTCCTCACAGTAAAGGAAGAAATTAGGATCTAGACCTCCAATTTTAAAATAATCGGATGCGCGAAAAAACATTGATGCTCCACTACCCATTTGGACACTAAATGGAGTTTTATATTCCATCTTCCTATCCATATATTCTGATGGTTTTAACATTCGACATAATCCGTTGCCAAACCACTGATTAGCTACTGATGGTAAATAGGCAAAGGATGGATGATATATACCATCTTTATTATACTGAGATGGTATACACAGCGATACGTCTGGATTATCCTCCATAAATGAATGAAGTATATCAAGCGCACCCTCATCCACTAGCGTATCATTGTTAAGAACAAATATGTACTCTCCTTTTGCTGCTGATATTCCAAATATATTTCCAAGAGCAAACCCGAAATTATTATCATTTTCTATAAAGTGTATTTTATCATTATTGTTAATTTTCAAATAATCAATAATTACACCACGTTCATCCGCGTTTGAGTTGTTATCAACCACTATTATTTCATAGTTCTGATATGAGCTACTCAATATACTATCTATGCAATCCATTGTGTATTTAGACGAATTGTAATTTAAAATCACAATTGAAATAGAAACCCCCACTCTATACCTCTCTAATTTTAATGATCGCATTATTCATTAGATTAACCACACCAAGAAGCTGTATAACTCCCTATTTGGCGCTATTAATTTATTCGTTTTCATTTTTCTTAAAAACAATGGATGCAGCTATAACCAAGGATGAGACAAAGAACGTAATACCAGAGTTGTGACCGAAAAATGCCTGACTGAGGCAGTAATCAATCGATGAAAAAATGGTGACAATAAGCAATGCAGCTCCACAATGCATATCAGCATCATGGGGTTGACGTAATCGTCGCTTTACCAGGAATAGAGGGGTAAGTAGCATAATCAGTAGGGCGCCAAGACCGATAACACCGCGCTTGGCCATTTCATCAAGGAATTGGTTATGAGCATGGGAATTGAAGTTATAGATAAACTGGCTTATTTCCCCCCGTGCCAGCTGTGCCTTCTGTGACGCCCTGACTCCATGGTTTCCCCAGCCAAACAGCGGTTTCTCGGTAAAGCTCTGCCAGGCGCTCTGCCAAAGCTGGAACCTGATCCCCAGAGATGTGTTGAGGTTGGTTTTGTCAAGATATTGGCTGATATCGTGTTGAGTCTGCTCGATTCGAGCCTCCACACCACTCTGCGGCTGAGCTATGAGCCCTCCCCCACATAGCAAGATACCGGCAATCATAGCGATTGCTCTCTTGCGATAGAGGCTCTCTTTGAACAACATTCCAATAGTTAGCAAAATAACAGGTAGCAATACCCAGCCTCCGCGGGTACCTGAAAGGAAACTCGCGCCCATCCCGGCGAAAGCCCCCAATAGCATAAGGAGCGAGAAGGCCAATTTCCCTTTCTTTTGTGCCCAAAACATACCACAGAGGCAAAAAAGCCCCAACGACATGGCAATATTACCGCTTTGAATTGGCATCACATCATCAAATGCCCGCCCATAGCCCAAGATAAACTTGTCATAAATAGCGGAACCAAATGCCAGCAGTGCCCCTACACCACAGCCTGATAAAAATAGAGGAAGACGCACCGGCACAAAGGCTAATAAGGGAAGCATAGCTGCCGCCATCACTGCCCGGCTGGCCCGGTCAACCTCGCTTATTCTACCGCCATCCAGCCAGATGGATATCGCCATGACTGTAAAATAGAGCAGAAAGCCGAGCCCGATAAGCTTGAACTCTTTGCTCAATCTCAACGTCGAACGTTTCGTGACAATAAAGTAGAGACTTGCCAGAAGCAACAGTGCGGGGCCGTAGGAGTAACCACTGGGTATCACCAGTGCCAGTGCGCCAAATAGAAAGGCTGACAGTTGAACCATCAGCGGCAATACTTGACCCTGACGCCACCAGCAAGGGCTTATCTTATCCGACGGGTTGGTGTTTAACGGTATACTTTTCTCTACCACTTCTTTATTTCCTGAAGACATAATTACCCCTGATCTTGCGCCACAACCCGAACATGTCGGTGCGGGGGAAGATGGCGATCCGGCGGATCTGGAATGGATCCCGATGCATGGCTCTGGGGCCGCTGTTGGTGGCCACAGCATAGCGGTAGCCGGCGGCGCAGGCCTCGGCTTTCGCGCTCTCGTTCAGATCCCCGTAAGGGTAGGCAAACGACAGGAGCGGATGGCCAAGCAGCCGTTCCAGCCTCTCCTTGTTGGCCCGGATCTCGCGCGCCTGCTGCTCGGGAGCCAGCGTGCTGAGGCGCGGATGAGTCAGGGTATGTCCCCCGATCTCCACGTGACCGGAGGCCACCAGCGCGCTTATCTCATCGCCATTCATCAGGGCCACCGGCGTATCGGGGTGGGTCGGATGCTCCACGTCCCAGCGATTGTGATCCTCGCCTGTCACTATGTACACCACCGCCTTGTAGCCATATTTTTCCAGCAGGGGCAGCATGCGGGTAAGGTTGTCCCGATAACCGTCATCGACGGTGATCATCAGGTACTTCTTGCCATGCTGCAGGCGGTGGATGAGGCCCTTGTCCGCCAGATCCGCGAAGGTCAGCGTCTCGTAACCCAGCCACTTCATCAGCTTGAGGTGTTTCTCGAACATGGCGACGGGCAGCCAGGTGCCGTGCACTCCCTTCTCGCTCTCATGCTCGATGAAGCGGTGATACATGATGACCGGCATCTCCCGGCGCAGGGTCTCGACCACGGCATCCTGATAGATGGACTCGAGCCCGCTCACCACCTGCTGCAAGTCATACTCCTGCCGGATGCGCTGACGCAGGCTGTCCGGCACCTGCTTGGCGGCCAGTGACGGGGCTATCTGTCCCTTCAGCGCGGCAAAATCGATGGCCAGATCCTGGGGCCCTATGTCGCCGAAGTTGCTGGCCAGCGCCTCGTCCAGATTCTGTTCGGTCACCAGCCCTATGGCCTTGGCCTCGCCGATGGCGAAGGCGGGGCGGCCGCACAGCAGGGCCTCCATCGCCACCCGGCCAGCGCCGATCACCAGATCGCACTGCGCCAGCAGGGCGGGCACATCGTCCACATAGCCGACGAAATCGACCTTGTCCTGGAAGCGCGCAAAGCGCTCCGGCACCTGAGTGCCGCTGACGACACGGACTTGGCAGGCGTCCAAGTCCAGTACCTCGTCCAGCAGGCGATAGCAGAGCTCCCCCTTGGGGCCGCTCAGTCGACCTATGATGGCGATCACCGGCCTGGCGTTGTCCGGTGCCGGCACAGGCTGGAATCTGTCGGTCTCTATGCCGTTGCGCAGCACCTGCACCATGGCGGGATCCACCCCCAGGTTGTTGATGATCTGGCGGGCTATATCTTCGCACACCGCCACAGCCCGATAGCCGAGGGCATGAAACGCCTTGCGGGAGGCATGCACCGGCTGACGGCCATGAACTGTGGTGATCATGGGGGTGCTGGTCAGCTTGCAGGCCACATAGCTGCTCCAGCCGGAGGCGCGGGAGTGGGCATGAACCAGCTGGATGTGGTGCTTCCTGATGAGATAGATGAGGTAAAACACATGCCAGAAGCGGCGCAGTATGCTGCGCTTGTTGAACCTCAGCTTGAATACGGGCCCTTGGGTGGGCTTGGTCAGGGTATCTGACACGTAAAAGACGTTGTGACCACGCCGGGTCAGCTCGTTGCCGACCGTGGTGGCATAGACCTCAGCTCCCGTGACTTCGAGCTGGGAGAGTGCCATCAATATGTTCATGCAAGCGCATCCGATCGACGGGCGGCCAGGGCCGCCCGTCAGAGGGGGATCAAGCCCGGTTCAACCAGGCCATGTAATCGGCCACGCCTTCGGCGACAGTCTTGAACTCGCCGTCATAACCGACGCCACGCAAGCGGGTCAGATCGGCCTGGGTGAAGCTCTGATAGCGACCCTTGAGGTGATCCGGGAAGGGGATGTACTCGATGGCGCCTTGCTGGTGATGCTTGATCACGGCCTCGGCCACGTTCTGGAACGGCTCGGCACGGCCGGTACCACAGTTGAAGATGCCGGAGTGCTGCGGGTTCTGCCAGAACCAGAGGTTCACCTTGCAGACGTCGTCCACATAGATGAAGTCGCGCATCTGGCCACCGTCCGGGAAGCCGTCACAACCCTCGAACAGCTTGGGATTGTCCCCCTGCTTCACCTGGTTGTTGAGGTGGAAGGCGACGGAGGCCATGGAGCCCTTGTGCTGCTCGCGCGGGCCGTAGACATTGAAGTATTTCAGGCCAACCACCTGGGAGTCGATCTCCGGCAGCCAGCGGCGCACGTATTGATCGAACAGCTGCTTCGAGTAGCCATAGACGTTGAGGGGCTGCTCGAACTTGGGATCTTCGATGAAGTTGTCGTTGCGGCCGCCATAGGTCGCGGCGGAGGAGGCATAGATGAAGGGAATTTCCCGCTCGATGCAGTAGTGGAACAGATCCTTGGAGTACTCGTAGTTGACCTCCATGATGAACTTGCCGTTCCACTCGGTAGTCGCGGAGCAGGCACCTTCGTGGAAGATCACCTCGATGCCGCCATCCCACTCTTCAAACTCGTCACCGGAGACGATCCGCGCCTGGAACTCGTCCTTGTCCATGTAATCGGCGATGGTGAGATCGACCAGGTTGACGAACTTGGTGCCGTCGGTCAGGTCGTCGATGACCACGATATCGGTCCGTCCTTGAGCGTTCAGCTGCTTGACCAGATTGCTGCCGATAAAGCCAGCACCGCCAGTTACTACGATCATGGAGTTTGCCTCGCGTACGTTGATGGCCCCGTGTGACTGCCTGTTAAAGCTGTGTATAGTGGGCCAATTTGAAATTGCCGAAAAGTTTATCACGGGCCGCCAGGGGATTCGACCTCGGCGCACAGGGCCCGGCAGAGGGATCAGTGATGAAGACCAGAGACAGGATCATCCACAGCGCCACCGAGCTGTTCAACGATCAGGGTGAACGCAACATCACCACCAACCACATTGCCGCCCATCTCGGCATCAGCCCGGGCAACCTCTATTACCACTTCCGCAATAAAGAAGACATCATCCACTCCATCTTCGATCAATACGCCCGCCACCTGAGCGAGAGCTTCACGCCGGCCCGCAGCCACGAGATCAAGCTGGAAGATCTGATGGGTTATCTGGATGCCATCTTCTATCTGATGTGGCAGTTCCGCTTCTTCTACGCCAACCTGCCGGACATCCTCAGTCGCGACGAACCCTTGCAGCACAAGTACCTCAAGGCCCAGGAGCAGCTGCGCGCCGCCGTGGAAGCGCTGCTGAGGAGCCTGCGCGAGGGGGGCATCATAGACGTCAGCGACGAAGATCTGCCGGATCTCGGCCAGACCATCAAGATGGTGGTCACCTGCTGGATCCCCTTCCAGATTGCCCAGGCGCCCCATACCCGCATCACCAAGCCCTTGCTTTATCAGGGGGTCTTGCGGGTGCTCTTCCTGCTGCGCCCCTATGTGCAGCCCCAGGTGATCGCCCAGATCCGCCAACTGGAGCAGCACTACCACCAACTGGCCCAACCAGCAGGGTGAGATCTGTTTCACAATTGTTGAATATCAGCATAATAATTTGAATTGGTGCGCAACGATTGCAGTAAAATGTTGCCCATTCCAGGGTCTGTCGACGTTTCGTCACGACCGCGACGACGTCACTCCGTGCACCTCGCACGGCCCAAGATCCTGATAACACAGTCGACACAGTCAATGAGGACCGAGGATGTCTAACGGATTCTATCGTCACCTGGCCGAACAGCTCGAACAGGTCAAGGCGGAAGGGCTATACAAGCAGGAACGCATCATCACCTCGGCTCAGCAGGCCCAGATTGCGGTGGGCGGCGAGCAGGTTCTGAACTTCTGTGCCAACAACTACCTGGGGCTGGCCAACCACCCGGATCTTATTGCCGCCGCCCATCAGGGGCTCGACAGCCACGGCTTCGGCATGGCCTCGGTACGCTTCATCTGCGGTACCCAGGACCAGCACAAGGCGCTGGAGCAGAAACTGTCCGCCTTCCTCGGCACCGAGGACAGCATCCTCTACTCCTCCTGCTTCGATGCCAACGGCGGTCTGTTCGAGACCCTGTTCGGCGCCGAAGACGCCATCATCTCAGATGCACTCAACCACGCCTCCATCATCGACGGCGTGCGGCTGTGCAAGGCCAGGCGCTATCGTTACGCCAACAACGACATGGCCGAGCTGGAAGCCCAGCTCAAGCAGGCCAATGCCGACGGCGCCCGCTTCAAGCTGATCGCCACCGATGGCGTCTTCTCCATGGACGGTGTCATCGCCGACCTCAAATCCATCTGCGATCTGGCCGACAAATACGACGCCCTGGTGATGGTGGATGACTCCCACGCGGTGGGCTTCATCGGCGAGAACGGCCGTGGCACCCACGAATACTGCGGCGTGCTGGACAGGGTCGACATCATTACCGGCACCCTGGGCAAGGCGCTCGGCGGCGCCTCCGGCGGCTACACCTCCGGCAAGAAAGAGGTCATCGACTGGCTGCGCCAGCGCTCCCGTCCCTACCTCTTCTCCAACTCCCTGGCCCCCTCCATCGTCTCGGCCACCATCAAGGTGATCGACATGCTGGCCGAGGGTCACGCGCTGCGGGCCAGCCTGAAAGCGAACAGCGAGTATTTCCGCACCCGGATGAGCGCCGCCGGCTTCACCCTGGCCGGTGCCGATCACGCCATCATTCCGGTCATGCTGGGAGATGCCAAGCTGGCCGCCGAGATGGCGAGCCGCATGCTGGCCGCCGGCATCTACGTGGTGGGCTTCTCCTTCCCCGTGGTGCCCAAGGGCCAGGCCCGCATCCGAACCCAGATGTCTGCCGCCCATACCCGCGAGCAGCTGGACAAGGCCATCGATGCCTTCATCCGCATCGGCCGCGAGCTCGGTGTGATTTGATCACATGGCTAGCTGATTAAAACGGGGGCCAAGGTTGGGCCCCATTTTATTACCCTCTGTACCCGGCACAGCGCCGTGAGGAATCTGTCATGAAAGCACTCTCCAAACTCAAATCCGAAGCCGGCATCTGGATGACGGACGTCCCGGCCCCCGAGCTCGGCCACAACGATCTGCTGATCAAGATCCGCAAGACCGCTATCTGCGGCACCGACATGCACATCTACAACTGGGATGAGTGGGCCCAGAAGACCATACCCGTGCCCATGGTGGTCGGTCACGAGTACGTGGGAGAGGTGGTCGCCGTCGGCCAGGAAGTGCGCGGCTTCGCCATCGGCGATCGCGTCTCAGGCGAAGGCCACATCACCTGCGGCCACTGCCGCAACTGCCGCGCCGGTCGTACCCACCTGTGCCGCAACACCATAGGGGTCGGCGTCAACCGCCCGGGCTCCTTCGCCGAATACCTGGTGATCCCGGCCTTCAACGCCTTCAAGCTGCCGGACAACATCCCCGATGAGCTGGCCGCAATCTTCGATCCGTTCGGCAACGCCGTACACACAGCCCTCTCCTTCGATCTGGTGGGTGAAGACGTGCTCATCACCGGTGCCGGCCCCATCGGCATCATGGCTGCCGCCGTCTGCCGCCATGTGGGTGCCCGTCACGTGGTGATCACCGACGTCAACGAATACCGCCTCGAATTGGCCCGCAAGATGGGCGCCACCCGCGCCGTCAACGTGGCCAAGGAGAAACTCTCCGACGTGATGGACGAGCTCGGCATGACCGAAGGCTTCGATGTGGGGCTGGAGATGTCCGGCGTGCCCAGCGCCTTCCAGGACATGATCGACAAGATGAACCACGGCGGCAAGATTGCCATGCTCGGCATTCCCCCCTCCACCATGGCCATCGACTGGAACAAGGTGATCTTCAAGGGACTGTTTATCAAAGGGATCTATGGTCGCGAGATGTTCGAGACCTGGTACAAGATGGCCAGCCTCATCCAGTCCGGCCTGGATCTCAGCCCCATCATCACCCATCACTTCCACATCGATGACTTCCAGCAGGGCTTCGAAGCCATGGGGTCAGGCAAGTCCGGCAAGGTGATCCTGAACTGGGATTGATAAGGCCTCAGCCGTGCCAGAACACCTGCCTGCAACGCGCTCTGGATGCCATGCGCCCCGGGCGGGGCGACCAACTTGCAAGGTGATCCGCAACGGGGATAAGTGAGTTTTTTTCACTGCTGACTGAAGAAACCCGGCGAAAGCCGGGTTTCTTTTTGCACTTGCCTGGCCTGCCGCCTCTCCCGCCGCAAAAACTTTGTTCGCAGATTGCTTAACACTTCACACACAAGCGTTTAAATGCCTGTAACTATTCGGTTATAATCCCGTCGTTTTCTAGGGATAATAAGAGCCTGCTGGAGTACATGAGCGTGTTGAAAAAACTGAGCTATTTGCTGGCTGCCGGGATGGCGGCCGCCACCCTGTCCGGCGCCGTCTTTGCCGCCGATGAGATGTCGACGGAAGCCATCGCCGAACGCATAGCCCCGGTCGGTCAGGTCTACACCGCCAAGGATCTGGAAGGCATTGCGACGGCCGCGGCCGCCCCTGCTGCTGCCTCGTCCGGTCCCCGTGATGGCGAGACAGTGTTCAAGGGCGCCTGCTTTGCCTGCCATGATACCGGCGCGGCTGGCGCGCCCAAGCGCGGGGACAAGGCGGCCTGGGAACCACGCATCGCCCAGGGGTTCGACACCCTGCGCAAGCATGCCATCGAAGGCTTCACCGGCAAGGCTGGCATGATGCCGGCACGGGGCACCTGCGCGGCCTGTAGTGACGAAGAGATCGAAAACGCCATTCACTACATGATCGACAAGCTCTAAGTGGTTGAAAGGGCTCCTATTGCAGCCCTTTCAATCCAATCACTTCCGACTACGCTTGTAGGTGAGTTTATTCGGGAGTATTGCATGTCAGTCCAGCCCCTCACACCGCCAGATCCCCCCCCCTTGCTGGCGGTCGTTTCTTCCATCATGGATTTTCCCGCGCCCGGCATCGCCTCCCCTGAGGATTACGCCAGACTGGTAGAGCAACTGGGCAGACTCTGCCCCCTGCAGCACTTTGCCATGCTGGGGCTGGCCGATGGAGGCCTGCACTGGCTGTATGCACATCAGCTACCCGAGGCGTTCAAGCAGCAGTTGGGACGCGAAGAGCCCCGTCTCACCGAACAGCTCACCCGGCTCGATGAACATCAGGGATGGTGCGTGCAGGCGGTAGAGCACTATGAGGTGCAATGGCTGCTGGCCCGCGGCGCCCCCGAACAGACCCCGACTCTGAGATTGCTGCTGGAGTGTCTGGCCAAGCGCCTGCACGAAACCCAGACCGGCACCCAGCTGGCGGGGCAGGCTTCCCCCCTGATGCAGCGGGATCCCCAATGGCAGCAGAAGATTGAAAAAATCAGCCGTATCATGCGGTTGGCCCACAATCTGCCGCAGCATGCCCTGTTTTCCCAGCTGGAGGCCGTGCTGCGCCAGATGCTGGCCGTCAATGACATGCTGCTGGTCCGCCTCGACAACCAGCGGCTGGAGAAACTCTATCCGACGCGGCTCGCCTACGATGACGACGTCATCAGGGCCCTGTGCCACAGCACCAACAGCATAGAGCGCAGCGAGGCCGGGTTGTTCTGGTACAGCCTGCCCCTGCGCCAGCAGCAACAGTATTTCGCCCACCTCATCATCAATACTGCCCAGCCCCTGGAAGCCGATGACAGGCTGTTCCTCGACTTCCTGCGCCACCAGTTGACCCTGCTGCTGGAACTCAAGAGAGTCAGGCAGCAGCTGGATGAACTCAACTCGGAAGAGTCCATCAACCAGCGGCTACAGCAGCTGCGCCAGACCAACCTGCGGCTGCAGAAACGGCTCAGACATCATCAGGAGCTGGAGCGGCGGCTCCAGTTCAATGCGCTGCACGACCCGCTGACCCAGCTGCCGAACCGGGCCCTGCTGATGAACCACCTTCACCATGCCATGACCCGTTACCGCCGTTACCAGACGGCCGGCTTCACCCTGATCTTCGCCGACGTGGATCATTTCAAGCAGGTCAATGACGCCCTGGGCCACAGTGCCGGCGACCAGCTGCTGCAGGAGCTGGCCAAGCGTCTGCAGAGCTGCATCCGGCAAAATGACATGGTGGCCAGGCTGGGGGGCGACGAGTTTGTCATCTATCTGGACAACAGCCAGCAGGAGGAGGACGTCAGCCCCGTACTCAACCGCATTCTAGGCCGCATTGCCCACCCGTTCCGGCTTCAGGGCAATGAGCTGGCCGTCACCATCAGCCTGGGGGTGGCCAGCGTGTCGGAGCAGACCACGGACATCAGCGAGCTGCTGCACCAGGCCGATCTCGCCATGTACCAGGCCAAGCGCAATGGCCGCAGTCGCATCGTCATGTACTCAGATGCCTGCATGGAGCACTCGGGCTCGCCCGAAGAGCGGCTGTTCAGGGCCTTGCGGGAAGGCAGGATAGTGCCCTACTTCCAGCCGGTGATCAGACTGAAGGAGAGTCGCCTGGTGGGGCTGGAGGTGATGGCGCGCTGGATCACCGAGGAGGGAGAACTGAAGGATGCCTTCGACTTCATTCCACTGGCCGAGCAGTGCGGCCTCATTCAGGATCTGGATCGCCAGATCCTCAGGCGCACCTGCCAGCAGCTGAAGGGCTGGCTGCAGATTTCGGACGGCGGTCGCTTCAAGATATCGCTCAACCTGTCCGGCAAGCACCTGGCCAGCCGCGAGCAGATCATGGCACTGGTCCACATCATGGAGGAGGAGGGGGTGATACCCGGCTACTTCATCTTCGAATTCAACGAGCGGGAGCTCTCCAGGCAGAGTGCCGACTCACTCACCTCGCTCCATGAGCTCAGGGCCAAGGGGATCCAGATCAGCCTGGACGACTTCGGGACCGGCTTCTCCTCCCTCAATGCCCTGTTCCACTTCCCGGTGGACTACATCAAGGTGGATGACAGCTTCACCCATCGCATGCTGAACTCCCCCAAGGACCTGGCGCTGATCCGTGCCATGCGGGACATCTGTCAGGATCTCGACTTCACCCTGGTGGTCGAGGGCATAGAGAACCAGCAGCAGTTGCAGAAGCTGATCGAGCTGGGCTGCGCCCTGGGACAGGGGCGCCACATATCCCCGCCTCTGCCAGGATCCGACATCATACCGCTGCTCACCCAGGCAGAGCCCCCGGCCGAACCTTCACTCAATCCTTCTTGAACAGGGCCCTCAGGTTGGCGACGCCGACCTGCCCTTTCTGCTGGCGCTCCTCAGCCGTCACCTTCTTCTGGTTTTCCCACTCCAGATCGTCCTGGGGCAGCTCCAGCAGGAAACGGCTCGGCTCGGGCCGCACCGACTCGCCGTATTGGCGTCGCTCCTTGCAGAGGGTGAAAGTCAGCTCGGTCTGGGCCCGGGTGATGCCTACGTAGGCGAGACGGCGCTCCTCCTCCACGTTGTCCTCGTCGATGCTGGTCTGGTGGGGCAGCAAGCCCTCCTCCATGCCCACCATGTAGACATAGGGAAACTCCAGCCCCTTGGAGGCGTGCAGTGTCATCAGCTGCACCTGATCCGCATCGTCCTCTCCCTCGTTGCGCTCCATCATGTCCCGCAGGGTGAGGCGAGTGACCACCTGGGCGAGCGTCATGGCCTCTTCCAGCTCGTCCCCCTCCAGCATCTCGGTGATCCAGCGATAGAGGGTGGAGACGTTCTGCATCCGCATCTCGGCCGCCTTCGGGCTGGGGGAGGTCTCATAGAGCCACTCCTCGTAGTGGATCTCCTTGATCATGTCCCGCACCGCCTCCACCGGGTTGCCCCGCTGCGCCTGATCGCCGAGCCGCACCAGCCAGTTGGTAAAGGCCTGCAAAGCCACCAGACCACGGCCAGAGAGGTGCTGCTCCAACCCCAGCTCGAAGCTGGCGGCAAACAGACTCTTGCCGCGCTGGTTGGCGTACTGCCCCAGCTTCTCAAGCGTGGTGGGGCCGATTTCCCGGCGCGGCAGGTTGACCACCCGCAGGAAGGCGGTGTCCTCGTCCGGATTCACCAGCAGCTTGAGATAGGCCATGATGTCCTTGATCTCGGTGCGGGAGAAAAACGAGGTGCCACCGGAGATGCGATAGGGGATGCGGTTGGTCATCAGCGCCTTCTCGAAGATGCGCGACTGATGGTTGCCCCGATAGAGGATGGCGTAGTCCTTGAACCGGGTGCGATTCATGAACTTGTGGCCCATCATCTCGGCGGCGATCCGCTCCGCCTCGTGCTCCTCGTTCTTGGCGAACAGCACCTTGACCGGCACCCCGTAGTCGAGTTCGGAGAAGAGCGCCTTGTCGAACACATGGGGGTTGTTGGCGATCAGTATGTTGGCGCACTTGAGGATGCGCCCCTTGGAGCGGTAGTTCTGCTCCAGCTTGATCAGCTTGAGGCTGGGGAAGTCCTCGTTCAGCAGCACCAGGTTCTGGGGCTTGGCACCGCGCCAGGAGTAGATGGACTGATCGTCATCCCCTACCACTGTGAAGCGGGCCCGCTCGCCGACGATCTGCTTCACCAGCTCGTACTGGCTGGTGTTGGTGTCCTGATACTCATCGACCAGCAGGTAGCGGATCTTGTTCTGCCAGCGGGTACGCACCTCCTCGTTGTTCTTCAGCAACAGGGTCGGCATCACGATGAGGTCATCGAAATCCAGCGCGTTGTAGGCCACCATCTGGCGGTGATAGCGCTCGTAGAGCTGGGCCATCAGCACCTCTTCCGGCCCCCGGGCGATGCGCATGGCCCGCGCCGGCAGTATGAGGTCGTTCTTCCAGTTGGAGATCTGGGTGATGAGGGCCGAGAGCTTGTCCTTGTCGTTGTCGAGCTCCGACTCGGTCAATTCTTTCAGCAGCGCCAGCTGGTCGGTGTCGTCGAACAGGGAGAAGTTCGCCTTGAGATTCAGGCTCTTGTGCTCGCGACGTATGATGTCGAGGCCCAGGGTATGGAAGGTGGAGACCATGAGCCCCCGCGCCTCCTTGCGACCCAGGGTCTGGCCGACCCGCTCCTTCATCTCCCGCGCCGCCTTGTTGGTAAAGGTCACAGCGGCGATGTTGCGGGCGTTATAGCCGCACTGCTGCACCAGATAGGCGATCTTGTTGGTGATGACGCGGGTCTTGCCCGATCCGGCACCCGCCAGCACCAGGCAAGGGCCGGAGACAAACTTGACCGCTTCGTTCTGATTGGGGTTGAGCTTCATGGGCCGGATCTCTTGGCTTATGATGAGGGGCGGCATTGTAACAGAGATCCCGCGGGCAGCCGAAACCGGACACAGGATCCCGCCACTTCGCCTTGTGTTTGCCCGTCATTTTCCGGATCATGGCCGACTTTTCCAGAGGAGATGAGGGGAGCATGAATCAGCAAGAGCACGCCCAATTGCGTAGTCAGTTTCCGGCCCTGGCGCAGGAGGTGAACGGCCACCCTCTGATCTATCTGGACAACGCCGCCACCACCCAGAAGCCGCAGGCGGTGCTGGACGCCATAGCTCACTACTATCGGGCCGACAATGCCAATGTGCACCGCGCCGCCCATGCCCTGAGCGGCCGCGCCACCCGCGCCTTCGAGGCAGCCCGCGAGACGGTCGCCCGCTTTATCAATGCGCCCCGCAGCCATGAGGTGATCTGGACCCGCGGCACCACCGAGGCGATCAATCTGGTGGCTCATAGCTGGGGCGTGAGCGAGCTCAAGGCGGGGGACGAAATCGTCCTCAGCACCCTGGAGCACCACGCCAATATCGTCCCCTGGCAGTTGATTGCCGAACGCACCGGCGCCCTTATTCGGGTCATTCCGCTGGATAAGCGCGGGGATCTGGATATGGAGGCTTACCTGGCCATGCTGGGGCCGCGCACCCGACTGGTGAGCGTGGCCCATGTCTCCAATGCCCTCGGCACCGTCAATCCGGTATCGCAGATAGTAACTGCCGCCAAAGCTGTCGGCGCCCTGACCCTGATCGACGGCGCTCAGGCGGTTGCCCATCTCGAGGTGGATGTACAGGCCATAGGCTGCGACTTCTATGCCTTCTCAGGTCACAAGCTCTATGGCCCGACCGGCATAGGCGTGCTCTGGGGCAGAACCGAACTGCTGGAGCGCATGCCGCCTTGGCAAGCGGGCGGCGAGATGATCGACAGAGTCAGCTTCAGCGGCACCACCTTCAATACCCTGCCCTTCAAGTTCGAGGCGGGCACCCCCCATATTGCCGGTGCCATCGGCCTCGCAGCCGCCATCGACTTTGTGACGGAGCAAGACAGGGGGTCATTGACCCGCCACGAAGAAATGCTAACCAACTATCTGGTCGCAGGCCTGCATCAGGTGCCGGGCCTGCGCCTCATCGGTGAGCCGGCGCAACGGGCAGGGGCTATCTCCTTCCTGCTGGACGAGATCCACCCCCAGGATGCCGCCACCCTGCTCGACATGCAGGGGATCGCGCTGCGGGTCGGCCATCACTGCGCCATGCCGCTGATGGAATCGCTCGGTATCGGCGGCACCCTGCGGGCCTCCCTGGCCTGTTACAACAACCAGGACGATGTCGACGCCCTGTTGGCGGCTCTGCACAAACTCAGTGACTTCTTCTAAGGCAGACAAACCCATGAGCAGCCTAGCAACCTATACCCAGATCGGCCTTGAGCCCAACGCAGAAGGCATCCGCCAGCAGTTTGCCGCCGCCCACGGCTGGGAGAACCAATACCGCCTCATCATCCAGCTCGGCAAGCAGCTGCCCGCCCTGCCTTCCGAGTGGCAAACCGAAGATAACCGTTTGAAGGGGTGTGAGAGCCAGGCCTGGCTAAAGAGCGAAAAGGGGGAGGATGGCTGCTGGCACTTTGCCTGCGACTCCGACGCCCGCATAGTGCGCGGCCTTATCGTCATCGTGCTGGCGGCGCTCAATCATCAGACCGCCGACGCTATCCAGACATTTGACGTGGATGGCTATTTCAGCGAACTGGGGCTGGAGAAACACCTGAGCCCGTCACGAGGTAACGGGCTCAGGGCAATAGTGCTGGCAATCCGGGAACAGGCAGTCTAACCCGCCTTGTTCAGTGGTCGATTAGGCTTCGCTAATCGACCCTGCTTCTTCATTCCCGACCTCTTTCTCGGCACGAGCGCCCCGCTCGGCAATCTTCTTCAATACCCGGGACGCGGCAACCAGCCCAAAGGTTGCCGTCACCGGCGTCACGGCGCCGAAGCCGGAGGCGCAATCCATCTTCATGTTGCCGTCGCTGGCCGCCTTGGCCTGACAGGTACCGCCATTGCCATCGGGATAGCTCAACTGCTCGGTCGAGAAGACACACTCCACCCCGAATTTGCGCGCCGGATTCTTGCTGAAGTTGTGCAGCCGGCGCAAGTCGGAGCGCACCTTGGCGGCCAGCGGATCCTGAATGGTCTTGGCCAGATCCGCCACTGTGATTTGGGTTGGGTCCATTTGCCCGCCAGCACCGCCCGCCACAATCACCGGGATCTTGTTGCGCTTGCAGAAGGCAATCAGCGCCACCTTGGCCTTGACCGAATCGATGGCATCCACCACATAGTCAAACTCCCGCTTGATATGCTCGGCCAGGTTGTCGGCGGTGACGAAGTCATCCACCTCGATCACCTCGCAATCCGGATTGATGGCACGAATCCGCTCGGCCATGACTTCTGTCTTGAGGCGGCCAACCGTGCCCTGCATGGCGTGGATCTGGCGATTGGTGTTGGTGATGCAGATGTCATCCATGTCGATCAGGGTGATCTGGTTGATACCAGCGCGGGCCAGCGCCTCGGCTGCCCAGGAGCCGACCCCGCCGATCCCCACCACGCAGACCTTGGCCTGGCTGAAGGAGCCAAGGGCGCTCTGACCATAAAGACGGGCAATGCCCCCGAATCGCTGTAGATATTCTGCTTTCATACCACCACCTTGCTTGAGGGCGGCCATTATAGCGGCAACCGCAGCCAGCGGCGATGATCGGGTGATAATGGTGTTGATGCGAGGGGGAAGTGAGTAGTGTCTGGATTCTTGAAACGAAAAAAAGCCCAGTCTTTCGACTGGGCTTTCTAAATAGTGGCGGAGCGGATGGGGAGACGGACACAGTCCGGCTCAAGCACAAGGGACCACAGGCAGGGACCGAGTTGCCAGTGGCAAGTCGCAGCCCTGTCTGTGGTCCCTTGTTTCCTTAATCCCGTTCACGAATATCCAAAAGCAAAAAGGCCTTCCCGT
>NZ_CAMPOU010000007.1:0-140000 GCF_946892685.1 Aeromonas sp. Marseille-Q5825
ACGCCCGCCTGGGCTGCACCAGCAGGCGGTGCTCGGCCAATATCTGAAACAGCCTGTCCCGCCCGACCTTGAGCCCGCCATCATCCTGACCCTGCAGCAGATAATGCAGCTTGCGGGTGCCCACCCGCGGCTGGCGTAACCGTACCTGACGCACGTAACGTACCACCTGCAGCCCCTGTGCATGGCGCACGTCTGCAACCCGATTGCGCTTGTAGTAAGCCTGACGGCTTATCCCCAGAAACCGGCAAGCCCTGACGATGGTCAGCCTCTCGACTTGCCGCTGCGAGAGGACTTGCCGGGTCGCTTTTTTACGATGGAGACGCCGTAGTCATTCTTCAGCACATCGACGACGGCCTCAAAGAACTGGGCCTTCTGGCTCATCAGCGCCAGCTGCTGCTCGAGTTCCTTGATGCGCTGTTCGGGCGTCTGGTTGTCGGGGTCAGGCATGGTGATACTCCTGCCGGCGCGCACAGAAGCCCCCTGGCTCCAATCCTGCCGACCATGTTTACGCAACCATACCAGAACGGTGGAGTTGCCCTGAATGCCGTATCGGGCTTGTGCCTGCTGGCAGGTGAGCTCGCCTTTTTCAATCTGCTCGACCAGCGCCAGTTTAAAAGTCAGCGAGTAATCGCGCTGTGTCCGTTTCACACCTTGTCCCATCGGATTCTCCATTGATTGGGGGGAAAGGTGTAAACCATATTCAGGACGGGACACGGGCAACAAAAAAGGATGCCGAGGCATCCTTTTTTACTTGAATCGTTCACTCAGCTCTTCAGCCATTTGCGAATGCGGTTGGCATCGCCGATCGGGGTACGTTTGCCCACAGAGTTGAGCAGCACTATGGCGAGCTCCTGACGGTCCGGTTTGGCGCGCATCAGCAGGCAGCGACCCGCCTCGTCGGTGTAGCCGGTCTTGGAGAGGCGCACGTCCCAGTCCGGGTTCTTCACCAGGGGATTGGTGTTGTTGAACATCAGGCTGTAGGCCGGCGTGCTGAAGCGCATCTCCTTGTTGGTGTCCTGGGTGAACTGGCGGATCAGCGGCTGGCGATAGGCGGCTGTGATGAGCTTGGCGAGATCCCGGGCGGTGGAGACGTTGCGAGTCGACAGACCGGTGGAGTCGTAGAATCGGCTGTTGCGCATGCCGAGTTGCCTGGCCTTGTTGTTCATGGCGCGAATGAAGGCCGAGCGGCCACCCGGGTAGTGGCGGGCGAGGGCAGAGGCCATGCGATTCTCGGAGGACATCAGCGCCAGGTGCAGGGCGTCGCGACGGCTCACCTTGGTACCGAAACGAACCCGGGAGTAGGTGTGCTTGATGTTATCCCTGTCGTTCTGATCTATGGTCAGGGTCTGATTGAGGTTCTGGCGGGCATCCAGCACCACCAGTGCCGTCATCAGCTTGGTGAGGGAGGCGATGGGGCGCACCTGGGCAGGGTTCTTCTGATAGAGGGTCTTGCCCGTGTTGATGTCCATGACCAGGGCACTGCCCGACTTGATTTGCAGTTTGGCCGGGTTGGGCGCCGCCAGGGCTGCCTGCGATCCGAGCAGTCCTATCAATCCACATACCAGCGCGATTGCGCGAATCCGACACCCCATACAACCGACTCCATCCACAGCGAAAAAAGGCGCTAGATTCACTCATTTTTGCCCTCGCTTTACAAGAGCGGGAGGGAGGAATTCGTCACTATTTTCCATAAAAAAGGGCCGCCTGCCGGCGACCCCTGTGATTTCTCTCAATCCCTGGAGATATGGACCTTGCGTCTGCTCAGCCAGCGCCAGATCAGCGCTATCAAGCCGCCCACCAGCAGCACCAGCGGCAGGCAGAGGATGATGCTGAGGAACTGGGACTCATACTGCGCGGCCAGCTTGGTGTGGCTCAGGTAGTAACCCAGCCCGACCAGGGGGCAGATCCACATGATGGAGCTGATGAGGTTCACCACCAGGAAGCGACCCTGGGGTATCTCGTTGGCGCCGACGATGTAGGGATAGGCGGTGCGCACGAAGGCGATGTAGCGGGCGGTGATCAGGGTGATGATGCCGTACTTGTTGAGCAGGTAGTGCACCTTCTCCTTGTGCTTCTCATCCAGGTGGGACATCAGCCTGTGGTACATCTGGGTGTGGCCGAGGAAGCGCCCCTGCATGTAGCCGAGCCAGGTGCCGACGAAGGTCGCCAGGATCAGCAGCGGGACGACAGCGAGCGGCAGTACCCCCTGATAGATGAGCACGCCGGTCAGGATCAGCAGGGTGTCACCGGGCAGGAAGGCGGTCGGGATGAAGCCATTTTCCAACACCAGGAAGGTCAGCAGGACTATGTAGACCATGAAGACCATGTTGGGGTCGGACAGGGTCGCCAGATCCTGATTAATGAAGGCGTGAGCCAGGTGGTAAAACTGCTCCATACATGCAAACTCCGCAGGTTAGCTGGGTTGGTCGGTCAAAGGCATGGCAAGCACCTTGTCGATGCGCAGGCCGTCCATATCCACGATTTCCAGTTGCCACTGTTCCAGGGTGACCAGGTCTCCGGTCTGGGGAAGGCGGCCAAGGAGCAGCATGATAAGCCCTCCGAGGGTGTGATAGTGATGTTTTTCTTCTTCCGGCAGGCGAACCAGTTCCAGACAGTCCTTCAATTCCGGCAGCGGGATCAGGCCGTCGAGCAGCCAGCTGCCATCGGCACGCTGGAAGGCCCAGTTGTCCTCTCCGTCTTCCTGCTGGAAGTCGCCCGCCAGCGTCTCCAGCAGATCCTGCTGGGTGACCAGCCCCTGCAGCTCGCCGTATTCATCCACCACCAGCACCATGTGCTCGGCGTGGGCGCGGAAGTGGTTGAGCAGCTCCAGGCCGTTGAGGGTCTCCGGCAGCAGGCTGCCATCCTGGGTGAGGGCCGCCAGATCGATGGGCTCCCCCTTGATGTAGGCGTGCAGCACCTTGCTGACGTTGAGTATGCCCACCAGATCAGAGAGGCTGCCGTCGCAGACCGGGAAGAAGCTGTGGCGATACTCAACCAGGCGCTGCAGGTTGGTCTCCAGCGGCAGGGAGAGATCCAGGTAGCGGATGTCGCTGCGGGGCACCATCAGGGAGGAGAGGCTGCGTTCGTCGAGGCGGAACACATTGCGCAGCATGGTGTGTTCGTGGTCTTCGATCACGCCGGCTTCGGAGCCCTCCACCAGCATGGCGTGGATCTCCTCCTGGGTGACGTTGTTGCTGTTGTTCTGATCGACCCGCAGCAGGCGCAGGCTGGCGTGGGTGGAGGCGGACAGCAGCCAGACGAAGGGGCGGGTCAGAGTCGCCAGCCAGAGCATGGGGCGGGCCACCAGGCAGGCGATGCGTTCGGCACTGAGCTGACCGAGGCGCTTGGGCACCAGTTCCCCCACGACGATGGAGAGGTAGGTCACCAGTACCACGACAATCACGGTGGCGAGCAAGCTGCTGCTCTTGGGAGACAGCCCCCACTCCTGCAACCACTGCGCGAAGGGCTGGGCCAGCAGGGACTCACCGTAGATGCCGTTGAGCAGGCCTATGCTGGTGATGCCGATCTGGACGGCGGAGAGGAAATGGGTCGGATTCTCCCCCAGCTTGAGGGCGATGGCGGCAGAGCTGCTCCCCTCGCTGGCCATCTTGCTGAGACGGGCCTTGCGTGCGGTGACGATGGCGATTTCCGACATGGCGAAGACGCCATTGAGCAAAATCAATCCAAGCAGGATCAATATTTCCATACTGCAGCAGCACTCCCGGTAGAAAAGATCGCTGGCAGTGTAATGAATTTGCGGGCGATGCGCTTGTGAAAGGAGGTGATTTGGCCCGTGAATTTTTCAATTCCATCCATGACAAGAGGGCATCAGCCCTGAACGGACTCGTCGTCAGATTGGCAGCGGGACTATATATGCGGGCTTGTCATCCGGGGGCGGAAAATGAAAAGCCCCCGATAGACGGGGGCTTTTTGGACTGGCGATGGGCACTTAGAGCGCCGCGATCTCGGCCTGCTGGGCTTCCAGCTTGGTCAGCTGGAGACGGTAATCTTCCAGCTTCTCGCGCTCCTTGGCGATGACGGCGTCCGGCGCCTTGGCCACGAAGGCCTCGTTGCCGAGCTTGCCTTCGATACGGCCGCACTCACCGACCAGACGGGCAACCTCTTTGGCCAGACGGGCCAGTTCGGCCTCCTTGTCGATGAGACCCGCCATCGGGATCATCAGCTCGGTGGCACCGATCAGCTTCTTCACCGACAGGGGGGCGACTTCACCGTCCGCCAGCACGCGGATGGACTCCAGACGGGCCAGGGACTTGAGGAAGGCCTCGTTGTCACCGGCGCGCTGGCTATCCTTGCCATCGCACTTGAGCAGCACGTTGAGGGCGACGCTCGGCGCCACGTTCATCTCGGCGCGGATGTTGCGGATGCCGACGATGAACTCCTTCACCCACTCCTGATCCGCCATGGCGGCATCGTCTACCTTGGCGGCATCGAATTCCGGGAAGGCCTGCAGCATTATGGTGTCGGCGTTGACACCGGCCAGCGGGGCCACCGACTTCCAGATGGTCTCGGTGATGAAGGGGATGATGGGGTGCGCCAGACGCAGCAGGGTCTCCAGCACTGTGACGAGGGTGTGACGGGTGGCGCGCTGCTCGGCCTCTGAGCCCTTGCCCAGCACCGGCTTGGTCAGCTCCAGATACCAGTCGCAGAACTGGTTCCAGATAAATTCGTACAAGACGCCGGCCGCGATATCGAAGCGGTAGGTATCGAGCGCGGTACGGAAGTCACGGATGGCCACCTGCAGCTGGGACTGGATCCAGCGATCCGCCAGGCTGAACTGCATCTCGCCACCGTGCAGACCGCAATCCTGATCTTCGGTGTTCATCAGCACGTAGCGGGAGGCGTTCCACAGCTTGTTGCAGAAGTTGTTGTAGCCGTCCAGGCGCTTCATGTCCCAGTTGATGTCGCGACCTGTGCTGGCCAGCGCCGCCAGGGTGAAGCGCAGGGCGTCGGTGCCGTGGGCCTCTATCCCTTCCGGGAACTGCTTGGCGGTGCGCTTGCCGATCTTCTCGGCCATCTGCGGCTGCATCATGTTGCCGGTGCGCTTCTCCAGCAGATCTTCCAGGGAGATGCCGTCGATCATGTCGAGGGGATCCAGCACGTTGCCCTTGGACTTGGACATCTTCTGGCCTTCTTCGTCACGGATCAGGCCGGTGATGTAGACGGTCTTGAACGGGACCTGCGGCTGGCCGTTTTCGTCCTTGATGAAGTGCATGGTCATCATGATCATCCGGGCAATCCAGAAGAAGATGATGTCGAAGCCGCTCATCAGCACGTCGGTCGGGTGGAAGGTCTTGAGCGCCTCTGTGTTGTTCGGCCAGCCCAGGGTGGAGAAGGTCCACAGGGCGGAGCTGAACCAGGTGTCGAGCACGTCTTCGTCCTGACGCAGTGTGGTCACGGACGGGATGCTGTGCTTGGCTCGCACTTCTGCCTCGTCACGGCCCACGTAGACATTGCCGGCGTCGTCATACCAGGCCGGGATGCGGTGACCCCACCACAGCTGACGGGAGACGCACCAGTCCTGAATGTCGCGCATCCAGGAGAAGTACATGTTCTCGTACTGCTTGGGCACGAACTGGATGCGGCCATCTTCCACCGCCTCGATGGCGGTCTTGGCCATGGGTGCCACGCGCACGTACCACTGGTCGGTCAGCATGGGCTCGATGGGCACGCCGCCGCGATCGCCGTAGGGCTGTTGCAGCACGTGATCCTTGATTTCGGCCAGGAGGCCCAGCTCGTCCAGCCTGGCGACGATGGCCTTGCGGGCGGTGAAGCGCTCCATGCCGGCGAACTCGCTCGGCAGGGCGGCGTCATAGGCGGTGCTGGGGTTGCCGTTGGTGTCGACCACTTCGGCCTCGGCACGCACATGGGCGTCCAGGGTGAAGATGTTGATCATCGGCAGGTTGTGGCGCTTGCCCACTTCGTTGTCGTTGAAGTCGTGGGCCGGGGTGATCTTCACGCAGCCGGTGCCCTTCTCCATGTCGGCGTGTTCGTCGGCGACTATGGGGATCAGACGGTTCACCAGCGGCAGCAGTATGTGCTGGCCGATCAGCGCCTTGTAGCGCGGGTCTTCCGGGTTCACTGCGACCGCGGTGTCACCCAGCATGGTTTCCGGACGGGTGGTGGCGACGATCAGGTGATCCTGGCCCTCGGCGGTCTTGGCGCCGTTGGCCAGCGGGTAGCGCAGGTGCCACATGTGGCCCTTGATCTCGCGGTTTTCCACTTCCAGATCGGAGATGGCGGTGTTGAGCTTGGGATCCCAGTTCACCAGACGCTTGCCGCGGTACATCAGGCCATCTTCGTAGAGACGCACGAAGACTTCCTGCACGGCCGCCGAGAGGCCCTCATCCATGGTGAAGCGCTCGCGCTCCCAGTCCACGGAGTCGCCGAGGCGGCGCATCTGGCGGGTGATGGTGCCGCCGGACTCTTCCTTCCACTGCCAGATCTTGTCGATGAAGGCATCACGGCCGTAGTCGTGACGGGTCTTGCCCTCTTCGGCGGCGATCTTGCGCTCAACCACCATCTGGGTGGCGATACCGGCGTGGTCTGTGCCCGCCTGCCACAGGGTGTTCTTGCCCTGCATGCGGTTGTAACGGATCAGGGTGTCCATCAGGGTCTGCTGGAAGGCGTGACCCATGTGCAGGCTGCCGGTGACGTTCGGCGGCGGGATCATGATGCAGAAGGAGTCTTTGCTGGTGTCGCCGTGGGGCTTGAAGTAACCCTGGGCTTCCCAGTGCTGATAGAGCGCCTGTTCGATGGCGTTGTGATTAAAAGTCTTTTCCATGGTCTCGCCGTATTCTGGATGGATGGAGTCTGGTGTTGAGTCGTCGTGGATCGAGGGTGGCGCAGTCAGGGCTGCGCCGGATCCGGTGCGGCAAGGACGGGCTGATCCCTCATTTCGAGGGTGTGGCCCGCCTGGCGATAGTGCTTGTAGCGCTCGCGGGCTTGCTGCTTCTGCGTTTCGTCAGTGGGGACAAAATCTACCACTTGAGCGAAGTGTCCTGCAAACAAAGGTGTCTGCTCGGCCAGGTTGATGAGGCGGGCATAGCGCCGTTTCGGCGGCTGATGGCCTATCTCCACCGGGGCCTGGCCGCTCTCCCCCTGCAACTGGTGCGGCACGAAACGATCCGGTGGCAGTTGCCACAAGAGTTCGTCCAGGCGCAGGGCCTGGGCCTCGTCGTTGCAAAACAGATAGAGGTGGCCGGCACTCCAGCCATCAGCCGCCAGCTGGCAGGCGAGGCGTTCGACCGCAGACGCCTGCGCGTCGTCCGGCTCACTCATCAGGTAAAAGGTCACTTGGCTCATCAGGTTGGTCCCGTTTGGCTGTGACGGACAGCGATTGGCCGTCTGCGGGGAGCCGTGCCTGGCACGATCTTCCCGGATTCTCTCAATGAAACAAGGAAGAGGCAGGCCTCTTCCTTGTGGTACCACTCCCCTGATGCGGGCATCCGAAGAGAGGGGTTACTCCTTGTCTTCGACATCCGCCACGCCGGCTCGATTGAGCAGGAAAATGCTGGCTCGGCAGGGGCAACCGACTGTCGGGCAAGGATGGTTTTACTCTTTATCCTCAACGTCTGCCACGCCAGCTCGATTGAGCAGGAACTGGGTCAGCAGGGGCACGGGGCGACCGGTGGAGCCTTTATCCTTGCCGCTCTTCCAGGCGGTCCCTGCGATGTCCAGGTGGGCCCAGTTGTACTTCTTGGTGAAGCGCGACAGGAAGGCGGCGGCCGTGATGGTGCCGGCCGGACGGCCGCCTATGTTGGCCATGTCGGCGAACGGGCTTTCCAGCTGTTCCTGATACTCGTCGAACAGCGGCAGGCGCCAGGCGCGATCGCCGGCCTGCTCGGAGGCGTTGAGCAGCTCGTGGGCCAGTGGGTTGTGGTTCGCCAGCAGACCCGAGGTGTGGTGACCCAGGGCTATGATGCAAGCGCCGGTCAGGGTCGCCACGTCGATCACGGTTTCGGGATCATAGCGATCCACATAGGTGAGGGCATCGCACAGCACCAGGCGACCTTCCGCGTCGGTATTGAGCACCTCGACGGTCTGGCCGGACATGGTGGTGAGGATGTCACCCGGGCGATAGGCGTTGCCGCCCGGCATGTTCTCGCAGCCCGCCAGCACGCCGATGACGTTGATGGGCAGCTGCAACTGGGCCAGGGCGTGCATGGTGCCGAGTACGGAGGCGGCGCCACCCATGTCGTACTTCATCTCGTCCATGCCGTCTGCCGGCTTGATGGAGATGCCGCCGGAGTCGAAGGTCAGCCCCTTGCCCACCAGCACTATGGGCTTGGCATCGGCGTTGCCCTTGTACTCTATGATGGCCATCATGGCTTCGTTCTCGGAGCCGCGGGCCACCGCCAGGTAGGAGTTCATGCCGAGTTCGGCCATCTCCTGCTCGCCTATCACCTTGGTGGTGATGTTGTCATAGGCATCCGCCAGACGGCGGGCCTGGGAGGCGAGGTAGGCCGGATTGCAGACGTTGGGCGGCATGTTCGCCACGTCGCGGCAGATGCGCACCCCTTTGGCCACGGCCAGGCCGTGGGTGATGGCGCGCTCGCCTATGGTCAGTTCCCGACGCGTCGGCACGTTGAATACCAGCTTGCGCAACGGGCGGCGCGGCTCGGCCTTGTTGGTCTTGAACTGATCGAAGCTGTAGAGGCCCGCCTTGGTGGTTTCCACCGCCTGGCGCACCTTCCAGTAGGTATCTCGGCCCTTGACGTGCAGCTCGGTCAGGAAGCAGACGGCTTCCATGGACCCGGTCTCGTTCAGGGTGGTGATGGTCTTGTTGATGATCTGCTTGTACTGGCGTTCGTCGAGTTCCCGCTCCTTGCCGCAACCGACCAGCAGTACGCGCTCGCTGAGCACGCCCGGTACTTGATGCAGCAACAGCATCTGGCCTGGTTTGCCTTCCAGATCGCCGCGGCGCAGCAGCGAGCTGAGGTAGCCGTCGCTGATCTTGTCCAGCTGTTCGGCAACCGGAGAGAGGCGGCGAGGCTCAAAAACGCCGACCACGACGCAGGCGCTGCGTTGCTTCTCAGGACTGCCACTCTTTACACTGAACTCCATGGAATCTCCTACATCCTAAAGACAAAAGGCACCATTTATTGAATAATGCGGTGCTTGTTGGGGTATCAGAGGCGGAGCGAACAGCCACAGGCTCCGCAGTTCAAACTGGTAAAAATCCAATATAGGGCCCTATTTTTCAGGCATTCGACTAAAAACACAAGTTTACTTGGGAATGACTGTGATCGTTTTCCGATATTTGTTCAGGGAGACCCTGAAAACCCAGCTAGCGGTGCTGTTCGTACTGCTGCTTATCTTCGTCAGCCAGCAATTTATCCAGATCATTGGCGACGCCGCCGATGGCGAGGTGCCGACGCGCCTGGTTTCCACCCTGCTGCTGCTCAACCTGCCGAATATGGCCCTGTTGATGCTGCCTATCAGTCTGTTTTTAGCCATTCTGTTTGCTCACGGTCGTTTGTATGCGGAAAGCGAGATGACGGTGATGCATGCGGTGGGCTTCAGCCACCGCTTCGTGATGGGCAGCGCCATGCTGCTGGCCCTGCTGACGGCCGCCGTGGCGGCCTTCAACACCGGCTGGATTGCTCCCCAGGCCAAGGAGCGCGAGTACCAGGTGATCGACGAGTTCAAGGCCGATCCGGGTATCTCCTTCCTGCAGGCCGGTCGTTTCATGGAGCTCGACAAGGGGCGCCTGGTGGCCTACATCCAGGATCTGAACGACAAGGGCTCCGAGCTGCAGAAGATCTTCGTGCTGCAGCGCGCCGAAGGGGGCTCTCCCCCTTCAGTGGTGGTGGCCAACGAGGGACAGGTGACGGCCGACAGCAACGGCTTGCAGTGGCTGACCCTGAAGGATGGCTCCCGCTACGAGGGCCAGTTCACCGGCAAGCAGTTCCAGGTCTCCGAGTTCAGCGAATACAGCCTGGTGATCCGTCAGCAGGAGATGGAGCGATCCAATCGCAAGGCGGCGGCCAAGCCGACCCTGGAGTTGCTCGGCACCCAGAGCAACCAGCTGATGGCCGAGTTGCAGTGGCGCCTGTCGCTGCCCTTCTCCATCCTGGTGCTCACCTTCCTGGTGGTGCCGCTGGCCCGGGTCAACCCCCGCCAGGGGCGTTATGCCAAGCTGCTGCCGGCCATACTGCTCTATCTCTCCTATTTCCTGCTGCTCAGTGCCGCTCGTTCGGCCATCGACAGCGGGCGTCTGCCCCACTGGCCCGGCATGTTCCTGGTGCCGCTGATTTATCTGCTGCTGATCGGGGTGCCGCTCAACCTGCAGGGCACCAGCTGGTGGAACGGGGTCAAGGGCCACTTTTTCAAAGGCAAGTCAGCATGATGCTGCAACATAGGAGTTTCTGCTGATGTTCGGCATTCTCGATAGACATGACAGTCGGGTCATTTTTGATGCCGTTCTGGTGCACCGCATTGCAGGAGAAATCAGCATGAAGCTACAAGATAGGGGTCTCGGCTGATGTTCGGCATTCTCGATAGATACATCGGTCGGGTCATCTTCATGTCGATCCTGCTGTGTGAACTGACCCTGGTCGGGCTGGCGGCGCTCATCAAGTATGTGGAGCAGCTCAGGGCCGTGGGGGAAGGCAACTACGACATGCTCAATGCCCTCTACTTCGTGCTGCTCTCCATGCCCAAGGAGGCGGTGCTCTTCTTCCCCCTGGCGGCCTTGCTGGGGGGCCTCATTGGCCTCGGCCAGCTGGCGACCAGCTCGGAGCTGGTGGTGATGCAGGCATCGGGCCGCTCCAAGATCAGCATCGTCATGGCGGCGCTCAAGACGGCTATTCCCCTGATGCTGCTGGTAGGCCTGATGGGCGAATACGTGGCCCCGGCCGCCAAGCGGATGGCGGATGACATCAAGGCGGGCGCCATGTCGGAAGGGCGGCTGACCGTCTCGGCCTACGGGGTCTGGGCGCGGGATGGCAACAACTTCGTCAACATCAACGGGGTGCGCAACGACGGCGCCCTGACCGGCATCACCCTGTATCGTTTCACCCCGTCTCGCAACCTGATCGACGTGGTCCAGGCGCAGGAGGGGGTGTTCGAGCAGCATCACTGGCTGCTCAAGCAGGTGCACATCACCCGTTTCGACGATCCCAAGCAGATCCTTGACGAGAAACATGCCGAGATGGCGTGGCAGTCCGAGCTGACCCCCAAACAGCTGGGGGTGGTGAGCATAGACCCCGAGAACCTGCCCATCTCGGGGCTGCGGGACTACATCGGCTATCTGGATGCCAACAAGCAGGATGCCGGGCGCTACAAGCTGGAGATGTGGCGCAAGCTGCTGTCACCGCTCTCCGTGGTGGCCATGATTTTGCTCGCCTCTTCCTTCATCTTCGGCCCGCTGCGCTCGGTGAGCATGGGGGCCCGGATGCTGATGGGGATCATGACCGGCTTCGCCGTCTATGTGAGCGACCGGGTATTCGGCCCCGTCAGCCTGGTGTATGCGGTGCCACCCATCCTTGCGGCCATAGCCCCCAGCCTGCTGTTTGGCGGCATCTCCTTCTACATCCTAAGCCGCAAGCAGTAGCAAGAGAATGAGAAGTGCGGCGGTGCCAGCCCTATGCTGGCGGCCATAGCCCCCAACCTGCTGTTTGGCGGCATCTCCTTCTACATCCTGAGTCGCAAGCAGTAGAGAGAGAAGGAGAAGTGCGGCGGTGCCAACCCTATGCTGGCGGCCATAGCCCCCAGCCTGCTGTTTGGCGGCATCTCCTTCTATATCCTGAGCCGCAAGCAGTAGCGAGAGAATGAGAAGTGCGGCGGTGCCCCCCATCCTTGCGGCCATAGCCCCCAGCCTGCTGTTTGGCGGCATCTCCTTCTACATCCTGAGCCGCAAGCAGTAGCGGCCTGTATTGGCCAACAAGAAGGGCACCCAGTGGGTGCCCTTCTTGTTTCTCATCTCGTACTCACTGGGTCACTTGTTCAGCTGCTCCAGGTTCTCCTGCTTGCTCAGCACCACCACTTCACACTCGGCCCAGATGTCCTGGAAGGCGCGGGGCCGCTCGCGATTGAACACGCACATCAGGTTGCCGAGGCCGAAGGCCGAGGTCGCGAGCCGGATCAGGGCCTGGGTGATGCGAATGTTGCTACCGTCCAGATTCTGGATGCGCAGGCGCCAGGCACGCATGCCTATGGTCTGGCCGGCACGGGTCCAGAACCAGGTGTAGAAGCCGCAGATCACCAGGGCGAGCCAGGCGCTGTAGAGGGGGCTGGTCAGCAGCCAGGCCGCATCCTTGCCCTCGGGGACTGTTGCCATCCCGGTGGCCAGCAGCAGGTAGGCTACCCCCATGCCGATGAAGCCGGCGATGATCAGCAAGGCGATGACCACCAGGTAGTCATAGAGCAGGGCACCCAGGCGCCGCAGCAGGCCGGCCGAAGGGTGCTGGTGCTGGGGGGGAGGCTGGAGAGAGGAGGGGGTCTTGCGCTTGGCCATGATGATTATTCCATTAATATGATGCGGGCATTCTATGTAACTGGCCGAACATCGGCAAGGCGTTGAATAATTGAGCAAACGGTGGCCGCGCAAGAAAAACACCTTGCATGCCAAAACGCCATTCGTATAATCCCTCGCAGTTGCCCGGGTGGCGAAATCGGTAGACGCAGCGGATTCAAAATCCGCCGTTGCAAGACGTGTCGGTTCGAGTCCGACCCCGGGCACCATCAGATTCCATGACAAAAGGCCATCCTCGCGGATGGCCTTTTGTTTTTCTGCGCTCGCGGCCCTTCAGTCGATATTTTGTGCGATGTGCCACAGCACGCCGGAGGGGTCGTACAGGCAGAACTCCTTCATGCGCCAGGGCTGGGTGGCGATCTCGGTCACCCTGACGCCGTAGCGACTGACGACCTGGCTCGCTTCCACCTGGGCCCGCCAGGCGGCCAGGTCCTCCACCAGGATATGCATCATGAAGTGCTCGGCCAGCGCCTCGTGGTAATGGTCTTGCAGCAGGAAGCTCACCTCCCCGAAATGGAAGTAGGCCACCCCGTCGCCGTCGGAGGCCAGGGTGAACCCGAGATCCTGATAGAACTGCCTGGAGAGGCTGAAGTCGCGGGCAGGCACGAATGCCTTGATTTCGGTCACGGTGAGATTGGGCATGGGTTCCTCGTTCGGGTGACAGGGCAAACCTGGTTGCGCCAGTATGGCCCGGAAGATCGGGCGCAGGCCAGATCAGGCGCTGCATCCCCCTCTGTGATCCCCTCCTTCCCCTCGGATGGGTGAGCTCCCCCCCTCTGTCATCATTTGATTATTTAATGCAAACGCATCTTTCATTTGTTCAATAAATGATCTCGAGGGCAAAACGGGTCAGCCGGGCCCCCATTGCCCCGGGATCCCCCCCGTTTGGCATGCCCAGGTGCCATCTTGGTGCAGTTGCCCGGCGCTGCACAGCCGAAGTGCGCCCCCCTTACTGATAGTGGGCAGGATGCGCCAATATGGTGCATGAAATCGTGAGATTAAAGTCAATCCATTGAAAGTAAAGGATTATATTTTTTGGCCTGCTTTATGCTTTAGATAAGCCAGGTCGCCATGAAGAGCCCGCCGAGTCATGCCCGAGGGGGTGGGCAAGCTGGATGTGACGATGCGTGCAAGTGGCCAAGTTTGACATTCATATCAGGAAATGGACCCGGCCGGGCGCCGGGACGACAAGGAGAGGGCTGTATGTTCAATAGACTCGTAATGACTGGCCTGCTGGCGCTGAGCGCCACCATGGCTGCCCCTGGTTGGGCTGAAGAAGTGGCCGCGCAGGCCGAGGTGGTGCAGGCTGCCGCGACCGTGACCATCAACAAGGGGGACAACACCTGGCTGATGCTGGCGTCCGCCCTGGTGATCCTGATGTCCATCCCGGGGTTGGCCCTGTTCTACGGTGGCCTGGTGCGCGCCAAGAACATGCTGAGCGTGCTGATGCAGGTGTTCACCCTGTTCTGCCTGATCACAGTGCTCTGGGTCATCTACGGCTATTCGCTGACCTTCACCGAGGGCGGGGCCTTCTACGGTTCCTTCGACAAGCTGCTGCTGGTCGGGGTGACGCCTGAATCGATCGCCGCCACCTTCAGCAAGGGGGTGGGGATCAGCGAGTTCATCTATGTGGTGTTCCAGGGGGCCTTTGCCGCCATCACCTGCGGGCTCATCGTCGGTGCCTTCGCCGAGCGGATGAAGTTCTCTGCCGTGCTGCTGTTCGCCGTGATCTGGTTCACCTTCGCCTACATTCCGATGGCGCACATGGTGTGGTACTGGGCCGGTCCGGATGCCTACACGGATGCCGCCGCCGCCGAGGCGGCCGGTGCCACCGCAGGCTATCTGTTCCAGCACGGCGCCCTCGATTTCGCCGGCGGCACTGTGGTGCACATCAACGCGGCGGTCGCCGGTCTGGTCGGTGCCTTCATGGTCGGCAAGCGGGTTGGCTACGGTCGTGATCCCATGGCCCCCCACAGCCTGACCATGACCATGATAGGGGCCGCCCTGCTCTGGTTCGGCTGGTTCGGCTTCAACGCCGGCTCCGCGCTGGAAGCCAACGGCACGGCCGCCCTGGCCTTCCTCAACACCTGGCTGGCGCCGGCGGGTGCCGCGCTCTCCTGGACCTTGGCCGAATGGGTGATGAAGGGTCGTCCTTCCCTGCTGGGTGCCGTGTCCGGTGCGGTAGCTGGTCTGGTGGCCATCACTCCCGCCGCCGGTTTCGTCGGTGTCGGTGGTGCCCTCATCATAGGTCTGCTGAGCGGTGTGGCCGGTCTGTGGGGCGTGCATGGCCTCAAGCGCCTGCTGGGGGCCGATGACAGCCTGGACGTGTTCGGCCTGCACGGAGTGTGCGGCATCCTGGGGGCCGTGCTGACCGGGGTGTTCGCCAGCCCGGATCTGGGTGGCACCGGGGTGTGGGACTATGTGACCAATCAGGTGGCCGAGGGCTACTCCATCCTGACCCAGGTGAAGATCCAGGTCATAGGTGTGCTGGTGACGGTGGCATGGACTGCCCTGGTCTCCGCCGTGGCCTACAAGCTGGTGGATCTGCTGATTGGCCTGCGGGTCAAGGAAGATGCCGAGCGGGAAGGGCTGGATGTCACCAGCCATGGGGAGAAAGCCTACAGCCTGTGATCCCCTCAGGCTACCGTTGACCACCTGCCGCCGGCCTTGTCCGGCGGTTTTTTTATGGCGACCCATGAGGCGCCGCCTATCCAGAGTTCCCTGATCCTGCCCGTTGTTATTTCCTTCAAGGGATGTTTTATGCCTGCAATTTGGCCGGATCTCCGCTAAACTCTGCCACCCTTTATTTGGGGTAGCCGGGTCAGCCCTGCTTCCACCCTTTCTTCTATGCCTTCGGAGCCGCTCATGCCGTTAGTGGGACACCAACATCAGATCGATATTCAGGAACTGACCGACAAGGGGGATGGCAAGGGTCGCCTGTTCGATCGCCCCCTGTTTGTCGAGGGTCTGCTGCCCGGTGAGCAGGCGCTGGTCGAGTTGACCGAGGTCAAGCCGAACTATCTGCACGGCAAGCTGGTCGAGCTGACCCAGCCGTCCGCCGACAGGGTTCCCGATTTCTGCCCCAACACAGAGTGCGGCGGCTGCCAGGTGCGCCCGCTGGCCTATCCGGCCCAGCTCAAGCTGAAACAATCCCTGGTGCAGAGCGCGCTGGAGCAGGTCGGCCTGGGTGAGACCCAGGTCAACCGCATCCTCGGCATGGACAGCCCGTTCGCCTACCGCAACAAGGCGCAGTACGCCGTGCGTGGCAGCGAGGCCGGCGCCGAAATAGGCTTCTACCGCAAGCACTCCCACGATCTCATCACCGCCGACGACTGCGCGGTGCAGGACTCCCTGCATGTGGAGCTCAATGCCCGGGTGCGTGGCTGGATGCGCGCGCACGACATCGCCGCCTATGACGAGGTGGCCCACACCGGCTGCGTGCGCAACCTGATGACCCGCAAGGGCTTCAAGAGCGGCGAGCTGATGGTGGTGCTGGTGACCCTGGGCGAGGCGCTGCCCTTCGAGGCCGAACTGCTGGCGGCCCTGAGCGATCTGCCCATCACCACGCTGGTGCAGAACATCAATGACGAGCGCACCAACCGCATCCTGGGAACGAGCAACCGCGTGCTACTGGGGGAAGGGGTGATCCGCGACAAGATCCACGAGCTCGCGTTCGAGATCTCGCCCCTCTCCTTCTTCCAGAACAACCCGAGCCAGACCGATGTGCTCTACTCCAAGGCGCTGGAATACAGCGAGCTGACCGGCAACGAGACTGTGTTCGACATCTATTGCGGCATCGGCACCATCTCCCTGTTCCTGGCTGGCAAGGCCGCCAAGGTGGTGGGCATCGAGTCGGTGGAGAGCGCCATCAACGATGCCCGCCGCAACGCCGCCCTGAACGGCATAGAGCACACCGAATTCCACGTGGGCAAGGCCGAGCAATTGATGCCCGAGCTGCACGCCCAGGGCGTGACCGCCGATGTGGTGGTGCTGGATCCGCCCCGCAAGGGCTGTGACAAGGCGGTGCTGCAGACCCTGGTCGCCATGGCACCGCGCCGCCTGGTCTATGTCTCCTGCAACCCCCAGACCCTGGCCCGGGATCTCGCCTGGCTGGTCAAGCAGGGCTTCGTGCTGGACGAGGTGCAGCCAGTGGACATGTTCCCGCACTCCATGCACGTGGAAGCCGTTGCCCGCCTGAGCCTGCCAGCGAAAGACTGAGCAGGCTGCTGCGCCATGAGGGCATGGCATTAGCCAGATGGCTCTGATAAAACGACTCCCGTTGGAGTCGTTTTTTTATGGCCGTGGACCGGCATGACAACCAGGCAGGGAGAGCAGGGTGATGATTCGTTTGGCGGACGTGGAGGATGCGGCGGCGCTGGATCACTTCTTTGGACAACTGGATCGGGAGACCCGCTTCATGCTCTATGAGGCGGGGGAGCGCCCCTCAAATATCGAGGGGCAGCGCCAGCGCCTGGCCGCCATGCAGGGGACGGCCAACCAGCGAATGTGGCTGCTGGTGCTGGCCGGAGAGGTGCAGGGGTTTGCCGTGCTCATCGGAGGCGGCCTGGCGCGCAACCGCCACTGCGCCCTGGTGGTGATGGGATTGCGGTCGAGTGCGCGCGGCCAGGGCTGGGGCGAGCGGCTGCTGCGTACCCTGATCGCGAGCGCGCCGGATTGCGGCATCAGCAGACTGGAGCTGGGGGTGATGGCCCATAACGAGGTGGCTCATTCACTTTATCGCAAGTGCGGTTTCCGGGATGAGGGGCTGCGGCGGCAGGCGTATCGGATGGACGAGGGCTATGTCGACGAGATCAGCATGGGGCTGCTGTTGCCGTTCATGGCCCCATGACGCCGCTGGGCCCGTGAGGCTGGTCCGGCGCGCGCGATTGAGGCAGGCTGTATCGGGAGAATAATAGAGACGGGGAGGGCCCATGAAGGGGATGTTGCTGCGTTGGCTGGCTCGCTACGATGCCTGGTGTCAGGAGTGGGGCCTGGTGCCCGAGAACCGGCGCTGCTGCGCGCCGGTGCGACATGATGAGGACGTCAGACAGGGGCGAGGCTGGCCTCACTGAAAATTGCGCGTCACGGCCCCGTTAACGCTGTTGTACTCAAATCCCAACCCGTCCGGATAAGCGGGGAAGCGGCCGATGGAGTCGCGCAGGGTATAGCTGCAGTTGCTGTGTTCTAGGCCTCCAGCCTCTGTTTGATCGTATGCAGGGATGAGTTGCGAAATATAATCTGGTTCGGCACCTGTTTTATCTTCATCCGCCACTGTTTGTTCTGTATCGAGTAGTCCGGTGAAGAGAAGCTCGCAGTCTGCTCTGCTGTTGACAGATATTTCATTGCTTTTTCCGCCAGGGAAAATGGTGTCAATCCCCATACCTGGTCGATTTTCATCGGTCCCTACTGGCCAGCCATAGTGGTTGATGTCGAGATCCTGCCTGCCCATGCCGCTAAAGTTATAGAGTGCCAGCGGCTCCCCCTTCACCTTGACCGCCCAGCCCGCATGGGCGAGTTGCACGGCGCTGGCAAAACTGCCCGCGGTCGCCGAGACGCTGCTCTTGAGCGCATCGTCCTGGATGTTGATGAAGCGGGGCAGGGCGGTGACAGCCAGTATGGCCAGCACCACGATGACCAGCACCAGTTCTAGCAGGGTAAAGCCGTGGGAAAGGTGTTTTGGCATGGAATCAACCCATTGAGTACGACGAACAGGTAAGCGCGATATGGAACTGATAGACACCCACTGCCACCTCGATTTTCCGGTCTTCGATACCGATCGGGAGGCATTGCTGGCCCAGTGGCGCCAGCTGGGGGTGGGCGAGTATATCATCCCCGCCGTGGGAGAGGAAAACTGGGGACGGGTGATGGCGTTGGCCGAGCGTCATCATGACATTCGTTATGGTCTGGGGGTGCATCCCTGGTATGTGGGGGTCCAGACGGAGGGGGCGCTGGCAAGGCTGGAGGCCCTGCTGGCGGGCAAGCCCCGGGGGCTGGTGGCCATCGGCGAATGCGGGCTGGACTTGCGCACCCAGGTGCCCCAGGAGGGGCAGCTTGAGCTGTTCGAGGCGCAAGTGAGGTTGGCCATGGCCCATGATCTGCCTCTCATAGTCCACTCGGTGCGGGCCAACGACACTGTCGCCAAGATCCTGCGGCGCTTCAAACCGGAGAGGGGGGGCGTGATCCACGCCTTCAGCGGCTCCCTGCATCAGGCCGAGGCGTTCTGGCAGCTGGGTTTCAGGCTGGGGATCGGAGGGGTCATCAGCTATGAGCGGGCCAACAAGACCCGGGAGGCGATCCGTGCCATGCCGCTGGAGGCCCTGCTGCTGGAAACCGACGCCCCCGACATGCCGCTGCAGGGGCGCCAGGGGGAGATCAATACCCCGGCCAGCCTGCCGACCATAGCCCGGCTGTTGGCGCAATTACGGCAGCAGCCGCTGGCGGATGTTATTTCGGTGTTACATGAATCCACTCTGCGGCTTTTCCCGCGGTCGACCACAAATTTAACAGCCGATTAACGCCCGATGCCGGTGTGATAAAAAACAGGACCCATAAAAATCGTTTGCGGTCTAATTAAACGACGTTCAGCCCATTTCAGGCTTATAAAATGTGACCAGTATTCTATTTTGTCGCACCGTAATTAGTATAATGCGCACCCTTGATTAGCGGCTTTCATACACAAAACGTTAACAAGCTGGCAGGTGCTACTAAAGAGGAAGTGTTAATAATGAATCTGATAATGGGTCTGGTAGGGATGGCGACGCTCATCCTTATCGCGGTGCTGTTCTCCAGCAATCGCAAGGCAATCAAAATTCGTACCGTGGGCGGTGCCTTCGCCATTCAGGCAGGTCTGGGTGCCTTCGTGCTGTATGTCCCGGTTGGCCGGGATATTCTGGTGAGCGTGTCCGATGCCGTCTCCAGCGTCATCGGTTATGGTCAGAACGGTATCGAATTCCTGTTCGGTGGTCTGGTCAGCAACAAGATGTTCGAAGTGTTCGGTGGCGGTGGTTTCATCTTCGCCTTCCGTGTGCTGCCCGTCATCATCTTCTTCTCTTCCCTGATCGCGGTTCTTTATTACCTCGGCATCATGCAGTGGGTAATCAAGCTGCTGGGTGGTGGTCTGCAGAAGGTGCTGGGTACCTCCCGTACCGAATCCCTGTCTGCCACTGCCAACATCTTCGTCGGCCAGACTGAAGCCCCGCTGGTGGTACGTCCCTTCATCTCCAAGATGACCGACTCCGAGCTGTTCGCCGTCATGTGTGGTGGCCTGGCCTCCGTTGCCGGCTCCGTGCTGGCCGGTTACGCCTCCATGGGCGTCAAGATGGAATACCTGATCGCCGCCTCCTTCATGGCTGCCCCGGGTGGTCTGCTGTTCGCCAAGCTGCTGGTACCGGAAACCGAGACCCCGAGCTACGACGAGAACTCCGCCGATGGCGAGCTGGACGACAAGCCTGCCAACGTGATCGACGCCGCCGCTGCCGGTGCCTCCGCCGGTCTGCAACTGGCCCTGAACGTGGGTGCCATGCTGCTGGCCTTCATCGGCCTCATCGCCATGATCAACGGCATCTTCTCCGGCGTGGGTGGCTGGTTCGGCATGCCTGAGCTCTCCCTGGAGCTGCTGCTGGGCTGGCTGTTCTCCCCGCTGGCCTTCCTGATCGGTGTGCCCTGGAGCGAAGCCGTGGTGGCCGGTTCCTTCATCGGTCAGAAGCTGGTGGTGAACGAGTTCGTGGCTTACCTGAACTTCGCCCCCTACCTGAAGGATGAAGTGCTGATCAACGGCGTGGCCATGTCCGATCACACCAAGGCCATCATCTCCTTCGCCCTGTGCGGTTTCGCCAACCTGTCCTCCGTTGCCATCCTGCTGGGTGGTCTGGGCTCCATGGCACCGAACCGTCGCGGCACCATAGCGCGCTTCGGCCTGAAGGCCGTGCTGGCCGGCTCTCTGTCCAACCTGATGTCTGCCACCATCGCAGGCTTCTTCCTGGCACTGACAGCCATGTAATGCTTGTCTGACAGACAAGTTAAAACGAGCGCCACAGCGAAAAGCTGTGGCGTTCTCGTTTGGGGCGGTGACAACCGTTTTCCTTTCTAGACTAATAATAAAATGAGTCAAATCGGAGGTTTTATGAATGAAGTGCTACTGGCGATTGCTGCCGGCTTTATCGTTGGCGTGTTGTTTTCTTTCCTCAAGTTGCCGATCCCGGCACCTCCCGTACTGTCCGGGGTAATGGGGATTGTGGGGGTCTATCTGGGGGGGATTGCCTACTCCTGGATCCTGACCCGCTTCTTCTCTTAAGCACCTTCCAGTGCTGGATTTGCCGGGTGTGAGGTACCTCTGAAATTGGCAAATCCGGCTTGCAAACACGGGGTATCTCGGCTGAAATAGGCGATGCCAGCAGGGTGCTGGCATTGACTAATGCCCACATGAGGTGGGTGTTGGCGGTCAAATGGAATTGATTGGGAAGTCGGGTCTGCGGTTGTCGGCCTTTCTCAAGTCTTCATGGAACCAAGTCCGCACTTTTGTAAGAAAGTGACAGGGCTCTTGCCTTATTTGCAGCCGTATTGCCTGTGCATTTGCGCTGTAATTCCATATCCCTTTCGCCTGGGATCTTCGTTTGCCGATCCTGTGTGTTCGGTGGCGGCGGATCGCGGCTGAGGGGACTTATCGAGACTTTGGAGACATAGCATGACTGATCTGAAACTGGCCGCCCAACGCGCCCTGAACCTGATGGACCTGACCACCCTGAACGATGACGACACCGATCAGAAGGTCATCGACCTGTGCCGCAAGGCCAAGTCTCCGGCCGGCCTCACCGCCGCCGTCTGCATCTATCCCCGTTTCATCCCTATTGCTCGCAAGACCCTGCGTGAGATCGGCGCCGCCGACGTGCGCATCGCCACCGTGACCAACTTCCCTCACGGCAACGACGACATCGAGATCGCCGTGGCCGAGACCCGCGCCGCCGTCGCCTACGGTGCCGATGAAGTGGACGTGGTGTTCCCCTACCGCGCCTTCATGGCCAGCAATGAACAGGTCGGCTTCAGCCTGGTCAAAGCTTGTAAGGAAGCCTGTGGCGACAAGGCGCTGCTGAAGGTGATCATCGAGACCGGTGAGCTGAAAGAAGAGGCGCTGATCCGTCGTGCCTCCGAGATCTCCATCGATGCCGGTGCCGACTTCATCAAGACCTCCACCGGCAAGGTGCCGGTCAATGCGACCCCGGAAGCGGCCCGCATCATGATGGAAGTGATCAAGGCCAAGAACCCGAAGGTGGGCTTCAAGCCTGCTGGTGGCGTGAAAGACGCAGCCGTTGCCGGTCAGTACCTGGCCATGGCCGAAGAGATCCTGGGCAAGGACTGGGTCTCTCCGCGCACCTTCCGCTTCGGCGCCTCCAGCCTGCTGGCCAGCCTGCTGGCGACCCTGGGCCACGGCGACAAGCCGGCCAATACCAGCGGTTACTAAGCGGTGACAGGGGGCGGCCTGCCGCCCCCTCTTCGGATCCTGTTCGGTCTGTGTTCGTGCAAGGCGCACGGAGGGAATGAAAGATGTTTTTGCCTCAAGAAATTATTCGCAAGAAGCGCAACGGTGAAGCGCTCAGTACCCAAGAGATTCAATTCTTCGTCCAGGGCATTACCAACAACAGCATAGGCGAAGGGCAGATCGCGGCCCTGGCCATGGCGGTCTACTTCAAGGACATGACCATGGATGAGCGGGTCGCCCTGACCTGCGCCATGCGCGACTCCGGCATGGTGCTGACCTGGGATCACCTGAACCTGGGTGGCCCCATAGTCGACAAGCACTCCACCGGTGGCGTGGGTGATGTGGTCTCCCTGATGCTGGGCCCCATGGTCGCCGCCTGCGGCGGCTTCGTGCCCATGATCTCCGGCCGTGGCCTGGGCCACACCGGCGGCACCCTGGACAAGCTGGACGCCATTCCCGGCTACCAGACCTCGGTCGACAACGATCGCTTCCTGAAGGTGGTGAAAGAGGCGGGCGTGGCCATCATAGGCCAGACCGGCGATCTGGCCCCGGCCGACAAGCGTATCTATGCGGTACGGGACATCACCGCTACCGTCGAATCCATCGCCATGATCACCGGCTCCATCCTCTCCAAGAAGCTCGCCTCCGGGCTCGAAGCGCTGGTGATGGATGTGAAAGTGGGCTCCGGCGCCTTTATGCCGACCTTCGAGGCCTCCGAAGAACTGGCCAAGAGCATAGTGGCCGTGGCCAACGGTGCCGGCTGCCGCACCTCTGCGCTGCTGACCGACATGAACCAGGTGCTGGCCTCCAGCGCCGGCAACGCGGTGGAAGTGCGCGAGGCGGTTCGCTACCTGACCGGTGAGTACCGCAACCCGCGCATCCACGAAGTGACCATGGCGCTCTGTGCCGAGATGCTGATCTCCGCCAAGCTTGCGAGCGACGAGCAAGACGCCCGTGCCAAGCTGCAGGCAGTGCTGGACAACGGCAAGGCCGCCGAGATCTTCGGTCGCATGGTGACCGGCCTCGGTGGTCCGGCGGACTTCATGGAGCGTTACGACGCTTACCTGCCCAAGGCCGGCATAGTGCGCCCCGTGTATGCGACGCAGAGCGGTTTCGTGACCGCCATGGATACCCGCGAACTGGGTCTGGCCGTGGTCGCCATGGGCGGTGGTCGCCGCGCCGCCGGGGACAAACTCGATTATGCGGTCGGTCTGACCGACTTTATCCGCCTGGGGCAGAGCGTCGAGGCTGACAAGCCGCTCGCGCTGATCCACGCTCAGACAGAAGCTCAATTTGCCGAGGCCGCCCGCATGGTGCAGGCAGCCGTCAAGATCGGTGACACCCGACCAGAGGCACTGCCCGAGGTTTACCGTCGCATCGGTCTGGCCGATTTGTAACAAGGGGAAGACCCATGAAACGTACCTTTATTCTGATGATGGACTCCTTCGGTATTGGCGCTGCCGCCGATGCCGAGAAGTTCGGAGATGTGGGCGCCAACACCCTTGGCCATATCGCCAAGGCCTGCGCCGCCGGTGAGATTGAAGGCCGTGGTGCCCTCAACCTGCCCAACCTCAACAAGCTGGGCCTGGGCCACGCAGGGGAGCAGGCTTCCGGCTACTTCCCGGCAGGCTTGAAGAAAGATATCGAGGTAGTCGGTGCCTATGGCTTTGCCCAGGAGCTCTCCTCCGGCAAGGACACCCCGTCCGGTCACTGGGAGATCGCAGGCGTGCCCGTGCTGTTCGAGTGGGGCTACTTCCACGATCACCACAACAGCTTCCCCCAGGAGCTGCTGGACGCCATCGTCGAGAAGGCGGGTCTGCCGGGTTACCTCGGCAACTGCCACGCCTCCGGTACCCAGGTGCTTGATGACTTGGGTGAGGAGCATATGCGGACCGGCAAGCCTATTCTCTACACCTCTGCCGACTCAGTGTTCCAGATCGCCTGCCACGAAGAGACCTATGGCCTCGAGAAGCTCTACGAGCTGTGCCACATAGTGCGCGAGCTGCTGGAGCCCTACAACATAGGCCGCGTCATCGCGCGTCCGTTCGTGGGCAGCGGCAAGGGCAACTTCAAGCGTACCGGCAACCGTCACGACTACTCTGTGCTGCCGCCGGCGCCGACAGTGCTGGACTACATGAAGGATGCGGGGGGACAGGTGGTCTCCATCGGCAAGATTGCCGACATCTATGCCCAGCAGGGCATCACCAAGCAGGTGAAGGGCACAGGCCTGACCGAGCTGTGGGACAGAACCCTGGAAGAGGTGAAAGCGGCCGGTGACAACACCATCGTCTTCACCAACTTCGTGGACTTCGACTCCTCCTACGGCCACCGCCGTGACGTCAAGGGCTACGCCGATGCGCTGGAGTATTTCGACTCCCGCCTGCCGGAGCTGTTCGAGATACTGCAAGACGGCGATGTGGTGGTGCTGACCGCCGACCACGGCTGCGATCCGACCTGGAGCGGCACCGACCACACCCGTGAATACATTCCTGTGCTGTTCTACGGCAAACCGGTCAAGGCCGGTTCCGTCGGTCGTCGCGAGACCTTCGCCGACATCGGCCAGAGCATTGCGGCCTACCACGGTCTGCCCAAGCTGCAATACGGCACCAGCTTCCTGTGATGCCGGTCCTGGGCAGGGCGGCATCTCAGGTGTGCTCTGCCCGGTTGCAGCAGGGTCTCTGCTTTTTGTAACTGACCCGCCCGCCACTTCGGCGGCGGGCAATTTTAAAAACAATAAAACTCAACCTAGTGTGAAGGAATCAAGAGAATGGCAACTCCTCATATCAATGCAAAAGATGGCGCCTTTGCTGACACAGTGCTGATGCCGGGCGACCCCCTGCGTGCCAAGTACATCGCCGAGACCTTCCTGGAGAACGTCGAGCAGGTGTGTGACGTGCGCAGCATGCTCGGCTTCACCGGTACCTACAAGGGCCGTCGCATCTCCGTCATGGGCCACGGCATGGGCATTCCGTCCTGCTCCATCTATGCCAAAGAGCTGATCACCGACTATGGCGTGAAGACCCTGATCCGCGTGGGCTCCTGCGGCGCCGTGCGTGAAGACGTCAAACTGCGTGACGTGGTGATCGGCATGGGTGCCTGCACCGACTCCAAGGTCAACCGTCTGCGCTTCAAGGATCACGACTTCGCCGCCATCGCCGACTTCGACCTGGTTGCCAATGCCGTGCAAGCCGCCAAGAACAAGGGCACTCCGGTGCGCGTGGGCAACATCTTCTCCGCCGACCTGTTCTACACTCCGGATCCCTCCATGTTCGACGTCATGGAAAAATACGGCATCCTGGGTGTCGAGATGGAAGCCGCCGGCATCTACGGCGTGGCCGCAGAGTACGGTGCCAAGGCACTGACCATCTGCACCGTCTCCGACCACATCCGTACCGGCGAGCAGACCACCTCCGAAGAGCGTCAGCTGACCTTCAACGACATGATCGAAATCGCGCTGGACTCCGTCCTGCTGGGTGACAAGTAATCCCCATTCACATCATGCAAAACGGCGACCTCGGGTCGCCGTTTTTTTATGCTTCATTTGGGGAGTCAGCCCGGAGGGCCTGGTGTGCCGTCTATACACTCTGGTTGCGCACCGCGAGAGCAGCACCATGAAACCAATGCATATCCTGACTCAGCTGATCTTCATTCTGATGCCGAACATCGCGTGGGCCAGCGAGGGGGCGGCTGGCCCCGCATCCCCTCCGGTGATCTCAATCACTCCGCTCTGGGCCCTGCTATTCGCCAAGATCCTATGGTAGAGAAAGAGCCCTAATCACCCTCTTGGCTAATCACCCTCGTTACTCACTACTAGCGACCAGCTCTCATCGGGATCGAACAGCTGGATCGCCTCAACGGCCGTTGCCGTGTCTGCCCCCAGATCCTTTTGATAAACCCGCCCCTCGTGATTCACCATGAAGGTCATCACCCCGCTGTTGGCATAATCGGCCGGCCAGGCGATCAGGGCGACACCGTCTCTTAACAGCCCTTCGACAAAGTACTCTTTACTCCCCCCATTGGCCGCAGCTCCTTGGGCATACAAGATACGGTAGTAGTAGCCATGATAGGGTGTACGTTGACCGACCACGGCCTTGTAGCCCTCTGCGGCGGCACTGACGACCTCCTCTCCGGCCGGGCTTGCTGGTTCACCCTCGCCCACAGGCCAATAGAGTCCATTTTGTTGTCCTGCATCACTGCGTAGTTTGGCCGCAAAGAGTCCCGCAGTTTGGCCATCATGCCCCATGGCGGCGTACTCTATCTGCGCGTCGATAAAGCCACGGCACACCGCAATCGCCCCCAACTCATTCCGACCGATGCGGCGATAGGCGATCTCTTTGGCACCTGCGGCGCCATCGAGATACCACTTGCCATCTGCTGCCACGAGGGGGATGGGCAGTGGCCAATCCGACTCCCCCACGACCAGGATCATTTTATCCTTACCTTCGGCCACCAGTTGGTGCTTGCTCTTGAAGCTCGCGACGAAGGCGGTGCGATCATTGGCGTCGGCCACCTCATCCCCCGAGGTGATGGCCTCCTCACTATTTTCGCCGAGCAACAGCGTCAGTGCGGTGACATCGTTCCGCTCCAGGGCCGTGATCAGGGCCTGCACCGCCTCATCCGGGGTGGCGAAGGTGCGTTGTGCCATGGCGCTTGCGTCGCAGGCAGCGGTCAGGGCCAGCAGGGCCAACCCCCATGAGGGGGCCCAACTCCATTTCAACAAACGCTTCATTATCGCGTACTCCGTCTGGGTTGAGTGTTGCGCCCGGCATGCGCGCTACTAGCCACACTTTCACGGCCACGATGGCTGGCGGCGCGCTCGGTTCTGCCCGAATTCTGCACCCCTTGGAAGGCACTCTTTGAGGCAGCAGGTGCTCTGCGTGTCGCCGTCTGTGTTGCGCTCTTGCTGTGGGTAGCGCGTGGCTGGATATGGCCGCGATCACGCGCCCCAGCGGTCTGCGGAGTGATTTGCTGCCGCTTGACCTTGTCTCCTGCGTAGTTGCCCTGGCGCGGCGTGCGTTGGGCTACATTCGACTCCCTGTTCACCTGTCTAGCGTCGCGTGTCGCCTTGGCGTTTTCGCTTTTGGGCTGGCGGTTGGCTCCCGCATAGCTCCCCTTCGGCGCTGTTGCGCGAGCCTCCCTGTTCACCTCATTGACTGCGCGTGGTGCGCCGGCGTATTCGTTTTTAGGTTGGCGATTGGCCCCCGCATAACTCCCCTTAGGTGTGGCATCTCGTCGGCCCCCTGCCTCGTTATTCAGCGAGCGTGGCTCCAGGGTAGCCAGCTCAGCACGCTGGGGGCGCGCCGCTGTGATGGGACTGTCGGCTTGGCGCAGGTAGTTATTGGGGCCGCGCTCAAACTTGTTGAAGTAATCGTTCCCCTTGGCATTGATATAAATATTGTTGTTGGAGCCCCGCTGATAGTTGGCCGGACGGTTGTAGCCATTGGCGGGACGAAAACCATTGCCATAGTTGGGGTTATAACGATAGGGAGCGTAACCGCCGGGATAATCGGATCCCCAGCGCGGGTAATAATAATCGCCCTCATCATCATCGTCGTTGAAGACCTCGTTGACCAACATGCCCGCACCAAAGGCGAGCAAGCCCGTCACGACCATATCACCGCGGTCGTACTCATCCTCGTCATCATCATTTTCTACCACTGTCGTGGTCGTTGTCGCAGGCGCGGTCGTTGTCGTGGTTTCTGTTGTCACCGGCGCGGGAGCTGGCCCGGCAGCTGGCGGGCTATAGGCGGCGGTTGGGTCGTATTGCGGGACGTAAACGACGTCAGGGTTGGCAGGCGCAATGGTGACAATCTGCTGATTGTTCTGTTCATCCTTGGCCACTTTCATCTGCTCCGAGTCTTTCAGGTTGCCCACCTCCATCGCCTGTTGACGCAGGCGCTGAACGGCTGCCAATACGCCCGGTTCATCGGCCAGGAAGGCGCTGCCCAGCTCAGTCGTCCACTCCATCTTCAGGCACATCATGTCCATGACGGTTGGGAAGTGCATCAGCGACATGGTGGGCGGCGTAAAGCCCAGCGGCGCAATGGCGGCGGTCAGCTCTTTCCCCTTGAGATTGGGGTGGGCGACCAGCCAGTTGCCGGCATCGAGCACCTCTTGCGGATTGGTGGCGCTGGCCAGCACCTGAGCCAATACCGCATCAGGGTAAAGGGCTACGGGCGCAAGCAGGGTCTCGAGAGCCTCTGGGGTATATTTCGATGCTTGTGTGTTAATCGGCTGAGGCTGAGGCTGCGTTTGCGGTGCGACCGCAGCGCTGGCTGTGCTGGCGGCCGCGCTGGGCTGGACGCTTTGCGCGGCGGGGGGGGGCTCCTCTTTGCATGCCGCCAATACCGTGCTGAGGGCGATCACGGCCGCCAACGCGCTACGGCGAAATAGGGGTTGCTTCATGATCTTGCTTCCTTCTGCTGGAGTGGCTGATGCGCCTCTTGCCTGATGATTTCTACAAATGTTGTATCTCAATGCATTCAATGCGGGCGTTTCATACCGAAAACATAAACCACTAATCGAGATCACACCCAAAACCGGCTGGAAAGGCGTGAAAAATTCGTTTGCTCCTGTCCCAAGCTACCCCTGAACACCTTAACGTGACCAGAATCAGATGGACAAACCTGAGAAGTGAAGGGCTATGGGATACCGCCTTCGGTGGCGCTAGAGATTCAATCTATGCACTTGTGGATGGAGAGGATCTAGGCGCAGCACAATGGGACTGCGGATGCAGCGCAAATGGCTGGACAGGCGGGTCAAGGAACTGCGGCATGAAGTGATCGTGGATCGTCACTTCGTCAACGAGCGCTTCAGCGACGACGGCGGAACCAAGCGACTCGATACTCTGCTCGATCAGCTACTCGAACCGCTGGGGGTAATAACAAGAGCAACGCGTTTCGCGAACGGCGCCTTATTCGATGCCGGGCGGCGGGGCGTTGTCGGCGGAGGCCTGGCTCTGCACCGCTCTCTTCTTGTGCTTGCGGACCCGCATGTAGTTGCGGCGCACCCCGTAGGAGATGAGCAGGCCGGCCAGCAGCATCACCAGCAGCATCAGTCGCTGTTTCTCCTGACTCACCTTGAGATGGGTATCCTGCGCGGCGAGCAGCCGTTGCTCTTCCAGGGTGATCCTCAGGTAGCCCAGGGTCAGGTTTCCCTCCTGGATCTCCTGCACGAACTGGGTGCGCCCCTTGCCCTGCTCCGGCAGTGACTTGTTGTCGGTGCCGATGGGCAACAGGTTCTCGAGGGGAACGGCCTGATCCGACTGGGCGAGGGGGATGCCGCGGGCGTCGTAGAGGGTGACGTCGAGGATGTCGGGCTCGGCGGCCAGATCCTGTGCCAGGCGCTCCAGCTCGCTCTCCTTGTCCTCCTTGATCCAGCGTCGCATGTCCCGGGCGGCGTAGGCGACCAGCGCCTGGGCCCTATCCCGCGCCGCGCTGTGCAATGCGGCCTGGCTTGCTCCCTGCATGTGGATCATCAGCACCAGCACCCAGAGACCGAGCAGGATCCCCGCTGCCAGGCTGATAACACGTTTGATGGGGAGATGACGCACAGCGCTGAGCCTCTTGGGGGGAATGGACAATGGTGGCGGGATCTTGGCGCTTGCCTGTACAAAAAGCAATACGCTACTCTGGGCCCGCATGATGAACCCCATGATCTTCAAGGAAGGCGTCTCTCTTATGTTGTTGTCCCAACTCCCCCGCACCCCGCACGACTGGTCCCAGGCTCTGTGCGGTGCTCCCTGCTGGCAACTCACCCCCGAAGCCCTGCTGCCCGCGGCCAGTGCCCATGACGGCGCCTGGCTGGTGCTGTTTGGCAAGGCGCTAGGTGCCCGCCACCTGACACAAGTGGCGACGCTGCTGGCAGACCATAGGGTCGAGGCCAGCCTCTATCCGGTGGGGGAGCAGGCCGGTGTGCCCCTGCTGCTGCTCGGCGCTAGCCGTTTCTCCCCCGAGCTGGTGCTGGCCCTCAAGGGGCAGGAGTGGGACATAGATGCCTGCCATCTCGCCACCTTGCCCACCCTGGGGGCTCCCGGGTTGCTGGTGATGGACATGGATTCCACCGCGATCCAGATCGAGTGCATCGACGAGATAGCCCGCCTGGCGGGTGTGGGTGAGCAGGTGGCGGCCGTGACGGCGGCGGCCATGCAGGGCAAGCTGGAGTTTGCCGACAGCCTGCGCAGCCGGGTCGCCCTGCTGAAGGGCGCCCCTGTCGCCATCCTCGATGAGGTGGCGGCCGCCATGCCCTGGATGCCCGGCTTGCAGCTGATGGTCGACACCCTCAAGCAGGCGGGCTGGACAGTGGCAATCGCCTCCGGTGGTTTTACCCGTTTCGCCGGCGAACTGCAGCAGGCGCTGGGGCTGGACGCCATCTTCGCGAACGAGCTGGCGGTGGAGGGGGGCATGCTGACCGGCCAGGTGAGCGGTCCCATAGTGGATGCCGCCGCCAAGGCCGAGGCGCTGCTGCAATTGGCGCGGGAGCATGGGATCCCCGCTGCCCAGACGGTGGCGGTCGGCGATGGCGCCAACGATCTCAAGATGATGGGGGTGGCAGGGCTCGGCATCGCCATTCACGCCAAACCATTGGTGCGGGCCCAGGCGGCCGCCACCCTCAATCATCATGATCTGGAAGGGGTGCTCTGCCTGCTCGGCGCGCTCGCCTGCCGCGACAGGCGCTGGAGTTGAAACCCGCTCAAGGAGGAGCAGAGAACAAGATGGAACTGTTGCAACAATCCCTGTTTGTCACCTGTGGCGAACATCGGCTCCATGTGCGCCATATCCAGCCCGGTGTCGCCGTCCATGCCGATCCCATCCTGATGGTGCACGGCGCCATCGAGAACGGGCGTATCTTCTACACCGAATCCGGCAAGGGGCTGGCCTGTTTTCTGGCCAGACACGGCTATCAGGTGTACGTGGCCGATCTGCGTGGCCGAGGCCAGAGCACGCCAGCCATCGCCGAGCGTGCCGGTCACGGCCAGCATGAGTTGATCACCGAGGATCTGCCCGCACTGCAGCACTGGGTGGCGGCGCGCCATCCCGCAGCCAGGGTGCACTGGATGGCCCACTCCTGGGGCGGGGTCATCATGGCCTCGACTCTGGTGCGCTTCCCCGAGCTGGCGGATCAGATAGCGAGCCTGGTGTTCTTCGGCACCAAGCGGGGGGTCTCGGTGCAGAGCCCCGAGCGCTGGCTGAAGGTGGACCTGATCTGGAACCGGCTGGCGCCCTGGCTGGCGCGCCGCCAGGGTTTTCTGGCTGCCCGCAAGTTGAAGATAGGGGCCGATGATGAGCCCTTGCGTTACCTGCAGGAGACCATTCCCTGGGTGAAATGCGGGCCCTGGCAGGATCCCCACGATGGCTTTGCCTATGACGAGGCCGCCGCCAGGGTGAGCTGGCCGCCGCTCTGGATGATCTCGGCCAAGGCGGACAAGGTGTTGGGGCACCCCACAGATGTGCGCCGCTTCAGCGCCGAGATGGGGTCGGCGACCCGCCACACCCGCCTCGGCCGGGATAACGGCAACCGGCTCGATTACGATCACATCAACATGCTGACGGCGCCCCAGGCCCAGGAGGATCACTTCCCCGAGATCCTCGCCTGGCTGCTCAACCCCCAGGCGGCCTGAGCGCTCGCTGAAACGGGCAGCCATCTGCCCGCCACCGGCCCCTGATGCCGACACCTGACGGGTGAGGGCACCAGGGGCTGGCCTCTTCGGGCTACTTCGCCGGGGGCTTGATGCCGAGCCGGAACAGGGTGGCCTCTGTGGTATCGGTCAGCTCGCCGACCCCCACCACGCTCCACAGCTCCTCTTCCAGCTGCTTGGCCTTGTGAATGGCGAACTTGGCGATGTAGTCCAGCTCGCCCGCGATGAAGCTGGTGTCGGGGCGACCGGTGCGGGAGATGCCGACCAGCACCGAATAGAACTCGCCCTGCTGCAGGGCCAGCTCGATGAAGCGGCGCTTCGCCTCCGGTGAGGAAAAGCTGCTGGCCAGGTGGCTGCGAAACAGGGGAGCCCCGCCCTGGGAGTGCAGGCTGGCGATGTAGACCTCTTCCTCCTCAGGCTTGTCTTCCCGCGCCATGGTGCGCAAGGGGTTGAGCAGCACCGTCTTGAGCAGAGCCCCCTGGAACAGGGGGTAGAGGTTCAGCTGCTTCTCCTGCCCGGCGCAGGCCTGCAACAGGCGGGAGAGGCTGCGCGGTCGGGGGGCCATGCCCACGGCGGCAGGCCTTGCGGCCGCCTTGAGCTTGTTGACATAGACCGGCGAGTTGAACAGGTGGTGGGTATAGAGGTTGCGCAGCGCCCGTGCCATGCCGCGGTAGCGCTTGTGCTCCCGGGTGGTCTTGAGCTTGTTCTGGTTGCTCTCGATCAGCAGGCTGAAGAACTGATGGCCTATGTGGCGCTCCGCCGTGCCTTCGATGCACAGATGCAGCACGGTACGGCTCAAATTGAGGCTGACCAGCCGGTAGGGCAGGCGCTGCAAGTCCATGGTCTTGGCGAGCTCCTGCAACCTGGGCAGGGCGACAGTGACTGTTTCCCCCTTCTCCCCCTCGAATGCCTCCTCCAGCTCGATCTGCATGCCATGGGCCGAGATGTCACGGGTCCAGCCGATCCAGGCGCGGTCCTTGTGCCTGAGCACTATCGCCGTCTTGTGAACGTAACGGGCCTCCTTGCGCAGTTGCACATAGTGCAGCGTCTCTATCTCGAAGGGGGCCGCCTGGGTGTCGTGGCCGAAGCGTTGCAAGGCGTTGGCATTGGGCTGCTGGCTGTCGTAGTGGAACTCGCTGCGCTGGTGGTCCAGCCCTATCTCCTGCAGCAGGCCGACATAGCCTATCTGGCCGAGGCGCTCGCGCAGCAGCATGTCCTGCAACTGGTGCGACTCCCCCTGCTGGCTGTCGAGGTCGGCTTCGCTCAGGGTGCAGGCCTCCAGGCTGAACTTGTAGACGCGCCAGCTGGGGCGACGTGCCCCGACCTGGAAGAAGAGGGCGGCCAGGCCGCTCTGCTGCAACTCTTCGCGGGTGGCGGAGAAGAAGTAGAGGTGACTGCGCACCGAGTGGGTGAAGCTGTAGATCAGGGTCTCGCGCAGTCCCCCTTTGGCGGGCAACAGGGAGGGCATGCGCGCCGCCGTGAAGAGGCTGGCGAGCATGTCGCGGTTCTTGGCGTCACGCCAGTACTCGAGGATGTGCTGGTTGTTCTCGGTGCGCAGAGCGATCTCGAGGCCCGGGATGTCGCCCCGCCCGAAGTAGAGCGGCATGCCGGTCATGCGCGGCAGGTAGAACTGCTCGTATCCCTTGATGATGGCGGCCGACAGCAGGTAGTCGACGCTGACCCGATAGCGACTGCGGTTGCGCTCGATGAAGTCGCGCAGGAACTCGTCGAAGGCGGGATGCTCGCCGCTCTTCACCAGCCGCAGCCAGAATTTCCCCTCTTTCTGCTCCTGCCCCAGGATCTGGTAGCTGATCGGCTGGTGCAGTATGGGGAGGGGGTTCTCGCGCTCCAGTCCGGTGAAGAAGACCTCTATGTGGTCGCCGGTCTGGTAGTCGGGCAGATAGGGAACCGAGACCCGGATCCCGCCGAGGGATAGATCCGAGCTCTTGGCCAGCAGCTTCTCCCCGTTCGCCAGCCTGAGTACCATGGGGGAGCTGAAGTGCATCCGCTCCTCCTGCCGACCGTAGTGGCTGGCGAAGGGGATGGCGTTGACATCGAAGGGGCTGAACGGGCTGACGGGCAGGGAGAGGCTCTCGCTGCGCCCCTGATTGAGCTTGTACCAGGCTTGCAGCGCCTCGTAGACCCCCAGCGTGTAGCTGTCCCGGTAGAGATAGCACTGGGACTGGAACTGCTCGACGGCCTCGGCGGGCATGAAGTGGGTCACCCCTTCAAACTCGTGCACCTGGCAGAGGGCCCCCAGCTCGTTGCGCATGTCGATCACGCGCCGACAGGGGGTGCACTTGCGCTTGAGTTCCATCTTCAGCAGGAAACGGCCGTTGGTATTCTCGTTCTGGGTCAGGCGGTTGAAGATCTCGTCGAAGTCCTTTTCCCGGAGCAGGGGGACAAGTTGTTCTATCAGGTGTAGTGGTTGTTCTGAATCCATGTATTCCTGCCGCGGAAAGTCACTTTTCCGATTCTGGGTTTGATCTGCCGGTCGCAAACCAGTATATCAAGCAGGAATTCATCCTGTCCCCGAGTTATCCATGGCCAAAAACAAAACCGCCTATGTTTGTTCCGAATGTGGCGCCGACTTCACCCGCTGGCAAGGTCAGTGCAGCGAGTGCAAGGAGTGGAACACCATCACCGAGGTCCGGCTGGGCGTCGCTACCCCCGGCAAGAGTGCCCGCTACACAGGTTATGCCGGCGCCGTCGGCAGCCAGGTGCAGACCCTGGCCGAAGTTGCGACCACAGAGATCCCCCGCTTCAGCTCGGGCTTCAAGGAGCTGGATCGGGTGCTCGGCGGCGGTGTGGTGCCAGGCTCGGCCATCCTCATCGGCGGCAACCCGGGGGCGGGCAAATCGACCCTGCTGCTGCAGACCATGTGCGGTCTGGCGCAGCGGATGAAGACCCTGTATGTGACCGGGGAGGAGTCCCTGCAACAGGTGGCGATGCGAGCCAGCCGGCTGGGCTTGCCCACCGACAAGCTGCGCATGCTGTCGGAAACCAGCGTGGAGCAGATCTGCATCATTGCCCAGCAGGAGCAGCCGCAGATCATGGTCATCGACTCCATCCAGGTGATGCATGTGGCGGATGTGCAGTCATCCCCCGGCTCCGTCTCCCAGGTGCGCGAGTCTGCGGCCCTGCTCACCCGCTACGCCAAGCAGAATCATGTCGCCATCTTCATGGTGGGTCATGTCACCAAGGACGGTACCCTGGCCGGCCCCAAGGTGCTGGAGCACTGTGTCGACTGCTCCGTGCTGCTGGATGGTGCCCACGACTCGCGCTTTCGGACCCTGCGCTCCCACAAGAACCGCTTCGGTGCGGTCAACGAGCTTGGCGTTTTCGCCATGACGGGGCAGGGGATGAAGGAGGTGAGCAACCCCTCCGCCATCTTCCTGAGCCGTGGTGACGAGCAAGCCCCCGGCTCCATCGTCATGGTGATCTGGGAGGGGACGCGCCCCCTGCTGGTGGAGTTGCAGGCGCTGGTGGACTACTCCCAGGTTTCCAATCCGCGCCGGGTGGCGGTGGGGATGGATCACAACCGTCTCGCCATGCTGCTGGCGGTGCTGCATCGTCACGGTGGCTTGCAGATGGCGGATCAGGACGTCTTCATCAACGTGGTCGGCGGGGTCAAGGTCGAGGAGACCAGTGCGGATCTGGCGCTGCTGCTGGCCATGGTTTCCAGTTTCCGGGATCAGCCCCTGCCCAAGGATCTGGTGGTGTTCGGCGAGGTGGGGCTGTCTGGGGAGATCCGGCCCGTGCCCTCCGGCCAGGAGCGGTTGCAGGAGGCGGCCAAGCACGGTTTCCGCCGCGCCATAGTGCCTCATGCCAACGCGCCCAAGCACCCCATCGAGGGGATGGAAGTGGTGCCGGTGAAGAAGCTGTCCGATGCCCTCGAGGCCTTGTAACCGCGTAAAAGAGCACAAAAAAGGAGCCAGTTAGGCTCCTTTTTTTATTGATGACGGATCAGGAGGGGGGATTGTGCTCCCTGTGCTCTTGCAGCAACTGCTCCAGCTCGCGATACAGCAGCTGCTCCTCACCTATGTTCAACTCGATCATCCGCTTGAGGTGAGTGGCGCTGTCGATGTCGATGTGGTGGCAGTAGAAGCCCAGCTTCTTGCTGGCCTCGTGGGTCAGTTCGACCTGCATCTTGATCTCGATGTCACTGCCGCCCAGCATGAAGCAGATCTCGTACTCCTTGTCGTCGCTGCCGACCCAATCCTCGGGCCTGATGAGCAGGGCGCCCTGCAGGGAGACATCCACCAGCTGGGTACGCCACTGGTGCACCCCTTGCGTCAGCTTGGCGGCGGTCAAATAGAAGATTCGGGTAAAGTGGCGGCGCTCGGCCATGTTCATCTCCGGTCTGCGTGCGAGCACAGTGCTAACCATCCATGCCCAGAGTGTAATCTAGCCGGCGCATCAGGATGTTGAACTGGCTCCGATATTGAGCATCAGACCCGCTAGCGGCTGAGGGATTCGACCACCTGAAGCGCCTTGACCAGCCTGTCCTCCTGCTTGAATCTGTCCTCCAGTACCGGACCCAGCTGATTCAGATCTTCATCGAGCTGCAACAGCTGGGCCTCGTCGGCATTGCTGTATTTGTCGTTGAACTCCAGGGCAAACTCGGTGCAGGCGCGGATATGGGGATAGATGCGTTTGGCCAGTTCCAGCTTGTCACCGCTGGCTTGCTCGAAGGCGGTGACCACGTGATTGTAGATCTCGAAATGGCCGGCGCTGACGTAGTCGACCAGCTGCTCGCAGAAGCGTTGCAGTTCGACATGACCGGGAAGGGAGCGTTGCTTGGACTTGGTGGGCATGAGCCCGGCCAGTCGCATGTACTCGACCAGCAATGCCTGCCTGGCATCCAGCCAGTCATCGATTGCCCTGTGCTTGCCTGCCAACGCGCGCTTGGTTTGTTCCAGTTCAGTTAACATAGTCCCTCCATGGGCATGGCATGAAGCGCGATGGCTGCAGGCCTTCGGTCATTCTCAGCGACTGACGACACTCCTATAACTAGGGAAAATCCTGTTGACCGTCAATAGGAGTGTGGGGATATTGTTACATCAGGCGGGGGTTTGCATACAAGTCTCCGTCGGTTTCTGGTCCCGTGTCGCTTGTCAGGAGGACGCAGGGGCGAGATATGTGACTATTTCCGCAGATCTTGATGAAAACCCCAGCATTCAAGCCAATCCGGCTGATAAAGCCTTTGCCTGAGTGTTTTTTTTTGAATAGAGTGGCCCGGTGCTAAATGCCCGATCATAAAGGAAATGTTATGAACAAAGCTCAACTTGTCGATGCAATTGCCGCCAAAGCAGACCTGAGCAAAGCTCAGGCCAAAGTTGCTCTGGAAGAGATCATCAATGGTATTACCCAGAGCCTGAAAGAGGGCGATGCCGTTCAGTTGGTGGGTTTTGGTACCTTCAAGGTCAACCATCGCGCGGGCCGCACCGGTCGCAACCCGCAAACTGGTAAAGAGATCCAGATTGCAGCCGCCAATGTGCCGTCCTTTGTGGCAGGCAAGGCGCTGAAAGACGCCGTCAAGTAATCGCGTAAAGTAATCAAATGAAACCCGGCACCTGCCGGGTTTTTTCTTGCCATCTTCGTTAAAATTTGTTTCAGATACACTCAGGATATGGCATGCGCTGTAGTGAGGTGGATATGGAACAGAAGAATGCCATCCGGCAGGTGGCCGTGCCCTGGGCACCCTCCCGCCAACTACCCCCCGGCCTGGTTGTGGCCGAACTGCATCAGGATATCTGGAGTGACAATCTGACGGTTGTGTTGGGGCGTGCCCGCAGCATAGATCTGCCGCCGCAGCCGCTGTGCCGGGTCAGTTTCCGCCATATCTTCGCCGTGAGGGTGATGGAGGATTGCGATCTGGCGGAAGGGCGGGACAGCCACGTCATCGAGGAGCAGATCCAGCTGATCACGCCGTCCCGCTTCGCCAGCTGGTTCCATCAGGAGTCCGATGGTCTGCACCTGGACGAGGACTTGCAGCACTATCGCATCTCGACCTGGGATTACTGCGCCGACGTGCTGACCTCCTCCCCTCCGGAATTGCAGTTTGTGGCGCTGGAGGAGTGAGCGGGCGCCACCATCCAGATAAAAAAGCCGGAACATCGCTGTTCCGGCTTTTTCTTGCCTGAGGGCCGACGGGGTCAGCCGAGCAACTGCTCCCTGTGCAGACCGAGCACTATCAGGAGCCCGAGCAGGTAGAAGGCGCTGAGCTTGATGCCGAGGATGGCCAGCATGCCGGCACAGAGGCGAACCAGCGCCTTGTGCAGCCAGGAACCGGTGAAGCGATACATGTTTACTCCACCGATGCGGTCGGGGCGAATTCGGGCACCTTGGCCATGGCGTCCAGCACCACCTGGATGCCGGCTCCGGGTTTGCAGGCGTTCTCGCTCAGGTGGCGGCGCCAGGCGCGGGCCCCCTGCATGTTCTGGAACAGGCCCAGCATATGACGGGTCATGTGGGAGAGGTAGTTGCCCTTGGCCAGCTCCTGCTCCATGTAGGGCAGCATCATGCGCACCACCTCGTGGCGGCTCGGCACCTCGCCCCCCAGACCGAATATCCGACTGTCGACTTCGGCCAGGATATAGGGGTTCTGGTACGCCTCGCGCCCCATCATGACCCCGTCCACCTGTTGCAGGTGCTCCAGGGTCCGTTCGAGGGAGTTGACCCCGCCGTTGAGGGCTATGGTCAGCTCGGGATAGTCCTGCTTGACCTGATAGACGCGCGGGTAGTCCAGCGGCGGGATCTCGCGGTTCTCTTTCGGGCTCAGGCCGCTCAGCCAGGCCTTGCGGGCGTGGACGATGAAGGTTTCGCACCCGGCATCGCGCACCTGCTCGATGAAGGCCTGCAAGAACTCGTAGGAGTCCTGTTCATCGATGCCGATGCGGGTCTTCACTGTCACCGGAATGCCCACCACATCGCGCATCGCCTTGACGCAGTCGGCCACCAGGGCGGGCTCCCCCATCAGACACGCGCCGAAACGGCCGTTCTGGACGCGATCGGAGGGGCAACCCACGTTGAGGTTGATCTCGTCATAGCCGCGCTCCTCGGCCAGCTTGGCACAACGGGCCAGGTCCGCCGGATTGCTGCCACCCAGCTGCAGGGCGAGGGGATGTTCCTGTTCGCTGTAACCCAGATAGTCCCCTTTGCCATGGATGATGGCGCCCGTGGTCACCATCTCGGTATAGAGCAGTGTCTGGCGGGTCATCAGACGGTGGAAATAACGGCAATGCCGATCGGTCCAGTCCAGCATGGGGGCGATGGAGAAGCGCTGCGCCTGCATAAAAATCATCCGGGTTGGCAAAATAAGGGGCCGGATTCTACCACAAGGTGAGACGGCCTCAGAAAATGAATTTTGTCGCCGCGCACAGGGGGCCCTGTGATAGTATCCGGCTAATTGACAGGGTATCTGCGTGATCATGAATCAAGACCTACTTCTACAACGAGCGGAACGTCTCTGCGACCAGCGGGGGATTCGTTTCACCCCGACCCGGCGCCAGGTGTTCCGGCTGCTTGCCGCCCATGGCAATGCCATCAGCGCCTACGATCTGCTGGCCCAGTTGCAGCAGACCGAGGCACATGCCAAACCCCCCACCGTCTACCGGGCGCTCGACTTTCTGCTCGAGCAGGGGTTCGCCCACAAGGTGGAGTCGCTCAACGCCTTCATCTTCTGCTGCCACTTTGACCATGCCCATCCCATGCAGCTGCTGATCTGCGATCGCTGCAAGGAGGTGGTGGAGCTGCACGATCCGGCCATCGACAGCGCCTTTTCCGAGCAGGCTCACCAGCATGGTTTTACTATTACCAACAAGACCATAGAGGCCCATGGTCAATGTGCTCGTTGCTCTGACACCCTAGGAAGTGAAGATGAAGGCTGATTTTGTAAACCCGTTCCTGCTCTCCCTGCTCAATGTGCTCTCTACCATGGCACAGCTGGAGCTTAAACCCGGCGCACCCAAGCGCAAGACGGACGAGCTGGCGCGGGGGGATGTCTCCGGCCTCATCGGCATGGTGGGTCCGCAGACCCGGGGATCGCTCTCCATCAGCTTCGAGAAGGGGCTGGCGCTGGAGATCATGCGCCGCATGCTGGGGGAGGCACCGGCCACCATCAACGAAGAGGTGACCGACATGGTGGGCGAGATCACCAACATGGTGACCGGCGGCGCCAAGCGCATGCTGGGGGAGAAGGGCTATGAGTTCGACATGGCGACCCCAATCATAGTCTCCGGCCCCAATCACACCATCACCCACAGGGCTGACGGTGCCAAGATCATGATGCCGTTCGATTCCGAATACGGCCGTGCCACCATAGAGATCTGCTTCGAGTAACCGCCATGTGGACGATGCTGAAATGGACTGTCATCTGTGGGGTGCTGCTGCTTATCCTGTCGGATATCCAGATCAGCACTTCCCTCTACAAGTACGAAGACAACAGCGTGCAGATCAACTTCCCGCGCTGGCAGAGTGAGCAGCCCTGGGGCACCCTGCGCTGGCATGCCGGCCAGGTCGAGAGCCACTGGTACGGCCTGGCCGGCAAGCCCAAGCCGGCATCCGTGCTCTGAGCACAAACCCGATTTGCCATGCACCCGTTGCAAAAATGAAAGAGGCCAGCGAAAGCTGGCCTCTTTTTTATGTCGTTGGGGATGAGGATCAGGCGGCTTCGGCGGCCAGCTTGTCACCACCGCGCACCAGGGTGCCCAGGCCGCAGGCCAGCAGGGTAGGCAGCAACCAGGCCAGGCCCTTGTCGAACAGCGGCAGGAAGGCGAACGCATCCATCTTCATGCCGGCGGCACCCAGACCGTCCAGGCAGCCGAACAGGAAGGCAACCAGCAGCACGGAGCGGAACACCAGGCGGGGGCGCCCGAAGTAACCCTTCAGGAAGGTGACCAGCACCAGGGCTACGGCCACCGGATAGATGGCGACCAGCACAGGGATGGAGAGGCTGATGAGCTGGCTCAGGCCGACGTTGGCCACCACGGCACAGACGACACCCAGCAGTACCACCAGCTTCTGGTAGCTCACGCCGGTGAGATTGTGGAAGAAGTCGGAGCAGGCGGAGATCAGGCCCACGGCAGTGGTGAAACAGGCCAGGGTGATGATGGCTGCCAGGATGAACTGACCCGGCTGACCGAACAGGCTCAGCACGTAGGCGTTGACGATGGCGCCGCCATTGCTGACGTCGGTGGCGACACCGGCCGCGGTGTTACCCAGCTGGAACAGGGAGACATAGACCACGGACAGGCCGATGGCGGAGATGATGCCGGCGATGGCCAGGTACTTGAACTGGCTCTGATAGTCGTGAATGCCTTTCTTGCGCAGCAGATCGACGATCAGGGCGCCGAACATCAGAGACGCCAGGGTATCCATGGTGTTGTAGCCTTCCAGGATCCCTTTCACCAGGGGGCTGTGCTGATAGTCGCCGGACGCGGCGGGCATGGTGCCCTGGGGGGCGACGAAGACGCCGACGGCCAGGGTCAGCAGCAGCAGCATCAGCACGGGGGTCAGGTATTTGCCGATGGCATCCATCAGCTTGCCCTGATTGAGGGAGACCAGGATGGCGATACCGAAGAAGACCACGGTGTAGGCGGCCAGACCGGATTGACCCATGTCGCCGAGGAAGGGCTTGAGACCCATCTCGTAGGCAACCAGGCCGGTACGGGGAGCGGCGAAGGCCGGGCCTATGATGATGTAGATGGCGACGGCCAGCGCGGTGGCAACGCCTGTGGGCAGCAACTTGGTCATGCCGGCCCAGCCGTTGCCGGCCTTGGCGACGGCGAGAATGGTGATGAGGGGCAGGCCCACGGCGGTCACCAGGAAGCCCAGCATGGCCAGAGAGAGGTGCTCACCCGCCATGTAACCGGCCAGGGGCGGGAAGATGATGTTGCCTGCGCCCAGATAGAAGGCGAAGGTCATGAAGCCCAATCCGAGTACATCGGACAATGTGAGTGATTTCGTCAAGTTCAACCTCGTCTGTCTTGTAAACTATTGCTTGTTATAGTTTTTTATTGGTCAGTGACCGGCGTTGTTCAGGGGTAAAAAAAAGGAGCCCCGCTGCTTTTTTCATCGCCACCAGTGGTTTGAGCTGGTCTTGAGCGGGCGCTCGTTTGCTAGTCAGCATAATGATGTGAAAAAATAGTTCAAGGCGAAATTTACATCTTCAAATAGAAGGGGTGGGTTAGTTGGATGTATCTGTCGGAATAGCCTCCGGCAGTAGAATGGATCACAATTTCACCCTGCTCACACCTGCTTAATCCTCTGCCAAGTAGCAATAAAACGCGATTTGCCTCTTTCCCCTCCCTGGTGATAACAGCTGTATAACAAAGACTGTACAGATCATAATCTGCCGAGATGCATAAAATTTCATCTGCCATGGCGGTGGGCAGCACCAGCGCCAGCCGTCCATTCTGACTCAGCAGGCGACGGCTTGCCGCCAGCAGCGCATGGGGATCGAGCGCGCCAGTGTGACGGGCTAGCGCCCTGGCCGGATCGCTAAATACCTGACCTGCCACGAAATAGGGAGGGTTGGAGACGATGAGATCGTAAGGGGGCGCCTGATAATCCTGAATGGCGCTCTCTATGATGCTGACCCGGGTGGTCCAGGGGGAGGCCGCCACGTTATCCCTGGCCTGGCCCGCTGCATCCTTATCCAGCTCCACCCCGTCGATCCGGCAGTCGTTCGTGCTGCGCTGTGCCAGCATCAGGGCGATCAGGCCGCTGCCGGTGCCGATATCGAGCACCCGGTGCGCCTGTTCGACTGGCGCCCAGGCTCCCAGCAGTATGCCGTCGGTGCCCACCTTCATGGCACAGCGGTCATGGTCGATGTGAAATTGTTTGAAGGTAAAACCGCTGCTACGCCCCATCTGACCCTCGTTGCTCGTCTGCCATGGCGAAAATGGTCGGCGATTATAGCGGCTAAGCCACAGTCGCCATAGGAGCCGGCGGCATAATCGCCTATAATCTGCCGCTTCCTTAATGACCGAGTATTGCCATGAGCCAGTCCTTTGATGATTTCGACCTGAATCCAGCCCTCAACCGGGCCTTGGCCGAGATGGGTTTCACCCGCCCCACCACCATTCAGCAGATGGTGCTGGAGCCAGCCCTGGACGGCCGCGATATTTTGGCATCAGCTCCGACCGGTACCGGCAAGACAGCCGCCTTCCTGCTGCCCGCCATGCAGCACCTGCTGGACTTCCCGCGTCGCAAGCCGGGCCCGTGCCGCATGCTGATCCTGACTCCGACCCGCGAGCTGGCGCTGCAGGTCAGTGCCCATGCCAGGGCGCTGGCGGTGCATACCCACCTCAGCATCGAGACCATCATCGGCGGCGTCAGCCATGAAGAGCAGCTGCCTGCCCTGACCAAGACCACCGACATAGTCGTGGCCACCCCGGGTCGCCTGCTGGAGTACATAGAAAAGGAAGAGTTCGAGAGCCACGACATCGAGGTGCTGGTGCTGGATGAAGCGGACCGCATGCTGGACATGGGCTTCATCAAGGATGTGAACCGGATCGTGGCCGAGGCGCGCTACCGCAAGCACACCATGTTGTTCTCCGCCACCCTGGAAGGGGCCGGTCTCGAGAAGTTCGCGAGCGAGATCCTCAAAGATCCGGTGGAGCTGCATGCCGAGCCGCCCCGCAGCGAGCGCCGCCCCATCACCCAGTGGGTGCACCTGGCCGATGACGCCGCCCACAAGCTGGCGCTGCTGATCCACATTCTGAAGGATCCCCAGACCCAGAAGGCCATCGTCTTCGTCAAGACCCGCGAGCGGCTGGCGGAGCTCTCCGGCCAGTTGCAGGCTGCCGGTGTCTCCTGTGCCTGGATCCGTGGCGAGATGGAGCAGAGCAAGCGAGTCGAGTCGATCCGCAAGTTCCATGAAGGGGAGGTGCCCTTCCTCATCGCCACCGATGTAGCCGCCCGGGGCATCGACCTGCCCAACGTCAGCCACGTCATCAACTACGACATGCCCTACGGCACCGACGTCTACGTCCACCGTATCGGCCGTACCGGTCGCGCCGGCAACCGTGGCTGCGCCATCAGCCTGGTAGAAGCCCACGACATGGCCATGGTCGCCAAGATAGAGCGCTACACCGAGGAGCGCCTCAAGCGCCGGGTGATCGATGAGCTGCGCCCCAGGCACAAGGAGGCGCGGGTGCCGGTGAAGAAGAAAAAGCCGAAGGATGGCAAGAAAAAGAGCGCCAAGAAGAAAAAGAAGTAATGCCCCATTGACGCTGCAACGGCCATCCTCGGATGGCCGTTTTGCTGCCTGTCACCCGGGCCCGTGGAGATAAGCGCGCAGAAAAAAGCCGACGCATGAACGTCGGCCAACAAAAAGTGCTTACAACAGAGGATTCATAGGTTCAGACCCGGGGATCCCGAACTTGGTTCCCTCCATTTGTAATTAATTTTCAGCGCGCTTGAACATCAGGGTGCGATCGTCGGATTCTTCTGGCACGAAATAGTAGCCAGCCTCATTGAACCCGGTCAGCTGGGTCACCTCGGTCAGCCTGTGCTTGATGATGTGGCGGGCCATCATGCCGCGGGCCTTCTTGGCGTAGAAGCTGATGATCTTGAACTGGCCATTCTTCTCGTCCTTGAACACCGGAGTCACTATGCGGCCCTTCAGGGCGCCCGGGCGAACCGACTTGAAGTATTCGTCAGACGCCAGATTGATCAGCACCTCGCTGCCCTGTGCGGCCAGCACCTTGTTCAGGTGCTCTGTGATGATGTCACCCCAGAACTGATAGAGATCCTTGCCGCGCTCGTTGTCGAGGCGGATCCCCATCTCCAGCCGGTAGGGCATCATCAGATCCAGCGGTCGCAACACCCCGTAGAGGCCGGACAGCATGCGCAGGTGCGCCTGGGCAAAGTCGAGGTCGGCCTCGCTGAAATCCTCAACGGCCAGACCGGTGTAGACGTCACCCTTGAAGGCCAGCAGCGCCTGGCGGGCATTGCTCGGGGTGAAATCCGGCTGCCACTGGGCAAAACGGGCGGCGTTGAGTCCCGCCAGCTTGTCGCTGATCTTCATCAGGCTGGCGATCTGATCCGGTGCCAGCTGCCTGGCCCTGTGGATCAGCCGGGCGGAGTGATCCAGCAGCTCGGGCAGGGTGAAACGGGAGGTCACCAGCGGCGACTCGTAATCCAGCGTCTTGGCCGGGGAAACCACAATCAGCATAACTGTCCTTTACTAGCGGTGACACACGCCCCTCATTCATCCAGGGTCACGTTGTCGAGTGTGCCTGCACCCAGCTGCTCGCGACCCGACAGCTTGATCAGCAGTCGCAGGTCGTTGGCGGAGTCGGCATGGGCAAGGGCCTCACTGTAGCCAATTTGGCCGGCGCAGAACAGGGCGAACAGCGCCTGATCGAAGGTCTGCATGCCGAGTTCGCCGGATTTGGTCATCACCTCCTTGAGCCTGTGCACCTCTCCCTTGCGGACTATGTCGGTGATGAGCGGGGTGTTGAGCAGTATCTCGAAGGCGGCGACACGGCGCTGCCCGTGAAGGGAGGGCAGCAGTTGCTGTGCGACTATGGCGCGCAAGTTGAAAGAGAGATCGAACAGGAACTGGCGATGCTTCTCCTGCGGCACCAGATGGAGGATGCGATCCAGCGCCTGGTTGGCATTGTTGGCGTGCAGGGTGGCGAGACAGAGGTGGCCCGTCTCGGCAAACTGGATGGCCAGCTCCATGGTCTCCTGGGTGCGGATCTCGCCGATGAGGATGACGTCCGGCGCCTGGCGCATGGAGTTCTTGAGGGCCACGTTGAAGGACTCGGTATCGATCCCCACCTCCCGCTGGGTCACCAGGCAGCGCCCATGCTGGTGGACGAACTCCACCGGATCCTCCACCGTCAGTATGTGGCCGTCGCCGTGCTGGTTGCGGTAGCCTATCATGGCCGCCTGGGTGGTGGACTTGCCGGCCCCGGTGGCGCCGACGAACAGCACCAGGCCGCGCTTGGCCATGGCGACCTCCTGCAGTATGAGGGGCAGCGTCAGTTCCTCGAAGGTGGGAATGCGGGTCTCGATGCGGCGCAGCACCATGCCAGGCAGATCCTGCTGCCAGAAGGCGCTGACCCGAAATCGCCCCAGCCCCTCGCGGTGAATGGCGTAGTTGGCCTCCCGGGTGTGCAGGTAGCGCTCGAAGTGCGCCTCATCCAGGCTCTCCCTGACCAGCGCCAGTGCCGCCTGCTTGTCCAGCGGGCTCCCCCCGAGTGGCGCCAGACGCCCGTTGACCTTGAGGGTGGGAGGGGCATCGACCGTGATGAAGAGATCCGAGCCCTTTTGTTCAACCAGTGCAGCGAGCAGAACATCCATGTTCATAGCGACTCCTTGGGTGTGGAAGCGTCTTAAATGCTGTTGGGATCGGCCGCCTTGGCCTTGGCATCGAGGGCGGCAACGACGCCCCGGTTGACCAGCTGCTTGAGGCTCTGATCCATGGTCTGCATGCCGTGGGTCATCCCGGTCTGGATGATGGAGTAGAGCTGGGCGACCTTGTCTTCCCGGATCAGGTTTCGCACCGCCGGGATCCCCAGCATGATCTCGTGGGCCGCCACCCGGCCGCCGCCGATCCGCTTGAGCAGGGTCTGGGAGATGACAGCCCGCAGGGACTCGGAGAGCATGGATCTCACCATGTCCTTCTCCGAGCCGGGGAAGACGTCGATGATCCTGTCTATGGTCTTGGCCGCCGACGAGGTGTGCAGGGTGCCGAACACCAGATGGCCCGTCTCCGCCGCCGTCATGGCCAGGCGTATGGTCTCCAGATCGCGCATTTCCCCCACCAGAATGATGTCCGGATCTTCACGCAGGGCCGAGCGCAGGGCGTTGGCGAAACTCTTGGTATCGCGATGCACCTCGCGCTGGTTGACCAGGCAGCGCTTGTTCTCGTGCACGAACTCGATGGGATCCTCGATGGTGAGGATGTGGTGGTGGAAGTTGTCGTTGATGTAATCGACCATGGCCGCGAGCGTGGTGGACTTGCCCGAACCGGTCGGGCCCGTGACCAGCACCAGGCCGCGGGGAAACTCCGCTATCTTGCGAAACATCTCCGGCGCCCCCAGATCTTCCAGGGTCAGGACTGTGCTCGGTATGGTACGAAACACGGCGCCAGAGCCCCGCGACTGCTGGAAGGCGTTGACCCGGAAGCGCGCCATGCCGGGCACCTCGAAGGAGAAGTCCACCTCGAAATTCTCCTCCAGCTCCTTGCGCTGGTGGTCGTTCATGATGTCGTAGATGAGGGCGTGCACTTCACGGTGATCCAGGGCGGGCAAATTGATCTTGCGAACCTCCCCATCAACCCTGATCATCGGGGGAACCCCGGCCGAGAGGTGTAGATCCGAGGCCTTATGCTTTACACTGAAAGCCAATAACTCTGTGATATCCATAGATTTGTTATTCTCCCATCACAAGATCACGAACGAAATATGAGCCAGATTGCCCAGCACCTGCTTCAGGTAAAGGAACGTATTGTACAGGCCGCCAGGCGCGTTGGCCGTGGCGCCGATCATATCCAGCTGCTTGCGGTCAGCAAGACCAAGCCGCTTGAAGACATCCAGGCCGCCTATGCCGCCGGTCAGCGCCGCTTTGGCGAATCCTATGCCCAGGAGGCCGCGCTCAAGATAGATACCCTGCGTGAGCAGGCGGCCTGCCAAGACATAGAGTGGCACTTTATCGGCCCGCTGCAATCGAACAAATCCAGGCAGGTGGCGGAGCGATTCGATTGGGTGCAAAGCGTCGATCGTGACAAACTCATCGAGCGCCTCAACAACCAGCGTCCAGTAGGGTTGGCACCGCTAAATGTCTGTCTGCAAATCAATATTAGCGGAGAGAGCAGCAAATCCGGTACGTCGGAGCAAGAGATTTTCCGGCTGGCCGCCCTGGTTGACCAGAGCGAGCGACTGGTGCTGCGTGGCCTGATGGCGATCCCGGAGCACACCAGCGACGAGGCGGTTCTGGCCGCGCAGATGCGGCGCATGCAGGCTCTGTTCACCGAGCTTGCGCAACAATACCCGAGCGTCGACACCCTTTCGATGGGCATGACCGAGGATCTCGAGGCCGCCGTCGCCCATGGCAGCACCATGGTCCGGGTCGGCACCGCCATCTTCGGTGCCCGCGATTACTCATAAACAGAAGCACGGGGTGCAACCTGCCTTCGCCTTCGTCGGCGCAGGTGAACCGCCGTGTTGGCAGCCAATAACAGGAGTGTTTGATGCAACATAGAACCCTCGCCTTCATCGGGGCGGGAAACATGAGCCGCAGCATCATTGCCGGTCTGATCCAGGCCGGTTATCCGGCCGAGCGGATCACCGCCGCCAACCCCAGCCGGCCCAAGCTGGACGAGCTGGCTGACCAGTTCGGCATCCGCATCACCCAGAACAACGCCGAGGCGGCCCGTGAGGCCGAGGTCATAGTGCTGGCGGTCAAACCCCAGCTGATGGCGGCCATGCTGGAGGCACTGGTGGCCGAGCTGGGCTCCCTCGAAGGCAAGCTGCTCGTCTCCATCGCCGCCGGTATCAAGGTCGAGCGGTTGCAGGAGATGGCGGGGGGACATGCCCGCATCATCCGCACCATGCCCAATACTCCTTCCCTGCTGGGATTGGGGATGACGGGCCTCTATGCCCCGACCGGCATAGCGCAGGCGGATCGCGACTTCGCCGAGCAGATGATGCAGGCCGTCGGCAAGACCCTCTGGGTCGCGCAGGAGAGCGGCATCAACGGCGTCATCGCCGCTGCGGGCAGTGCCCCGGCCTATTTCTTCCTGTTCATGCAGGGGATTGCCGAGGAGGCGGAAGCCATGGGCTTCACTCCCGAGCAGGCCCGTCTGCTGGTGCAGCAGACCGCCCTTGGCGCCGCCGCCATGGTGGAGCAGAACCCCGAGCTCTCCCTGCAGGCCCTGCGCGAGCAGGTCACCAGCAAGGGCGGCACCACGGCCGAGGCCGTCAAGACATTCCAGGAGCAGGGGCTGAAGCCACTGACCGCTCGTGCCATGCAGGCGGCCGTCACCCGGGCTGCCGAGATGGAAACCCTTTTCTGAACCTTTTTTAGCAAGGAGCCCGGATGAACACGGCTTACTTTTTGATTAACACGATTTTTGATCTCTACCTCATGGTGGTGCTGCTGCGAGTCTGGTTGCAGTGGGCCCGCGCCGATTTCTACAACCCCATGAGCCAGATGGTGGTCAAGGTGACCAACCCCCTGGTGATCCCGCTGCGCCGCATCATCCCCGGCTTCGGCGGGCTGGACATGGCCTCGGTACTGCTGGCGCTCATCATCGCCTTCGCCAAGCTGGCGCTGCTCAAGAGCATGAACGTGCTGCTGACCGACTGGCTGACCCTCAGCCTGTTTGCCGTGCTTACCATTCTGAAGAAGACAGGCTCCATGATCTTCTGGGTGCTGCTGATCCGCGCCATCCTGAGCTGGGTCAGCCAGGGCCGCAACCCCATCGAGTACGTGATGCATCAGCTGACCGAACCCTTCCTGGCACCTATCCGCCGCATACTGCCGGCGCTGGGTGGCCTGGATCTCTCCGTGCTGGTCGCCTTCATCGCGCTGCAGGCCATAAACTATCTGTTGGGGGATCTGTTCGGTCAGCTGTGGTGGATGATCTGATGCCAGCCGTCCTGCTGGAAGGGGACGCGCTGATACTGCACCTGATGATCCAGCCCAAGGCGAGCCGGGATCAGATCGTCGGCTTGCACGGGGACGAGCTGAAAGTGGCCATCACGGCGCCGCCGGTGGATGGTCAGGCGAACAGCCATCTGATCAAGTATCTGGCCAAGCAGTGCAAGGTGGCCAAGGGGCAGGTCCGCATAGTGCGGGGGGAGCTGGGACGGCACAAGACGGTCGCCATAGAGGCACCGAGGCAGATCCCCGCCGAGATCGCCGCCCTGCTGGAGAGTGGAACAGGAGAAGGATAACATCATGAAAACAGTCTGGATGAGCTGCCTGCTGGCGCTCTTGATGACGCTGCCGGTGCGGGCCGAGCAGATGAAGGAGCTGGGCCCCTGGCAGGTGCACTACAGCGCCTTCAACTCCAGCTTCCTCACCCCTGAGGTGGCCAAGGCCTATGGCCTGGAGCGCAGCCGCTACAACGGCATCGTCAACATTGCGGTGCAGAACAAGCAAGGGGTGGCTCAGGCGGTGGGCATCAGCGGCGAGGCCAAGAACCTCACCGGCACCATACGTATCCTGAGCTTCCAGGAGGTGAAGGAGGGGGATTCCATTTACTACCTGGCGGTGCTGCCCTACCGGAACGAGGACACCTACCAGTTCACCCTGAAGATCATGGGGGAGGGGCAGCAGCAGACGCTGACCTTCCAGCAGACCTTCTACGTCGACTAGCTTCCGGATACGATGAAAATGCCCCGAACCCACAGGTTCGGGGCATTTTTTTATCCGGCGAGAGCCTGCCTCCGTATCTAGCGGCTGGCCAGCGGGTAGGTGAACAGGGCCAGGTGGGCGAAGTTGAACAGGAAGTGCAGCAGTATGGCGACGCTCAGGCGGCCGCTGAGCTGGAATGCCAGGCCGTAGCAGGCTCCCGCCAGGGCGGCAAACAGCACCAGCAGCGGACCACCGGCCAGGTGCGCGGCTCCGAACAGCAGGCTGGCAATCAAGAGACCGAGCCAGGGCTTGCTGTGACTCGCCGCCCCTTGCTGGATGAGGCCGCGAAACAGCGCCTCTTCCGCCACGCAGGTGAACACCAGGTTGTTGAACGCGAACAGCCACCACCAGTGGGGCAGCCCCACGTCGGGCTTGAGTGCCCCCAGTTGCCAGGCGGTGATCAGCAGGGCCGCCAGCGGCAGTATGAGCAGGGCCAGCGGTCGCCAGCGCATAGTGCCGCCCGGGCCGAGCAGGGCGGGCCAGGCCAGCAGCAGGCCGAAGAAGATGAGCGGCTTGTCCAGATTGAGGTAGAGGGTGAAGGGGACGCTGGCGGGGCCGGCCTGTACCCGATCCAGCACCTTGAGGTTGTCAAAGCCCGGCACCAGGTGCAGCGTCAGGGCCATGGCCCACAGCAGCACCAGCGTCAGTGCGACGCCACGCCAGGGTTGGGGCAGGCGGGGCGTGCGCCAGGCCAGCAAGAGACCGGCGAGGCTGACCAGCGCGGCGACGGGGCTGAGTCGTTCCAGCCAGAGGGCGGTCAGCAGGGCGACCCCCAGCAGGATCAGACCGCTCCTCTGCTGGCGGGCCAGGCAGAGCAGTACGGCCAGTCCCAGAGCGAGCCAGATGAGGGTGTCAGGGAGTGGTAACATTGAGTCTCCTTTTGGGTTCCAAGGGGCGCACCTTAACCAGCCTCTGTCTCTCGCACAAGGCGCAATGGACTGGTCGGAGCCCTGGCGTGCTCCTTCTTGCCGATGGTTCTGGCCGGTCTGGACAATAAAAAAGCCGGAGCAAAGGCTCCGGCTTTGGGATAGATGGTGGCCCGGATCAAGGGGCCCAAGCCAGATTAACGGCCGGATTCGGCGATGACGCGGGCTATGATGTCGGCGCGCTTGGTCGCTTCCAGCTCGCCCAGGGCGATGAGGCCGGCCTTGAAGATGACGTTCTTCGGCAGGCTGACGTCGTCCAGGGTGGTGATGGCTTCGACGTGCAAGCCGTTCAGGCGGCTGGCATCGCGCGGGCTCAGGTTGACCTGGGTATTCATCACCTGCTTGCCCTTCTTCTTGGCAGGCACGGCGGCTTTCTGGCTGGATTCCTGTTCTTCGTCTTCCGGCAGTTCGTCATCAAAATCGTAAATGGACATAGTCAATCCTGTTGGGTTGCAAGGGGCATGCTCGCCCGAAATGTGGGTATTCAGCCCATATCCTCGTTGCGGATAAAGGCGCGCCAGGAGCCGAGCACCTGGGCAAAGTCTTCCAGTCCGCACATGGCCAGCTGCTCATCATCGTAGTAGGCGAGATCGTCGAGATCCTCATCCAGCTCGATATTGAGGACGTTGGCTTTCACCTCGGCCTCCTCAGGGGTGAGCAGCAGCGAATAGTCACCGCCGTGACGCCTGTACTCCGTGCGGGTTCGATTGGAGAGCTGGTCGATGATGGAGAAGAGCTCGTCGAGGGTCTCCTCATCCTTGCCAACTTCATCGATCAGCCACTGACCTATGGCCTCATGGCCCATGGAGAACCGGGCGCGATAGCCACCGAACGGGTCGCGGCGAAATTCATAGTCCATAGCGGAGTCCCTATCGGAAGGGTGGAGCCACCACAACACGGAGCGGCGTGACGCCGGATCCATGATCCAGGGTGGGGCACAGATAGCGTAAAGTGGCCTATTCTAGCGATCCCCCCCGCGCTTGTCTTGATGATGTGGGATCTTTAACGGGTCTGTCCCCCCGATCCAGGCCACCCGGGGGCCCTGTCAACGAATGGTATGGAGAGGCAATGCAGCTCAATGACACCCTTGCCCGTCAGATAGTGAGCCGGGCGATGAAGATATTGTCGTTCTCGGTCAAGGTGATGGACGAGCATCGTCTAATCATCGCCTCCGGCAACCCTCTGCTATCTATCCGGAGATGTTATGCAGCTCAATGACACCCTTGCCCGTCAGATAGTGAGCCGGGCGATGAAGATACTGTCGTTCTCGGTCAACGTGATGGACGAACGCGGCCTTATCATAGCCTCCGGCAACCCGGAGCGGCTCCATCAACGTCACGAGGGGGCCGTGCTGGCGCTGACCGAGAATCGGGTGGTGGAGATCAGCGAAGCGACCGCCCAGCAGCTCAAGGGGGTGAGGCCCGGCATCAACCTGCCCATCGCCTATCAGGGGGAGCTGCTCGGGGTCATCGGCATCTCGGGGGATCCGGAGGAAGTGCGTGCTTACGCCGAGCTGGTGCGGATGACAGCCGAGCTGATCCTGGAGCAGGCGGCGCTCACCGAGCAGTTGCAGTGGGACAAGCGCCACAAGGAGGAGCTGGTGCTGCAGCTCATCCGCGGCGAGGGACGGGCCGATCAGCTGCAGCAGGCGGCCCGCTTCCTCGATCTCGATCTGGCCCAGCCTCGCGTCGTCGCCGTGCTGGCGCTGGAGGAGGCCGATCCCGCCCGGCTGCGGGAGCTGGTGCACTTGCTGGAGAATCCGGAGCGGGACAATCTGGTGGCCATCAACGGCCTGGACGAGATAGTGGTGCTCAAGCCGGCCCAGCTCAGCGACGGCATCTGGCAATCGGCGCAGGAGCGCAGCCGCATCAAGCAGCTGCTGGCCCGCATTCCCCATTTCAAGGTGCGCATCGGGGTGGGTGATTACTTCGGCGGGACGGGCGGATTGGCGCGCTCCTACCAGACAGCCCGCGACACCCTGCGCCGCGGCATGAGCCAGGCGCCGCGCAAGCAGGTCTACTTCTTCGAGGATTACCGCCTGCCGGTGCTGCTCGGCAGCCTGGCGGACTCCTGGCAGGCGGATCAGCTGCGGGCTCCCCTGCTCAAGCTGGCAAAGGAGGATGCAAAGGGAACGCTGCAAAAGACACTGCGCCAATATTTCTTGCAGGATTGTGATCTGCATCCCTGTGCCGAAACGCTGTTCATCCACCCCAACACCCTGCGCTATCGCCTGACCCGGATAGAGCAGATAACGGGCTTAAGTTTCAACAAGTTAGATGACAAGTTCCTGCTCTATCTCGGGCTCAATCTCGACGGCTGATTTGTTCATATGAACAAAATAGAAGGCTACTGAAGCACAAGCTTTGGCTTTTCCGCCAAAGCATTCCGGGCGGGGATCACCATAATGGCCGCCACTTACTTCCACTCAAGGTGCCCGTCATGATCCCTGTATCCGCGCTCGGTGCTCTCGCTGCGCTCTCCATCGCCATCTTCCTCATTCTGAAGAAGGTGCCGCCCGCCTACGGCATGATAGTCGGTGCCCTGGCCGGTGGCCTGATCGGCGGCGCCGACCTGACCCAGACCGTCGCCCTGATGATCGGCGGCGCCCAGGGGATCACCACGGCCGTGATGCGGATCCTGGCGGCCGGTGTGCTGGCAGGCGTCTTGATCGAATCGGGGGCCGCCACCACCATCGCCGAGACCATAGTCCGCAAGCTCGGCGAGACCCGTGCCCTGCTGGCGCTGGCGCTGGCCACCCTGATCCTGACCGCGGTCGGCGTCTTCGTGGACGTGGCCGTTATCACTGTCGCCCCCATAGCGCTCGCCATCGCCCGTCGCGCCGATCTCTCCAAGGCCGCCATACTGCTGGCCATGATAGGGGGCGGCAAGGCGGGCAACGTCATGTCCCCCAACCCGAATGCCATAGCCGCGTCAGACGCCTTCCATCTGCCCCTCACCTCAGTGATGGCGGCTGGTATCATCCCGGGCCTGTTCGGTCTGGTGATGGCCTACTGGCTGGCCAAGCGCCTCAATAATCGGGGCAGCAAGGTCGCGGCCGACGAGGTGGTGAACTTTGACGGTGGCAAGCTGCCCGGCTTCTTCGCCGCCATCAGCGCCCCCCTGGTCGCCATACTGCTGCTGGCCCTGCGCCCGGTGGCCGGTATAGTCGTGGATCCCCTCATCGCCCTGCCCCTCGGCGGCCTGGTCGGCGCCCTGATGATGGGCAAGTTCAGCAAGGTGAACCAGTTTGCCGTCTCGGGTCTGGCCCGCATGGCGCCGGTGGCCATCATGCTGCTGGGGACGGGTACCCTGGCGGGCATCATCGCCAACTCGGGTCTGAAGGATGTGCTGATCAGCGGCCTGACCGCCTCAGGTCTGCCTTCCTACCTGCTGGCCCCCATCTCGGGCGCCCTGATGTCGCTGGCGACCGCCTCGACCACGGCAGGCACCGTGGTGGCCTCCAACGTGTTCAGCTCCACCCTGATCGAGCTGGGTATCAGCAGTCTGGCGGGGGCCGCCATGATCCATGCCGGAGCCACCGTATTTGACCACATGCCCCACGGCTCCTTCTTCCATGCCACCGGTGGCAGCGTCCACATGGGGGTGGGTGAGCGCCTCAAGCTCATTCCGTACGAAACTGCGGTCGGTCTGACCATTGCAACTGTCTCCACCCTGATGTTTGGCGTGTTTGGCCTCGCCTAAGGAATTGATATGAAAATTGTTATTGCCCCCGATTCATTCAAGGAGAGTCTGAGCGCCATGGCGGTGGCCGATGCCATCGAGGCCGGTTTCAAGCTGGTGCTGCCGGATGCCACCTATGTCAAATTACCCATGGCCGATGGCGGCGAGGGCACAGTGCAGTCCCTGGTGGATGCCACCGGTGGTCACATACTGCCGGTCGAGGTGACCGCGCCCCTTGGCAACAAGGTGCAGGGTTTCGTCGGTCTGCTGGGTGATGGCAAGCGTGCCGTCATCGAGATGGCGGCGGCCTCAGGTATCCATCTGGTGGCACCGGAGCAGCGCAACCCGCTGCTCACCTCCAGCCTGGGGACAGGTGAGCTGATCCTGGCCGCGCTGGAAATGGGGGTCACTCATCTCATCCTCGGCATCGGTGGCAGTGCCACCAACGACGGCGGTGCCGGCATGATCCAGGCGCTCGGCGGCAAGCTCTTGAAAGAAGATGGCACCCCCATAGCCCTGGGTGGCGCAGGTCTCGCCGAGCTTGCCACCATAGATCTGAGCGGGCTGGATCCCCGCCTGGGCGAGCTGGTCATCGAGGTGGCCTGCGATGTGAACAACCCGCTGTGCGGCCCGAAAGGCGCCTCTGCGATGTTCGGCCCGCAGAAGGGGGCGACCCCCGAGATGGTGCAGCAGCTGGACGCCAATCTGGCCCACTACGCCGACTGCATCGAGCAGGCCCTCGGCAAGCAGGTGAAGGAACTGCCGGGGGCGGGCGCTGCCGGTGGCATGGGCGCTGCCCTGGTGGGCCTGCTCGGGGCCGAGCTCAAGCCCGGCATCCAGATAGTGATCGAAGCCTTGAAGCTGGCCGATGAAGTAGCCGACGCGGATCTCGTCATCACAGGGGAAGGGCGCATCGACAGCCAGACCATTCACGGCAAGACGCCAATCGGTGTCGCACGCTGCGCCAAGCAGTTTGGCAAGCCGGTGATCGGTATCGCTGGCTGCCTCACCGACGATTGCGGCGTGGTCCATGACCATGGCATCGACGCCGTGTTCGCCGTGGTCAACCGGGCCATGTCCCTGCCGGAGGCGATCGCAACCGCCACCACCAACCTGCAGCTCACGGCCCGCAACGTCGCCGCCCTCTACCTGCTGCGTCGTTAACCCTCTTCTGGCCGGTGCCCGTCACCGGCCACACCCAGCCCCGTGTAGCGGATGTGGTTGCTCGCCTGAGGGCGGACCCTCTGACGCACCTTGCCGATCCCAGGATCGGCTTTTTTATTATCCTGCTGTCTTTTATATGGTTTTTGTATTCTGCCAGTGGCCTTTGCGGCATAGTGATCCCCCCCATACTGAGGGGCAACGTGCAAGGAGCAACCCATGATCTTGCTGACCCTGGGGGTACTGCTATTTACCCTTATCCATCTCTATCCCTGCTTCGCCGCGGCGCACCGTGCCCGCTTGCGCGATCGGCTGGGGGAGAACCGTTACAAGGGACTCTTCTCGCTGCTGGTGTTCGTCGCCATCGGCTGCATTCTCGCCGGCTGGCGCAGCGCCAGCCCCATGCCGCTCTACTTCCCGCCCGCCTGGGGGCCCATGCTGGTGATGGCGGTTATGCCGGTTGCGCTGATCCTGCTGTGCGCCGGCCAGGGGGCCAACCACCTGCGCCGTTGGCTGGTACACCCCCAACTGCTCGGCACCCTGCTCTGGGCCTGCGCCCATCTGGCGGTCAACAGCGAGGCACGCTCCCTGGTGCTGTTCGGGGGCTTGGGCGCCTGGGCGCTGGTCAGCATCGTCTGGATATCGGTGCGGGACTGGCGCACCAAGCCGAGGCCGGCGGCCACCTGGCAGGGGACGGGGATCAGCGTGGGCGCCGGTCTGGCGCTCACGGCCCTGCTCATTTTCTGGGGCCACGGCTGGTTGACCGGGATCCCGCTGCACTGATCCCTGAACCTTGTTCGGGGATCTCGCGTATGATGGAGAAAACCCGAGGAGTCACGTCAATGAAATGGTTCACCCTGCTGCTGTTGCTCGGATCTGGCGCGGCATCTGCCGCCTGTCCCGACTACTTCAATGTGGAGATGCGGGAGCTCAACAATACCCAGCGTCACAACCTCTGCCAGCTGACCGAGGGCAAGGTGGTGCTGGTGGTCAATACCGCCTCTTATTGTGGCTACAGCGGCCAGTTCCGGGATCTGGAGGTGCTCTATCAGAGCTACAAGGACAAGGGCTTGATGGTGCTGGGGTTCCCCTCCAACGACTTCTGGCAGGAGGCGGGCAACGAGAACAAGACCGCCGAGGTGTGCCGCCGGGATTACGGTGTGACCTTCCCCATGTTCAACCGGGTCTCGGTGCGTGGCGCCGATGCGGTGCCCCTGTTCAAGGGACTGGCGGCCGCCGCCGATGGGGATGCGCCCAACTGGAACTTCCACAAATACCTGGTGGGCCGCGATGGCAAGCTGATTGCGAGTTATGGCGCCAACCAGAATCCGGCCGATGATCCCCTCAAGGAGCAGTTGATCCAGGCGCTGGGACGCTGACCCTACCCCCTGGCGGGCGGCTCTGGAATAATGGGGGCCCGCCACTCACTCTGGTTATCCCGTGCTGCAACGTCTTCCCCAAATGGTGATCTTCGATGCCCTGGTCCGCGAGCAGGGCATCTCTGCCGCCGCGCGGCGGCTCGGGGTATCCAAGTCCCACATCAGCAAGCAGCTGGCCCAGCTTGAGACAGAGCTCGGGGCCCAACTGGTGCAACGCACCACCCGCCGCTTCTCCCTGACCGAACTCGGTCAGGAGTATGCCCGTCACTGCCGCGCCCTGGTGGCGGTGGCCCTGGAGGCGGACTCCATGGTGGCGGAGCGGCGCGGCAAGGTGAGCGGCGTGCTGCACCTGGGAGTGGGCCAGTCCTTCGGCCGCTTGCACGTGATCCCGCGGCTCAAGGCATTCCAGGCGCGCTACCCCGATCTGGAGCTGGAAGTCTCCCTATTCGATCACCGCACCAACCTGGTGGATGAGGGGCTGGATCTCTGGATCACCACCTACGAGGACAAGCCGGAGGCGCTGGTGGGGCAGCGGCTGGCGGATATCCACTTCGTGCTGGTGGCCTCGCCGGACTATCTGCTGAGCCACGGCACCCCGCTGCACCCCAGGGATCTGGCCAGGCACAACTGCATCACCTACCAGAGCCGGGAGCGGCGCTACCACGAGTGGTCGTTTCGCCAGGGCAAGGAGCGCCAGACGGTGCAGGTGGCCGGCAACTACAGGGTGGATCTGGCGGAGGCGGTGCGGGACGCCGCCCTGGCCGGGCTCGGCATTGCCTATGTTGCCAACTACCTGCTGGACAAGGAGCTGCAATCCGGTCAGCTCATTCCCCTGCTGCCCCAGTGGCGCCCGAACCAGAAGATGGCGGTGCACGCCGTCTATGCCAGGCGCGAGCACCTGGATCCCAAGATCCGCCTCTTCATCGACTTCCTCAAGGAGAGCTTCGGCCCCGAGCCCTATTGGGCGCAGCGGCTGGCCCCCTGGCTTGGGGGCAGATTGTCCGGTGTGGAGGAATAATCGTTTCCATACAAGAACACTGACTTTCGCCTGATACCAAACACGAGCCAAATCAGCCAGTTGGCGCAACCGATATCGTGCAAACGTTTTTGCTAACAGAGTTGTAACCAGGTGGGCTTGCAGTGATGGGGGCAGGGGAGCAGAATCCGCGCCCATCTTCAGTCCCACTAGATGGAATCCCTATGATCGCCCTGCTCGGCATCTTGAGTATCCTGGCACTAGCCGCACTCTGTTCTGATAATCGTCGTCGTATCCCGTTGAGAACAGTGGGTCTCGCCCTCTGCCTGCAAGTCCTCTTCGCCGCCCTGGTGCTCTGGCTGCCCGCCGGTCAGAGCGTGCTCAACGGCGTCAGCGAGAGCGTCAGCAGCGTGATCGGCTACGGTCAGGAGGGGATCGCCTTCCTGTTCGGCGACCTGGCCAAGTTCAAGCTGGGCTTCATCTTCGCGTTCAACGTGCTGCCGGTCATCATCTTCTTCTCCGCGGTGATCGCCATCCTCTACCACATCGGCATCATGCCGCGGGTCATCGCCCTGCTGGGAGGCGGCCTGCAGAAGCTGCTGGGCACCGGCCGTGCCGAGAGTCTCTCCGCCACCGCCAACATCTTCGTCGGCATGGTGGAGGCGCCTCTGGTGGTCAAGCCCTACCTCTCCAAGATGTCTGACTCCCAGTTCTTCGCGGTGATGAGCTGCGGTCTCGCCTCAGTGGCCGGTGGCACCCTGGTGGGCTATGCCAGCATAGGGGTCGAACTGAAATACCTGATCGCCGCCGCCTTCATGTCGGCGCCTGCCGGTCTGGCCATGGCCAAGATCCTGGTGCCGCCCGGTGCCGATGAGGTGGATCACCATCAGGACGTGGAGATCCCCCGCGCCACCAACGTGATCGAAGCGGCGGCCGATGGCGCCATGTCCGGCCTCAATATCGCTGTGGCGGTGGGCGCGACCCTGCTGGCCTTCGTCGGCGTGATTGCTATGCTCAACGGCCTGCTGGGCTGGGCCGGTGATCTGGTGGGGCTGGATCTGAGCTTCCAGATCATCCTGGGCTGGCTGTTCGCCCCCGTCTCCTGGCTGATCGGCGTGCCTTGGGATCAGGCCCAGGCGGCCGGGGCGCTTATCGGCACCAAGATTGTCATCAACGAGTTCGTCGCCTTCATCGCCCTGGTGCAGGATCAGACGCTGGACGAGTCGAGCAAGGCCATAGTTACCTTCGCCCTGTGCGGTTTCGCCAACATCTCCTCCATGGCGATCCTCATCGGTGGCCTGGGGGCCATGGTGCCGGAGCGCAAGTCCTTCATCGCTCGTTACGGCATGCGCGCCATCCTGGCGGGGGTGCTGGCAAACCTGATGAGCGCCTCGCTCGCGGGTCTGTTCCTCGCCCTCTGAGTGCCCTCGAGGCTAGCGTCTTCAGATCAAAGCCCGCTTCGGCGGGCTTTCTTGTGGCCGTTGTCGGGCAAAAAAAAAGCGCCTCAGAGGAGGCGCGGGGAAAAAGACAGATTGGAAGCGTCACATGGGTGCCACTTGAATGAGGGATGAGCCGTGCCATCCAAGTGTGAGTGCATCATGCCTTTCCCAGTCTGAAGCCCTTCTGAGGCGATTCTTCATACTATGTTCATTTTGCTAAACGCCCGGCGGCGTCAGCTCGAAGCCTCTGTTCTCCAGATTCAGTGCCAGCAACCAGCGTTGTGAACGGGATGCCGCCGGCTAACCAAGGGTCAGGGAGTCAGCGTGAAGTGGTCGACAGTCTGTTGTTCCAGCGCCAGCAACCAGTGTTGTGAACGGGATGCCGCCGGCTAACCAGGGGTCAGGGAGTCAGCGTGAAGTGGTCGACAGTCTGTTGCTCCAATGCCAGCAACCAGTGTTGTGAACGGGATGCCGCCGGCTAACCAGGGGTCAGGGAGTCAGTGTGAAGTGGTCGACAGTCTGTTGTTCCAGCGCCAGCAACCAGTGTTGTGAACGGGATGCCGCCGGCTAACCAGGGGTCAGGGAGTCAGTGTGAAGTTGTCGACAGTCTGTTGCTCCAGCGCCAGCAGCCAGCGCTTGATGGGGATGCCGCCGGCGTACCCCGTCAGCGCGCCGCTGCTGCCTATCACCCTGTGGCAGGGCACTATGATGCTGAGCGGGTTGCGGCCGTTGGCCGCCCCGACGGCCCGCACCGCCTTGGGGTTGCCGATGGCCTGGGCTATCTCGAGGTAGCTGACGGTCTCGCCGTAGGGGATGTCGCACAGGGCGCGCCACACCGACTGCTGGAAGGGGGTGCCTCTGGCGGCGAGCGGCAGCGTGAAGCGCCGCAGCCGGCCGGCAAAGTAGGCCTCGAACTGCTCTAGGTAGGGGGCCAGGGCCACATCGTCCCGCTGCCACTGCGCCCTGGGGGTCACCGGCTGCTCCCCCCGCACGAACTCCACGAAGCGCAGGCCATCCTGGTCGATGGCGACCAGCAGCGGGCCCTGGGCGCTGTCACAAAAGCTGTATCTCATGAATCTCTCTTCCTCGGCCTGAACGGCTCACTCCATCCCGGGCTTGCCACGGGCCGACTTGATCTCGCCCTTGCGCTTCTTGGCGTCGACCCGCTTGCGTTGGGAGCTGCGGGTCGGCTTGGTGGCATGGCGGGCCTTGGGGCGCCAGGCGGCCTTTTTCAGCAGTTCGGTCAGGCGGCTCATGGCCTCCTTGCGGTTCATGTCCTGGCTGCGGTGGGTCTCGACCCTGATCTGGATGAAACCATCGTGAACCCGGCTGTCGGCGAGTTTCTCCAGCCCCTCCTTGTAGAGATCCGGCAGGCTGGGGGAGTCGCGATAATCGAAGCGCAGCCAGACGGCGGAGTCCGTCTTGTTGACGTGCTGGCCCCCGGCACCCTGGGCGCGCATGGTCTGAAACTGCAGCTCATGCCAGGGAATGATCACGCTGTTGGAGATGACTAACATGGGGTGATGCTCTCATTTGGTGCATCAAGGGAGTCTGGTGCAGCTTGGTGCCTCATTATGGGGCGAGATGCGCTTCCTTGGTGATCCTGGGCCGAAACGGCTCAAGGGTTAATGGCTATCTTTATGAAAATAAACAATAAAAATACTTGGCACAAGAATTGATGACCCATTCGTGACATACCATGGATTGGGAGCAACCAGATGAAGCTGATTACTGCGATTATCAAACCTTTCAAGTTGGACGACGTGCGCGAGGCCATCGCCAACTTGGGGGTCGAGGGTCTGACCGTGTCCGAGGTCAAGGGCTTCGGTCGCCAGAAGGGGCACACCGAATTATACCGGGGTGCCGAGTACCAGGTCGACTTCCTGCCGAAGGTAAAGCTGGAGATCGCCACCGCCGACGAGAACGTGGAAGGGGTGATCGAGGCCATCTGCAAGGCGGCTTATACCGGCAAGATAGGGGACGGCAAGATTTTCGTCTATGACCTGCTGCAGGCAGTGCGTATCCGTACTGGCGAGAGCGACGACGAGGCGCTGTGATGCCGCGCCAGGGCCCCGGCCACTGAGCCGACCGGGTTGAGCGCTCAGGCCCTGCCGGGCCGATAGCAAAAGAGAATGCGTGATCATGGAGAGACTGGGTGGGATTCCATCCGGTCTTTTTGTTTTGGCGACGATTAAATATGTGGCCTTACCTCTGCAAACCGCCTTGATCCTCTCATCCTGATTCATGCAGAATGCAAACGAAAATAGTTATCACTTTATGCACAGACAAGGAATGGATGATGAAAATGAAGATGTTGGCGCTGCTGTTCTCCTCGCTGATCGCCCAGTCGGCCTTTGCCGCCGCTGAAGTGAATGTCTACTCCAATCGGCAGGATGAGCTGATCAAGCCCATCATCCAGCAGTTCGAGAAAGAGACCGGGATCAAGGTCAACGTGGTGTTTGCCAAAGAGGGGCTGAACGAGCGCCTGGAGCGCGAAGGCAAGCTCTCCCCGGCGGATCTGATGCTGACCGTCGACATCAGCCGTCTGACCGATCTGGTGGACAAGGATCTGGTGCAGCCGGTGGACAGCAAGACGCTGCAGGAGAACATCCCCTCCATCTATCGCGATCCGGACAACAAGTGGTTCGCCCTGACCACCCGGGTGCGCGCCATCTACTCCAGCAAGGATCGTCTCGGCAAGCTCGACACCATCCGCTACGAAGATCTGGTCAAGCCTGAATTCAAAGGAAAAATTTGTACCCGCAGCGGCAAGCACGAGTACAATGTGGCGCTGGTTTCGTCCATGATTGCCCATCACGGCATGGCGGACACCAAGACCTGGCTGGAAGGGGTCAAGGCCAACCTGGCGCGCAAGCCGCAAGGCAACGACCGGGATCAGGTCAAGGCGATCAAGGACGGTATCTGTGATGTCTCCCTCGGCAACAGCTATTACCTGGGCGCCATGCTGAAAGATCCAGCGCAGAAATCCTGGGCCGAGGCGGTTTACATCAACTTCCCGAACCAGGCTGATCGCGGTGCCCACGTCAACGTGAGCGGCGTGGCCATGACCAAGTACGCCAAGAACAAGGAAGCCGCCCAGAAGCTGATGGAGTTCCTCTCTGGCGATACCGCCCAGCATATGTATGCGGACGTGAATGCCGAGTATCCGGTCAAGGCCGGGGTCGAGCCTTCCGCCATGGTCAAGTCCTGGGGTAGTTTCAAGTCTGACCCCATGCCGGTCAGCGACTATGCCAAGCACCGCAAGGACGCCTTGCAGCTGCTGGATGAAGTGAAATTCGACTTGTAATCAGATGGGGCCTAAGGCCCCATCAATCGCTGTGGTCTCATGAAAAATTTTGGATGGATTGCCGGCAGCTGGGCCACCGCCCTGCTGCTGGGTTTACCGGTGCTTGCCCTCATCTTCTCTGCCTTCTCGGCAGACGGAGACCTGTTTCGCCACCTCGCCGATACGGTACTGCTCGATTACCTTGGCAACACCTCAGGGCTGGTGCTGGGGGTAGTGCTGCTCAGCCTGCTGTTCGGGGTGCCCACCGCCTGGCTGGTCGCCATGTGCCAGGTGCCGGGGCGCCGCGCCCTGCAGTGGGCGCTGATGCTGCCCATGGCCATGCCCTCCTACATAGTGGCTTACGTCTATACCGACCTGCTCGACTACTCGGGCCCGCTGCAGGCGGGGCTGAGATCCCTGTTTGACTGGCAGAGCCCGGCCGATTACTGGTTCCCGGCCATCCGCTCCCTGGGCGGTGCCGCCTGGGTGCTGGCGCTGGTGCTCTTCCCCTATGTCTATCTGCTGGCGCGCGCCTCCTTCCTGGAGCAGTCAGTCAGCCTGATCCACTCCAGCCGATTGCTCGGTTGCACCCCCTGGCAGAGCTTTCGTCGCCTCAGCTTGCCCCTGGCCCGTCCTGCCATCATGGTGGGAGCGTCGCTGGTGGCGATGGAGACACTGGCAGACTTCGCCACCGTCCACTTCTTTGCCATCAACACCCTGACGACGGCCATTTACGACACCTGGCTCGGCTATGGCAGCCTGGCCACAGCCGCCCGGCTCTCCTGCCTGATGCTGCTGGCTGTGGTGCTGCTCATCGCCCTGGAGCGCCGTTCCCGCCAGCGTCAGCAGGTGTTCCAGAAATCCATGGGCCATGAGCAGCCCCTGCGCTACCCCCTCAAGGGGGCCAGCCGTCTGCTGGCCGGGCTCTGGTGCTGGGGGCTGGTGCTGGCCGGTTTCGGCCTGCCGTTCGTGATACTGCTGGACTACGGGGTGCGCTATTTCGCACTGTCGTGGACGCCGGAATTCGTGCGTTTCGCTGGCAACAGTCTGCTCATCTCGGCACTGACTGCCCTGCTCGCCATGGCCATAGCCCTGTTGCTCGGCTTCTTCCGCCGCCTCGATGGCGGCCCCCGCAGCCTGCTGCCCCTGCGCATCGCCGCCACCGGCTATGCCATGCCGGGCACAGTGCTGGCCATCGGGGTACTGGTACCGCTGACGGCGCTCGACTTTGGTCTCAACGATCTGGCCGAGTGGCTCGGGATGCAAGGGCCCGGCCTGCTGCTGACCGGCACCCTCACCGCCATCGTATTTGGCTACCTGGTGCGCTTCGTGGCCATCGCCATCGGCTCGGTGGAGAGCAGCATGGGCAAGATCTCCCCCAGCCTCGACATGGCGGCCCGCTCCCTGGGGCTGGGGACAGGGGGCATGCTGCGCCGGGTGCATCTGCCCCTGGTGAGACGCGGCCTCTTTGCCGGTGCCATGCTGGTGTTCATCGAATCCATGAAGGAGCTGCCCGCGGCTTTGCTGCTGCGGCCGTTCAACTTCGAGACCCTGGCCACCCACGTCTACCAGTTCGTCTCGGACGAGATGCTGGAGCGGGGGGCGCTCGGCGCCATCGTCATAGTGCTGGTGGGGCTGGTGCCGCTTATCTGGGTCAACCGCAGCCTGGACAGCCCGGGGCATTGAGTCGCCACGTCGGCCAATGAAATTGCATGCGGTGTGCTTGACCGAAAGGCAGCGCACCGCCAGAAACGAGAGGAAGTCTGTCTTGTCTTGCTTGCAAGTAGAGAAGGTAAGCTGCCGTTACAACGGTCAGAACGTGCTGGAGCAGCTCTCCCTGACGGTGGCCGACAACGAGATCGTCTGCCTGAGCTTGGTAGCGAGTGGCTGCGCTGAATTTAACACGAGAGGAACCGAGTCGTGTCTTGCTTGCAAGTAGAGAAGGTAAGCTGCCGTTACAACGGCCAGAACGTGCTGGAACAGCTCTCCCTGACGGTGGCCGACAACGAGATCGTCTGCCTGCTCGGAGCGAGTGGCTGTGGCAAGACCACGCTGCTCAAGGCGGTCGCCGGCCTGCTGCCGTTGGCGGAGGGCAGCATTCGTCTGGGGGATACCCTGCTGGATGGGCCCGGCGTGACGGTCTCGCCTGAGCGTCGCCACATCGGCATGATCTTTCAGGATTACGCCCTCTTCCCCCATCTGACGGTGGCCGAGAACATCGGCTTCGGGCTGACCCGGGTGCCTCGCGACAGCCGCCAGCAGCAGATCGACGAGGCGCTGACCCTGGTCAACCTGCAGGGGCTGGGGGATCGCTATCCCCATCAGCTCTCCGGTGGCCAGCAGCAGCGGGTTGCCATCGCTCGCGCCCTGGTCTGCAAGCCCAAGTTGATGCTACTGGACGAGCCCTTCTCCAACATCGACACCCAGGTGAGGATGAAGCTGATCCTGGAGATCCGCGCCCTGCTCAAGCGTCAGGGAATCGGCGCCATCTTCGTCAGCCACAGCAAGGAGGAGGCGTTCGCCTTCGCCGATCGGCTGGCGCTGTTCCGGGCCGGTCATATCGAGCAGGTGGGGCAGCCGGAGCAGCTCTATCGCCGCCCCGAGAACCGCTTCGTGGCGGAGTTTCTCGGCGGGGTCAACTATCTGGCGGCCGAGGTGGTGGACAGCCACTGCGTGCAGACATCGCTCGGGGTCATCTGTGGCCATGAGCCGCACGGTCGCGTCCCGGGAGAGCGGCTGCAGCTGATGCTCAGGCCCCAGCAGTTGGCGTTGGCAGCCGCCGCTGACGGCGACTTGCTGGTGCGGGAGCAGCAGTTCCTCGGCCATCACTGCCGGGTGCTGGTGGAGTGCGCCGGTCAGGTGCTGGAGGCCAGCATAGGGGAGCCTCTTGAAGGGGAGAGGGCGCGGGTGACCGTGGCCCCCCATGCCCTGGTGCTGTTCGAACAGATGCCCTGATAGTGATGTGAAATCAAGGAATTGACCCCGTTCCGGTTTATAATCCCGCCACGCCCATAGCCAATGTCTTTGGAGAGAGAAATGAAAGCCCAAGCCGGGATCTGCGCAGAGCCGAATCTGCATGCCCTCTATCTGATGTTCAATCGCACCGGTGACGGTGCCGAGCTGGCGGCCCGTCTGGCCAAGCTGCCGGTTCTGTGGGATGCGGTGAGTGCCGATTTCCCCGACGCCGGTTTCAGCGGTCTGGTCGCCGTCGGCGCCGAGGGCTGGGATGCCATCTACCCTGCCGCCCGTCCGCCCCAGTTCCGTGGCTTTATGGCGCAGTCTGCCAACGGCCAGGAGGCCCCGAATACCCCGTTCGATCTCTTCGTGCAGCTGCGCGCGGATCGGGTCGACGTGCTCCATCACGCCGGGCAGCGGGTGATGGCGCTGCTGGCCAGCCTGGTGGCGCTGGCCGAAGAGGTGCGTGGTTTCCGCAATCTGGATTGCCGGGATCTGACCGGTTTCGTCGACGGCACCGAGAACCCCCAGGATGAGCACAGGGCCGAGGTGGCGCTGCTGGAGGGGGGCGAGTTTGCCGGCGGATCCTATGTCCATGTCCAGCGCTGGGTGCATGCCATGAGCGACTGGGAGAAGCTGGCCCTGAAGGAGCAGGAAGACATCATTGGCCGTACCAAGGCAGACAACATCGAGTACGAGTCGGCCGACAAGCCGCTGACCTCCCACATCAAGCGGGTCAACCTCAAGACCCCGAAGGGAGAGTCCATGGAGATACTGCGCCAGAGCATGCCCTGGGGCACCATGACCGAGCAGGGGCTCTACTTCATCTCCTGCTGCCGCACTCCGCTGCACTTCAATGCCATGCTGGCCAGCATGTACAAGGGGGAGGGCAGCCACTTCGATCACCTGCTGCGCTTCACCAGGGCGGTGACAGGGGCCGCCTTCTTCGCCCCCTCCATCGATTTTCTGGTCGCCCAAGGTAAGTAACGACTTGCCGAACGCGCAGAAACAAAAATCCCGGCCTTGGCCGGGATTTTTCGTTCAGGTGGCGCGAGCGCGACCGGATCAGGGGGTCTGTTCGAACAGCTCGAGGGCGGAGAGGTAGAGCTCTTCGATGTCGGTGTCGCTGGTCGGGGTGATGAAGATGGTGTCATCACCGGCTATGGTGCCGAGGATACCTTCGGCCTTGCCGAGGGAGTCGAGCAGGCGGGCGATGAGCTGGGCCGCACCCGGGCTGGTGTGGATCACTACCAGGGCACCGTTGTGGTCGACATCCAGTACCAGATTCTTGAGCGGGCTGGAGGTGGTGGGCACACCCAGCTCCACCGGCAGGCAGTAGACCATCTCCATCTTGGCGTTGCGGGTGCGAACGGCGCCGAAGCGGCTCAGCATGCGCGAGACCTTGGACTGGTTGATGTTCTCAAAGCCCATCTCTTGCAGGGCAGTGACTATCTCTGCCTGGGAGCCAAAGCGCTCCTCTTTCAGCAAGGCTTTAAAGGCCTTGGCCAGTTTTTCTTGCTTGTCGTTATGTTTCATCTTGGACTCACGAATGAGGGAGGTGACCGCCTGTCACGCTCAGGCGGCAGATACGAACAGCGCTGCTATTTTGCATTCATATGCCTGTTTTGGCAAGGAAGCGGCGCTTGTTCTGCATATTGATTCAAATATAGCTTGCATCAACTTATGCTGGCGCTAGAATCAGGACGAAATTTTGAAAACTTATTCAATTGGGCTGTATGGGTATCGAATTAATCGGCATCGAAAAATCCTGGCACAAGGTGCCGGTACTGCAACAGGTCAGCTTCCGGACCGCACCCGGCGAGACCCTGGTATTGCTGGGCCCGAGCGGTGCGGGCAAGAGTTCGCTGCTGCGGATGATGAACCTGCTGGACACCCCGGATGCGGGTGTGCTGCGCATAGCGGACAGTGAATTTTCTTTCCCGTCCAGCCTCTCTGCCGCGGAATTCAACCGTCAGGCCCAGGCCTTGCGCCGCAAGGTGGGCATGGTGTTCCAGCAGTACAATCTGTGGCCCCATCTCACCGTGATGGAGAACCTGATTGAAGCCCCCGTCAAGGTGCTGGGCATGAGCCGCGAGGCCGCCATCGAGAAGGGCGCCTACCTGTTGGCCCAGTTGCAGCTGGCCGACAAGCGGGATGCCTGGCCTGCGCGCCTCTCCGGTGGTCAGCAGCAGCGGGTGGCCATAGCCCGTACCCTGATGATGGATCCCCAGGTGCTGCTGTTCGATGAACCGACCGCGGCGCTCGATCCTGAAATAACCAAAGAGGTGGCGGAGATCATCCGCACCCTGAGCCAGACCGGCATCACTCAGGTGGTGGTGACCCACGAGGTGGAATTCGCCCGCAAGGTGGCCAGTCAGGTGATTTATCTGGAGAAGGGGCGGATCATCGAATCCGGCACCGCCGCCATCTTCCAATCTCCGCAAACCAGCCGGTTTGCCGAATTCTTGATGCATTGATACTGAATCGATAAGGAAGCTGTCATGAAAAAGAGTCTGTTGCTGGTTGCTGCCATGGGTCTGCTGAGCACCTCGGTGCTGGCCAAGGAGATCAAGTTCGCCACCGAGGCCACCTATGCGCCGTTCGAATACCTGGATGACAAGAACGAATTCCAGGGCTTTGACATCGATCTGGCTCGCGCCGTCTGCGAGCAGGCCAAGCTGGAGTGCAGCTTCCATAACCAGGCCTTCGACAGCCTGATCCCCAGCCTCAAGTTCCGTCGCTATGACGCCGTCATCGCCGCCATGGACGTGACCCCGGAGCGGGCCGCCCAGGTCGACTTCTCCGACATCTATTACGAGAACTCGGCGGTCTTCGTGGCCAAGAAGGGTGCCTTCAAGGGGCCTGAAGAGCTGGTGGACAAGACGGTCGGCGTGCAGAACGGCACCTCCCACCAGTCCTACCTGGTGGACAACTGGGTGAGCAAGGGTCTGCTGACCGTGCCCTACGCCAGCTACCAGAGCGCCTTCCTCGACATGATGAACGGTCGCACCGACGGCGTCTTCGCCGACACCGCCGTCGCCGCCGACTGGCTCAAGCAGCACAAGGAGTACGCTGTCATCGGCACGCCGGTGACCGACGCCAAGTACTTCGGTACCGGCTTTGGCATCGCAGTGGCCAAGGGCAACCAGGAACTGCTGACTCAGCTGAATAAGGGGCTGGCCGAGATCAAGGCCAACGGCACCTATCAGAAGATCTATGACAAGTACTTCGCGCAGTAAGCCATGCTGAGCCTGTTGTTGGATGCAGCCTGGATGACCCTGGGGCTGGCCTTGGCATCACTGGTCGGGGGCATGGCGCTTGCGCTGGCGTTCAGCGCCGCCGAGCTCAGCAAGCGCAGTTGGCTGGTGTGGCCTGTGGCCACGCTGACCACGCTCATTCGTGGTTTGCCCGAGCTGCTGGTGGTGCTGTTCATCTACTTCGGCTCGACCCAGGTGCTCTTCCTCATCACCGGCGAGTACGTGGAGTTCAGCCCCTTCGCCTGCGGCGTGCTGGCGCTCTCCCTGCTGTTCGCGAGCTATGCGACCCAGACCCTGCGGGCGGCGCTCAATGCGGTGCCCGCCGGGCAGCGGCTGGCGGCGCTGGCGCTGGGCCTTGGCAAGAGCCACATCTTCTTTCGCATCGTGCTGCCCCAAGCCTGGCGCCATGCCTTGCCGGGGCTCGGCAACCAGTGGCTGGTGTTGCTGAAAGACACTGCCCTGGTCTCCCTCATCGGGGTGAACGAGATGATGCGCCAGGCTCAGATGGCTTCGGCCAGCACCTATGAACCCTTCACCTGGTATGCCGCTGCGGCCCTCATCTACCTGGCCATCAGCCTGGTGAGCGAGTTCGGCCTCAAGCAGGCTGCCAACTATACCCGCCGTTACGGAGGCTGATCATGCAGGATTACCTGATGACCCTGCTGGGGGGGCTGGCCATCACCCTGCAGCTCACCGCGCTCAGCCTGCTGCTCGGCGTGCTGCTGGCGGCTGGCATGACCTGGGTGCTGGAGCGCCGCATTCCGGTGGCGACCCAGCTGGTGCAGCTGTGGGTGCTGATCTTCACCGGCACGCCTCTGCTCATCCAGATCTTCCTCATCTACTACGGGCCGGGTCAGTTCGAGTGGCTCAAGGCAGGGCCGCTCTGGCCGCTGCTCAAGCAGCCCTGGTTCTGCGCCGTGCTGGCGCTGGGCTTCAATACCGCGGCTTATTCCACCCGGCTGTTCAAGGGGGCGCTCGATGCCATCCCCGCCGGCGAGGTGGAAGCCTGCCGGGCGCTCGGTTTCTCGGCAGGGCAGACCCTGTGGATGAAGGCGCGTCACGCCGCCCGTCGACTGGTGCCTGCCTACTCCAACGAGGTGATCCTGGTGCTCAAGGGCAGTTCCCTCGCCAGTACCATCACCATCATGGACATCATGGGGCTGGCCCAGCGTCTCAACGCCCAGACCTATGACACCCTGGCGGTGTTCACCGTGGCCGGTGGCCTCTACCTGACCATGAATGGATTGTTAACAATTGGTTTCCGCTGGTGCGAGAAGCGAGCACTGGCATTCCAGTCCTGAAGCAGTCGTATTTACCTCTTAATGGTGAGGGAGGCACAGGAAATCTGTGTCTTTCCTCCCATTTATCGCATATTCCTCTCCGCTTTCGTCGCCGCTTGTTCCCTGGCTCACAGAACCCGTGATTACAACTGTTATCAGATTGTTTTTTAGCAGGGGATCCTTTAAGGTGAGGCGCACAATAAGAAACAGCGTTAACCCAACTAGAAACAACCTTAAACCTACGCTTAGACATGGAGTTGATCATGAAAGTTGCCGTTCTGGGTGCCGCCGGTGGCATCGGCCAAGCCCTTGCTCTGCTGTTGAAAAATCGCCTGCCTGCCGGTTCCGAATTGAGCCTGTATGATATTGCCCCGGTCACTCCGGGCGTGGCGGCGGACCTGAGCCATATCCCGACTGACGTGAAAGTAAAAGGTTTCTGCGGTGAAGATCCGAGCCCTGCTCTGGTCGGCGCCGATGTCGTGCTGATCTCTGCCGGCGTGGCGCGCAAGCCCGGCATGGATCGTTCCGATCTGTTCAACATCAACGCCGGTATCGTCAAGAACCTGGTGGAGAAGTGTGCCGTTACCTGCCCCAAGGCACTGATCGGCATCATCACCAACCCGGTCAACACCACGGTCGCCATCGCCGCCGAAGTGTTGAAGAAGGCCGGTGTCTATGACAAGCGTCGCCTGTTCGGCGTGACCACCCTGGACGTCATCCGTGGCGAGACCTTCGTGGCCGAGGCCAAGGGCCTGAACATCGACAAGATCCGCGTCAACGTGATCGGTGGCCACAGTGGCGTGACCATTCTGCCGCTGCTGTCCCAGATCGAAGGGGCCAGCTTCACCGCAGAAGAAGCGGCTGCCATGACCAAGCGCATCCAGAATGCCGGTACCGAAGTGGTGGAAGCCAAGGCCGGTGGCGGTTCTGCCACTCTCTCCATGGGTCAGGCGGCCTGCCGCTTCGGCCTGTCCCTCATCAAGGGTCTGCAGGGCGAAGCCAACGTCATCGAGTGCGCCTATGTGGAAGGCAATGGCGAGCACGCCACCTTCTTCGCGCAGCCGGTACTGCTGGGCAAGAACGGTGTCGAGAGCGTGCTGGACTACGGCAAGCTGAGCGCCTTCGAGCAAGAGTCCATGGACAGCATGCTGGCTACCCTGAAGGCCGATATCCAGCTGGGTGTCGACTTCGTCAAATAAGCCGCAGCGTCGATCATGAGGGGAGCCCAGGCTCCCCTTTGTCATTTCCGGGGTTTGCCATGGCGGACTAAGGAGATGGACCCGGCTGCCGATAAAGAGGGCAGCAGGAGATCCCTATGATGAAACCCAGTACCCTCATCGGCCTCGTCGGTCTGTGCAGCCTCCCCTTGCAGGGGGCCGAGCCGGTATCCGCGGCCACGCCAACCCAGTCGGTGGCGGCCACCTCCTTCCCGGTGCCCTCGTCGGTCTTGCCATCGAGCGCACCAGTGCCGGTTGCGTCAGCGACCCCGGCCACCGCAGCTGTACCGTCAACCGCGGTGCCGGCGGCTGATCCGGTCCCTGTGCTGTCGACCCTTGCCGCACCCGCCCCCGTGGCATCAGCCCCTGCGGCTGCACCGCTGCCCAAGGCGGTGAACCCTGGCTCCCTGGTCACCGGAGATCTGCAGGCGGTGCCGCTCTATCGCCAGGACGAACTGCTCAACTGGATAGAGCAGGGACGTCATCTGACCCGGGTGAAGCAGGACAGGTGCCAGCTGACCCAGGACATAGAGGCGCGCGCCTCTGTGATGAAGATTCCGGCCTATCAGTTCCTGTGGGGGGACATGCTGGCCTGGGGCGTCTGCATCAAGCCGGACGCTCAGGTCGGCGTGCAATACATGTGGGAGGCGGCCAATCAGGGCCTGGCCCCGGCACTGGAGCAGCTGGGGCGCTATTACTGGAAAGGCATCCTGGTCCAGAAGGATCTGGTGCGGGCCGAGACCCTGATGCGGGAGGCCGCCAGCCTGGGTTTCCAGCGGGCCCAGATAGAGTGGGTCGAGATGCTGCTGCAGGGCATGGGCAGTCCGCTGGATTACGAAGAGGCCTATCATTGGCTGCACGGCGCCGTCATCGGCGACAAGGTGACCCACCAGAAGGCCGCGAGTTTGCTGAGCCGGCTCGGTAATCGCATGCCCGCCAATGCCATCGCCCGCGCCAAGGCGATGCACTAGGCTCGGCAAGCCAGGTCACTGGATACAACAAGGCCCACGAACCTGCGTTCGTGGGCCTTGTGCATTTCCCCGGGCAGGAGGCGGGATCAGAGATCCTGATGGGGGCCGAATACCTCGTAGTGCATTCTGTCTGCGGGGACGCTCAGGGCCAGCAACTGGGTCTTGATCGCTTTCATGAAGCCCAGAGGACCGCAGAAGTAGTAGTGGGCGTTGGCCGGGATGAGGTCCGTGACCTGTTCCAGCGCCATGGTGCCGCTGAAGTCGTAGTCCTTCCCCTGCACGTCCTGCTCGGCAGGCACCCTGTACCAGACCCGGCTCTGCAAGCTGGCGTGCTGGCGGCTCTTGGCCTGGATCTCATCCTTGAAGGCGTGCTGGGTGCCATGCTCGCAGGCATGGAGCCAGCGGATTTCAGTTCCCGCTTGTTCGGCCAGCAACTGGTTGAGCATGCTCAGCATGGGGGTCAGGCCCACCCCGGCGGAGAGCAGCACCACTGGGGTGGCCGTCTCGGTCTGCAGGAAGAAGTCCCCCGCCGGCGGCATCAGCGCCACCTCGTCACCGACATGAAGCTTGTCATGCAGCAGGTTGGAGGCCTGGCCCTGGGGCTCGCGCTTGACGCTGATGCGGTAGTCGTGGCCATTGGGGGCATCGGAGAGGGAGTATTGACGGATCTCCTGATGCGCCAGCGACGGGTGATTGAGCCTGATGCTGATATATTGCCCCGGCTTGAAGCGCAGCACGGGCTTGCCGTCGACGGGCGCCAGCACGAAGGAGGTGACAAGCTCGCTCTCCTGGCGCTTCTCCTTGATGAGGAAGGGGCGGGCCCCTTGCCAACCACCGAGCTCGCTCGCCTTCTCCCGGTAGAGCTCGCCCTCCCGACCTATGAAGATGTCGGCCAGCACGCCATAGGCCTTGCCCCAGGCCTCCAGCACCTCGTCCGTCACCGCACTGCCACCCATTTCTTTGAGCGTGGCCAAGAGATGACTACCCACAATGTGATATTGTTCCGGCTGGATCAGGAAACCCGTGTGCTTGTGGGCGATGCGTTCCACGGCTCCGGCCAGGGCCCCCAAGTTGTCGATATTCCTGGCGTAGGCCGCCACGGCACTGAACAGAGCCAGGGGCTGACCGCCACTGCGCTGATGGGCCAGGTTGAACACATCCTTCAACTCGGGGTTGTGGTTGAACATGCGCTGGTAGAAGTGCTGGGTGAGGGCAGGCCCCGTCGATTCGAGCAAAGGAATGGTGCTCTTGATGACGGCGATGGTGGCTTGGTCTAACATAGGAGGTCCTTTCTAATTGAACATCTGGAATGTCACTTAATAAGTTGCATCCTAAATGTTTAATTGATCTGGATCAATCATCAATTCTTTGCGCTATGCGCCACAGGCACTATGAGACTAACAAGTTATACCGATTTTGGATTGAGAGCCCTGCTATATCTGGCCACCTTGCCGGAGGGGGAGTTGTCGAGCGTGGCCAAGGTGTCTGCCTTGTATGACGTCTCTCGCAATCACATGGTGAAGGTGGTGAACCAGCTGGTGAAGCTGGGTTATCTGCAGTCCCAGCGTGGCAAGAATGGCGGGATCCGCATGGCCTGTTCCCCTGAGAGCGTGAACATAGGCCAGGTGATCCGGGCGCTGGAAGGTAATCTGGACGGCATCGACTGCAACTCGCCGGTGTGCCACATCGTCTCTGTCTGTCTGCTCAAGAGTGCCTTGAAGGAGGCGATGAACGCCTTCCTGGCGGTGATGGACGGCTATACGCTGCAAGACTTGCTGGCCAACCGCGACGAGCTGCAGCAGGTGTTCGGCGAGTTGATCCCGACCCTGGTGCTGGAGCCGGATGACGAGAACGAGTGAGACGAAAAAGGCTGCCATCGGCAGCCTTTTTTCAATCCTCGTAACCTGACTCGTTACGGTAGAGATGTGGCATGATCCTCGCCATCTTCACCATGTTGTTCTCGACTTCGAGGATCTCGATGGGATAGCCCGCCAGCCTGACGCTGATGTTGGGCTGGGGGATCTCCTCCAGGTACTCCAGGATCACCCCGTTGAGGGTGCGCGGGCCGTCGATGGGCAGGTGCCAGTGCATCTCCTTGTTCAGCTCGCGGATGCTGGCGGAGCCTTCCACCAGGAAGGAGCCGTCCGGCTGGGGGTGGATCTCGTCGCTCGGCGCCGGGGCCATGGAGGTGGTGAAGTCGCCCACTATCTCTTCCAGGATGTCATCCAGGGTGATCAGCCCCTGAATATCGCCATACTCGTCGACAATCAGCCCGATCCTCTCCTTGTTGCGCTGGAACTTGGCCAGCTGCACGTTGAGCGGCGTGCCCTGTGGAATGAAGTAGATGGGATCGACTTCCCGCAGCAGACTGGACTTGCTGAACTGGTCTCTGGCGACCAGCCTGAGGGCGTCACGAGAGTGTAAAAATCCGACAACGTCGTCGATATTGTCGCGATAGAGCAGGATCTTGGTATGGGCGCAGTGAGCCAGCTGGCGCAATATGCTCTTCCAGTCGTCATTGATGTCGATGGCAGAGATCTCGCTGCGTGGCACCATGATGTTTTCCACCGTCATCTTGTCCAGATCCAGAATGCTGATCAGCATCTCCTGATGGCGCTGGGGGATGAGGCTGCCCGCTTCGTTGACTATGGTGCGCAGCTCTTCGGTGTTGAGGGAGTCATCCTTGCGATGTTCCAGCCGCAGCAACTTGAGCAAGAGGTTGGTGATGCTGTTGATGAGCCAGACCAGGGGGGCGAAGGGTACCATCAGCCCCTTGAGGATCCAGGAGGCGGGGTAGGCGATGCGTTCGGGAAACATGGCCGCCAGTGTCTTGGGGGTGACTTCCCCAAATATCAGCACCACCAGGGTGAGGCCGAAGGTGGCAACGGCGACGCCGATGTCCCCGAACAGCCGGATGCAGACTATGGTGGCGATGGCGGAGGCCAGGATGTTGACCAGGTTGTTGCCGATGAGGATGAGGCCAAGCAGGCGGTCCGGTCGGGCCAGCAGCTTTTCGACCCGACGGGCCGCCTTGTGCTTGGTTTGGGCCAGATGCCGCAACTTGTAGCGGTTAAGGGACATCAGACCGGTTTCAGAACTGGAGAAGAAGGCTGACAAAACAATCAAAATAACGAGAACAATCAGTAATGTGCTCGTTGAGATACTGTCCAAGAAGGGCTCCTGTTGGGATGGTTTTGGGGTGGCTGAACCGTCAGCTCAGCAAGACTTCCTTGACGAAGCGGCTGCCAAAGTAGGCCAGGGTCAGGATGACGCTGCCGATGAGGCTCAGCATGATGACCTTGCGACCACGCCAGCCACGGGTGTGGTGACCCCACAGCAGCAAGGCATAGACGCACCAGGCCAGGATCGAGAGGATGGCCTTGTGGGATTTGCCCTGGGCGAACATGTCTTCCAGGAAGAACAGACCCGAGGCGATGGAGAGCGTCAGCAGCAAGAGGCCCGCGGAGATGAGCTGGAACAGCCGCTTCTCTACCGTCATCAGGGGCGGCATGGCGGGCAGATGGCTGATCTTTCTGGACTTTAGCTGCCGATCCAAGCAGGCAAGCTGGAGCGCAAAGAGGCAGGCGATCATCAGCACCGAATAGGCCATCAAGGCGAGCCCTATGTGCAGCAGCAGTTGGGGATGAGCTTCCAGATGGGTGATGTAGCGACCCGGTATGAGGGCGCTGGCGGCGAGCAGCAAGGCCGAGAAGCTGTAGACCACGGGCAGCAGGATCCAGCCGTTGAAACGGCGGGTGACGCAGGTCATGAAACAGCTGATGATGAGGCTGACCAGGGACGCGACGTTCAACATGCTGAGATTCTGGCCGGAATGGGTGGCCAGCACCTCGCTTCCCACCGCCACGCCATGGGCGGTCAGGGCCAGGCCGACACAGGCAAACAGCGACACCTGCCCGACGGGCTTGGCGCTGAGCAGCAGGTGCAGAGAGGCGATGATGGCCAGCAGGTAAAACGCCAGGGCCAGAACAGAGATCACGATCATAACCAGGTCGTTGTCGAACAAGCTTTTATGGATAAGAGGGGCAGTATACCTTGCACAAGATATGCTCGCCAGTTGTGCCAGGGGCTAACTGCCCATATATAAGTAGCAGCTGACGGCCCCGTGCGGCGAATAATCGTCCTCCGGCGTTGACTGGGGTATAATGCCCTCCATTTGTTACACCCGCTCATTCGATGGCGGGTCACCGCCGCAAGCGGTGAGTAATCGTCCTCACAGTGCTGACTGGGGTATAATGCCCCCATTGTTACGCCAAGAATCGGAATGCGTCATGTTTGAGAATTTGACTGAACGACTCTCGCGCACCCTGCGCAATGTCAGTGGCCGTGGCCGGCTGACCGAAGAGAACATCAAGGATACCTTGCGTGAAGTGCGCATGGCGCTGCTCGAGGCGGACGTGGCCCTGCCGGTGGTGCGTGACTTCGTTGCCCGCGTGAAAGAACGTGCCGTCGGCCAGGAAGTGGCCAAGTCCCTGAGCCCGGGCCAGGCCTTCATCAAGATAGTGCATGGCGAGCTGGTCTCCGTCATGGGGGAGGCGAACGAGCAGCTCAATCTGGCCGCCCAGCCGCCGGCCATCATACTGATGGCGGGCCTGCAGGGGGCCGGTAAGACCACGACTGTGGGCAAGCTCGCCAAGCTGCTCAAAGAGCGCCACAAGAAGAAGGTGCTGGTCGTCAGTGCCGACGTCTATCGCCCCGCGGCGATCAAGCAGCTCGAGACTCTGGCCAACGACATCTCTGTCGATTTCTTCCCGAGCGATGTGACCCAGAAGCCGGTGGCGATCGCCACCGCCGCCATCGATCAGGCGCGCAAGAAGTTCTATGACGTGGTGATCGTCGATACCGCCGGTCGTCTGCACGTGGACACCGAGATGATGGCGGAGATCCAGGATCTTCACGCCACCATCAAGCCGGTCGAGACCCTGTTCGTGGTGGATGCCATGACAGGTCAGGATGCCGCCAATACCGCCAAGGCATTCAACGAAGCGCTGCCGCTCACCGGCGTCATCCTCACCAAGGCGGACGGCGACGCCCGCGGCGGTGCCGCCCTGTCGGTGCGCCACATCACCGGCAAGCCGGTCAAGTTCATCGGTATGGGCGAGAAGACCGATGCCCTTGAGCCCTTCCACCCGGACCGACTCGCGTCCCGTATCCTCGGCATGGGCGATGTGCTGTCGCTTATCGAGGAAGTGGAACGCACCGTCGACAAGGAGAAAGCCGCCAAGCTGGCCAGCAAGGTCAAGAGCGGCAAGGGCTTCGATCTGGAAGATTTCCGCGAACAGCTGGCCCAGATGCGCAACATGGGCGGCATGATGGGCATGCTCGACAAGCTGCCCGGCATGTCCGGTCTGCCGGATAATGTGAAAGATCAGATGGATGACAAGATCACAGTGCGGATGGAGGCCATCATCAGCTCCATGACGCCTAAGGAGCGTGCCCATCCCGATCTCATCAAGGGCTCCCGCAAGCGTCGCATCGCCGCGGGTTCCGGTATGCAGGTGCAAGACGTGAACAAGCTGCTCAAGCAGTTCACCGAGATGCAGCGCATGATGAAGAAGATGTCCGGCAAGGGCGGCATGCGCAAGATGATGGGCCAGATGAAGAACATGCTGCCGCCCGGATTCGGTGGTGGCGGACGCGGTCCGTTCTGATGTTCCTGCTTGTCAGGCAAAAAGGCTCACCTCGGTGAGCCTTTTTCATGCCAGCTCCTGCGCAAAAAATAGCAGGCTTGGTTGCAATTATTACGAATCCAAGTAGAATTACGCGGCTTATTTTAAGCTAGGGTCTGCGTATTTGCAGGCCTTGTTCATTAGATGTTCATGAGGACGATATGGTAACCATTCGTTTACAACGTGGTGGCGCGAAAAAGCGTCCGTTCTACCAGGTAGTAGTTTCTGACAGCCGTTGCGCCCGTGACGGTCGCTTCATCGAGCGCGTTGGTTTCTTCAACCCGGTTGCTGCTGGTAACGCTGAAAAGCTGAACCTGGACCTGGCTCGTATCGAGCATTGGGTTGCTACTGGTGCCGCTGTTTCTGACCGCGTTGCCAAGCTGATCAAAGACGCTAAAAAAGCTGCTTAATCAGCCAAACGGTAAGGAGTTAAGGTGGAAAAACCTATAGTTCTGGGCACCCTGGGTACCGTCTACGGCATCAAGGGCTGGCTTAAAGTGAACTCCTTCACCGATGTTGCCGAAGCGATTTTCGATTACAACCCCTGGCTGATCAATCAGAACGGGGTGTGGCGTGAGATTCAGGTTTCGGCCTGGAAGCGTCACAACAAGGGTCTGATCTGCAAACTCGATGGTATCGATGTTCGCGAGGATGCCCTGGCATTGACCAATGTCGAGATTGGCGTAGCCGCCGATCTGTTGCCTGCGTTGCCTGAAGGTGAGTTCTACTGGCGTGACCTGATTGGTTGCTCCGTGATGACCACCAAGGGATACGACCTGGGCAAGGTGACCGAATTGATGGAAACCGGCTCCAACGATGTGTTGGTGGTTGAGGCCAATGTAAAAGATGCCTTTGGTGCAAAGGAGCGGCTGATCCCGTTCCTGGAAGAGCAGGTGATCAAGAACATTGATCTGACTGCTCGAACAATCGAAGTTGATTGGGATCCTGGTTTCTAGTTTCCCGCGCTAACACGGGTGCCGGAGGTTTCTTATGTGGATTGGGGTGATTAGCCTCTTCCCGGAAATGTTCCGAGCCATTACCGAGCACGGGGTAACGGGTCGGGCCGTCAAGAGTGGCCTGCTGCAGATTGAGTGCTGGAACCCTCGGGATTTCACCCACGACAAGCACCGTACGGTCGATGATCGTCCTTATGGTGGTGGGCCTGGGATGCTGATGATGGTTCAGCCGCTGCGTGATGCGATTCATGCAGCCAAGCAAGCGGCGGGAGACGGGGCGAAAGTCATCTATCTCTCTCCTCAGGGGCGCAAGCTGACTCAAGCGGGCGTAACCGAGTTGGCGACGAATCAGAAACTGATTCTGGTCGCCGGTCGATACGAAGGTATCGATGAACGCGTGATACAAACCGAAGTCGACGAAGAGTGGTCTATCGGGGATTACGTGTTAAGTGGTGGCGAGTTGCCTGCCATGACCCTGATCGATGCGGTTTCGCGTCTGGTCCCCGGGGTCCTGGGCGATCAGGCCAGTGCCGAGCAGGACTCCTTCACGGATGGCCTGCTGGATCATCCCCACTACACTCGGCCGGAGTTGTTGGATGGATTGGCGGTGCCCGAGGCGCTGACAAGCGGCAATCACGAAGTGATTCGGCGCTGGCGTCTCAAGCAGTCGCTCGGACGAACCTGGCAGAGAAGGCCGGAACTTATTAACAACCTAGCTCTGACTGACGAGCAAGAATCACTTCTTGCCGAGTATGTCCGCGAAGTGCGTGACAGCGTTAAGTAGAGTTTTCAGTTTATCCTAGGTAAGGAAAGACAATGAGCAAGATTATTCAGCAGCTTGAACAAGAGCAACTGCGTACCGACATCCCGGCTTTTGCCCAGGGCGACACCGTACGTGTTCAAGTTCGTGTTAAAGAAGGTGGTAAAGAGCGTCTGCAGGCTTTCGAAGGCATCGTCATTGCCAAGCGTAACCGCGGTCTGCACTCTGCTTTCACCGTTCGCAAGATCTCCAACGGCGAAGGTGTTGAGCGTGTATTCCAGACTCACTCTCCGCTGATCCACAGTGTAGAACTGAAGCGTCGTGGTGATGTTCGCCGCGCCAAGCTGTACTACCTGCGCAACCTGTCCGGCAAAGCTGCTCGTATCAAAGAGAAGCTCAACTAATTCGATTCGAATTGGTGTCGGTATGTCGGCGAAAAGCTCGACAGGTAGTGAAAAGGCTCGCCAATGGCGAGCCTTTTTTGTGTCTGTAATTCGGGTATCGGTCAGAGGTGTTAGTGTTCTGGTCGTCGTCTACTGGCTGACCCGCACCACAGAGTTGTCGCGCCCGAAGGGGCCGGGCACGTAGTCGTCCGCTTCCCAGTCGTTGTCATAACGGGTCTCCCCGTCCGGCTGCACCAGCTGGTAGCAATACTCGAAATGGCTGGGGCCATCGGTGGGAAGGTTGAGGGTCGCCTTGAACTCCCCGCTCTTCATTCTTTTCAATTCAATGGGTTGCCACTGGCTGAACTCCCCCAGCAGCAAGACCTGTTCGGCCTCGCCTGCGGCCTCTTTTTCTACTGCGAAGGTCACCTTGACCTCGGGGCGGGACTTGAGAAATTGCTTGTTGATCGGCATATCGACTCCTTGTCACTGACTGCGAAGAAAGTAGTGCTGTTCATTTTTATATCACTTTATGACAAGGATGTTGATAGCAATCGTCAGGCAGGCAGGGCGAAATGACGCCGAAGCAACTGGTGAGTGAAGTCAATCTTGAGGTAGAAGCCCCTTGGCAGTGTCTGGATCGGCTGGCCATTGCGGCCGATGGCGCGGGTCAGTGCCTTGCTGTTGGCCGCCTTGGGGCGCAGTTGCATGACCTGGCCGTGGCGGGCACTGATCTGCTCCACCTCCCCCAGCACTATCATGTCCATCAGCTCCTCCCAATCCTGACGCAGCAACCTCTCTTCTTCTTCGTTCGGGCTCCACAGCAACGGCATGCCGACCCGGCGCTCACCGACGGGGATGGTGCGGCTGCCCTCCACCGGGATCCAGAGTACCCGCGACAGCTTGTTGCGCACATTGGACTCCTCCCAGCGCTGGCCACTGATCCCGATGAGGGGGGCGACGCAGACGAAGGTGGTTTCCAGCGGTTTGCCCTGAGGATCGATCGGGATCGTCTTGAGCTCTATGCCGAGATCGGGGAAGTCCTGCTCCGGTCGGCTACCCGCGCTGGCCCCCAGCTGCCACTCGATCAACTGGCCGATCCAGCCCTTGTCCCGCCGGAGATCCCGTGGCACCGGGATGCCGGCCGTCGCTGCGAGCTGAGCCAGAGTGAAGCCCGCCATGGCGTAGGCGCGCGCCAGCAATTCCTGCTCTGACTGTGGGTTGTCGGGCATGAGGGGCTCCTGTTGGCGAGAAGGGGTGGACAAGTGTGATCCTGACAGAGGATCGCTGTTTTTGTAACCGATCCTTGCCCGGCTATACACAGGGGGGGCAGGATCGTGAATTTTAATCTATGGCAATGATTTTAAAGGAATTTGACTTTTTTCTCCAGCCTGGATAACGGGAGGATCCCGGTTGCTGCGAGTTGTCCAAGGGTTTGGCCTGGCTGTTGCACATAGTTATCCACAGAAATCTTGGATAAGTGACATAAAGTGGTGATACAGGGCCCGGCATCAGAAATAAATGTGAGAGCACGCCGATTTTTCTCGCCATATCGGTGCAGATAATGCGCCATCCTTGTGGATAAACTAGCCTTGGTGGATCTTTGAACAGTCGAACTTGTTCACAATTGACAGCCAGGATCCTCGGGCGCAAAAGACATGGATCTTGATCCAGTCTTTAAATATTAACTGTATGTATTTAAATGAATATTTTGTTTTTATATGAATCGGGTATGATACGGCATGATTTGAAGTCGTAGTATAAAACTACTGTATATACCCGCTTGATCACAGGCTTATGCACAGTCTGGGTGGGCAACTTGCGGAGCTTGTCCTTCCGGTTTGTTTATAACTTTGCTTGAAATGCCAAGTTATTCATGAGTGGAAGATGACAGTCCCTGTTTGCCGCCACGGGGTGAATGTGGAACAATCTCTTTATAGATTCAGCCTTTATAAGGTGATCACGTGATAGATGGCGACGGATTTCGTCCCAATGTCGGCATCGTGATCTGTAACCGTGACGGGCAAGTATTGTGGGCTAAGCGCTATGGGCAGCACTCCTGGCAGTTTCCGCAGGGGGGAGTTGATGATGGTGAATCGCCGGAACAGGCCATGTATCGTGAGCTGTATGAGGAGATAGGCCTCAAGCCCGAGGATGTGACCATACTGGCGACCAGTCGCAACTGGCTGAAGTATCGCTTACCCAAACGACTCGTTCGCTGGGACAGTTCACCGGTCTGTATTGGCCAGAAGCAGAAATGGTTTTTGTTGCAGCTCGATCCTGGCAGAGAGTCCAGGATCCAGTTCGGCTGTCATGGTCACCCGGAATTTGATGATTGGCGTTGGGTCAGCTTCTGGTACCCGGTTCGTCAGGTCGTCTCCTTCAAGCGGGAAGTTTACCGCCGGGTGATGAAGGAGTTTGCCCCGCTGGCCATGCCGGTGCCGGTGGTGCAGGTTAATCGAAAGGATGGGCGGCGCAACCGCTCGCGCTAAGGAGCACAATTAGTTGCTGACGGAACTCAGACGCATCGTCGAGAGCATGGCCGAGGCCAACACCCTCGAACAGGCCTTGCAAGCATTGGTGAGCCAGACCCGGCTCGCCATGACGGTGGACTGCTGCTCCGTTTATGTCGCCGAGCCCGACATGCGCCGCTATCGACTGGCGGCCACCGATGGCCTGGCCGAGTCGGCGGTGGGCAAGGCCACCTTGCCGTTCGAGCAGGGTATCGTCGGTCTGGTGGGTCTGCGGGAAGAGCTGATCAACCTGGCCGATGCGCCTTCTCACCCCAGTTTCAAGTTCCTGCCCGATGTCGCGGAAGAGGCGTTTCGCTCCTTCCTCGGCGCCCCCATCATGCACCAGCGCCAGGTGGTGGGCATTCTGGTGGTGCAGCAGAAAGAGAGTCGGCTGTTCGATGAGGGGGAAGAGTCCTTCATGGTCACGCTGGCGGCGCAACTGGCGGCGCGCATCGCCCAGGCCCAGGCCAAGGGCTGGTTGCAGAAGACCGACTGGAGCAAGCCGCTGCGCGGCATCGCCGGTGCCAGTGGCATCGCCATCGCCAAGGCCTGGGTGTGGCGCCCGCGCAAGGCGCTCAACAGCATCACCCCGCGCAAAGACGAGGACCACGGCAAGCAGCTGGCCCGACTGGAGCTTGCGGTGGAAGAGGTGCGCCACGATCTGGAGAGCCTGGCGCTGCGCTTTCGCGAGAGCTACAGCCAGGATTCGGTCGCCATCTTCGACATCTATCTGCACCTGCTGAACGATCCCGGCTACATCAAGCCCATCCGCAACAAGGTCGGCAAGGAGCACTGGACCGCCATCTCCGCGGTCAAGATCATCAGCGATCGGCTGATCGAGCAGTTCAAGGGGATGAAGGATCCCTACCTGCGGGAGCGCTCCACCGATGTGAAAGACATAGCCCAGCGGCTCATCAGCCGTCTGGTGCAGGACGAACCCGAGCAGCTCACCATAGGGGAGCCGGTGGTGCTGGTCGCCGACGAGGTGACCGCCACCATACTCGCCGAGATTCCGCGGGAATTCCTGAGCGGCGTGGTGTCGCTCAAGGGTGGGACCAACTCCCACGCCGCCATCCTGGCCCGTGCCATGGGAGTGGCGGCCATCATGGGGGTGGATCTGCCCCTGGGTGACATAGGTGGTCGCACCCTGGTTGTCGACGGTTACAGCGGCGATCTCTTCATCGAGCCCAATCAGGTGATCCTGACCGAGTACCGGCAACTGCTGAGCGAGGAGCGGGCGCTCGATACTCTGGTGCGCAGCGTCGACAACCAACCCTCGGAGACGGCTGACGGCACTCCTGTCTCCTTGCTGCTCAACGCCGGCCTCAGTGCCGACACCGAGATCTCCCTCAACCATCTGGCGGACGGGGTCGGGCTCTATCGCACCGAGATCCCCTTCATGCTGCAGGACAGCTTCCCCTCCGAATGGGAGCAGACGGCGCGCTATCGCGGGATCCTGGAGACCTATCGGGATCGCCCGGTCTGCATGCGCACCCTGGACGTGGGGGGGGACAAGCAATTGCCCTATTTCCCCATAGTGGAGGAAAATCCCTTCCTTGGCTGGCGGGGGATCCGGCTCACCCTGGATCACCCCGAGTTGTTCCTGGTGCAGCTCAAGGCCATGCTGCGCGCCAGCGAAGGGCTGGACAATCTGGCCATCATGCTGCCGATGATCAGCAGCGTCAGTGAAATCAAGGCTTCCCGCCGGCTGCTGGATCAGGCCTGGCGTGAAGTGTCGGAAGAGGCGGCGAGCCGCGATGCGATGATCCGCTACCCCAGCCTCGGGGTGATGATAGAGGTGCCATCCGCCCTCTACATCCTGCCGGAGATGGCCCCCCTCATCGACTTCTGGTCGGTGGGCAGCAATGACCTGACCCAGTATCTGCTGGCGGTGGATCGCAACAATGCCCGGGTCGCCAGCATCTATGACGCCTTCCATCCCGCGGTGATCCGCGCCCTGCAACTGCTGGTCGATGCCTCCCATCGCTACCAGAAGCCGGTCTCGGTCTGTGGCGAACTGGCCGGGGATCCGGTCGGCGTGCTGCTGCTGCTGGCCATGGGCTATCGCCGTTTCAGCATGAACACCCACAACATCTCCCGCATCAAGTACGTGCTGCGTCAATCCGATCTCGGCGAGCTGAAGGCGCTGATGGCAGATGGCCTCAAGCACGACAATCCCCACGTGCTCCGTGGCCTGTTTGCCCGCTACCTGGAAGAGCACGGTCTGGGCGGTTTGCTGCGCGCGGGCCACAAGACCAAGTTGCCCGATTGATATTCAGTCTTGTTCCTGCTGACGAATGATCGGAGAATGCGGCTTTTCTTATGACTGGGGCCGCGCCATGCAGCACGACGGATATTGGGTTTTCTCGCAGATTGATCCCGTAGCATTCAGTTTGGGACCACTATCGGTACGCTGGTATGGTCTCATGTATTTGTTTGGTTTCGCCTTTGCCATGTGGCTTGCGGGCCGCCGCGCCGATGCGCCTAACAGTGGCTGGACTCGCAACGAGGTCTCCGATCTGCTGTTCTACGGCTTCCTCGGGGTGATCCTGGGCGGTCGGGTCGGTTATGTGCTGTTCTACAACTTCGATCTCTTCCTGGCCGATCCCACCTACCTGTTCAAGATCTGGACCGGCGGCATGTCGTTCCACGGCGGCCTGATCGGGGTCATCACCGCCATGATCTGGTTTGCCCACAAGACCAAGCGTCACTTCTTCACCGTGGCGGACTTCGTGGCGCCGCTCATTCCGTTCGGCCTCGGCGTGGGCCGCATCGGCAACTTCATGAACGGCGAGCTGTGGGGTCGGGTCACAGACGTGCCCTGGGCCATCATCTTCCCGGAAGCCGGCCCCGAGCCGCGTCACCCCTCCCAGCTCTACCAGTTCGCCCTGGAAGGTGTGGTGCTCTTCATCATCCTGAACCTGTTCTGGCGCAAGAACCCGCCACGGGGCGCCATCTCCGGCATGTTCCTGCTGTTCTACGGCCTGTTCCGCTTCCTGGTGGAGTTCGTACGCCAGCCTGACAGCCAGCTCGGTCTCTACTTCCAGGAGATCAGCATGGGCCAGATCCTCTCCACTCCGATGATCATCATCGGCGCCCTGATGATCTGGGTCGCCTACAAGCGTCCGCAGTTGTTCGGCAACGCGGCGAAGGAGGCAAAGCAATGAGGGCCTATCTCGACCTGATGCAGAAGATCCTGGATGAAGGCACCGTCAAATCCGATCGCACCGGCACGGGGACAGTCTCCCTGTTCGGTCATCAGATGCGCTTCAATCTGGCGGAAGGCTTCCCGCTGGTCACCACCAAGAAGTGCCACCTGCGCTCCATCATTCACGAGCTGCTCTGGTTCCTCAATGGCGACACCAACACCGCCTACCTGAAAGAGCACGGCGTCAGCATCTGGGACGAGTGGGCCGACGAGCACGGCGATCTGGGCCCTGTCTACGGTGCCCAGTGGCGCTCCTGGCCGGCGGCCGATGGCGCCGTCATCGACCAGATCCAGAAGGCGGTGGATGACATCAAGCACAACCCGGACTCGCGTCGCATCATCGTCTCCGCCTGGAACGTGGGTGAGCTGGACAAGATGGCGCTCGCCCCTTGTCACGCCTTCTTCCAGTTCTACGTGGCAGACGGCAAGCTCTCCTGCCAGCTCTATCAGCGCAGTTGCGACGTCTTCCTCGGCCTGCCGTTCAACATCGCGAGCTACGCCCTGCTGACCCACATGATGGCCCAGCAGTGCGATCTGGCCGTGGGCGACTTCGTCTGGACCGGTGGCGACGTGCACCTCTACTCCAACCACATGGAGCAGACGGCGCTGCAGCTCTCCCGCGAGCCGCGTCCCTTGCCGCAGCTGGTGATCAAGCGCAAGCCTGACTCCATCTTCGACTACCGGTTCGAGGACTTCGAGATCCAGGGTTATGATCCCCATCCGGGTATCAAGGCCCCTGTCGCCATCTGATCCCGCATCCGCCGTGATGGCTAGCGGCTCTCGGCGGATCCCCCGCGTGGCAGTATTACGTTATTCCATCTGTTCGAAAGGCGCCTGCGGGCGCCTTTTTCATGGCTGAACAGAATAAATATGCAAAAAAAAGAATGCTCCGTGGGCTCATGAAGGCGGGGTAAAACGTGCTTATAGCAGGCATGATTCATTTTGCCTTCGGTTTTTCCGTTGTTATTGGCAGTTAGAAACGATTTTTCATTAACTCACTCGGCCCCTAGACTGAAAAAGTACAATTTTATGGATAGTTAGACCATGAGCGATGTGTTCAAGCGATTTCTCAAACTGGAGTCAGCCTCCGGAATAATTCTGATCCTGGCCGCCCTGGTGGCCATCGGTCTGGCCAACTCTGCCCTGGCGGAGCACTATCAGAGCTTCCTCAATACTCAGGTACAGGTGCGCATTGCCGCCCTCGACATCAACAAGCCGCTGCTGCTCTGGATCAACGACGGCTTCATGGCGATCTTCTTCCTGCTGGTCGGGCTGGAAGTAAAGCGTGAGATGCTGGAGGGGGCGCTCTCATCACGGGTGCAGGCCACCTTCCCGGCCATCGCCGCCGTGGGCGGCATGCTCGCCCCTGCGCTCATCTATGCCTTCTTCAACTACGAAGACGAAGTGACCCGGGCCGGCTGGGCCATTCCGGCCGCAACCGACATCGCCTTCGCCCTCGGGGTGATGGCGCTGCTCGGCAAGCGGGTACCGACCAGCCTCAAGGTATTCCTGCTGGCCCTGGCCATCATGGATGACCTTGGGGTCATCATCATCATCGCTCTCTTCTATACCCAGCAGCTGTCGCTGACCGCACTGGCGGTCGGCATTCTGGCGACCCTCACTCTGCTCTGGATGAACCGCCGCGGTGAGGACAGGATCGGCCTCTACATGCTGGTGGGTTTGGTGCTCTGGGTTGCCGTGCTCAAGTCCGGCGTCCATGCGACCCTGGCCGGCGTCATCGTTGGCTTCATGATCCCTATCTCCGGCAAGCGCTATGCCTCGCCGCTCAAACACCTGGAGCATGTGCTGCACCCCTGGAGTGCGTACCTGATACTGCCGTTGTTTGCCTTTGCCAACGCCGGGGTCTCCCTCGACGGGATCCAGCTGTCGGATCTGCTCAGCCCGGTGCCCATGGGCATCATACTGGGGCTCTTCATCGGCAAACCCCTCGGCATCTTCACCATCAGCTGGCTGTCGGTGAAACTCGGCATCGCCCAGCTGCCGAGCGGCGTCAACTTCAAGCAGATCTTTGCGGTCAGCATCCTGTGTGGCATCGGCTTTACCATGTCGATGTTCATCGCATCGCTGGCATTCGAGCATGGCGGACTCGACTACGGCAGCTACTCACGCCTCGGGATCCTGGTGGGATCCACCCTGGCGGCCGTGATCGGTTTTATCGCCCTGCGGATATCGCTGCCCAATCGGGAGGCGAATCAAAGCACGGAGGGGTTATGAGAAGACTCGGATGGTTAGTCATGCTGGCGAGCCCGGCAGTCTGGGCGAATAGCCTGGCGGATTGCCAGCAGGATGCGGCGTCGGCCAGTTGTTCGGCCTATCTCAATGGGGTGGTGGACAGCGCCCTCATGCTGGGGGACAAGCAGGCCAAGGCCCAGTTCGGTGAGACCTTCACCGAGCGGGCCCTGAGCAGCCGGGCCGGCGAGCGCGTGAAGAAGTCCCACAAGCGCTACTGCGGGGAGCGGATGCCGGATCCGGCCCGCCTCAAGCTGACCCTGCAAGAGCAGTTCGGCGCAAACAAGGTTGACTCGATCAGCGACATGTATGACATTCTGGCGGTTGAACTCAGCTGCTACCGGAGCCCGCGCAGCGCGGGAACCCCATCGGATGTCACACCTTAATTACAACCATCTCTACTATTTTTGGATGACTCAGAAGAAGGGCTCCGTCACCCAGGCGGCGGAAGCCCTCTTCCTCACTCCCCAGACAGTCACCGGTCAGATCAAACTGCTGGAGCAGCGTCTCGGCGGCAAGCTATTGATCCGCAAGGGGCGTTCCCTTGAGGCCACCGAACTGGGTCAGCTGGTGTTTCGCTATGCCGACAAGATGTTCAGCCTCTCCTACGAGATGCTGGATATCGTCAACTACCGCAAGGAGAGCCAGATCCTGTTCGACGTCGGCATCGCCGATGCACTCTCCAAGCGCCTCGCCAGCCGGGTGCTGCTCTCCGTCATCCCCAACGACGGCTCCATCCACCTGCGCTGTTTCGAATCGACCCACGAGCTGCTGCTGGAGCAACTGAGCGAGCACAAGCTAGACATGATCCTCTCCGATTGTCCGGTGGACTCCAGCCAGCACGCCGGCCTGCTCTCCAAGCGGCTGGGAGGCTGTGGCGTCAGCTTCTTCTGCAAGGCGCCGCTGCCCGAAAAGCCTTTTCCTGCCTGTCTCGAGGAGCGCAAGCTGCTCATTCCGGGCCGTCGTACCGCCATGGGGCGCCAGCTGACCCAGTGGTTCGAGCAGCAGGGCATCTCTCCCAGCATCCTGGGGGAATTCGATGATGCGGCCCTGATGAAGGCGTTTGGTTTCTTCAATCAGGGTATCTTCATGGCACCGACCATCTATCGGGAGGAGATCCTGGAGGGAGAGGAGGTGATGCTGATCGGGGAGACCCAGGATCTGATGGAGGAGTACTACGTCATCTTTGCCGAGCGGATGATCCAGCATCCGGCGGTGAAGCGGGTGTGCGAGAGTGATTTCTCCTTCCTCTTTGCCGGTCAGGAGGATTTCACCACCATTCAGCCGGCGACCCTGTCATTTTAAATCGACGGGGCAGAGGGTATGATTCCTGTCTTGCAGGGGAGGGAATGCGATGCAGTTGGAAGAGATGGAGGCGAATGCCGGACGTGCGGTCACCCTGCTCAAGGCGCTGGCCAATGAACGGCGCTTGTTCATTCTGTGCCAGTTATTGGAGAGAGAGCTGTCGGTGGGGGAACTCAACGAGGTGCTTGGACTGAGTCAATCGGCCCTGTCACAGCATCTGGCTGTGCTGCGGCGCGATGAGCTGGTGGCGACGCGAAAAGAGGCCCAGACGGTCTACTATTCGCTGCGCAGCCATGAGGTACGCGAGATGATTGGATTGTTGCACAGGCTGTATTGTAGCGAACCCAAATAAAAAACCGGCACTAAGGCCGGTTTTTTTAGCTTTGTTCAGCCGAAGCTGATTAAGCCATAGCTTTGATCTGGGCAGACAGGCGGCTCTTGTGACGAGCAGCTTTGTTCTTGTGGATCAGGCCTTTGGTCGCCATACGATCCATGATCGGCTGAGCAACAGCGAAAGCGGCAGTGGCAGCAGCTTTGTCGCCAGAAGCGATTGCAGCAATTACTTTCTTCAGATAGGTACGGGTCATGGAACGACGGCTGGCGTTGTGTTGACGACGTTTCTCTGACTGAATCGCGCGCTTCTTAGCAGATTTGATATTAGCCAAGGTAAAACTCCTAAAACTGTCTTAGCGAGTGTATTGAAAAGGCCCGGAAATATGCCTTCTCAACCACATATTGTCAAATGATTTGTGCAAATAAACACCGCCCCCCGGTGGTGTGTCAGTTGGGAGGCGGTTAAACTGTCGGCCGATTCTAGCAGCATTCTTTCCATTCTGACAGTTCCAGAGGCCTCGTCTTGAGTAAGAAATTGATCAAATCCGGCATGATAGTGTCCGCAATGACGCTGGTGTCCCGTGTGATGGGCTTGGTGCGCGATGTGGTCATCGCCAATCTGCTCGGTGCCGGGGTGGCCGCAGACGTCTTCTTCTTCGCCAACCGCATTCCCAACTTCTTGCGCCGGCTGTTCGCCGAAGGGGCTTTCAACCAGGCCTTCGTGCCGGTGATGACGGAGTACAAGAAAAATGGCGACGAGCGCGAAGTGCGTGAATTGCTGGCCGCGGTGGCGGGCACCCTTGGGGGCATAGTCACCATAGTCACCTTACTTGGTGTGCTGGGCTCGGGGGTGCTGACGGCCCTGTTTGGCTGGGGCTGGTTCTGGGACTGGCTGCACGGCGGCCCGGCGGCCGAGAAGTTCGAGCTGGCCAGCCTGATGCTCAAGATTACCTTCCCCTATCTCTGGTTCATCACCTTCACCGCCATGGCCGGGGCCATTCTCAACACCTTCGGTCGCTTCGCCGTCTCCTCCTTCACGCCGGTGTTCCTCAACCTCACCATGATAGCGGCGGCCTGGTGGATAGCCCCGTTGCTGGAGCGGCCCGAGATCGCGCTGGCGATCGGCGTCTTCCTCGGCGGTCTGGTGCAGTTTCTGTTCCAGTACCCCTTCCTGCGCCAGATCAACATGCTGGTGTGGCCCAAGTGGGGTTGGCACCATCCCGGTGTGGTGAAGATCCGCACCCTGATGATACCGGCGCTGTTCGGCGTCTCGGTCAGCCAGATCAATCTGCTGATCAACACCATGCTGGCCTCCTTCCTGGCGACCGGTGCCATCAGCTATCTCTACTACTCGGATCGCCTGCTGGAGTTTCCCCTCGGCCTGTTCGCGGTCGCCATCAGCACAGTTATCCTGCCGGCGCTGGCCAAGAAGCATGTGGATGCGGATCCGGCCGACTTCTCCCGCACCATGGACTGGGGGGTGCGCATGGTGATGCTGCTCGGCCTGCCCGCCATGGTGGGGATTGCCGTATTGCGCGAGCCCATACTGCGAGTGCTCTTCATGCGCGGCGAGTTCGGCATGCACGAGGTGGCCATGTCCAGCGCCAGCCTGCTGGCGTCCACCACAGGGCTGCTCTCCCTGATGCTGATCAAGGTGCTGGCGCCCGGCTACTATGCCCGCCAGGACACCAGGACCCCGGTACGGATCGGCATCATGGCCATGGTGGCCAACATGGTGTGCAACCTCATCTTCATCTATCCGCTTGGCTATGTGGGGCTGGCGCTCGCCACCGCCTGCTCCGGCACCCTGAATGCGGCCCTGCTGTTCAAGGGGCTGTATCAGCAGGCGGTTTATCGCCCTTCCCGCAACACGGGCGTGTTCTGCCTAAAGCTGCTGGTGGCGACTGTGCTGATGGGGGGCGTGCTTGGCTATCTGTCACCGGATCTCGCCCAGTGGGGGGCCTGGAGCATGGGCAAAGCCAGTCTGGAGCTGACCTTGCTGCTCTGCCTTGGGGGCGCCTTGTATGGAATAGTCCTGTTGGTGCTGGGGGTCAGGCCAAGACACCTGAAATCGGGTCAGCAATGAGGCTGATGATGCCCGGGTTCCGTGTCAGATACCTGAAATCGGCTCAACAGCAGGGCTGACCCTGCCTGCTGCCTGATATATAATCCGCCGATTTCCATGGCAGCAACGCACAAGGCACTGATGGAACTCATTCGCGGCATTCACAATATCAAGCCCCATCATCGGGGCTGTGTATTGACCATAGGCAACTTCGATGGGGTTCATCAGGGCCACCATGCGGTGCTGGCCCGACTGCAGGAGAAAGCCGCCCAGCTTGGTCTGCCCGCCTGCGTCATGCTGTTCGAACCGCAGCCCCTTGAGCTGTTTGCGGGGGACGCCGCTCCTGCCCGTCTCAGCCGTTGGCGGGAGAAGTACGAAGCCCTCAAGGGGATGCAGATAGATCGCATGCTCTGTGTGCGGTTCACGCACCGCTTCGCCGAGCAGGCCGCCAGCAGCTTCATCGAGCAGTTGCTGGTGGAGAAACTCGGCGTGCACTACCTGGTGGTGGGTGATGATTTTCGCTTCGGCAAGGGGCGGGAGGGGGACTTCCACCTGCTGGAGGAGGCGGGTCATCGCTTCGGTTTCGAGGTGATCAGCACCCAGAGCTTTCAGGTCGAGCGCCAGCGGGTCAGCAGCACGCTAGTGCGCGAGGCCTTGAAGGCGGGGCGTATGGCTGAGGTGGAGCTGATGCTCGGCCGCCCCTATGCCATCAGTGGTCGGGTGGCCCACGGCGACAAGCTGGGGCGCACCATAGGTTTTCCTACCGCCAATCTCGCGCTCAAACGGCAGGTGATCCCGGTCGGTGGCGTGTTCGCGGTGGAAGTGTTATGTTCCGGCAAGACCTTCCCCGGTGTCGCCAATGTGGGTGTACGGCCGACCTTGAGCGGCACACAAGCCAGATTGGAAGTACATCTATTTGATTTTTCTGGTGATCTATACGGTCAGCAGGTCAAGGTGCTGCTTCGCCACAAGCTGCGCGAAGAGCAGAAGTTTGCCTCTTTCACCGCCTTGAAAGAGCAGATCGAACGAGATGCCCTGGCGGCCCGAGCCTGGTTCGGGCTGCCACCATTCAATTTACCCAGCACTCTTTTAGAAAAGAAGGGAACCCAGGACTGATGAGCGACTATAAACACACCCTGAATCTGCCGGAAACCGAGTTTCCGATGCGTGGCGATCTGGCCAAGCGCGAACCCAACATGCTCAAGCGTTGGTACGATCAGGATCTTTACGGCGCCATTCGCCGCGCCAAAGCGGGCAAGCCTTCCTTCATTCTGCATGATGGTCCCCCCTACGCGAACGGCAGCATTCACATCGGTCACTCGGTCAACAAGATCCTCAAAGACATCATCATCAAGTCCAAGGGCCTCTCCGGCTTCGATTCCCCCTATGTGCCGGGCTGGGATTGCCACGGTCTGCCCATAGAGCTGAAGGTGGAAGGCATGGTCGGCAAGCCGGGGGAGAAGGTCTCCGCCGCCGAGTTCCGCGCCGAGTGCCGCAAATATGCCAAGACCCAGATCGAAGCGCAGAAGACCGACTTCATCCGTCTGGGCGTGCTGGGTGACTGGGAACACCCCTACCTGACCATGGACTTTGGCACCGAAGCCAACATCATCCGCTCCATGGCCAAGATCGTCGCCAATGGTCACCTGCACAAGGGGTCTAAGCCGGTACACTGGTGTACCGACTGCGGCTCTGCCCTGGCGGAAGCCGAAGTGGAGTACTACGACAAGAATTCCCCCTCCATCGATGTGCGCTTCAAGGCCGTCGACGAGGCGACAGTGGCTGCCAAGTTTGACTGCCCCGAAGGTCACACCGGCAAGGGCCCGCTCTCTGCCGTGATCTGGACCACCACCCCCTGGACCCTGCCGGCCAACCGCGCCATCGCCATGCACGCCGATCTCGACTACGCCCTGGTACAGGTGGAGGGTGACAACCCCGAGCGCCTGATCCTGGCCGCCGAGCTGGTCAAGGATGTGATGGACAGAGCCGGTATCGAGAAGTTCCACAACCTGGGCTATGCCAAGGGTGCGGCGCTCGAGCTGCTGCGCTTCAACCACCCCTTCTACAGCTTCGATGTGCCTGTGGTGCTGGGTGACCACGTCACCCTGGATGCCGGTACCGGCGCCGTGCACACAGCCCCTGGACACGGTCAGGAAGACTTCGTGGTCGGTCAGAAGTACGGTCTGGAAGTGGCCAACCCGGTTGGCAGCAACGGCGTCTACCTGCCGGATACCGAGCTGTTTGCCGGCCAGCACGTGTTCAAGGCCAATGCGGCCGTGGTCGAGGTGCTGACCGAGCGTGGCGCCCTGCTGCACCACAAGGTGTTCAACCACTCCTACCCCCATTGCTGGCGTCACAAGACCCCGATCATCTTCCGTGCCACCCCCCAGTGGTTCATCAGCATGGAGCAGAAGGGGTTGCGCAAGCGTGCGCTGGAAGAGATCGAGCGCATCGAGAAAGATGGCATTGCCCAGCACGGCCAGAGCGGCTGGGTGCCGGCATGGGGCAAGAACCGCATCCAGGCGATGGTAGAGAACCGTCCTGACTGGTGCATCTCCCGTCAGCGTACCTGGGGCGTGCCCATCTCCCTGTTCGTTCACAAGGAGACTCAGGCGCTGCACCCTGAATCCGTGCGCCTGATGGAAGAGGTGGCCAAGCGGGTCGAACAGTCCGGCATCCAGGCCTGGTGGGATCTGGACAAGGCCGAGCTGCTGGGCAGCGACGCCGACATGTACGACAAGGTGCCCGACACCCTGGACGTCTGGTTCGACTCCGGCTCGACCCACTCCTCAGTGGTCGATGCCCGTCCCGAGTTCAACGGCAACCCGGCCGACATGTATCTGGAAGGCTCTGACCAGCACCGCGGCTGGTTCATGTCCTCCCTGATGATCGGCGTGGCCATGAAAGACAAGGCTCCCTACAACCAGGTGCTGACTCACGGCTTCACCGTGGATGGTCAGGGCCGCAAGATGTCCAAGTCCATCGGCAACGTGGTCAGCCCGCAGGACGTGATGAACAAGCTGGGCGCTGACATCCTGCGCCTGTGGGTAGCGAGCACCGACTACACCGGTGAGATGACAGTCTCCGACGAGATCCTCAAGCGCTCCGCCGATGCTTATCGCCGTATCCGCAACACAGCCCGCTTCCTGCTGGCCAACCTGAACGGTTTCAATCCGGCGACCGACATGGTGGCGTCTGCCGACATGGTGGTGGTGGATCGTTGGGCCGTGGGCCGTGCCAAGGCGGTACAGGCCGAGATCATGGCGGCGTTCGATGAGTACAATTTCCACGGTGTGACCCAGAAGCTGATGCAGTTCTGCTCCATCGAGATGGGCTCCTTCTACCTGGATGTCATCAAGGACAGGCAGTACACCGCCAAGGCTGACAGCCTGGCTCGTCGCTCCTGCCAGACCGCCCTCTATCACATCGCCGAGGCCATGGTGCGCTGGATGGCGCCCATCATGAGCTTCACCGCCGACGAGATCTGGGCTCTGCTGCCGGGTGAGCGCGGTGAGTTCGTGTTCACCGAAGAGTGGTACGACGGCCTGTTCGGGCTGGAAGCGGGTGAAGTGCTGAACGACGATTTCTGGGCTGAGATCCTCACAGTGCGTGGTGAAGTGAACAAGGCACTGGAAGCCGCCCGTGGCGAGAAGCGCATCGGTGGCTCCCTGCAGGCAGAACTGACTCTGTTCGCCAAGCCGGAGCTGGCTGCGCGACTGAATGCCTTGGCCGATGAGCTGCGCTTCGTGCTGCTCACCTCCAAGGCCAAGGTGGTGGTGGCTGACACAGCACCGGAAGGTGCCGTTGCGACCGAGCGCGATGATCTGTGGCTGAACGTGGCCCAGTCTGCTGCCGCCAAGTGCGACCGCTGCTGGCACCATGTGGAAGACGTGGGCACCATAGCCGGTCACGAAGAGATCTGTGGCCGCTGCGTCACCAACGTCGAGGGTGACGGCGAAACGCGTCAATTTGCCTGATGAACATGACCAATAACGCTCTTCATAACAAAACGGGCCTGCGTTGGCTGTGGCTGGCGGTGCTGGCTTTCGTACTGGACCAGGCGAGCAAGCTCGCCGTGGTCAAGTTGCTGCCGTTTGGCTATCCGGGGGTGGAGATCACCCCCTTCTTCAACCTGGTGCATGTCTACAACAAGGGCGCAGCGTTCAGTTTCCTGGCCGAGCAGGGGGGCTGGCAGCGCTGGTTCTTCGCGGTCTTGGCGTTTGCTATCTGTGGGCTGCTGACGCACTGGTTGCGAAAGCAGTCGGTCACCCAGCGCTGGAGCGGCATCGCCTATTCCCTCATCATCGGCGGAGCCCTTGGCAACGTCTTTGATCGCCTGGTGTTGGGCCACGTGGTCGATTTTCTCGACTTCTACTGGCAGCGCTCCCATTGGCCCGCATTCAACCTGGCGGACAGCTTCATCTTCATCGGTGCCGCCATGATAGTGCTGGAAGGTTTTCGCTCCGAAAAACAGAAGGAGGCGGCATGAGCCAGGCCATAGGCGCTGACAGCAGCGTGCTGTTCCACTTCTCCATCAAGCTGGAAGACGGCTCTGTGGCCGACAGCACGGCGCTGCACGGCAAGCCTGCCCGTTTGCGGATGGGCGATGGCAGCCTGACATCGAGCTTCGAGCAGTGTCTGCTGGGGTTGCAACAGGGGGAGGCCAAGAGCTTCACGCTGGCGCCTGAGCAGGCGTTCGGTCACTCCAATCCCGACAACATCTACCATCTGGACAGAGCCAAGTTCGGTGCCGAGGTGGAGCCCAAGATTGGCACCATCATCCTCTTCGACCAGCCCAATGGCAGCGAACTGCCGGGCATCATACGGGCGGTGGAAGGGATGTCGGTGACGGTCGATTTCAATCACCCGCTGGCGGGTCACACCGTCACCTTCGAGGTGGAGATCCTGGGCGTGGATGACGAGGAAAAGGTGCACTGATGGATATCCTACTCGCCAACCCACGTGGTTTTTGTGCCGGTGTCGATCGGGCCATCAGCATAGTCGAGAGTGCGCTGGAGAAGTTCGGGGCACCCATCTATGTCCGTCACGAGGTGGTGCATAACCGCTATGTGGTGAACAAGCTGAAAGAGGCGGGAGCCGTATTCGTCGAGGAGCTCGACGAGGTGCCGGACGACAGCATCGTCATCTTCTCCGCCCACGGCGTTGCCAAGACGGTGCGCGAGATGGCCAAGTCCCGTGCCCTCAAGGTGTTCGATGCCACCTGTCCGCTGGTGACCAAGGTGCACATGGAGGTCCATCGTGCCAGCCGCAAGGGATCCGAGGCCGTGCTCATCGGTCACGCCGGTCACCCCGAGGTGATTGGCACCATGGGGCAGTACGAGAATCCGGAAGGGGGTATGTATCTGGTGGAAACGCCGGAGGATGTGGCCAAGCTCAAGGTGAAGAACCCGGACGATCTTTGCTTCGTTACTCAGACTACGCTCAGCGTGGATGAGACCTCGGACGTTATCGATGCCTTGCGCCAACACTTCCCGAAAATTCAGGGACCGCGCAAGGATGACATCTGTTATGCCACCCAGAACCGTCAGGATGCGGTCAGGGAGATGGCGGGGCTGGTGGACGCCATGCTGGTAGTCGGTTCTCGCAACTCCTCCAACTCCAACCGCCTGCGAGAGCTGGCCGAGAAGGTGGGGGCGCGAGCCTACCTCATCGACGATGCCACCATGATCGAACCGGGCTGGCTGGACGGTGTGGATCGTATCGGGGTGACGGCGGGGGCCTCTGCTCCCGATGTGCTGGTTCAGAATGTCATCGCCCGTCTGCGTGAGCTGGGTGGCAAGATAGTGACCGAACACCCGGGTCGCGAAGAGAACGTGGTCTTCGAGGTGCCGCCTGAGCTTAGAATCATTTGAATGTGGCCAGGATGGCCTAAGAATAAAGAGTGATGTTCCTGATGCCGGATTTGTTGTTGCGACCTATCCGGCATTAGACTAACAAGACCGCCAGTCACCAAGGATGGGATATGATTGGGTTCTATCGAGGCTTTTCCCTCATTGAATTGATGATTGTCGTCGCCATAGTGGCGATTCTTGGCACCATTGCTTATCCCTCATATCAGCGCTATCTGCTGGCCAGCCACCGTATTGATGCCAAAAAGATGCTGTTGGATGCCGCCAACAGACAAGAAACCTATTTTATGGACTTCAATAGGTACGCCTCCGCCGCTGCCGACCTGAATATCACTGACAACTCCGAGTCCGGCTTCTACCATCTGGTCATCTCTGCCGGCACCAATACTTTCATTCTCTTTGCCACGGCTTCCGGCGCACAAGGCTCCGATAGCGACTGCATCATCTTCTCCATCGATCAGGATGGCACCAGAAGTGCCACCCGACTCGGCGATACCGCCAACGACGCCTGCTGGGACTAGCCGATGAAACTTCAACGCCGTCGCCAGATGATCGGATTCAGCCTGCTGGAGGTGATGATAGCCGCAGTGGTGCTCTCCTTTGGTCTGCTGGGGCTGGTTGGCATGCAGGCCACGGCCAAATTCTCCGGCTATGAGGCCCGCCAGCGTACCATCGCCAACTGGCTGGCAAATGACCTCGTTGAGCGCGCCAGGATCAACCAGGACAGCTGGACTGCCCAGGGCACGACCGTCGTATCAGGCAACACTATTCTGAACATGCCGAGTTGTGCCAACAGCAATGGCACCATGTCGGATTGCAGTCGCAGTGAACGCCAGGCACTGGATCTCTTCTATTGGCAACGGTCCCTGCTGGGTTCTGCCGTGTCCGGTGCCGCTTCATCTCTACAGGCTCCGGTCGGCTGCGTGATCCGCGGGGCCAACAACAGCCTGACGGTGGGGATCTTCTGGCGCGGCCGGGAGTCTCTGTCTGATGGCGCCGATGCGGTTACCGCCGTGCGCAACAGCTGTGGACTTGGGAATGCCGCAGATCGGCAGAGGCGTCAGTTCGTGCTGACGACCACCCTATGAACGCCCGTGGCTTTACCCTGGTCGAGTGGCTGATCGCCATGCTGATCGGAGTATTTCTGATCGGTGGTGGCCTGAGCATCTTCGTAGCCTCTCGGGCCACCACTGAGGATGCCTTCGATCAGAGCGAGCTGCAGGAAAATGGCCGTATCGCCATGCGCCTGCTCACTCAGGACCTGAAATGGGCTGGCTTTTGGGGGGACTATACGGGTTCTCCCATGGCCGTGGGGCAGGGGGTTACGCTGAGTGCTGGGTCTAGTGTGCTTGCCGCAAATGATTGTCTGGACAATCTTGGGCGAGGCAGCCTGCCACCCAGTGTGGGAACAAATCGGGGGATCTGGGTCGCAGGGGTGGACAACAGCAGGGCGATTACGGGAGGGGCTTTTGCCTGTATCCCTGTGGCTTCGCGTGTCGCCAATTCGGATGTCATCAGCATCAAACGGCTGATTGGTCTTCCGCTGGCGGATACCGCCGCTACTGGCAATCGCTTTTATCTCGCCACAACGACCCAGGCTGCCCAGATGTTCAAGGGGGGAGAAACGGTCCCCACCACGGCAGCCATGCCGGCACGTCAGCTCTGGGAGTATCAGCACTTTATCTATTACCTTTCTCCCAATGCAGCAGGCAACCCTGAATTGAGAAAGCGTTACCTGACCGCAAATGGCGGATCGGTATTGATTTCCGGCCCCATGGCCGAAGGGATTGAACGAATGACTGTGCTGTTCGGTGTCGACGACAGCCCGGTGCCAGATGGTGACATTGACCGTTATGTCGCGACCGCGAATGTCACCGAACAGGAGTGGAGCGAAGGACGGGTCGTGGCGGCACGTATCTTTATTCTGGTGCGCTCACTACAAGCGTCCAGCAGTTATGTAAATAACAACATCTATCAGGTTGGCAGTGTCAGTGTCCCAGGTAATGGAGATGGTTTCCGCCGTCTGTTACTGGAAACCAGTGTATCGCTGCGCAATCCTGCGGTAATAGTGGGAGGTGGAGCATGAGATCCCAGCGAGGAGTGGCTCTGATCGTCGCCCTGATCATTCTGCTGCCCCTTACCCTGATTGCCGTGGTAGTGATGCAATCTTCGGGGCAAGACCTCAAGATGGCTGGCTCGTCCGCCAGCTTCCGGCAGGCGGAGCATCGGCTCGAAGGCATCATCGAAGCTGCGATGCAGAGCAACAACATATCGACTGTGATTGCCGGCATGGGCGCCACTCTGGGGGCCAGTGCAGCGATTAATGTCAATAGCAGTAATGCTTCGGCCGCAGTCGCCCTTACTAATCGCACCGAAACCGTGTGCAAGCGAAAGATTGACGCCAGCAGCAGCAATGTGATTCCTGCGTGCAAGTATGTCGAGCTGCAGGCCAATGTGAATTATGGAAAATATGTTCGCCCGTTGACTTGGATTGCGGGTGTAGAACAACCACTGCTCACCGAATAGGAGCGAAGGATATGTGGTTACGACGACTTGGAGTGATTTTATGCTGGTGTAGCCTTGTTTTGGGCATTACATCGACGAGAGCCGATGACACCGAGCTGTTTATTTATGACTTCAACAAGGCGGGGGACTTTCGCCCCAAGGTGCTGCTGATATTCGATAACTCGGGCAGCATGAGAGACACCATGGAGCAGATCAAAGAGACCTATAATCCGGCTACGCTATATCCTGCCCTGAGTAATGACCCAGATTCCAGTAATAGCAAAAAATATATCTATTTTTCAACGGATGGCAGTATTCCTGCGATCAACACCAGCAGGCGATTTTCCGACAAGCTAAATGCCTGTGCGACCTCGAAAACTCCATTGTCGAATATTGGTTATTTTCAGTCGCAAATGTGGAGTTATGAGGTTACCAATGGTAACCCACCAGGAAGAGGGCGGGGTAAATGGAATTCACTCAGTGGTGATCAAGAGAGCAATATCAATCTGGTAGATTGCAAGCAGGATATCACCGCAAGCAATCCGGCCAACCCCTACAGCGGAAGCTGGACGGTTGGGGCTGGTTATCCAGTAGACAAGGACAGTAGTAGAAGCGGTGAGTGGTTTTACACGGCCAATAAAAATAATGCCGTCAATGCCAGCAATACGGCTGTGACCATTTATTCCGCCAACTATATCCGCTGGTATAATGGTCCAACTGGATACTCAGTGGAATCTCGACTCCGTATTGCCAAAGATGCAGTGAAAGGCTTGATTTCATCCACGCCAGGGGTGGACTTTGGTCTGGCTATATTTAATAGAAATGATGATAGTGATAATAATGGCGGACGCATTGTCAGGGATATATTAGGCAGTGAGATTACACTGGCAAATGGCAAGACGGGGGAGCAAGATCTATTGGATCGGGTCGAAGCCCTGACTGCCAGCACCAACACACCGTTATGTGAGACGTTGAGTGAGGCATATCAATTCTTTGGGGGCAAAAGCGTTGTGTATGGACTGCAAGGTAGCCCGAGAGATACTACAGCCGAGAGTCCGACTGGTACCTATGAGGCACCCTATGATAACTGCTCAAATAACGGTTATGTCATCTATATCACCGATGGCGAGCCGACCCAGGATACTTCTTCAGATACCCTTGTGCAGGAGCTAATCAAGACCCTGAGCACGGATGAAAAAGCGGCCTATGGGACTGTGGTTTCTTATGGTTCTGGAAGAAACAGAGAAAACAGCTATTTGGCTGCCTTGGCCGGTTATATGAAACACAAGGATGTGAATGCCGTTTCCCCCGGTACCCAGACAGTCACGACCTTTACTGTGGGTTTTGGTGACGAGGCGATCAGTGGGGCGGGTAATCTACTGGCTGAGACGGCTAGGCGGGGAGGTGGTGAGTATTACCCGGCGACCGATGCCTCAGCCTTGACCGATGCGCTAAAGGCCTCTTTGCTGGCGATCCTGCGCATCAATACCTCACTGGTGTCCCCTGCGATTGCCAGCAACAATTTCGACCGGACCCGTAGTCTCAATAACATCTATTACGCCATGTTTGAGCCGGACGACGGGCCCAGATGGCGGGGCAATCTGAAGAAACTGATATTTTCTCCGGACGGTTATGTTGCGGATAGCCGAGGTCTGCCCGCCATCAAGTTTGATGGAACCATCATCGACAGTGCCCAGACCTTCTGGTCATCCGGCCGTGATGGCAACAAGGTGGCTGAAGGCGGTGCCCAAGAAATGCTGGCGGAAAAAAGCACCCGCAGTCTCTATGTCATCAATAATGCCCAGAGCCGGCTCGATGCGCTGACCAAGGCCAATCTGGTGACGCAGGCGGGCAGTGAGGCGGCGCTCATGACTTTCATGCAGGCAGGCAGTACGACAGAACTCGATTCCCTGATCGACTGGACCAAGGGGTTGGATGTCGACGACGAAGATTTTGATACATCCACCCTGATCCGCGCGCATATCATGGGCGATCCCCTGCACTCCCGGCCCCTGGTGCTGAACTATGGCCCGCAATCCGGTAATCCTGCCGATGCGCCTGATTTGCGGATCTTGTTTGGGACCAATGCGGGCTTCCTTCATATGTTCAAGGATATGGGCAGCACCATAGACGAGAGTTGGGCCGCCATTCCCTATGAGTTCTTGCCCAATCAGAGGGCATTGCGTATCAACGCCGAATCTGCGGATCATATTTATGGTGTTGACTCCTCTCCTGTCGCCCTCATCAAAGATGCCAATCGAAATGGGGTGTTGAAATCGTCCGAGAATGACTTCGTTTGGGTATTCACTGGATTGAGAAGCGGTGGAAAGGCCTATTACGCCTTTGATATCTCCAGCCCCAATACGCCGACGCTGAAATGGAGCCTGAACTCCCAAACGACGGGCTTCAGCGAGCTGGGTTTAACCTGGTCGGTGCCTGAGGTTGCCTTTGTGCCAGGGGTCACCACACCAGTCCTGATTTTTGCTGGCGGTTATGACGTGAACAAGAGTGCCCAGGGGCTGGGGGCGAACGACAGCACGGGTAGGGGGATCTATATCGTCAACGCCGAGACAGGGGCCTTGGTGTTCAGTGCGACCCCGGCAGCCACCTCAACCACCAATCTCCAGGTAACGGGGATGGCTGACAGCATGCCTGGCTCGGTGGCGACTCTGGATAGCGATGGTGATGGCAAGACTGACCGCATCTATGCAGGGGATACCGGAGGTAATATCTGGCGGATGGATCTCCCGAATGCCACCAAATCAGATTGGCGGGTATTCAAATTTGCCAGTCTGGGATCTGACAGCACTCAGGCCGCCGATCGCCGCTTCTTTACGCAACCTATAGTGGTGCGTACCATCAACAAGGAAGTGACACGTACAGTGGTGGGGGGAAATACAGTCTATTCCTATCAGGATCGCCCCTTTGATGGGGTGCTGATCGGCAGTGGTGATCGCAATCGGCCCTCCTCGGAAGCGACTGTCCGCAATGGTTATTTCATGTTGCGTGACTATGACGTCATGCCCCGTGCAACTACTGCGCAGGCCAGAAATCCCATCCTGATTACCGATCTCTACGACGTGACCTCAGACCCCCTGTCGGCACAGACGACCAGTGATGATGTTCTGGCGACCAAGGCGGGGATCACCACCGCCAAAGGTTGGGTCAACTGGTTGAACGAACCCGGCGAGAAGTCCATGGGGGCGGGTGTGGTGTTGCAGGGCAAACTTTACTTCACCTCGTTCCTGCCGCAGGTGCAGTCCTTCCAGCAATGCACCATTCAGTCTATAGGTGCGGCGCGTCAGTACATGGTGGACATGCACTATGGCAGCTCCTTCCGTTACGTGGTCGATCTCGATGGCAATGAAACGCCGGAACGCTACGTGGAAGTGCAAAACAAGGTGGCGGATGATCTGGTGGTGCATGCAGGGGATGATGCCAAGGTCCGTATCATCGGAGGAGGTGTTGGGGAAGAGGTGATTCTCAAGGACGAGGGTGACGGTGAGCCGGAGCGTTGTACTGGTGCCGGGGAGTGCAACCAGGGCGCGGAAGAGGCGGAAATGGACATGTCGCCCAAGAAAATTTACCTGTATGAAGGAGAGGTGCAATGAAACCACTGAGTACGGTGTTGGGCCTGAGCCTGTTGTTATCGGGAGCGGCGTTGGCGGAGGACATGAAGTGCTACGCCGAGCTGGCGAATGGACAGCGAGTCGTGTTGCATGGTCCTGTGACGGATACTTCTCCTCAGGCTGTACACGAGAAATTCAAGAAGAGAGGGTATGAGGTCGACGGGGCAGTACAGCCGGTGAAGACACTGTTGGAGTGCCGCCCGCTGGGGGAGAAGTTTCAGTCAAAAGAGGGACAGCAGCAGGACGCAAGCCAGTTACGCTAGTGAGCCCAGGTTTTCAGGGGCAGACGTTGGCCTGGGTTGACTGGCTGGAGCGCCCCGATTGGGCAATGACCAAGTTGACTTGGGCATTGCCTGAGCGGCAGAGGCTGATAGTGGCATTGCTGCCGAGGCTGGTGCCATCCGGGCTGAAGGTGGTGGAAATCCGGTTATTGGAGATTGTCAGTGTTCCGGAAAATGCAGTGGTTCTGGCCAGAAATTGATCGCTGTTATTCAAGATGTTGTCTGCCGGAGCATCATTATCGACGAATACCAACAACTGAGTCGGGTTGGCAGTAACGCAGTTGTCGCTGGCATTGGCCAGGCAGGCGGTGACTGATTGCTGGTTGTCGATGGCTTGACTGCGGGCAAAGCGCAGGTATTTCAGGAGAGTGCGTGATTCAAATCGCAAGCTGTTCTCACTGAGCAGGCTCGACATGGCCGGCGCCCCAATCCCGAGCAAGATGACCCCGAGACTGACCGCTATCATCAGTTCCAGCAGAGTGAATCCTTTCACATCCTTGATCATGGCAAATATCTCCCTCGATTAGTTACATCTTATCTCCAGACAGCCAGAACACCAGTGCAAAGGCCAAGTGTTGAGCTGGCACAGCCAGCCCCTTTTCTTTATCATTCCCCATCATTTTCGAATTCAAGATGCATCGCCATGGCAAAAGCCCTCTCTCTGATGCTTGCCCAGTTAAATCTGACGGTAGGCGCCATCGAAGATAACTGTGACAAGGTGCTGGCTGCCGCCGCAGAGGCCGACCAGCAAGGAGCTGATCTGCTGGTCTGCTCCGAGCTGGCGCTGACCGGCTACCCGCCTGAAGATCTGCTGCTGCGCAGCGATCTGATGATACGAGTGGAGGCAGCCCTGGCTCGTGTCGCGGCCTGGCAGGGTCGTTGCGCCATTCTGGTGGGCCACCCCTGGCGTGAAGGAGAGGCGCTCTACAACGCAGCTTCCCTCTATGAGCAGGGCAAGCTCATCGCCCGCTACTTCAAGCAGGATCTGCCCAACTACGGGGTGTTCGACGAGAAGCGTTACTTCACCGCGGCCAGCGATACCTGCGTGGTGTCGTTCCGTGGTCACCAGCTGGGGCTGCTCATCTGCGAAGATCTGTGGCAACCGGGCCCGGCACTCGCGGCAAAGGCGGCCGGTGCCGAGCTGCTGCTCACCATCAATGCCTCCCCTTATGATCAGGAGAAACCCTGGATCCGCCGCGAGCTGATGGCCGAGCGCTGCGAGCAGACCGGTTTGCCGCTGGTTTACCTCAATCAGGTCTGTGGTCAGGATGAGCTGATCTTCGATGGTTGCTCCAAGGTGTTCAACGGTCAGAGCGAGCTGACTCACAAGCTGGCTCCCTTTGCCGAAGAGCTTGCTCTGGTGCGCTTTGTCGACGGTCAGCCGTTGAAGGAGCGGGAACCCGCAGCGCAGTTGGAGCCCCTGGCCGAGACCTATCAGGCGCTGGTGCTGGCGGTGCATGACTACGTCACCAAGAACGGCTTCCAGGGGGCAGTGCTGGGCCTCTCCGGTGGCATCGACTCCGCCCTGACGCTCGCCATCGCGGCCGATGCCATAGGTGCAGACAAGGTGCAGGCGGTGATGATGCCGTTCCGCTACACAGCCCAGATGAGCGTGGAAGATGCCAAGGAACAGGCAGAGCGGATGGGGGTCGAGTTCGACATCATCTCCATCGAGCCCATGTTCGAAGGTTTCATGACCCAGCTGGCGCCGCTGTTTGAAGGGACGGCCCGGGATACCACCGAAGAGAACCTGCAGGCCCGCTGCCGGGGCGTGCTCTTGATGGCTCTCTCCAACAAGCGTCGCCGCATCGTATTGACCACCGGCAACAAGAGCGAGATGGCGGTCGGCTATGCCACCCTGTATGGTGACATGGCGGGCGGCTTTGACGTGCTCAAGGACGTGCCCAAGACGCTGGTCTTCAAGCTGTGCGAATATCGCAACTCGGTCGACTACGTGATCCCGCAGCGGGTCATCGATCGTCCCCCTTCGGCAGAGCTGGCACCCGATCAGGTGGATCAGGACAGCCTGCCTCCCTACGACATTCTGGACGCCATCCTCAAACGCTATGTGGAAGAAGATGCCTCGGTCGCCGACATGGTGGCGGAGGGCTTCGAAGAAGCCGTGGTGCGCAAGGTGATCCGTCTGGTGGATCTCAACGAGTACAAGCGCCGTCAGGCTGCCGTCGGGCCCCGTATCACGGCTCGCAACTTTGGTAAGGATCGCCGCTACCCCATTACGTCCGGGTTCGGCAAACAGAACTGGTAAGGAGTCACCATGAAGAAGATTGAAGCCATTATCAAACCGTTCAAGCTGGACGATGTGCGCGAAGCCCTGGCCGAGATCGGCATCAACGGCATGACGGTCTCCGAAGTCAAAGGCTTTGGGCGCCAGAAGGGCCACACCGAGCTCTACCGTGGTGCCGAGTACATGGTCGACTTCCTGCCCAAGGTGAAAGTAGAGCTGGTGGTGCAGGACGAAGAGCTCGACGCCTGTCTGGAGGCGATCCAGAACACCGCCCGTACCGGCAAGATCGGTGATGGCAAGATCTTCGTCTGCGAGGTGGAGCGTGTGATCCGCATCCGTACTGGCGAAGAGAACGAAGACGCGATTTGATGTGATGGATGTGCCTCGAAACGACCAAGAACACGAAGATGCAATCCCCTTGATGTCAGGGACGCGTCTCGTGGTGGCGGCAGGCCTGCTGATGGCGCTGACTGCTTGCAGCTCCCGGCCACCGGCCCAGCCGGAAAACCTGTGCCAGATCTTTCGGGAAAAGCCGGAGTGGCACAAGGCGGCACTCAAGATGAACGAGAAGTGGGGGACTCCGGTGCACGTGGTGATGGCCATGATGTATCAGGAGTCCTCCTTCGTGCACGATGCCCAGCCGCCGATGCAATACTTCCTCTTCATCCCGACCGGGCGTGCCAGCTCTGCCTATGGCTACGCTCAGGTCAAGGATGAGACTTGGGACGACTACCAGCGTGAGACCGGCAACGGCTGGAGCGATCGCGACGACTTCGCCGACGCCATCGATTTCATGGGCTGGTACACTAACAAGGCGCAGCGGCTCAACGGCACCTCCAAGTGGGATGCCTATGGCCAGTATCTCAACTATCACGAAGGCTGGGGTGGCTACCGGCGTGGCAGCTACCGCAGCAAAGGGTGGCTGATGAAGGTCTCCCGCAAGGTGGAGGCCCGTGCCCAACGCTACGGCGCCCAGTATCGACAATGCAAGGATCGGCTCCCCAGCGGGGGCTGGTTCTCGTAACCAATCAGGAGTCAGAAATGCCGTTATTGGACAGTTTTACCGTCGACCATACCCGCATGGCAGCCCCGGCAGTCCGGGTGGCCAAGACCATGCAGACCCCGAGCAAGGACACCATTACCGTGTTCGATCTGCGCTTCTGCGTGCCGAACCAGGAGATCCTCTCCGAGCGCGGCATCCACACCCTCGAGCACCTCTTTGCCGGTTTCATGCGTGATCACCTGAACGGCAACGGGGTCGAAATTATCGACATTTCCCCCATGGGCTGCCGTACCGGCTTCTACATGAGCCTGATCGGCGCGCCGGACGAGGCTCGCGTGGGTGCGGCCTGGCAGGCTGCCATGAGCGATGTGCTGACAGTGCAGGAGCAGGGGAAGATCCCCGAGCTGAACGAATACCAGTGCGGTACCTACAGCATGCACTCCCTGGAAGAGGCCCATGCCATCGCCCGCCACGTGCTGGAGCGCGGCATCGGCGTCAACCACAACGATGAGCTGGCGCTGCCGGAAGAGAAGCTGAAAAGCCTCTGAGCCGACGCGGTAAAGTTGAAAAGGCCGGTTATTGACCGGCCTTTTTTTGTGTCTGACGTGCTCAGGAGGGGAGCGGCATCACCCGGTTGCGACCGAGCTCCTTGGCCTTGTAGAGCAGCTTGTCGGTGCGCTCTATCAGGGCGTCTGCCGTCTCCTGGCCATTGTATTCCCCCACACCGAAGGAGGCGGTGATGTGATCGATGCGCCGGCCCGATTTGCGATCCAGCAGTGACATCCGCTCTATGACCCGGCGCAGGCTCTCCGCCATCTGGCGGGTCAGTGCCAGAGCCCGGCCCGGCACCAGCAGGGCAAACTCTTCCCCCCCGAGCCGATAGGCAGTGATGCCCTCCTTGCTGACTTCCCGCAGCCGCTTGCCGACGATGCGCAGCACCTGATCCCCCAGCAAGTGGCCATATTCATCGTTGAAATTCTTGAAACGATCGATGTCGGTCATGATCAACGAGAAAGGCTGCTTGTTGCGGATCAGGCTGTCCATCTCCAGATCGAAGGCGCGGCGGTTGAGCAGGGAAGTGAGCGCGTCCTCGGTGGCCATCTTGCGCGTCTCGTTCAGCGCCGCCTTTAGCTCCTTGATCTCCTTCTCGGCGCTGCTGAGCTGGTTGCGAAAGTGCAGGGTAGACATGCGCACGTCCCGCGACTCGCGCACCAGCTCCCGCAAGATGGCCATGGTGTCGTCCAGGCTCAGCCCCTCGTCATCGATGAGGCTCAACTTGTCGAAGCTCTTGTCGAGCATCGCCTGGAACTGGCCGGTGTCGACCAGCGCATCCTGCATGGAGTGGCCGAGCTCGTTGGCCATGGCGACCAGATTGAGCTTCATTGTCTCCATCTGCTGTTCGTCCTGGCTGGCCAGATGCTGGTGATAGAGACGCTCACAGGTGGTGAGGGAGAAGGTACCCTGCAGTTTTATGGCGTGATCGACGGCATTGTTCAGCTCGGGCATGGCGCCGGAGACGTAGTTGTACCAAAGGTGGTAATTGTTCGGGGTGGTGGGGATTTGATACTTGATCATCAGGGGGACCGCCTGTTTCAAATAGGCGGCCGATTGGGCGAACGAGTCCTTGCTCATGAGTTCCGAGTCTCACATACCTGCAAACTTTGCCCAGTATGACAGAGAGATTGGGCAAAAGGCAGTCGATGGATGCCATTAGCTCCCCCCTTCGATATAATGTCTGCGTTACTACCTACCCTAAGGCCTGCTTATGTCTCAAAAAGATCCTTTCCTCCAACGCGAGGCCGAAAAATACGATAACCCCATCGCCAGCCGCGAGATGCTGCTGGAGCTTATCCGTGGTCATGAGAAACCCATGTCCCGGGAGGAGTTGGCCAAGGTCCTCAAGCTGACCGACGAAGAGCCGTTGGAAGCCTTGCGCCGTCGTCTGCGCGCCATGGAGCGCGATGGGCAACTGGTATTCACTCGCAACCAATGTTACGCCCTGCCGGATCGTCTGAATCTGGTGAAAGGCTATGTGCTCGGCCACAAAGATGGATTCGGTTTTCTGCGCCCCGAGGGTGGTGGATCGGATCTTTTCCTGAACAACCGCGAGATGCAGCGGCTGATGCACGGCGACTACGTGCTGGTGCAGCCCACCGAGATCGACCGCAAGGGTCGTCAGGAAGCGCGTCTGGTGCGCCTGCTCAAGGCCCGCGAGGCTGACATCGTCGGCCGCTACTTCGTCGAGAACGGGGTTGGCTTCGTGGTGCCGGATGACAGCCGCATCGGTCAGGACATCATCATCCCGGAAGGGGAGAGCAAGGGTGCCCGCCAGAGCCAGGTGGTGGTCGTTCGCATCACCCAGCGCGCCACCTCTCGCATCAATGCGGTCGGTACCGTGCTGGACGTGCTGGGCGAGAACATGGCACCTGGCATGGAGATCGAGATCGCCCTGCGCACCCACGGCATCCCGCACACCTGGCCGGAAGAGGTGACCAAGGAGGTTGCCGGTCTGGGCGAGCAGGTGCCGGAGAAGGCCAAAGAGGGTCGCATCGATCTGCGTGCCCTGCCGCTGGTCACCATAGACGGTGAAGATGCCCGCGACTTCGATGACGCCGTCTTCTGTGAAGCCAAGCGCGGTGGCGGCTGGCGCCTGTGGGTAGCCATCGCGGACGTGTCCGCCTATGTGAAGCCCGGTACTGCGCTGGATGCCGAAGCCTATCAGCGCGGCAACTCCGTCTACTTCCCCGAGTTCGTGGTGCCCATGCTGCCGGAGGTGCTCTCCAACGGCCTCTGCTCCCTGAACCCGCAGGTTGACCGCCTGTGCATGGTGTGCGAGATGACCATCTCCGCCGCCGGCCGCATGTCCGGTTACAAGTTCTACGAAGCCGTGATGAACTCCCACGCCCGCATGACCTACAGCAAGGTGGCGGGGATCCTGGATGGCGAGCCCAAGCTGCGTCAGCAGTACGAGCCGCTGGTGGGTCACATCGAGGAGCTGAACAACCTCTACAAGGCGCTCAAGCACGCCCGTCACCAGCGTGGCGCCGTGGAGTTCGAGAGCGAGGAGACCCGCTTCATCTTCAACGCCCAGCGCAAGATCGATCAGATAGTGCCGCTGGTGCGCAACGACGCCCACAAGATCATCGAAGAGTGCATGATCCAGGCGAACGTGGCGGCCGCCCGCTACATCGAGAAGAACGAAGCCTCTGCCCTGTTCCGGGTGCACGACCGTCCGGGCGAAGAGCGTCTGACCGGTTTCCGTGACTTCCTGGCCGAACTGGGTCTGGAGCTCAAGGGGGGCCTCGAGCCCGAGCCGAAAGACTTTGCCGAGCTGGCCGCCAAGTTTGAAGGGCGCCCGGATGCGGAGCTGCTCTCCACCATGCTGCTGCGCTCCATGCGTCAGGCGGTCTATCAGGCCGACAACATAGGTCACTTCGGTCTGGCGCTGAAGTCTTACGCTCACTTCACCTCGCCGATCCGTCGTTACCCCGACCTCATTTTGCACCGCGCCATCAAGTACCAGACGGCCAAGGAGCAGCAGGGCAACCTGCGCCACAAGTGGACTCCGAGCGGTGGTTACCACTACCAGCTGGAAGAAGTGGATCCCATGGGTGAGCACTGCTCCATGACAGAGCGCCGTGCCGACGATGCAACCCGCGACGTGGCCGACTGGCTCAAGTGCGAGTACATGCTGGATCACGTGGGTGACGACTTCGACGGCGTCATCGCCAGCGTCACCGGCTTTGGCTTCTTCGTGCGCCTGGCGGATATCCACATCGACGGTCTGGTGCACGTCAGCACCCTCACCAACGACTACTACCAGTTTGATCCCCTGCACATGCAGCTGATCGGCGAGAACTTCCGCCGTCGCTACCGTCTGGGTGACAAGGTGCGCGTCAAGGTGATGGGCGTGAACCTGGACGATCGCAAGATCGACTTCGTGATGGTGGAAGCGCCGCTGACCGGCAAGGATGGCAAAGAGGTGGTGCGCAAGCCAGCCAAGGGTGGACAGCGTCACGATAAACGCAAAGAGAGCAAGGATAGCGGCAAATCCGACAAGGGTGGCCGTGCCAAGCCCAGCAACAGACGACCGAGCAAGAAGGCTCGGGACAAGACCAAGAGCACTAAATGAGTACAGAACTGATCTACGGCATTCACGCTGTATCCGCGCTGCTGGAGCGCACCCCGGAGCGTTTCATCGAGGTATGGGCCCTCAAGGGCCGTGATGACGACCGGCTGCAACCCTTGCTGACCGAGCTGGAATCCCTCGGCATCAAGGTGCAGAGCGTGAACCGCAAGACGCTCGATGATAAAGCCGAGGGCAACAATCACCAGGGCATCATGGCCAAGGTGATAGAGGCGCCCAAGCTGGCCGAGCACGACCTGGCCAGCCTGCTGGACAGCCTGGCCGATCAAAAGGCCCAGCCTTTCCTGCTGGTGCTCGATGGGGTGACTGACCCGCACAACCTCGGCGCCTGCCTGCGCAGCGCCGATGCGGCCGGGGTCCATGCGGTGATAGTGCCGCGGGACAAAGCCACTGGCCTGACCTCCATAGTGCGCAAGGTCGCCTGTGGCGCCGCCGAAGTGGTGCCGCTCATTCAGGTCACCAACCTGGCCCGCACCCTGCGTGAGTTGCAGGAGCGCGGCGTCTGGATCGTCGGCACCGCCGGCGAGGCGGACCACGACCTCTATCAGGCCAAGCTGACCGGCCCCATGGCGCTGGTGATGGGCGCCGAAGGCAAGGGGATGCGTCGCCTGACCCGCGAACATTGCGACGAACTGGTGAGCATCCCGATGGCAGGGGCTGTCTCCAGCCTCAATGTCTCGGTGGCGAGCGGTGTCTGCCTGTTCGAAGCCGTGCGTCAGCGCCGCAGCTAACGCCGTGATGACGGACAGACCTCCCTTTTGTTGGGATAGGGTCACAGATGAGCAGGAGGCCACGCGCCTCCTCTCTTTTGCCCGGCCCTTGCTGTTGGCCCCAAAAACCTGTCTCTGGCATGCCGGTGACAACCCGGATCTGCTGGTCAGGGTGGAGCAGGGGTTGCTGCGGGCCAAGGTGGTGCTGGCGGATGGGCGTGAGTACATCAAGGAGTTCTACTGGGAGGGGGATGAGTTTCTCGACTTCCATCACCTGCTCAGTGGTGAACCCGCCCGCTACAGCGTGGAGGCGCTGGAGCCCTGCCGGTTGCAGCTGTTCCAGCTGGCCGACCTGCGCCAGCTCTCCTGCTGGTCCGCCTGGTATCAGCACCTGCTGGCGGTGCAGCTGCGTATCAAGGAGGAGAAGGAGTTGCTGCTGTTGACCGAGAGCCCCCAGGCCCGCTACCAGCACTTCCTGCAGTGCTTCCCGGCCCTGGATGCCAGGGTGCCGGATCACCAGATCGCCGCCTATCTGGGGATCACCCCTATCAGCTTGAGCCGCATTCGCAAACGGCTTAAAAGTCTTAACCAAGGTTAATGCCGCTCTGGCGGTGCTCACCTATGCTGGCGGGCCTAACCGATAAGGAGTCGCCGATGAACTGGATCCTGAAACCCTGGTCTGAACTGACCACGGACGAGTTGTACGAGTTGCTGGCCCTGCGGGCCGAGGTGTTCGTGGTGGAGCAGAGCTGCCCCTTCCAGGATCTGGACGGGCTGGATCGCCGCGAAGGAGTCTGGCATCTGCAGGGCTATGAGGGAGAGCATCTGGCAGCCTATGCCCGCATCATGGCCCCCGGCATAGGCGACGATAATGGCGCCGCCATAGGCCGGGTGGTCACCTCCCCCCAGTCGAGAGGGGGCGGTCTGGGTCACAGCTTGATCGGCGAGGCGGTGACCGTCTGCACGGCACGCTGGCCGGATCACTCCATCTGGCTCGGTGCCCAGGCTCACCTGCAGGGCTTCTATGGCCAGCACGGCTTCGCGCCTGAAGGGGAGGGCTATATCGAAGACGACATCCCTCATATGGGGATGCGCAAAGCCCCCTGAGTTGATGGCAAGTCCTGGGAGCCTTCATGAGCTGGCTCCCATATTGCTGCGACGCAAACGGGTATGATCTCACACCCTTGTTGATTGGAACCCCGTCGTGACCCTCTCCATCTTCGCGGCCATCTTGCTGGCCGCCTTGTTGCACGCCCTGTGGAATGCGCTGGCCAAGCGCCAGGCCGAGGGGCGTGTCAGCGTGCTGCTGGTCTCCCTCTGCTCCGGCCTCTTCTCCCTGCCTTTCCTGCCGCTGGTAGGGTGGCCGGCCCCGGTCGAATATCCCTGGTTGGCGCTTTCCATCCTGTTGCACAGCGGTTATTGCCTCTTTCTCGGCCGGGCCTACCGCTTGGGGGAGTTTGGCCAGATCTATCCGCTGGCCCGTGGCAGCGCCCCTCTGGTGACACTGCTGCTCGGTGCCTTGCTGCTGGGGGAGGTGCCAGGTGTCGTGGCTGTGGCGGGGGCCATGGTGCTGGTGGGCGGAGTCTTGTTGATGGCCTGGCGTGGCGGCATCAGGCTGGCGCCTGCGGCCCTGTGCGCCGTGCTGATCACGGCGCTGTTTACCGCCGCCTATACCCTGTCTGACGGGGTCGGGGCCCGCTCGGCGGGAGAGCCGATACGCTACACCCTCTGGCTCTTTACCCTGACGGCCTTGGTGATGCCGCTGCTGATGAGATGGCAGAGCCGCACCGCCTTGCGCAACCTGACCCGGGCAGAGTGGTATTCGGGCGCCCTGGGAGGCGCCCTCTCGCTGCTCGCCTATGGCATCGTCATCTGGGCCATGACCCGGGCCCCCATCGGGCTGGTGGCGGCGCTGCGCGAGAGCAGCGTGCTGTTTGCCGTCCTGCTCTCCTGGCTCTGGCTGGGGGAGCGGCTGGGGCGGGTCAGACTGATGGCGGCCTTGGTGATCCTCTGCGGCATACTGTTGATCCGGCTCGGCTGATGAGGCGAAGCCGGCTCGGTCGTTGACTCAGGGGGTGACTTCGGAGAGCAGGCTGAACCCCTCCTCTGCGGGGACGAGCCGCACCCTGACCTGACCCAGCTCCGCCAGAGTGCCGGCATGGGTACCGCCGCAAGGGATGGTCAGCTCTTGCCCTTCCAGGGTGCAGTGCCAGTAACGAGAGTCGATGATGGCCTCGCCAGCCCGCGAGCGGCGGATCTCGCCCCCCGCAGCCAGCCAGTCGGCGAGTTGCCGGTTGACCTTTTCTTCTATCAGCGCCAGATCCGCCAGCAGGGCCTCGCCGTTGACCCCCTTCTTGCGCAGGCTCTTGCCGATGCGGTATTGCTCCCGGGAGCCCATGGGCTCGACGCGCGAACTCTGGATGGCGAGGCGGTCGAAGTCGGGCTGATCCAGCGCGTCGCGCTCGCTCACCTCCTTGCGCCAGTAAGGAACGAGCGCCCGGTTAAGGGCCAGCGCCACCAGATGGCAGCCGCTGTGGCCCAGACTCAGGGCGTGGCGGGCCTCGGCGTCCACCCTCAGTTCCAGCTGAGTGCCGATGGCAAGCTGATGGGAGCCGGCGAGGGGATGCACCACCACGAAGGCCCAGCCCTCGGCGCCCCGCTTGACCGGAATATCCTGATCCACGAACAGCCTTCCTTCCGGGCTGATGGCCCCCATCCGGCAGGGGCCCACGGCCGCCTCGCCACCATCCCAGCGCACAGTGCCCACATCCCCCGGTTGATCGGGCCAGAGGTGGCTCTGGGGATGGAAGGGGGTGAGGTCGGTGACCAGCAGGCTGGGTTGCCCCTGCTCGCAATAGACGACGCTAGCTTGTTCCTGATGATGGCCCAGCACGAAGCTGACTCGGGTATGTTCCATGGCAAGGCTCCCGCAACGAGAAAAAGAGAAGAGAAAGCGGCAGCATACGCCAAAGCGGGGACCGGCTCATTAACCTCTGTTAACGAGCCGGCCCCAAGATGGCGGAGTGAGCACTAGATCATGGTGACCAGCAGATAGGCGTTGAGGCCGATCACCAGGGCGACTATGAGACGACCGACTGCCTGGGTCAGAGGATGGTTGCGATGCTCCCCCATCAGGGTGCGATCGCCGGTCAGGATCAGCAGCGGAATCAGTGCCAGCGCTATGCCAAAGCTCAGAATGACCTGGCTCAGCACCAGGATCTCGGTGGTGTTGAGCCCCATGGCGATCACCACGAAGGCGGGGGCCATGGTGATGGCCCGGCGCAGCCAGAGCGGTATGGTGAAGCGCACGAAGCCCTGCATCACCACCTGGCCTGCCAGGGTCCCGACCACTGTGGAGGAGATGCCGGATGCGACTAGGGAGAGGCCGAACAGGGTGGCGGCAGCCTGACCCAGCAAGGGAGTGAGCGTCTGGTAGGCCGTTTCCAGCTCCGCCACCTGCAGGTGGCCCGAGTCGTGGAAGGCTGCGGCGGCCATGGCCATCATGGCCAGGTTGACGAAGCCGGCTATGGTCATGGCGATGGCGACGTCCACCCGGGTGCTGTGCAGCCGCTGGGGGACCGTGCCCTGATCCTGGGTGTGCTGGGTCAGCGCCGAGTGGAGGTAGATGACGTGGGGCATCACTGTCGCCCCCAGCACGCCGGCGGCGAGATAGACGGCATCGCCGTTGGGCAGGCCGGGGAAGAGGGCGCCCTCCAGCAGGCTGGGCAGATGGGGACGGGAGAAGACCAGTTCGACTATATAGGCGGCGGCCACGAACAGCAGCAGACCGCCAACCACGAATTCCAGCGGCTTCTGGCCGCGAGATTGCAGCATGAGAATGCCCCAGGTGACCACGGCCGTGATGCAGGCCCCTTCCAGCAGGGTCACCCCGAACAGCAGTTTGAAGCCCACCGCAGCGCCGATGAACTCGGCGAGATCCGTGGCCATGGCGATGATCTCCGCCTGCACCCAGTAGGCCCAGACCGCCGGTTTGGGCAGGCGGTCGCGGATGTGCTCCGCCAGATTTTTGCCAGTGACTATGCCGAGCTTGGCGGAGAGGGTCTGCACCACCATGGCCATCAGGTTGGCCCAGACCACCACCCACAGCAGTTGATAACCGAAGGTGGATCCGGCCTGGATGTTGGTGGCGAAGTTGCCCGGATCTATGTAGCCGATGGCGGCGATGAAGGCGGGGCCAAGCAGGGTCAGCTTGAATTTGCGGGCCGGGATGGCCGTGGTCAATGCGGGTTGCATGGTGTCACCCTCCATAAGAGCATGGAGATAGCATAGATCTAAATGATAATTGTTATCAATTGAAGTTTTGCATCAAGGTCATCGACAAAAACATCTGTCGACGCCAGTTGCAGTGGGAGATGTGATTTCGTACAATACGCCGCCCTAGAAAGCAGCGTCTAAACACCACTATGTTCCTTGCCTCCGAGGTCTGGCTGCACCTGGGCGGAGGCTGAATTAATCCGTAAGGAGCTAAAATGCGTCATTACGAAATCGTCTTCATGGTTCATCCGGACCAGAGCGAGCAAGTACCTGGCATGATCGAGCGTTACACCGGCGCTATCACCACCGCTGGTGGCACCATTCATCGCCTGGAAGATTGGGGCCGTCGTCAACTGGCTTACCCGATCGACAAGCTGCACAAGGCTCACTATGTTCTGATGAACGTAGAAGCTGAGCAGGCCGTTATCGACGAACTGGAAACCAACTTCCGCTTCAACGATGCCGTTATCCGCAACATGATCATGCGCACCAAGCACGCCGTGACTGAAGTTTCTCCGATGGCCAAGGCCAAGGAAGAGCGCTTCACCCGTCGTGACGACGAGCGCCGCGAAGATGCTGTTGAAGCGTCTTCCGAAGAGTAATTCTTAGATCACCGCATTAGAGGATAAAGGCCATGGCACGTTATTTCCGTCGTCGTAAGTTCTGCCGCTTCACCGCCGAGAACGTTACCGAGATCGACTACAAAGATATCGTTACTCTGAAAAACTACGTCACTGAATCTGGCAAGATCGTACCGAGCCGTATCACCGGTACCCGCGCCAAGTATCAGCGTCAGCTGGCACGCGCCATCAAGCGTGCTCGTTACCTGGCTCTGCTGCCGTACACCGATCTGCACAACAAGTAAGAATCGGTCCGGCACTTAAGCCTAACTCAACTTTTATAGAGGAAAGGTAATGCAAGTTATCCTGCTCGACAAAATCGCCAAACTGGGCGGTCTGGGTGATCAAGTCGCTGTTAAAGCTGGCTACGCCCGTAACTATCTGATCCCGCAAGGCAAAGCCGTTATGGCTACCAAGGCCAACATCGAGACCTTCGATGCTCGCCGTGCTGAACTGGAAGCCAAACTGGCTGCCGGTAAAGCCGCCGCTGAAGAGCGCGCTGCCAAGCTGGGTGAACTGGCTGCCGTTGTCATCGCCTCCAAGTCTGGCGACGAAGGCAAGCTGTTCGGTTCCATCGGTACCCGTGACGTGGCTGAAGCCATCACTGCTGCCGGCGTCGCCGTTGCCAAGAGCGAAGTCCGTATGGGCAACGTTCTGCGTAACACCGGCGAGTACGAAGTTGTTGTTCAGCTGCACGCTGACGTCAAGGCAACCGTACAGATCCAGGTTGTTGCTCTGTAATAGCGATTCGCTTTGCAGAAAAAACCCGCGCACATGCGCGGGTTTTTTTCTTTTTGAATCAAGAGGGGATCAAGGGGTAGAGTGAGGTTCTGTTCTTTTGGAGGAGAACCTGTATGGCAGCCTGGGTCGAAGGTCGGGTACTCGAGCGCATCGAGTGGACGCCCACCCTGTTTTCCTTGCGCATAGCGGCGGATCTCGCCCCCTACAAGGCGGGGCAATTTACCAAGCTGGCCCTGCAACGGGGCGAGCAGCGGATCCAGCGCGCCTATTCCTTCGTCAATCCCCCCTCAGCCCCCTATCACGAATTCTATCTGGTGGAGATCCTGGACGGCGAACTGACTCCCTCCCTCGGAGCCTTGCAACCGGGCGATGCTTTGCTGGTTCAGTCCCAGGCCACGGGTTTCCTGACCCTGGACGAGCTCCCGCCGGGACGGGATCTCTGGCTGCTCTCCACCGGCACGGCCATAGGCCCCTTCCTCGCCATGCTGGCGGAGGGGGAGGCATTCGAGCGTTTCGAGAATCTGGTGCTGGTACAGGGGGTGCGCAAGGGGGAGGAGCTCACCTATCAGGGCCTGATTACCAGCCTGGTCGAGCAGTATGGGCCCCGTTTTCAGTATGTGCCCTTCGTCAGCCGCGAATCCTGGCCCGGTACGTTGCCCGGTCGGATCCCGGCGGCCATCGCCAGCGGCGAGCTGCAGGCCAGGGTCGGGCTCACCTTCTCGGCCGAGCACAGCCAGGTGATGATCTGCGGCAACCCCGCCATGGTGAAGGAGACGCAGCTAACCCTGCTGGAGCTTGGCCTTGCCAAGAACCTGCGCCGGGCCCCCGGCAACATCAGCGTGGAAAATTACTGGTAGACGCCCGCAGGGGCGGTCAGCGGCCTACCTTGTCACCGTCGTGCTCGCCAGAGCTCTCGGCGCAGGCGTTATTGCCCTGTGGCGGCCGTCTCGCTCCCTGTGCTTCCGGGCGGGAGCCGGGATCCTGGGCGGCGCTGCGCCGGGCAAGAGGGGCTTCAAATGCAGCGCCGCTGTTCAGTAACCGGGCGAGCAGATGGGAGATGGTATTGCGCATGATGGCCTCGATGACGGCTGGAGGAGAGGCAGTCTATCGCCGCCAGCCTTAACCGGGGCGGAACAGGATCCTGGCATCATCGTTGTGAATATTGTCAGAAATGGGCGGTGAACGTTCGTGAAATGGCCAGGTTCATACTTTTTTGCCAAGGGTATCAAGGTGTTCCATTGAGCCTGGGTTGGCAGAATGGCAGAATGGCAGTTGCCTGTTCCCGGGGCTCGTGAGCCGAGCGTAGGATATGGCGGCCACCGCCTGTACAGGTGGCCGCATTCAGGGGCCGGGGCCCCTGAACCATCACTTGTTTTTGCCTTTCCCGTTTCCCTTGTCCTTGTTCTTCCCGTTGCCGTGATTGTCCCAGTCGTCCTTGTCGTGGCCCTTGCCCGGGTTGTTGCCGCTGTGGATGCTGCGGTTGTAGTGGTCGCGATACTTGCCATCCATGTTGTCACAGTTGAGCTTGATGCGGCTGCTGCGGGTGCTGACATCCAGACAGTTGTCCTGCCACCAGCCATACTCCTTGTCGTCCCAATCCAGGCTGATCTGGCCTCGATCGGTGGAGATCCTGACGTCGTCGTTGTTCTTGGAGGGAGGGGCCGCAAAGGCGACGCCCTGGGCCATCAGCAGAGCGCACAGCATGATGGTATTGCGCTTGAAGTGGGTCATATCAGAGATGCTCCTGGGGTGACGAGTTACTCTTCCTGGCTGGTCGGGATCTGGTTGCTGCTGGGGGGCTGGTTGCGGAGCGCCTCATCATCCAGGTTGAGCTTCACGCCCTTGCAATCGGGTGAGGTCTCCTCACCGACCCCAAGATCCAGACAGCCGGTCTGCGACCAGTCAAATTGGGTGTCATTCCAGTCCAGTTTGAAGGTGAGCTCGTCAACGGAGAAAGTTTGATTCCCCTGCTCCTGAGCCTGGACCGATGAGGTGGAGGTGCCGGCAACCAGAAGAAGGGAGAGCAGCAGCTTAGTCGTTCTGTTCATGATGGCCTCGGATAATGGCAATAGGGAGTCAGTGTAGCGCGCCGGGCTGAACCCGGGCACAACGAAACATGCCCTTCAAGTCTGAGGTGGATTGTAGCGGTTTTCTGCTGCCGATTTGTCCGTTTTGGTCGCACTATGGACAGCTGGTTATCCATATGAAGGAATTCAGGTATTTGCCCTTCTCTCCGACCGCCCGCTGACTATAATCGGCAGCCAACTTTTCCTGCACGGCACTCCCTCTTCATCATGACCACACAGGCTCCTGCCGCATTGCGCTATCCCAAGGGCTGGTTCGCACTGACCACGGTGTACAGTTTTACCGGGTTGGCCATTCTGGCCTCCATCGTCTTCTCCCTGCTGCTGTTTCTCTCCATCGACGACAACCCGCTGATGAAGTGGCTGTTTGGCGGCCTGGCCATCATCTTCGAGCTGGGCAAGTTCTATGTCTGGTACGAGTATGGGGAGTGCAAGGCGCGCCGGGATCTCGGGGGTGCCTTCTGGTCACTGCTGTTTTACAGCGTGCTGGCCGCCATCTCCATAGGTGGCAGCATAGGCGGCATCAACAGCGCCACCAACACCATACTGAGCCAGCAGGCACGCCACGAGCGGGAGATAGCCCGTTTCGACGAGCAGATCGCCAGCATAGAGCGGCAGATCCAGCTCAACGAGGAGGCGGCGCGCAAGTACATAGAGATGGCGCGGATCTCCAGCGGCGTGAGCGGATTGCAGCAGGCCAACACCCGGCTCAGGTTGAAGCAGGATGAGCTGCGCCAGGAGCGCGACGCCAAGCCTGTCAATGAGCAGTCCTCCATGCTGGGGCTGATGAGCAGCCTGGCGGATGGGGTGGGCATGAGCATCAGCCAGGTGCAGTTCCTGCTGGTCTGCTTCCTCTCGGTGTTGCTGGATGCGTTCGGTGCCTTTTTCGTCAGCCTGATCGGCGAGGAGAACCGCTTCCGCCGTCAATGGCAGTGGCTGCGGGCGAGGGAGCAGGCCGAAGCGCGCCAGATCGAATCAGCCGCCGCCGCGCCCATGGTGGTGAGCAGACCCGAGCCCGCACCGGCCGTGGTGGCCCAGGTGCGCAGCGCGCTGGAGAGCGGCGAGCTCAAGTGCAGCAAGCGCAAGGTGGCAGAAGCCCTCTCCCTGTCGCTGGAAGAGGTGGACCGTGTATTCCACCATCTGCTGGCAGAGGGGGTGCTGGGGCAGGGCAGCAATCGCCACTACCACCTCAGTTCACAGGCGGGTTGAGATCCGGGCCACCTCAGGGTGGCCCTTTTGTTGCCGCAGACGGCGTCAGTGGGTGAGCACCATCATCAGGCTGAAGAAGGCGGCGAGCCCCCCACCTATGCCGATGATCCAGTAAAACCCCTTGGCCCCCTGCTTGAGCGGGATGCGGAAGTAGAGCAGAAACGTCCACCATCCCAGGGCCAGCAACAGAGGAATAAGAAACATTCGAGCCATGGTGTCCTCGCTGTTATTCTGTTGATCCTTGATCAATCAACAGGATGGATTGTGCAATGACGCAGCTACAGATTACCGCATTCGGCGACCCCTCGGTACTTCGGCTCAACCCCTCCCTCGACAAGGTGCCCGCCGAGGGGGAAGTCCGGGTACGCATCTGCTTTGCGGGGGTCAACCCCATAGATGCCAAGACCCGGGCCGGCCTTGGCTGGGCGGCGGCCCAGAACAAGGACAAGCTGCCCTGGACCCCGGGCTATGACGTCTCCGGCGTGGTGGAGAAGGTCGGCCCCAATGTCACCACCCTGGTGGAAGGGGATAAGGTGTGCGGCATGGTGGGCTTTCCCCTGACGGCCGGTGGCTATGCGGAATCTGTGGTGGCGCGCGAAGACGAGCTGGTCAAGCTCGATGGGGTCAGCCTCAAGCAAGGGGCGGCACTGCCGCTGGCGGGCCTCACCGCCTGGCAGGGACTGTTCGAGCATGGAGCCCTCAAGGGCGGTCAGCGGGTGCTGATCCTGGCTGGTGCCGGTGGCGTGGGCCATCTGGCGGTGCAGTTTGCCGCCGCCTACGGGACCCAGGTGGTGGTCACGGCAGGGCCTGACAACCACAGCTTCCTGCACGGGCTCGGGGCCAGCCAGATGGTGGATTACCACGACGCCGACTGGCCTTCACAGGTGGTGGCGGCCGGCGGCCCGGTGGATCTGGTGCTGGATCTGGTGGGCGGCGAGAGCGGCAAGGCGGCGCTGGCCTGCGTCAAACCGGGTGGCCGCCTGGTGACTGTGCCCACCATCACGGCCCAGCAGATCAAGGAGGCGGGGGCCGAGGCGGGCATTGAGGTGCTCGGCATGCTGGTGCACCCCGATCAGAAGCAGCTGACCCAGGTGCTGATGCTGCTGCGTCAGGGGGATGTGCATATCACCATCTCCGGCGAGTACCCGCTGGGGGAAGGGGCGTTGGCCCATCAGGCTATCGAGGGCGGCCATGTGCGGGGCAAGCTGCTGCTGCGCATGCCTGCCGCCGACGGCCAGCCCGGATGAACGACATTGCCGAGATGGGGTTGGGCTGGCTGTTTCTGAGTGCCTTCACCTCGGCCACCCTGCTGCCCGGCAGCTCGGAAGTGCTGCTGGGGGCCATGGCTACCCGGGGAGAGTGGAGCATGGCCAGCCTGCTGCTGTGGGCGACGCTGGGCAACACCCTCGGCTCCATGACCACCTGGTGGCTCGGCCGACTCGCCACATCGAAGAAAAAACCGGAAGATTTTCAAGGCCGTGGGGAACAAAAGGCGCTCACCTGGCTCAAACAACATGGTCACTGGTGCCTGCTGCTCGCCTGGACGCCGGTGATTGGCGATGGCCTCTGCCTGCTGGCCGGTTGGCTTCGCTTCTCCTTCTGGCGCTCTCTCATCCTGATCGGGCTCGGCAAATTGTTTCGTTATGCCCTGGTGTTTCTGCTGGCCAGCCAGATCTTCTAGCCCATTTTTGTCACTCACGAGGTAACCGTGAACAAACTCATTCCATTAAGCATTCTCCTGGGGTTTTCCCTGCCCGCACTGGCAGCGCCCACCCTGGTGTCCGAGCAGGTCAAGCAGGAAGGCAAGCTCGGCATTCCCTATCAGATGTACAAGCTGGACAACGGCCTGACCGTGATCCTGGCGCCGGACAAGTCTGACCCTCTGGTGCACCTGGATGTCACCTATCACGTGGGATCGTCCCGCGAAACGGTCGGCAAGTCGGGGTTTGCCCACTTCTTCGAGCACATGATGTTCCAGGGCTCCAAGCACGTTGGCGATCAGGAGCACATGCGGATCATCAACGAGGCCGGTGGCGAGATGAACGGCACCACCAACAAGGACAGGACCAACTATTTCGAGACGGTACCGGCCAACCAGCTGGAGAAGGTGCTCTGGCTGGAGGCGGATCGCATGGGCTTCCTGCTCGATGCGGTGAGCCAGAAGAAGTTCGAGATCCAGCGCGCCACCGTCAAGAACGAGCGAGCCCAGCGCATCGACAACCAGCCCTACGGCCTGCTGAGCGAGAAGGTGGGGGAGGCGCTCTATCCGCGCACCCATCCCTACTCCTGGCAGCCCATCGGCTATGTGGAGGATCTGGACAGGGTCGATGTGAACGACCTCAAGCAGTTCTTCCTGCGCTGGTATGGTCCGAACAACGCCACCCTCACCCTGGGCGGCGATTTCGACACCAAGCAGGCGCTGGCCTGGATTGAGCAGTACTTCGGCCCCATCCCCCGTGGCCCCGAGGTGGCCGAGCCGACGCCGGAGCCTGCGACCCTGCCCGAGACCCGCTATGTGACGCTGGAAGACAAGGTGCACCTGCCGCTGCTCTACATCAGCTATCCGACCGTCTCCCTCGGCGACCCCCAGGAGCCGGCGCTGGACATCTTTGCCGACGTGCTCGGCGGCTCCGCCAGCTCCATGCTCTATCAGTCCCTGGTCAAGACAGGCAAGGCCATCGAGGTAGGGGCCTCCCACTCCTGCGAGGAGCTGGCCTGTACCCTGGCGGTCTACGCCTACCCTAACCCGGCGGTGGATGGCAGCCTCAAGACCCTCAAGGGGGAAGTGGACAAGGTGATCGGCGAGTTTGCCGGTCGCGGCATCAAGCCAGAGGATCTGGAGAAGGCCATCAGCAGCTATCGCGCCTCGGCCATCTGGGGGCTGGACAGCGTGTCCGGCAAGGTGAGCCAGCTCGCCATGGGTCAGGTGCTGGCCCAGGATCCCAACTATGTGTTCAAGAACCTGGATGCCATAGGTCAGGTGAACGCCCAGCAGGTCAAGGCGGCCTACGACAAGTTCATCGCGAACAAGCCCTCGGTGGTGCTGAGCGTGGTGCCCAAGGGCAAGACCCAGTGGCAGGCGGGCACGCCGAACTTCAACCCGGCCAAGCGCGAGCTGCCGGATTACAGCCAACATGGGGAGCCGCTGGCCCAGCAAACGGTCAAGGACAGTTTCGATCGCAGCGTGGAGCCCAAGACGGCGGAGGCGGTCAGCGTCAAGGTGCCGGCCATCTGGCATGGCAAGCTGGACAAGGGCATCGAGATCATCGGCACCCAGAGTGACGAGATCCCGGCCGTCTCCATCATGATCGCCCTGCCGGGCGGCATCCGGGCCGAGGGCAAGGGCGAGCTGGGGCTGGCCAGTCTCACCGCCGCCATGCTGGGGCAGGGAACGGCGCGCCTCTCCGAGGCCGAGCTCAGCGACGAGCTGCAAAAGCTCGGCGCCAGCATCAGCGTCTCGACCGCCCAGTACAACAACCTCATCACCATCAGCAGCCTGACCGACAAGCTGCCCCAGACGCTGGCGCTGGTGCGCGAGGTGCTGCTGCAACCCGGCCTGCGGGAGGCGGACTTCGAGCGGCTCAAGGCGCAGATGCTGCAAGGCATGAAGCAGAGCGAGCAGCAGCCCGAGTGGCTGGCGGGGCAGGCGTTCCGTGAGCTGGTCTACGGCGAACAGAACCGCCTAGGTCAGCCGACCGACGGGGTGCTGACCGATGTCGAGAAGCTGACCCTGGCGGACGTGAAGCGCTTCTATCACGCCTACTACAACCCGACCAATGCCAAGGTGGTGGTGACCGGGGATGTGACCCAGCAACAGGTCGAACAGCAGCTCGGCTTCCTCACCCAGTGGCAGGGGCCTGCCCCGACCCTGGGGGATCTCAAGCTCAAGGGGGAGCAGGCCAAGCCGGGCATCTACCTGGTGGACAAGCCGGGGGCGCCCCAGTCGGTGATCCGCATCGGCCGCCGTGCCATGCCGTTTGACACCACCGGGGACTACTTCGTCGCCAACCTGATGAACTTCAACCTGGGGGGCAACTTCAACAGCCGCATCAACCTCAACCTGCGGGAAGACAAGGGCTACACCTATGGTGCCAGCTCGGGCTTCCAGGCGAACCGCGAGGCCGGCATCTTCGCCACCGGCGCCAACGTGCGCACCGATGCCACCGCGGATGCCATCCGCCAGTTCCTCAAGGAGATGGATGGCTACCGGGCGAGCGGGCCCACCCCGGTGGAGCTGGCCTATATGCGCAGCGCCGTCTCCCAGCAGGATGCGCTCTCCTACGAGACCCTCGGTCAGAAGGCGGGCTTCCTGCTGCAGATGATCATGTATGGGCTGAAGCCGGACTATGTGCAGGCCCAGAACCAGCTGATCAAAACGGTGTCGCCTGAGACGCTAAAAGCCAGTGCGGCACGCTGGCTCGACCCGGCCGACATGGTGATTGTGGTGGTGGGGGACAAGCAAAAGCTTGAAAAACCCTTGAGCGAGCTTCATCTTCCCATCTATCCGCTGCAACTGCCCTGAGGGGCGTTGCAAAAAAATGAGCGCCGCCCCAGGTGGGGCGGCCATACATGAGCCGTGAATATGACTACTACTAGCTTGTCGCTCACCGAGTTGCTGACCGCGCTGGGCACCCCGGATCGGGTGGCCGCCCTCAAGGGGATCCGGCGCGGGATCGAACGTGAATGTCTGCGCATCACCCCGGAAGGGAACCTGGCCCAGACCGATCACCCCAGAGGCCTGGGGTCGGCCCTGACCCATGCCAACATCACCACCGACTACTCCGAGAGCCTGCTGGAGTTCATCACCCCGGCGACCGACTCCATCGAGAGCCTGATCGAGCAGCTTGGCGATATCCATCGCCACGCCATTCACCACCTGGGGGATGAGCGGATCTGGCCCCTCTCCATGCCCTGCTTCGTCGGCGACGAGGAGAGCATCCGCCTGGCCCAGTACGGCAGCTCCAACATAGGCCGGATGAAGACCCTCTATCGCCAGGGCTTGAAGAACCGTTACGGCAGCCTGATGCAGGTGATCGCCGGGGTGCACTTCAACTTCTCCATGCCGGACAGCTTCTGGTGCGAGTGGCAGGATCTGGTGGGCGAGGGGTGCTGCAGCCAGCGCTTCATCTCCGACAAGTACATGGGGCTGATCCGCAACGTCTACCGCTTCGGCTGGCTGGTGCCCTATCTGTTCGGCGCCTCCCCGGCCATCTGTGACTCCTTCCTCAAGGGGCGCAAGAGCAGCCTGCCGTTCCAGAAGATTGGCAAGGGGACCCTCTATCTGCCCTATGCCACCGCCCTGCGTCTGTCCGATCTCGGTTACACCAACAGCGCCCAGGCGGGGCTCAAGATCAGCCATGACAACCTGCCCGCTTACGTGAGCAGCCTGCGCCGGGCCATCAATACCCATGATCCCGAGTTTGCCAAGATAGGGGTCAAGGTGAACTGCGAGTACCGTCAGCTCAACGACAACGTGCTGCAGCTGGAGAACGAGCTGTACGCCCCGATCCGGCCCAAGCGCACCCCGCGCAGCGGCGAGAAGCCCTCGGATGCGCTGGAGCAGCGCGGCATCGAATACATAGAGCTGCGCACCGTGGACGTCAATCCCTTCACTCCCTTTGGCATAGAGGTGGATCAGATCCGCTTCTTCGATCTCTTCCTGGTCTGGTGCCTGCTGCGCCCGTCTCCCGTGCTGAGTGACGAGGAGATAGCCCGCAACCGTCGCAACCAGAACAAGGTGGTGCTGGAAGGGCGCCGCCCCGGCCTCGAGCTGGAAGACGAGCAGGGCAACGCCATCGGTCTCAAGGAGTACGGGCTCAAGCTGTTCGACGAGCTGGCCCAGGTCGCCGAACTGCTGGATCGCTGCTGCGGTCGCAACCGTTACCGCGAGACCTTGGCCATGCACAAGGAGAAGCTGCTCAACCCCGAGCTGACCTACTCCGCCCGCCTGCTCAAGCAGTTGCTGGAAAGCGGCCAGGACAACGGCTGCTTCGGTGACGCTCTGGCGAGCCGTTACCGGGAAGAGATGCTGAGCGGTGAGCTGCAGTACTGGGATGAGGCCTACTTCGCCGGCGAGGCGCGGGACTCCCTGGCCAAGCAGCGGGAGCGGGAGCGCGGTGACAGTCTGTCGTTCGATGACTTCCTCGCCGACTACTTCGGTACCCGGCAGACCCCCTGAGGGTTTGCCCCTGATGACGAGAGCCGCTCCCTTGAGCGGCTTTTTTCATGGGCGTTCGGGGGCCATTCGCGGCGGCCGGACATAAAAAAACGGCCCCGAAGGGCCGTTTGGCAAGGAGTTGCTCGCTATCAGAGGATGAGACCGCCGAAGAAGAAGCCCAGCGCCACTGCCATGGCAATGGTGGCCACGCCCGGGATGAAGAAGGGGTGGTTGAACACCGCCTTGCCGATGCGGGTGGAGCCGGTGTCGTCCATCTCGACCGCCGCCAGCAGGGTCGGATAGGTCGGCAGCACGAACAGGGCGCTCACGGCGGCGAAGGAGGCGATGGCCGCCAGCGGGCTGACGCCCAGTGCCAGTGCGGCCGGCATCAGTGCCTTGGTGGTGGCACCCTGGGAGTAGAGCAGCATGGAGGAGAAGAACAGCACCACGGCCAGCAGCCAGCTGTACTGGCTCAGCAGATCGCCGGCGAACGCCTGGATCTCGACCATGTTGCCCTTCACGAAGACGTTGCCGAGCCAGGCCACACCCAGTACGCAGATACAGGCGGACATACCGGACTTGAAGGTCGGCATGTTGGTGATCTGGGCTGCGTCCAGCTTGCAGAACAGCACCATCAGGGTGGCGGCGGAGAGCATGATGCCCATGATGGCGCCATCGCGGGGGATGGGCGGGCTGGCGATCAGGCCCACGTTGCCGGAGATGGCGGTGGCATAGGCCATCACGGCGACGATGGCGACGACGAAGATGCCGACGGAGAGCTTGGCGTAAGGCTTGAGCTCAACCTTGCTGGTGCCGCGCAGCTTGATCAGGCCCTTGGCCTTGCGCTCCAGGTAGACTTCATCTTGCTCCAGCGGCTTGCCCAGCATGTTGGCCACGAAGGCCCCCAGCAGACAGGCGATGAAGCTGGACGGGATGCAGATGGCCAGCAGGGTCAGGTAGTCGACACCGAGCGGCTCCAGCATGCCGGAGAAGGCGACCACGGCTGCCGAGATGGGCGAGGCTGTGATGGCGATCTGGGAGGCAACGACCGCGATGGAGAGCGGACGGGAGGGGCGAATGCCCTGCTCCTTGGCCACTTCTGCTATCACCGGCAGGGTGGAGAAGGCGGTGTGACCGGTACCGGCCAGCATGGTCATCAGGTAGGTGACGACGGGGGCGGCGAAGGTGATGTGCTTGGGATTCTTGCGCAGTGCCTTCTCTGCCAGGTGCACCAGGTAGTCCATCCCGCCAGCGAGCTGCATGCAGGCGATGGCGCAGATGACGGACGCGATGATCATGATCACGTCCCAGGGGAGGTAGGCAACCAGCTGATCGCTCGGGATGGGCATGCCCAGACCCCAGGTCAGTACCAGCACCCCCAGACCACCGGCAAAGCCGATGCCGATGCTGCCTATCCGGGCCCCCAGATAGATAGCGGCGAGCACCACAAGTAACTCGATTCCAATCATAGCGAACACTCCATTTTCCAGTTTTTTTAGGTTTTATTAGGCAGAAAGCCAATTCCCGACGGGACTAGCAGGAGGCCGCTCGGGAACTGACTCTATGGGGCCGGGATATACCCGGCCCAGGATTCCGGTTATACGGTGGCTTCGCGGGTGTAACGCTTGGCCTTGTATTGCGGATTCATCAGGTTCTCGATGGAGAGGATCTCGTCCAGTTGCTCGGCGGTCAGCAGGCCGCGCTCAAGCACGACTTCGCGGACGTTCTTGCCGGTCTGGGCACAGATCTTGCCGACGATGTCACCTTCGTGGTGACCGATGAAGGGGTTCAGGTAGGTCACGATGCCGATAGAGTTCAGCACGTGGTTCATGCAGATTTCCGGGTTGGCGGTGATGCCTTCCACGCACTTCTCGCGCAGGGAGATGCAGGCTTTTTCCATCAGGCTCAGGGATTCGAACATGGCCTGACCAATCACCGGCTCCATGACGTTCAGCTGCAGCTGACCGGCTTCGGCGGCGAAGGTGATGGTGACGTCGTTGCCGAACACCTTGAAGCAGGACTGGTTGACCACTTCCGGGATGACGGGGTTGACCTTGGCCGGCATGATGGAAGAGCCCGCCTGCATTTCCGGCAGGTTGATCTCTTTGAGCGCGGTACGCGGGCCAGAGGAGAGCAGACGCAGGTCATTACAGATCTTGGACATTTTCATGGCCAGACGCTTGATGGCGCCATGCAGCATCACATAGGCGCCGCAGTCGGAGGTCGCTTCGATCAGATCCTCTGCCGGCACATAGGCGCGACCGGTGATCTCGGCCAGGCGCTTGATGGCCAGGGCGGAGTACTCGGGCGGGGTGTTCAGGCCGGTACCTATGGCGGTGGCGCCCAGGTTCACTTCCAGCAGCAGCTCCTGGCAACGTTTGATGGACTTGATCTCTTCGCGCAGGGTGACGGCGAAGGCATGGAACTCCTGACCCAGGGTCATGGGGACGGCATCCTGCAGTTGGGTACGACCCATCTTCAGGATGCTCTTGAATTCGGCAGCCTTGGCATCGAAGGCAGCGATCAGCGCTTCCAGGGCATGCAGGGTGGTGTCTGTGCTGTTGACCACGGCCACGCGGAAACCTGTGGGGTAGGCGTCGTTGGTGGACTGGCACTTGTTGACGTGATCGTTGGGGTTGATGACGTCGTAACGGCCCTTCTCCAGACCCATCAACTCGAGTGCTATGTTGGCCAGCACTTCGTTGGTGTTCATGTTGACGGAGGTACCGGCGCCGCCCTGATAGACATCGACCGGGAACTGGTCGAAGCATTTGCCGGTGTTCAGCATCAGGTCACAGGCTTCGATGATCTTGTCAGCGATTTCGGGACGTATGGTGCCCAGCTCACCGTTGGCGAGTGCGGCGGCCTTCTTGGTCAGCACCATGCCACGGACAAATTCGGGAACGTCAGAAATCTTCTGAGTGCTGATCTTGAAGTTCTCGACGGCGCGCAGGGTATGCACACCGTAATAGAGATCGTTGGAAACTTCTTTGGTGCCCAGCAGGTCTTCTTCAATGCGGACGTTCTTGATGTCGCTCATTGTAATGCCTCAGAAATCAGATAAATGGAAACGATCCTCACCGAGTGGTCGCGACTTCCTTACGCACATTTCATCCTGAAGCACCACACATCGGGTGGGGCAGTGGGGAACCGATAGCTCCCCTGTGCAATGACTGGGATAGATCTTACCTCAATTGAGGTATCTGATATTAGACTTGGATCACTAAATTTGAGGCAACCCCAAATATCTTGTGGTCATTAAACAGATATTGCAATTGAGCGATTAACTTTGACAGAACAATCACTTCAATCACAGTTGGGCGACCAAATATTTCTCCCGAACCCGGGTTGTCTGACGCCGCGGACTTGAAAAACCGCCATGGCTCCCCATTTTAGTGACAAGAGACCTGCGCGATGACGAGTTGGCATGGGCCATACTCCGCTGACTGCGCGATGGCAGGTTCATTTATTCACCGCACTGAGGTTGCTATGGGCAAGTTGTTACTGTTGTTGGTTGGCCTGGTATTGCTGGAGCTCACCGTGATGATAGAGGTGGGCTCGGTAATTGGTGCCTTGCCGACCGTGGGCCTGCTGGTGCTGACCGCGGTGCTGGGCTCTTCCCTGGTGCGCAGCGAGGGGATCAAGACCCTGTTCAGCGCCCAGCAGAAGATGCAGCAGGGCGAGATGCCGGGCCGCGAGGTGATGGGAGGCATGATGCTGGCGCTGGCCGGTCTGCTGCTGATCATTCCGGGTTTCGTGACCGACTTCTTCGGCATCCTGCTGCTGCAGCCCTGGCTGCGCAACCGGCTGGCCGACAAGCTGGTGGGCAGCAGCCAGTTCAGGATGCAGATGGGAGGCTTCCAGGGGCAGCAACCGCCGTTCGAGGCGCGCCCTGGCGAGGGGCAGCCGGATCGGGCCAAGGGTGGCGGAACCACAATCGAAGGCGAATTTGAACGCAAGGAGTGAGTGAACAGCGTCGGCCGCCATATCGGGGCCCTCGCCGTCAGGGGTGGACCTGATGGCAGAGCCCCTCAAACCTGCGGTGGGCATAGCCCCAGGCCAGCAGCCCCGCCGCCAGGTTTGCCAGCAATATCCCCATATAGATCCCCTGCTCTCCCCCCAGCTTTGCCCCCAGCCAGGCCCCTGGCAGCAAGAAGACAAACAGCCGCATGCCGTTGAAGACGAATGACACCGTCGAGGCTCTGACCCCGTTGAGGGCCGAGGCCAGCAACATCACCATGCCCTGAAAACCGTAGCCGATGGGCACCAGATGCAGGTAGAGCACGATCAGCCGAACTACCTGAGGGTGATCGCTGAACAGGTTGGCGATGAGGGGGGCCAGCAGCCAGACGAGGCCATAGATGGCGAGCTGGAACAGCAGGGCGAACCGCATGCAGAGCAGCAGGGCGGCCCTGGCCCTCGCCGGATTGCCCGCCCCGCAGTTCTGCGAGACGAAGGGGGCCAGCACGGAAGAGAGCGCCATCATCACGATCAGCAGCAGCGCTTCCACCCGGGAGGCGGCGCCATAGGCGGCCACCACCTCGGTACCCAGGCCGGCGAAGATGACCATCAGTACGGCGTTGGCCAGCGGATTGAGCATGTTGGTGAAGGAGGCGGGCACCGCCACCTGCAACAGGGCGCGCCAGTGGGCCAGCAGCCGCGGGCGAGGGGAGAGGCGCCATGACAGCAGTTGCTCCCGCTTGCGCAGTATGTGCAGGCTGACCAGCATGGCCATCAGCCAGGAGATCGAGGTAGCGATGGCGGCGCCGCGGATGCCCCATTCGGGGAAAGGGCCGGGCCCGAAGATGAGCAGGGGATCCAGCACCCCGTTGACCAGACCGGCCACCCCCATCACCAGGCTGGGGGTCTTGGTATCCCCTGTGGTCCGGATGGCGGCATTGCCGACCATGGGGATGACCAGCATGGGCACGGTCAGATACCAGATCAGCATGTAGTCATGGATGAGGGAAATGAGCTCGGCGCTGGCGCCCAGCAAGGTAAAGAGGGGCTCTATGGTCAAGGCCCCCAGCACGGCGAGCAGGGTCACCAGGATGACGGCGAGGAACAGGCAGTCGGTGGTGATGCGGGCGGCCTCGTCGTGACGGCCCTGGCCCAGGGCATGACCGAGCAAGGCGCACAGTCCCGCTCCCAGCCCCATGGTGAGGGAGGTGACCACGAAGGTGACCGGGAAGGTGAAGCTGATGGCGGCGAGCGCTTGGGTACCCAGCATGCCGATGAAGAAGGTATCGACCAGGTTGAAGGCGAGGATGGCAACGATGCCGAGGATCATGGGGCCCGTCATGCGCAGCAGCACTGGCGTCATGGGCTCGGTCAGCATGGGATTGGGTCGGCTCAAGGCAGGGTCTCTATGTGCTCTGGGCCTAAATGCTGGCCGCGTCCATCCGCCTTCCTGATTGGGGGTGGGTGATCCATCGAAGATACTCATAGTACGTGAAAATATTTTTTTTGTATTTGCCCTTGAAGGGCTACCCAAATTGCCCCAGATCAGGGGCATAACAAATTTGGCCGACTGCGGCCATTCCTCAAGCAACACAGAGACTCATTTTGGGAGAGTTATCGATGAAAATTCGTCCACTGCACGACCGCGTCATCATCAAGCGCATCGAAGCTGAAGCCAAATCCGCTGGCGGCATCGTCTTGACTGGCACTGCGGCCCAGAAGTCCACCCGTGGTGAAGTTCTTGCCGTGGGGACTGGCCGAATTCTGGACAATGGCGATGTCAAAGCCCTCGCCGTCAAGGTGGGTGACAAGGTGATCTTCAACGAAGGCTACGGCGTGAAGACCGAGAAGCTGGATGGCCAGGACGTGCTGATCCTGTCCGAGACCGACATCCTGGCGATTGTCGAAGAGTAATCACCTCCCCCTTTTCCCGAATTGATTTAAGGACTGAAGAACATGGCAGCTAAAGAAGTTAAGTTTGGCAACGAAGCCCGCATCAAAATGCTGGAAGGCGTCAACATCCTGGCCGACGCCGTCAAGGTGACCCTGGGCCCGAAAGGCCGCAACGTGGTACTGGACAAGTCCTTCGGCGCCCCGACCATCACCAAGGATGGCGTCTCCGTTGCCCGCGAGATCGAGCTGGAAGACAAGTTCCAGAACATGGGCGCCCAGATGGTCAAGGAAGTCGCTTCCAAGGCCAACGACGCCGCCGGTGACGGTACCACCACTGCCACCGTACTGGCGCAAGCCATCGTCAACGAAGGCCTGAAGGCCGTCGCTGCCGGCATGAACCCCATGGATCTGAAGCGCGGTATCGACAAGGCCGTCGTGGCCGCCGTCGCCGAGCTGCAGGCCCTGTCCCAGCCCTGCGCCGACAACAACGCCATCGCTCAGGTCGGTACCATCTCCGCCAACTCCGACGAGAAAGTGGGTGCACTGATCGCCGAAGCCATGGACAAGGTCGGCCGTGACGGCGTGATCACCGTAGAAGACGGTCAGGGTCTGGAAGACGAGCTGGCTGTCGTCGAAGGCATGCAGTTCGACCGTGGCTACCTCTCCCCCTACTTCATCAACAAGCCGGAAACCGGCTCCGTCGAGCTGGATGATCCCTTCATCCTGCTGGTGGACAAGAAGATCTCCAACATCCGCGAAATGCTGCCGGTGCTGGAAGGCGTGGCCAAGGCGGGCAAACCGCTGATCATCGTGGCCGAAGATGTGGAAGGTGAAGCGCTGGCGACCCTGGTGGTCAACACCATGCGCGGCATCGTCAAAGTCGCCGCCGTCAAGGCGCCGGGCTTCGGCGACCGTCGCAAGGCCATGCTGCAGGATATCGCCATCCTGACCGGTGGTACCGTGATCTCCGAAGAAGTGGGCATGGAGCTGGAAAAAGCGACCCTGGAAGATCTGGGCCGTGCCAAGCGCATCGTCATCACCAAAGAGAACACCACCATCATCGATGGCGTGGGTGATGCTGCCCTGATCGAGAGCCGCGTGGCTCAGATCCGTCAGCAGATCGAAGATACCTCTTCCGACTATGACCGTGAGAAGCTGCAAGAGCGTGTGGCCAAGCTGGCCGGCGGTGTTGCCGTGATCAAGGTTGGCGCTGCCACCGAAGTCGAGATGAAAGAGAAGAAAGCCCGTGTTGACGATGCCCTGCACGCCACTCGCGCTGCCGTAGAAGAGGGCGTGGTTGCCGGTGGTGGTGTGGCGCTGGTGCGCGTAGCTGCCAAGCTGGCCTCCCTGCGTGGTGATAACGAAGACCAGAACGTGGGTATCAAGGTCGCCCTGCGCGCCATGGAAGCTCCGCTGCGTCAGATCGTCATCAACGCCGGTGAAGAAGCCTCCGTCATTGCCAACGCCGTGAAGAACGGTGAAGGTAACTTCGGCTACAACGCCTACACCGAACAGTACGGTGACATGCTGGCCATGGGCATCCTGGATCCGACCAAGGTGACCCGTTCTGCCCTGCAGTTCGCCTCTTCCATCGCCGGCCTGATGATCACCACAGAGTGCATGATCTCCGAGCTGCCGAAGAAAGATACCCCGGCCATGCCTGATATGGGTGGCATGGGCGGTATGGGTATGATGTAATTCCGTCATAGTCATCAAACGGCTCGCTTTTGCGGGCCGTTTTTTTTAGTGCTACTAAGCTGAAGTTGTTGATAGTGAAATGATCTGAGGTAAGCATGCGAACATTAGGCCTGATCCCATTACTGTTTTCCCTTGTCGTCCCCACCATGGCATTGGCCGCTCCCGAAGGGCCCGTGATCCTCAAGGTGACGGGGAATCTGGATCCCGCCGACCCGACTGATGGTGAGGTTGCCTTCGACATGGCCATGATCCAGGCCCTGCCACAGCATGAGATAGTGACGAGCAACCCCTGGGTGGACAAACCGCACAAATACGTGGGGCCCAAGCTGGCGGACGTGCTGACGGCGGTGAAGGCCAACGGCAAGAGCATCACGCTCACCGCCTTGAATAGTTTCCAGATCCGGATCAACTGGGATAAGGTCAGGCAATACGATCCCATCTTGGCCTGGCAGGATGATGGGGTGACCATGCGGGTACGTGACAAAGGGCCGCTCTGGTTTATCCTGCCGCTGGATCAGCATCCCGAACTCAAGCGATCCGAGTTCACCGACATGATGATCTGGCAACTGAGCGCAATCGATATTCAGCAGTAAAGACGGTGACTTGCGGGAGTACTGGGTGAAAGCGAAGACCAGGGCCTGGCCCTTACTCGGCGTTCTTTATCTATCCATTCTGTTATTCACGGGTAGCACGCTGTATTGCCTGGTGCAGATACAAAATGCGACCCGGGTGATGGAAAAGTATACCTATGACGTCTCTTGGGCATTGATGCAGTTGCAGCTCGAGCTGGGGCGCTTTATCAATGCCGTCGAGATTTACCACTACGGCGGCATCGACCATGAAACCCTGTTGCTGCGCTACGACATCCTGTGGAGCCGCACCCCCATACTGCTGAGCGGTCAGCTGCGCAAGAGTCTGGCGGATAATCCGAAGACGCTGCGGCTGGTCCAGCTGACCGAGAGCAATATTCGCAAGCTGGAGCCGGAGCTGACCAGGCTGAAGCCGGGGATGCCGGACTACCAGCAGATCATGATGACCCTTGCGCCCTTGCAGGAGCCGCTCTCCTACTCTCTCGCCTCCATGATGCAGAAGAACATCAATGTCTATTCGGGCAATGACAAGCGCTTCGGCCAGCTGCGCGATGCGTTGTTGTTCATGGTGTTGGGCCTGGTGATATCCGTCATTCTGCTCAGCGCTCTGCTGGTGCGTGAAGCCAGGCGTCATTTCAGAACGGCCCGGGTCGATCCGCTGACTGGCCTGGCCAACAGACTGGCCTTGCTGGAGAAGATGGAGTCCTATGTCAGCCGTGATACTCCGTTCGGATTGGTGCTGATCGACATCAACGATTTTCGGGACATCAACAGCAAGTTTGGCTACAGCACAGGGGACATACTGCTGCAGGAGCTAGCGAAGCGGCTTCGTGCCCTGTGTGAAAACGGTGAGTGGGTGGCGCGTCTCGGGGGCGATCAGCTCGCCATGCTGCAACGGGACAGCAGCGACCTGCGTCAGGTCAGGGAGCTGGTGGCTAGGGTGCTCCACGCCATCAAGCAAGACATCATCATCGACAGCTACCCCTTCCGGCTGGAGGTGGGCATAGGCATCGCCTTCTTCCCCACGGACAGCAACCAGACCCAGGAGCTGCTGAGCCGGGCGGAGCAGGCGCTGTTCCACAGTCGCAAGACCCATGTGCCTTATGTCATTTATGACAGCTCCCTGCTCAACGAAACCGCTAGGCGCAAGCACCTCGCCTCCGACATGGTGATGGCGCTGGAACACAATGCCCTGGAGCTCTATTACCAACCCATAGTCAATCTGGAGAGTGGTCGCTGCGAGGCGGTGGAGGCGCTGCTGAGGTGGCGTCATCCCGAGCTTGGCTTCATCCCGCCCAACGAGGTGATCCAGGTGGCGGAAGAGTTCCAGCTTGCCGAGAAGCTGGGGAGCTGGGTGCTGAACACGGCGTGCGAGCAGCTCCACCAGTGGCAGCACCTGGGCTTGGTCGATCTGCAGATGTGCGTCAACATCTCCCCTGGCATGTATCAGCGCAACCTGTTGAAGCTGGTGGCCAAGGCGCTGATGGAACACCATATTCCCGCATCCTGTCTGGTACTGGAAGTGACGGAAGACACCACAATGCGCGAGGTGAAGAACTCGCTGCAGCTGATGCAGGATCTCAGTCAGCAGGGGGTTCACCTGGCGTTGGATGACTTCGGGACCGGTTACTCATCTCTTAGCTATCTGCAGAAGCTGCCGGTGAGCAAGGTGAAGATAGACAGATCCTTCATCCAGGGCATAGACACCTCCATAGAGGCGGCCGAGCTGGTGGCCAACATCTGCCGCATGGGCTCCATGCTGGGCAAGAAGCTGGTGTGTGAAGGCATCGAGACCCAGGGGCAGCTTGACGTGCTGCGTTCATTGACCGACATCCATCTCTACGGACAAGGCTATCTGTTCAGCCGCCCGGAGCAGGCGTCCAAGGCCTATCAAACCCTGCTGGAGATGGAGGAGCGCTGGCTGGCACGGCGTGCGCCGAACAAGGCATTCCTGCTCTGAACGATATGGCTCATGTCTGCCACGTTCTGGCCGATAGTGTTTAGGCAGGAGGTACACAATGGATATTTCTAGCTCTGCAAATGCGTCGTTTGGTTCTGCACTGATGGTGGCCAGCCTGGCCAAGAAGCAGCAGACCCAGGAGGGCGAATCGGCTTTGAAACTGCTGGCAACGGCAGCGCAGTCCGCTCCGGCAGCGCCGACATCGGCCAGCGCTTCCCTCGGAAGCAGGATCGATATTCGCGTCTGACCTGAACGAAAAAGCCCCCATCTCGCGATGGGGGCTTTCTTTTTTATCGGGTGTTATCTGACGGTTTCACTGCTCAGACCGGGAAGGGGGCCGGGGCTTCGAAGGTCATCCGCTCGCCGCTGCGAGGGTGGCTGATGGTCAGCATGGCCGCATGCAGGTAGAGATGGGGCGCCGCCGCCAGCGCATCCGGATGGGCATAGAGGTTGTCACCCAGGATCGGGTGCCCCAGCTCCAGCATATGGACGCGCAGCTGATGGGAGCGACCAGTGATGGGGGTCAGCTTGATCAGGCTGTTGCCGTTCTCCACCTTCAGTTTTTCCCACAGGGTCAGGGCGTGGCGTCCTTCTTCATGATCCACCTTCTGCTTCGGGCGGTTGGGCCAGTCGACGCAGAGCGGCAGGTCGACCTGACCCGAGTCTGCCTCCGGCTCGCCCCACACCCAGGCGAGGTAGTGCTTCTCGGTCTCCCGCTCACGAAATTGTCGGCTCAGCTCCCGATGGGAATTGGGATTGAGGGGAATGACAATGACGCCAGTGGTGGACATGTCGAGGCGATGGGCTGCCGCCGCCTTGGGGTGCTGCTGCTTCACCCGATGCAGGACGCTGTCTTCATTCTCGGGGCCGCGCCCGGGGACGCTCAGCAGGCCAGTGGGCTTGTTGACCACCATGATGTCCTTGTCCTTGAACAGGATATCGAGCCAGGGTTCCAGAGGCGGTGAGTATTCAAACATAAATGTCTCGCATCAGAAGGTGGGGGCAAGCCCCCATCAGTAGTTATGGGTGACCACGATAAAGCGGCATTGGGTATCCAGTTTGAGCTGGGTCTGGCCGCTGTCGGTCGGTACCTTGTCAGTTATGGGTGACCACGATAAAGCGGATTGCGTCCAGCTTGAGTTGGGTCTGATCGATCAGGTGGTGCAATTCTGCCTGCAGATTGCGCAGATAATCCAGTTCGCTGTCGCGCACGTTCGGATTGACTGCCTTGAGCGCTTCCAGACGATCCAGATCCTGCTGCAGGGTCTGCGCCATCTGGGCGCGGGCCTTGTCGACAATCCCGGCTTTCAGCTCGTCGGCAATGACCTGGCCCTTGCCAATCAGGCCGTGGATCACCGGCTGTGACGCCGTGACCAGCTTGCTGCCAAGGTGGCGGTTGACCGGGGTCAGCTGGCGGTTGAAGGCATCGAACGCCACCTTCTCACCCAGGTTCTGGCCGTTCTTGTCCATCAGCAGACGGATCGGGGTCGGCGGCATGAAGCGGTAGAGCTGGGGATGGGCCGCAGACTCGGCAACGAAGATCAGCTCAAGCAGGATGGAGCCGATGGGCAGCGCCTTGTTCTTGAGCAGTGCGACCGAGGTAGCACCGATCTCGGAGCCCAGGATCAGGTCGATACCGCCGCGCATCATGGGGTGATCCCAGGAGAGCAGCGCCATGTCATCCCGCGACAGGGCGGTGTTGCGATCGAAGGTGATGGTCATGCCGTCTTGCGGCAAGCCCGGGAAGCTGGAGACCAGCATATGATCCCCCGGCGTCAGCACCAGCGCATTCTCGCCCCTGTCATCCTGATTGACGCCGATCTCGTCGAACATCTTGAGGGCGAAGGAGATCATGCCGGTGTCGTCATCTTCGGCGGCCAGCTTGTCGACCAGCTGCTGGGCGGCTTCGCCACCGCTGGAGTGGATCTCCAGCAGGCGATCACGGCCCTGCTCCATGCGGGATTTGAGCGGCTCGTGGATCTCCCGTGTCCTGGCCAGCAGGGTATCCAGAGCGGCTTGATCACCAGTATTGGCGGCAAGCAGTTCGAACAGCTCGTCACGCACCGCTTCGAATACCGGGCGGGCAGTCGGGCAGGTCTGCTCGAACGCGTCTAGGCCGTCGTGATACCACAGCTGCAGGGCGCGCTGGGCAGTCCCTTCCAGATAGGGAACGTGGATCTCGACGGTATTCTGCTGACCGATACGATCCAGTCGGCCGATACGCTGTTCCAGCAGATCCGGGTTGAGAGGCAGATCGAACAGCACCAGATGGCTGGCAAACTGGAAGTTGCGACCCTCTGAGCCGATCTCGGAGCAGAGCAGCACCTGAGCGCCACCATCCTCTTGCGCGAAATAGGCGGAGGCTTTGTCCCGCTCGAGGATGGACATCCCTTCATGGAACACTGTGCCGCGGATCCCTTCACGGGTACGCAGCGCCTCTTCCAGC
>NZ_CAMPOU010000007.1:145000-292500 GCF_946892685.1 Aeromonas sp. Marseille-Q5825
ACCCACTAACGTTGCAAAGTTAGGGGATGACCTGTGGCTGGGGGTGAAAGGCCAATCAAACTCGGAGATAGCTGGTTCTCCCCGAAAGCTATTTAGGTAGCGCCTCGGACGAATACTACTGGGGGTAGAGCACTGTTTGGACTAGGGGGTCATCCCGACTTACCAACTCCATGCAAACTCCGAATACCAGTAAGTAATATCCGGGAGACACACGGCGGGTGCTAACGTCCGTCGTGAAGAGGGAAACAACCCAGACCGCCGGCTAAGGTCCCAAAGTTCTGGTTAAGTGGGAAACGATGTGGGAAGGCTCAGACAGCTAGGATGTTGGCTTAGAAGCAGCCATCATTTAAAGAAAGCGTAATAGCTCACTAGTCGAGTCGGCCTGCGCGGAAGATGTAACGGGGCTCAAACCAGGCACCGAAGCCGCGGATTCACACTTATGTGTGAGTGGTAGGGGAGCGTTCTGTAAGTCTGCGAAGGTGTGTCGAGAGGCATGCTGGAGATATCAGAAGTGCGAATGCTGACGTAAGTAACGATAAAGGGGGTGAAAAGCCTCCTCGCCGGAAGACCAAGGGTTCCTGTCCAACGTTAATCGGGGCAGGGTGAGTCGACCCCTAAGGTGAGGCCGAAAGGCGTAATCGATGGGAAGCAGGTTAATATTCCTGCACGACTTGTAATTGCGATGGGGGGACGGAGAAGGCTAGGTGGGCCAGGCGACGGTTGTCCTGGTGAAAGTGCGTAGGTGGTGTTTCTAGGCAAATCCGGAGACACAACACTGAGACACGAGACGAAGCCACTACGGTGGTGAAGCCATTGATGCCCTGCTTCCAGGAAAAGCCTCTAAGCTTCAGATTACAAGTCATCGTACCCCAAACCGACACAGGTGGTCGGGTAGAGAATACCAAGGCGCTTGAGAGAACTCGGGTGAAGGAACTAGGCAAAATAGAACCGTAACTTCGGGAGAAGGTTCGCTCTTGACAGTGAAGTCCCTTGCGGATGGAGCAGTTGGGAGTCGCAGTGACCAGATGGCTGGGACTGTTTATCAAAAACACAGCACTCTGCAAACACGAAAGTGGACGTATAGGGTGTGACACCTGCCCGGTGCCGGAAGGTTAATTGATGGGGTTAGCGCAAGCGAAGCTCTTGATCGAAGCCCCGGTAAACGGCGGCCGTAACTATAACGGTCCTAAGGTAGCGAAATTCCTTGTCGGGTAAGTTCCGACCTGCACGAATGGTGTAACCATGGCCATGCTGTCTCCACCCGAGACTCAGTGAAATCGAATTCGCCGTGAAGATGCGGTGTACCCGCGGCTAGACGGAAAGACCCCGTGAACCTTTACTACAGCTTGGCACTGAACATTGAACCTACATGTGTAGGATAGGTGGGAGGCTTTGAAGGCGTGACGCCAGTTGCGCTGGAGCCGTCCTTGAAATACCACCCTTGTATGTTTGATGTTCTAACGCAGGGCCCTGAATCGGGCTCGCGGACAGTGCCTGGTGGGTAGTTTGACTGGGGCGGTCTCCTCCCAAAGAGTAACGGAGGAGCACGAAGGTTGGCTAATCCTGGTCGGACATCAGGAGGTTAGTGCAATGGCATAAGCCAGCTTAACTGCGAGACGGACAGGTCGAGCAGGTACGAAAGTAGGTCATAGTGATCCGGTGGTTCTGAATGGAAGGGCCATCGCTCAACGGATAAAAGGTACTCCGGGGATAACAGGCTGATACCGCCCAAGAGTTCATATCGACGGCGGTGTTTGGCACCTCGATGTCGGCTCATCACATCCTGGGGCTGAAGTCGGTCCCAAGGGTATGGCTGTTCGCCATTTAAAGTGGTACGCGAGCTGGGTTCAGAACGTCGTGAGACAGTTCGGTCCCTATCTGCCGTGGGCGTTGGATGATTGAAGGGAGTTGCTCCTAGTACGAGAGGACCGGAGTGAACGAACCTCTGGTGTTCGGGTTGTCACGCCAGTGGCACTGCCCGGTAGCTAAGTTCGGAATCGATAACCGCTGAAAGCATCTAAGCGGGAAGCGAGCCCTGAGATGAGTCATCCCTGACCCCTTGAGGGTCCTAAAGGGCCGTTGGAGACCACAACGTTGATAGGTGGGGTGTGTAAGCGCGGCGACGTGTTGAGCTAACCCATACTAATTACCCGTGAGGCTTAACCATACAACACCCAAGAAGTGTTTCTGGCCTTGTAGCAAGTGCGTGAACTACTAACTAATTCAGTGATAGCGACGAGCCATTAAGGCCAAGTCGTTATTCACGTCAGCTTTCCGGATGAAGTTTTTTGCCTGGCGGCCATAGCGCCGTGGAACCACCTGATCCCATGCCGAACTCAGAAGTGAAACGCGGTAGCGCCGATGGTAGTGTGGCATTCGCCATGCGAGAGTAGGACACTGCCAGGCACCCAATTAAACAGTTGTGCACACATTGCATGATTGGCCGAGAGGATGACACCTCGTTGAGACGGCAGAAGATTTAGCGAAAGCTAACCGAATGCGGAGCGGTAGTTCAGTCGGTTAGAATACCGGCCTGTCACGCCGGGGGTCGCGGGTTCGAGTCCCGTCCGCTCCGCCACTAATTTGAAAGGTCTTCCCTAACGGGAAGGCCTTTTTGCTTTTGGATATTCGCGAACGGGATTAAGGAAACAAGGGACCACAGACAGGGCTGCGACTTGCCACTGGCAACTCGGTCCCTGCCTGTGGTCCCTTGTGCTTGAGCCGGACCGTGCCCGTCTCCCCGTCCGCTCCGCCACTACTTTGAAAGGCCTTCCCTCGCGGGAAGGCCTTTTTGCTATGCACATTCAGCACGCGAGTCAACAAGCCCAGTCAACAGACTGGGCTTTTTCGTGTTTGCAATCTGACTGTGATGAGTGGCGAATTGGGCGACCAGGGGGCTGGTTCGCGGCAGTGAGTATGCGTTGGCGGTTGGCCTAATATGCGTAAAAGAGATAAGCAAAGCGCTTTTTCTTTCTTCCTGATATATGTGGAAGGCGGCATTCTGTACTCAACCCAACGATATGGAGTATCACCATGAAACTGCGAATGACCGCCCTGACCCTGCTCTCTCTGCTGACACTCGGCCAGGCCAATGCGGCCGAGGTGCGCCTGCTCAACGTCTCTTATGACCCGACCCGCGAACTGTTCCAGGAATACAACAGCGCCTTTGCCAAGGAGTGGAAGGCCAAGACGGGTGATGATGTGGTGGTGAGCCAGTCACACGGTGGCTCCGGCAAGCAGGCGCGTGCCGTGGTGGATGGCCTGGAGGCTGACGTGGTGTCCCTGGCGCTGGCCTATGATGTCGATGCCGTGGCCAAGGCGGGTCTTACCGCCAGCGATTGGGAGGGGCGCCTTGCCAACAATGCGTCTCCCTATACCTCCACCATCGTCTTCCTGGTGCGCAAGGGCAACCCCAAGCAGATCAAGGACTGGGGTGATCTGGTTCGCAAGGATGTCGCCATCGTGACCCCCAACCCCAAGACCTCCGGCGGTGCGCGCTGGAATTACCTGGCTGCCTGGGGCTATGCCCTGAAGAAGAGCGGCACTGAAGAGGGTGCCAAGCAGTTTGTCGGCGACCTGTTCAAGAACGTGAAGGTGCTGGATTCCGGCGCCCGGGGCGCCACCACCAGCTTCATCGAGCGCGGCCTCGGCGACGTCTTGCTGGCCTGGGAGAACGAAGCCCTGCTGGTGCTGAGTCAGCCGGGGACCAGCGACAAGTTCGAGCTCGTGGTGCCGTCTGTCTCCATCCTGGCCGAACCCCCTGTTGCCGTGGTGGACAAGGTTGCCAAGAAGCACGGCACCGAAGCGGTCGCCAAGGGCTATCTTGATTACCTCTACTCCGACGAGGGACAGCGGATCATCGCCAAGTACCACTATCGCCCGAGCAACCCGGCGATCCTGAAGGAGACGGCGGCCCAGTTCCCGCAGCTGGCGCTCTTTACCGTCAAGGATCTGGAAGGGGATTGGGACAAGGCACAGAAGAAGCACTTCGCCCAGGGCGGGCTGTTCGACCAGATCTACCAACCTGGCCGCTGACAGTGACTGGCCCCTGTGACAACAGATAGGAGCACCATGATGAACAAGATCCTTCTGGTTCCCGGTCTGCACAACAGTGGGCCGGATCACTGGCAGAGTCGCTGGCACCAGCAATTTCCCCAGTGGCAGCGGATGCTGGGCCTGCCCTGGGACAAGCCGGACCTCACCGTCTGGAGTGCCAAGCTGGCGAGCAAGCTTAGAAGCCGCCGCAGCCGTGTCCACCTGGTTGCCCACTCCTTCGGCGCCCTGACGGCGATTGCCGCCGCCCGGCTGCAACCGGACAAGGTTTCCTCCATCCTGATAGTGGCACCTGCGGATCCGGCCCGCTTCGGCATCCCGGACGAGGCGCTGGCGGGATCCATCAAGGTGTCCGCCCAGCTCATCGCCAGCCGCAACGATCCCTGGATGAGCTTCGAACGTGCCGAGTATTGGAGTCGTCAGTGGCAGGTGCCGCTGTTCGATGCCGGCGAGGTGGGCCACATCAATGCCCAGTCCGGTCATGGGGAGTGGAGTCAGGGGCTCAACCTGCTGAACACCCTTCATCACAGGGCCGAGATGGTAGTGGATCCCGTCTCGACCGAATGGGATAGGCGGGCGGCCCTCAGCTTCCGCTGATCCTAGACCCATATGACAAGGAGAGTTCCCGCAAGATATAAGACAGGCTCGCCACCCGGATCCCATAGTGACTGTCTTTGCAGCTCAGGTTTCACCGCTCCGTTTGTTAGGTCTTTTATTTATATAAAAGACCTTTTTTTCTATTCATCGCTCTAAAAGCCCTGGTTTGCCGTTGTTAGACAAAAAAGTGCTTAGCAAAGGCGTTATTGGTGTTTGTTGTCACTGGCGGTCGTGAGCAGAATCAGCGTATCGAAAGTTTTTATAACAAACGGATGTGTTATGCGATTAAGTTCTTATTCCGTCCTCCCTGGCCTGGGGCCGACCCTGGGCTTCAGCCTGCTCTACCTGAGCATACTGGTGCTGTTGCCCCTCTCTGCACTGGTGCTGTTCGCGGTAAACAACCTGACGGCCGCCGAGTTCTGGCAGGTGATAGGCTCCCCCCGGGTGCTCGCCTCCTTTCGCCTCAGCTTCGGGGCCGCCTTTATCGCCGCCCTGCTCAACAGCCTGTTCGGGCTGATCCTGGCCTGGGTGCTGGTGCGTTACAGCTTCCCCGGTCGCCGCTTGGTGGATGCGCTCATCGACCTGCCGTTCGCCATGCCGACCGCCGTCTCCGGCATTGCCCTGTGCGCCATCTTCGCCCCCAACGGCTGGATAGGTCAGTGGGTTGCCCCCTTTGGCATCGAGCTCGCCTACAACCCCATAGGGGTGGTGATCGCCCTCACCTTCATCGGGCTGCCCTTCGTGGTGCGCACCCTGCAGCCCGTGCTGCGAGAGGCGGAGACCGAACAGGAAGAGGCTGCCGCCAGCCTGGGGGCCAATCGCTGGCAGACCTTCGCGCGAGTGTTGTGGCCTACCCTGATCCCGGCGCTGCTCACCGGCTTCGCCCTGGCCTTTGCCCGTGGGGTAGGGGAGTACGGCTCCGTCATCTTTATCGCCGGAAATTTGCCGATGGTTTCGGAAATCGCGCCGCTGATGATCATGAGTCACCTGGAGGAGTATGACTATGCCGGGGCCTCGGCCATCGCCTCCGTCATGCTGCTGATCTCGTTTGTTTTGTTGTTGATCATCAACAAGTTGCAGGCCTGGAGCTGGGCACGCATCGGAGGAAGCCGCATATGAATGCATCCAACGCAAGCCTGGACCTGGCCCTCGATGGGGCCCCTGCCACTCAGGTACGCCAGCCTGCCGTGACCCGTGAGCCCGTCTGGGTGAAGTGGCTGCTGATCAGCGTCGGACTTGGCTGGTTCGCCGCGCTTTTGCTGCTGCCGCTCGCGACCGTCTTTATCCAGGCCCTGAGCCCGGGCCTCGCCTTCTTCTGGCATGCCATCAGCGAGCCGGATGCCCTGAGCGCCCTCGGGCTCACCGCCCTGGTGACCCTCTGCTCGGTGCCGCTCAATCTGCTGTTCGGGCTGGCCGCCGCCTGGGCCATAGCCCGCTTCCGTTTCCCGGGCCGACAGCTGCTCATCACCCTCATCGATCTGCCGTTCTCGGTGTCGCCGGTGATAGCGGGCCTGATGTTCGTGCTGATGTTCGGCAGCCGCGGCTGGTTCGGTGACTGGCTGAGCGAGCACGACATCAAGATCATCTTCGCCACTCCGGGGATCATATTGGCGACCACCTTTATCACCGTGCCCTTCGTGGTGCGCGAGCTGCTGCCCCAGATGGAGGCCCGTGGTCCGGAAGAGGAGGAAGCCGCCATCATGCTGGGGGCGAGCGGCCTGCAGATGTTCTGGCGGGTCACCCTGCCCGGCATCCGCTGGAGCCTGATGTATGGCTTGCTGCTCTGTACCGCCCGTGCCGTGGGGGAGTTCGGTGCCGTCTCCGTGGTCTCCGGTCATATTCGCGGCCAGACCAACACACTGCCGCTGCACATCGAGATCCTCTACAACGAGTACCAGACCGGCGCCGCCTTCGCGGTGGCGAGCCTGCTGGCCCTGTTCGGGATCTTCACCCTGCTGGGGGAGACCCTGCTGGCCCGGCTGCGCGCTCAGCCCACCCAGTCCCATTGATATGGCCTGGCCTGCCTGCCGGCAGGTCAGCCCGGATAACCATGAATCCGGTTTAACGGTTTAGAGAGGCAGCCATGAGCATTCAGGTTCAACGACTCAACAAGCATTTCAATCAGTACGCGGCCCTGGCAGACATCAACCTCGATTTTCACGATGGTGAACTGGTGGCGCTGCTCGGTCCCTCCGGCTGCGGCAAGACCACACTGCTGCGGATCATCGCCGGGCTGGAGCAGGCCGACAGCGGCAACGTCATCATCCGCGGCGAGGATGCCTCTGATCTCCACGTGCGCGAGCGCAACGTCGGTTTCGTGTTCCAGCACTATGCCCTGTTCAGGCACATGACGGTGTTCGAGAACGTGGCGTTTGGCTTGCGGGTCAAACCGCGTTCCGATCGGCCGAATGAAGCCAGCATCCGCGCCCGGGTCAAGGAGCTGCTGGATCTGGTGCAGCTCAGTCACGTGGCCGCGCGCTATCCGACCCAGCTCTCCGGTGGCCAGCGCCAGCGGGTCGCCCTGGCGCGCGCCCTGGCGGTGCAGCCCAAGGTGCTGCTGCTGGACGAGCCCTTCGGCGCACTCGACGCCCAGGTGCGCAAGGAGCTGCGCCGCTGGCTGCGGGAGCTGCACGACGAGCTGCACGTCACCAGCCTGTTCGTGACCCACGATCAGGAGGAGGCGCTGGAGGTGGCGGATCGGGTGGTGCTGATGAACGCAGGGCGGGTCGAGCAGATCGGCACCCCGGCCGAGGTCTATGACCAGCCCGCCACCGCCTTTGTGCACAGCTTCCTCGGCAGCGTGAACCTGTTCCGCGGCCGGGTGGCCGGGCAGGGGCTCGGCATAGGTGAGCAGCAGCTGGGTGGCCCCATCAGCTCCCAGCTGGCACAGGGCAGCGCTGCCATTGCCTATGTGCGCCCCCACGAGCTGGAGATACTGCCGGCGGATGCACCGGGAGGCATCAGCGCCACCATCACCCGATTGTTGCCCATGGGGCCGCGGATCCGGGTGGAGTTGCGCGGGGATGGCGAGACCAGGGGCGCTCACTACGAGGCCGAGCTGAGCAAGGAGGCCGCCCGTGCCTTCGCCCCCGGCCAGGGGGTACGCCTGGTGGCCCGGCATGCGCAGCTCTATCCCGACTACCAGATTTGAAGACGAGCCCCCAAGGCGAGACTCTTTTCAGGCTTGCAGCCGGATCCTGATCCGGTCGCCCAATAACAAGAGGACGGTGGCAGCATCCACCGCCACTCAGCGCAGGAGGCGATGAGGTGAATTTTCAGCAATTACGCATTATCCGGGAAGCGGCGCGGCGGGATTACAACCTGACCGAGGTGGCCAATGCCCTCTTTACCTCCCAGTCCGGGGTCAGCCGCCATATCCGCGAGCTGGAGGAGGAGCTCGGGCTCGCGCTCTTCATCCGTTACGGCAAACGGCTGCTCGGCATGACGGAGCCGGGCAAGGAGCTGCTGGTGATCGCCGAGCGTATCCTGGGGGACGCCGACAATATCCGCAAATTGGCCAGCACCTTTGCCAACCGGGATTCCGGGCGGCTGCTGGTAGCGACCACTCACACCCAGGCGCGCTATGCCCTGCCCCGGGTAGTGAAGGCGTTTCGCGAGCAGTTCCCCCTGGTGCAGCTGGAGCTGCGTCAGGGCAGTCCGGAGGAGATAGTGCGGCTGGTGCAGACCGGCGAAGTGGATATCGGCATCAGCAGCGAGCAGCTCGACAAGAGCGAAGGTGTGGTCGCGTTTCCCTACTACCGCTGGCACCACAACATAGTGGTGCCGGAGCAGCACCCGCTCACCGCCGAGCGGGAACTCACCCTGGCGGCGCTGGCCCACTGGCCCATAGTCACCTATCAGGCGGGCCTGACGGGCCGGGTGCGGGTGGATGAGGCCTTCGCCGAGGCGGGGATACATCCGCAGATCCTGCTGACCGCCCAGGATTCCGACGTCATCAAGACCTATGTCGAGCTGGAGATGGGGGTGGGGATACTGGCGGACATGGCGTTCGATCCCCAGCGGGACAAGGGGCTGGTGCAGCTCGACGGCAGCCGGCTGTTTGCGCCGCACACCGCCTGGATCGGCCTCAAGCAGGGGCAGTTCCAGCACAACTTCACCTGGCAGTTCATCCAGCTCTGCAACCCAGAGCTGGCGCTGGCGGAGATCCAGGCCAGGGCCATGAGCAACGAGCCCCTGCTCGACTACCAGATCTGAGCCGAGCGGCGCATGAGAAACGGGGAGCCATGGGCTCCCCGTTTTATTGATGTCACTGCGACAGCGTTATTGTGCGATCCAGGCTTCCTGCCAGTGGGAGCCTATGCCCGGCTCATACTGGGTGGCCGTGCTGGACCACTGGCTGCACCAACCACTGTAGGGGAAGGGCTTGCACTGATAGACCTTGCCATTCTTCGGCTGCAATACCCGGGTGCCGGCCGTATAGGACTTGAGCCCTTCCGGGAAGCTGAACTGGTAGTCGCCACCGGCCGGATCCTTGAACATCAGATCCAGGGTCTGCTGCACCACTTCCCCCCCAGCCTTGGGTTTGCCCTCTATCACCAGCTGGTGGTGGCCCGCACTCAGACCCGTGGCCTCCATGGTGAAGCTCTGGCTGCTGTCCTTGATGTCTGCCCCGCTCTGGCCCTTGGCGACACCGCCATGGTCATACAGGGTATTGGTGACGGCGAGATCCCCTTGCGCCGTGACGGTGAAGCTCAGGGTGACCTTGCCGTTGTCGAGCTGGTAGTCGCTCGCCAGGCCGCTCACGTTGATGCTGTTGCCCACCGGCGGTTGCTGCTGCTCGAGCTGGATCTCGACCCGTTGCAGGTTGCTGCCGGCTTTCAGGTAGATGGGGTTCTGGCCGTAGACGGGGTTGAACTGGCCATCGGCCCCCTGCTGGCCGGCGCGGATCTGGGTCTGTTCGGCATTGATCTTGCCTGCCAGGGCGTGGGCCCAGTTGTTCTTCTGGCCCTGCTCGGCGCTGGCTATGGTCAGCACCGTCTGCAGGTCGGCACGCTCGCCGCTGGCATCAAACACCCGGGTCTTGGCCTTGTCACCTGCCGCAAGATCGATGGAGGGGTAGATGGTCCCGCCCTGGCTCCAGGTCAGCGGGGGCTGGGTGCCACCGTCGAAGCGGGCGTCGATCAGGTTGTAGAAGCTGTTGGCGGTATCGCCCACCTCCCAGACCCCGAGGATGACCTGATAGCCGGTGCGTGCCGGCAGGGTGCACTGATGGGTGACCTGCTTGGGGGGCTGCACCATGTTGCCGTCGATCACGCAGAACGGATTGAGATCGAAGGCGTCACGGGTCAGGGGCTGGTTCGGGTTCCAATCCTGCTTGGTGAGGTAATAGCGCCAGTTGCGGGTCACGTGGTTGGCGGTGAAGGTCCAGCTGATGGCGAAGGGACCGGCCTGCACATTGCGCTTGGTCCAGCGATCGCTGGTCTGGGCATTGAGCTCTCCGAATTGCGGGTGCCCGGCCGAGGCGATCTGGCCGTCGGCGGGGCCGCCATCGGGGAAGCCGGACGGCGCCTCCAGGCTCTGGGGCTCCCATTGAATGGCGCCACACTGGCTGTTGCCGCCGGTCTTGCACAGATAGTTGCGCCCTTCCGGCTGGCTGATGTAACCGTGGGCGAGCACGCCGCCGCTGGCCAGCAGCGCCAGCGCCGCGGCCACATGATTGAGTTGGATTTTTGCTGCCATACATTCCTCTGTTCGGTGATGTGGGCAGTCAAGTTGGCAGGGGAGTTCCCCGTGACACACCTGGGTGTGGCAACCCCGCTATCCTGGACGACATGTCTTTAGACCGGAGGCTTTGCGTCCTGGCCTTTCAACCAGTTTGCCAAATGACTACATAAAGGGTCAGGGTGCCGCCCTTGAGGACGGCGCCACCATGATGGCTTCTTTTGATTAAATTATTAAGTGTAAAACTTAACAGCTTGACCTCATCGGAGTAGGGTAATCACTTAACTATCTGTTTTTAAAATTATATTTAATTCATCAAGTTTGGTTTTACTTCGCCCGCTCCGTCAAAAGATGCAAAATCGCGACATTTTTCATCAATGAAAAAATCCCCTGTCGGCGAGGCCGGCAGGGGATGGGACTGTGTCAGACGGTCAGTGGTGCGGGTACTGGTCTGTGCGGCGGGAGGACGAGGGGCGCGGGGCCTGACCGGTCGCCAGATCCCGGGGGAGGGCATTGCCGAGCCTGAACACCGCCAGCCGTTCGTCCAGGCTGCGCGAAAGTCCGGCCAGCAGCTCGCTCTCCCGGGCCAGCTGGGAGGCGGCCTGGGACATCTCCAGGGCCGAGTCATTGATGCCGCTGACGTTGCGGTTCATCTCCTCGGCCACCATGCTCTGCTGTTCCGCCGCCGTGGCTATCTGGGTCGCCATGTCGCTCACGTGCTGGATGTGGTTGACGATGAGAGAGAGATCCTGCCCCGCCTTCTCGGACTGGCCGACGCTGCTCTCCGCCAGCTTGCGGCTGGCATCCATGGCGCTGGCGGCGGTCACCGCCCGTTGCTGCAACTGGGTGATGGTGCTCTGGATCTCCTCGGTGGAGTGGCGGGTACGGCTCGCCAGCTGGCGCACCTCGTCGGCCACCACGGCGAAGCCGCGGCCCTGCTCGCCGGCTCTGGCCGCTTCTATGGCGGCGTTGAGAGCCAGCAGGTTGGTCTGATCCGAGATGGCGCTGATGACGGCGGTCACCTCCCCTATCTGCATCACTCCCTCCTTGAGCCGATTGACCTGATGGGTGGCCTGCTCCACCTCGGTGGCGAGCGCCTGGATGCCGTGCACGCTGGCGTGGACGTCCTGGTTGCCGAGCCCGGCCTCGCTGGTGGCGTCCTGGGTGTCGCGGGCCGTGTTCTCGGCGTGACCCGCCACATCCGAGATGGTGGCGCTCATCTCGTTCATGGCGGTGGCGAGCTGGGCCAGTTGATCCCGCTGACTGTTGACCGCCTGGTTGGTCTGCTCGGCGGAGGCGGCGATGCGCAGGGCGGCATCCGCCACGTTGCGGGCCCCCTGGCTCGCCTCCAGCAGGGCGCGGCGAATGGCGTCCAGCCCCTGATTGGTACAGCGGGCGACGGCCCCCAGCTCATCCTTGCCATGCACGGGTATGCTGACCACCAGATCCCCGGCCGCCACCTGGGCCATGGCCCTGTTGATCTCCGCCAGCGGGTTGACGATGGAGCGGCTGATGGCCACCCCCAGCCACCCCATCAGCAGGATCACCAGCAGGGTGGCGCCCCCCATCAGCTGGTACTGGGACCAGATGGTGGCCTCTATGTCCTGCAGCAAGAGGCCGGAGCCCAGGATCCAGCCCCAGGGCTGGTAGCCGGCCACTAGCGACATCTTCTGGGCCGCCTCGCCGGAGGGGGAGATCCACTGGTATTCCAGGCGACCCTGATGGCCGCCCTTGCCGAGATCCACCATGCGCTGCCAGTGGGATTCGGCGGGCGTCCCGCCCATCTGCTGGCCGACCAGCTCTGGCTTGGCGGGATGCACCACCACGTGGCGGTTTTCATCCAGTACGAACAGGTAGTTGTCTCCATCGAAGCGCATGCCGTCGAGCATGGCCTTGGCTTGCGCCTGGGCCTCTGGGGCGGGCAGGGTGGCGGCCAGGGTCTGGATCCGGCTCATGGCCAGATCCAGCACCGCCTGCAACCGGGCTTCCCGCTCACTCATCAGGTTGCGATGCAGGGCACTGGCGGAGATGAGCAGCAGTGCGATGAAGCCGACCAGCGCCACCGAGAGCAGCAGCATCAGTTTGCGACTCACGGCGATATCACCGAGCTTGAACATAGTCTTTTCCTTCTTTCCCGTACGGATCTGGTGAGGGCCAGTCAGCTGGCTGGCCTTGATTGTTTTGTGTTTAACATTTATTTAACTTTCAAAGGGTTGTGATGGTTGGTTGCCAATTGAGTGTGTTGGCAACCAGTATAGCCAGCAGACAGAAACCCTCGCTTTTGGTAGCGTGGTCTGGCGCATCCCGGCGCACCATTTGTCGGCTCTATTTGCAAGAAGTGTGAATGAGTTGGCATTTCACCAAAAAGGAGTGGGCGCCTTCGCGGCCGCCCCATAACAAGAGGGAATTTATGAGTTCCATTGCCAGGAATTACTTGAACCAGCTCAATGCCGACTACCTGCGGGTACACAGGCGCAAGGAGGATCTCTTCTGGTCCACCTACATGGGCACCAGCGACGATCAGGCCGGTTTCACCGCCGCCGAGCAGGCCTACAAGGCGTTTTGTGCCGATCCGGCCAGGCTGCCCGCATTGCGGGAGATGCTGGCCCAGGCCGAGGGGGCGGATCTGAAGCGGGGTCTGGCGGGCTGGGCTGCCTTCTTCGAGTGCAACGTCATCGAAGATCCGGCCGCCGCCGCCCTGATGGACGAGCTGGTGGCCGCCGAGGCGGATCTCTTCGCCCGCCGCAAGGGGCTCAAGCTGACTTTACTGGACGAGCAGGGCCAACAAGTGGCCGGCAGCCTGCCCGCCGCCAGCACGGCGCTGGCCGCCAGTAGCGACGAGGCGGTGCGCCAGAGTGCGCTCGCCATGTTCCACCGCCTGGAGCAGTGGGTGGTCGGAAACGGCTTTCTCGAGGTGGTGGCCCTGCGCAACCGCTTCGCCCGGGCCATGGGCTATAACGACTACTTCGACTACAAGGTGCACAAGAACGAGCAGATGAGCCCGGAGCAGCTGTTCGCCGTGCTCGACGACTTTATTACCCGCACCGAGCAGCGGGTGCACCAGAGCCTGGCGGAGCTGAAAGCCGCCAAGGGGGAGGCGGCCCTGCTGCCCCACAACCTGCGCTACAGCGTGAGCGGCGACGTGACTCGTCAGCTCGACCCCTATGTGCCCTTCTCCCGGGCGCTGAAGGATTGGGTCCAGAGCTTCCGCCGCCTCGGCATCCAGTATCGCGGCGCCACCCTGACCCTGGATCTGCTGACCCGGGAGGGGAAATACGAGAACGGCTTCTGCCATGGCCCTGTGCCTAGCTTCTGGCAGGAGGGGGAGTGGGTGCCCGCCGTGGTCAACTTCACCAGTCTGGCCGATCCGGCCCAGGTGGGCAGCGGCTGGAGCGGCCTCAACACCCTGTTCCACGAAGGGGGACATGCGGCCCACTTTGCCAACGTGACCGGCAACGCCCCCTGCTTCTCCCAGGAGTTTCCCCCCACCTCCATGGCCTATGCCGAGACCCAGTCGATGTTCTGCGACAGCCTGCTGGACGACGCCGACTGGCTCAAGGGCTACGCCAGAAATGCGGCGGGAGAGGCGATCCCCGATGGGCTCATCAGGGCCATGATAGAGGCGCGCCAGCCGTTTCGGGCCTTCAACGAGCGCCAGATAGCGCTGGTGGCCTACTTCGAGCGGGATCTCTACGCCATGGCAGACGCCGAGCGTACCCCAGAGGCTGTGCTGGCACTGGCCCGCCAGTGGGAGCGCACCATCCTCGGGGTAGAGAGCCCGCGCCCGCTGCTGGCCATTCCGCACCTGCTCAATCAGGAGTCGGCCTGCGCCTACCATGGCTATCTGCTGGCGCTGATGGCGGTGGAGCAGACCCGCGCCTACTTCCTTGCGCGCGACGGCTACCTCACCGACAACCCGCGCATAGGGCCGGATCTGGCGGCTCACTACTGGGGGCCGGGCAACGGCATGACCCATGACGAGACGCTGCGCAGCCTTACTGGCGAAGGCTTCAGTGCCGTGCCATTGGCCGAGGCGTGCAACCAGAGCGTGGCGCAGGCGTGGGCAACGGCCGCGGCCTGCATGACGGCGGCGAGCCAGCGCCCGTCGGCAGGAGAGGGGACGCCGCTCGACGCCCAGATCCGGGTGATGCACGGCGCCGAGCTGATTGCCGACAACAGCGAGTCGGAGGCCAGCATGCTGGCCGACTTCGAGGCCTGGATCCGGCGCCTGGAGGCGCAGCAGAGGGCCGAGCCGACCCGGGCCTGAGCCCTGGCATGACAGACATAGCAGGGGCCCCGAAAGGGGCTCTTTTTTTGGCGGGATGACCGGGCGTGATGGCGCCCCACGGCAGCGTCGCCGGGAAAGAAGATCGGCCTTCGGGGTGAAGCATCGGAGGGCACGGCCAGGGTGAAATGCCATGACGGCGATTTATGTACGGAAAATTGATTTAAATCTGTTTTATCTTTGATTTTAACCGTTGCTTACATTTTTAATATGGACCAATCCGGGTCTTGAGTAGATGATAGACAAGCCACCCTCGGTGTGAACCGGGTTCGGAAAGTCACAGATCTCATTCCATGAGATGGCTGGACTGCCTTTGACGAGGGTCAGAGGACTCGCCTCCATATTTGTTCGATACCCATTCATGATGATGGCCCGCCTCAGCAAGAGCCGTGCGAACAGGGAATCTGTTGCGCAGACCAGTCGTCGCTGGTCTCGCCGCATCGGATCACTGCCGGGCGATCACCAGTTGGGGGTCAGTGCCTCCCTCTGCTTTCTCATCCTCCCGTAGCCTTGTAACCTATTGAAACCATACGGCAGTCGGCGCAGTGTTGCCTGGGTTGGTCGTCTAGACTCCCTGCTGTGACAAAGGCCCCGTAAACGGAGTGCATTGCGATGAAGAAAATCATGATGGTGTCGGGCACTCGCCCGGAAATAATCAAGCTTGCCCCTCTCTATCACGCCCTCAAGCAGGCCCCCTGGGCGGATGTACGCTGGGTACACACGGGTCAGCATGACAGCATGGCCACCCAGTTGCTCGACTGCTTCGATATAGCGCCGGACTGGGAACTGGTGCGTCAGGGCACCAGCCTGTTCGAGTTCAGCCAGGGGTGCCGCGCCCAGCTCGAAACCCTGATGAGCCAGGAACACTGGGACATGGTGGTGGTGCAGGGAGACACTGAGAGTGTCTTTCTCGGCGCCCTCACCGCTTTCTACCATCAGGTGCCCGTGGCTCATGTGGAGGCGGGACTGCGCACCTATCGCCTAGACCGTCCCTTCCCGGAGGAGGGGCTGCGCCAGATGGTTGGTCGTATCGCCAGTCTGCACCTGGCTCCGACCGAGGGGGCCCGCGATTGTCTGCTGGCCGAACAGATACCCGCGGACAAGGTGCATGTGACGGGCAATACCGTCATCGATGCCCAGCTTTGGGCCGCCGAACACCATGGCCTGAATCGCAACAACCCCCGGCCTGGTCATCTGCTGGTGACGGTTCACCGGCGGGAGAACTGGGGAGACGAGGTGGCGGGGATCTGCCGTGCCATCGCCCGCCTTGCCATGGCCCACCCCGAGATGCGGGTGCTGTTCCCGGTCCACCTCAATCCCGTCATCAAGCAGGCGGTCCATCCCCTGCTCGGTCATCTGCCCAACGTCACCCTGACCGAGCCCCTCGACTACCTCGCCATGCAGCAGGCCATCGCCGACGCCTGGCTGGTGATGACGGATTCCGGTGGCTTGCAGGAGGAGGCGCCGACCTTCGGGGTACCCCTGCTGGTGTTGAGGGAAGAGACGGAGCGGCCCGAGGCGGTGGCCTCAGGTTATGCCGAGCTGATGGGAACGGACGAGGAGCGGATCGTCCGGCGTGTCACCGAATTGTGGCAGGTGGGGGATTTTGCCCCGCGCGCCATGGCCAATCCGTTCGGAGATGGTCAGGCCTGTGCTCGCATCGTCGCCATCATGGCGGATACATTGCAGGGGTAATTGGATGTCGGAATATTGGTTGGTCGATGGCTTTGCCACCTATCTCTATGGTCTGAAGCTGATCGCCATCGTCGTGGCCATGGCCATGCTGATAAGCGGGGTGGACGATCTCTTCATCGATGTCGTCTACTGGCTGCGGGCCTGCTGGCGCCGGATGACCGTCTATCAGAAGCATGATCGGCTGGAGTATCAGGCGCTGTACGAGCGGGAGGAGCAGCCCCTTGCCATCATGGTGCCGGCCTGGCACGAGACAGGGGTGATCGGCCAGATGGCTGAGCTGGCGGCGACCCGTTTCGACTACGAAAACTACCAGATCTTCGTGGGTACCTATCCCAATGATCCCGATACCCAGAAGGATGTGGACGAGGTGTGTGCCCGCTTTCCCAATGTGCACAAGGTGGTCTGTGCCCGCCCCGGTCCCACCAGCAAGGCGGACTGCCTCAACAATGTGCTCGATGCCATCTTCCAGTTCGAGCGCAAGGCCAACCTGTCGTTTGCCGGTTTCATCCTGCACGATGCCGAGGATGTCATCTCCGACATGGAGCTGCGGCTGTTCAACTATCTGGTGGGGCGCAAGGATCTGATCCAGATCCCCGTCTATCCGTTCGAGCGACCTTGGTACAACTTCACCTGCCTGCATTATCTGGACGAATTTGCCGAACTGCACAGCAAGGACGTGCCGGTGCGCGAGGCCGTCTCCGGCCAGGTGCCGAGCGCCGGGGTGGGAACCTGCTTCAGCCGCCGCGCCGTCATCGCCCTGCTGGAAGACGGTGACGGCATCGCCTTCGACGTGCAGAGCCTGACCGAGGACTACGACATCGGTTTTCGCCTCAAGGAGAAGGGGATGGCGGAGGTATTCGTGCGTTTCCCCGTCATCCGCGAGGCCAAAAGTACCCCGAACAAGCGCTGGCGCCTGGGCATGCACGAACGGGATACCAACGTCATCTGCGTGCGGGAGTATTTCCCCGACACCTTCCAGACCGCGGTGCGCCAGAAGTCGCGCTGGATCATCGGCATCGTCTATCAGGGCTTCAAGACCCACAAGTGGAGCAGCAACTGGAAGCTCAACTACTTCCTGTGGCGGGATCGCAAGGGGGCGCTGACCAACTTCCTCAGCTTCACCGCCAGCCTGATCCTGCTGCAATTGCTGGCCCTCATCCTCTATCAGTGGCTGGCGCCGGACCCTTACTATTTCCTCTCCATCTTCGAGGGGGATGCCTGGCTGGTCACCCTGCTCTGGATCAACATGTTCCTGATGAGCAACCGCATGTTGCAGCGCCTCATCTTCGTGACCCGATACTACGGCCTGATGCAGGGACTGATGTCCCTTCCCCGGCTGTTCTGGGGCAACATCATCAACTTCATGGCGAACTGGCGGGCCCTCTCCCAGATCATCGCCCAGGGGGATCCGCGTCGGGTTGCCTGGGACAAGACGACCCATGACTTCCCGAGTCTCGGGGAAGAGAACCGCGCCCGTCGTCCTCTCGGCCAGATCCTGGTGAGCCAGGGGGCGCTGAGTCAGGCGCAACTGGAGCAGGCGCTGCTGGAGCGGGAGCCCGGGCTGCGCCTTGGCAGCAGCCTGGTGCACCAGGGCTGGATCGACAGCGAGCAGCTGGCGGCCGGGGTGGCAGAGCAGAGCGGCGTCGGCTGGGAGCATGTGGATGCCTGCTCCCTGCCCACAACGCTGTTGCAGAAGGTCTCCCCCAATGTGGCCATCCACTATGGGGTCCTGCCGCTTCGCATCGAGGAGAAGAGACTGATCCTGGCCTGTGAAACCTATCTCGACCCTGTCTCGCTTGGCGCCCTGTCCCGCAAGCTCGGCACCCCCGTCTCCTATGTGATTGCCTGCAAGGGGGAGGTGACAGTGGGTCTGCGTCGCTGGTATGCCAGGGGTCAACGCCAGGATCCCTATGCCGTGCTGCTGCGGGCGCAGGCAGAAGGTCAACTGGACGAGGCGCAACGCCATGCCGCCTGGTCCCGCTACCTGGCCAGTCAGGTGATGTTGCCGGAGATCCTCATCTCTCTGGGTCACATCGATGAGGCCGCGCTACGTTCCCTGCTGTTACGGCACGAACGCAGCGAGCTCACCCTGGCGCGCTTTCTGATTGAGCAGGAGGTGATTGGCGAGCAGGTGCTGGCCCAGGCCCAGGCGCTGCAGGCCAGTTATCAACGAGAATTGCATGAGGTGTTGCGTGAGGCCGGGGTCGACGAGTCCTGGTTGATGCAGCTGCCAGAGGAGACCCGCTGATGCGCCCCACACTACTGCTACTGTCCGGCCTGTTGCTGAGCCAGGGAGGACTGGCTGCCCAGGTTGAGTACGATTTGGGGCCGGATGTCAGCAACTATCAGCGCTTCGTGCTCTATCCCCATCTGCAGAAGGGCTTCTCGGCCCTGGAGCGGGGCCATCGTGACCGTGCCATTGCCGAGTTCGAACAGGCTCGCAGGCTGCAACCCCGCAACCCTGTGATCACCCTCTATCTGGCCAGGGCCTATGAACGGTTTGGCGAGGAGCCACGGGCGCTGGCACTGGTACGCGAACAGCTTGCGATCACGCCGGATGATGGCGAGCTGCTCGCCTTTGCCGAGGCGGTGCAGCGCAAGCATCCGCTGGATCCTGCCTGCAAGCTGCTCGAGTGCAAGGTGGCGCGGGCCGATCGCGATCTGCAGGATGGCGATCTGGTCGGTTTGACCGCGGCCCTGGCCGATCCTGCCCTGGCCAGGAGCACCGAAGGGATGGGGCTGAGGCGCAATCTGTTGCAGCGGGCCCTGGGGGAGCAGAACTGGGCGTTGGCGCAGGCGCAGTTCGCCTGGTTCGAGGATGCCGGCACCCTGAGCCAGGGGGAACGGAAGCAGTGGGTCACCATGCTGCTTGCCCAGGGTAAACTGGAGCAGGCCATCGCCCTGCGCCGCCGTCTGCCGAGCCAGGATGGCGAGTTGGACCTGGCCATTGCGCTGGCCCTTGGCAAGGATCAGCGGGGGGCGACCCTCGACCGCTACCAGCAGGCCCATGCCCCGCAGTTCCAACGGGCGGATCAGGAGCGGGAGTGGTTGCAACTGGCCGCCAATAACCAGACCCTCGACAGCGACGAGACCCTGCAATTTGCCGAGAATCAGGGATTTTATGCGGGCCTGATGTTGCCGGTGCTGCGCCGGGAGGGACGCTGGGCCGAGCTGGACAGGCTGCTGGCCATGGCGCCGGCGCAAGGGAATGCGGAGCTCGCTTTCGAGTCCGCCCTGCATCAGCGCCAGTGGAACAAACTGGCCAGCGAGGGGCGTCAGCTCATCAGGAGCTCGCGCCAGCCCATGGCTACGCTCGAGCAGGTGAGCTATCGCCTGCAGCAGGCGGGCCTGACGGCCGCGAGCCGGGCCCTGCTCATCGAATACTGGCCCTATCGAGGGGCCACTCAGGCTGGCAGGGAAACCCTGATCCGCCGGCTCAGCGCATTGCAGGAAACGCCGGGCGCAGGTCCCTTGCCGGCGCGACTGGCCGTGCCCCTGTCGGACCCCGACTTACGCTCCTTGCAAGCGAGCCTGCTGGCCCGGGCGGGCCAGTGTGATGGGGTGAGACAGGTCTTGGGGGATCTCTCCAGTCGCTATGATACCAGCAGCTGGCGGGCGCTCGGCGCCTGCTACCGCCAGGACAAGCCGGGGTTGGCGGAATATGCCTTTGCCCGCGCCGCCAGCTTCGGCCTGCCACAAGATGTACGCCAGCTGGCCTATCAGGCCTATGAGAATCGCCACTTCGATGCGGCACTTCACGCCTGGCAGCAACTTGTTCTGGCGCCAGAGGAGCAGGAGCAGATGGCGGCCATCCGCTCGGCGCTGGATGCAGGTGATCTGCCCCAGGCGCGCCAGTGGCTGAACCAGTATCGCGCTGCCGGGTTGCCCCTTGGTGCGGATTACTGGCGTGCCCTGGCTCGAACTCAGGAGGATGAACAGGCCATCGCCAGCTTGCAGCGGGTCATCGCCATGGCTCCCGAGGCTCGCGACTATGCCGCCCTTGCCCAGCACCAGCAGAGGCTGGGCAACAAGATAGAGGCCAGGGACGCCCTGCATGCCGCCAATGGACTCGAGCCGGATAATCGGGAGTATCAGCTTGCCTACGGCTATGCCCTGCTTGGCAATGACGAACGGCAGGCAGCCAGTGACTGGTTGGAAGGCGTCTATCGGGAAGGGGACACCCAGCTCGCCGAGCAGCTGGCCTACATCAACCAGTCGCTCGCCCGCAACCAGAAGGCCCGGGACTATGCCAGCAAAGCCATCGACGGGGAGCCGCCTGCCCAGGTGAGTTACGATCTGAGACGGCTGCACGAGGATCTGGGACGGCGCTGGACGGTCAGCGTCGACGCCTGGACCGGTACGGGGCAGGGCACTGTGAGTGGCATCGGCGGCAACGCCGTGGCCCAGAGCTATGCCCAGACCGAGTTGGAATACCGGCTGGGAGATGAGCCCATCCGTGATGGCAAGACCCTCTCCCTCTACGGGCGTCTCTATGGCAGCAGCCAGAGCCAGCGGATCTACCATCTGGATGAGGGCTCGCCTGATGACGGCACCTATGTGGAAGGGAGTGGCGGCAACCCCCTCGATTTTCGCGATCCCACCCTGGGAGTGGGGGTTCGCTGGAAGCCCTTCAGGAGCCAGGCCCTCTTCTTCGCGGCCGAAGAGCTGCTGCCCCTCAACAGCAGCCAGGGGGGCGAACACGATACCCTGATCCGGGCCAGCACCTCCTTCCTGAACGACGGCAAGTACAGCGACGAGTGGCACGTGGGGGAGAGCGGCTGGTGGGCCCAGAACCTCTATCTGGATGCGGCCCGCTACCTGCGTTCCCGGCAGACCAGTCTGGTGGCCGATTACCGCCTCAGCTATCACCACAAGATCCATCTTGGAGACACCCTGGAGCCTTACGGGCATGTGCAGGGGCGTCAGTACTGGAATGACAAGAGCCCGGACACAGGTTACTACAGCCAGAATGGCGAGACGCTGGCCTACTCCTCGGGATCGGATGACTACAGCCTGCTGATGGGGGGCGTGGGGGTACGCTGGAATCACTGGTTTGGCGAGACCCGCTACGATGCCTGGCCCCACAAGCTGAGCCTGGGGATCGAATACCAGCGCCGCCTCAAGAGCGACCCCGCCATCCGGGAGATAGAGTCGGGCAAGGCGTATGACAAGGACACCCTGATGATGACCATGGGAGTGAGATGGTGATGAGACACTGGATAACGGGGCTGGCCTTCATGCTGCTGGGGGCGGTATTGCCCGCCCAGGGGAGCCAGGGGATCTTCTATCAGCCCCAGTTGCGGGATGCCGCCCTTGGCGAGTCGCGTTGGGACGAGATACTGGCCCAGGTGAAGGGGGAGGGGTTCGACACCCTGATAGTGCAGTGGACCCGCTATGGCGATGCCTTTGCCAAGCCGGAGGAGCAAGGGTGGCTGGCGGCCAGGCTCAAGCGTGCCCAGGAGGCCGGGTTGACCCTGATCCTGGGTCTCTACTCGGATCCGGCCTTCTTCCAGCGCCAGGATCAGAGTGCCGGTTACCTCGAGCGTTATCTTCAGGGACTGGAGCGGTTGAATCTGGCCCAGGCCAAGGCGTGGCAGGACCGCATCGGGGAGGCTCGCATTGCAGGCTGGTATCTGCCCGCCGAGATAGATGATCTCAACTGGCGGGATCCCGAGCGTCAGGGGTTGCTGGCCGGTCATGTCCAGCGTTCGGTCGCGGCCCTCAAGGTGCTGGGAAACCAGCCCGTCTACATCAGCAGCTTCTTCACCGGCAAGATGAGCCCCCAGGCGTACCGTGAGCTGATGGGCAGGCTCAGTGGCGAGGGGGTCAGGCTGGTGGTGCAGGATGGCAGTGGCACCGGAGTGCTCAGCGTGGCGGAACGAGCGCTCTATCTGAGTGCGCTTGAACCCTGCCAGGGGAGGGTGGCCGGCCTGGTGCATGAGCTGTTTGTCCAGCAGAGCGGCGAGGGGAGCTTTCGAGCCTCCCCCCTGGCCGAGCCGCAGCAGCGTGCACTCTGGTCCGCGCCGACCCGCTGCGGCAGCGAGCGCTGGTTCTTCTCCCTGCGCTACCTGCCGGGGCTGGCCGACATGCTGTGACCCGGTGGCGACATCGGATGTCGCGCCGAGAACGGGGCGATTTGTTAATTCATAAGGGAAATAATCTACCCAGATTGCTCGGGGTGACGACGAGGAGGTGGCCCCCATCCAATGGGGGCCACCTCCTCTCCCTGCTCCGTTCATTTTTTCTACCGTGAAATTACTTCGTCCCATCCTCGGGACGGCTCCTCTGCCCCCTGGGCCCTGCCGTTGACTATTTCCCGGCCAGACCCAGAATCGACCCCCCTCGCCACCCCCGACGCGAGTCGGGCTCGGAAAGTCGCAGGTCTCATTTCAGAGACGGCTGGACCGCACATGAAACATGGCGCCAGCTCCCAACCCCTTCATAGCGTTCGCCATTTTCATGACCTTCGTCGAGAGAGTCGACGATGCCGTCGGCATCAAACCTGGCCGAGGGGGATGCGCGCAGATGCGATGCCTCTTTACCAGCCATTGTCCCGTCCTGAATATGGTTTACACCTTTCCCCCCAATAAATGGAGAACCCGATGGGACAAGGTGTGAAACGGACACAGCGCGATTACTCGCTGACTTTTAAATTGGCACTGGTCGAGCAGATTGAAAAAGGCGAGCTCACCTGCCAGCAGGCACAAGCCCGATACGGCATTCAGGGCAACTCCACCGTTCTGGTATGGTTGCGTAAACATGGTCGGCAAGATTGGAGCCAGGGGGCTTCTGTGCGCGCCGGCAGGAGCATCACTATGCCTGACCCCAACAACCAGACGCCCGAACAGCGCATCAAGGAGCTCGAGCAGCAGCTGGCGCTGATGAGCCAGAAGGCCCAGTTCTTTGAGGCCGTCGTCGATGTATTGAAGAACGACTACGGCGTCTCCATCGTAAAAAAGCGACCCGGCAAGTCCTCTCGCAGCGGCAAGTCCAGAGGCTGACCATCGTCAGGGCTTGTCGGTTTCTGGGGATAAGCCGTCAGGCTTACTACAAGCGCAATCGGGTTGCCGACCTGCGCCATGCACAGGGGCTGCAGGTGGTGCGCTTCGTGCGTCAGGTACGGCTGCGACAACCACGGGTGGGCACCCGCAAGCTGCATTATCTGCTTCAGGGTCAGGATGATGGCGGGCTCAAGGTCGGGCGGGACAGGCTGTTTCAGATATTGGCCGAGCACCGCCTGCTGGTGCAGCCAAAGCGGGCGTATCACAAGACCACCCACAGTTTTCACCGTATCTACCGTCATCCCAACTTGCTCAAGGCCGGGCCGGAGCAGGTCACGCCGGTGGCACCGGAGCAAGTCTGGGTCGCCGACATCACCTATCTGCCAGCCAGGAGCGGGCCGCTGTACCTGAGCCTGGTGACGGATGCTTACTCACGCAAGATAGTGGGCCATCACGTGCACGAAGGGATGCACGCCGAGTCGGTGGCGATGGCGTTCAGACAAGCGCTGAAGCAACGGCGTGGCGGCGGGGAGCTTATCCATCACTCGGACCGCGGCGTGCAGTATTGCTCGGGCCTGTATCAGTCATTGCATGCCCGGCACGGGGTGAAATGCTCAATGACGGATGGTTATGACTGTTACCAGAATGCGTTGGCGGAGCGGGTGAACGGGATTTTGAAAGGGGAGTTGTTGTTGCAAAGCCCGCAGGACCTGGCGCAAGCGCGGGAGATGGTGCGTGAGGCAGTGGATATTTACAACCTGGAGCGACCGCATCATGCCTTGAAATACAGAACCCCCGATGCAGTGCATCGGGGGTTCTGAGTCACGTGAAGCTAGACGAAAATGTGTAAACCTATTTCAGGACTAGACACATAGTTGATGCTGAGGTGCCGGTTCCTTCATTGAGTCGGTGCCTGTTTTTTAGTCTATGGAAGAGGCTATGTCCCATGATGAGTACGAGTGAACAACCCTGCCCGATCGCGTTGCTGGGAGGCTCGGTGGATGTTGCCACCCAGGCTCTTGCCGATTGGTCTCAATGGAATGCAGAGCAACAGCCGGTGTTATTGCTCAACCTGCCGGCCGAAGAGCAAGATCGGGTATTGCAGGCGGTTCGCCGCGATCCCTCCCGTTATTTGCAACCTGTCTTCTGCGTGGCGAAGAGCCCGCTTGCGCCCATGCTGGCCGATGGTCTCCTGCCCCAGCTGGATGAGCGAGTGCCCGACATGCTGGAACGTTTGGCGCTGCTGACGCCGCGTGAGCATCCGGACGAGCTGGAAAAACTGGCGCGCTACAGCTGGCCCCGCACGCATTTCCGCTTGTTGCCTCGCTGGCAGGCGGGATGTCGTCAGGGGTACGGCTATCCGCTGCTCGACTGCCTGCTGGGCAGCGAGGCCGAGGCCTCCTTGCCGCAGCTGGTGGCGGAGCGCCTGCTGCAAAACGAGCAACTGGTGGATCGGGTGCGTCTGTGCAACGGCTGTCATTCGGCCCATCTCAACTTCGTCGACGTGTGCCCTGAGTGCTCCCACATCGCCATCCAGGCCAAGCCCGCCGTGCACTGTTTCACCTGCGGGCATGTGGATGATCAGGATGTCTTCATGAAGCAGGGGATGCTGCGCTGCCCCAAGTGTGTGACCACCTTGCGCCATATCGGGGTTGACTATGACCGACCACTGGAGAAGTACCGCTGCCTCTCATGTCATGCCCGCTTCATGGAGGCTACCGTACAGGCGCGATGTTACGAGTGTGGTCAGGTCCATAAGCCCGATGATCTGGTTGTTTCGCCCATCTATGAGTACCGCATCGGCAAGTTAGCTCGTCATATTGCTCGTGAAGGTACCCAGCAGTTGCATTTGCCTCTGACCTGGGGGGCGCCGATGGCTATGGATCACTTCCCTTGGTTGCTGCAGTGGAGCAACAGCCTGCTGCAGCGTCATGGTGGCAGACATACCCTGTTGGCCATTCGGGTCGAACACCTAGCCGAATTGCGCACCGAGCTGGGGTTGTTGAAAACCCAGCTGCGACTGGGCGCTTTATTGGCTCGCCTACAGGCGCTGTTCCGGGATACTGATGTGGTCTGCCAGTATGCAGAAGATCAATTGTTGCTGTTGCTGCCACACACCAATGTGGAGGATTGGCAGATCCTGCAAGAGAGAATTTTGGCGCTCAACAATGTCGAGGGGTTGGATGCCCTGACACTGAATGTGAAGGTAGAGCCGCTCCCTACCACGCTGGGTGAAGATACCGGCCTCTGGCTAAGTCGCTGGCTGGATGGGAGCCTCCAGGATGCCTGAGTGGATAAGTACGGTCCGGTATATCTTGACCGAGATCCTGGGCAGTCTGCAGTTTTCGCCCAGGATGATCCTGTTGCTGCTGCCCATGCTGCTGTTGATGGAGGTGCCCCTGATGGCGCTGACCCTGACGGGGATCCTCAAATGGTTTTCCCGTCAGGTACCTAGAGCGTCAGATCTGCCGCTGTCACGCCGCTGCCCCAAGGTTTCCTGCATCATCACCTGTTACGGGGAGGGGGAGGCCATCCGCTCGACCATTCTGACCCTCAAGGAGCAGCTCTATCGTGGCCATCTGGAGATTATTGCTGTGATCGATGGCGCCAAGGCCAATGCCCATACCTATCAGGCTGCCCTGAACTGTGTCGCCGAATTTCAGGGATGCAAGACACGTACCCTGGTGCTGTTGCCCAAATGGCAGCGTGGCGGGCGGGTATCGACCCTCAATGCCGGGTTGTCGGCTGCAACCGGCGAGATAGTGATGAATGCTGACGGGGACACCTCCTTTGACAACAACATGATCGACGAGATTGTGGCCTGTTTCGATGATCCGGACGTACCGGCCGTCGGCGGAGCGCTGCGGGTGCGTAACTTGCGCGATGGCCTGCTCACCCGCATGCAGGGGATCGAGTACATGATCTCCATGCAGGGGGGCAAAACGGGTCTAAGCGAATGGAACCTGATCAACAATATCTCGGGGGCGTTTGGGGCATTTCGCCGCGATTTTCTGCGCCAGATCGGGGGCTGGGATACCCACACGGCGGAAGATCTGGATCTGACAGTGCGGATCAAGCACTACCTTAAGCGTCACCCCAATCTGAAGATCGGGTTTGCCCCCAGGGCCATAGGTCACACTGATGCACCTGCGGACCTGATGACCCTGGCAAACCAGCGTCTGCGCTGGGATGGGGATCTGCTGTTTCTCTATCTGCGCAAGCACAAGCTGTCGCTGACGCCACGCATTCTGGGTTGGAAGACCTTTCTGTTTACCTTGGTCTATGGCGTGGCGCAAAACGTGGTGTTGCCGTTGTTGGTCATGGGGTACAGCTGGTGGCTGGTGTTCAGCTATCCGAGCCCGTTTGTGGCGGCCCTGATGTTATGTCTCTATCTGGTTTATCTGTTTCTCACTTTGGTCAATTTTTTGGTGTTTCTGCTTGCCATCTCTGAGCGGCCCAAAGCGGACATGCGCATGTTGCCGTGGCTGTTGCTGTACCCGGTCTATACCTTGCTGATGCGTTTGTGGTGTGCCGTGGCGTTGCTCAATGAAATATTCCGGCGAGGTCATGAAGAGAGCAGCATGGCGCCTTGGTGGGTGCTAAAACGAGGAAACAAATTCTGATGAAAGTAACATTCAACCCTCCTAAGAAGCAGGATGCCACCTCGGATGAAGGGATCCGGGTGTTGTATGCCCCCGCCAAGCGTGTCGCGTTTCGGGTCCGCTGGTATCTGATCTTGCTGCTGGCATTCAGCCCCGTGATCATACTGCTTTGGTACCTTGGGCGAGAGTGGTGGCTGACCCAGGCGCCGGCCATCATCACGACGGAACCCCAGCTGGTGGTGGCCAATGGTGATGGATTCATCCGTAGCATCTATATGTCTCCCGGCCAATCTGTCTCACAAGGGGATACATTGATGCGATTTGAGTCACCGACGCTCAAGGCCAATATCGAAGGGCGTAAGGCTCGTCTGAAAGCGCTCGAGCTGAATAAGGAGAGTGCCGAGGAGGCGATATTGAACAACCTGAACGAGCAGATCAATATCGCAGATCGAGGCACCCGTGAGCAGGAGGAGATTTACAAGGAATATGCGGGCTACAGAAAGGAAAAGTTGGTATCCAGTGCCGAGTATGCAAGTGCCCTGCTGAGCTGGACACAGTCACGCATCTCACTGCAAAAAGCCAGGTCAGAGAAGACTCTACAAGAACTGCAGATCCTGGAGGATCACCTGACGGGGCCGCTGGCCAGTGCTCGCCACTTGCTGGCACAGGAGCTGACGGAGATGGAGGCCATATCAAGGCAGCAACAGCCCCAGTCCCCTACAACGGGAAGAGTCTCTGATGTGTTGGTACAAGAAGGTGACTGGGTCTTTTCGGGCGCACCGCTCGCTCTGATCTCCAAGCATGAGGATCCCTTAGTCATCGCTTATGTGTCGCCCAAATACCTCTCCTCGATGGAGACGGGCCACAAGGCTATCGTCAGGCTGCCAAGCGGGGAGCGCCTAGCTGCCAGGGTTGCGAGACCGGTAGAGCTGGCCGACAAGCTGCCGGCTCAACTGGCCGCCCCGTTCGAGGGGGAGAAGGCGACACTCAAGGTCGCCTTGTCACTGGATGAAAAGCTGCCTTCCGGCTTGTTGGTCGAGGGGTTGCCCGTCACGGTACTGTTTGATTGATACAATGCGCTGTGCCCCGTTGGGGGCACAGCGCATTCATCTAGCGTTCACTCGTCAAGCCGTGAAAGGGGGGTCAACGTTCATGCTCCTTATCTGGCATGATCCACACACTTATCTGCACTGCCAGCTCCCCCATATCCTCATATCCTTATTCTCGCCATAGGCTGGGAGCATCACCGCCCATCAGCGGCACAGGTGTGGGAGTCGTTGAGCCTCCTGTCAGTCTTGAACTACGGCGACGAATTTTTGGGAGAGGATGTTTTATAATTATGATTCTATTATTGTTTCAAGTTTTTCATGGACGGTGAACTCATAGTGGCGCCAGATATGTTTCTCTGGATATATTGAGTATTCACGGCGATCCCATATCATGGCGCTCGCTCGCCGCCAGAGAGTGGCGACATTCAGATGATTAGCTAAATACAAAGCCCTGAAGGCTTGTCGAGGGATGGAAATTGAGAGCCGTATTGTTGTGTTTGCTGGGGCTGTGGCCCGCATTGAGTTTTGCCACCCTGTCCGCCGACATGGTGGTGGTCAAGAAGTCGAGTTATAGCCTGACCCTGATGAAGGATGGCAAGCCGGTCAAGCGCTACTGGGTCGCCCTGGGTCCTGCACCCAAGGGGCACAAGCAGCAGGAAGGGGATCAGCGTACCCCGGAAGGGCGTTACACCCTCGACTACAAGAAGAGTAATTCCGGCTTCTATAAGGCGATCCACATCAACTACCCGAATCTGGACGACATCAAGCGTGCCAATGAGCTGGGAGTGCGCCCGGGCGGCATGATCATGATCCATGGTCAGCTCAACCGCATGGGGGATCGCAGGGTGCAGCCGTCCAACTGGACCAATGGCTGCATCGCCGTGCTCAACCACGAGATGGACGAGATCTGGAACGCCATCGAGCCTGGCACTCCCATCGTCATCGAGCCCTGATCCTCGCCGTTCACGCCCGCTGCCCAGCGGGCGTTTTGTTTCCTCCCAGGATGGCGTGACAGCCCCTCCCGCGCCGTGCTAGTTTTTCCGGCTCGCGTTGGAAGTCACAAGGATGATCCCATGATGTCAGGAACCCGCATCGCCGCGCCCGAGCGCACGGGTGCGCTCTGGTGGCGCGCCACCCTGGATATTCTCCCCCTCTCCATTTCCGTCATCCCCTGGGGGATATTGTGCGGCGCCCTGGCGTTGCAGGCGGGCTTGAGCCCGGTGCAGGCCCAGCTGATGTCGCTGCTGGTCTATGCCGGCGCCGCCCAGCTCTCGGCCACCACCTTGTTCGGGGCGGGCACGCCCTTGCTGCCCATCATGGGCTCCACCATGGTGATCACCTCCCAGCACCTGCTCTATGGCTTCACCTTCCGCCGTGACGTGCTGCCGCTCTCCCTGCGCTGGCGTGCCAGCCTCGCCTTCTTCCTGACCGACGAGATGTTCGCGGTGGCACTCAAGGACAGGGAGCGCAGCGGCGTCTTCAACCCCGCCTATGCCCTGATCGCGGGCTTCGTGTTCTACCTGTTCTGGAACCTGGCGACCCTGCTCGGCATCGCCGCCGGCCAGTACATAGAGGGGCTGGACAAGATGGGGCTGGACTTTGCCATCGCCGCCACCTTCATCGCCATGACCATACCCGCCATGAAGAACCTGCCCATGGTGGCGGCGACTGTGGTGAGCGGCGGCACTGCGCTGCTCACCAAGCCGCTGCTGGCGGAGATCCACATCATCATCTCGGCCCTGGCCGGCATGGTGGTGGGTTATGTATTGCACCGGATGAGGAGATGACCATGGGCTGGCTGATGATTGGCCTGCTGGCCCTGATCACCTTCTTCAACCGCTTTGCCTTCTTCTCGCGGCTGACCCGCTATCAGCCCGGTGCCGAGATGGGGGCCTTCCTCAGCTTCTCGGCCCAGTCGGTGTTGACCGCCATCTGGCTGCCCATCGTCTTCAGCTATGAGCCGGGCAAGGGGCTGGACTGGGATCCCGACTACCTGGCTGCCACCCTGCTGGTGACCGCCCTGACCCTGCTGCGGCTGCCGACCCTGGTGGTGGTGGTGGTCGGCATGGGGGGCTTCTTCCTGCTGCGCTGGCAGGGGGGACTGGCGGCGCTGCTGCCCGGGTTGGGTTGAGCCGTGATCCCGCATAACGGATGTCTCTATCAGACATCCGTTATGTTATGAATGTCACTTCAAAAAAGGCCTCTCGAGTGTAAGGATTTAGGAATCATCCGCCAAGGAGTTTCCCATGTCCCTCACCGCCAGCTGTCAGCGCATAGTGCGCGATCCTCTGCTCTCCCCGGCTCAGAAGAGCCATGCCCTGGCGCTCGCCGCCGAGAATGCGCTGCCCTATCCCGCGCTGCCTGCCGAGGTGGCCGAGGCAATGGCGCAAGGGGTGCTCTGCGACATGTTCGAGGGACATGCCCCCTACAAGCCGCGTTACGTGCTGCCGGACTATGAGAAGTTCCTGCGCCAAGGCTCCCCCTGGCTGGAGCTGGCGCCACCACGGGATTTCGACGAGGCCCTGGATGCCCTGCGCATCCTCTATCACCATGTGCCCTCGGTCACCGGCATGCCAGTCTGGCTGGGGCGCCTCGATCACCTGCTGCTGCCCTTCGTCGGGGAGCTGGATGACGAGGCCCTCCATCGCAAGCTGAAGGGCTTCTGGATCTACCTGGACAGGGTGCTGCCGGATGCCTTCATGCACGTCAACATAGGCCCGGATGACAACAGGATCTGCCGCCTGATCCTGCGCATCGATGGCGAACTCAAGCAGGTGGCGCCGAACCTCAGCCTGTTTCACGATCCCGCCTCGACCCCGGACAGCCTGCTGATGCAAGGGGTGCAGAACATAGCCCTGTGCGGCAAGCCCCACATAGTCAACTACCCGATCCACAGGGAGACCTTCGATGAGCGGGGCTTTGGCATCGTCAGCTGCTACAACGCCCTGCCCCTGGGGGGCGGCGCCAACACCCTGGTGCGCCTCTCCCTCAAGGGGATGGCCGAGCAGAGCGCCGACCTTGAGGAGTTCATGACGTGCTGGCTCCCCCACTATTGCGAGCAGGCCTCCCGCCTCATCGAGGCAAGGGCCGCCTTCCTGCACGAAGAGTCCGGCTTCTTCGCCAGCTTCCTGGTGGAGGAGGGATTGATCGAGGAGGAGCGTTTCGTGCCCATGTTCGGCATCCATGGCATGGCGGAGGCGGTGAACCTGCTGATGGATAAAGAGGGGCTGGCCGGGCGCTATGGTCACGACGAGGGGGCGAACCAGCTCGGCCATCGCATCTCGGCCCGGCTCTCGGCCTGGGTGGCAGCCCGACCCCAGCCCCACGCCTGGGGCGGGCGTGCCCTGCTGCACTCCCAGGGCGGGCTCAGCCTGGACAAGGGAGTCACCCCAGGGGTGCGCATCCCTTATGGGGAGGAGCCGGATCCCGCCAGCCACCTGCTGGCCCTGGCCCCGCACCACGGCTACTACCACTCCGGGATCAGCGAGATCCTGACCCTGGATCCCACCATTCGCCAGAACCCGCAGGCGCTGCTGCAGCTCTGCAAGGGGGCCTTTGCCCTCGGCATGCGCGAATTCAGTGCCAACGTGGCGGACAGCGATCTGGTGCGGGTGACCGGCTACATGATCCGCAAGAGCGATGTGGCCCGCTTCGCCGTCGAAGGCTCGCGGTTGCAGACCACCTGCCTCGGTGCCGAGGCGAGCGAGCTGACCGGCATTCGCCAGCGGGCGCCGCGGGTGCTGGGCCTAGAGGCTAGCCTGTGTGACTACTGAGGATGACAAGGGAGAGCGCACCGCGACGGTCAGCCGCTGGTTGCCCTTCTCCTGCGTGGACGGGCCGGGCAATCGGCTGGTGCTCTTCCTGCAAGGGTGCAACTTTCGCTGCCCGGGCTGCCACAACCCCCACACCATAGGGCTGTGCGATCACTGTGGCGACTGCGTGCCCGGCTGCCCGAGCGGCGCCCTGACTCCCATTGATGGCAGTGTGCGTTGGCAGGCGTCTCTCTGCACCCACTGCGACCGCTGCCTGGATGCATGTCCCCGCAGCGCCAGCCCCAAGACCCACCAGATGTCGGTGGCCGAGGTGCTGGCCCTGCTGCGCCGCTACGGCCCGCTGCTCACCGGCATCACAGTATCCGGCGGTGAGGCCACCACCCAGCTCCCCTTCGTGGTGGCGCTCTTTGCGGCCATCAAGGCCGCGCCCGACCTGACCCACCTGAGCTGCCTGCTCGACAGCAACGGCTCCCTTGGTGAAACGGGCTGGCAGCGGCTGCTGCCGGTGCTGGACGGCGCCATGATAGATCTCAAGGGGTGGCGCGAGTCGGTGCATCACTCGCTCACCGGTCAGGGCCGGGAGCGGGTGCTGGCCTCGCTGCAACTGCTCGCGCGTGCGGGCAAGCTGGCGGAGCTGCGGCTGCTCCAGGTGCCGGGGCGCAGCGACTTTCTTGACGCCAGAGGGGAGCTGGACGCCGGGCTCGCTGCCTTCTTGCAGACGCTGGGACCTGTGCCTATTCGTCTCAACGGTTTTCGCCATCACGGGGTGCGCGGGGAGGCGATGGGCTGGCAGGAGGCCGCCATGGAGGAGCTTGAGAGGTTGTCCAACGCATTGAAGGTGAAAGGATTTGGCCCAATCGCCCTGCCGGCGCTGTGACGGGCCCGACATGTTCTGCCTCCTGAGACCCGATATGACGCAACTGTGATGTCTGTCTATTTGGTGCGCGGAAAGTGGCGGCTAGAATGGGAAAACCGCCCATCACCAACAGATACCCATGAGTGAAGCCAACGCCTTATATCGAGTGCAGTTTATTTGTCACAACGAGCGTTACGAGGTCTATGTCAGGGACGTGAATCAGGGCCAGCTGTTCGGCTTCATCGAGATCGCGAACTTCGTATGGGACAACCACACGGCGCTCATCGTCGATCCCAGCCACGAGAAGCTCAAGAGTGAGTTTGCCGACGTCAACCGCACCCTGATCCCCATGCACCAGGTGCTGCGCATCGATCAGGTGCGCAAGCAGGGAGCGGCCCGCATCACTGAGCTGGGCAACAACGTCGCCTCCTTCCCGAGTCCCATCTACACCAAGAAGCCCTGAGCCCCCCGGGCACTCTCAGGCACCCAGCTCCAGGGCGAGCTGGAGGATCCGCTGGCGGAACCAGTGCAGGGCGGGATCTTCCCCCAGGGGGCCGTACCACACCAGGCTGTGGGTCACGGCGCCATAGTCGAACGGGACGGGCCGCCTCACCAGCCCGGACGGCTCGGCCTGCCCGGCCCAGCCCTCGATGGCGGTGAGGATGAGATCGCTCTGGCGCAGCAGGGCGGTGGCACTGCCAAAGTCCGGCAGGGTGGCACCAATCTGGCGCCTTACCTGGCGCTGGGCCAGGCTCTGCTCGAAGAAGGGATCGGCCAGCTCGCTGTCGCGAATGAGGATATGGCGCCAGCTTAAGTAAGCATCCAGATCCCAGGGCTGATCCTGCGCCGGATGATCCGCGCGCAGCAGGCAGACCAGCTTGTCTTCCCGCAGCGTCTCCCATACCAGGCCAGGCTGGCTGGGCAGGGGCTGGCTCTGATCGTGGGGCAGGATCACGAAGTCGAGCTTGCCCGCCGCCAGCGCCGCCAGTCCCTGCTGATCCTTGTTCCAGATGACGGGCACCAGCCCGGGTACTTCCTGCATCAACGTCCCCAGCACGGGCCCCATGGGCCAGATCATGCTGCTCTCGCGCATCGCCAGATTCAGCTCCCCCTGCCAGCTGGCGGGGTTGAAGCCCTCCGGGCTGGTGAGGCCGTTCAGCTCGCTCAGCAGTCGGCGCAGGCTGGGGCCGAGCCGCTCGGCAAAGGGGGTCAGCAACAACTGGTTGCCTTGGCGGTAGAGCAGATGATCCCCCAGCAGATCCCGCAGCTGGTTGAGGGTCTTGCTGACGGTGGAGGGAGTGGTGCAGAGGCGCTCGGCGCTGCGGGTGACGCTCTGGGTGTCCAGCAGCAGGTGCAGGGTCACCAGATGACGACCGCCCAGGCGGGAAAGCGCGATGAGATCCATAAAACCTCCCGGGATGAAGCCCGTGCGGGCGAGGATGAGGGGTGCGTCTGGCAGCCGGTATTGCCCCTCCAGACGTAGCAAACAAAAAGCCCCGCCTGAGCGGGGCATGGGGATTAACCCTTGAGCACGGCGGCCATGGCGTCCGCTACGTAGTCGACGTTGCGGCTGTTGAGGCCCGCCACGCACATGCGGCCTGAGCGCACCAGATAGACGGCGAACTCTTCGCGCAGGCGGTCCACCTGCTCCGGCGTGAAGCCGGTGTAGCTGAACATGCCGCGCTGGCTGATGAAGTAGCTGAAATCGCGGCCCGGCACCTTGGCGCTCAGCACCTCGAACAGCTTCTGGCGCATGGCCTTGATGCGGGTGCGCATCTCGGTCACCTCGCCGACCCAGAGGGCATGCAGCTCGGGTTGGCTCATCACGGCTGCGGCTACCTGACCACCGTGAGTGGGAGGGCTGGAGTAGTTGCGACGCACGGTGGCCTTCATCTGGCCCAGTACCCGGCTCGCCTCTTCCGCATCCTGGCAGATGACCGACAGGCCGCCGCAGCGCTCGCCGTAGAAGGAGAGATTCTTGGAGAAGGAGTTGCTGACGAAGAAGCTGACACCGGCGGCCACCATGGCGCGAATGGCGTAGGCATCCTCTTCCAGTCCATCGCCGAAGCCCTGATAGGCGATATCCATAAAGGGGATCAGGTTCTTCTCGACCACCAGCGCGATCACCTGGTCCCACTGGGCGCGGGAGAGATCCACCCCGGTCGGGTTGTGACAGCAGGGGTGCAGCAGCACTATGCTCTTGGCCGGCAGGGTGCTCAGGCAGTCGATCATGGCGTCGAACTGCACGCCGCCGGTGGCCGCGTCGTAGTAGGGGTAGTCGTGCACCTTGATGCCGGCTCCCTCGAACATGGCCTTGTGGTTGTCCCAGGTCGGATTGCTGACCCACACCTCTGAGGTCGGGAAGTAGCGCTTGAGCAGATCGGCACCGATCTTCAGGGCGCCGGAGCCACCTATGGTCTGGATGGTGGCGATGCGACCGGCCTTGACCGCCTCGTGATCGGCGCCAAACAGCAGGTGCTGCACCGCGGTGCGGTAGTTGGCGGCCCCTTCCATCGGCTGATAGGGGCGCGGCGCCGGCGCGGCAGCGCGCTGGGCTTCGGCCTGCTGCACCGAGGGCAGCAGCGGAATGCGGCCCTGCTCGTCGTAATAGAGGCCGATCCCCAGGTTCACCTTCTGCTCGCGGGTGTCTTTGTGGAAGGTCTCGACGAGCGTGAGTATGGGGTCGCCAGCATAGGCATCGACGTGTTCAAACATGGGGGGTCCTTGCGAAGTGGAATCCAGAGTATGGCGATCAATGATCGGCGGTCATGATGGCGTAAAGCGGGCGAGGGCTCAAGTCTGAAAGGGGTGGAGAGCGGTGGACTGGAGCCGCTCTGCTGTAAAGAGGGTGGTGTGCTGCAGAGTGGGGGCAGCTTATCTGCCCCGCACCTGCCGGCGTTATTTCAGATAGGAGCGCAGCACCCTCACCACCTGATCCAGATCCTCCAGCCGCTCGGCCGGGGTCGCCTCCGGCGCCCCCAGATGCTCGCGCATATGGCCTTCCAGCACCTCCAGCATCAGGCCGTTGACGGCGCCGCGGATGGCGGCTATCTGCTGCAAGATGGCGGCGCAGTCTGTCTCCTGCTCCAGGGCGCTCTCCAGCGCACCTGTCTGTCCCTTGATGCGCCTGACCCTGGCCAGCAGCTTCTTCTTGTCGTGAACCGTGTGTGACATGGGATCCTCTCGCGCAATAAAACTATACTGGGGTATAGTATATTTCATCGTGGCCCACAGGAGAAATCTATGTCATCCCTGCTCTCATTCCACTGCCATCAACCCGTCGTTCATGAAGGGAATCCGCTGGCGGAGCGCAAGACCCGCTGGGCCGTGCTGCTCACCCTCATCATGATGGTGGCGGAAATCGGCGGTGGCTGGTTCTACAACTCAATGGCGCTGCTGGCGGATGGCTGGCACATGAGCTCCCATGCCCTGGCCCTCGGCCTCTCCGTCGTGGCCTACCGCGCCGCCCGCCACTTCGCCCGGGATCACAGATTCAGCTTCGGTACCTGGAAGATAGAGGTGCTGGGAGGTTTCAGCAGCGCCTTGCTGCTGGTGGGGGTGGCGGGCCTGATGCTGTTCGAGTCGGTGGCCCGGCTACTGGATCCCAGCCCGATCCATTATCAGCAGGCCATCGGCATCGCCCTGCTCGGCCTGCTGGTGAACCTGGCCTGCGCCTGGCTGCTCAAGGATGATCAGGGCCATCATCACGGTCATGCTCATCATCACGACCATGACCATCACCACGGCCACGCTCATCATCACGATCATCACCAGGGTCACGACCATGATGCTCACCCCCACGACCACGGCCATCAGGATCTGAACCTGCGTGCCGCCTACCTCCACGTGCTGGCGGATGCGGCCACCTCTGTGCTGGCCATCATCGCCCTGGTGGGGGGCATGCTGTGGGGGGCCGACTGGCTGGATCCCCTGATGGGCATAGTGGGGGCCGTGCTGGTGGCGGTCTGGGCCCGGGGGTTGCTGCGGGACACGGGGCGGGTGCTGCTGGATGCGGAGATGGACGCTCCCCTGGTGGCGGAGATCCGCGAGGTGATAGCCGAGCTGCCTGACGCCGAGATCCGCGATCTGCACGTCTGGCGGGTGGGGCAGGTGCAGTATGCGGCCGTGCTCTCCCTGCGAATGGCGGTCCCGATCCCGGCCCAGGCGATCCGCGAACGGCTCGCCATCCACGAGGAGCTGGTACACCTGACCATAGAGATAGCGCAGGGATGAGGCCAGCCAGGGCCCCGGCACCTGGCCTCAGTGTGGCGGGCGCTCGTTTTCCCCCTTGGCCTGATCCTGCCAGAGCGAGCCCAGCATCAGCTTGAGCAGCAACCCAGGGGGATCATCCAGCAGTCGACCCGGCTCCAGCAGCAGGTGGCCGTCGGCGCGAAAGCCCAGGCTGGCGTGGGTCTTTCCCTCGTCATCCAGGATCTGGATGATGCCGATCAGGGTTCCCCGCTCACCGGGCTGACAGCGCAGCCGCAGCTCGCGGGGCTCACCCAGCAGGGTGAAGGCCCGGCAGAGGGGCGGTGTCTCTTCGTAATCGGGCCAGCTGAAGAAGTGATACTGCTCGGCGAGCCCCCCGGCCTGCTGGCAAAATTGGTGGAACAGCTGGGCAATCCCCTGATACTCCTGATCCAGCCGTTTTGCCTGCTCCTCGATCCGTTTCATAGGCCATGACTCCTTGCTATCCATTTGAACGGAAATTGATTTTTCCGCCATGAACCCCTCTCTCTGCTGGTATGGGCCCAAAGCCGGGGCGGGTCTGTGAGCGCGATCCAATTTTCGTTATGAAAACGTTATCTTGTTGAAACGGATTGGTTTTTTTTGCCTTGTTGCTCACATTTACAACAATCTCCGCTGATTAATATGGCATCGCTCGGCTACGACCGGGTACCTCGAGTATCGAGACCAACTACAGCGGGAATTATAAAAAAATGGATATGAAAAAGACCAAAGTGGCGCTGGTAACAGCCTCACTGCTCGCGCTTTTGTCAGGCTGTAACGACAACAGTTCTTCGACTCCTACCCCCACCCCTCAGGATGAGCCCGTCGCTCGTCTTCCCAACGTCCAGCCCCCGGCCGAGCTGCTGGTGGCCGGTCCCGATGAGGCCGTGATCGCCCTGGTGGATACCCAGAGCAGCGCGGCGCGCGGGATCACAGGGCCCTTCGCCAGCCACAGCCTGCACCTGTGGAACAACGATGCCTGCAGCGCCATCGATAAGACCAAGGTTCCCAGCTATGACGATTGGGACAGCAAGGCGAATGTTCCAGCCGATGCGGACAGCTTCGGCCCGGCCTGGGTGGTGCCGCTGGCCAAGATGGAGGGCTGCATCAACTTCATCGCGCGCAACGGCGATCTGGCCAACCTGACCGGCGCCAACATGGAGGTCATCTTCAGCGATCACCCGGATCGCACAGTGGCAATCGTCGCGGGCAAGAACGAGATCTTCGGCAGTCGTGCCGAGGCCTTCACCGCCGCCTTTGGCGTGGCGGGGGCCAGTGCCCACCTCATCGACGGCAACACTCTCATCTGGCAAGGGGGCAAGGACAAGCCCTATGTGCGCCTCTACCACACCGAATCAGGCACCATCACCGCCAATGCCGAAGGGGTATTCGACTTCCCCTATATCAAGCTGACCCCGACCAGCCTCTCGGCCTCGCAGCAGGCCAAGTACCCGCACCTCAAGGATGCCGCAGCCTTTGCCCTGCCATCGGGCGCGGATCTCAAGCCCCTGCTCAAGGGGGAACTGGTGGCCATAGGCACGGATGACGAGGGCGTGTTGCAGGGGGCTACCCTGGTGCAGAGCGCCGGTGCCCTCGATGCCCTCTATGCCGAGGCCGCCACCAAGCTGGCCTATGGCGCCATAGTGGAAGGGGGCAACGTCACCTTCCGGCTCTGGGCACCGACCGCCAGGTCGGTCAAGCTGGCGCTCTTTGACGAGCAGCACAAGGCCCTCGGCGAGCGTGCCATGACACAAGACGAAGCCAGCGGCAGCTGGAGCCTGCAGGGCGGCAGCGACCTGGTGGGCAAGTACTATCGCTATGCCGTCGAGGTCTATCATCCGGTCAGCCGCAAGCTGGAATCCTACCAGGTGACAGACCCCTACTCCCTGAGCCTGGCCATGAACTCCGAGTTCAGTCAGGTGGTGGATCTCGACGATCCCGCCCTCAAACCCGAGGGCTGGGACAGCCTCAAGGCTCCCCACAGCCAGGCCAATCCCGCCGACATCACCATCTATGAGGCCCATGTCCGGGACTTGACCGGCAACGACGACTCCACTCCGGCCGAACACCGCGGCAAGTTCCTGGGGCTGACCGACAGCGACAGCGTCCCCGTCACCCACCTCAAGTCCCTGGCCAAGAGCGGCGTCAGCCACCTGCACCTGCTGCCGGTGTTCGACATCGCCACCGTCAACGAGGATCCGGCCAAGGTGGCCAACATCGGCGATGACTTCAGCAAGCTGTGCGAGGTCAATGCCGAGGTCAAGAACTCCAGGTTCGCCAGCCACTGCGGCGGCGGTGAGACCATTGCGGCGGTGCTGGAAGATCTGCAGATGAGCGACAGCAAGGAGAATCCTGTGGTGCAGGAGCTGTATGGCTATCTGCGCGGGGTGGACTCCTTCAACTGGGGTTATGACCCCTACCACTACACCACCCCGGAAGGTTCCTATGCCACCAATGCGGAGGGGACGGCCCGGATCAAGGAGTTCCGCGAGATGGTCATGGCCATCAAGCAGAACATCGGCATGAACGTGGTGATGGACGTGGTCTACAACCACACCAACGAAGCTGGCCTCGGGCCCAAATCCGTGCTCGACAAGATAGTGCCCTGGTACTACCAGCGCCTCAATCCCGAGACCGGCTCGGTCGAGAACTCCACCTGCTGCTCCAACACGGCGCCTGAACACGCCATGTTCGCCAAGCTGATGGACGACTCCCTGGTGACCTGGGCGCGGGACTACAAGATCGATGCCTTCCGCTTCGATCTCATGGGTCATCACCCGAAAGATCAGATGGTGCAGGCCCTGGCCGAGGTGAAGAAGGTCAATCCCGAGATGTACTTCTACGGCGAGGGCTGGAACTTCGGCGAAGTGCAGGATGACAAGCGCTTCGTGCAGGCGACCCAGAAACACCTGGCCGGCACCGGCATCGGCTCCTTCTCCGATCGGTTGCGGGATGCGGTGCGCGGCGGCAGCCCGTTCGACGGCGGCGAGGCCATTCGCAAGACCCAGGGCTTCGGCAACGGCGCCCTGGTGGATGCCAACGAGCTGGACGGCGTGGATCTCGCCACCGCCCTGCATCAGTCAGACCTGGTGCGCCTCGGCATGGCGGGCAACCTCAAGGAGTTCGTGCTGACCGACAAGGACGGCGTGCCGAAGAAGGGCGCCGACATCGACTACAACGGTCAGGCTGCGGGTTATGCCCAGGATCCGACCGAAGTTCAGAACTACGTCGACAAGCACGACAACCAGACCCTGTTCGACAACCTGGTCTACAAGGCGCGGGGAGGGGCCGATCTGGTGCGGATGCAGGGGGTGTCGCTGGCCACCGCCATGCTGGGGCAGGGCATTCCCTTCACCCACGCCGGGGTCGAGCTGCTGCGCTCCAAGTCCATGGAGCGGGACAGCTACGACTCCGGTGACTGGTACAACAGAGTCGATTACACCCTCGGCGACAACAACTTCGACAAAGGCTTGCCGCGCAAGGACAAGGATGAGGCCAACTACGCGCTGATCGAGCAGGTGCTCGGCCAGCACGCCACGCCGGGGTCGGCCGAGATGCAGCAGATGGTGAGCTTCTACCAGGAGCTGTCCGAGCTGCGTCAATCCTCCCGTCTGCTGCGCCTTGGCAGCGGGGCTGAGGTGATCAAGCGGGTCGACTTCCGCAACACCGGGCCGGATCAGGTTCCTGGTCTCATCGTGATGAGCGTGGACGACGGTGCGAGCGCGGGTGCGGATCTGGATCCCGCCATCGATGGCCTGGTGGTGATGATCAACGCCACCAATGCCCCCCAGAGCATCGGCGACTTCCGTGACGGCAATGACCAGCCCATCGATCTCTCCGGCATGGTGCTGAGTGGCAAGCATCGCGGGGTCGACAGCATCGCCAGTGGCGCCGGCTATGACAACGGCCAGCTGACCCTCGGAGCCTGGTCTGCTGCCGTCTTCGTCAAGCCGCAGAGTGGCGCCCAGGGCGCGGGCCTGCCGGTGGGCAAGAAGACGGACCTGAGCACCCTGCCCCCCTTCGGTGACACCGCGCTCTTCATGAAGGGCTTCCTGGATACCAGCTTCGGGGAGAAGAACCCGCTGACCTTCACCAGCAACTTCATGTACGAGTTCAGCGCTGAAGTGACGGCGGATCAGCTTGGCAACACAGAGCTGAAGGTGGCCGACGCTGGCTGGAACATCAACTACGGCAGCTGCAACGCCGGTGACAAGCTGGTGGTGGGCACGCCGCTGACCCTGTGTGCTGGTGGTTCAACGGGCAACGTCGGGTTGGCGCTGGACAAGGCGGGCAGCTACAAGTTCGTCTTCACCGCCATGAACAAGGAGAAGCCGACCTTGAGCGTCAGCTACACAGAGCCGGTGCAGAGCTGCAAGGTGCTGGATACTGTGGCGGGCAACCCGCTGGGCTTCCCGCTCTATGTTCGCGGCAGCCTGAGCGACTGGAACGCACAACCGGCTTACCAGCTGAGCTACAAGGGGATGGAGGGCAACCTCGCCATCTATCAGGCCGCCTTCAACTACGGGGGCAGCTTTGACTTCAAGTTTGCCAACGATGACGGCAACTGGAGCAAGCAGTTCTTCGTCAAGGATGCCGGTGGCACCCTGATCGCGCTGGAGCCCGAGCAGTCCTATCCGCTGCAGCACGGCGATGGCGGCATGGGCAACAACAGCATGACTCTGGCCCAGGGCCAGTGGAGCTTCCTGGTCAAGGTCGATCCGGCCAAGACCTCTGGCGAAGTGGGCACAGTGATAGTACAGGAGTGCAGCGCCAAGTAAGCCTTCCCATCGAGCCCGGGACTGGCTCGGCAGCCCCGGGTTGAATTCCACCTCGCCAAGGGTGGGATAAACCGAGAGAGTAAGAACAAGGCGCGGACTGCCATCATCAGCCGCGCTTTGATTTTTTGGGCAAAGCCTCGGCGCCCGCATAAAGAAAAGCCGCAACCCAGGGTTGCGGCTTTTTGTTTGCACCTGTCCGGGCCAAGTGCCTCAGCGCTTGCGCAGAAGTCGCAGGGCGTTGGCGGTGACCAGGGCGGTGGCACCGGTATCCGCCAGCACCGCAATCCACAGACCCGTGATGCCGAGCAGGCTGGTGACCAGGAAGATGGCCTTGAGCCCCAGCGCCAGGGCTATGTTCTGGTGGATATTGGCGAGCGCGGCGCGGGACAACCGGATCATGGCGGCCAGGCCGCCGAGCTGGTTGTGGGTCAGGGCCGCATCGGCGGTCTCCAGCGCCACGTCTGTGCCGCCCCCCATGGCGATGCCGATGCTGGCACGCTTCATGGCGGGGGCGTCGTTGATGCCATCCCCTATCATGGCCACCTTGCGGGTCTTTGCGAGTCTGGCAATCTCCTCCACCTTGTCCTGGGGCAGCAGGCTGGCCCGCCACTCCATGCGGAGCTCACCGGCGATAGCCTCGGCGGCGCGCGGGTTGTCCCCGGTCAGCATCATGCTGCCAAGCCCCAGTGCCTTGAGCTCACGCAGCGCCGCGGCGGCGTCTGGCCGGATCTGGTCCCGCAGCGCCAGCAGCGCGACCGGTGTGGTGAGAGCAGTTCCCTCTCCCTCTGGGAGAGGGTGGGGTGAGGGTGCCTGACAGAGCACCACCACCGTCTTGCCCTGTGCCTCCAGGTGGCTGACTTGCTGGTTGATGGCATCGTCGAGGCTAGGAACCCGGCTCGGGGCCAGCAGCTGCCAGAGGGCGCCGTCGATGCGCCCCTCTACCCCCATGCCGGGGAGGGCGCGCAGATCCTGTGCGTTGGCCAGGGTCAGCCCCTGCTCGCTCGCGGCAGCCACCACGGCGCGGGCCAGGGGGTGGTGGGAACCCTGCTCTATGGCGGCGGCCAGGGCCAGCAGTTCGGCCTCCGGTCGGCCATCGAGGCTTGTCAGCTCGGTCAGCTGGGGCTTGCCCAGGGTCAGGGTGCCTGTCTTGTCAAAGGCGACTGTGTCTATATGGGCCAGTCGCTCCAGGGCCGCACCGCCCTTGATCAGGGCCCCCTGGCGGGTGGCGGCGGCCAGGGCCGAGGTAACCGCCGCCGGGGTGGAGATCACCAGGGCACAGGGGCAGCCGATGAGCAGCAGCGCCAGGGCGCGGTAGATCCACTCGTCCCAGCCCTGACCGAAGGCGAGCGGGGGGACCAGCATCACCAGCAGGGCGACCAGCATCATGGCCGGGGTGTACCAGCGGCTGAAGCGGTCGATGAAGCGCTCTATGGGGGCGCGCTGGCTCTCGGCCTCCTCGATGAGGTGCAGGATGCGGTCGATGGCGTTGTTGCCGGGCTCGGAGACTACCTCGAGCCGTAGCACTCTATCTGCCGCCAGACTGCCGGCGGGCACCTTGTCACCCAAGCGGCGCTCCACCGGGATGGACTCGCCGGTCAGGGCGCTCTCGTCAAAGGCCCCAAGGGCATCGATCAGGCGGGCGTCGGCCGGCAGACGGGCGCCGGGGGCGATTTCGATGATGTCGCCCGGGCGCAGCGCGTCGGCGGCCACCTCTTCCCGTATTTCACCTTCTGCGGTGGTACGAATGCGCAGCGCCTGGTCGGGCACCAGGGCCATCAGGGCGGTGATGCCGGCGCGGGCACGACCGGCGGCGTAGGCCTCCAGGTGTTCCCCCAGCATGAAGAGCAGCAGCACCATGGCCGCCTCGGCGGTTTCACCGAGGAAGAGGGCGCCGAGCGCCGCCACCGTCATCAGGGTCTCGATGGCGAAGGGGGAGCCGCTCCTGGTCAATGCCCAGGCCTTGCGGGCGACGGGCCATAGCCCCCAGAGTGTCGCCAGGGTAAAGAGCGGCTTGCCGAGGGTGTCGGGCAGCAGGGCCGCCACCAACATCAGGGCGGCCAGGGAGAGGGGTTGCCCATATTTGCCGAATAAGTTGCCGAGCAGGGTCAGCAAGGGGCTGCGATGCTTGTCATCGGCGGCTTTGGCACTGGCCTCGCCCTTGAGCCGGAAGCCAGCGGCCAGCACGGCGGCGGTGATGGGGTCGGGGGAGAGGCCGGGGGCGAGATCCACCACCAGCTTCTCGGTGGCAAACAGCACGCGGGCCTGCTGCACGCCGGCCACCCGACCGACGGCGGTCTCTATCTTGCGGGCGCAGCTGGGGCAGTCCATGCCCAGCACCTGCCAGCTATGGCGGCGACTGTTCTGGGTCGGCGAAGCCAGGGGCTCGGGGCTGTCGGCGACCGACTGATGATCATGACCAGCATGGTCGCTATGGTCATGAGCTGGCTGCGAGTCACAGCAACCCTGACTCTGGCAACTTCCTCTGGGGGGCTCTTCATCCCCCGGTGATTCGTTTACCCCCTGCTCCTGATGGGCATGGGAGGCCGTACCGGCGCTGCAGCTGACCGGGGCCGCATTGTCGCAGCAGTGGCTGTCGTGCCCGTGTTCGTGTTGATGGGGTGCGGCCTTGCCGATGGCCTTGATGGGGGCGGCATGGGAATGGCTGCAGCAGGATTTGCTCATGATGAGTCCCTCTTGAGTGGATCCCGCCCCTGCGGGATCCCTAATGTCTGAGCCCAGTGTAAACCTTGGTGTTAAGTCCAAGGTCAAGCCCCTCTTTGCACCCTCTCAGCGGGACGGGCGAGACAGGGCGGCATCAAATCCCTCTTGTTAGCGGGTGTTTGTCCCCTGCCGCTGGGCCTATACTGGGAACCCTGGATCCCCCATCGATAATCAAGGACCTAACATGAGCAATACCGTCACCCTGCAAGGCAACCCCGTCTCCGTCTCCGGCCACTTCCCCGTTGCCGGTGAGCAGGCCAAGCCCTTCTCCCTGGTTGCTGGCGATCTGTCCGATGCGACCCTGGCGACCTTCGCCGGAAAGCGCAAGATCCTGAACATCTTCCCGAGTGTCGATACCCCGACCTGCGCCACCTCAGTGCGCAAGTTCAACGAGCAGGCCAGCGCCCTGAACAACACAGTGGTGCTGTGCATCTCCGCGGATCTGCCGTTCGCCCAGGCTCGTTTCTGCGGCGCCGAGGGTCTGGACAAGGTGGTGAACCTCTCCACCCTGCGTGGCGTCTCCTTCCTGCAGGACTACGGCGTGGCCTTCTCCTCCGGTCCCCTGGTGGGTCTGGCTGCCCGTGCCATCGTGGTGCTGGATGAAAACGACAAGGTGCTGCACAGCGAGCTGGTGGCCGAAGTGGCCGACGAGCCGAACTACGCCGCTGCCCTGGCCGCCCTGTAAGTTTCGTCTTGCCCTGATTGCCGACGGCCTGCTGATGCAGGCCGTTTTTATTGCGGGCGCCGTGGCCCTCAGGGTTGAGGTGAACAGACTGGCTGGCCCATATACCCCCACTTCTTCTCACCGACCTTTTACTTATGGGGTCAGGCTGGCTAGACTTCGCCTCCCACTTCTTCCTGCCGCGTAGCCCCATGACTTTTAACGAACTCCACCTCGATCCCGCCCTACTGGCCGCCTTGCCTGCCGAATTGCATACCCCGACTCGCATCCAGCAGCTTGCCATTCCGGCGGCGCTGAAGGGTCAGGATCTGCTGGCGCTGGCCCAGACCGGCAGCGGCAAGACACTGGCGTTCGGCCTGCCGCTGCTGCAACGGCTGGACTCGGCCTCCGATCGGGTACAGGGGCTGGTGCTGGTGCCGACCCGGGAGCTGGCGACCCAGGTGAGCGCCGCGCTGCAGGGCGGTGCCGAGGCGTTGGGGCTGCGTCTCCTGACCCTGTGCGGCGGCGTGGCGCAGGAGCAGCAACAGGCCGAGCTGGCCCTGGGGCCCCAACTGCTGGTGGCGACCCCGGGGCGGCTGCGGGACTTGCTGGCCCAGCGGCTGCTGGGACTGAGCCATCTGCGCACCCTTGTGCTGGATGAGGCGGATCGCCTGCTGGAGATGGGCTTCTGGCCCGATATCCAGTGGCTGATGAACGCCATGCCGACCGAGCGGCAGAACCTGCTCTTCTCCGCCACCCTGCCAACCGAGCTCGAGACCCTGGCCACCGGCCTGCTGACGAACCCGGTGCGCATCGAGGCAACCCCCCTCAACAGCCTGGTGAGCGAGATCGAGGAGCGGCTCCATCTGGTCAACAAGAGCAGCAAGGTGCCGGCGCTGATCAGTTTGCTCAAGGAACAGGATTGGCCTCAGGTGCTGGTGTTTATCAGCGCGCGGGACGATGCCGACGCCGTGGCCAGAAAGCTCGCCAAGGCGGGCATAGCGGTGGCGGCCCTGCACGGGGAGAAGGATCAGGTGGTGCGGGAGCAGGCACTTGCCGATTTCAAGGCGGGCAGGGTGCGGGTGCTGGTGGCCACGGATCTGATGGCGCGCGGCATCCACGTGGAGGCGTTGCCTGTGGTGATCAACCTGGACCTGCCCGCCAATGCCCCCGTCTATGTGCATCGCATCGGCCGCACCGCCCGCGCCGGACAGAAAGGCCTCGCCCTCTCCCTGGTCTGCCATGGGGAGGCCGAGACCCTCGCCGCCATCCGCACCCTGACCGGTCGTGCGCTGCCGCTGGCCGAGCTTGAAGGCTTCCCGGTCACCGACCAGCCTGCGAGCGGGGAAGGCAAGCGAGCCCCCAGGGACAAGCAGGCGAATCGCCGCACCGCCAACAAGCGCAGCGTCAAGCAGTTCAAGGGAAAGGCCTGATGAACAGACCTCTTCCATGAGCCGACAGTGAACCCGGCTCATGGGGGTCACTCAGCGCTGGTCCTGCTCCTGGCCGAAGAAGTCCCGTCGCCACTGGCCGAGCACCGCCGCCCTGTGCTGCTGCCAGCGTGCGGCGCCCATGGCGTCCCGGCTTGCCGCCAACTGTTGCTCCAGCTCGGCCAACTGCTGCTGATAGCGGGCACCTTGCTCCGCTGGCAGCCAGAGCGCCATGCTGCCCTCGGCCTGCAGAAAGTGGCGGCTCAGGCTTCCCCGCATCGCCTCTTCCCACCCTTGCCATACCCCGCCGGGAGAGGGTTCCTGCCAGGCCAGATGGAGCAGCAACAGCATACTCAACAGGGCGGCATAACCGAGAGGCTTGGGCATCATGAGATCCTTGTCGAGGCTCGCCGGGAGCTGGGGAACGGGATCCATTCACCCAGATTTTCGTGACAAGGAGATGAAGGGGTCAGCGGCGTGTCGGGAGGGGAAAGGGCAGCGCGTCCATAGACGCGCCAGGCTACACGGGGGGCAAGCTCAGTCGTGGAACTGATTGATCAGGCGGGAGAGGTTTTGCAGCCGCTCCACCAGCAGTGTGATGCCATCGAGGGCCTGCCTGCTGTTGTCGGCGGTGTGGCTGGCCAGCTGATGGATCTGGTGAATACCCTGGTCCAGGGTGCTGGTCACATCCGCCTGCTGGCTGACGGCCTGGGCTATCTCGTCACTGGTGTGAGTCACCTGGGCCAGCATCTGGTTGATCTGGTCGAGCACCTCGGCGGTGGCGCCCATGTGCTGCTGGCAGAGGAGAGAGGTCTGGGCCCCCTGGGTCATGCCGTCGGAGAGCTGCCGGGTACTCTGCTGCAGCGCCCCTATCATGTCGCTGATCTCGCCGGTGGAGCTGCGGGTCTTCTGGGCCAGCGCCCGGATCTCGTCTGCCACCACAGCAAAGCCGCGCCCCTGCTCGCCGGCCCGGGCCGCTTCTATGGCCGCGTTGAGGGAGAGCAGGTTGGTCTGATCCGCAATCTGCCCGATCACTTCCAGGATCCCGCTGATCTTCTGGCTGTCCTGGGTCAGGCGCGCCAACACCCCCTGACTGGCATCCAGCTCCTGGTGGAGCTGGTTGACCGAGGCACGGGTGGTCGCCAGCGCCTGCTGGCCGCTGGCTGACACCTGCTGCACCTCGCTCACCAGGGCGTTGGCCTGATGGGCGTTGTCGGCCACGTCGCGGATCGACTGACTCATCTGGGTGATGGCGGCGGCCAGCTGCTCGCTCTGGGCCCGCTGCTGCTGCAGGTGGGTGTCTATGGTCTGAATATGTCCCCTGTCATCTTCCGCCGCCTGCAGTATCTGCTGGTTGGTATCTGCACTGCGCCCCACCACGGCCCTGAGCTCGGCCTTCTTCATGCGCAGCAAGAGTTCGATGGCCGCCAGGCTGTCCCGCCGCCTGGCATAGAGCACCTGACAGAGGGGCGTGCCCAGCTCCTCCCCCGCCATGGCCAGCAGCCGGGCCAGCCGCTGCTGCAGATGCCAGCCATGCCCCATCTGGGCCAGCAGGCAGAGCAGGGTGAGGCCGCCCCAGGCGGCCTCACCCGTGATCAGGCTGGCCCCCATGCCGGCCAGGGCGGTGCCCGAGAGCAGCAGGCTGAGTTGCCCCGGCTCCAGGGTGAAGCGACTCTGCCAGGGCAGCGTCTTGCCCGCCCGGATCCGGGCATAGAGCCGCTCCGCCCAGGCGATGTCGTGATCCTGGGGGCGGGTGCGCACCGACTGGTATTCGATGATCTGCTGCCGCTCGTTGAGGATGGGGGTGACGTAGGCATTGACCCAGTAGAACTGGCCGCTCTTGGCGCGGTTCTTCACCAGCCCCATCCAGCTCTTGCCTTGCTGCAGCCGCTGCCACATGTCGGCGAAGGCGGCCCTGGGCATGTCGGGGTGGCGTACCAGGTTGTGGGGAACCCCTTCCATCTCGGTGGCGCTGTAGCCGGCCACGTCGCAGAAGTGCTGGTTGGCATAGGTGATGTGGCTGCTGGGGTCCGTGGTCGAAATCAATGATATGTGATCGGGGAAACGGATCTCCCCTTCTTGCTGGGTGGTGGTCATGTGCGCATCCTGAATGAGCCAAGTAACTGATAAGTTTGTTTTTATTGTGTGTTGTTGTTACGGCTTCATTGTAGGGGCGACCCAAGTGGCCATCTTGGCTTGGGTCAATAAATCAACACTATGACGACTGAAAAAAGTAGTAGATGAAGGGCGACTTCAGGGCGGGCTCAACTGCGGGGGGTGAAGTCGTGGATCTCCCCCGTCCGGGGCTTGAAGCGAGGATCCTGGCTCTGATCGCGGGAGACCCAGGCCATGGCCTGGCAGAAGCTCTCCTGCTTGGCGAACTCGTCACGGGCCTGATCGATGGCCCGCTCGGCGTTGCGCCGCTCCATCTTGCTGGCCTTGCGATCGCTGAACTGCTTCTGCTGGCTCAGCATCCATTCGAGGAAGGCCTGGCGGCATTGGCTTTCATCGGCGGCCTTGGCCGGGAGGGCAAACAACAGGGCAAGCAGGAGCAGACAACGCATAGGGAGATCTATCTAACGGACTGATGGACGAAGAGAGGCGGCATTTTATGCCGGGAACTTGAATGGGTACAGTGCGAAGAGGGGGCCAGCCGGGCTGGCCCCCGAGGGATCAGTGTTTGACCAGGTAGAGCTGGCGGCTGTAGGCCACGTCTTCCGGGTTGTTGATGGGATAGCCCTTGAGCCAGGGCTTGATCAGACGGGCGTTGGTGTACTGGTAGATGGGGGCGATCGGCGCCTCCTCCTGCAATATGGTCTCGGCCTCGTCGAACAGGCGTGCCCGCTCGGCGGGATCCTGGCTGCTGGCCGCCCGGGTCAGCAGGGCGTCGTAGCCGGGGTTGGCGAAGCGGGCCATGTTGCCGCTGTGGTGGGATCCCCACAGACCGAGGAAGGCGGAAGGGTCGTTGTAATCGGCGACCCAGGAGGAGCGGATCACCTCGAACTGGCCGCTCTGGCGGCTGTCGAGGTAGGTTTTCCACTCCTGATTGGTGAGCTCGACCCGGGCCCCCAGCTTCTGCTTCCACAGGTTGGCGATGGCCAGCGCCATCTTCTTGTGAATTTCAGCCGTGTTGTAGAGCAGGGTGAGCTTGAGGGGCTTGTCCGGGCCATAGCCCGCCTCTGTCAGCAGCGCCTTGGCCTTCTCGTCCAGCGCCTGCTGGCTGCTGGTGGAGAGCAGGTTGGGCTTGGGGACGAAGCCTGCGGTCACGTCCGGGGTGAAGTGGTAGGCGGGTTTTTCCCCCGTGCCCAGCACCTTGTCTGCGATGAGCGCCCGATCGATGGTGTAGGAGAGCGCCTGACGCACCCGCACGTCGTTCAGGGGAGCCCTCTGGGTGTTGAAGGCATAGTAATAGGTGCCGAGCTGCTCCGGGGTATAAACCTCCCCCGGGATCTGCTTCATCAGCTTCTGGTACTGCTCCTTGGGGAAGGATTCGGTGATGTGCAGATCCCCCGCCAGATAGCGGTTGGTGGCGGCACTCTCCTGATTGATGGGCACGAAGGTGACCCGGGTCAGCACCGTATGGGCGCGATCCCAGTAATAGGGGTTCGGAGTCAGCTCCAGCTTCTCGTTCACCACCCTGTGGCTCAGGACGAAGGCGCCGTTGCCGACCAGCTTGCCCGGCTGGGTCCACTGGTTGCCATATTGCTCCATGCTGGCCCTGTGCAGGGGGGAGAGGCTGGGATGGGTCAGCAGGCTCAGGAAGTAGGGCACCGGCTGGGAGAGGGTCACCTGCAGGGTGTGGTCATCCAGGGCTTGCACCCCGAGCGCCTCGGGAGGCAGCTTGCCCTCGACTATCTCGTCCACCTTGTCGAAGTGGGCCAGCTGGGCAAACCAGGCGAAGGTGGCCGCCTCTTCGGGATCCACCAGCTTGCGCCAGCCATAGACGAAGTCGCTGGCGCGTACCGGATCCCCGTTGGACCAGCGGGCATCCGGCCGCAGGTGGAATGTGAATTTCTGGTTCCCCTCGTTATCCCAGCGAGATGCCACACCGGGCAGCACCTTGCCGTCCGCCCCCTGGGTCAAGAGCCCCTCATAGAGATCTCTGAGCACTTGCAGCTCGGGCAGCCCGACCAGTTTGAGCGGGCTCAGGCTGGCCGGTTCGTCCTTGAGATGACGCACGACGGCCTGTTCGGCGGCGAGTTGGGTACCGGCCGGCACATCGGCGGCCTGGACACAGACACAGCCCAGCAGGGCCAGCAGGGGGCTCCATCCTTTCATGGTGAATCCTTCAAATTGTGTGAAGCGAGGAGAAAACTCGGCGAGAATTCATCGCCGGCAGACGGGGAATCATGATATCCCCTTTGCTGGTCAGACCGCCAGCGTGAGTCCCATGATATCCGGGGCTGCAACCCTATGTACGCCCGCCCGAGCGCGGGCAAGAGGAGCAAACGATGAGAGTATGGATGTTATTGGCCTGTGTGCTGAGCCAGGGGGCCTGGGCACTGGCCCCTTGCGAGAAGACCAGCCAGGTGGGGAGCTGGTGCGAGGTGAGCATAGATCAACTGCATCCGACTCAGGGCGGGGTGGGGCAGTTGCAGGTCGACACCACAGTGGCTGAACTGGCGGACAAGAGCGAGAAGCAACTCGACAAGCTGATGAAAAAGAAAGAGATACCCATGGTCATCGCCCCCGATGGCGGCTACTGGCTGGTGGACAGGCACCACCTGACCAAGGCGCTGTGGCAACAGGGGGTGAAGGAGGCGAGGGTCAAGGTGATCGCCCGCTTGCAGGACAGGGCCAGTTTCTGGAGCCAGATGCAGAACAACCACTGGGCCTGGCTCAAGGATGAGCGGGGCCAGCCGCTCACCCCGGAACAGCTGCCCGGCCACATCAGGGATCTGCCGGATTATCCCTACCGCACCCTGGCGGGCCTGCTGCAGGATGCGGGCTACTTCAGCAAGCAGGATCAGGTCTACTTCGTCGAGTTCGCCTGGGCCAGCTGGCTCGGCCAGCAGATGGAGTGGCAGCCGGTCAATGCCGCCAATCTGGCGGAGCGCCTCGCCGAGGCCAAGCGGCTGGCCTGCAACAGCAAGGCCAGTGCCTTGCCCGGCTATCCCGGCAAGCAGTGTCGCCTCAACCCGCCACGCAGTGGCAGCTGACGCGGGATCAAGAAGGGGCGCCCAGGCGCCCCCTAGTCACAATCCCTGACTGGCCCCTTGCCAGCGGGCGGCGGCCTGTTCCAGCAGGGCCACCTCTCCTTGCTGGATCAGCGGCAGCAGGGCCTGTACCTTGTCATCCGGCCAATCCCACCAGGCGAGCGCCTGCAGCCGGGCAATATCATCGTCACCAAAGCGCATCCGCACCACCCTGGCCGGGGTACCCGCCACCATGGCATAGGGCGGCACATCCTGATTGACCAGTGCCCGGGCGGCTATGATGGCGCCATCCCCTATGGTGACGCCCGGCATTATCATGGCTTCCATGCCGATCCAGACGTCATTGCCGATGCGGGTATCGCCAGCGGGTCTGTAGCTGCGCTTGAGCGCCGCCACCTCGGCGAACGGATAGGTGCTGATAAAGGCCGGGTTGTGGGTATGGTTGCCCCCCATGATGATCTTCACCCCGGCGGCTATCTGCACGTAGTCGCCGAGATGGAGCCTGTCTATGTGCCAGATGGGGTCCCAGCCGGTGTCGGCTGAGTTGCTCCAGCTGTCGCCGTACAGGTAGCGCACGGCTTCCTCTTCGAAGGGGCCATCCCAGGCGCCCGAGTAGTAGCTGTGTCGCCCCTTGAGGCAGATGTTGGGATTGGTCACCGTCAGGTGCAGGTACTCGACCTGCGACCAATGTTGGCAGATGGTCATGGCTATGTTCCTCGTTGAATGGATCTGTATTGGATGCGCGGTTCGGCGCAGCTAATAGATCCAGACCAGCAGGCGGGGCACGCACAGGGTGGAGCAGCCCAGCGCCTGGGATGAACGGGGTCGTTGCATGAGGAAGGGCTCCCGACAGAAGAGGCCAGATGGTAAGGGATGGGGAGGGCGATGCCAAGGAGCAGGGGGAGGGGTTGGTCAAAACCTGCACAAAGGGTCTGGTTGATATTTATTCTCGATTAGCCATGATACAGGCTCCACTCGTATCGGCAGGAGAGAGGACAATGACGAATCAGAACTGGCAGCGTTACATGCTGGAGGCGGAGAATGCCCTTGGCATGGGGGCACTGGGCACGGCCATCTGCCTCTATCAGCAGGCCCTGGGAGAGGTGTATGAGCTGGCGTCCGGGGATCTGGACGAACTGGCCAGCATGCGGGTCGCCACCTGTCACCGCATGGCCGACTTCTGGCGCGCCATGGAAGAGCCCGCCTATGAGCTGCGCTACCTCAAGCTCGCCTCCGAGCTGGTCACCGCCCTGGTGCCCCAGTGCCCGAACCGGGAGTGCGAGTCTCTCATCAGCGAGCTAGGCTGCTGCCGCGCCGCCCTGCTCTCCTTCTTGAAGCGCCACCCCAACCCCGAGATCGCCAGGTTGATCCAGGTGCAGGACAAGGTGCAGGGCTGCGAGTTGATAGGCCGCTTCCGCCTCAACTAGCGGTTGTGCGCCCGAGCCGCCGTGCGATACGGCTCTGGGCTTCTTCCCCCTGCAGGGCGAGGGAGAAGGCGCGGGCCTCCAGATCGATGACGAAATGCACCGCCTGCCTGAGCTCCTGCTTGAGCAGCGCCTTGCTCTTTTGCAGTGCCTTGGGCGGCTTGGCCGCGAGTTTCACCCCCTGGGCCCGGGCGAAGGGGAGCAGCTCCTCCACCGCCAGCACCCGGTTGGCCAGCCCGAGCCGCAGCGCCTCCCCGGCGTCTATGGCCTCCGCCAGCAACAGCAGCTCCGCCGCCTTCAGGTGGCCCACGGCGCGGGGCAGCAAGAGGCTTGAGGCAAACTCCGGCACCAGCCCCAGCTCGACGAAGGGCAATTGCAGCCGGGCGTTCTCCCCCAGATAGACCAGATCGCAGTGCAGCAGCAGTGTGGTGCCTATGCCCACCGCCGGGCCACCCACGGCGGCGATCACCGGTTTGGGGAAGTCGGCCAGGGTGTGGAGGAACTGCAAGATGGGGTCATCCGCTTCCAGGCTGCTCTTGCCCATGAAGTCCGCGAGATCATTGCCCGCGGTGAAGCACTCCTGCTGCCCTTGCAGCAACACCACATGCACGCTCTCGTCCAGGGCAGCCTGCTGAAAGGCCAGGGTGAGGGCCAGGTACATCTCGGTGTTGAGGGCATTGCGCTTGTCCGGCCGGTTGAGGGTCAGGAGGAGCAAGCCATCCTGCTGCTCGGCCAGAATTGTGAGGGCCATGTCTGAATCCTTGTGTTCGGGGGCTGCCAAAAGCTTGCCACAGGGGTAAGCTTTGCTTCGTTTAACAACATCATAAAAGGATTTCAACCATGTTTAAACGTGCGTTTTATTCCAGCCTGGCCCTGCTCCTGGCTGCTCCCACACTGGCCAAGGTCGAGGCCGTCGACGGTTATGTGCGCCTGCTCCCCCCGGGGTCGCCCAACACGGCGGCCTTCATGGTGCTCAAGAATGACGCGGACAAACCTGTGACCCTGACTGCGGCAGCCTCTCCTGACGCGGGCCGTGCCGAGCTGCACACCCATCTGCACGAGAACGGCGTCATGAAGATGCGCCAGGTGGAGAGCATCGAAATCCCGGCCAGGGGGGAAGCTGTCCTCAAACCCGGCAGCCTCCACATCATGCTGTTCGAGGTGGGGGCTCTCTCAGAGGACAAACCCTTCCCCCTGACCCTGACCCTGGACGATGGTCAAACCCTGAGCCTGAGCCTGCCGGTGAAGCCGGTCGAGCCGATGAAGGGCATGCAGCACTGACATTAATGGACGCTTGTTCAGCTTTTTACTCTAGGTATTCCTTGCTCACCGGGTAAAATGATGGTCTTTCCAGTCCATAATGGAGCTATGTAATGAAGAAGACCCTGATTGCCGGCACCCTGATTGCCCTGTTCAGCCATGCAGCCATGGCCGCCGATGACTGGCGTTTCGCGGCGGGTGCCGATATGTGGAACTCCCAGGGGGGCGGCCAGGTCAGCGGCGTCGGTGCCGATGGCAGCTACGACGACAACTACAACTGGAGCGGCTACCTGCAACTGGAGCACGGCATCTTCCTGCTGCCGAATGCCAAGTTCGAGATGTCCGATTTCAGCACCAGCGGCGGCTCCTTCAGCAACGATCTGCTGGCCTATGATCTGAGCCTCTACTACCGCCTGATGAACAACGACCTGTTCCAGCTCGATCTGGGTCTGACCGGTCGTCGCTACGATGGCGACTTCAACACCCAGCACTACTCCTACGACAAGGATGTGCTGATGGCCTACACCGGTGGTGAAGTGCGCATCCCGGGTACCGGCTTTGCCGCCTTTGGTGATCTGCGGGTGCAGGATGCCGACAACTATGACTACCGCCTGGGTGGTTCCTACAAGTTCTCCACAGTGCCGCTCAAGATCCGTGCCGGCTGGCGTGAAGCCGAGTTGGACTTCGACCGCGTCGACCAGACCATCGACGGCTGGTTCATCGGTGGCGAATTCACCTTCTAATCTGACGAAGGGTGGCGATGCGCCACCCGGGCGTGTTTGACTGGCAAGGGTGAGGGAGGAGAGATAATGGGCCATATCATAGTGACTGGCGCGGGCTCCGGCCTTGGGCGCGCTCTGACAATCGGACTGGTTGAGCGCGGCCATAGAGTCTCCATGATGGGGCGCCGTTATCACAAGTTGCAGGAGCAGGAGCAGCGGCTCGGCAGCGCCGTGGTCGGCATCGCCGCCGATCTGGCCCACCACGAAGAGGTGGAGATGGCCTTCGGTGCCGCCGTGGCCTGGGGCGGCTTGCCTTCCCTTGTGATCCACTGTGCCGGCGTCGGGGAATTCGGCCCTGTCGGTGTCTACACCGCCGAACAGGTGCGCCGGGTGGTGGAGAGCAATCTCGTCTCCACCATACTGGTGGCCCAGCAGACGGTGCGCCTCATCGGCGAACAAGGCGGGGTGCTGGCCAATGTGCTTTCCTCCGCTGCCCAGACCGGCAAGGCCAACGAGAGCCTCTACTGCGCCTCCAAATGGGGGATGCGCGGCTTTCTGGAGTCCCTGCGGGCCGAGCTCAAGGGCTCGCCCTTGCGGCTGGTGAACCTCTACCCGAGCGGGATCCGCAGCGAATTCTGGGACAACTCGGATCATGTGGACCCGAGCAGCTTCATGACCCCGGAAGACGCGGCGGCCTACATGCTGGATGCACTGGAGGCGAGAAGCAGCTGCCACGTGACCGATCTCTTTATCGGTCGCAATGCCTGAGGCAGTGTCCTGCCATCCGGCTCCCGTCGTTCACGAAAGCAGAAACAAAAAGCGCGCCAAATGGCGCGCTTTTCTATTCAGGCAAGGGGGCGGAATTAACGGCCCAGCTTGGCCTTGAGCATGGCGATAATCTCTTTGATCGCTACTTCCTGTTTCTCGCCGGTGCGGCGGCACTTGTACTCCACCACGCCGTTGTCCAGGCCCAGGTCGCCGATGCTCTGGGGCATCGCCAGCGGGATATGGGTAATATGTTGTGCAATGGTATGTGGGAATGATTGATATATTTTAAGGCCGACAATGAAATGTATTAATTAAGGTTGGCGTTATCAAGGTGTAAAAATAAACGTTTAGAGTGAAATGACAAAAGCACCTATTTTTATAATGCGTTATCGCAACTTCCCACTCCAGCGTTTAATATTTAAAATATAACGAATGTATATCCAGTCCCATGCGGAATCATATTTAAATTCTGGTGAGGGTTAATCGTACCTGAGTGACTCATTTTTTAGTCGCATATCCCTGCAGGAAAGACTGAACTGCATGCTTTGATTTTTTACCAAGGGTTAGCAGCAATTCAAAATCAGGGTTGAAAATGCCATGCCGGCACTCTAATTCCTTTAACAGAGCGAGCCACAGATGCGCCGTCACTTCGGCATCGGCCAAGGCGCGATGAAATACCCCGTCATTGGGTAAATTCTGGTATTGCACCAAGGTAGCCAACTTATGGTTCGGCGCCTCGGGGAATAACCGTCTCGACAGCAGCAAGGAGCAGGCGAACTGCCCAGGATAGTGCGCCGACAGCCGTTCTATTTCAGCATCCAGAAAGCGCTTGTCGAAGGAGGCATTATGGGCGACCAGATTATCATTACCGATAAACTCGACGAAGTCCGCCATCACCTCGCCGCAAGGTGGCGCCTGTTTCAGCATGGCATTGCTGATCCCGGTATATTGCTCAATAAAGCTGCTTACGTTAAAGCCAGGATTCATCAACGCCGAAAAACGTTCACTGATGTGGCCGTTTTCAATCCGGACGGCGCCAATTTCGATCGCTCTATCACCTTGTCCTGGTGAGAGCCCGGTAGTCTCGAAATCGAGCACGACGACGGTATTGGCTAAGGCAGTGGACATAATCTCTCGGGCAATCTGGATAAAGAACGTCAGTCTAGAAAATCTGCTACTTCATGTACAGCGCAATATCGAGATGCTGCTGGCCCCTTGCTTTTGTGATGAGCAGCAGAGACAGGCAACATATAAAAAGCCCCGAGTGCAATTCACACCCGGGGCCTTTTTATCGAAAACGAAAAGCAGAATTAGCAGGCGCTATTAGCGACCCAGCTTGGCCTTGAGCATGGCGATAATCTCGCCAATGGCCACTTCCTGCTTCTCGCCGGTGCGGCGGCACTTGTACTCCACCACGCCGTTGTCCAGACCCCGGTCGCCGATGACGATGGCGTGCGGGATACCGATCAGCTCCATGTCGGCGAACATCACGCCCGGGCGCTCTTTACGGTCGTCGAACAAGACGTCCACACCGGCGGCTTTCAGCTCGGTATAGAACTGCTGCGCCTGCTCGGCGACGCGCTCGGACTTGTGCATGTTCATCGGCACTATGGCCACTTCGAACGGGGCTATGGCTTCCGGCCAGATGATGCCGTACTGGTCGTTGTTCTGCTCAATGGCGGCCGCCACCAGACGGGACACACCTATGCCGTAGCAACCCATCTCCATGGTGACGGACTTGCCGCCCTCGTTCAGCACGCTGGCCTTCATGGCTTCGGAGTACTTGGTACCCAGCTGGAAGATGTGGCCCACTTCGATACCGCGCTTGAGCAGCAGCTTGCCCTGGCCACAGGGGCTGGGGTCGCCTTCCACCACGTTGCGCAGGTCGGCAACTTCGTAGGTAGCGATGTCGCGATCCCAGTTGGCACCTGTCAGGTGGAAGCCGGTCTCGTTGGCGCCGCAAACAAAATCGGCGAGATGGGCGGCGCTGCGATCGACTATGATGCGACCGGCAAAGCCGACCGGGCCTATGGAGCCAGCATCGCAACCGGCGGCAGCCTTGATCTGCTCGTCGTTGGCGAAGGTCAGCGGGTTAGCCATGCCAGGGAGCTTCTCGGCCTTGATCTCGTTCAGCTCGTGGTCGCCACGCAGCACCAGGGCGATGACGGCCTGCTTGCCGTGCTCGTCCGCTTCCGCCAGTACCAGCAGGGTCTTGGCGATGGCGGTCGGCGCCACGCTCAGGAAGGCGGCCACTTCGTCTATGGTGTGGACGTTCGGGGTGGCGACCTTGGTCAGGGCGGCAGTGGCAGCAGCGCGCTCGCCAACGGGTGCCAGGGCTTCGGCCATCTCTATGTTGGCGGCGTAGTCGGAGCTATCGGAGAAGGCGATCAAGTCTTCACCGCTCTCGGCCAGCACCTGGAATTCGTGGGAGCCAGTACCGCCGATGGAGCCGGTATCGGCCTGCACCGGACGGAAGTTCAGACCCATGCGGGTGAAGGCGGCGCAGTAGGCGGCGTGCATCTTCTCGTAGGTCTCGATCAGCGAGGCCTTGTCGATGTGGAAGGAGTAGGCATCCTTCATCAGGAACTCGCGACCGCGCATTACGCCGAAACGGGGGCGCACCTCGTCACGGAACTTGGTCTGGATCTGGTAGAGGTTGAGCGGCAGCTGCTTGTAGCTGTTCACTTCGTAACGGACCAGGGCGGTGATCACCTCTTCGTGGGTCGGGCCCAGCACGAAGGGGCGGTTGTGGCGGTCGGTCAGGCGGCACAGCTCGGGACCGTAGTCATCCCAGCGGCCGGACTCCTGCCACAGCTCGGCGGGTTGCACCACCGGCATGGAGACTTCGATGGCACCAGCATTGTTCATCTCTTCGCGAACAATGTTCTCGATCTTTTTCAGTACCCGCAGACCGGTTGGCAGCCAGGCGTACATGCCGGAGGCCAGTTTACGGATCATCCCGGCACGCAGCATCAGCTGGTGGCTGATGACTTCAGCGTCGGAGGGGGTTTCCTTGAGAGTGGAAAGCAGATATTGGCTGGTACGCATCGCGGTAGACCTTAGCTAGAACGGGCGCGGGGCCCTGGAAAATTTCAAGTGCGGAATTTTAACAGGCCGGGCGTTGCTGCCCAAGGGCTAAATTTGCACAGCGGGAGAAAGCGGGGGCGGGCCCCCGCCTGCGCTAGACCCGAAACTGTGACAGCAGTCGCTGCTGCTGCAAGCTGGCCTGATGGAGGGAGGAGGCGAGCTGCAGGCACTCCTGTGCCTCCTGCTCACCGGTCTGGGCCTGCAGGCTGATGTCCGAGACCTTGTCGGTGGTGTGGCTCAGGGTGTGGGAGAGCTGGCTGGTGGCATCCGCTACCTGTTGCACCATGTCGGCTAGCTGGTCGATGGCCTCCTCTACCTTGAACAGGATCTGCTTGGTGTTGTCGGAATCCGCCATGCCTGATTCCACGGTTTTCAGGTTGCGTTGCATCATCAGATAGGCCTGTTCGGTCTGCTGCTGGATGCTGCTGATCACCTCGGTTATCTCGGCGCTGGAGGCGGCGGTGCGGTTGGCCAGGGTGCGCACCTCGTCGGCCACCACGGCAAAACCGCGACCCATCTCACCAGCCCGGGCGGCCTCGATGGCGGCGTTGAGGGCCAGCAGGTTGGTTTGCTCCGAGATGTTGCTGATGGTGGAGATGATCTGGCCAATCTGGCCAGCCTGCTCCTTGAGGGCATTGATGGCGTTGGCGCACTCGCCCACTTCCACCACCACGCGCTGCATGCCGTTGCTGGCGGAGGTCACGTACTGACTGCTTTCTGCGGTGAGCTGGCGGACCTCGTTGGCATTGTGCGCGGCCAGGCCGCAGTTGTCAGAGATGGAGGTGGCGACCCGCACCATCTGCTCGCTGTCATGGTGTAGCGCCTGGGCATGCTTGGCGGTTTGACGGCTGCTCTGGCTGATGGCCTCGACTCGGTTGACCGAGGTGTGCACGTGCTGGTTGATGTGCTGGTTGTTGTCCATGGTGGCGCTGATCATCTGCTGCAGTTTCTCGATGAAGCGATCCACGCTGCCGGCCAGCGAGCCCAGCTCGTCGTTTCGCTTGAGGTTGATGCGGGCATTGAGATCCCCATCGCCCGCGGCTATGTCCTGCATGCGCCGGTCAACTTGCAACAGGGGGCGGACTATGGTGCGCACCAGCCAGATGCCGCAGAGGGCGACAATCAGCAGGCTCAACACCAGGGCGCCCAGGATCAGGTTCCTGGTATGGCCGATGATGGTATTGAGTTGATTTACCTGATCCTCGACAGTGGCATCCCCCTTGGCCTCGACCTCGACCAGCGCCTGCTTGAGCTGTTCGGCACTGCTGTCGTAACGAGCCAGCTGGCTCTGGTAATCGGTCAGGGCGGAGATCCATTCACGGTTAAGGCGGGTGTTGTCGGCCAGCAGGGCGCGATACTGGGTGGCGAGGGATTGGCCGGCGAACTCCCCTTCACCGGGCACATCGAACAGGCCGGTCGCCAGCATGCCGTCGACCGCCTCCTGGTAGAAGCGGGTGGCCTCGGCCAGTTCAGCCTGGATGGCGGGGGTGGGGCCTTCACTCTGCATCTTCTCCAGGGCATAGAGCTGACGCAGGAAACCTATGTTGGCCTCCATACCGCCGTCGGCCGCCTGCCAGCGGGTGGCGAGGCCGCCATTCCAGCTGATGGCCTGATCCGGTGACCGGGTGAGGCTCTCGACCGCACCATCACCGATCACTTCCAACTGGGTCGAGAGGCGTGACATGCGCTCCGAGCTGGCGCGCAGCGCCCGATCAACACCGGTAAAGGTTCGGTAGAGCGTCAGCAGTTTTTCCTGCTGTTGCTGATAGGCCTGCTCATGCAAGTTCAGGGTGCCGAGCGCAGTCGCATCGATGAGCTTGCCTTGCTCTACCCGTCGCAAGGCGTCGGTGGCCGCCTGTCTGGCCCGTTGCAGCTCGGGCTCGTCAAGGGGCATGCCTCTGAGCATTTTCTGGATATAGAGCGACTGATTGCCCAGCTCGATGGATCCCTCCATGGCGCCATCGGCCGTTTGCCAGGCTGCACCCAGCACATAGGAGAGCAAATCGGCCAGCCGCTGGCTGCCATACCAGCCGATCACCCCCATGCCCAGTGTGCAGCCGAGCAAGATAGTGAGCCCAAGATTCGATGTCGTGACAATTTTCATGATGCAGGACCTTCCATGGTTCCGAACAAGCCCACTGAGTGTTCGCTCAATGGCCAAGATGCGCCATTCCCGGTGGAAAATAAAGTGACTGCCCATATCTGCGCAGAGAGTATCAGGGTAGGCAACCTCCCTTGCTGTCCTCCATGGCCCTATGCTGGATACTTATCCAGTTATTCTTTATGCTATGACCCAATTTGCAAGAGTCTGCGTGGCGAGGAAGAGAACATGATCGGTCGCTTGAGAGGCGTCATCATCGAGAAACAACCCCCTGAGGTGCTGATCGAAGTAGGGGGCCTGGGTTATGAAGTGCACATGCCCATGAGCTGCTTCTATGATCTGCCCGAGCTCGGGAAGGAAGCTGTCATTCACACCCACTTCGTGGTGCGCGAAGATGCCCAGCTGCTCTATGGCTTCAACCACAAGCAGGAGCGGGCGCTGTTTCGCGAGCTGATCAAGACCAACGGGGTCGGCCCCAAACTGGCGCTGGCCATCCTCTCCGGCATGACGGCCACCCAGTTTGTGATGAGCGTCGAGCGCGAGGAGATAAGTTCTCTGGTCAAGCTGCCCGGCGTGGGCAAGAAGACCGCCGAGCGGCTGGTGGTGGAGATGAAGGACCGCCTCAAGGGTTGGGTCAGTCACGATCTCTTCTCCCCTGCCGCCATCAGCTTGCCCGCCCAGGAGAGCCAGCTGCGCGCCCCCGATGCCAGTGAAGAGGCAGCCAGCGCCCTGGTGGCGCTCGGTTACAAGCCGCAGCAGGCGAGCCAGATCGTGGCCAAGGTGGCCAGCGAGGGCATGTCGGTGGAAGCCATCATCCGTGAATCCCTGCGCAGCCTGGTGTGAGGATGACAATGAAGCAAGCGGACCATCCCGGGTCACTCTACTGTGACCACGGGGATGCAGAGCGTGAGGTAGTGCATGATTGAAGCGGATCGTCTCATCTCGGCCGGTGCCGCCCGCGAGGACGAGGTCATCGACAGGGCCATCCGGCCCAAGAAGCTGGCGGATTACACCGGGCAGGATCATGTCTGCGACCAGATGGAGATCTTCATCGAGGCCGCCCGCCAGCGCGGGGAGGCCCTGGATCACCTGCTGATCTTCGGCCCGCCCGGGCTCGGCAAGACCACGCTGGCCAACATAGTGGCCAACGAGATGGGGGTCAACATCAAGACCACCTCGGGCCCCGTGCTGGAGAAGGCGGGGGATCTCGCCGCGTTGCTCACCAACCTCGAACCGAACGATGTGCTCTTCATCGACGAAATCCACCGCCTCAGCCCAGTGGTGGAGGAGGTGCTCTATCCGGCCATGGAGGATTACCAGCTCGACATCATGATAGGAGAGGGGCCTGCCGCCCGCTCCATCAAGCTCGATCTGCCTCCCTTCACCCTGATCGGGGCTACCACCCGGGCCGGCTCCCTGACCAGCCCCCTGCGTGACCGTTTCGGGATAGTGCAACGTCTCGAGTTCTACAACGTCAAGGATCTCACCGACATCGTCTCCCGCAGCGCCCGCTGCCTCGGGCTCGACATGTCGGGAGACGGTGCGCTGGAGGTGGCTCGCCGCTCCCGGGGGACCCCGCGGATTGCTAACCGTCTGTTAAGACGGGTGCGGGATTTCGCCCAGGTGAAATCCGATGGTCGCATTGATGGACCCATAGCGGCCCGTGCCATGGACATGCTGGATGTGGACAATGAGGGGTTCGACTTCATGGACCGCAAGCTATTGTTGGCCGTCATCGACAAGTTTATGGGGGGCCCCGTGGGGCTCGACAACCTGGCCGCCGCCATAGGGGAAGAGAAGGACACCATAGAGGATGTGCTGGAGCCTTATCTGATCCAGCAAGGCTATCTGCAACGTACACCCAGAGGGCGGATCGCGACACCGAGAGCTTATGCGCACTTTGGCCTGCAACGGCCAGATGAGCAGTAAAAGCAGCCTTTTGAACGACAAACCGCCCCCAAGGGCGGTTTTTTATTATCCGGGCAAAAAAAAGCCCACGGCGGATGCGGTGGGCAAAGACAATTCAGGATGGATGTTCACAGACAGTGAGTGCGTCTGCAGACCGGTCGGGAAAACACAAAGGAGCCGTCGCGAGGCCTCAGAGTCGGTTCATTTGATAGAGTTGAACGAACGAAAGCTTGTAGTAACGGATGGTCTTGGCAACAAACTTTTTCATCATTAATCCCAACAAACAGGTTCGAAATGTTCATCGAATACGTACCGGGAACCCGGAATGACCGGCCTGTATCCAGAGGTGTGCCCTCACTGCGAGGCGCATTGTAGGAGCTCTTGCCGGGCCGGACAAACAAGAAAATCTATGTGTTTAGGATTAGATAAATTAATGATTTTGTGAGGCGGGCCAATCCGCATAAACATGTGTTTTTGCTGGTTTTAAATTGATTTCATGATGGCCTGCATCATTCTTGAAATACCGGATTGATAAGGATGAGCCTGCTCATCTCGTCTATTTGTTTAACAGAATTGAAACTATTTTGACGAGAGTTAAAATTGATTTAAATCAAGTATTTACGGTTTAATGTTTTTTGTGAGCAAGCTCCCAAAATTAATGGGAAACGGCTTGTAAGTTGCCTTGAAAAGGCATGTATTGATGATGGGTTTACATTGATTTCAATCAAATAAAGATGATATAAAACAGCCATCATTATAGGCGAGAATAGAACTGCAGTTAATGTTTACCAGATGTTAAACATTAGCTTTTTTTGTTCCTCTATATTGCCTTGTTGTTAATGTGGTGGCAGTCGAATCCGGTCAGTCCGCGAGGGGTGATCGACCATTCGGGGACTTCCAATGGAAGCTTTGTCCTTAAAACTTAAAATAGCCGTGCCAATAATCGGTGAGGAAACATCATGATTGCTGAGCATGTGGTAGACCTATCGCGGTTCCAATTCGCTGCGACGGCCCTTTATCACTTCCTGTTTGTACCCCTGACGCTGGGAATGGCCTTCATTCTGGCGATCATGGAGTCTGTCTATGTGATGACCAACAACACAGTGTACCGGGACATGACCAAGTTCTGGGGCAAGTTATTTGGTATCAACTTCGCCCTTGGGGTTACCACCGGGCTCACCATGGAGTTTCAGTTCGGTACCAACTGGGCTTACTACTCCCACTATGTCGGCGATATCTTCGGGGCCCCGCTGGCCATCGAAGGCTTGATGGCCTTCTTCCTGGAGTCCACCTTCGTCGGCATGTTCTTCTTCGGTTGGGATCGCCTCACCAAGCGCCAGCATCTGGCGGCAACCTGGCTGATGGCACTCGGGACCAACCTCTCCGCTCTCTGGATCCTGGTCGCCAACGGCTGGATGCAGAACCCGGTCGGTGCCGAATTCAACTTCGAATCCATGCGGATGGAGATGGTGAGTTTCGCCGATCTGGTGTTCAACCCGGTTGCTCAGGTCAAGTTCGTCCACACAGTGGCGGCGGGCTACACCACGGGCGCCATGTTCGTGCTGGGCATCTCCTCCTACTACCTGCTGAAGAATCGTGATGTGGCCTTCGCCCGTCGCTCCTTCGCCATCGCGGCCGCATTCGGCATGGCCTCCATCCTCTCCGTGCTGGTGCTGGGTGACGAGTCAGGCTACGAGACCGGGGAAGTGCAGAAGGTGAAGCTGGCGGCCATCGAGGCCGAGTGGAACACCGAGCCGGCCCCCGCGTCCTTCACCCTGTTCGGCATTCCGAACCAGGAAGAGATGCGCACCGACTACGCCATCAAGATCCCTTACGCCCTCGGCATCATAGCGACCCGTTCCCTGGACGGTCAGGTGACCGGTCTCAAGGATCTGAAGAGCGAGCATGAAGTGCGCGTGCGCAGCGGCATGACCGCCTACGATCTGCTGACCAAGCTGCAATCTGGCGACAAGTCAGACGAGACCCGCGCTCGCTTCGACGAAGTGAAGCAGGATCTGGGCTACGGTCTGCTGCTCAAGCGTTACACCCCTAACGTGACCGACGCGACAGACGATCAGATCAAGGCCGCCGTGGATGACTCCATCCCGCAGGTGCTGCCGCTGTTCTTCGCCTTCCGCATCATGGTTGCCTGCGGCATGTTGATGCTGGTGCTGATCGGTCTGGCCTTCTATGACAGCACTCGCCACAAGATCGGTGAGCGCAAGTGGTTGCTCAAGGCGCTGCTGTACGGCATCCCGCTGCCCTGGATCGCCATCGAGGCGGGCTGGTTTGTCGCCGAGTACGGTCGTCAACCCTGGACCATAGCCGAGATGCTGCCGACCTCAGTCTCCGCATCCAATATCCCTGCGTCCGAGATCTGGTTCTCCCTGATCGGGATCTGCCTGTTCTACACCGTACTGCTGATCATCGAGATGTACCTGATGTTCAAGTATGCGCGTCTGGGCCCAAGCAGCTTGAAGACGGGCAAGTACCACTTCGAACAGAGCAAGGCATAAGGAGAGTAACCCATGTTTGATTACGAAATGTTGCGTCTGGTCTGGTGGGTGTTGGTCGGCGTGCTGCTGATCGGCTTCGCCATCACCGACGGCTTCGATATGGGGGTCGGTGCCCTGCTCCCCTTCGTCGGCAAGAAGGATGTGGAGCGTCGGGTGATGCTCAACACCATGGGGCCGCACTGGGAAGGCAACCAGGTCTGGCTGGTCACCGCGGGCGGTGCCCTGTTCGCGGCCTGGCCCATGGTCTATGCGGCGGCCTTCTCCGGCTTCTACATCGCCATGATCCTGACCCTGATGGCGCTCTTCTTCCGTCCGGTCGGCTTCAAGTACCGCTCCCTGCAGGAAGGCGCCCAGTGGCGCACCAGCTGGGACTGGGCGCTGTTCGCCGGTAGTGCCATTCCCCCCGTCATCTTCGGGGTGGCCTTCGGCAACCTGCTGCAAGGGGTACCGTTCAGCTTCAACCAGTTCCTGATGCTGACCTACCACGGCAACTTCTTCGGCCTGCTCAACCCGTTCGGCCTGCTGGCCGGTCTGGTGAGCCTGTTCATGATAATGACCCAGGGCGCTGCCTGGCTGATGATGAAGACCGAAGGTGAAGTGCTGGCCCGCTCCCGTACCGCCGCCATGATCTTCTCCCTGCTGACCCTGGTGCTGTTTGCCCTGGCCGGAGTCTGGGTGAGCGGCATGGATGGCTATGTGATCGTGGGCACCGTCGCCACCGACGCCGTCACCAACCCGCTTCACAAGGAAGTGGTGGTGCAGGCCGGTGCCTGGATGCAGAACTACAACCTCTACCCCTGGATGATTGCCGCCCCCGTGCTGGGTCTGGTGATGAGCCTGCTGACCGCGCTTGCGGCCAAGCTGGGCAAGGGCTGGATGGCGTTCCTGTTCTCCTCCCTGGCCATTGCCGGCATCATACTGACCGCGGGCTTCTCCATGTTCCCGTTCGTGATGCCCTCCAGCCTGGAGCCGTCCCAGAGCCTGACCATGTGGGATGCCACCGCCTCCTTCAACACCCTCAAGGTGATGACGGTAGTCGCAGTCGTCTTCGTACCGACAGTGCTTGCTTACACCATCTGGACCTACATCAAGATGTTTGGCCGGGTGAGTAACAAGCACATCGAAGACAACCAACAATCGCTCTACTAAGAAGGTGCCCTGATATGTGGTATTTCACCTGGATCCTGGGGCTGTTGCTGGCCTGTGCGTTTGGGATCATCAATGCGCTCTGGCTGGAGCACACCGAGAACCTGGATCGTCAGATCGATGAAGACAAGTGACTGGCTTGCCCGGCTGGCCGCTCCTCTGGAGCGCCAGCCATGGCAAGGTCTGATGTTGCTGGCGGCGGCCCTGTTGGGCGTCGCCATCTTGCAGGCACCGAATCTGGTGGCCGCCAACACCAGTGACCACGGTCTCTGGCTGGCCCCCTGGCTGATGTGGGCAGTCTGCTGCGGCGTCATGCACGGACTGGGGTTCCACCCCCGCAGCCTGGTTGGCCGCGTGCTGTTTTTCCCCTGGCTCGCCTTGCCAAGCCTGTTGTACGGGCTCTGGCTGACCAGCGGGTATTACCTGCCATAAACACCGAGGGAGGCCAGACATTTTCTGCCTCCCTCTGCTTTTGTACCCCGCAGTGCGGCCGTGGTTTTGCCCCCGGCGGATCGGCCGTTATTGCCTGCCATAAAAAACAGGGGGAGATGGGATTTCCCTGTCTCCCCCTGCTTCTTTCCTATTCAGCCCTGCGCTATGATAGCCCCCCATCTGACTGTCGAATGGATCACAGATTTTTATGGGGGAAGTCTCTGAGTTTCCGGTACGTGTCTACTACGAAGACACAGACGCCGGAGGCATCGTCTACAACGCCAATTATCTCAAGTTTATGGAACGGGCTCGCACCGAGTTCCTGCGCGCCGGCGACATCGAGCAAGATGTCCTGTTGCAGGCGGGGATCGCCTTCGTGGTGAGTCGCACCGAGATCGATTTCCGCTCCGCGGCCCGCTTCAATGAACTGCTGACCGTATTGACGCAAGTGACTGAAGTGAAACGTGCTTCCATGCGCTTTTCACAGCAGATCCTGGCGGCTGATGGACGACTGATCACCCAGGCCATGGTACAGATTGCCTGTGTCAGTCATCCGCAAATGAAACCTGTTGCAATACCTGAAAAAATCAAGGGAGTGCTGTTAAGTGCACGCTGAAATTTCGTTTATTGGTCTGTTCTGGCAAGCCAGTCTGCTGGTGAAACTGGTCATGATGACCCTGATGGGCATGTCGGTCGTCTCCTGGGCGCTGATCATCCAGCGTTCCAAGGTCATCAAGGCGGCCAACCTCGCCTCTGAGCAGTTTGAAGACAGATTCTGGTCCGGCGTCGACCTCAACCGTCTCTATCAGGAGTCCTCTTCCCGCCGTGATGACATCGAAGGCATGGAAGACATCTTCTATTCCGGCTTCAAGGAGTATGCCCGCCTGCTCAAGGCCGGCGCCCGTGGCCAGGATGCGGTGATGGACGGTACCTATCGTGCCATGCGCGTCTCGCTGTCCCGTGCGGTGGACGAGCTGGAATCCAACCTGCCAGTGCTGGCAACCGTCGGCTCCATCAGCCCCTATATCGGCCTGTTTGGTACCGTATGGGGCATCATGAACGCCTTTATTGCCTTGGGTCAGGTGCAGCAGGCGACCCTGCAGATGGTGGCGCCGGGCATCGCGGAGGCGCTGATCGCCACCGCCATGGGTCTGTTCGCGGCCATTCCCGCTGTTATTTTCTATAACAGATTCACCAACAAGGTAGAGAAGCTGGAGAACGCCTACGCCAACTTCATGGACGAGTTCACCACCATACTGAACCGTCAGATTGCACAGCAGCAGGGTGACAAGTAAATGCAAACCTATCAGCGGATCCGGCGCAAGAAGGTCGCCGAGATCAACGTGGTGCCCTATATCGACGTCATGCTGGTGCTGCTCATCATCTTCATGGCGGTGACGCCGGTGATCACGCAAGGGGTCAAGGTGGACCTGCCCCAGGCCGAGTCCGAGCAGTTGCCCGAGGACGCCAAGCCCCCCTTCATCGTCAGCGTCAACACCGAGGGTGAGTACGTCATCAAGGCCGGTGAGGCGGATGACGAGCCAGTGCCAAGTGGCACGCCCGAGGCGATGCAGCAATACATCACCGAGAAGGCCATGGGTTATCTGGCCATCAACCAGAACGCTCCCGTGGTGGTGGCGGGTGACAAGTCCGTGCGTTACGAAGAGGTGATCCTGCTGATGGTGGCCCTCAAGAAAGCCGGTGTGCCTCAGGTTGGCCTGATGACGGATCCGGTGAACTGACGGAGATGGATGTGAAGCGTGGTATTTCCGGTTATCTCGTCGCGTCGCTGCTGCTGCATCTGATCATCGGCATCATACTGCTGGTCGGCGTCGACTTCAGCAAGCCCAAGCGCCCCGAGTCGAAGGGACAGATCGTCAATGCAGTGATGCTGGACAGCGAGTTCCTGGAGCAACAGGCACAGCAGATCCAGCAGCAGAAAGCTCAGCCCAAGGCTGCCCAGCAGCAGAAAGAGAAGGACAAGGAAGACGCCGATCAGGCCCGGCGCGAGCTGGCGAAGGAGCAGGAGCGTCTGCGCATCGCCGAAACCAAGCGCAAGGAGGCCGAGGAGGCCACCCGCAAGGCCGAGACCGAGAAGCAGAAGAAGGTAGCCGAACAGAAGCAGGCGGAAGAGAAGGCCCAGAAGGCCGAGGAAGCCCGCAAGCTGGAGGCGCAGAAGGCCAAGCAGGCTGACGCCAAGCGCCAGGAAGAAGAACTCGCCAAGGCGTTGGCGCTCAAGAAAAAGAAAGAAGAGCTGGAGAAGAAGCAGGCCGAAGAGAAAGCCAAGGCAAAGGCGGATGCGGCCAAGAAGGCTGAAGCCGACAAGAAGGCCAAGGCCGAGGCTGAGAAGAAAGCCAAGGCGGAAGCCGAGAAGAAGGCCAAGGCTGAGGCAGAGAAAAAGGCCGCAGATGAAGCCGCCAAGAAGGCAAAAGCTGACGCAGAGAAGAAGGCGAAGGCCGAGGCTGACAAGAAGGCCAAGATAGAGGCGGAGCGCAAGCGCAAGGCGGCCGAAGAGGCCAAGTTGCAGAAAGAGATGGAAGCCATGATGCAGCAGCAGCTGGAGGCTGAGGCCAATTCCCGCAGCCAGGCCGCATCGGCTGCCGCCAAGGGGGAGGTCGACAAGTACGCCGCTCTCATCAAGGCAACGGTCGAGCGCTATATGATTTTGGATCCCACCATGCGGGGCAAAACCTGTACTATCGGTGTCAAATTGGCCAGTACCGGCTTCGTCATTTCGGTGGACAACGGCCAGGGTGACCCGGCGGTCTGCCGCTCCGGCAAGGCTGCCGTGCTGAAGGCGAATCAGTTGCCGGTGCCGAAGGATCCGGCGGCGTTCGAGATGTTGAAGGAGTTTAACCTCAAGTTAGAACCTAGCATCTAGACGTGATAAAACGGGGTCATTGACCGTGGTTGGCAGCATCTGCTGATAAAGGAATTTCACCTCTCATTTTTATTGGAACAGAGTATTTAAGCCATGATAAGAAAAGTGTTTTTTGCTTTGGTTGGCTGCCTTCTGCTAGGCCAGAGCGCTCAGGCGGCCTTGGACATCGTCATCACCGGCGGTATTGACAGTGCGCGCCCCATCGCCATCGCCCCCTTCAAGTGGGAAGGTAATGGTCAACTGCCACAGGACATCGCCGAGGTGGTCTCCAACGACCTGATGCGCAGCGGCAAGTTCAAGCCGCTGGCCCGTGGCCAGATGCCGCAGACCCCGAGCAGCAGTGGCGAGATCAACTTCGCCCCCTGGGCGTCCCAGGGTGTGGAGGCCGTGGTGGTCGGTTCCATCGCGGCGGTGGGTGATGGCACCTACAAGATCAACTTCGAGCTGGTCGATGTGCTGAAGGGCCAGCTGGCCAAGACCCAGGGCGGGGAAGCGAACGGTTACATCCTCGACAGCCGCATGGCGACCATACCGGGTGCCCAGATGCGCCAGTTCGCCCACCGCATCTCCGACATCGTCTACGAGCGTCTGACCGGTGAGCGTGGTGCCTTCCTGACCCGTCTGGCCTATGTCTCCGTCCAGCAGGGCACCCAGTTCCCGTACCAGCTGCGTATCTCCGATTACGATGGCTACAACGAGAAGACTCTGCTGCGCTCCCGCGAGCCGCTGATGTCACCGGCCTGGTCGCCGGATGGCAGCAAGCTGGCCTATGTGAGTTTCGAGAACCAGAAGTCCGAAATCTATGTGCAGGATATCTATACCCAGCAACGCAGTCTGATCACCAGTTTCCGCGGCATCAACGGTGCCCCCGAGTGGTCACCAGATGGTCGCCGTTTGGCTATTGTTTTGTCCAAAGATGGGCAGCCTGATCTCTATGTTGTTGATGTTGCTAGCAAGCAACTCACTCGAGTCACAAATAACCGTACCATAGACACCGAACCCTCCTGGATGCCGGACGGTCAAACTTTGCTGTTCACCTCTGAACGTGGTGGCAAACCCCAGATTTATAGCGTAAATTTGGCGACTGGCGTCACTCGCCGGATGACCTGGGAAGGGGATTCCAACCAAGGTGCATCCATCACGCCGGACGGCAAGTCCATGGTGGTGGTGACCCGGGTTCAGGGACAATATCGCATCGCTCGCCAGGATATGGAAAACGGAGCCATGTTGGTACTGACCCAGAGTGCTCTCGATGAGTCGCCAAGTGTGGCTCCCAATGGCAGCATGATCATTTATGCCACCATCTATCAGGGTCGTAAGAGTCTTGCGTTGGTGTCGACCGATGGTCGCTTCAAGGCAGTGCTTCCGACCAGTAGCGGTGAAATTCGTGCACCAGCTTGGTCGCCCTTCTTGAATTGATAAAAAAATCGATTGTTTTTTGTTTTGTTATAAAGGTTTAAGGAAATAGCATGCAACTCAATAAACTGCTCAAGGGTCTGGCCATCGCACTGCCACTGTTCACCCTGGCTGCCTGTAGTTCTTCTTCCGACTCCGACGCCGCTGGCGCCGAGTCTGGCATGACCGACGGCATGGGCGGTGTACAAACCGGTGGCGCCAACGGCATGTTGTCCCCGGAAGAGCAGATGCGTCAGAAGTTCGAAGCTCTGCAGCGCGATAACGTGATCTACTTCCCGTACGATGGTTACGACATTCAGGGTCAGTACGCCGACCTGCTGGATGCCCATGCCAGCTACCTGCGTGAGCGTCCGAGCGTCAAGGTTTTGATCGAAGGCCACGCCGATGAGCGCGGTACTCCGGAATACAACATCGCCTTGGGCGAGCGTCGTGCCAAGGCCGTTGCCAAGTATCTGCAAACCCTGGGTGTGCAGGCCGAGCAGCTCTCCATCGTCAGCTATGGCGAAGAGAAGCCGCTGGATCTGTCCCACACCGAGGATGCCTTTGCCAAAAACCGCCGTGCGGTTCTGGTTTACTAAGGTTTGAATCGAACGAAGTTCGTTTATATGCAAGCGGCCATTTCGATGGCCGTTTTATTTGCACTAAACGCCAAGGTTTGATCCGAATGAAATCTGTATAAGCGAGCGACTATGGCGCTGGCCGTTTTATTTGCACTAAACGCTAAGGTTTGATCCGAATGAAATCTGTGTACAAGCAAGCTGTTGTTGCGCTGGCCGTATTGGTTGCTCTGAATGCGCATGCGGCGGCTCCTGTCAGCGATCTGGGCGGTGACTCGGGTGGTGGGGTTGTCCTTAGCGGCAACAACGGTGCCATAGTGCCCACGGGCAGCCTGGAAGACAGGGTCGCCCTGCTGGAGCGCACCCTGAACGCCCGTCTGCGCCTGCAGGCCGAGCTGCAGCAACAGGTCGACTCCCTGCAAGGGGAGGTCTCTGAACTGCGTGGTCAGCTGGAGCAGCAGACCTACCAGATGGAGCAGTCGCAAGAGCGTCAGCGCCAGCTCTATCAGGAGCTCGACAAGGTGGCCAACAGCCAGCCTGCCGCTGCCGCGCCCGCGACTCCGGCAGCCGGCGCCACGACGCCTGCCGCAGCGGCCAACTACTCGACCAATCAGGACGAGAACCAGGCCTATGACGCAGCCGTGAACATGGTGCTCAAGGAGAAGAACTACGACAAGGCCATTCCTGCCTTCGAAGGGTTCATCAAACAGTTCCCGAGCTCCAGCTATGTTCCCAATGCGCACTACTGGCTCGGCCAGCTGATGTTCAACAAGGGTGACAGAGCCGGTGCAGCCAGCCAGTTCTCCACTGTGGCGAACAAGTACAGCAAGTCGCCCAAGCGGGCCGATGCCCTGCTGAAACTCGGCATGCTGGCGCAGCTCGACGGCAAGAAAGCGGAAGCCAAGACCTTCTATGAGCAGGTGATCAAGGGTTACCCCAATACCTCGCCGGCCCAGTTGGCCAAGCAGAGCCTCGGCAAGCTGTAACATTGCTGCATGTCACTGTTTTCGTAACAGTCTTGTAAATGCGGCTCTGCTTTGTATGCGCAGTGAGCAAACAGATTTAATTTAAGATTTTTCTATTGCGCCAGGATGATAAATCCGTAATATAGGCCGCCGTCAGAGCCGGTGCAGCAGTGCGCTCGGAACTGGTCGTGGTGAGGGTCGTTAGCTCAGTCGGTAGAGCAGTTGACTTTTAATCAATTGGTCGCTGGTTCGAATCCAGCACGACCCACCATTTCTTCACAATGGGTGAAGACAGAATTCCCAGGTCGTTTAGCTCAGCTGGGAGAGCACCTCCCTTACAAGGAGGGGGTCACTGGTTCGAGCCCAGTAACGACCACCAGTTTTAACGCGGTCTGCCACGGCAGGCGGTGACAGGTTCAAGGTGTGGGTCGTTAGCTCAGTTGGTAGAGCAGTTGACTCTTAATCAATTGGTCGCTGGTTCGAACCCAGCACGACCCACCAATCTTGACCACAGAGTATCCCAGGTCGTTTAGCTCAGCTGGGAGAGCACCTCCCTTACAAGGAGGGGGTCACTGGTTCGAGCCCAGTAACGACCACCATGTTTTGAAAAAATGATACAGATGGGTCGTTAGCTCAGTCGGTAGAGCAGTTGACTTTTAATCAATTGGTCGCTGGTTCGAATCCAGCACGACCCACCATCATTTAGCCATATCCCAGGTCGTTTAGCTCAGCTGGGAGAGCACCTCCCTTACAAGGAGGGGGTCACTGGTTCGAGCCCAGTAACGACCACCACTTTCTTGAAATAGAAAGAAAAAATGATACAGATGGGTCGTTAGCTCAGTCGGTAGAGCAGTTGACTTTTAATCAATTGGTCGCTGGTTCGAATCCAGCACGACCCACCATCATTTAGCCATATCCCAGGTCGTTTAGCTCAGCTGGGAGAGCACCTCCCTTACAAGGAGGGGGTCACTGGTTCGAGCCCAGTAACGACCACCACTTTCTTGAAATAGAAAGAAAAAATGATACAGATGGGTCGTTAGCTCAGTCGGTAGAGCAGTTGACTTTTAATCAATTGGTCGCTGGTTCGAATCCAGCACGACCCACCATCATTTAGCCATATCCCAGGTCGTTTAGCTCAGCTGGGAGAGCACCTCCCTTACAAGGAGGGGGTCACTGGTTCGAGCCCAGTAACGACCACCACTTTCTTGAAATAGAAAGAAAAAATGATACAGATGGGTCGTTAGCTCAGTCGGTAGAGCAGTTGACTTTTAATCAATTGGTCGCTGGTTCGAATCCAGCACGACCCACCATCATTTAGCCATATCCCAGGTCGTTTAGCTCAGCTGGGAGAGCACCTCCCTTACAAGGAGGGGGTCACTGGTTCGAGCCCAGTAACGACCACCATGCTTTGAAAAAAATGATACAGATGGGTCGTTAGCTCAGTCGGTAGAGCAGTTGACTTTTAATCAATTGGTCGCTGGTTCGAATCCAGCACGACCCACCATCATTTAGCCTTATCCCAGGTCGTTTAGCTCAGCTGGGAGAGCACCTCCCTTACAAGGAGGGGGTCACTGGTTCGAGCCCAGTAACGACCACCATGACTTGCAAACAAGAAGGCCCGCACTCCAGTGCGGGCCTTCTTGTTTTAGCTGCAGCTGGCTCCCTGTCTGGTGATCGCGATTTGTTGATGGGTTTGTGCGCGGCTTCTGGTTATAATTTTGGCCTTTCCAAGCGTTGATGGAACAGTCGCAATGAGCAATGCACTGATCAGTGTCCCTCCGGTCATCGAGATGGACTATCCCTTTCCGGTCAAACCGGCTCCCCTGACTGCCGAACAGAAGGCGGCCCTGATCATCGAGATCAAGGCGCTGCTCGAGGCGCGTCAGGCCGTGCTGGTTGCCCACTATTACACGGATCCCGAGATCCAGGCGCTGGCCGAGGCCACCGGCGGTTTCGTCGGCGACTCCCTCGAGATGGCTCGCTTCGGTCGTGATCACGCCGCCCAGACCCTGATCGTGGCCGGTGTGCGCTTCATGGGGGAAACCTCCAAGATCCTGAGCCCGCACAAGCGGGTGCTGATGCCGACCCTGGAGGCTGAGTGCTCCCTGGATCTGGGCTGCCCCATCGACCAGTTCTCCGCCTTCTGCGATGCCCATCCCGACCATATAGTTGTGGTCTATGCCAATACCTCGGCGGCGGTGAAAGCCCGGGCCGACTGGGTGGTCACCTCCAGCATAGCGCTCGAGATAGTCGAGCACCTGGACAGCCAGGGCCACAAGATCATCTGGGGTCCGGACAGACACCTGGGTGCCTACATCGAGAAGAAGACGGGCGCCGAGATGCTGCGCTGGCAGGGTCACTGCATAGTCCATGACGAGTTCAAGGCCAAGGCCCTGCGCGAGCTCAAGGCCCAGAACCCGGACGCGGCCGTGCTGGTGCACCCGGAGTCCCCGGCTTCCGTCATCGAACTGGCTGATGCGGTGGGTTCTACCAGCCAACTCATCAAGGCGGCCCGTGAGCTGCCCCAGCAGAAGCTGATAGTGGCGACCGATCGCGGCATCTTCTACAAGATGCAGCAGGCCTGCCCGGACAAGGAGATGGTGGAGGCACCGACCGGTGGTGATGGTGCCACCTGCCGCAGCTGCGCCCACTGTCCCTGGATGGCGATGAACGGTCTGGTTGCGATCAAGGAGGCACTGACCGATGGCGCCGAGCGTCACGAGATCCTGGTGGATGAGGAGTTGCGAGTGAAGGCACTGATCCCGCTGGATCGCATGCTGAACTTCGCTGCCGAGCTCAAGCTAAAGACCCAGGGTAACGCCTGAGTGTGCGAAGCATTGAATAGAAAGGCTGAATAGAAGAGGGCACCCGTTGGGGTGCCCTCTTTCGTTATGGGTTTCGCGAAGACGAAGATCAGATGATCACGGTAGAGAAGCTGTGCTCCTCATCCGGCGCGATAACGACGCCAGCCTCGGCCGTGATGGCCGCCTCGACGCAGAGCATGGTGCGGTAGCCATCGTCGCTCATGTCCGCCATGGCGGTGGCCCCTTCCAGCCAGGGGGTCCAGACCACGACGCTGTCGTTGTTGCCGCTCACCACTTTAGTGGTGCGATCGCCATCCTTGACCATCACCATAGCCTCGGCTTGGTGGTAGACCCGATCAATGGCAGCTGTGAGCGTCAGAGCGCCCTGCTGCTGCCCATCCTGACCCGTCAGCTTGTCGGCATAAGGCTCACCCAGCCCGGTCACACTGACGGCCTCTGGGGCACTTATCTGCAGATAGGTGTGCAGGGCCGCATTGTAGGTGAGGGGTGTCTTGCCGGTGTTGCGGGTGGTCAACACCAGGGAGAGCTCCTTGCCCACCAGCACATCCAGCTCCAGCTCGAAGGCGTGGGGCCAGAGGGCACGGCTGGCGTCGGTGTCGCGCAGAGACAGATGGACCAGGGTGCCATCCCCGTGATCGGAGACGCCATCCAGGGTCCACAGGCTGGTGCGGGCGAAGCCATGGGCCGGCTTGCCGCTGCCGACGCGAGCGGGGGAGGGGCCGAACCAGGGCCAGCACAGGGGGATGCCGCCCCGGATCGGCTTGCTGCCATCCAGCACGGCCTTGTCGCTGAGCCAGATCGAGGCGGGTTCGCCGTGGCGCTGATAACGCAGTACATGGGCGCCAAACAGGCTGATCTCCGCCCTGGCATGCTCGTTGTTGATGGTCAGCAGAGGCTGGCCATCCGCGGGGTGGCTGAGGGTACAGTGGGCTGTCAGAGTACGTGTCGGTTGCATGGAGACTCCTGTGCTCGCGCACATTCAAGAAAGAGGTCGGCAGATCCAGAATACAAAAAGGCGGCCAATGGCCGCCTTTTTTCAAGCTACGCGATTGCGCATCCCAAATTACTTGGAGATGTGAGCGATCAGGTCCAGAACCTTGCTGGAGTAGCCCATTTCGTTGTCGTACCAGGATACAACTTTAACGAATTTGTCGTTCAGTGCGATACCAGCCTTGGCATCGAACACTGAAGTCTGACGCTCACCCAGGAAGTCGGTGGAAACCACTTGATCTTCGGTGTAGCCCAGCACGCCCTTCATGGAGCCTTCGGAGGCTGCTTTCATGGCTGCGCAGATTTCTGCGTAGGTGGCAGCTTTCTTCAGGTTGACGGTCAGGTCAACAACGGACACGTCCGGAGTCGGTACGCGGAAAGCCATGCCGGTCAGTTTGCCGTTCAGTTCCGGGATAACAACGCCAACAGCCTTGGCAGCACCGGTAGAGGACGGGATGATGTTCTGAGCCGCACCGCGGCCACCGCGCCAGTCTTTGGCAGACGGACCATCAACGGTCTTCTGGGTAGCAGTGGTAGCGTGGACAGTGGTCATCAGGCCGGATTCGATACCGAAGGTATCGTTCAGAACCTTGGCGATCGGGGCCAGGCAGTTGGTGGTGCAGGAAGCGTTGGAAACGATGTCCTGGCCAGCGTAGGTAGCGTCGTTAACACCCATGACGAACATAGGGGTAGCGTCTTTGGACGGACCGGTCAGTACGACTTTCTTGGCGCCGGCAGCGATGTGCTTGCGAGCAGTGGCGTCGTCCAGGAACAGACCGGTAGCTTCGGCAACAACGTCAACACCGATGGCATCCCATTTCAGGTTTGCCGGGTCACGCTCAGCGGTAACACGTACGGTTTTGCCGTTAACAACCAGGTTGCCGTCTTTAACTTCAACGGTACCGTTGAAACGACCGTGAGTTGAATCGTACTTCAGCATGTAAGCCATGTAGTCAACGTCGATCAGGTCGTTGATACCAACCACTTCGATGTCAGCACGCTCAGCGGCCAGACGGAACACGAAACGACCGATGCGGCCAAAACCGTTAATACCTACTTTGATAGTCATATTTGGTTACCTAACTGTTCAGTAGTCAAAGAAAATTCCGTTTGTAAATTTACTAGAACTCACCGGTGAGTCAACCAACAATCTGCGCGAAATTGCGCTATATCATGAAAAACTGTGAAATTTATTTTCGTTTTATGTAACTGGCTACCAACTTTTGTCGAATGCATCATCAGCGGATCCGGTCGCAGAGATCAACAATAGTGCCTGTTCGGTCACACAACCAGCCGGGGAGATATGTAAAAATGTGCGCGGTTTAGCATGGCCAAAGAGCCACTGTTCAAGTACCACCCATAAAAATTAATCACAAATAGTGTAGATAGAATCCACAGCGGGAATTCTCAAACTATGACCACCCTGATTGAACAGCTGGCTGCCGCCAAAGGTATCGCCAGTGAGTATGTTGATGCCTGGGGCCACCCGGCCCAGGTATCCGAAGAGAGCAAGGCCGCCATGCTGGGCGCCATGGGCTACCGCGTCGACGACGAGGCCGCCCTGACCGAGCAGCTGGAGCAGGAGCACCGTCAGCACTGGTTGCGGCCTCTGGATCCCGTGATGGTAGTGCGCAGTGGCGATCCCCTCAGCCTCGAGGTTCGTCTGCCCATAGAGTTCGTCAACGACGCCCTCCACTGGCAGATAGTGCTGGAGCAGGGAGCCCTGTTGTCCGGCCAGCTGACCCCCATCGAAGGTGAACTGGTCGGCGTCGCCGAATTCGAGGAGATGGAGTGCCAGGCCTATAGGGTCGCGCTGGATGTGCAGCCGGAGCTCGGCTATCACCAGCTGATGCTGCTGGAAGAGGGCAACGACGAGCCGCTCGCCACCATGCGCCTCATAGTCGCGCCCAAGTCCTGCTACAAGCAGGCGCCCATCGCCAACGGCCGCAAGGTGTGGGGCCCGAGCGTGCAGCTCTACTGCCTGCGCAGCCGCCACAACTGGGGCATAGGTGATTTCAGCGATCTCGGCCAGCTGGTCGAGCAGGCCGCCGCCTGGGGAGCCCATTTCGTGGGGCTGAACCCCATCCATGCCCTCTATCCTGCGAATCCCGAGAGTGCCAGCCCTTACAGCCCCTCTTCCCGCCGCTGGCTCAACGTGGCCTACATCAATGTGGAAGCCGTGCCCGAGTTTCTGGCCAACGAGCGGCTCAAGGCCGATGTGGCGAGCCCGGCCTTCCAGCAGCATCTGGCCTCCCTGCGGGCCAAGGAGAACGTGGATTACACCGGCGTCATCGAGACCAAGATCGGCATGCTGCGCCAGGTGTTCGATGAGGCCAGGCTCAGCGCCGAGCGTCAGGCCGCCTTCGATGCCTTCGTGGCCGCCGGTGGCGACAGCCTGCAACAGCAGGCCGCCTTTGATGCCCTGCAGGCCCATTTCTATGGCAAGGGTGAGAACGCCTGGGGCTGGCCGGTCTGGCCGGATGCCTTCCGCGATTACCACAACCCGGAAGTGGCTGTCTGGATGCAGGAGCACAGCCAGGATGTGAATTTCTACCTCTATCTGCAGTTCCTGGCCGATGAGCAGCTAGCGCAAGCCGATGCCCGCGCCAAGGCGGCCGGCATGGTGATGGGGATCTACCGGGATCTGGCGGTGGGCGTCTCCGAAGGCTCCACCGAGATCTGGGCCAACCGGGAGCTCTACTGCCCGAAAGCCTCGGTCGGTGCGCCCCCCGACATCCTGGGCCCCCTCGGTCAGAACTGGGGCCTGCCCCCCATGAACCCGAACCAGCTGTTCGAGGCGGCCTATCAGCCCATGGTGGATCTGTTCCGCGCCAACATGCGTGCCTGCGGCGCGCTGCGCATCGATCACGTGATGGCCTTGCTGCGCCTGTGGTGGGTTCCGCCCGGAGCGTCCGCCGCCAAGGGCGCCTACATCTACTATCCGGTCAACGACCTGCTGGGGATACTTGCCCTCGAGTCCCACCGCAACCAGTGCCTGCTGATCGGTGAAGATCTCGGCACAGTGCCGGAAGGCATAGACGTCACCCTCAAAGAGAACGGCGTCCACTCCTACAAGGTGTTCTTCTTCGAGCGCTCCAAGGGGGACGGCGGTTTCATCTCCCCGGCGCACTACACCGAGCAGGCGATGTCTGCCCTGACCACCCACGACATGCCGACCCTGAAGGGCTTCTGGCATTGCGACGATCTGGCGCTGGGTCGCGAGCTGGGCCTGTACCCGGATGAAGAGGTACTCAAGACCCTGTATGCTGATCGCCACCAGGCCAAGCAGCGGATCCTTGACAGCCTGCATGCCCATGGGGTCATCTCTGGCAACATCAGCCATGACGTGAACTGGGTCGGGATGAACACCGAACTCAACCATGGCCTGCAACTGCACATGTCCCGCGGCAGCTGTGCCCTGTTCAGCACCCAGCTGGAAGACTGGCTGGAGATGGACAAGCCGGTCAACGTGCCGGGCACCAGTTACGAATACCCGAACTGGCGTCGCAAGCTTTCAAAGGATCTGGAAGATATTTTTGCCGATGAGGCGCTCAAGGCGCTGGCGGGCAAGATGAGCCAGGCCCGTGACGAGGCCAGCCGTTGAGCCCTTGCTGTCAACATGTGACTCACTTTCATCCGCTTCGGCCCAGGCCGGAGCGGATGTTCAGCCATGAAAGGAAATGTCGATGCCCGTTGAACGTTTGGTTGCCGCCCGCTGTGCCGATCCCTTCTCCCATCTAGGCCTGCTGGCCAATCCGGATGGGCCAGGCCTGAAACTGACGGCCTGGTTGCCGGATGCCCTCGAGGTCCGGGTCAGGGACCTCAAGTCAGGCAAGATAGTTGCCACCCTGACCGCCGCCGACGAAGCGGGCCTTTTTGAAACTGTTTTCACTCGCCGAAAGAATCCCTTCCCCTACCAGCTGATCGCCAGCTACCCCGATGCCAGTGCCGAATCCATCGACCCTTACCAATTCCAGGCTGCCGCCTGGGAAGGCTTGGCTGAGCTCGGCTTCCAGCCGGAAAACCTCTACCACACCCTGGGCGCGCAGCTGCGCACCGTGGAGCATCTCGGTCAGCAGGTGGCAGGGGTGCGCTTCGCCGTCTATGCGCCGAGCGCCACCGCGGTGAGCCTGATCGGCGATTTCAACTTCTGGGATGGCCGTCGTCACCCCATGCAGCGCAGCCAGTGCGGTCACTGGGTGCTGTTCGTGCCGGGCCTCAAGGCCGGGGATCGCTACAAGTTCGAACTGAAAGATCCGGCCGGCCATCGGCTGCCCCACAAGAGCGATCCGGTCGGCTTCTACTGCGAGCAGTACCCGTCGTTCGCCTCCGTCATCCACGACCACGAGCAGTACCAGTGGCAGGATGCCGCCTGGCGCGAGAGCCAGCGCAATGACAAGCGGGAGCAGCCGCTCTCCATCTACGAGCTGCACGTGGGCTCCTGGAAGCGTCACCCCAACGGGGACAGCCTGAACTGGCGCGAGCTGGCGGTGGAGCTGGTCAACTACGTCACCGAGATGGGCTACACCCACATCGAGCTGATGCCGGTCTCCGAGCACCCCTTCAGCGGCTCCTGGGGTTATCAGCCGGTGGGCATGTTCTCCCCCACCAGTCGCTACGGCAGTGCCGATGACTTCAAGCATTTCGTCGACGCCTGCCACCAGGCCGGCATTGGCGTCATCCTCGACTGGGTGCCTGCCCACTTCCCGGCCGATGCCCATGGTCTCGCCCGCTTCGACGGCACCCCGCTCTACGAGTACGAGGATCCGCGCCGTGGCTGGCACCCGGACTGGAACTCCTACATCTACGATTTCGGTCGCAACAACGTGCGCCAGTTCCTGGTGGCGAGCGCCCTGTTCTGGCTCGACAAGTTCCATATCGACGGCCTGCGGGTGGATGCGGTGGCCTCCATGCTCTATCTGGATTATTCCCGCAACGCCGGTGAGTGGGTGCCAAACGTCGACGGGGGCAACCACAACTACGAGGCGATCAGCCTGCTCAAGTGGACCAACGAGGAGGTATACGGCAAGTATCCCCACACCATGACCATCGCCGAGGAGTCCACCGCCTTTGCCGGTGTCTCCAAACCCACCTTCCTGGGTGGCCTCGGGTTTGGCTTCAAGTGGAATATGGGCTGGATGCACGACACCCTGAGCTACATGCAGAAGGAGCCTATCCACCGCCGTTATCACCACAACGAGATGACCTTCTCCATGGTCTATCACTATGACGAGAACTTCATCCTGGCCCTGTCCCACGACGAGGTAGTACACGGCAAGCACTCCCTGCTCTACAAGATGCCGGGTGACGAGTGGCAGCAGGCCGCGAACCTGCGGGCTTACATGGGCTTCATGTATGGCCATCCGGGCAAGAAGCTCAACTTCATGGGCACCGAAATCGCCCAGAGCAACGAGTGGAATCACGATGCCCAGCTGCCCTGGCACCTGCTGCAATTCCCCAAGCACGGCGGCCAGCAACGGCTGATCCGCGATCTCAACCGGCTCTATCGTCATGAAGCTGCCTTGTATCAGGCGGATTATGAGCAGAGCGGCTTCCGCTGGCTGGATCACAACGATGCCGACAACAGCATCTTCGCCTGGCTGCGCGCCGACAAGCAGGGGGCCAATCCTGTGGTGATCGCCTCCAACTTCACCCCCGTGCCGCGCCTCGCCTATCGCCTCGGGGTGCCAGAGGCGGGCCGCTATGCCGTGGTGCTCAACACAGATAGCGAGCATTACTGGGGCAGCAACTATGATGTGGGTTTGACCTTAGTCGCCGAGCCGACCCCCTGGCAGGGGATGGCGCACAGCATAGTGCTGGACTTGCCGCCGCTCGCGACCTTGTTCATCAAACAGGAGTCCTGATGTTTGTAATGGAAAATGGGGTGGACTACCCGCTGGGGGCCCGGCTCGACGAGGCAGGCTGCCACTTCTGCGTCTGGGCCCCCCAATCGGACAAGGTGGAGCTCTGTCTGTTCGACGAGCAGGAGCAGGAGCTGGTCCGGCTGGCCCTGCCCGGTCGGCGCGGCCAATACAGATTCGGCTATGTGCGCGGGGTGCGGGCCGGTCAGCGTTACGGCTACCGGGTTCATGGCATGCCCCAGGAGGGCATGCTGTTCGACCCGGACAAGCTGCTGATCGACCCCTATGCCAGGGCACTCAGCCGGGCGACCCGCTGGAATGACGACCTCTATCAGGGGGACAGCGCGGCCATGGTGGCCAAGTCTGTGGTGGTGGACGATGCCTTCGACTGGCAGGGGGTCGGCAAGCCCGGGATCCCGCCCGAGCGGGTGGTGCTCTACGAGACCCACGTCAAGGGATTCACCCGCCAGCATCCCGGGGTGCCCGAGGCGCTGCGGGGCACCTACCTCGGCGTTAGCCATCCGCTGATGATCGAACACCTGCTCTCTCTCGGGGTCACCTCGGTGCAGCTGATGCCGGTGGCCGCCTTCATGTCGGAGCCCCGCCTGGAGCAGCTTGGCCTCACCAACTACTGGGGCTACAACCCCATCGCCTTCTTCGCCCCCGAGCCGCGCTATGGCGCGGGGGAGGCGGTGACCGAGTTCAAGACCATGGTGCGCGAGCTGCACCGGGTCGGGCTCGAAGTGATACTGGATGTGGTCTACAACCACACCGCCGAATCCGGTGTCGACGGCCCCATGCTGTCCCTCAAGGGGTTCGACAACGCGGGTTACTACGCCTTCGAGACCGGGGCTCACGGTCCTGACTACCACCGCCATGCCAACGTCACCGGCTGCGGCAACAGCGTCAACCTGGATCACCCCAACAGCCTGCGACTGGTGCTCGATGCCCTGCGCTACTGGGTCACCGAGATGCAGGTGGACGGTTTCCGCTTCGATCTGGCTGTCACCCTGGCGCGGGAGGCGGGGGAGTTCGATCCCATGAGCGCCTTCTTCAAGGCCCTGCTGGCGGATCCCGTGCTGGCGCGGGTGAGGCTGATTGCCGAGCCCTGGGACATAGGCCCCTTCGGCTATCGCCTCGGCCAGTTCCCGAGCCAGTGGCTGGAGATAAACGACCGCTATCGCGACACTGTGCGCGCCTTCTGGCGCGGCGACGCGGGCAAGATGGGGGACTTCGCCACCCGGCTGGCGGGGTCGCGGGATCTCTTCCCGAAGAACTGGCGCTCCCCTCATACCAGCGTCAACTACCTCTGCTATCACGACGGCTTCACCCTGGAGGACCTGGTCTCCTACAACCAGCGCCACAACCAGGCCAACGGCGAAGACAACAGAGACGGCCACGGCAACAACCTCTCCTACAACCACGGGGTGGAGGGGCCGACCCTGGACCCCAGGGTCAACAACCTGCGCCAGCAGCAGAAGCGCAACCTCATCGCCACCCTGCTGCTCTCCCAGGGCACGCCGCACTTCCTGGCCGGGGACGAGATGGGCCGCAGCCAGCTTGGCAACAACAACGCCTACTGCCAGGACAACCAGATAAGCTGGGTCAACTGGCAGTTGCGCCCCGAGGATGAACGGCTGCTCGCCTTCACCCGCCAGATGATGGCGTTGCGGGCCGAGTCGGGGGTCTTCGCCAACCTGCAACTGAGCGACGACAGCTGGAACGGCGCCTCGACCAGCTGCCACAGCGTCAACTGGTATCACCCCGATGGCCATCAGCTCACCGATCAGGACTGGCACGCCCCCATGGGGCAGGCGTTCGCCATGGACATCGGCATGCTGGCGTGCGGCGGGGAGCGCTGGTACGTGCTGTTCAACGCCAGCGACTACGACATCCAGTTCCGCCTGCCGCCGCCGGGGGAAGGGCTGGAGTGGATCCAGACCATAGACACGGCCACCAACGACGGCCTGCCTTTCCTGCCGGACGACATCAAGCGGCAGGTGGCGGTGGGGCGTGCCCACTCCCTCAAATTGCTGGAGCGGGTTTCGCTGCCTGGGGTGGCGCTGGCCAAGGAAGGGGTGGTCGCCACGCCGGATGTTGCCGCCGTGTTGCCAACGGGATCACAGTTCCCGCTGGCGGGGTAGAGTCGGGGCGTGTGAGTGGGTATGCTGGGCGCCGTGATAAAAGGCAAGGAGTCAGTATGAAGGGCAACAATCCCGAGCAATGGCGCAGCAAGTTGAATACTGAGAGCCGAGCAGTGTCATGTTTTGGCAAGGGGTCAATATGAGCGGCAACAATCCCGAGCAGTGGCGCAGCAAATTGAGTGCCGAGCAGTTTCACGTTTGCTGGGAGAAGGGCACAGAGCGCCCTTACAGCGGCGCTCTGCTGCACAATCGCAAGAGCGGTGACTACCTCTGCGTCTGCTGCAAGAGCGTACTGTTCCATGCGGATGCCAAGTTTGACTCCGGTTGCGGCTGGCCCTCCTTCGATCGGGCCATCGAGGGGACAGTGACCTACACAGAGGATCGCAGCCACGGCATGGCAAGGGTGGAGATCACCTGCAGCCAGTGCGGCTCCCACCTGGGTCATGTCTTCCCGGACGGGCCGACCGAGACAGGCCAGCGCTACTGCGTCAACAGCCTGAGCCTGGACTTCGAGCCCGATACAGACGCCTGAAAGCGTCAGAAATGAAAAATGGCGCCTCCGCTTGCGGAGGCGCCATTTTTTATGGGGTCCTGGTTGGCCCTCAGATCAGCAGCAGGCTGGCCCCCACCAGCAGGGCGGCGAGCGCCAGTATGGGCAGCCTGATGACGCGCAGCAGATAGAAGGCCACGGCGGCCAGCGCCAGATCGGCCGGTGCCAGCACGGCGCTCTGCCACACCGGCTGATAGAGGGCGGCCAGCAGCAGCCCCACCACGGCTGCGTTGATGCCGGCCACGGCCCCCGCCAGCCTGGGGTGGGCCAGCCAGCTCTGCCAGCAGGGGCCCAGGGCCCACAGCAGCAAAAAGCCCGGCAAAAATAGTGCGAGGGTTGCCAGCAGGGCGCCCGCCAGCGGCGCTGCGGGCAACAGCTGGGCGCCGAGGTAGCTGGCCAGGGTGAACATGGGGCCGGGCACCAGCTGGGCCAGGCCGTAGCCGGTCAGGAATTGCTGCTGACTGAGGCTGTGGCCGACGCTCTCCTGCAACAGGGGCAGCACCACGTGGCCGCCGCCAAACACCAGGCTGCCCGCTCGATAGAAGTCGGCGACCAGCTGGCTGGCGGGGCCTTGGGCCAGCATCGGCAGGCCGACAAACAGCAGGGCAAACAGCAGCAGGGTCGGCCAGTGAGGGGCGCGACGGGCTTGTGGCGCCGCAGGAGAGGCGCCGACCACCTCCCGTTGGGCACAGAGCAGGGCCGCCCCCAAAAGCATTCCCAGCTGGGTCAGCAGACCGGGCTGCCACCAGAGGGCTGCCGCGGTTGCCACCATGACTCCCTGTTGCAGCACCGTCTTGCAGAACTGGCGACTCATGGTGAGCACGGCATCGGCCACTACCACCAGCGCCAGCAGCTTGAGGCCGTGCAGGGCCCCATCCAGCCAGAGGTTATTGCCTAGCTGGCCCACGCCGATGGCGGCAACCAGCAACAGCAGGAAGGAGGGCAGGGTGAAGCCGATGAAGGCGGCGAGCGCTCCCCCAAGGCCCGCCCGGTGGCGGCCGATGGCAAAGCCGAGCTGGCTGGAGGCGGGGCCGGGCAACAGCTGGCACAGGGCCAGCAGTTGGGCATACTCGGCCTGGCTGAGCCAGCCCAGGCGCTGGACAAAGGTGCGCTGGAAGTAGCCGATATGGGCGGCCGGCCCGCCGAAGCTGATGCAGCCCAGCCACAGAAATTGAAGGAATACCTGTCCCACCACTCGCTCCTGTCGTCATCGCAGATGGGCAGGAATGATATGACAGAGTGATGACTTTTTTATGACATTTCGGGCTGGGTTGCTGGTTGACTCGCTGTTGGCAGATGAACGACTTGCTGGCTAGGGGCTTTGGGTGGGCCAACCGGCCAACCGGCCAACCGGCCAACCGGTTTATTCAGCTGATGGGGTTGCCGCTGGCTGGTAGCAGCACCACGCCAGCCAGTGGGCTATGGGGATTAGGTCGGCTGGCCCGGCTGCGGCAGGTAACAGCGTCCGGCCAGCCAGCAGGCGATGGACTGGCGACTGGCATCGAAGTGGGGCTCGGGCAGCGCGCGGGGATCGCACCAGACCCAGCCCTCGCACTTGTCCGGCTCCAGCAGTTGCGGCTCGCCCTCCACCTCGGCCAGCAGGGTGACAGAGATGTAGTGCAGCCCGCTCTCGCGCCAGGTCTCCAGGTTGTTGGTGACGGCGATGACGCTGGGGTTGGTGATGAAAAAACCTGTCTCCTCGGCCACCTCCCGGATGGCCGCCGACTCGAAGCTCTCGCCAAGCTCCAGGTGGCCGCCGGCGATGGACCAGTAGGGGGCGTGGCTCCCCTTGCGCTTGCCAAGCAGCACCTGGCCCTGATGGTTGACGAGGATGACACCGACCCCGACGCGGGGATAGGGAGTGGACATAAGAAGAGCTCCTTGCTGTGGCTGTGCTGCCAGGGGTTACCCCCGGATGACTCATCGACCCCCGACGCCGGTACAGTGTGTGGTGGAGATGGGCAGGGCGCCGTGCCGAAACGGGATGACACTATAAAAAACGGGCCCACCTTAGGACGGATGGACCCGTTTCGCAAGTTGCCGCTGGATGATCCCGGGGACACGAGAGCTTGCCGTTTATCTATCTGCCAATCAGATGGCTATCGCGATATCACATCTGCCAGGCAGATGGTAAACACAAGGCCAGGGGCCCCACTGTGGCTGGCAGGCCGTCAGTCCAGCTTGATCTGCATCTTGCCGGCGCTATGCCCCTCGGCTTGCCACTGTCGATAAAGGCCAGGGCCGGCCGCTTGTCAGCCCAGCTTGACCGGCCTCTTGCCGGCGCTATGCCCCTCGATTTGTGGCTGGTTGTCAGTCCAGCTTGACCGGCATCTTGCCGGCGCTGTGCCCCTCGATTTGTGGCTGCTTGTCAGCCCAGCTTGACCAGCATCTTGCCGGCGCTGTGCCCCTCGATTTGTGGCTGGTTGTCAGCCCAGCTTGACCAGCATCTTGCCGGTGTTGCGGCCCTCGAACAGCCCGATAAAGGCCTGCGGCATGCTGGCCAGCCCCTCGCTGATGGTCTCTTCGGCCTGCAGGGCGCCAGCCTCGAAGGCGGGGATGGCCTCGGCCAGGAAGTCCCCGTAGTGCTGCCAGTGATCGGAGACCAGCAGCCCCTGCATCAGAATGCGCTTGCGGATCATCTGGGAGAGGTTGCGCGGGCCCTTTGCCTCGCCATTGCTGTTGTACTGCTCGATGAGGCCGCACAGGACGATGCGCCCGTGCAGCGCCATGTTGTTGAGGGCCGCGTCCAGCATGGCGCCTCCCACGTTCTCGAAATAGACCTGAATGCCCTCCGGAGCGAGGCGGGCCAGCTCGGCGTCGAGATCCGGCGTCTCCCTGTAGTTGATCACCGCATCTGCGCCCAGGGTCTTGAGATAGGCGACCTTGTCGGCTGAGCCGGTGGAGCCGATCACCCTGGCACCGGCCCGCTTGGCGAGCTGCACCGCCATGGTACCGACCGCGCCTGATGCGGCCGAGACCAGCAGGGTCTCGCCGGCCTGCAGGCGGGCGACCTTGTGCAAGCCCGCCCAGGCGGTCATGCCCGGCATGCCGAGGGCGCCGAGGAAGAGTTGGGACGGCAGCGCCGTGGCGGGCAATCGGGTCAGCTGATCCCCCTTGGCGACGAAGGCATCCCGCCAGCCCAGCATGCTGCTCACCTGGTCACCCGGCTTGAAGTCGGGGTGACGGGAGGCCTGCACAGTGCCGATGGCGCCGCCGTCGAGGGGGCCGTTCAGGGGGAAGGGGGGCACATAGCTCTTGGTCTCGCTCATGCGACCACGCATGTAAGGGTCCACCGACAGCCACTGGTTGGCCACCTGCACCTCTCCCTCCTGAAGCGCGGGCAAGGGCACCTCCTTCAAGATGAAGTCGCTCTGGGCGGGCAGGCCGGTCGGGCGACGGAGCAGTTGAATCTGATGGCTGATCGGGGTCATGGTCGTTCTCCAGCGGGTAGGGGGTCGTCGGCGCCGCGCCAGCCAGTAGGCTGAGGCGGTGGCTCGGGCATTCTGTTTGTGTGCAAACTAAAATCAGGTTAATCCCGAAAAGACGGGGTGACAACTGTTTTGTGTGCAAATTATTCAGACCTCAGTTGTCCTGGGGTATACTGGCCCCAGTCGTCAGCGAGGTGCCCCATGAGTGAATTGAAAAAGCAGGTCTGTTTTGCCCTCTACAGCGCCTCCAATGCGGTGATGCGTGCCTATAGGCCTCTGCTGGACAAGCTGGATCTGACCTACACCCAGTACCTGGTGATGCTGTCGCTCTGGGCGCGGGACGAGGTCAGTCTCAAGGAGATTGGCCAGGAAACCGGCCTGGATGCGGGCACCCTGACCCCCATCGTCAAGCGGCTGGAGAGCAAGGGCTGGCTGACCCGCACCGTCTCCAGCGAAGACGAGCGACAAAAATGCATCCGTCTGACCGAGGCGGGACGCCAGTTGCAGCAGGGGGTCAGGGAGTGCTGTCTGGCGGACAACTTGCGCAATCAGGTGGATCTGGCCGATGCCGAACTGGCCGAGCTCAAGCGACTCTGTGAACGCGTGGCGGCCCAGCTCGGGCGCTGATCTCTCTCCCTTCTTGTCTGGAGCCATCCGATGAAACCCTGGTTACCCCTGTTTGTTCTGCTGCTAAGTGGCTGCGCCGGTGGCCCTCACTCCCCATCCGAGTTGCAGATCGATGATGCGGATGCCTGGCAGGCCCTCTGCAAGGATGGCGTCCGGGTCAGGGCCATCAGCGAGGAGGGGATCTGCGCGGATCACCGCGGTCTGGCCATGTGGACGAATAAGCCAAGGGCGGTTCGAATGGCAGAGGAAGCCGCCAAATAGTGTGATCCAGACGCCATAAAATGACACAGCCGGCCCCTTGGCCGGTTTTTTTCGCGATCTCGCCTGCACTTTGCGGCCTTGTTCATGGTGCACTCATGCTTCCCTTTCCATACTGGCCCCACAGTTTCATGAGAGGAGAGAGAGATGCAGTCATCCATCGTCGGGCTCTCCATTCTGTGGGGGCTGGCCAGTTTTGGTGTTCAGGGGGATTTCATCGAGAGCCGTGATTCCGTTGCGCCGTCCTGGCAAGCCGAGTCCAGAGTGGAGATGGAAGGTTATCTGATTGAGTCGCTTGGCGAAGATCGCTGGGTGTTCGACAACGGCAGCGAGAGTCTGCTGGTCTCCCTGCCCGAGGGGCAGTGGGTGTCAGAGGGGGAGCGGTTGCGACTGAGCGGTGAACCCCAGCAGGAGCAGGCCGGCTGGCTGTTGCAGGTGCAGGACGTCAGCCAGGTCGGCGTCTGATCCTGTCACTCCCTGACATCAGAGACGACAAAGAGGAGGCCTGGGCCTCCTCTTGCTTTTTGCGCCTCTGGCCCTCAGCCCAGGTGGTTGAGGGGAAGGGCCGTCTTGTGCTTGATGCGGCGCAGCACGAAGCTGGAGCGCACCCCGGTCACCCCCGAGATGTGGGTCAGCTTGTCCAGCAGGAAGTGCTGGTAGTGCTCCATGTCCCGCACCACCACCTTGAGCTGGTAGTCGGCGTCGTTGCCGGTGATGAGGTCGCATTCGAGCACCTCTGGCAGATCCTGGATGGCCCGATCGAAGTTTTCGAACCGCTCCGGGGTGTGCCTGTCCATGGAGATGTGAATGTAGGCGGTGAGGGTGAGCCCCAGCTGGCGGGCGTTGAGCAGGGTGACGTGGGTATCGATGAGACCGGCATCCTCCAGCGCCTTGACCCGGCGCGAGCAGGGAGAGGGGGAGAGCCCGACCAGTTCGGCCAGCTCCAGGTTGCTGATGCGGCCATTCTCCTGCATCAACTCCAGAATATGCCTGTCTATGCGATCAAGTTTCAGCATTCTCCGTTCCTCGTTGCAATTACTGATTCACTTTTCCTAGATTAAGGGTGAACTATTGCAAAAACAACTGAAAATACCTACTACTTCACAACCACTCACCGCACCGGCAGGAGTACCATGGTTTCATCTTCCGGTGGCAAGACAGATGCCCAACCAGGCCTCTGTGGTGAAGGACCTTACCGGGTCAACAACCCCATCAGCCGTCCGACCTTATCGGGAAACGACGGGCTGGAACGAGATCATCCCCTCCCCGAAGGCAACAAAGCAGGCATCCCGGCGCCTGCTTTGTTGTTTTTGCGCTCCGGCATCCTCAGGCCTGCGGCGGCCGGATGCGATAGAGGCAGCGCCTGTCCCCGTCCAGCAGGTATTGCTCCCGCTCCACCTCGGCCGGAGCCAGCAACTGGCGAAACAGCGCCAGCTCGCTCCTGCAAAAGCCCCGGCAGGCCCGCGCCGCGGCGCAGATGGGACAGTGACTCTCCCACCATAACCAGCTGCCATCCTCCTCCTGGCTCATGTCCGCCATATAGCCTTCCCGGCTGCGCAGCTCCTTGAGCGCGGTCAGCCGATCCGCCAGCGCCGGCTGGGTCAGTCTGGCCTGATAACGGCTCAGCATCTGCTGCTCCCGCCGCGCTATCAGTTGATCCAGGCCGCTCTCGCCAAACAGCTGCTGTACGTCGTCGATAAGCTGCAGGGTCAGCTCGCTGTGGGTGTCGGGGAAGCGCTGCCAGGCCTGATCTGTCAGGTGCCAGAGCCGTATCGGGCGACCTCGGCCCCGCGCCTCGTCGCTAAAGCCGACCCAGCCGTCGGCCTCCAGCGCCGTCAGATGCTGGCGGGCACCCATGGAGGTCATCTGCAACTGCTCCCCCAGCGCGGCGGCGCTCTGAGGGCCGTGAGTCTTCAGCAGATGGAGGATCTTGTCGGTGCTGGCGTTCATGGGGTGGCTCCGGTTGTCGGCTCGGGTTCTCGACAGGCGTTCGCTGCGGGAAAGCCAGGGCGGCACTGGCGTTGATAGGGTCATTATGGGCAGCGGTCTCATTTAAATCAATAATTCACTTTACTTAATGCCGTTCCCTTCGCAGTATAAATAAACAAATAACTTTATTTAATGAGGCGAAGATGGAAGGGATCAAGGGACAGGCGACCCTCTGGGTATTGGTGATGACGGTGACCCTGGCGGTGGCGGGCTTCAGTCTACCCTCGCCGGTGCTGGCGCCGCTGATGCTGGATCCGGCCCAGGGTATGCTGACGCCACAAGCGTCTGACTGGAGCCGCAAGCTGTGGCTCGGGGTCATCATGGGGCTCTATCCGCTGTTTCAACTGCTGGGGGCCCCCTGGCTGGGCAAGCTGTCGGATCGTCATGGTCGCAAGCCGGTGCTGACCCTCTGCCTGGTCGGGGTGCTGGCGGGTTATGTGCTGATGGCCCTGGGGATCGCCTGGCGCTCCCTGCCGCTCTTGCTGCTGAGCCGGGTGGTGGAGGGCTTCTTCAACGGCGACATCGCCATAGTGCAGGCGATGGCGGCGGACATGAGCACCACCAGGACCAAGGCGCGCAACTTCGCCCGCATCAACATCGGCATGAACCTGGGCTGGGTGCTGGGCCCCATGATAGGGGGCTATGCCGCCGTGGTGTCCGGGGACTACAGCCTGGCGGCCTGGCTGGCGGTGGCCATGACGGTGGGCAACCTGCTGCTGGTGCTCTGGCTGCTGCCCAACCGGCCGCCGGTGCCCGCCGAGCAGGAGCTGGCCTCCCTCTCGACCCGCCAACTGCTGCTGCAACCTCGCCTGCTGCCCTACTTTGTGCTGACCCTCCTCAGCTACGGGGCCGTGCAGCTCTACTTCACCTACTTCAACGTCTGGTTGGTGGAGCGGCTGGCCTGGGATCCGGTGCAGCTGGCGCAGGCCGCCGTGCTGGTGAGCGTGCCCATGATGCTGGGTTCCTGGCTGGGGGAGCAGCTTGCTCGCCACTGGCGCGGCAGCTCCCTTGGCATAGTCGGGCATCTGGTGATGGCGGCGGGCATGCTGATGTTCATTCTGCCGACCCAGTGGTGGGGGCTGGCGCTCACCTTCATCCCGGCCGGCATCGGCATGAGCCTGGGAGAGCTTGCCACCTCGGTGGCCATCTCCAACCGCAGCCATGCCCAGCAACAGGGGCAGGCGATGGGGATCTACCGCGGCCTGGCGGTGGGCAGCGAGATCCTGGCGGTGGTGCTGGGCAGCCTGGCGCTGCTGGCAGGCACCGAGTGGCCCTTCTATCTGGCGGCGCTTTGCGGCGTGATCTGCGCCCTCGGTTTCTACGGGTTGCGCAGACGGGCGGACAGACGAAGTGCTGTGGCCGCCTGCGCCGAGCCGGGCTGAGGCGGCTGGATCACAGATCGGCGCCGGGGTGGCAGGCGGGGCTTGCATCCCGGCGCCGAGTTTGGGACGGTATGGCTCTTTGTCCCCTTTTACCCCGTCGCCCGGCGAACCTGGCCAGCACAGGCCTTCATCATGCGCCCCGCGATACACAGTCTTTGGAGGTGATATGAGTCATTATCAAGCCATTGCGCTGGACGCGGGATTGTACGGTGCCGCATTCGTTTCGACATTCTTGGAGGTGATATGAGTCGTTTTCAGGCCATTGCACTGGATATGGACGGTACCCTGCTGACCCGGGATCACAAGATCTCGTCCGCGACCCGGGCCGCCCTGGCCCAGGCCCGCGCCCACGGCATCAAGGTGCTGCTGGTGACGGGCCGCCACTTCATGACGGCCCGTCCCTTCCATCACGAGCTGGCCCTCGACACCCCCCTCATCTGCAGCAACGGCGCCTACCTCTATGATCCGGCGCAAGGCAGGATCCTGGCCGGGGATCCCCTGGCGGTGGCGCCGCTCACCGCCCTGCTGGCCGAGGTGCAGGCGCAGCAGATGGGCGCCCTGTTCCACCTGGACGGGGGCATAGGTTATCTCGGCTGCGAGGAGCATGTGGGCCGGATGCGGCGCTGGTCGGCGAACCAGCCGGATCACCTCAAGGTCTCCCTGCTGCCCGCCGAGGATATCGACAGCTGGCTGCAAAAGCCCATCTGGAAGCTGGAGCTGTTCAATCAGGATCCCGGCCTGCTGCACCGCTTCGTGGGGGAGGTGGTGCAGAAACTGCCCTTCACCCAGGACTGGGCTGCGCCCTATGCGGTGGAGCTGGTGCAGCCCGGGTGCAGCAAGGGCAACCGACTGGCCCAGTGGGCGGCGAGCGAGGGGATAGCGATGGAGAAAGTGGTGGCCTTTGGGGACAACAACAACGACATCAGCATGTTCGAGCAGGTGGGGCTGGCGGTGGCCATGGGCAATGCGGCGCCCCAGATCCAGGCCCATGCGGACAGGGTCACCGCCGATCACAACGAAGACGGCATAGCGCTGGCGCTGCAGCGCTGGGTCCTGCCCTCCTGAGCGGCAACAGAAAGGGGCCAGTGCGGCCCCTTGTTTGTCAGCTCCCGAAGGAGAACTGGATCACCCGATCCGGGAAACGGATCCGGTTGTAGTCGCGGCGTACCCCCTCGTAGTGGCGGATGGCGCGCTCGCGCTGGGCCCGGTAGTAGTCCCGCTGTTTGCTGTCGCTCTCGCCCCGGATCTGCTGATCCAGCTGATAGATGGTCCGCTCGGTGCGCTCCAGCTCCTGTTGCAGCTCGCCGAGGCGCTGCTCCAGCAGGAACTCCTTGCGGCCGCGCTCGAACTGGGTGAGGAAGCTGGTGTCGTTGGGGCAGACCCCCAGGTATTCGTTCCCCTCCCGCCCCTTGCTGTAGGCGAGCTCCGGGATGCAATAGAGCTCGAGCCCCTTGGCGTAGCCGCGCTGCCACTCGTCTTCGTCCACCCTGAGGCCGTACTCCCCGCAGGTCTGCTTGTAGTCACGGGTGGCCGTCCGGGTCTTGCCCTGCTCCCCGTCCTGATAACCCTGGTTGTACCAGCTCATGGCGCGGCACTCCTCCTCCGACAGGGAGCTGCACCCGGCGAGCAGCAGGGGGAGGGTCAACAGCAGGATCTTGGGGGACATGAAGGGGCTCCGACAGCAAGGATGGTGTGGCATTCTAGAAGAGGAAGCCCGCCCGGGACAAGCACCGGGCGAGGGCGCCGTATCATGATGTTTTTATCACTATTTTCAAGCCGTTGTGAACGGGCTTCCGGCGACCTTTTCTTGCCGGGGGAGGCAGGGTAAACTGCGCCTACTTTTAACTGGCACGTAACAAAAACAATGAAAGTCCTGACCGTCGATTATCGCTCCCCCGACGCGGCCGAGCGCTTCACCGAATCCCTGCGCACCACCGGCTTCGGGGTGCTGACCCACCACCCCATCCCGAAGGAGCTGGTGCAGTCCATCTATGACAACTGGTATCGCTTCTTCATGAGCGAGCAGAAGCAGGATTTCCTGTTCAACCGCGAGACCCAGGACGGCTACTTCCCGCCCTCGGTGTCCGAGGTGGCCAAGGGCAACACCCAGAAGGACATCAAGGAGTACTTCCACCTCTACCCCTGGGGCCAGATGCCGGAAGAGCTGAGGGCGCAGGCGATGGAGTACTACCGCCTCGCCAACGATCTCGCCGCCGAGCTGCTCTCCTGGGTGGAGCAATACACTCCGGCGGACATCGCCGCCCACTACAGCTGCCCGCTCTCCTCCATGATTGAAGATAGCCAGAAGACCCTGCTGCGGGTGCTGCACTATCCGCCGTTCGACGGCACCGAAGCGCCGGGGGCCATCCGCGCCGCGGCCCATGAAGACATCAACCTGCTGACCATTTTGCCCGCCGCGAGCGAGCCCGGCCTGCAGGTGAAGGGCTCTGACGGGGAGTGGATGGACGTGCCCTGCGACTTTGGTACCCTCATCATCAACATAGGTGACATGCTGCAGGAGGCCTCCCACGGCTATTACCCCTCCACCACCCACCGCGTCATCAACCCGACCGGCGGCAGCGTCAGCAAATCCCGCATCTCCTTGCCGCTGTTCCTGCATCCGCGCCCGGACGTGGTGCTGTCCGAGCGCCACACAGCCCACAGCTACCTGATGGAGCGGCTGCGGGAGCTGGGGGTCATCTAGTCCCAAAACGCACACTCATGACAGCAAGAACCGGAGCAAAAACGCTCCGGTTTTTATTTTGTGGCACGATTGGTTGGTTATCCGAATTTTATTGGCAACTTATGCCAATAAGGCAGTTTTAAGACGGATATTTGCCGAGTGATTGCGCGCCCCCGGGCGTACTCTGAGCGCCATTCCGGGCCCCGCTGGCGGGCCCCTCGATTGGAGTTCCCATGAAGCAGTCCCAATGGTCATCCCGGCTCGGTTATATCCTGGCCGCCGCAGGTTCGGCGGTCGGTCTCGGCGCCATCTGGAAGTTCCCCTATGTGACTGCCGCCAACGGTGGCGGCGCCTTTTTGCTGGTGTTCCTGCTGTTCAGCTTCACCCTGGGGGTGGCGGTGCTGATGGGGGAGACACTGCTCGGCAGCCTGACCCGGCGCGGGGTGGTGGGGGCCTTCGATGAGCTGATGGGCAAGCGCTGGCGCTGGGTCGGCGCCATGGGGCTCTTGTGCAGCCTGCTCATCTTCAGCTTCTACAGCGTGGTGGGGGGCTGGACCCTGGGCTACACCGGCATGGCGCTGGCGGGTAGCCTGCAACAGGGGGATGGCGCTGCGCTGACCGCCCGCTTCAACGACTACGTGGGGGATCCGCTCTGGCCCGTGCTGACCCACCTGCTGTTCGCCGCCCTCACCTGGTGGTTCGTGCAGGGGGGCGTGCAGAAGGGGGTGGAGCGTACCCTGCGCTGGATGATGCCGGCCCTCTTCATCATGATCTTGCTGCTGGTGGCCTTCGGTCTCACCCTGCCCAATGCCATGGCCGGGGTGCGCCACTTCCTGATGCCGGACTTCAGCAAGCTCGGCATGTCAGGTGTGCTCGACGCCATGGGGTTGGCCTTCTTCTCCCTCTCCATAGGCCTTGGCATCCACACCACCTATGGCGCCTACCTGCCCTCCAGCGAAGGGGTGGGCCGCTCCAGTCTCTGGGTGGTGCTGCTGGCGAGCCTGATCGCCGTGCTGGCGGGCTTGATGATCTTCCCCGTGCTGGCGGCGACCGGCATAGATCCCGCCTCAGGCCCCGGCCTCACCTTCATGACAATGCCGGCCGTATTCCAGCAACTGCCCTTCGGCCAGGGGCTGGCGGTGGTCTTCTTCGCCCTGCTGGTGGTGGCGGCGCTCTCGTCTTCCATCTCCCTGCTGGAGCATCTGCAGTGCTTCGTCTGCGAGAGCCTGGGCTGGTCGCGCCGGGCGGCCTGCAGCCTGATCACCGCCCTGGTGATGGCGGGGGGCATCCCGGTCAGCCTGTCGTTCGGCCCCTGGGCGCAGGTGACCCTGTTTGGCAAGAACATCTTCGAGCTGCTGGACTTCATCACTTCCAACCTGATGATGCCCCTGTTCGGACTGGCGCTCACCCTGCTGCTGGGCTGGCAACTGGGCCTGCGGGCTTTGCCCCAGGGGCTGGCACCGCACTGGCGCACCCTGCTGATGGGCTGCTGGCGCTGGCTGGCGCCCCTGCTCATCGGCGGCATCCTGGTGCGGGGTCTGCTGTAACCCCTGCCGCATGGGTGGGCCCCGGGCCCGCCCGTTACCCGGGCTCAGAGGGCATCCTCGCCGGCAGGATTGACTGCCTCGAAAAATCCATGAAATAGAGGTTTGTTGAAACTTTTATTCACCACTTGGCATATATGTTGGTAAATATTCTGTATTGCGGGCAAAAATGGACTATTGGCTGTCAACTTCTCTTGCCGTGGTTTAGGCTGTGGCTCCTTTTTTGCGTCCAGGTTACCCATAGCATGTCACCCCTCATCGCCCGGTTCGGCCGATTTTTCCGCTCGCAAGAGAGGTGACCCTGCACGCGCACTCAGTCTGAATGTTCATTGCAAAGGTCGCCCCCGGGCGGCCTTTTTGTTGCGACCCAGGTTGCACTTATCCATGGAGTATCGATTCGATGTTGTCTTCCCCGGAGGTTGTATGAGCCAGGTTCAGTGGTCTTCCCGTCTCGGTCATGTGCTGGCGGCGGCCGGCACGGCCATCGGCCTCGGCGCCATCTGGAAGTTTCCCTATGTGACCGCCACCAATGGCGGCGGCGCCTTCCTGCTGGTGTTCCTGCTGTTCAGCTTCACCCTGGGGGTGGCTGTGCTGGTGGGGGAGACCCTGCTCGGCAGCCGCAGCCAGCGCGGGGTGCTCGGCGCCTTCCACCGGCTGGTGGGGCCGAACTGGCGCTGGATGGGTTACATGGGGATCCTCTGCGGCTTCTTCATCTACAGCTTCTACAGCGTGGTGGGGGGCTGGACCGTGGGCTATGCGGCGCTGGCGGTGATGGGCAAGCTCAACCTCGGCGAGGGTTCGGCGCTGACCGCCCTGTTCAACGGCTATGTCAGCCATCCCTGGTGGCCTGTGCTGACCCATCTGGTGTTCGCCGGGCTCACCTGGTGGTTCGTGCAGGGGGGCATCCAGAAGGGGGTGGAGCGGGCGCTGCGCTGGATGATGCCGGCGCTCTTCGTCATGATGCTGCTGCTGGTGGGGGTGGGTCTCTCCATGCCGGGGGCCATGGCGGGCGTGCGCCAGCTGCTGCTGCCGGACTTCTCCATGCTGACCGGCCAGAGCGTGCTGGATGCCCTGGGGCTGGCCTTCTTCTCCCTCTCCATCGGCCTTGGGGTACACACCACCTACGGCGCCTACCTGCCCAATAGCGAAGGAGTGCTGCGCTCAGGCGTCTGGGTCGTGACCCTGGCGAGCCTCATCTCCGTGCTGGCTGGGCTGATGATATTCCCGGCGCTGGCCTCCACCGGCATAGACCCCACTGCCGGGCCAGGGCTCACCTTTATGACAATGCCCGCCGTGTTCAGTCACCTGCCGTTCGGTCAGGGGCTGGGGGTGGTCTTCTTCCTGCTGCTGCTGGTGGCGGCGCTCTCCTCCTCCATCTCCATGCTGGAGCACCTGGTGCGCTTCACCTGCGAGGAGTGGGGCTGGTCGCGCCGTGGCGCCTGCCGGGTGCTGACCCTGCTGATCATGGCCTCCGGCATTCCGGTCAGCCTGTCGTTCGGTCCCTGGGCCGACTACACCCTGTTTGGCAAGACCCTCTTCGACTTGCTGGACTACCTCACCTCCAACCTGATGATGCCGCTGTTCGGCCTGGTGCTGACCCTGCTGCTGGGCTGGCGACTGGGGGATACCATACTGCCCGAGGGGCTCTCCCCGGCCCTGCGTCTGTGCCTGCTCTGGTGCTGGCGGCTGGTGGCGCCGCTCTTGATCGCCGGTATCCTGGTGCGGGGTCTGATCTAGCCGTCGCCCTGTGGCGGATGCCGGAGTCCTGAGTCGAGCGGATCGAGTCGTAGATGAACACAGGGGTTGGCCACAGGCCAACCCCTGATCACATCTGGGGCGGGATCACTGCAGGCCGGGCCCTTTGGCGGAGAAGGGGCAGTCGCGCTGGCGGATGAGCTGACTGCCCTGATGGCCGCTCTCCTGCCAGGCGAGCTCGAGCTGGCCGAGGCGACCGAGGTGGCGCAGCTCGAATTCGTAGCGCAGGCAGGGGTTGTCCGTGGGCAGCCGGGTCATGGACGCAGGCAGGCGGTAGTCGTAGCGCAGCAGGGGGCCGTCCTGCAGCTGGCTCTGGGCGGGCACCAGGCCCTCCGCCGTGGGGGAGGGGGCGCTCAGGTAGCGGCGCAGGGCCAGGGGGGCGTCGATGGCCCTCTGATAGTGGAGCCCGTTCATGGCGGCCAGCTCCTCCTCCAGCCGCTGCAACTCCCCTTCCAGGCCACTCAAGGCCTGGCCCAGCTGCCGATGTGCGGGGGAGGCGCAGCCTCCCAGCAACAGGGTGATGAGCAGCAGGGCGGGGCGGACGGGCAGCATGGTCACTCCTTCGGGATCAGGGCCACTGACTATAGCAGGGGATTGGTGGGCGGCGCCGCGCGCAGCAGCCCGGCGAGGCGCTCCAGCCCCTCGGCGACCCGGGCGTCGGTGGCGGGCTGGCTCAGGCTCAGGCGCACCCCTTGCGGAGCGGCAAACTGGCCGGCGGCAAAGTGTTCTCCGCTCGCGACCCCGACGTCAAGGGTGTTGGCCGCCTCGGCGAACTCCTGACTGCGCCAGGGTTCGGGCAGCGGCAGCCAGGCGTGCATGGAGCCCGGCTGCCAGCGGGCCCCCGGCAGCAGGTGGCGCAGCAGCTCTCCCCGACGCGCCAGGACCCGTCTCTGCTGCTCGATGAGCGGCATGATCTGGTGCTGGCTCACCAGCTTGCAGGCCAGCTCGATGAGCAGGGGGCTCACCATCCAGCTCGACAGCCGCATCGCCTGGGCGAAGCCGTTGCGAAGGGCGGGGGGAGCCAGCACGAAGCCGACCCGCAGGCCGCCGCAGGCGATCTTGGCCAGGCTGCCGAGGTAGATGACCCGCTCCGGCGCCAGGTTGACCAGGGGCGGGAGCGAGACCTCGGGCAGCAGGCCGTTGACGTCATCCTCGACGATCAGCAGATCATGGCGGCGTGCGATGGCGACTATCTCCTCTCGCCGCGCTAGGCTCATGGTGGCCGTGGTGGGGTTCTGCAGGGTGGGGGTCAGGTAGAGCAGCTTGGCTCGCCGCTGGCGGCAGGCGGCCTCCAGGGCGGCGGGGATCAGCCCCTCCTCGTCCATCGCCAGCCCCATCACCTGATTCTTCAGCTGGCGCGCATTGCCCAGCATGCCGGGGTAGCTGAGCCCCTCGCAGAAGAGAGTCTCCCCCACGCAGCCGGTGGCCAGCAGGGCCAGCATGATGCCGTGCTGGGCGCCATGGCTGAACAGCAGCCTCTCCTCGCTCCCCCGGATGCCCTGCTCGGCGAGCCAGTCGACGAATAGCTGGCGCTGCGGGGCACGCCCGGCCTCCTTGTCATAGCCGAGCAGGCCGTTGAGATCCCCGTCCGCCAGCTCGGTCAGCATGGGTTTGATGATGGCGGCCCTGTCCAGCTGCACCGGCAAGTTCTGCCACAGCTCGATGCGCTGGTTGTCCTCGTTGCGGATCACCCATTCGTTGGCGGGATCCGCCGCGGCCCTGACCCAGGTGCCATGACCCACCCTGGCCGCCAGCAGACCTCGCCGCTCGGCTTCGGTGTAGGCGCGGGTGATGGTACCCACAGTCACTCCCAGCCGGTCCGCCAGCGCCCTGTGGGTGGGCAGCCGGGTCTGGGGAGGCAGGGCGCCATCGGCAATGGCCTGCTCTATGGCCTTGACCAGTTTCAGGTAGAGGGGGCCCTCGAAGGGGGTGAGGTCGGGCGTCCAGATTGTCATGGTGACAATAAATCCATTGATCCAATATTGTCCCCAATATAGCGTGATAATCAGCCTGTTAACAACCCGATAGCTCACATTGTACCGATACAATGTGGCAAGAAAGGAGTCACCTCATGACCATTGAATGGTATGCCACCCTGTTTGGCTTCGCCCTGCTCACCTGCGGCACCCCGGGGCCCAACAATCTGATGTTGACGGCATCCGGTGCCAACTTCGGGGTGCGCCGCACCCTGCCGCACCTGATAGGTGTGGTGGTGGGCCAGCCGGTGCTGCAACTGGTGCTGGCGCTCGGCTTCTATCCGCTGTTCGAGCGCTGGCCCCTGCTCAAGCTGAGCCTGCAGGTGCTGGGCAGCCTCTATCTGCTGTGGCTGGCCTGGCGCATCGCCGTGGCCGGTGCTCCCGGCGATCCGGCGAGGCGCGCCCGCCCGCTGACCCTGCTGGAAGGCCTGGGCTTTCAGTTCCTCAACCCCAAGGCCTGGATGATGGGGATCTCCGCCATCAGTCTGTTCAGCCTGCCGGGGAGCGACTACTGGGCGAGTATGTGGGGCATCATGTCCGTCTTCCCCATGGCGGGGCTGCCGGTCTGCTTCGCCTGGGTGCTGTTCGGTCATCAGCTCAGCCGCTGGATCAACTCGGACAGAGGCTGGCGCCGTCTCAATGGCAGCCTGGGCGCGCTCACCGCCCTGTGCGTGGTGATGCTCTGGTATTAATGACCGCCTGATTATTCATGCAAAGAAAATGCATTGCTGACCTTGTCGTCAGGGCGCTGGCTCTGCATATTAGGAGGCTTGCCGTATCTGAATGAGGTTGAGATGGATCTGAACTGGTTGTTTCCCCTGGCGGGCTTTGCCCTGATCACCTGTGGCACCCCGGGCCCCAACAACATGCTGCTCACCAGCGCCGGGGCCGCTCAGGGATTTCGCCGCTCCATCCCCCTGCTGGTGGGTGTGGTAGGGGGCATCAACCTGATGATCCTGGCCACGGCCCTGGGGCTGGGGGTGGTGTTCGAGAAGGTGCCGCTGCTGCACGACGGCCTCAAGCTGGTGGGCTCGGCCTACCTGCTCTGGCTGGCCTGGAAGGTGGCCACCGCCAGCGGCCCGGCGGATGGCAGTCGGCCGCTCATCCCGGCCCATCAGGGGGCCATGTTGCAGTTGCTCAACCCCAAGGCCTGGATGATGGCGCTCTCCGCCATCAGCGGCTTCACCCTGGCGGGGGAGGCTTACTGGCCGTCCGCCGGCTGGGTGCTCGGCATCTTCTTCGTGACCGGCCTCTATACCGGGGCCTTCTGGGTGCTGTTTGGTGCCCAGGTGCGCCGCCTCATCCGCACCGCCAAAGGCTGGCGTCGCTTTAACCTCGGCATGGGGATCGCCACGGCGGCCTGCGTGCTGATGATCTGGATTTAGGCCTTGGCCTGAGCCTGAGCCTTTACCGGCTGTCTTGTTGGCCCTTCGGGGCCTTTTTTGTCTGTGGGTGGCCGTCACCCGATGTGAAAAGGAGCGGTTATGAAATGTATCGGTCTGCTGGGTGGCATGAGCTGGGAGTCCACCGTCAGCTACTACCAGGCGCTCAACCGGGGTGTGCGGGCGCGGCTCGGCGGCCTGCACTCGGCGCGGGTGTTGCTCAATAGCGTCGATTTTGCCGAGATAGAGCGGCTGCAACATGCCGGTGACTGGCCCGCCACCGCCCGTCTGCTGGCGGCCGAGGCCAGGGCCATCCAGGCCGGTGGCGCCGATTTCCTGATGATAGGCACCAACACCATGCACAAGGTGGCCCCCGAGATCGAAGCCGCCATCGAGATCCCGCTGCTGCATATCGCCGACGCCACCGCCCGCCGTCTGCAAGCCGACGGGGTGACCCGGGTCGGCTTGCTCGGTACCCGCTTCACCATGGAGCAGGATTTCTACAAGGGACGGCTGCAAGAGCTGTTCGGGCTGGAGGTGCTGGTGCCGCAGGAGGCTGCGCGGGAGCGGGTGCACAGCATCATCTATGACGAGCTCTGCCTCGGCGACATTCGCGAGTCGTCCCGGGCCGAGTATCTGGCCATCATCGCCGAACTGGCCCGGGCCGGGGCTCAGGCGGTGATCCTCGGCTGCACCGAGATCGCCCTGCTGGTGGGGGAGTGTCAGGCCGCAGTGCCGCTCTACGACACCACCGCCATTCACGCCGACGCCGCCGTGGCGTGGGCGCTGGAGTAGGGCAGAGAGAGAATCCCGTGGAGGTGCTCCGGCGCCTCCCTCTTCCTTCCTGCCCGCCATCCCCCCGATCCTGACTGTGAGTCAGCCTTCACTTCAGCAAGCCGATTGACGCTTTTATTGTCAAACGGCTCACATTTCCCTCTTTTGTCCCTTGAGTCTGGTGCGTCAGGGGCCTAGTTTTCGATAACTGAAACGATTCAGCTTTCACGAAAACCACTCACAAGAACAAGAGACACGAGGATAAAGCCATGTTGAAGAGACTCTCCATTGCCGTGCTGCTCGCCCTGGGGGCGAGCTCGGGCCAGGCCGCCGAATACCTGCTGACCGATTCCCAGCAGGGGCTGGATGTGGGGGACTGGAAGATCACCAGCGACAAGCTGGGGATCAAGAGTCCGGTACCCTTCTCCATCGAGAAGAAGCGCCTGCACGGCGGGCGTCAGGAGGGGGTGGATCTGCTCATCGTCGACAACGGGGTGATGAAGATCACCCTGGTGCCGACCCGTGGTATGGGGATCAAGGAGGTCAAGGGGGCCGATGTGCGCCTCGGCTGGGATTCGCCGGTCAAGGAGGTGGTCAACCCGGCCTTCATCGATCTGGAGAGCCGCGCCGGTCTCGGCTGGCTCGATGGCTTCAACGAGATGCTGGTACGTTGCGGCTATGAGTGGACAGGCCACCCCGGGGTGGATGACGACGGCCGCCTCAAGAGCCTGCACGGCCGGGTGCAGAACATACCGGCCTCAGTGGTCAGCGTGACAGTGGATGAGGAGCCGCCCCACGCCATCCACGTGCGGGGCCGGGTGGACGAGCGCACCTTCAAGATGAGCGAGCTGGTCACCTGGACCCAGCTGAGCGTGGTTCCCGGTCAGGCGGAGTTTGCCCTGCAGGACAAGCTGACCAACCACGCCGACTACGAGAACGAGTACCAGATCATCTATCACGGCAACTTCGGGGCGCCCATCCTGGAGGAGGGGGCGCGGGTCAGTACCCCGGTGAAGCAGATCTCCCCGTTCAACGACTACGCCAAGGCGGGGCTCAAGGGCTGGCAAACCTACCTGGGGCCGACCAAGGGCTTCGACGAGATGGTGTTCAACCTGGTGCCCTACAGCGATGCCGAGGGCAATACCCTGGCGGTGCTCAACAACAAAGCGGGCAACGTCGGGGTGGCTGTGGGTTACAACACGCACCAGCTGCCTGTGCTGACCCTGTGGAAGAACACAGACACCCGGGCTCAGGGTTATGTGACCGGCATAGAGCCCGGCACCAGCTATGCCTACAGCACCAAGTACCAGCGTCCGCTGGGGCTGGTTCCCAGGATCCAGCCGGGGGAGACCAAGACCTTCGATCTGACCTATCGCCTGCTGCGCAATGGGGAGGAGGTGAAGCAGGCCCTGGCCCAGGTGGATAAGATCCAGGCCGGCCGCCCCACAGAGCTGCGGGAGCAACCCCTGGTCAAGCTGCCCTGAGTGGCAGGCAGACAGCAAAAAGCCGCTCCATGAGCGGCTTTTTCATGCCAGATGAGGGATCAGCCGTGGCTGGGCTCAGACATGGCTGTACATGGCCTCGATCTCGCTCTGGTACTTGGATTCGATGATCTTGCGGCGCAGCTTCATGGTGGGGGTGATCTCCCCGAGCTCCATGGAGAAGGCGCTCGGCAGCAGGGTGAACTTCTTCACCTGCTCGAACTTGGCCAGCTCCTGTTGCAGATCCGCGATCCGAGCCTCGAAGAACTCCACCACCTTGGAGTGGCGCAGCAGCTCCGTCTTGCACTGGTACTGCAGGTTGATGGAGCGAGCGTACTCCTCCAGGGACTCGAAGCAGGGGACTATCAGCGCCGAGACGAAGTGGCGGGCGTCGGCGACGATGGCGATCTGCTCGATGAAGCGATCCTTGCCGAGGGTCCCCTCCACCAGCTGCGGCGCCACGTACTTGCCGTTGGAGGTCTTCATCAGCTCCTTGAGACGCTCGGTGAAGTAGATGTTGCCCTCGTCGTCCAGCTCGCCGGCATCGCCGGTACGCAGGAAGCCATCGGCCGTCATCACTTCGGCCGTGGCCTCCGGCTTGTTGTAGTAGCCGCGCATCACTGTGGGTGAGCGCACCAGCAGCTCGTTGTTCTCGCCGAGTTTGACCTCTATGCCGTCCATGACGGTGCCGATGGATCCCAGCTTGAACTGGCTGTCCTCGTAGCAGCAGACGGTGGCCGTGGTTTCTGTCATGCCGTAGCCGTACTTGAGGTTGAGCCCCATGGCCTGGAAGAAGAGGTTGACGTCGTCCGCGAGGCGAGCGCCCGCCACCGGCAGGAAGCGGGTACGGCCGCCGAAGCGGGCACGCAGCTTGCGAAACACCAGCCGCTCGGCCAGGGCCAGCTGCAGGTAGAGCAGGGGGGAGGCGGACTTGCCGGCCTGGCGGGTGGCGACCATCCGCTTGCCGACGCCGGTGGCCCAGCCGAACAGGGCGCGGCGCAGGCGCGGGGCCTGGGCCAGCTTGGCCTGGATCATGGCGTAGGCCTTCTCGTAGAGGCGCGGCACGGCGCACATCACGGTCGGCTTCACCTCGCCGATGACATCCATCACCTTCTGCGGGTCGCGGATATAGACGTTCTCGGCGCCGCAATAGAGCACGTAGTAGCTCCAGGCGCGCTCGAACACGTGGCTGAGCGGCAGCATGCAGAGGGACACGTCCTGCTCGCCAAGATCCAGGCGGCGGTCGTGCATCTCGAAGCAGGCGGCGATGTTGTTGAAGTCGAGCATGACCCCCTTGGGTTCACCCGTGGTGCCCGAGGTGTAGATCAGGGTCAGCAGATCATCCATGCGGTAGTGCTGTTCACGCATCCGCAGTGCCAGCTCGCTCGGCTGATGGTTGCCGGAGGAGAGAAAGGTCTGGAAGTGGCTCGCCTGCTCGCAGCCGCGCAGATCGACTGTGCCGTCCAGGGTGACTATCTGGTTGATCTCGCCACTCTCGAGCAGCAGGAGCGCCTGATCGAACTGGGGCTGCTCCCCCACGAACAGCAGCTTGATGCCGGCGTCCTTCACTATGTAGCGCAACTGATCCAGGGTGCTGGTGGGGTAGATGGGCACGCTGACGCCGCGGGCGGCCAGGATGCCGAGATCGGCCTGGGTCCATTCCGGCATGTTGCGGGCATAGATGCCGACCATCTCGGTGGGCTGGTGGCCGGCGCGGATCAGCGCCTGGGCACAGTAGTCCATGGCCTGTCCCAGGGTACGCCAGCCGATGGCGCGCCATTGGCCATCCTGCTGGACGCGCAGGGCGGCCTTGTTGCCAAGGCGGGCAATACGCTCACGCATCACTCTAACCAGATGAAGCTGCGACATCTAAATCATCCTCAAGTAACAGTTGTGCGCCCGCAGGGGCACTAAAATCGGGGCTGGAGTTTAAACTCTAACATTACAGCTTACAAGTGTGCGCCATTTGTCCTGGATCACAAAGTCGTCAACTCAGGGAGAGTCAGGCATGATAAGGGCAAGGGTCGGATTCATTCAGGGAGGTGCGCCATGGGGATCGGAGTCAAGAGTCTGTTGACGGGCATGTTGTTGCTGCTGGCGGGAGCCGGTGCACTCTGGTTTGTCCTTGGTGGATCCGAGGGGCAGGACAATCCCTGGCTGAGCGGGGCCGAGGGCTATGAGCAGGCGCAGCGGCTGGCGCTCAGGGAAGGATACCCGTTGCTCTACGTGATAGAGCGCGCCAAATGCCGACGCTGCAAGGCACTCAATAGCGAGCTGTGGCGCGCCCCCGAGATGCAATCCGCCCTGGCGGGGCTGGCCAAGGTGCGGCTCAACCCGGATGCGGGGGATGGCAGCGAGCACATACTGCGGCGCTTCCCGCAGGTGGCGACAGCGCCCGGCATCTATGTGCAGCGACCGGGGGAGCCGCTTAGGCCCATCAAGGTGGTGGTGGATATCCAGCAGATCTGGATGCCCGGCGTCACCTACGGGCGCGGCTTCTTCATGCCGCTCTCGGGGGCGGCCTTCGAGGCGGTGCTGAGGGTCACCCTCAGCCTGGAGGATCCCGCCATCGACAATGCCCCCCTGCCCTGAGGGGCGACCGGGGTGTCGGGATGAGAGAGCGACAAGGGGACGGTATAGTCCCCTTGTCCGTTGCGGATGGCCTCCTGGCCCAAGCCGGGGAATCAGCCGAAGTCGAACAGGCGGGACATCAGCACGGCGTCTTCCCGATCCTGGCCGGTGCCATAGTAGTCGGCGCGGCGGCAATACTCGGCAAACCCCTCGCTCTCGTAGAGGCTGATGGCGGTGCGGTTGCCCGCCCGCACCTCCAGGAACCAGGCCTCGGCCCCCTTCCCCTTGCTGCGGGCCAGATACTCTTTCAGCAGCGCCCGGCCCAGCCCCTTGCCCTGAAACTCGGGGTGCACGCAGATGTTCATCAGGGAGCTGTCTCCCGCCACCAGATCCGAGATATAGAAGCCGGCGGGGCGGCCTTCCACCAGCATCAGGCCATTGAGATAGCGCGGCCCGAAGCAGGAGAGCAGGTTGACCTGGCTCCAGGGCTCCTGGTGGGCGGCCTGCTCTATGGGGTAGATGGCATCGAAATCGGATTCGAGCAGGGGACGAAAGCTGGGCAAGAGGTCAGACATGGTTACTCCGGACGGGATTCGGACTTGCGACGGACGGCATGGTCATGCCATGGTCGTGGCTTCAAGGGATTTGGCGGCTGGCCGCTTCAACCGGGCTGGCGCTGCCGGCACTGCTGCCACAGGGCGCGCTTGTGCGCCGCGCTGGGCTTGAGCGGGCAGACGAGAGCATGGGGCCAGCGCGGATCCGGGGCCGTCAGCCAGAGCAGGGGGGGCGTCATCCCCTCGGGCAATTCGCCGAGCAAGGAGACCTCGTCCGTGCCTATGCCGAGCCACTGGCAGATATCCCCGAGCAGGGAGGGCGCGGGCAGCGCCTCGGCCTGCAGCCACAGCTTGCCGGTCGGCACCGCCAGCGGCTGGCGTGGGGTCGCCGCATCCTCTGCCGCCAGGGTCACCGGCGGCTGCCGGGTTGTAGCAGCTTCTGCCGGTTTGCCTGGCAGGCCCCGGGCTCTCAGTTGCCAGAGGGGGATGCCCATCCTGGCCAGGATGCGCTGACGCAGTGGGTCCAGCAGGGGATCTTGCATGCGAAGGCTCACTCTTGATCTGCGTTGGGGTAAATTCTGATGCGCAGAGTACACTCTCGCAGGTTTTGCTGCACCCCCTTGCGTGCCGGGATTGTCCCGCCAGGGCCGTGCAGGATCCCGACCCCGATCGCGGGATGAACAGATTCAACAGACCATGACAGTGAGGCGGGGCCTGAGGCCGGACCCCGCGGACACTGATGACAATACAAGCTTCGGAACTGTGCCTATGCCGCCTTTAGCCCAGAATACTGTTCGTGCCACCCCCATCCATGAGCGCCTGCCACGGCTGCTGGCCGCCCTCGGGGAGGGGCTCTATGAGCGCCAGGATGCCCTGCGGCTCGGCCTGCTGGCGGCCTTGAGTGGCGAGAGCGTCTTCCTGCTGGGCCCACCCGGCATCGCCAAGAGCCTGATCGCGCGGCGCCTCAAGCTCGCCTTTCACGATGCCCGCCACTTCGAATACCTGATGACCCGCTTCAGCACGCCGGAGGAGGTGTTCGGCCCCCTCTCCATCCAGGCGCTGAAGGAGGATGGCAAGTACCTGAGGCTGACCCACGGCTACCTGCCGGAGGCCGAGGTGGTCTTCCTCGACGAGATCTGGAAGGCGGGCCCGGCCATCCTCAACACCCTGCTCACCGCCATCAACGAGCGGCAGTTCCGCAACGGCGACAGCCAGCACCCCATTCCCATGCGGTTGCTGGTGACCGCCTCCAACGAGTTGCCCGCCCCGGACAGCGGGCTGGAGGCGCTCTACGATCGCATGCTGGTGCGGATCTGGATGGACAGGGTGCAGGAGAAATCCAACTTCCAGGCCATGCTGGCGAGCGATGGCCAATCCCACCAGAACCTGCCCCCCTCGGTGCAGATCCGGGGGGAGGAGTACGACGCCTGGCAGGAGGAGATCGAGCAGGTGCGCCTGCCCGACGCCTGCTTCGAGCTCATCTACCAGCTGCGCCAGCAGCTCGACAGCCAGCTGGGTCACGGCTGCTATGTGTCGGATCGGCGCTGGAAGAAGGCGGTGAGGCTGATCAAGGCGAGCGCCTTCTTCAACGGCCGCGACGAAGTGGCCCCGCTGGATCTGCTGCTGTTCAAGGATTGCCTCTGGCACGACGAGGCCTCCCGCACCGCCTTGCTGGAGATGATCGGCGAGTTCTCCCGTCTCTACGGCTACCAGCAACTGGTGCTGACCCGCGAGCTGCTGGCCCTGCGCGAGCGGTTCAAGCAGTTGAGGGGGGCCGTCGCCCAGCGCCTCGCCTGCAAGGCGGTCAAGCGCAAGCAGTGGTTCGGCCGCCGCGCCCGCGGCATCGAGTTGCCGCTGGCCAACGCCAAACCCTTCGGCAAGCAGGTGCACTTCCAGCTGCTCACCCCGGCACCCCTGGATGGGGGGGATCCCGAGCGGCTGACCGAGACCCTCACCTTCGATCGAACCCTGCTCTCCCACTGGCACCCCAATGGGGAGGCGCTGGTGGGCTGGCCCCTTGGCAACCCCAAGGAGGGGCACTACGAGCTGGTGCTCGACGAACAGCTGCGGCTGCACGTGCTGGATGTCCAGCGCCAGCCCGTGCCCCTGGTGTTGGTGGAGCGAACCCCCATCCCCGAGGTGGTGACGGCACCCTGGCAGGCCGAGCTCGGTGAGCTGGCGAGCCAGGTTGTCCGGGTGCAGCAGAGCCTCAAGGGGCAGCGCAGCCTGTTCGATCGTCACCAGCCCCATCTCTTTGTCGGGGAGCACTGGCTGCGTCAGGTGGAGGACAGCTTCTTCGTGCTGAACCGGGATCTGGAGCGGCTGGGCGAGGAGCTGCAGCAGTGGCGGGATCGCCTGCCCAGGCTGGATGCCTGATGCTCTCTGGACTGACGTGGCCCCAAGCGCCTGGCCGCTTGCCGTACCGGCAGCATGGCTTTGTGCGTCCCTTGCATAGGAAGTGCCCATGCTAGAGATCGGCATGATGGATCTGGGGCTCCTCATAGGTGAGGGGGAGCTGGCGGGGGAGATGGCACTGCTGCTGGCGTCCACCCCCAAGATCTCCGAATTCCTCAAACGCTCCCCGCTGCAGGGCAAGCTGCTGAAAAAACGCATCCAGCACTGGAGCGAGCAGCTCGGCGAGGAGATGCGCCACAAGCCGGTGCCGGTGGCCCTCGAACGAGAGTACCTGCTCTATCAGTCCCACAGATTGCTGCCCCTGCCCGAGCTGGTGGGGCGGCTGCCGGCCCTGCTGGAGGCGCTGGAGCAGCACAGCCCCTTCGCCGGGGATGCCCGCAGCCTGGTGCGCCAGATCATGGTGCAACCGACCGAGGGGCTGCGTCAGCTGTTCGTGGAGAAGTGGCGGGCCAGCCTGGTGGGTAGCCTGCTGCAGTTGCAGCAGCAGATCGCCGAAGCGGAGCGGGAGAAGCAGCGCCAGGAGATAGAAGATCAGTTGCTGGCGAACAGGACCCTGGCCGACGCCCTGGACCCGCACCAGATCTCGGCGGGTGGACTCTGGGATCTGGCCCAGGGCAGCTGGCACAAGCGCAGCCTGGTGCTGGTGCAGCAATATGCCCGCATGTTGCAGCGCGAACCCCTGCTGGGGGAGATAGCGGCGCTGCTGGGGCGCAGCGAGCGGGATCGGCGGACCGACACCCGGACGCTGCCCCCTGTGCCCATGCACGAGCTGGAAGAGGTGCAGACCGACGACGTGCCTGACGATCTGGTGGGGGTGCACCCGGCCAGCGATCTGATGCGGCTCTTGCCGAGCGAGGCTGTGATGCTGGCCCTGCCGGAGCTGGAGCTGGAGTTCTATCGCCGCTATCTGGAGCGGCGCCTGCTGAGCTATCAGTCTCGGGGCACATTGCCGCGCCAGCGGCTGATGCAGCGCTCCCCGGAGCAGGGCGGGCAGGAGGTGCAACCGCGGGGCCCCTTCATCGTCTGCGTCGATACCTCGGGCTCCATGGGGGGTTATCCGGAGGAGTGCGCCAAGGCGCTCTTCCTCGCCCTGCTCAAGCTGGCGATGGACGAGAAGCGGGGCTGCTATCTAATGTTATTTTCCACCGAGGTGGCGACCCTGGAGATCACCGCAGACACGGGGCTGGACAAGGCGGAGCGCTTCCTCTCCATGAGTTTCCACGGTGGCACCGATCTGGTGCCCTGCCTGGAGCAGGCGCTGGTGCAGCTGGAGCAACCGGATTTTGCCAAGGCGGACGTGCTGGTGATCTCCGACTTCATCGCCCAGAGCCTGCCCCATGCCCTGCTCGATCGGATGAACCGGCGGCGAGCGCAGCAGACCCGCTTCCACGCCGTCGCCATGTCCAGGCACGCCAAGTCGGCCATCCTGCGGGTGTTCGACAACAGCTGGTTGCTGGACTGTGGCCTGCGGGGCCGGCTGCTGAGGCGCTGGCAACGCAGCTAGGGGCAGGTCGGCGTCAGCCACCTTGCCTGTGGTAGAGGCCCCGTTCGCTGACCTGATCCTGATCCAGCAGCGGCTGGCCGCTCGGCCTGGCGATATAGAATCCCCGTTTGCCGCTGCGCTTTACCCTGTACATGGCCTGATCGGCCCGGGCCAGCGCCGTGCTGAAGTCATCCTGGGGCCGGATGGCCGCTATCCCCATGCTCATGCCCACGGCCGCCTCCCCATTGGGCAGCTCGAACGGGGTGGCTATGGTGTCGACGCATTGACGGGCCAGGTGGCTGGTCCTTGGATCCTCGCTGGGCCAGGGCAGCAGCAGCACGAACTCATCCCCCCCGAGCCGACCCAGCCGGATGTCGTCGCCGCAGCAGGCGCGCAGGCGCTGGCTGATGGCCACCAGCAGCTCGTCGCCGGCGCGGTGGCCCAGGTTGTCGTTCACCTGCTTGAAGTCATCCAGATCGATGAAGCAGATGGCCCTGTGCTCCCCGGGGAACTGGCGGTGCATGGCGGTGCGATTGAGCAGGCCGGTGAGGGGATCCCGGTGGGCCAGCAGGGCCAGCTGCTGCTCGTACTCCTTCTCGTGGGTGATGTCGATGTGGGTGCCCATCACCCGCACGGCGTTGCCCTCTTCATCCCGCTCCACCACCCGGCCGCGGTCCAGCACCCAGGTGGTCTTGCCATCCTTGCCGATCATCCTGTGCATCACCTGATAGAAGGGGCTCTTGCCCTCCAGGTGGTCGAAGAAGGCCTGCAGCACCCGCTCCCTGTCTTCCGGATGCAGATGCTCACGCCAGATGTCGAAGTGGGCGGACAGCTCCTTGGGCTGATAGCCGAGCATGGATCCCCAGCGCCGGTTGAAGATGATGAGCTTGCCGGTGGGAACATGGTTCTGCCAGATGCACAGGCCTGTGCCGTCCATGGCGGCATCCAGCTTCTCCCGTGCGTCATCCGCGATGCGTTTGAGGCGCTCGTTCTCCAGCAATAACCTGTCGTAAGCCTCCCGCAGCTCCTCGTAGGTCATTCATCATCCCTTCCCTTGTGTCAGTTCGCTTATAGTCGATGCAGACTTTCCTTCTGTAAAGAATGAGATAGCAGGAGTGAGCGCTGACACGGCAATGCATGCCGTGGCTGTGCGCCCATGACAAGGAGGGATATGATTGGGGCGGTGGGCACGGCGTCCGGGCCATCGAACGGGGAGACTGAATCTGCATGAAGATCCTGACGGGCATTAGCCTGCTGTTATGGCTGGGAGTGACACCCGCCTTCGGAGTGTACCCCCGGCTGACCGAGCCCGCGCTCTCCCTGGAGCTGCAGCAGCTGGAAGATGATGCCCCGCCCCTGCAGGTATTTCGCGACCGTGTCGCCGCCCTGGTTGCTCACGTCGATGACTACCCGCCCGAGGTGCAGGGGCGCATCGCCCGCCTGCAGTGCTGGGCCCAGCCGAGCGAGCGGGACGAGGAGTTCCTGCGCGCCGTGCAGTTTGCCGACAAGGCGCTGGCTGAGGTGAGGGGCCGCAAGGACAGGGTCACCGAGAGCGGCCTGCTCGCCTGTCGCGGTTATCATCAGCAACTGCTCGGCAACATGGACGAGGCGCGGCAGGACTACGACGCGGCCCTGACCCTGGCGCGCAGGCTGGGGGATGAGCGGCAACGGGCCGACATCCTCAGCCTGCGGGGGGAGATGTACTCCTACCAAGGGGAGCTGGCCGAAGGGCTGATGGAGCTTATCGATGCCCATCGCCGTTACGAGACCCTGGGGCTGGAGAGCAAGGGGCGCGAGGTGCTGGCCAGGATCGCCAATGCCTATCGCCGGATGGGACTCTTCGAGCGGGCCGAGGGCTATTTCCAGGAGCTGGAGCACGACTACCGGACGCTGGGGGATCAGGAGCGGCTGGTGGATATCCACACCCAGCAGGGGCTGCTCTATGTGGACACCGCAGAGTACGACAAGGCGCTGCCCCTGATGGTGGAGGCCGAGCGCTACTATGAGGCGCAGCGGCAGGACGGTGTGCTGGCCTGGAGCAGGATAGAGCTGGCCACCATATTGCTCAGGCAGGGCAAGACGGCGCAGGCCATGGCCAAGCTGGAGCAGGCCGCCACCTTGCTGCATCAGGGGGAGGGGGCGGACAGCGTGACTCTAGGCCACTGGCACATCGTCATGGCCACCGCGCTGGATGCCATGGGCAAACCGGCCGAGGCGCTGCGGCACCTGGACGAGGCCGAGCCGATTTTTGCCCGGGAGCAGAACCTGCGCTTCCTCGCCTGGGTGCACGAGGTGCGCGCCCGGGTGCTGGAACATCAGGGACGGATCGCGGAGGCCCTGGCCAGCCTCAAGGCCTTCGTGCAGACCCGTCATGCACTGGATCAGCGGCTGCGGGAGCAGCGGGCCCTGCAGATGCGCTTCGAGTTCGATCTGGCGCGCAAGGAGCTGGAGAACCAGACCCTCAGATCCAGCCAGCAGTTGCAGGCAGAAAAGCTCAAGCAGTTGCAGGAGCGGCGCTACTGGCAATATCTGGTGGTGGTCCTGTCGCTGCTGGTCATGGGGGTACTGGTGCTCTATCAGCGCAGCCGCACCCGCAAGATGCAGCACCTCGCCATGACGGATGAGCTCACCGGCATCCACAACCGGCGTCAGATCCAGGCCAAGGGGCGCAAATGGTTCAGCCAGGCACGCGAGAGCGGCAAGCCCCTGTGCGTGCTGCTGCTGGACATAGATCACTTCAAGAAGGTGAACGACCGGCTGGGCCACCACGTCGGCGATCTGGTGCTGACCGCCGTGGCCCAGTGCATCGAGGATCAGCTGCGCAGCCTGGACAGGGTGGGGCGCAACGGCGGCGAGGAGTTCCTGGTGCTGCTGCCCGATACCGAGCTTGAGGAGGCGGCCGAGGTGGCGGAGCGGGTCAGGATTGCGGTCTCCCGCCTCGTCATCGAGGGAGTGCCTGAGGATCACCCCATCCACGTCAGCATCGGCTGTGCCGAGTACAAGGCAGAGGATGACAATCTCGGGGAGCTGATCCGCCGGGCCGACGAGGCCATGTACGGCGCCAAGCTGGCGGGGCGCAACCGGGTGGTGAAGGCGGCCTGATCCCGAACCGCCCTCTAGCCCCTCATGCCGGGCTGGGTATTTTTCACTCGCGCGGGTATAATGTCGCGCAATTTTGCTTTGACTCAGGCGAGAAGGCCCATGTAACGCAGCGCTCCTCCTTTTTCCACCTGCGGGTTCCATGACCCGGCTGCGTGGCGTCGTTGTCTGCATGGGAGCCCTGATCCCAAGGTGCTGTCCCGCATTTATTCCCACGGTGGCTCCAGGCCGCCGCTCAATAGAAGAACGTCGAATTATGTCAGCTGAATTTCTGAGTGAAGTCTCCAAGAGACGCACTTTTGCGATCATCTCGCACCCGGATGCGGGTAAAACCACCATCACCGAAAAAGTCCTGCTGTTCGGACAGGCCATCCAGCGCGCCGGTACCGTCAAGGGCCGTGGCTCGGGTCAGCACGCCAAATCCGACTGGATGGAGATGGAGAAGCAGCGCGGCATCTCCATCACTACGTCCGTGATGCAGTTCCCCTATGCGGACTGCCTGGTCAACCTGCTCGATACCCCGGGTCACGAGGACTTCTCCGAAGATACCTACCGTACCCTCACCGCGGTCGACTGCTGCCTGATGGTCATCGATGCCGCCAAGGGCGTCGAAGACCGGACCCGCAAGCTGATGGAAGTGACCCGGCTGCGGGATACCCCCATCCTCACCTTCATGAACAAGCTGGACCGCGAAGTGCGCGATCCCATGGAAGTGATGGACGAGGTGGAGCGCGAGCTGAAGATCATGTGCGCCCCCATCACCTGGCCCATCGGCTGCGGCAAGTCCTTCAAGGGGGTCTACCACCTCTACAAGGACGAGACCTATCTGTATCAGACCGGTCAGGGCCACACCATCCAGGAGAAGCGGGTGGTGAAGGGGCTGAACAACCCGGAGCTGGACGCCGCCATAGGTGAAGATCTGGCCGCCCAGCTGCGCGGCGAACTGGAGCTGGTGCAGGGCGCCTCTCCGGAGTTCGATCACGAGGCCTTCATCGCCGGCGAGATGACCCCGGTCTTCTTCGGTACTGCGCTGGGTAACTTCGGTGTCGACCACATGCTGGATGGCCTGACCGACTGGGCGCCGTCCCCCATGCCGCGCAAGGCCGAGAGCCGCGAAGTGGTGGCGACCGAGGAGAAGTTCTCCGGCTTCGTGTTCAAGATCCAGGCGAACATGGACCCGAAACACCGGGACCGTATCGCCTTTATGCGCATCGTCTCCGGCACCTACTCCAAGGGCATGAAGATGCGCCACGTGCGCATCGGCAAGGACGTGAACATCTCCGATGCCGTCACCTTCATGGCCGGTGACCGGGAGCAGGCGGTCGAAGCCTGCGCCGGTGACATCATAGGCCTGCACAACCACGGCACCATCCAGATCGGCGACACCTTCACCCAGGGTGAAGATCTCAAGTTCACCGGCATCCCGAACTTCGCCCCCGAACTGTTCCGCCGCATCCGCCTGCGCGACCCCCTCAAGCAGAAGCAACTGCTCAAGGGGCTGGTGCAGCTCTCCGAAGAGGGCGCCGTGCAGGTGTTCCGCCCGCTCATCAGCAACGATCTTATCGTCGGTGCCGTCGGTGTGCTGCAGTTCGATGTGGTGGTCTCCCGTCTGAAGAGCGAGTACAACGTCGAGGCCATCTACGAGGCGGTCAACGTCTCCACCGCCCGCTGGGTGGAAGGGACAGACGTCAAGAAGTTCGAGGAGTTCAAGCGCAAGAACGAGGTCAACCTGGCCCTGGATGGCGGTGACAACCTCACCTACATAGCCCCGACCATGGTCAACCTGCGCCTGGCCCAGGAGCGTCACCCGGACGTTCAGTTCCGCCAGACCCGCGAGCATTGATAACGCGCGCCCCCAGACGGCAAAAGCTGATATAAAAGAAGGCCCTCGCGGGCCTTCTTTTTTTGCCCGCGTTCTATTTCAGATCAGGAGATCACCATGCTTGGACGCATTACCAACCTCTTCCCGCTCTGGGCCTTGCTGTTTTCAGTGCTGGCTTACTGGCAGCCAGCGCTGTTCGTCGACCTCAAGACCCAGATAGTGCCGCTGCTCACCATCATCATGCTGGCCATGGGGCTGACCCTGCGCCCCGCCAACTTCCTCGACGTGGTGAACAACAAGAGGGCCATCGGACTGGGACTGGTGTTGCAGTTCAGCGTGATGCCGCTGGCGGCCCTGCTGATCAGCCTGCTGCTCGGCTTCGATGCCGAGCTGACCGTGGGCATGGTGCTGGTGGGCAGCGTCGCCGGTGGTACCTCCTCCAACGTGATGTGCTACCTCGCCAAGGGGGATGTGGCCCTCTCCATCACCATGACGGCGCTCTCCACCTTGCTCGGGGTGATCATCACCCCGCTGCTGGTGCAACTGCTGGCCGGCAAGAGCGTCGATGTCCCCGTGCTGGACATGCTGCTGAGCCTGCTCAAGATAGTGCTGATCCCGGTGGTCATCGGGGTCCTGGCCAACGTCTGGCTGCACTCCCTGACCGCGAGGCTAGAGCCTCTGCTGCCGCTGGTTTCCATGGTGGCCATAGTGCTGATCATCGCCACCGTCGTGGCCCTCAATGCCGGCCAGTTCGCCGCCATAGGCCCCATAGTGGCGCTGGCGGTGATCCTCCATAACGGCATAGGCATCACTGCGGGTTACTGGGTGAGCCGATGGCTCGGCTTCGATGAGCGCATCTGCCGCACCATCGCCTTCGAGGTGGGGCTGCAAAACTCCGGGCTGGCCACGGCCCTCGCCATGAAGTTCTTCACCCCGGCCTCCGCCGTGGCGGGCACCCTGTTCTCGGTCTGGCACAACCTCTCGGGCTCCCTGCTCGCCGGTTTCTGGGCAAGGCGGCCACTGCTTCTCGCCGAGCGGCAAACCGGGGCGGCGGTCAAGGATCACTGAGGCCTGCCCTGGCGCCATGCAAGAGACCCCGCTGCGGCGGGGTCTCTTTTTGCCCCTCTTTCCCGTGACAGGGGCAGAAGAGATGGGACGGGCTCAGGGGCGGCTCAGAGCTCCAGCACCATGCAGATCTCGCAGGCGTCGTGGCCGGTGCAACCCAGCGGGCCCGGCAGGTGCTCGAAGCCGAGCGACTCGTAGAGGCTGGTGGCTTCCCGCAGATCGGCGGTGGTCTCCAGATAGCAGCGCAGGTATCCGAGGGCACGTGCCTCCGCCAGGGCCTGCAGCACCAGCCGCCGCCCCAGCCCCAGGCCGCGCAGGGCGGGCAGGAAGTACATCTTCTGCAGCTCGCAGGTCCCTGTCTCCCCCGCCAGGGGGGCTATGCCGCCGCCGCCGAGAATGGCGCCGTCCGGCCCCTCTATGACCCAATACCGGCTCTGCTCGCCCTGATAAGTCTCATGGAGGGCGTCGAGATTGGGATCCGCCACCCCGTAACCCTTGTCGGCGGTGAGGCCGTACTCGGCGGAGACGGCCCGGATCACGGCGGCGATGGCGGCATTGTCCTCAGGCGCTATGGGCCTGATGCGATAGCCCTGCTGGCGGCGGGCGCGGGAGAGGGCGCTGCGATAGAGGCGCATGCCCTCCCAGAGCCGCTCACGCTCCTCGGGGGCGAGCTGGGCCAGGGTCTCGGCCATGGCCTCATCCATCTGCCGATGTAGATCATGGAGTTGCGCGCATCCTTGCTCGGTGAGGGTCGCCTGCTTGCTGCGCCCGTCCGAGGGGTGGGGCTGCCAGGCGATCAGCTCCCGCTCTGCGAGGCGGGCCAGGGGGCGGCTGGCATTGGACTTGTCGATGCGCAGCCGTTCGGCCAGTTGCTGATTGGTGGCGGGGCCGCTCTCCAGCTCGATGAGCAGGTGTGCCTCCAGGGGGCTGAGGGCCAGGGAGCCGCACTGCTGGGAGAGCATGCCGAGTTCGCGTACCAGTTCCCGTGACAGGGCGCGCAGGGGGCGGGGATCCATCTTGTGAGTGTCCTTCTGGTTGTTACCTGCAACCAATATAGCCAGCTGGTTGTTGATGGCAACTATTTTCCGAGGCAAAAGACGGGTACAAAAAAGGGCCCGGGAGAGGGGCCCAAACATTGGAAACCCGCGCCAGGGCGCGGATCCCATCCTTGGTCAGGAACAAGCTGGCCGGGCAACGGCGGCCCGGCCTGTGTATGGCTCGGATCTGGCGACTTACACCAGCTTCGACAGCATGGTGCCTGCCACAGAGCTGTCTCAGGGGGCGGCGCGGTTTATACCAATTCCGCCAGCATGGCCTCCGAGTAGGGCACCAGGGGCTCGGCGGCCTTGAGCTTGCTCAGGTAATCCGGGTTGGCGATGAGGGGGCGACCGATGGCGATGAGGTCGAAGCGATCCGCCTTGATCGCCTCGGCGGCGGTCTCGGCACTGTAGTTGCCGACCCCCACCAGGTGGCCGTCGTAGTGGGCGCGCAGGTAGTCGGAGGCGCGGCCATCCAGGTAGTCGAAGGTGAGGCTGTCATCGAAGATGCCGAGGTGCAGATAGGCCAGGTCACGCTTGTTCAGCTCGGCCAGCAGATGATCGAACACGGCGCGATCTGCTGGGCTGCCCGCCAGATGGACATAGGCACCGGGGGAGAGGCGCAGGCCTACCCGCTCGCTGCCGATGCGAGCGTTGATGGCGTCCACCACCTCCAGGGCGAAGCGGCTCATGTTCTCCGGGGTCTGACCGTACTGGTCGGTGCGCAGGTTGCTCGAATGGTGCAGGAACTGGTCGATGAGGTAGCCGTTGGCACCGTGGATTTCCACACCATCAAAGCCCGCCTCTATGGCGTTGGCGGCGGCCTGGGCGTAATCCTCGACCAGCTGGCCAATCTCGGCCACCGTCAGGGCGCGGGGCACCTGATACACCAGCTCGCGCATGCGCGGCACTGTGCCTTCATGGGCGACCGCAGACGGTGCCAGCACCTCGGCATGGTGGAAGAAGGGGTGGGAGAGGCGACCCACGTGCCACAGCTGGGCGAAGATCTTGCCTCCCTTGGCATGCACGGCCTCGGTGACCTGTTTCCAGCCTGCGATCTGCTCAGGGCTGTAAATCCCCGGGGTGTTGGGATAGCCCTGGCCGTCCGGGCGAATGATGGTGGCCTCGGAGATGATGAGGCCTATGTCGGCGCGGCGGCCATAGTAGGCGGCCATCTGCGCGGTCGGCACCAGTCCCGGGCCCGCCATGCAGCGGGTGAGGGGGGCCATCATGAAGCGATTCGCGAGGGTGAGGGTGCCGTTGAGGCGGTAAGGTTGAAACAGGGTATCCATGCAGAGCGTCCTCGGGGGTGATTCTTGAATGGGCATTCAAGACGTTTTTTGGTTTGTACGCAAGTCTTTTTTGAGCAAGCATTCAACATGGATTGGTCTTGCCTGCCTGCTGGGGTAAACTTGCCGCCCTGTTCCCCGGTACGCCGGGTCCTTGCCAGCGGAGATCCCATGCGCAGTGCCGAATTTGATCGGGACCTTGTCCTGCGAAGCGCCATGGAGGCGTTTCGTGCCAGAGGCTATGCCAAGACCACCATGCAGGATCTGGTGGCGGCGACCGGGCTGCACCCGGGCAGTCTCTATGCCGCCTTTGGCAACAAGCGGGGCCTGCTGCTGGCGACGGTCGATCACTATGTGCAGGAGAAGGGCGCCCAGCGCCGTCGCTGCTTCGATCAGCCAAGCCCGCTGGCCGGGCTGAAGGCCTTCTTCACCCAGCTGGTGGACGATGCCCTGCAGGGCTCCTGCCTGCTGACCCGCACCCTGATGGAGCTGGCGGAGCAGGACGAAGAGCTGCACCTGCGCTTCAAGGTCATCTATGGCGAGCTGGAAAGCGACCTGGCGCAGTTGCTGCGTCAGGCCAGCGAGCGGGGGGAGCTGGCCCCCGGGGGGGACATCCCCACCCTGACAGCCTTCTTGCAGGTCAACATCCAGGGGCTGGTGACCTTCGCCCAGTGCCATCCAGACCGCGCCCTGCTGGGTGCGGTCGTCGACCAGCTGATGGCGGCCCTGACCCCCAGGCACTGAATCCGGTCTGGCCCCGGCCCTATATTTGTCCCCGTTGCTTGCCCCTGCCTGCCCCCTCTTCCATCTTGATGGTGAGGATATCGGCAGGAGGAAAGGGAATGACCAGAAAGGCAACGTCTCGGGCTATATTGGCGCACTTCACCACGCCACGGCTCTCCATTGCGCAGCGGTTCGCCGCCGGCAAGGCCCTGCGGGAACAGTTTCCTCGCGAAGCGCACTCCTGGCTGCCGCCCGCACCCTATGACAGGGATCCCATCGCCGTGCTCAAGGCCCAGGCCGCCACTCGCTTGAAGCAGCTGGTGCCGGTGCGCCATGCCAGGATGCAGGAGTCCCCTTTCGCCTTCCTGCGCGGTGCGGCCGCCATCATGGCGGGAGATCTCGTCGCCACCCCCCACTCCGGCCTCATGGTCCAGGCCTGTGGCGATATGCATGTCGCCAATATCGGCCTCTATGCGAGCGCCGAGCGCAACCTGGTGCTGGCCATCAACGACTTCGATGAGACCCACCTCGGCCCCTGGGAGTGGGATCTCAAGCGCCTGGCCGCCAGCGCCCTGGTGGCGGCCGAGTACCTGGGGGCCGATGCCGCCCGCCAGCGGGAGGCGGCCAAGATGATAGCGACCGGCTACCGCACCAAGCTGCGGGAATACGGCAAGATGGGCTTTATGAGGGTCTGGTACGATCACATCGAACAGGCCTCGGTGCTCGATGCCTTCTCCGTCGATGCCCACAGAAGGGTCAAGGCCACCTTCGCCAAGGCCCGGGGCCGCAACCACCTGCAGGTGCTCGGCAAGATGACGGATCTGGTGGACGATCAGCACAGGATCCGCGAACTCCACCCCTTCGTCATCCGCGAGACCCACACCGAGGACGGGGAGGCCGTCTATGAGGTGCTCGGCGAGTTGCTGGAGGCCTATCTCGCCTCTCTGCCGGAGGACAGGCGCATACTGCTGCGCCGCTACAGGGTCGTGGACGTGGCGCGCAAGGTGGTGGGGGTGGGCAGCGTGGGCACCCGCTGCTGGGTGATCCTGCTGACCGGCGCAGACGATGACGATCCCCTCTTCTTGCAGGTCAAGGAGGCGCAACCCTCGGTGCTGGCCCCCTATTTCACCTCGGAAGACGACAGCGGCAACCAGGGGCGGCGGGTGGTGCGGGGCCAGCGGATGATCCAGGGATCGCCGGATATCTTCCTCGGCTGGTGCGATCTCAGGGGCCGTCACTTCTACGTGCGCCAGCTGCGGGACATGAAGGGGGGCATCGACATCACCCCTGGCATGGTCAAGCCCCGCCACTTCGTCGAGTATTGCCAGCTGTGCGGCTGGGCCCTGGCGCTGGCCCATGCCAAGTCCGGGGATGCGGCCCAGATCGCCGGCTACCTCGGCAAGTCGGAGGTGATGGATGAGGCCATCGCCGACTTCGCCGTGGCCTATGGCCAGCGCACCCGGGAAGATCACGCCCTGCTGCTGGCCGCCATCGCCCGCGGGGAGCTGCCGGTCGCCTCAGAGGCGAGGTGAACGCTTCCCCTCACCCTGGCCCTCTCCCGGAGGGAGAGGGAATTGATCGAGGAGCTGGTCGAGACGAGGCTAGCAAAGGAGTCCACCTGTTGGTTGCCAAGATTTTTCCACAGACCAGGTCTCTGCTCCCTTCTCCCCTCGCGGGAGAAGGGCTGGGGATGAGGGGGATTAGTCAGGGCTCACCAGCTCCTTCATCAGGTCCTTCAGCCATATCAGGGCGGGCTGTTGGGCATGGTGATTGAGTGTGCCAGACGCAGTTTGTATGTCCCTTTTATTGAGGACTCACCAGCTCCTTCATCAACGCCTTCAACCAGATCAAGGCCGGTTGTTGCGCATGCACCGGGTGCCAGACGCAGTTGAGATGGTAATCCGGCACGTCCGCCGGCAGGGGCAGGCTTTTCAGCGGCCAGTGGTTGGCGAGCAGCTCGGCCACCATGCTCGGCAGCACCAAGAGGTGGTCGCTCTGGCTGACGATGGCGGCGGCGGACATATAGCTCTGGCTGTTGACCGAGATGGTGCGGCTATGGCCCAGGCTCTTCAGGTAGCTGTCCAGGCTCGCCTCCGAGGTGCCCAGCGGCGAGTGGAATACGTGGGGCATGTCAATCAGCTGCGCTAGGGTGATGCGCTCCTCCTCCAGCTCCAGGGTGGCGCGCACCAGTCCGGCCAGGGGCTCGGTGAGCCAGGTCTCCTTGCCTAGATAGCCCGGCACCTGCATGTACTCGTCAAACCCCAGCACCAGATCGATCTCGCCGCTCGCCAGCTCCGCCTCCGGCAGGGTGTCGCGCAGTATGCGGATCTCTATGGTGACCCCGGGGGCCAGCTTCCTGAGGCGCTGGATGAGGGGCGGGATCAGCACGCACTCCACGTAATCCGTGGTGCAGAGCACGAAGCGGCGCTTCGACTGGCGCGGCTCGAACAGCTCCTCTTCGGAGAGCTGCTGCTCCAGCAGCCGCAGCACCTGCTGCACCCCCAGATGCAGCCGCTGGGCCCGCGGGGTCGGCAGCATCCCCTGGGGCGTGCGCACCAGCAGCGGATCGTCAAAGAAGGCCCGCAGGCGATTGAGGGCGTGGCTCATGGCGGGCTGGCTGATAAAGAGCGACTCGGCGGCGCGGGTCACACTGCCTTGCGTCATCAGGGCGTCAAGGGCGAGCAGCAGATTGAGGTCGAGCTGGTGCAGTTTCATGGGGGGATTATTCGCCGTGTTTATGGGACAATCCATCCTATTCATTTGATGGATGGGCACGCAACTTCTTACACTGCGACCCACTCTTATTTTTCCAGGGTTCCCAGGTCAAGGTGGGGGCCTCAATCCATGCAAGGAGCCTTGCGATGAGCATCAAGACCATCAACTCCATTCCGGCCGCCGACGGCTTCACCATGCCCGCCGAGTGGGCGCACCAGCAGGCCGTCTGGATGATCTGGCCGTTCCGCCTGGACAACTGGCGGGAGGCCGGTCGCTTCGCGCAGGCCACTTTCGCCAAGGTGGCGGATGCCATAGGTCAGGCCACCCCTGTCTTTATGGGGGTGCCGGAACAGTTTATGGAGCAGGCCCGCGCCATCATGCCCGCCCACGTCACCCTGGTGGAGATGAACAGCGATGACTGCTGGGCCCGCGATACAGGCCCGACCATAGTCACCAACGCTGCCGGCGAGTGCCGTGGGGTGGATTGGGGCTTCAACGCCTGGGGCGGCCACAAGGGCGGTCTCTACTACCCCTGGAATCAGGATGAGGAAGTGGCAGCCCGGATGCTGGAGCAGCACGGCATGGATCGCTACGACGCGCCGCTCATTCTGGAAGGGGGCTCCATCCACGTGGATGGCGAAGGCACCTGCATGACCACGGCCGAGTGCCTGCTCAACGAGAACCGCAACCCGCACCTGAGCAAGGATCAGATCGAAGCTTACTTACGCGACTATCTGGGCGTGCAGAGCTTTATCTGGCTGGACGAGGGCGTCTACATGGACGAAACCGACGGCCACATCGACAACATCTGCTGCTTCGTGCGCCCGGGTGAAGTGGCCCTGCACTGGACCGATGACGAGACTGACCCGCAATACGAGCGCTCCCTGGCCGCCCTCAAGGTGCTTGAAGCGGCGGTCGACGCCAAGGGTCGCAAGCTGAAAGTGTGGAAGCTGCCCCAGCCGGGCCCGCTCTACTGCACCGAAGAGGAGTCCGCCGGCGTCGAGAGCGGCAGCGGTGTGCCGCGCGAGGCAGAAGGTCGTCTGGCCGGTTCCTATGTGAACTTCCTTATTACCAACGGCAGCATCGTCTACCCGCTGCTGGATGCCGCCACCGATGGCGAAGCCCAGCGCATTCTGGAAGAGATCTTCCCGGAGCACACCGTTATCGGCGTACCGGCCCGCGAGATCCTGCTGGGGGGTGGCAATATCCACTGCATTACCCAGCAGATCCCCTCCGGCCAGTAAGAACCGGATGACGATCCTGCTGCGAGGCAGTTATTGGAGGCTTATGTGCAGCTCGCTTATGTGAAACCGAGGGCTCACGTATGTTTATACGCTCCGGTTCCTGTGCTGCTCTTCACCTTGCTGACGACCTCTCGCGACGGGTCGTAAACCGGTTCCAGTTGGTATTCAAAACCCCACGCAGTGGGGTTTTATCTCTTGATGACCTGATGGTCGCAGGCGCCGATGCGGCGATCATCATGACAAACAGTCACCCTTTTACAGGAGATCCCCATGATCGAAGTGACCGAGGTTTCCATTGCCGAGCTGCGTGCCGCGCTCGAATCGGGCCGCACCACAGCGGTCGAACTGGTCAAGGCCTATCTGGCCCGTATCGAGGCTTACAACGGCCCCGAGACACAAACCCGCCTCAATGCCGTGGTGGTGCCCAATCCCGATGCGCTGAAAGAGGCGCAAGCTTCCGATGCCCGCCGTGCCCGTGGAGAGACCCTGGGGCCGCTGGATGGCATCCCCTATACCGCCAAGGACAGCTATCTGGTCAAGGGGCTGACCGCCGCCTCCGGCAGCCCGGCCTTCAAGGATCTGGTGGCCCAGCGCGATGCCTTTACCGTGGAGCGGCTGCGCGCCGCCGGTGCCATCTGCCTTGGCAAAACCAATATGCCGCCCATGGCCAATGGTGGCATGCAGCGCGGTGTCTATGGCCGTGCCGAGAGCCCCTACAATGCCGACTACCTGACCGCGCCCTTTGCCTCCGGCTCCTCCAACGGGGCCGGCACCGCCACCGCCGCCAGCTTCTCTGCCTTCGGTCTCGCCGAAGAGACCTGGTCGAGCGGCCGTGGCCCTGCCTCCAACAACGGCCTCTGTGCCTACACACCATCACGTGGCGTGATTTCAGTGCGCGGCAACTGGCCCCTGACCCCGACCATGGATGTGGTGGTGCCCTATGCCCGCACCATGGCAGACCTTTTGGAAGTGCTCGATGTAGTGGTCGCCGACGATAGCGACACCCGTGGGGATCTGTGGCGCCTGCAGCCCTGGGTCAAGATCCCCAAGGCCTCGGAAGTGCGCCCGGCTTCCTATCTGGATCTCGCCGCCAAGCCCGATGCCCTCAAGGGCAAGCGCCTCGGGGTGCCGCGCATGTTTATCAACAAGGATGAACTGGCTGGCACCAGTGAAAACCCCGGCATCGGCGGCCCGACCGGCCAGCGCATCCATACCCGCCCGTCCGTGATTGCCCTCTGGGAAGAGGCCCGTCAGGCGCTGGAAGCAGCTGGCGCCGAAGTCATCGAAGTGGACTTCCCCCTGGTCTCCAACTGCGAAGGGGACAGACCGGGCGCGCCGACCGTGTTCAATCGCGGCATAGTGACCCCGGAGTTTCTCAACGACGAGCTGTGGGAGCTCTCCGGCTGGGCCTTTGACGACTTCCTGCGTGCCAACGGCGATCCCAAGCTCAATAAACTCGCCGATGTCGATGGCCCCAAGATCTTCCCCCACGATCCGGGCACCTTGCCGAACCGCGAGGGGGATCTGGCGGCGGGCATGGACGAGTACGTCAATATGGCCAAGCGCGGCCTCAAATCCTGGGATGAGATCCCCACAGTGCCGGACGGCCTGCGTGGGCTGGAGCGGACCCGCAAGCTGGATCTCGAGGAGTGGATGGACGGGCTCAAGCTCGACGCAGTGCTCTTCCCGACTGTGGCCGACGTGGGTCCCGCTGACGCGGACGTGAATCCGGCATCCGCCGATATTGCCTGGAGCAACGGCATCTGGGTTGCCAACGGCAACCTCGCCATTCGCCATCTCGGCGTGCCGACCGTCACCGTCCCCATGGGGATCATGGCCGATATCGGCATGCCGGTGGGCCTGACCTTCGCCGGTCGCGCCTATGACGACAATAACCTGCTGCGCGTCGCCTCGGCCTTCGAGTCCACCGGCAGCAAGCGCAGGGTGCCGCCACGGACGCCGCCGTTGGGGTGATACGTGCCAAGTGGTGAATACACAGGGTGCGCCCTGTTAAGAAGCGATCAAAACCACCTGCCATACGGGTGGTTTTTTTACTTCTCGTGCTAAATAACTGATCCTAATACTGCTACATCTTGCCGGAAGCCTTGTGGCGTAAGAAATTTGTGCAATCTGACGGCAACGCCTGAGGTGACAAGGCTCAGCGACGATGTGTGCTCCATGTCACCTGTAGAAGCGGTACGAGTGCAGTGATCTACTATTCGGAACAGCTATGTAGGGGGCTCCAGAATTAAAAGGCGTTGGGCTCTTTATGAGGCACTCGGTTTATTGAACAGGCAGTGCCATCATGATACCTGCCCACGATACTCGGGGCGAAATAAAAAGCGATTACTGTTGGCTGGTGGTAATATTCACTGCGTTACCCTGCAGCCCCCTTGCTTTTAAATTGTTTAAAATAAGCTGACTATTTATGAGATTGGAATTTTATCTAAATAAATGCACTATACTGTTATTACATTTAAAAATAGATATTTGTCACTTGTAATCTTGTAGGTTTTTTACTAATTTAGTTCGTTCCTTTAATATCTCGGAATGTATTGGTTTCGCCGCTGGATCAGAAAGATCAAATACACCAACCTTTAGGTTTATGTTTTTCACTCCATCCATCAAAGATGTTCGTATTAATTCCTTGTCGTTTTTATCATTGATTTTATCCATTAATGAAAGAATATCCTCATGTAAATCAAGAATCATTTGGTAGATGAGTGAAGGATCGTTATCTTTATGATTTTTTGTTTTATCACTGATGCTGTTTATCTTTTTGTTTATGTTGTGAAGTGAGCCTATCACCCCTTTTCTTGCTTCAATTCTTATAATTTCATGCTTATGTTTTGATTTTGTTTGAAACAATATCTCTGAGTTTACAAGCTCACTGATTTTTGCTACATCAGTAACTATAGCTCTGATCCCATTACTGTATTCAGGGTAATTTGTTATTCCATGGCCTAAAGCAAGCAAGAATACGCCAATATGACCATAAGCTGTTATCTTAGCTTTAATTGAGCCATCTTCAAAAACGACTTCAATATCAACGTTGTCATAAAGAAAAAATTTCATTCTTTCTTTTGCATGTGTTGTTATTATCTCTTTTATTTTTTCTATTTCTTCTTGTTTGACTTTACCACTAATAGAAGCAAGCCATTCTGGCTCCACATGAACATAAGATTGGCTAAGGATATTGCTATTTATATAGTCAGCCATATTAGTCCTTTAAATACTCGGCGGTGATTTATATTGAATCATTTATTAGCATACTCTTTCAAATGCCTTATCTGAAGCTGTTTAACTTCAAGGTGTGATGTGCCGCAATACGATTGTGGCTATTTAGGTTTGTTGGTTCGAATAGCTAGGCGTATTTGGACGATCGCGAAGGGGAGCCGCCTATAGGCCATTGGAATCCAGGGGGTTGCCAGCCTTGGCATGACTCGGTGCGTGGCGGTATGCGGACGCTGCGCTAATCGACCCTACATGATGGGACTTATTGCTACCTCCCCCTCATCCCCAGCCCTTCTCCCGCGAGGGGAGAAGGGAGCAAATATGCGTCTCTGATTTGGTCTGGCAACTGGGCTTGGAATTGGCAGGGGTCATCCCCTCTCCCTCGGGAGAGGGCTAGGGTGAGGGGCTGCTGCCAGCGAAGCGTATTCGGACGATCGCGATAAGGGGTCGCCTAGAGGCCGCAGGAGCCCAGAGTTTCCTGTCTGTCTTGCCATGACTCGGGGCGCGGCGGTATGCGGACGATTACGCTGTGCTAATCGTCCCTACGTGGTTTGGGCATTGCCTTCTATATCGTTCTCGTATGTTGGGCTTCACAGGCTCGACACCAGCCTATTGCGCTGGCCGGTTGGCGCTGAGGGTAGCGAATCCCTGGTATTTACCTTCCCTCACCCCAGCGCTTCCCCCGTGCATCACAACGAGCGGGAGGGGTGAATGGCTTTCGCTGATTAGTCCGAATCATACTGCGCATCAAGCCAGGCGATGGCCTCCTGATGGTTGTTGAACCCCTGAATGTGGCCGGGATGGATGGGGGACATGCAGGAGAGGGCGATGTGATGGAGCACCTGGGCCGAATAGAGGGAGGCGATGGCCACCAGGTTCTTCTGGGCAAGCCACGAATAAATATCCTGCAGATGGTGCAGTGCGGACTGCACCACCCCCTGGTGCTGGCGATGGTCCACCAGGGCGCAGAAGCGCTTCCCGTCGAGGCTCTCCACCACGCGCTTTATCTCCGCAACCCACGCCAGCATACCCTCTTCATTGAAAGGGCCGATCAGCTCACAGGTGACCAGGTGATCCTGCACATTGAAGATGAAATCACCGTGTTTTTTCTCAAAGGACATACAACATCCGAATCCATGACCAGAGGGCCGCGAGATGATGCTTATTCATTCCGTATGCATCAATACCCAAGTGATGGTCTTTGTCATAGAGCGGAGTCTTGTTGATGTCAGCACAGGCCCTGAGCGAGGTGCATCAGATCTGACAAGGGCCTCCCCGGGGAGGCCCATTTTGATGATGCGCTTGAATCCATGCGCCTCACCTTGAGGTTAGCGAAAGCGAAACAGCTCCCGATGCAGCGGCGATGTCAGGTGGGCACCCAGAGTCTGCGCCATGGGCTCGGGGCCGCAGAACCAGACGGGGGCCCGTTGCCGCGCCCCGAGTGCGGCCAGATCCAGCCGACCGCGCTCGGATTCCAGGTGCAGCCTGTAGTCGACCCCGGCCCGGCGGCACAGCTCGGCCAGATGGGCGTGATAGGGGGCGGCCTCGGCGGTGGGGGCGCATTGCAGCAAGGTGGTGCCGGGGCGTGTCTCACCACGGCGCACCAAGGCCTCCAGCCAGGCGACGAAGGGGGTAATGCCGATGCCGGCGCCCATCCAGAGGGCGGGGGCAGAGTCGGGCAGGGCGAAGGCACCATAGGGGCCTGTCACCGTGACCCCATCCCCCACCTTGAGGTGCTGGTGCAGCCAGCGGGTGTGATCCCCGAGGGCACGCACGGCCAGTGTCAGGGTGAGGCCATCCGCCGAGACGTCCACCAGGGTATAGGGGTGGGGCTCGCCGCGCCCGGCGAAGTCGAAGAAGGCGAACTGGCCCGGATTGTAGTGGCGAAGGGCGGTGGCAAGGGCAATCTTGATCTCCAGGGTACGTTCATCCAGAGGGGTGAGAGTGATCACCGTTCCCTGGTGGCGCGCATTCTGGCCCACCCGCCCAAACAGGGAGTAGAGCGCCCCCATGGCCCCCAACCCGCCGCCGATGAGCAAGGTCAGGCCGACCGGTGTCATGACGCCGATGCGCGGCAGCAGGCAGAGTGCGTGCAGCCAGCCCATCAGGTAGATGACGGGGGCCAGCCGGTGGACCACCTTGAAGCGCTCGTAGCGCACCACGGCAAGCAGGCTGACCACCACCAGGGCGATCAACAGATAGAAACTCCATTCACCCAGGGTATTGCCGAGGCTGTGCCACAGGGCATCGTTGCCAGCACCAGCACCAGCACCAGCACCAGCACCAGCACCAGCACCAGCACCGCGGCGCGCCGGGCGGGTCAGCCAGTCGGCGGCGACGGCCCACTTGGGCGCTTCCACCAGCAGCCAGTGGGCAACCAGGGTGCTGCTGGCCCAGAGGGCGCTGCTGCGATGCAGGTGCAACATGCGATCCAGCCCGCCGCACCAGACTTCTAGCCTCGGCAGGCGCAGGGCCAGCAGCAAAGAGAGGGTCATGGCGCCGAGGCCAAGCAAGCCGGTCAGGATCAGCAGTTCATGGCGCCAGGGCCAGAGGCCTGTGGGCCACTGGGTCAAGCCAAGCAGCCAGATCAGGGTGAGGGTCAGGGGCAGGGTCCAGCGGAGGGATGCGGTTTTCATGGGGTTCTCCTTGTCCATGTCCCTATTGCACACCCGGTTTGTGGCCAGAGTGTGCCCCTTTACTACCTCTTTTGTAGCAGATTGTGGCAAAGGGGCCGCTCTGGGCGGCCTGGTCAGGGGAGAGAGCAAGGCGGGGAGTGCAGGGGAGTCAGGTCCAGGTGCCAGGCGGGGAGCACCCGGCTGGCTCCCCGAAAGTGCCTCAGAGGTCAGCCTTTGCGGCCCTTGCCACCCGCGAGCGCCTGCTTTCTGGCTTTCTGCTTCTGGGCGCCCTTGCCGCTGCGGCGCGGCTCGGGGTCGAAGCGGGTGAGATCGGGCTCAAACCCCGGGAACCACTGCTGGGGCAAGCGGGTGTCGAGCACGGCTTCCACCTTCTCCAGCAGGGGCGCATCTTCCGGGCTGAACAAGGTGATGGCGAGCCCCTTGTTGCCGGCGCGGCCGGTGCGCCCTATGCGGTGGACGTAATCCTCAGGCTGATGGGGGAACTCCAGATTGATCACGTAGTTGAGATCGCTGATATCCAGCCCGCGAGCCGCCACGTCGGTGGCGACCAGAGCCTGCAAGGTGCCGGCGCGAAACTCCAGCAGCACTTTTTCCCGCGCGCTCTGCGACAGATCCCCGTGGAAGGCGAGCGCATTGATGCCCGCCTTGCCGAGCTGCTGGGCCAGCTTGTCGGCCCCCTGACGGGTGCGGCTGAAGATGAGCACAGGGGCCCAGCCCTTCACCTTGATCAGGTGCTCCACCAGCGCCAGCTTGCGCTCCCCATCCACCGCATAGACCCGCTGCTCCACCTCGGCTGCCGTGGTGTTGCGCGGTGCCACTTCGATAAGCTCGGGGTCGCGCAAGAGCACGCGGCTCAAGGCAAACAGGTTGTCATCGCAGGTGGCCGAAAACAGCAGGGTCTGGCGATCCGCCGGTATCTGTCTGAGCAGGGCGGTGATCTCGTCCATAAAGCCCATGTCGAGCATGCGGTCCGCCTCGTCGAACACCAGATGGCGGAGGCTTCCAAGGCTCAGGGCCCCCTGGCGCAGATGGTCGAGCAAGCGGCCCGGGGTGGCGATCAGGATATCCACCCCGGCTTTAAGCGCCTCCACCTGGGCGGCGATGCTGACCCCGCCATAGACCAGGGCGCTGGTGAGGCTAGTGCCCTGCCCGTAGCGCGCCACGCTCTCAAAGACCTGCACCGCCAGCTCGCGGGTCGGCACCAGCACCAGGGCGCGGATGGGGCGGACGGCGTCGCTCGCTGGGTGTTGCATCAGCTGCTCCAGCAGCGGCAGCACGAAGGCGGCGGTCTTGCCGGTGCCGGTCTGGGCCCCCGCCATCAGATCCCGCCCCGCCAGAATGAGGGGGATAGCGCTGGCCTGCACCGGGGTGGGCGCGGCATAACCGAGATCGCTCAGGGTCTGCTGCAGGCGGGGGGAGAGGGCCAGTTCGGCAAAGGAGGCAATGGACATAGGGCACCAGTGTGGGGTTATCGCGGCCAGGGCCGTGACGGGAACAATGATCGTGGCCGGGATGGTAGCAGATAGAGGGGGCGCGGCAGAAGCCGAGCCGATCAGGTGACCGGGTTGGTGCCCGGGTCTCGGATCAGCCTGATCTCCTGCCCCTGGTAATAGGCGATGTTGTGCTTGCCATGCTGCTTGACGTGGTAGAGCAGCGCATCGGCGAGATCGGTGGCCTCGGCGACGGTCAGGTAATCGCGGATACGGATGACGCCCGCCGAGAAGGTGATGGGGGCGGGCAGCTCCGGGATCTGAAGCTGTGATGCCAGCAGGCGGGTCACGGCCTGGCGCATGCTGGCCCTGTCATTGAGCCCCTTGTAGAGGATGATAAACTCCTCGCCCCCCCAGCGGATGGCCTTGTCCCCCTTGCGCATGTTGGTCGTCAGATGACGGGCGAAAGCGACGAGGGCCAGATCTCCCACCCCGTGGCCATGGGTGTCGTTGATGGACTTGAAGTTGTCTATGTCCAGCAGCATCAGGAAGTCGTATTCCTTCAGCAGGGCTTGTTCCAGGATGTCCCGTCGCGGTAGCCGGGTCAGGTGATCTGTCAGTGCCAGGGTGCGCAGGCGGCCGTAGATGCCACGGCCCGTCAGCATGAGCAGCAGCAGGACGATCAGATAGAGCTTGAAGGCCGGGCCATAGAGCACGGCACGGACGACATCGCCGTAGCTGTATGACCACTTGAGAAAGAGGTCGTTGCCGGCCTTGGTCCGCATGAAGCGGGTATTAAGGCAGATATGCCAGGGGCGGCAGGGCTCCACCTCCTCGAAGGAGAGGACAGTCCGGGTCGGGTTGAGACTCTCGAAGGGGCGCAACACATCCTTGAATGCCTCGTCGATGGCGATGTCTATGCCCGTCAGGCCATAGCGGTAGTCCGCTAGCGCCGGATCGTAAAAGACGAAGGGGAAGTAGAGGGTGATGGTCTTCAACCCGGTGAAGGTGTCGGTGTAGATGTCAGAAACCTGAGCCTCATCCGTGCTGCAGGGAACATGGGTGGCGGCGAAGGCGGCGCAGCCGAAATAGTGGGTCCAGGGCTCTATGTCATTGAGGTTGGTGTTGACCGGCTGCAGCTCGCCCGGAAGCATCCGCTTGTCGCCCACCATGCCAAGGATGCGCCGATCGTTATAGAAGGCGTAGAGGTTGAGGACCTCGGGGTAGGAGAGCAGATATTGGTAGGTGCTGAGCATCTGGTTGGCGGGCGGCAGTATGGGAATGACAGCCAGGCGAGCCAGGGTGGCGAGGTCATAGCCATAGACATAGGCAGTCGCATCCCCGTTTTCGCTGAAGATGGGGGTCTTGATGCTGCTGTTGTCGATGAAGCTGGCCAGCTTCTCCGGCGCCAGTATGCGGGCCCGCTGATAAAACACCTCGAACACGTTCTGCTGCTTGGCGGTGATGAGCCGCATGTCGTGCCTGATGCTGAGGTAGGTGTAGTTGAACACCAGCACCAACCCCGCAAGCACCAGACAGAGCAGAGTGAATCGCATCAGCCACTTGCGGGGCAGGGTACGCAACAGTGATCCAGTCATGGGGTGATGTTTCCCAGGGTAAGAGGGGCTTTTTGTAACTGATTTTGCCCGGCATCACCAGACGAAATTGGGGGGCTGAGCAACCAGTGCACGAAAAATGAACTCTAATATCAACAAGATAGACGATCACGTCACATGCGATGGCAAGGGAAGGGCAAACTGGTGGTGGTAGCGGAATAAGAGGGCATGACGCCCTCTGTCGTACTGGGCCTGGGGGACTTACCTTGTCTGGGACTTCGGTGAGTAGGGGCCATGGAGAATGCCGTTGGGCATGTCGGCGCTGAGCAGCCTTATGCTGGTGATCCCGGCGATTTCATGGCCCTTGTCGGTGATGGTATTGGCAATCTGGTTGACGACAGCCACCACCAGCATGCCGATGAGGCCGCCTCCCGAATTGCTCTGCTGTTCGGCACTGCTGGCGCTGGCGCTGCCTTCCCACAGCAGCTTGCCGGTGCGCAGATCCACCAGGCGGGCGCTGGCGGTGACCACGGTCTCGCTGGAGATGACCAGATAGCTGGTGCCGTAGTCCTTGATGTCGAGGTACAGCGCGGTATCGGCACCGTAGATCTCGTGGAGCTTCTTGATGGGCAGGGCATGGATGTCCGTCGGCTCGGTCACCCCGTTCTGCCGGAAGGTCTCGTTGGTGACCGCCACCGGCAGCACGTAATAGCCGGACTCGGCGAGCGGGTAGGTGATCTGGGACTGCAGGCTGGCCCCCGCCTTGATATCAGGCGAGTGATTCACCGGTGGCAACACCAGGATGGAGGTCGGTCTGCTCTCCTTGAAGTTGCCGTAGTCGTAGCCGGGGCCCTTTGCGCAGCCGCTCAGCAGCAGGGTGCCCAGCATCAGGGCAAGGAAAGTGCGCAGTGTCATTGGGTCGCCCCCTTCTGGTTGGACATCAGGAAGTTCATGAAGGGTGCCGATTCCGGGAAGAGGCGTTTCTCGGTCTCGAACTGCTCGCGGGTCTGCGCATCCTTGCCGAGCTGGGCATAGAGCATGCCCAGGTGAGCGTGGAAGCCGGGCGGCACCGCCTGGCCCTTGGCGCTGGCCTCTTGCTGGTTTTTCTCCAGCGCATCGATCTGGGCTTCAACCCCGGTGTCCTCACCCTGCATGTGCTGGTAAACCACCCCCTGGTATTGATCCCAGTTGTAGAGCGTCTTTGGTGCCTGGGCACAGGCACTCAGCAGCAGGCCGCTGGCCAGCAGCAGGGAAAGCTTGGACATGGTCATCTCGTCTCTCCTCATTGGGCCGGGCGCCAGGCGCCGGTCTCGATGCCGCTCACCAGGTTGTTGACGGCTTCCCGGATGGCGAGATCCAGCACCTTGCCGTTCAGGGTGGAGTCGTAGCTGGCGGTGCCGCCGAAGCCGACGATCTCGCGGTTGGAGAGTTCGTACTCCCCGGCGCCCTGGGACGAGAAGACCACTTCAGAGGTGGTGACCTTGACTATGTTGAGGTTGACCTTGGCATAGGCGATCTGGGACTTGCCGCGACCCAGGATGCCAAACAGCTGATGATCACCGACTTCCTTGCGACCAAACTCGGTGACGTCACCTGTGACCACATAGTCGGCGCCCTTGAGCTGCTGGGCCTGTTGCTTGATCCCGGCTTCCGCCTTGATCTCTTCCATGTTGTCGCGATCCAGCACGCTGAAGCGGCCTGTCTGCTGCAGATGGGTGATCAGCACGGTTTTCGCCTGGCTGCCCAGTCGGTCAACGCCGTCGGAGAAGATGCCACGCATGTAGCTGGAGCGGTTATCAAACTTGCCGACGGCGATGGGGCTGCGAGTGCCCTGATAGTGGCTCTGATAAGAGGCGACTTTGGGCACTTCCAGGGAGCGCGACGACTCGCTTGCACAAGCTGTCAACAATACCGCCATCAAAATGACACTGGATGAAACAACAAACTTCTTCATGTAAGGCCCCGTTATTTAAGGAAAAAACAACGGCGGACTCTAGCATGGTTCGCTGCGAAGAAAGTGCCCCGTATGGGGGGCATAACCGCTCAATCGGTGTGCGTTTGGGCCGGGGTGGCGGGGAGGGCAGGGGACCGGGTCTCCTGATGGCGCTGGAACACCTCCTCCAGGGCTGCCACCAGGGCACGCATCCGTCCCGTCTTCTGCACATCCGGGTGCAGCACCATCCAGATGTCGATGGGGTCGTGCTGGCCAGGCAGCAGGCGCACCAGGCCTGGGTCCTCCTCGGCGAGGAAGGTGGAGAGCAGGGCTATGCCGAGGCCCTGGCGGGCGGCCTCCATCAGCACCAGCTGGGCGTTGCTCTGCAGCACCACATTGGGCTCATGGAGAGGTTCGCCGCACAGGCTCAGCCAGTGGCGGGCCACCAGCTCCCTGGGAAAGAGCAGCAGGTCGTGCTGATGCAGCGCCTGGCCCGAGTGGGGCGTGCCACGGCGGGCCAGGTAGTCGGGGGAGGCGTAGAGCCCCATCTTGATGGTGGCGAGCCGTTTGACCACCAGATCCCCCTGCTCGGGGCGCAGGCTGCGAATGGCCAGATCCGCCTCCTGATTGGGGATGTCGCTCACGCTGACCGCGGTCAGCAGCTTGAGGCGGATGCCGGGGTGGCGCTGGCGCAGCAGGCTGAAGGCCGGCAGCACGAAGCCCTGGGCCAGGGTATCCGTGGTGGCGATGCAGATCTCCCCCTCCAGCTCCCCCAGGCTGGCCGCGCGATCCATGGCCAGGGCCGCCTGTGCCATGGCCTCTGCCTGGGGCAGGAGCGTCTCCCCCAGTGGGCTGAGCCGATAGTGCCTGGGGGTGCGGATAAACAGCTTGGCCCCCAGCTGCTGCTCGAAGAGGCTGACCCGCCGCCCGACGGTGGCCTGATCGACCCCGAGTTCGAGGCCGGCCCGGCGCAGGCTGCCCCGCCGTGCCAGGGCCAGAAAGAAGCGGGCGTCATCCCAGTTGATCATGCTTGCTCCTCGCCCAAGCAGGACGCCCGATTGGCGCCGGGGTATTAGATGTCAGCGGGGACGGCAGCACAAGAGGCCGCTCGATCCGCACCTGAGCACTCAAGGCGGTACGGGGCAAGCGCCCCTGTGATGCAAGTTTGAATCGCCATGATGCAGAACTGCCGCAGCCCGAGCCGGGCGGGATCGCTATGATGTCGCTCCCGATAGCGCTTCCCCTGTTTGTGATTGGAGTCTTGATGTCATCCCCCTGCGCCCCAACTGCTGCCCACGGCAGCGAGGTCGATGTTCGCCCCCGCCTGCTCTGGTTTCTGGCCCTGGCCCTGATGTCGGCCCTGCTCAACAGCAGCGTGCCCACCCCGCTTTATCCCCATTATCAGGCGGCGCTGGCCCTGAGCGATCTCGGCCTCAGCCTCATCTATGGCGGCTATGCGGGGGGCGTGCTGATCGCCCTGTTCGGGGTGGGCAACCTGGCGGGAAGGGTCGGGGATCTGCGCACCCTGATACTGCCCGCCCTGCTGGCGGTCGCGGGGGGCGCCCTGCTCTTCTCCCTGGCCGACAGCTTCTGGTCGCTGCTGCTGGCGCGGGTCCTGGCCGGGATAGGCACTGGGGCCCTGACCGGCGCCGCCAATGTGGCGCTGCTGCGCTTTGGCCCCAAGGACGGCGGCAAGCGGGCGGCCCTGAGCGCCACCCTCTCCTTCACCGCCGGGCTGGTGCTGGGGCCAGTGTTCAGCGGCCTGGCGCTGCAACTGGACTTCTACCCGACCACATTGCCATTTCTGCTGATCCTGGGGATGGCGGGCTGCGCCATCGCGGGTCTGGTGCTGAGCTGGCCCAGGGGCGCCAGGATGGCGGCGCCCCTGGCGAGGGGCAGGGCGGGGGCTCCCTGGGGAGGGGCTCAGGGCCACGGGGCCGGGTTCTTGCTCTGCGCCCTGGCACTCTTCACCGCCTGGGCGGTGGCGGCCAGCCTGCTGGCCATGGGCCCCAAGGTGGTGAGCCAGTTGCTGGGGATGAGGGATCTGGGGCTGTTCGGCTATCTCATCGCGGCCTATCTGGTGTTCTCCGGGCTCTGCCAGTTGTGGGCGCGTCGCCTCGATGCCCGCCACACCCTGCAAAGCGGCTGTCTGGCCCTGGCGCTCTGCGTGCTGCTGTTTGCCGGTGCCGTGCACGGTTTGCCGGCCTGGCTGGCGGGGCTCGGGCTGCTGGTGGCGGGTTACGCCCAGGGGGCTGTCTTTGTGGGCAGCGCGACCCTGATCAATCGCATCGCGCCCCCGGCCAGCCATGCGCGGCTGGTCTCCCTCTTCTATGTGATCGCCTATGTGGCGAACTGGGTGCCCGTGTTGCTGGGCTGGGTGAGCGATGGGGCGGGTCTCTTGGCGGCGCTGGATCTGCTCGCCGTCGGCAGCACGCTGATCAGCCTGGTGCTGGCCTGGGCCCTGTCGCGCAGGCGCTTCGAGCCCGCCCCCTGACTGGCGTCGTCATTGGTCGACCAGAGCGACGCTCCCGGCATCCAGATGGTGCATCCACTCCCGCAGGATCAGCAGGGCGGCGGCGAAACGGCGATCTCTGGGCAACTGGGCCGATGCCAGGGGATCCCCTTCCACCATGGCGACCAGCTGGCCGAACAGCCGCTCTATGCTCTCCCGGCTCAACTCATGGCTGCCGAGGGCCTCGGCCAGGGGCACTGGGCTGTGCAGCTCTACCAGAGGGTGAGGCGGAACATGGGCCGCGAGGGGCATCAGCACATCCTCCACCACCATGATGGCCTGCTCCAGCTCGAGGGGTGTCGGCGGATCCCGGCTAAAGGGGCCTGGGGTCAGGGCATCCAGGCCCAGGGCCAGGACGAACTCCCGGCTGACGCCATCCTCTCCGGTGAGCCTTACCCGGCTCTCCCTGTCACCCAGACTCAGCAAAAGTGTGCTGCTTCCCGTCTTCGTCATCTCACTGTCTCCGTGACTCTGCCTGGCCAGCACCATGGATACACCCCCACGGGCCGGATTGGCGACTCTTTTCTCCCCATTCGGGCATCAGGGGTTGCAAAGGAGATATGAAATGGCATTCTGGACGTCTAGATTTCTATTTCTCTGTTGCATCCTTCACAAGGAGTTCTGATATGGATATTCGTACCCTTCCCCGCGCCCTGGTCCTCGCCCTCTCTCTGGTGGGGGCTGGCGCCTTCGCAAGCGAGGCTCTGGTGTTCCAGACCGACTTCGGCCTCAAGGATGGCGCCGTCTCCGCCATGAAGGGGGTCGCCTTCGGGGTGGACAGGACGCTGCCGCTGCAGGATCTGACCCACGAGATCCCGGCCTACAACATCTGGGAGGCGTCCTACCGCCTCTATCAGACCCTCAACTACTGGCCCAAGGGCACCGTCTTCGTGAGCGTGGTGGATCCCGGTGTCGGCACGGATCGCAAGTCTGTGGTGCTCAAGACCAAGAGCGGCCACTACATTGTCTCCCCGGACAACGGTACCCTGACCCTGGTAGCCGAGCACTTCGGCATAGAGGCGGTGCGCCAGATAGACGAGAAGCGCAACCGGCTCAAGGGCTCCGAGAAGTCCTATACCTTCCACGGTCGCGACGTCTACGCCTACACGGGGGCGCGGCTCGCCTCCGGCGCCATCGGTTTTGAGCAGGTGGGGCCCCTGCTGCCCGCCGAGGTGGTGACCATTCCCTACCAGCCGGCGGTGGCCGAGCAAGATGGCACCCTGAAGGGCACCATCCCCATCCTGGATGTGCAGTACGGCAACGTCTGGACCAATATCGACGATGCCCTGCTGACCAAGGCGGGGATCAACAAGGGGGACCAGGCCTGCTTCAGGATAAGCGAGGGGGATGCGCTCAAATACGAGGGCAAGGCCCCCTACGTCAGCAGCTTCGGCGATGTGCCGGAAGGGCAGCCGCTTATCTACCTCAACAGCCTGCTGCAGGTCTCGGTGGCGCTGAACATGGACAGCTTCGCCGCCAAGCACCAGGTGCAATCCGGTGCCAACTGGCACGTCAGCCTGAAGAAGTGCTGACAGGCTAGCGGCAACATCGATGGCAAGAGGGAGGCGCAATGCCTCCCTCTTGCATTGAGCCCTCTGCCTGCCCGGCCTCCTGACTGCGTGTGCCGCTAATGGGTGTCAATTGTCATCATTGCTTAATACATGCTCGCCATGCTGTGGCCGGAGCAAATTCGTGAGCCATGATGCCAGCAGAGAGAACAAGGAAAAGCCGATGAGCCGTTTTGACGAGAAAGACAGCGCCAACCACCCCCGTGAACAAGAGCCTGAGTTCAACCGCCTGATCGAGGCCGGCCTCAGCCGCCGGGGCTTCTTGAAGGGAGTCGGCGCCGCCAGCATGGTGGCCTTCTTCGCCGCGAGCCCGGTGGCCCGCGCCGTGGCTGCCGCGACCCAGCCTTTGTTGGGCTTCCAGGCCGTGCCCGCCTCTGTAGCCGACGCCATAGTGGTGCCACCGGGTTACAAGGCCGAGGTGCTGATCGCCTGGGGGGATGCCCTGTTCGCCGATGCCCCCGCCTTCAGCCAGAGCAATGACGCCAAGGCCCAGGCGCGCCAGTTTGGCGACAACAACGACGGCATGAGCTTCTTCCCCCTGGGGCCGGATCGCGCCCTGCTCGCCGTCAACAACGAATACACCAACTACGAATACCTGTTTGCGGATGGCGGCAAGGCGCTCGATGCCGGCGCCGTCGCCAAGGCCCAGGCGGCCCACGGGGTTTCTCTGGTGGAGCTGGTGCGCATCGATGGCAAGTGGCAGGCGAACCCCAAGGGGGCCCTCAATCGCCGCATCACGGCCACCACCCCCATGACACTGAGCGGCCCGGCGGCAGGCCATGCCCTGCTCAAGACCCAGGCTGATCCTGAAGGGCGCACCGCCCTCGGCACCTTCAACAACTGTTCAAACGGCCAGACTCCCTGGGGCACCTACCTCACCTGCGAGGAGAACTTCAACGGCTACTTCGGCAGTGCGGGCAAGCCGGTGCTGGACAAGCGCGCCGCCCGCTACGGCCTGGCCGCCGAGGATGCGGGCTTTGGCTGGCACAGGTTCGACGAGCGCTTCGATCTCGCCAAACACCCCCAGGAGCCGAACCGCTTCGGCTGGGTGGTGGAGATAGACCCGCGCGATCCCGCCTCCACCCCGAAGAAGCGCACTGCCCTTGGCCGCTTCAAGCATGAGAACGCGGCCTTTACCGTCAACCAGGATGGCCGCGCCGTGGTCTACCTCGGCGATGATGAGCGGGGGGAGCACATCTACCGCTTCGTCTCGAAGAACAAGGTGGCGCCGGGCAATGACCCTGCCAACCGGGATCTGCTGGACGAAGGCACCCTCTATGTGGCCCGCTTCGAGGCCAAGGAGGGGGAGCTCAAGGGCACAGGCCAGTGGCTACCCCTGGTGCACGGCCAGCACGGCCTGACCAGGGAGAATGGCTTCGCCGATCAGGGGGAGGTGCTCATCTTCGCCCGGGAGGCCGCGACCCGGCTCGGCGCCACCACCATGGACAGGCCGGAATGGGTGGCCGTGCATCCCCACAGGGCCGAGGCCTACTGCACCCTGACCAACAACAAGAACCGCGGCCTCAAGGAGAACCAGCCCCTGGATGGCGCCAACCCCAGGGCCGAGAACCCCTATGGCCAGATCATCCGCTGGCGCCCGACCGCGGGCGATCACGGCAGCGACAGCTTCGAGTGGGATCTCTTCCTGCTGGCGGGCAACCCCGGCGTTTATAAAGAGGGGCTAATGGCGGGCAGTGCCAACATCACCCCGGACAACATGTTCAACAGCCCGGACGGCATCGGCTTCGACGAGGCGGGGCGGCTCTGGATCCAGACCGACGGCGACTACTCCAACGAGAAGCAGTTTGCCGGCATGGGCAACAACCAGATGTTGTGCGCCGATCCGGCGAGCGGCGAGGTGCGCCGCTTCCTGACCGGCCCCATTGCTTGCGAGATCACGGGGCTCACCTTCAGCCCGGACTGGCGCACCCTGTTCGTCGGGGTGCAGCACCCGGGTGAAGAGCTGGCGCCTTCCCACTTCCCGGACGGCGGCACCAGCATTCCCCGCTCCGCCGTGCTGCGGATCACCCGGGACGATGGCGGCATCATAGGGGCCTGACGGCCGCCAACCCGCCCTGCCTGTGATGAAAAGAGCCGCCTGCGGGCGGCTCTGTCGTTGACGGGCGCAACGGGCGGCAAGGGCGGTTACCCTGCAGGGGGCAGCATAGAGGCGCGCAACCGGCCGCAGGGACTTGTTGGTGACCATCACCCTGCCTGACGCCAGACTATAAATATATTGCCAAGAAGCAATTGATAATGATTGGCATTTGAATGGATAATCGCCGGCTTGTCCGACCACTCCAATCAACACGATGAAACCCATATTCCTGCTGGCCAGCCTGCTGGTCCTGAGTGCCTGCCATGACAACCGCAGCGAGGGCCAGGATCCCGACGTGCCGGTCACGCCTCCTGTTGTCACGCCTCCTGTTGTCACCCCTCCCGTTGTCACGCCTCCGGTGACACCGCCCGTCATCCCGCCGCCTGTCACCCCGCCGGTGACGCCCCCGGAGCAGACCCATACCCGGGCCGAGCTGACCCTGACCATTGATATCGGCGAGCGGCTGGCATCCGGGGCTACCCTGAGCCTGCGCCAGCGCGCCACCGGCATGGAGACAAGTACAACCCTGAGCGGTCAGGGCAACCCGACCCTGACGCTGCCTGCGGGTCTGCTGCTAGCGGCGCCCCTTGAGCTTGTCGGGGAGCAGGAGGGATACATACTGAGGGCCAGCACGGCCCGGGTGGCGGATCTCGCGGCCGGTGAGTCCCGGGCCCGGCGCGCCGCCGCTCCCTCCCTGCGGCTCGATGAGGAGGAGACGGCACTCTTCCTGCTGGCGGATCGCAACGGGGACGCTGTGCTGGAGATGGCGGAGTGGGGGCTGACCGGCGAGATCCGCCTGCAACAGCAGGCCGAGATGCAGGAGTATGCTGCCCTGCTGCGAGCCCAGCGGCTGGGGGCCGAGCTCAACTATCCCGACAGTTGGCAGATGCTGCTGGCCCTGCGGGACGACAGCGCCGCCCGCAACTGGTATAGCCGCAGCAACGGGGAGGCCATCCAGGCCGCCCGGTTGCAGCTCTATCCGGCCAGTCCCGTGATGCCGGAGGAGCCGGAGACCGCCGAGCTGTTGCGACTGGATGAGCAGGGTCGCCTGCTGACTCGGGGAGCCTGGCACTGTCTGCACGATGCCCGTGCCGCCACCGGGGTCAAGGGCAGCCAATTCTGGCTGCCGGGGGAGGGCTTTGCCGCCTCGGCCCACGTCACGAGAGCGGCGCTGGTGCCGCCGAGCAGCTGCGGCCAGCAGCCATGGCGTCTGCCGACCCTGGCCGAATTCGAGCGCCTGCTTGGCAGCGACAAGCTGGGGTGGCGTTATCCCAACACCTTCACCACCCCCTTGCCCGAGTGGATCTGGTTGCAAGATGGCACCGGGCTGGCGCGGCTCTACCAGCCGCTGACCAAGGCGTGGCGCGATGAGGGGGAGGCCAGTCTGCTCTGGTTCGCGCTCTCCCCCTATCCGCTGCGCCCCTCGGTGACGCGCAGCAGCGATATGCCGGATCTGGCCTCCCTGCGGGCCCAATATGCCGGCGACCCGGGTCAGTGGCCGGCGGCCATGGTGGACGAGGGGGTGGAGTGGCAAGAACTGGGCCCCCTGCCCGCCATGCCCTTCCCGGTCGACAACCCCTACCGCCGGGCCAAGGTGGTGCTGGGCCAGCAACTCTTCTTCGACAAGCAGCTATCCCAGGCCCGCGACATCAGCTGCGCCAGCTGTCACGATCCGCAAAAAGGCTGGAGCGATGGCCTGAGCGTCTCGGTCGGCCATCTGGGGCAGAAGGGGACCCGCAATGCCCCGACCATCCTCAATGCCGGTTACAGCAGCAGCCAGTTCTGGGACGGACGGGTCGCCACCCTGGAGGAACAGTCGCTCCATCCCATCAGCAACCCGGTGGAGATGGCCCTCGATCACGACGAACTGCTGGCACGGCTGCGGGCCAGCAGCGACTACCCGGCCGCCTTTGCCGCCGCCTTCGGCGACGAGACCATTACCCTGGATCGGGTCGCCAAGGCCATCGCCACCTTCGAGCGCTCCATCATCAGCAGCGAGAGCCCGCTGGAGCGCTTCGTCAAGGGGGATGAGCAGGCTATGAGCGACAAGGCGCTGTGGGGCATGCACCTGTTTCGCACCGAGGGGCGCTGCATGAACTGCCACTCGGGCCCCCTGCTGAGCCAGCACAAGTTCGAGAGCCTGGGGCTGACCTATTACGGCCGCAACCTCGAGGACAGGGGCCGCTTCCTGCAGACCAGGCTGAAGGCAGACATGGGGCTGTTCAAGACCCCCAGCCTGAGGGACGTGGCCTTCACCGGCCCCTATATGCACAACGGGGTCTTCCCCATCCTGGCCCAGCGGCTAGGTGGCTCTGTGCAGGGGGTGGTGGCCATGTACAACTTCGGCGTCACCAAGTGGAGCAGCGGGGTCGGCTTCCCGACCGGGGTGGACGTACACGATCCCTTCTTCCCCAAGGCCTCGGATCGCCTTCATGCCCTGGGGCTCTCCAACGACGAGCTGGAGGCCATCGGCGAGTTCCTGCGCAGTGCCTCCGCCGAGCCAAGGCGCACCCCGGCCACAGTGGCCGAGCTGGGACTGAGCCAGGTGGATGATGATGAGGCCGTCGGCGCCATCCCGGTCGAGCTGGTGGTGACGCCCGCCCAGCCCCGGCTGGAGGTGGGGCAGAGCCTCTCCCTGCAACCTGGCCTGCGGTTGAGTGACGGCAGCGAGACTCCGGTGTACGAGGTCGTGCAATGGCGCAGCGATCAACCCGAGTGGCTGAGGGTCGATGATAGTGGCGTCATCACAGCCCTGGCCGTGGGGTCTGCCGGCGTGCAGCTAAGCGCGGGGAGTCGCACCCTCAGGGTGGCGGTGCAGGTGGTGGATGCCCAGCCCGATTTTGGCCTGGGTTGCCATCAACCCGAACTGGCGGCGGGGGCGCTCTCCTTCCTCTGCCCGCTGACCCGTGCCGAGGCCGACCGGATCGGCATCGACTACGATGGCAGCGCCAGGGATGAGGACGGGGACTACAACCCCTTTGCCATCGACTATGTGGTGATGAGCCAGAGGCGGGCGCGTGAGTACTGCCAGCAACTGGTGGCCCGCGGTCACGATGACTGGCGCCTGCCGGGAGCCGATGAGCTGGCGAGCCTGTTTGCCACTTATCATCAGGCCGGCGAAGAGATGACGCTGCTGACGGAGCATGGCTGGCCGCTCTACAGCCGGGTCTGGAGCAGTGACGCTCCCAATGACGAGGGGGAGGCACCCTTGCTCGATCTGGGTTACGGCGAGGTGATGGGCGATCTGCCAGAGGAGGCTCACGGGGCCGTCTGCGTGCGGGCCCGCTAACTCCGGCATGCCAGGATGACGAACAACGGGCGCTGCGGCGCCCGTTGTTCATTGTCATACCAGGACTCAGAACTCGTTGGAGAGTGCCTTGTAACCCTTGACCAGGTCGATGTTGGTGTGGGCCACGTCTTCGGAGAATTCGGTGGCATCCACGGTGACGCGGGGGATCTGGGCCAGATCGCTCTGCTGGTTGATGCGGGTGGTGGAGGGCACATAGAAGCCGGGGGGCAGATCGCAGCCGTCGATCACCGAGTTGTGACGCACCACTGAGCCCTCGCCTATGTGGCAGTTGAACAGCACGCTGTTGAAGCCGATGAAGACCCGGTTACCCACTTCGCAGGGGCCGTGCACTATGCTGCGGTGGGCGATGGAGCTGTATTCGCCTATGGTGACGGCGGCGCCGGACTTGGAGTGGATCACCACGCCGTCCTGAATGTTGGAGTTGGCTCCGATGACGATAGGCTCCATGTCGCCGCTCTCATCCACCTCATCGGCACGGATCACGGCGTAGGGGCCGACAAACACATTCTCCTTGATGATCACCTTGCCGCAGATGATGGCGGTCTTGTCGATGTAGGCGGACTCGTCGATAACGGGAAGGTGACCAGAGGGATTCTTGCGGATCATGTCATGTCCTGTTGCTGATGAAATCGGGGAAAATGGCGGGACGCAGAGGCTCGCCGGAGAATCAGCTTACGCCTCTGATCCGGGAGGGGGAACCCTTTACTGGTCTGACCCACTCTTGATAAGGGCATTTCACATGGTTGTTCTTTGACTCCCTTGTATGGGAGCATGGGGTCTGACGACAGGCCCTGTTTCTCGCCTGAAGCGGGCCTGATTGGGATGACGGAGACGATGACATGAAGAAGATGATGCTGCTCCTGGCGGCTTTCTTGCTGTGTGCCCAGGCCGCGCAGGCCAAGGGATGGCCCGGTGAGTTTGACTACTACGCCCTGGCGCTCTCCTGGTCACCTGAGCACTGCGCCATCAAGCCAGCCGATCGAGAGCAGTGCAGCCGGCAGTTGGGCTTCGTGCTGCACGGGCTCTGGCCCCAATACCAGCGTGGCTACCCCGGCAACTGTACCCGCGAGCGACTGGATCCCGCCATGGAGCAGGATTTTGCAGGTCTTTATCCCAGCCGCTTCCTCTATGGTCATGAGTGGGAGAAGCACGGCACCTGCTCCGGCCTGAGTCAGCAGGCATTCCATCAACTGGCCAGGGATCTGCGCCAGAAGGTGCGGATCCCGGCGGCCTACCAATCCCCGGTCGAGCCGCTGCGCAAGAGCCGCTTCCAGCTCAAGGCGGATCTGGCCGGTGCCAACGACTGGCTGGCGCCGGACAGCATCACCATCGCCTGCGCCGATGGTGGGCGTTTCCTGCGGGAGATCTACATCTGTATCAACAAGGAAGGGACTGATGCCGTCCCCTGCTCGGACGAGATGCAAAAGCGGGAGCGTCGCTCCTGCGGCCAGCCGAATTTCCTGCTGCGCAGCGTGCGTTAGCCTTCTCTCTCTTCATCGGGCCCCTTGCGGGCCTGATGTGCAACTACAGCCATCGGAAAGGAGTCCTGCAATGAGCGATGTGAAACAGTTTTCGGCACGGGAACGCAGCTTGCTGCTCGGGGTGAAAGGGGTGGGCCCCACCGTCATAGGGCGGCTCGAACAGCTGGGGTACCACACCCTGAGTGAGCTGGCCGAGGCGGATACCGGCCACATAGTCCGGCTGGTGGCCAGCATGCTGGGCTCGAGCTGCTGGCAGAACAGCCCGCAGGCCAGAGGGGCCATAGACGGCGCCATAGCGCTGGCGCGCAGTCACATGGCTGCCCCCGTCACAGAAGGAGAGCCCGGCGCATGAGCCTGTTTGCCGAGCTGGGGATGCGCTACCCCATCATCCAGGCGCCCATGGCCGGAGCGCAGAACACTGAACTGGCCATGGCGGTGACGAGGGCGGGCGCCCTGGGATCCTTGCCTGCTGCCATGCTCAGCCCGGCCGAGCTGCGCAAGGCATTGGAACAGCTGGCGGCCAGTGGTCCTGGCCCCTTCAATATCAACTTCTTCTGTCATCGACAGAGTGAGCCTGATCCGGCCGAAGAGCAGCGCTGGCGAGAGGCGCTGGCTCCCTACTATGCCGAGTTCGGGGTGGATGCCCGAGCCGAGACGACGGCGCCCGGCCGCGCCCCCTTCAATGCGGAGCACGCCGTCCTGCTTGGCGAGTTCAGACCCGCCGTGGTCAGCTTTCACTTCGGTCTGCCTGCGCCCGAGTTGCTGGCCCGGGTGAAAGCCACGGGGGCAAGCGTCTTTGCCAGCGCAACCACGGTAGCGGAAGCGCACTGGCTGGCGCGCCATGGCGCCGATGCCATCATAGCCCAGGGGCTGGAGGCGGGAGGGCATCGTGGCCACTTCCTGAGCCAGGATCTCAGTCTGCAACAGGGTACCTTCACGCTATTGCCACAGATAGTGGCGGCAGTGGATCTGCCTGTCATCGCCGCCGGGGGCATAGTCGATGGCAAGGGGATCAAGGCCGCCCTGGCACTGGGGGCCAGCGCAGTCCAGATGGGCACGGCATTCCTCTGTTGTCATGAGGCAACTACCTCGCCCCTGCACCGTGCGGCGTTGCAGGTGGCCAATGGCCAGCACACCGCACTGACCAATCTGTTTAGCGGCCGTCCGGCGCGGGGAATAGTGAATCGTTTGATGCGGGAGCTCGGCCCTCTCTCGGCGCTGTCTCCTGACTTCCCCCATGCCAGCGGCGCATTGGCCCCGTTGCGCGCCGCCGCTGAAAAGGTCGGTGACAGCGGCTTCTCGCCACTCTGGGCCGGACAGAATG
>NZ_CAMPOU010000007.1:297500-321443 GCF_946892685.1 Aeromonas sp. Marseille-Q5825
CGCGGACAGTGCCTGGTGGGTAGTTTGACTGGGGCGGTCTCCTCCCAAAGAGTAACGGAGGAGCACGAAGGTTGGCTAATCCTGGTCGGACATCAGGAGGTTAGTGCAATGGCATAAGCCAGCTTAACTGCGAGACGGACAGGTCGAGCAGGTACGAAAGTAGGTCATAGTGATCCGGTGGTTCTGAATGGAAGGGCCATCGCTCAACGGATAAAAGGTACTCCGGGGATAACAGGCTGATACCGCCCAAGAGTTCATATCGACGGCGGTGTTTGGCACCTCGATGTCGGCTCATCACATCCTGGGGCTGAAGTCGGTCCCAAGGGTATGGCTGTTCGCCATTTAAAGTGGTACGCGAGCTGGGTTCAGAACGTCGTGAGACAGTTCGGTCCCTATCTGCCGTGGGCGTTGGATGATTGAAGGGAGTTGCTCCTAGTACGAGAGGACCGGAGTGAACGAACCTCTGGTGTTCGGGTTGTCACGCCAGTGGCACTGCCCGGTAGCTAAGTTCGGAATCGATAACCGCTGAAAGCATCTAAGCGGGAAGCGAGCCCTGAGATGAGTCATCCCTGACCCCTTGAGGGTCCTAAAGGGCCGTTGGAGACCACAACGTTGATAGGTGGGGTGTGTAAGCGCGGCGACGTGTTGAGCTAACCCATACTAATTACCCGTGAGGCTTAACCATACAACACCCAAGAAGTGTTTCTGGCCTTGTAGCAAGTGCGTGAACTACTAACTAATTCAGTGATAGCGACGAGCCATTAAGGCCAAGTCGTTATTCACGTCAGCTTTCCGGATGAAGTTTTTTGCCTGGCGGCCATAGCGCCGTGGAACCACCTGATCCCATGCCGAACTCAGAAGTGAAACGCGGTAGCGCCGATGGTAGTGTGGCATTCGCCATGCGAGAGTAGGACACTGCCAGGCACCCAATTAGAAGAAACCCCGCTCAATGAGCGGGGTTTTTTATTGCCTGAAATTCAGTGCTTCAGCACTGATTTTCTTATGGTTCAGAGAACGCTCAGGCCATCTGCCTCAATAAATGGCCCGTTGTTTAGCCACTTGACTACCTTTCGACCCTTCTACACCCTCGCCCCCCAACCCTGATAACCCCTGGCTATGCCTCCCGCCTATGTTCACTATTGCCGTAATGGGGGAGTGACAAGGCGGGCTGGATCCATAGACTGTGAGTTTCATCGGCAAGGGAGTCGTATATGTTGGGGATCCACGATCTGGCGTTGTTTGTCGTATCCGGGCTGTTGCTGAACATGATGCCGGGGCCGGACTCTCTGCTCATCATGCTGCGCAGTGGCTCGCAAGGCTGGCGAGCGGGTTCGGTGGCAGCGCTGGGCATAGGAGCGGGCACCATGGTGCATGTGCTGGCGACGGCGCTGGGGCTGTCTGCGCTGCTGAGTGCCTCGGCCGAGCTGTTCACCGTGATCAAGCTGATGGGGGCGCTCTATCTGGTCTATCTGGGGATTTCCCTGCTCAGGCAAGGCGCAAGCTCATCTGTTGCGAGCGAGCCCGCAGTGTCGCTGCCAGCGCTCTCCTATGGGCGGATCTTTCGGCAGGGCCTGCTGACCAATGTACTCAACCCCAAGGTCGCGCTCTTCTTCCTCGCCTTTGTACCTCAGTTTATCGCCCCCGATGCGCCGCAGAAGGCGCTGGCGTTTATCGTGCTGGGCTGCATCTTCAACATCAACGGGATGATCTGGTGCCACCTGCTGGCCTTCTCGACCGCCTATGCGAGCCGCAAGGTGCGCCTGCCTGCCCGGCTGGGACGCTGGCTCAATCGTCTGATGGGGGGCCTGTTCGTGGGGCTCGGCATCAAGCTGGCCGCGGAGTAAGGCGCTGTCCGGAAAGCCGGCCATAGAAAAAGGCGTATCCCATCGCTGGGATACGCCTTTATCTGCACTGCAGCAGGATGACTGAAATCAGTTCATGCCGTAGCGCTTGAGTTTTTTGCGCAGGGTGCCACGGTTGATGCCCATCATCACGGCGGCGCGAGTCTGGTTACCACGGGTGTACTGCATGATCACGTCCAGCATGGGGGCTTCGACTTCGGAGAGAACCATATCGTACAGATCAATCACTTCCTGACCGTTCAACTGGGCCAGGTAGTTACGCAGGGCCTGTTGCACAGAGTCACGCAGGGGGCGCTGGGTTGGCTCGGCAGCGTGATTGTGAGTAGTTGTTACCAATGCATCAGAAGTCAGGGTTTGTTCGAACATATTCGGTCGGCTCTTTAGTTATGCGTTAACCTAATCCATCGAAATACATTTCAAGCGCGTTCAACTGTGCGTCTGCACAATCCAGGGCATTGAAGTGCTTACGGAATTCTCGGCCCGTCTCTTCTTCATCCAGATACCAGCCCACGTGTTTACGGGCAATGCGCGCTCCCAGATATGCACCGTAAAACTGATGCAGATTGGTAACATGCTCGTTCATCAGGGTGCGAACCTCTTCCCTGTCGGGAGGCGGCAGCTTGGTGCCCGTCTCAAGAAAATGACGGATTTCCCGGAAAATCCAGGGTCGTCCTTGCGCAGCACGGCCGATCATCACGGCGTCGACGCCGGTATAGTCGAGGACATACCGGGCCTTCTCCGGGCTGTCTATGTCACCATTGGCGACAACAGGAATCGATACGGCCTGCTTAATCGCCCTGATAGTGTCGTACTCCGCTTCGCCCTTGTAGAGGCAGGAGCGGGTACGACCATGCACGGCAAGGGCCGCGATACCGCAATCTTCGGCGATTCGGGCGATCTCCTCGCCATTGCGGTTATCCGGATCCCATCCTGTGCGGATCTTCAAGGTGACAGGTACCTCTACTGCATTCACCACGGCTTGGCAGATGGATCTGACCACATCGGGTTGGCGCAGCAGGGCGGAGCCTGCCAACTTTTTATTCACTTTTTTTGCCGGACATCCCATGTTGATGTCGACGATCTGAGCGCCCTGCTCCACGTTGTAGCGGGCAGCAAACGCCATCATCTCGGGGTCGGCTCCGGCAATCTGGACCGATCGCAGTCCGGTTTCGGCAGAGTGGCCCATTCTCATCCTGGTTTTCTGGGTATCCCAGACATCCGGGTTGGCCAGCAGCATCTCGGAAACGGCCATGCCTGCTCCCAAACGTAAACAAAGTTCACGAAATGGTCGGTCTGTTACACCGGCCATGGGGGCCACGATCAAGGGAGTTTCAAGCGTGTGGGGACCTATCTGCATTCCACGGTTACCATCGGCTTAGGGCGGCGTATATTACGCATTTTTTAGTCAGGAGAAAAGGTTAGTATTTGAGCGTCAGCCATTTTTTTCTGAAAAAAACGTCGCGCCAAGGCTTGCAAATTCAGGAGTGCTTGAAAATCAGACATATTGTCTGGGACCATGGTCAGGGTCAAATGAGTGAGGGACTCGGTGATTTGCCAGTCTCTTTCCGGCGCCTGTTTACGCTATGATAGCGAGCCTGAATCGAGCAAAGGCTCCACACAATTTTATTACAAACATAAATTGGGGATGTATGACGTCAAGGTTCATCAAATTGCTCTGCCCGGGCCTGCTGGGAGCCATGCTGGGCTCGGCGCAGGCGCAGACCGTCAGCTTCACCGAGGCCTGGAGCCGGGTCATCCAGCAAGATGACGGGCTGGCGGCGGAGCAGGCCGGGGTGGCGCGGGCAGAGCAGTTGCGCGAGGCGGCCAAGGGCATGTACCTGCCCAAGGTGGATGTGGGGGCCAGCTATACCCACCTCGATCAGCCGATGGAGCTGGACATGCTTGATCTCAATCCCATCGCCAATCACCCGGAATTTGGCAAGGTGCTGGGCCCCGTCATGCAGGCGCTCAACCTCAGTCCCAGCGACTTCGTCACCCCCCTCACCAAGCAGAACGTGGTCACCAGTTCGGTCAAGATGCTGTGGCCCCTGTTCACCGGCGGGCGCATAGATGCGGCCCAGGACATCCGTCAGGCGCAGGTGAGCGAGGCGCAGCAGTTGCTGGTGCTCAAGCAGCAGTCCACCTTCGAGAGCCTCTCCCAGACTTACTTCGGCGTGGTGCTGGCGGCCCAGGTAGTGCAGACCAAGCAGGAGATCGAGCAGGGGCTGGCCCACCACCTGGATCATGCCAAAAAGCTCGAAGCCCAGGGCCAGATAGCCCGGGTCGAGCGACTCTCTGCCCAGTCGGCCTATGACAGGGCACGCATCGATACCCAGAAGGCGCGGCGCAGCCTGGAGATAGCCCAGCTGGCGCTCGGCCACATGCTCAAGCTCAAGCAGGCGGAGCCCAATACCCGGCTCTTCATCAACGAAGGGATGCCACAGCTTACGCCCTTCGTGGAGGAGACCCTGGCGGTGCACCCTGGCCTCAAGCTGCTGGCGGCCAAGAAGGAGCAGGCCCAGGGCATGATCAAGCTGGAGAAGGGCAAATACGCCCCCGAGCTCTTCCTGTTCGGCAACTACAACCTCTATGAAGATGACTCCATCGTCTCCAAGACCACCCCGGACTGGCTGGTCGGGGTCGGGGTCAGCATGCCGCTGGTGAGCCGCGACGGCCGCTCCGAGACTGTGCAGGCGGCCAAGAGTGCCGAGCTGCAGGTCAATCTGCTGCAGGCCAAGACCCGCCAGGATCTGGAATTGCTGGTCGAGAAGACCTGGCGCGAGGCAGCGCAGGGGCTGGAGGAGTATCACGCCCTCTCCTCGACCCAGGCCCTGGCCGAGGAGAACGTGCGACTACGGGACAAGGCTTTCGGTCAGGGGCTCTCCACCTCCCTGGATGTGGTGGATGCCCAGAGCCAGCTGGCCGGGGTCAAGACCCAGCGCGCCGCGGCAGCCTATCAATATGTGATCTCCCTGGCCCGCCTGCTGGCGCTCTCCGGTCAGATGAACAGTTTCAATCAATATCAGCATGGTCAGGCGATAGAGGTGAATTCATGACTTCGACCCTGCAGGTCCATCTGTCCATCACTGTTTCGACCGCCAAGGGTCGCCCTTTTGCCGAGGTGAATTCATGAGTCATCCCCCCATCAAGAAGAAGATGAGCCAGGGCAAACCTTGGTTGCTGCCACTTGCCCTGGTGCTGCTGGTCATCTGGCTGGGCTGGCGTTTCTGGCTGGCCTATCAGCCGGAGCCGGTGCGCCTGCAAGGGCAGATTGAGGCGCAGCAGTATTCTGTCTCCTCCAAGGTGGCGGGGCGCATCGACGAGGTGCTGGTGAAGAAGGGAGATCAACTGGCCAAGGGTCAGCTGGCGTTCACCCTGGCGAGCCCGGAAATAGAGGCCAAGCTGAGCCAGGCCAAGGCCGGTCAGGCGGCCGCTGGCGCCATGGCGCAGGAGGCCGAGAAGGGGGCGCGGGCCCAGCAGATAGCCGCGGCCAAGGATCAGTGGCAGCAAGCCAAGGCGGCCGCCCTGCTCCGTGGCAAGACCTATGAGCGTATCGCCAGCCTGCACCGGGATGGTGTGATGCCGCTGCAAAAGCGTGACGAGGCCTGGACGGCCTGGCAGGCGGCCAAATACAGCGAAGGCATGGCTTGGCAGCAATATCAGATGACTCTGGAAGGGGCGCGGGAGGAGACCAAGGTCGCGGCACGGGAGCAGGCCAAGATGGCGGCAGGCGGAGTGGCCGAGGTCGAGGCCTATCTGGCCGACACTCGCATCGCCAGCCCCCACGAGGGGGAGGTCGCCCAGGTGCTGCTGCGCAGCGGCGAGCTGGCGCCCCAGGGCTTCCCTGTGGTGACCCTGCTCGACATGAAGGATGCCTGGGCCCAGTTCCATATCCGCGAGGATCTGCTGCCCCGTTTCCCGGTCGGCACCGAGTTTGATGCCCGCATCCCGGGCCTTGGCGATCAGACGGTGCGCTTCAAGGTGGCCCATGTGGCCGCGATGGGGGATTTCGCCACCTGGCGAGCCACCGACACCCGTCAGGGGTTCGACATGAAGAGCTTCCAGGTGGAGGCGCGCCCCTTGCAACCGGTTGAAGGGTTGCGGGTTGGCATGAGCGTGCTGGTCGAACTCTGATGGGACGCGAATGGCGGCTGCTGTGGCAAGACCCCTTCAGCCGGGCCCTGACCAGCTGGATCCCGCTGCTGCTGATCGGGCTCTTGTGCTGGATCTTCTCGGCGGGGCTGGCGCGCGACCTCAAGGTGGGTCTGGTGGATCTGGACAGGAGCTCGCTCTCCCGCCAGCTCGCCTTCTCGCTGGATGCCTCCGCCGGGCTTAAGATAGCGCAGCAGTTTGACTCCATCGATGCGGGCGCACGAGCCCTACGCGGCGGCGACATCTATGCCCTGGTGGTGATCCCCCACCATCTGGAGCGGGATGCCCGCGAGGGCACTCAGCCCAAGGTGACTGTGTTCAACAACGGCCAGTTCATCCTGATCGCCAAGCTGGTCAACGCGGCCCTGGCCCAGGTGGTGGGCACCCTCAACGGTCAGGTGGGCGTGCTTGCGGCCATGGCCGACGGCAAGGCGCTTCCCGGGGCGCTGGGGCAATCGGTACCCATTGCGAGCCAGGTGACGGCGCTCTACAACATCAACTCCAGCTACGCCCAGTTTCTGCTGAGCGCCCTGCTGCCCGCGGTGTGGCAGATCCTGGTGGTGCTCTATGGCCTCAACGCCCTGGCCCGCACCGATCGACTCGGTCTGGACTGGACCACCAGAGGGGTCTGGTTCGGCCTCTGGCGCACCCTGCTGCCCCATGTGCTCATCGGGTGGGGGTGGGGGTTGGCGTGGAGCCTGCTGCTGTTCAAGGCGCTGGGTTATCCCATGCAGGGGAGCTGGCTGGTGCTGACGCTGGGGCTGGGGCTGGCCTCGGCCGCCTGCGTCAGCATGGGGGCCTTCTTCTACGGCGTCATCCGGGATCCGGCCCGTGCGCTCTCCCTGGCGGGGGCCTACACGGCGCCGGGGTTCGCCTTCATGGGGGTGACCTTCCCGGTCAGCGCCATGGGGGATGTGGCCCAGTTCTGGCGCAGCCTGTTGCCCATCTCCCACTATGTCGAGCTGCAGATAGGCCAGACCAACTACGGCCAGCCGCTGACGGCGGCCCTGCCCCAGTTCTGCGCCCTGCTGCTGTTCCTGCTGCCGTTGCTGCTGGTGGTGCGGCGCTATCAACCCCAGGCCCATGCGGCCCGCCAACTGGCCACCAAGGAGCCTCAATCATGATGGGTTTCTGGGATCTGGTGCGCCTCGAGTTGCGCACCCTGCTGGCGGACAGGGCCATCATGCTGACCCTGTTTGGCGGCGTATTCTTCTACTCCTTCCTCTATCCGCAGCCCTATCTGCATCAGTTGCCTCGCGAGGAGGCGGTGGTGGTGGTCAACGATGATGGCAGCCAGCTCTCCCGTCAGCTGGAGTTCATGGCCGACGCGACGCCCCAGGTAAAACTGGTGGCGCGGGTCGACAGCCTGACACAGGCCCGTCAGTGGCTGCTGACCGGCAAGGCCAGCGGCATATTGCACATTCCCCGTCACTTCTACCGGGATCTGATGCTGGGCAAGAGCGTCACGCTGAGTTACGCCGGGGACGCTTCTTACTTCCTGGTCTACGGCACCATAGCCGAGGGGTTGGCCCAGGCCGGAGGCACCCTGGCCGCTCAGGTCAAGGTGGCCCGGCTGCTGAGCCAGGGCGAGGCGCTGCCCCAGGCCGCCATGGGCTGGAATGCGGTCGGGCTCAACGTGGTGCCGGTATTCAACCCTTCCATGGGTTATGTGAACTACGTGGTGCCGGCTGTCTTCGTGCTGATCCTGCACCAGGTGCTGCTGATGGGCACCGGCATTCTGGGGGCGACCCAGAACCAGCGAAGCGGGCGAGGGGAGCAGGGCTATTGGCAGCAGGTGCCCGTGCTGGCGTTGCTGCTGGCCCGCACTCTGGTGGTGGGGGGGCTGTTTGTGCTGCCGGTGACCTACTTCTTCGGCTTCTGCTTCGACTACTACGGCATAGCCCGCACCGCCGAGCCGGCCGCCTTGTGGCTGTTCACCCTGCCTTTCCTGCTGGCCACCACCTGGCTTGGAGTTGTGCTGGGAGCTCTGTTTACCCGTCGCGACCTGCCGACCCAGGTAGTGCTCATCTCCTCGTTGCCACTGGTCTTCCTCGCGGGCTTCATCTGGCCGCTGGAGCTCATTCCGACTCCTCTCAACTGGCTGGCCCAGTGGGTGCCGAGCACGCCGGCCATAGAGGGGTTCCTGCGCCTCAACCAGATGGGGGCCGAGTTCAGTCAGGTGTCGCGCTACTGGTGGCAACTCTGGGGGCTGGCACTGCTTCATGGCGGCCTCGCCTGCCTGCTGCTGCGCTGGCGTCAACAGTCGCTGCCGGTTGCCAGCCAGGTGGCGAGTGTCACGGCCGCCAGCCAGGCGAGATAACGCGGCGGCGACAGAGTGTGAAACGGTCAGCCCAGGGGCTGACCGTTTTTTTATGTGGTGGATTGGGTCTTGGATGGGTCAGGCGCGATGGAGCTCGGGATCGCCGATGGCGTAGATCTGCCCCAGCGCAGCTTCATCGGCCAGCAGGCGCAGGCCATGGGCGGCCACGTCGGCGCGGCGCACCAGTCCGTGCACCTCCTTGCCCTGGCTCAGCTCGGCACGCCCGGTTGCCTCCCCATCCTGCAAGCCGGCCGGCCTAAGGATGGTCCAGCCGAGCGCGCTGGTCTGCAGCCAGCTCTCCGCCAGGCTCTTCAAGCGCACCTCATGACCAAACGCCGCCCTGGCCCGCTCGGGCAGATACTGCCAGCTGTCGCCGCAGCCGAGGGACGTCACCAGCAGCAGGCGTATGAGCCCGGTCTGCTCCATGGCGTCGATGACGTTGCGATTGCCTTGATAATCCACGGGTTGTGGCTGACGGAAGCTGCCGAGGGTGGAGATGACCCGGGCAGTTGGACCCGCTTGCGCGCAAGCCCGCTGCACGGCGGCCGGGTCCAGCGCATCTCCTTCGATGACCTCGACCCCCAGGGTGCGCAGCTCGACGGCCATCTCTGGTTGGCGAACCAGGGCCAGGACCCTGTGACCCTGGCGCAGGGCCTGATCGGTGAAGGCGCGGCCCAGCCCGCGGCTGGCTCCGAAGACAAGTGTGGTTGGCATGTGCTGCTCCCTGTGGCGAAAGGGTTAGCCTAAAGGGTTGGCACTGTGCTGTAAATGAGAGTTGTTTTTATTTGAAGGAGGGGGGGAAATGCGGCGAGCCCGGGCAACTGGCCCGGGCTCGCACAGGGTCAACCGTTGTAGTGGCCTATGCTGGGGCGACGACTGGGTCCGCTCAGGTGGATATCCACAGGGTTGAACGCCTTGATCGCCTCGAAGCTGAAGTCACCTATGGCCTGATGCAGACTCTGGGGACTGTGGTTGGTGATGATGATGACGCTTTTCGAGAGGTTGCGACGGCGGCGCAACAGGTGGCCGAGGAAGCTGGACTGGCTCTCCGCCATCTTGGCGCGGTTGGCCGCGACCTCGTCGATGATCAGCAGATCCACCTCTTCCAGGGCGCGGCGGTACTGATTGCGCTCCTCCTGATCCTGGATGACGTTGAAGAAGAGCCTGTCCACTATGGATGCCCACTGCTGGAAGATCACCGATTTCTGATGGCGCTCGATCAGCTCATGGGCCACGGCGCCCGCCAGGGTGGACTTGCCGGTGCCGTAGTCGCCGTAGATGAGCATGCAGCCGCCGCCGCTCTTCTCCCAATGCTCGAAGCCGCTGATGAAGTAGCGGGCAGTCTCCATGGGGTATTGCAGCGCGGGATCGCCGGCATCCATCTTCTCGAAGATCCAGTCCGGGTTGAGGTCGGCCTGGGCGATCAGCTTCTGGATCCGCTCCTGGCGCGCCGCCTTCTGCAGTTCACGCACCTCGGCATTGGCCTTGGCGTCGTACTCCTTGCGCAGGGTCTCGTAGTCGTACTGAGTGCCGCCGGTCTGGGCCTGCAGGCGACGAATGCGCTCGAGCAGGCCGCCCACGTGCTGGCTCAGCTCGGGATCGTGCACACGATGGTCCTGTTTGGCCTTGGCGATCCTCCGGCGCTTGGCCTCGATCTCCTCCAGCTCCTGGCGCAGCGGGTCGTGCGGATCTGTCATGGGATACTCCTTCTGCTGGGGCTGGGGTGACAAGGGGTTAATAGTGCCTGCTGCGGGCATCCGGGATCAATCATTGTCCGGCTCCTGGGTCTGGGCCAGCCGCTTGGCGGCCTCGATCATCTCCTGGGCCCGCTTGCTCGGCCCCGAATCGACGGGGGCAGGGGTGATCTGCTGATAACCGGCCACCTCGGTCGGTTGGCGCCTTGTGTATCGCCGGCTCTTGAGGGTCCGGATAAATTTGAGCATCCATTGATGCTGGGAGTCGAACACCTCGGGGCGGCCAAGCCAGTAGGCGATGAACTCTCCCAGATCCTCTTCGCTGTAGCTGGCATCGATCACCCCGCACAGGCGGGCGAGGGCGGGCAGCTCTTCATCCGGCCGCCACCGCAGATGCATCTGGAAGGGGCGCTCCGGCAGCGGGCTGCGTACCCGCTGGCTCAGCAGGGGCAACTGGAAGGGGCACTGATGGTAGTGCTCACTGTCCGCCTGTGCCTCGACCTGCAACAATTCGGCTTCCATCAGCTCATCGAGCAACTCGGTGAGCTGGCGGGCATTGACCTGATAGCAGAACCCGCTGGGATTGCCCGGATCGACCACCGCCAGGGCGCGCCCGAGTTCGGGATAGTTGAGCCTGGGCAGCCGATTTTCCAGCACCAGCCGGCGCAGCTGCAGGGTATAGAGGCTGCGTGCCGGATGGGAGAGTCTGGGATGGGCGAGGGCGCTGTATTCGGCTGGCGTCATGGTCTGTTTCACGATCTGGAGTGGGGGGCATTATCCCTCATGGCGGGGTTGCATACAATTCACGGTGCCCATGGATGACAGCCTGATGATGCCGGGGCGTCCCTTCATCCAGTGTGGAATGGGGGCGCTGACCCTCCCGATCGGCAAGGAAGAGGCATAAATTGCTGACAAAATAATCAGCCCATTTCAAGTGCTTGGGTGGCTGACTGACCATTTGAAGGGGCTGCCCGGCAATATTGGGTGGCGAGATGACGCTCCCATGATCTAGGCTTAGTGCTCAAATAACCGTTTGACTAATAAGAGCTTTGTCAAGATGTCAAAAGCCGGACTACGGATCTTGGTGGTGGAAGATGAAGCGGTTTTTCGCCACTCTCTGGTCACTTATCTCGAGCATGATGGGGCCTGTGTCTTTCAGGCCGAAGATGGAATCGAAGGGCTCTCTGCAGCCGCACTCTATCACCCCGATATCGTGTTATGCGACCTGAACATGCCCAACATGGATGGGCATGAGGTGATCGCCTGCCTCACCGCCCGCTACCCAGAGGTGCCTGTCATCGTCATCTCGGGCCAGGATCAGATGGCCGCCATCGAGCGGGCGTTGCGGGCGGGAGCGAGCGACTTCTTCATCAAGCCGGTGGATGACTATGGCCAGATCCGGCGCAGCATAGATCAGTGCCTGACGAGCAACGCCCACCAGAGCCAGCAACTGGAGCTGATGGAGCACATCGACTTCTTCCGGGCCCACGATCTGGCTTCCAGCCGCCTGTTGGCCTGGCTGGCACCACCGGGCATGCAGGAGTGGGGGCCCTGGCAGGTGACGTTCGCCGGCATGGGCAATCTGTTCATTCCCGACACCTTCAAGCTGGACGACAAGCTGCTGGTGCTGGTGATGGAGCTGCCCATCCTGGGGGTGGATGCCGCCTTCTGCGGTGCCCTGGTACGCTCCTTGATGAACGGGCCCTATCGCCAATATCAGCAGCAGGAGAGCCAACTGCTGACCCAGCCCCACAGGTTGCTCGACTACCTCAATCTGCAACTGTTGGAGTCGGGTCTGCGCCACTCCTTTTCCATGGCGGCATTGCTGTTCGATCAGGAAGACGGACTGGTGTTTGCCAATGCGGGCCTCACCTCCCCCCACTGGCTGATGCGCTCGGGGGGATTGCCGCTCGGGCTAATGCGCAGCAGCCGCTATGGGTTGCACAAACGCAGCTGGCACGAACCCTTTGAGCTGCAGTTTCGCAGCGACAACGGCAGTGCCCTGAAGATGCAGGTTCGTCATCACTGAGGCCGCGCTTTAGAGCCGAAACAAACAGGGCGCCCAATGGGCGCCCTGTTTGCTGTGCAGTCCGGACCGGTTAGACGGCGGCGGATTGCAGTTTCTTGTCGTGCTCGTCGGCCTCTTTGGCGGGGCCTTCGGCACCGTGCATCCAGTAGACCAGGCGGTTGGCCATGGTCAGCAGGATCAGGGCACTGATCACGGCGGCCAGGGCGATGCCACCGAAGATGGCGATCGGACCTGCTTCACCGACGAAGGAGCCGATGAAACCCGCCGCATAGTTGGCCAGGGCGACGAAGCCGAACCAGGCACCCATCATCAGGGAGGCCAGGCGCAGCGGTGCCAGCTTGGTCACCATGGAGAGGCCGATAGGGGAAAGGCAGAGCTCGCCCAGGGTGTGGAACAGGTAGGCACCGACCAGCCAGAACATGGAGGTCTTGACAGCCTGATCGCCGCCTTGCTCCAACACGGCACCGATCATGAAGAGGAAGCCGACGGCCAGGAACAGCAGACCCATGGCGAATTTCACCGGGGAGTTTGGTTCCTTGCTGCCGAGCTTGATCCAGATGGCGGCCACGATCGGGGCGAGCGTGATGATGAAGAAGGGGTTCAGGGACTGGAACCAGGCGGTCGGCACTTCGAAGCTGCCGATCATGCGGTCGGTATATTCCTGTGCGTACAGGTTCATCAGACCACCGGCCTGCTCGAAACCGGCCCAGAAGATGATGGTGAACAGACCCAGCACCAGGATGACCTTGATGCGATCCACTTCCTGCTTGGTCAGCGGGGCTTTCTGCTCCTTGGAACGCTGCATGGCTGCGCGCTGGGCAGCCGGCACGCGGCCGATGTCGCCGAGGAAACGCTGGGCCATGGTGGCTTGTACCACCAGGGAGAGCAGCATGCCGATACCGGCGCTGACGAAGGCGGCTTGCCAGCCGTAGGCGGTGGCGGCGGCGCCACAGATCACCCCTGCCAGCAGGGAGCCCAGGTTGATGCCCATGTAGAAGATGGTGAAGGCACCGTCACGACGGTGGTCACCTTCCTGATACAGATCGCCCACCATGGTGGAGATGTTCGGTTTGAACAGACCGTTACCCAGGATCAGCAAGCCAAGGCCCGCGTAGAAGACGGTGTTGACCATGTCCGGGAACATGGCGTGGGGCAGGGCCAGGGTAAACTGACCCGCGGCCATGAAGATGGCACCGATCAGGATGGCGCGGCGTTGACCGAGGAAGGTATCGGCCAGCCAGCCCCCGATGATCGGAGTGATATAGACCAGGCCGGTATAGATGCCGTACAGCTTGAGGGCGTCGGCCTGGGTCCAGCCCATGCCGCCGTTGGCGGTCATGTCAGTCAGATAGAGGACGAGCACGGCACGCATGCCGTAGTAGGAGAATCTCTCCCAGAGTTCGGTACTAAAGAGCAAAAAGAGCCCTTTAGGGTGACCTAAAAAGGTCCCTTTGGACGGGTTATTCATTGGAACTTCCACCTGTGTCTTATATTTTTTTAGAAATTTTATGCAAGGGCTAGGAACAAGCCATATTCCTTATAAAACAAGCAGGATTGAATTACAACGAGAGCTTTTGACGATATTTTATCTATCAATGGTTGAATTTTTGTTTATAAAATGAAAATGGGCATCGAATGATGCCCAGTCTTTTATTCTGTGTATTGTGTGAATTTTCAGCAATTACAACTGTTTGACGAACTGCTTGAGCCAGGCGGTAAATTCGCTGTCCATCTCCCGATGGCGTACCGCGTATTCCACGTTGGCCTTCATGTAACCCAGCTTGCTGCCGCAATCGTGGCTGCGACCCTTCATGAAGTAGGCATTGACCTGTTCGTGTTCCATCAGCATGGCGATGGCATCGGTCAGCTGGATCTCGTCGCCCGCCCCGGCCGGGGTCTTCTCCAGCAAGGGCCAGATGTTGGCGGAGAGCACATAGCGGCCGACCACGGCCAGGTTGGAAGGCGCCTCGTCGCGCGGCGGCTTCTCGACGATGGCCTGCATCGGCAGTGACATGCCGGCGCTCAGGGCCTCGCCCTTGATGTCGGCGATACCATACTTGTCCACTTCGCTCTCGGGGACGGCTTCCACCATGATCTGGCTGATCTGGTCCGCCTCGAACATATGAACCATCTCGGCCAGGTTGTCCTGCTTGAGATCGCTGGCCACCTCGTCGATCAGCACGTCAGGCAGCAGCACGGCGAAGGGGTTATCCCCGATCAGCGGGCGGGCGCACAGCACCGCATGGCCCAGGCCCTTGGCCTCGCCCTGGCGCACGTGCATTATGGTGACGTCTTTCGGGCAGATGTGCTGTACCTCTTCCAGCAACTGGCGTTTGACCCGCTTCTCCAAGGTCGCCTCCAGCTCGAAGCTCTTGTCGAAATGGTTCTCGATGGAGTTCTTGCTGGAGTGGGTCACCAGGATGATCTCCTTGATGCCGGCGGCGATGGCCTCACGCACCACATACTGGATCAGCGGCTTGTCGACCACCGGCAGCATCTCTTTGGGGATGGCCTTGGTGGCGGGCAGCATGCGGGTACCCAGACCGGCAACGGGGAGGACGGCCTTGCGAACAACGAGGGGTGTCTTTTTCATGGAATGAGTCCGAGGATACAAAGTGCGTTCATGATACCCCAAGACAAATAGGGCAGCCACAGGCCGCCCTCGGATGACAGGGATTCAAACCGGTTACTTGACGATAATCATGTCCCGGTTCGCATCCAGGGTGGCGGGCCCTATGCCGCTAACCTCTTCCAACTGATCCACCGAGGTGAACTTGCCCTGCTTCTCGCGGTAATCGACGATGGCTTGCGCCTTCTTCTCGCCAACGCCCTTCAGCGCCGCGAGTTCATCGGCACTGGCGGTGTTCAGGTTGATCTTGCCGGCCTCCTTAGGGCTGGTGACGGTCGTGGCCGGTTTGGCGGCTGGCTTGTCGGCGGCGAGCAGAGGCTGGCTCAGCAGGGGCAGGCAACCCAGCAGCAGGGCGGCGATCAGAGTCTTTCGGTTCATGGCTTCATGTCCTTATGTAGCGTCAAATGACTATTGATAATTAGTCGAGCTGCGCCATTTTTTATCTGTCATTTTTGACACTTTATAAGTCAGTGCAAACGGCTATAAGCCAGACAGGTCCGAAATAGGTACACTGGCTAACCATTTGAGCGAGGTGTCTTTTCTATGTTCTTACCCGCCATTTCCGCACTGGAGCCCATCGCCCGCGCCGCCGGTGACGCCATCCTAGCCATCTACCGTCAACCCTTTGCGGTGGAGTACAAGCAGGACGAGAGTCCGCTCACCGCCGCCGATCAGGGGGCGCACGAGGTGATAGTACAGGCGCTGGCCCGCTTGACGCCGGATATCCCTGTGCTGTCGGAAGAGTCGGACGCCGAGACGATGCAGGCGCGGCTCGGCTGGTCCCGCTACTGGCTGGTGGATCCGCTGGATGGCACCAAGGAGTTCGTCTCCCGCAACGGCGAGTTCACCGTCAATATCGCGCTGATCGACCATGGCAGTCCTGTCTGGGGACTGGTCTATGCCCCTGTGCTGGATAAGCTCTGGTATGGCGGCAAGGGGATCGGAGCCTGGCGTGTTGCCGATGGCACGCATGAAGCCATTCAGACCCGGCCCCATGAAGCAGGGCAAGTGTGGCGCGTGGTGGGCAGTCGCAACCACCTGTCGCAGGCCACCCTCGACTATCTGGCTCCTTTTGGCGAGATAGAACTGGTCTCCATGGGCAGCTCCCTCAAGTTCTGCATCATCGCCGAAGGGGGCGCCGAGCTCTATCCGCGCCTCGCCCCCACCTGCGAGTGGGACACGGCGGCGGCGCAGGCGGTGCTGGAAGGGGCAGGTGGGTCCGTGACCCAGCTCGATGGCTCAGCGCTTGCCTACAACAAGCCGGATATCCTCAACCCCTGGTTTGTGGCAAGGGCCTGATTGCCGTCGCCAGGGCGTGCAGATGTAAAAAGGCCGGACAATGTCCGGCCTTTTGCATTCTCGTGCATCAACGATGCGAACCGAGCCCGCTTTAGAACACCTTCTTGAACGGCTTGATGGTCACCTTGGCATAGACGCCAGCCGCCACATAAGGGTCGGCATCGGCCCAGGCCTTGGCGTCGGCCTGGCTGGGGAATTCGGCGATGACTGTGCTGCCGGTGAAACCCGCATCGGCCGGATCCTCGGCATCTATGGCTGGATTGGGGCCGGCCGTCAGCAGGCGCCCTTCATCCTGCAGTGCCTGCAGACGGGCGAGGTGAGCAGGGCGAGCCAGCTTGCGCTGGGGCAGGCTGCCGGCGACATCTTCGGAGTAGATGAGATACCACATGAGAGTGTCCTTTTCTGATTGCGGTTATTTTTTCTGTTCTGCTTTCTGCTCGGCTGGCATGTGGCGATAGAGGTAGACGCCGCTCAGCAGGGTGAAGACCAGCGTCATGCCCAGCAGGCCGAAGACCTTGAAGTTGACCCACATCTCCTGGGACAGGTTGAAGGCCACATAGAGGTTGAGCAGACCGCAGAGGGCGAAGAAGCCGACCCAGCCGAGGTTGACGTTATCCCAGACGCGGTCGGGAGCTTGCAGCTCCTTGGCCAGCATCTGCTTGATGAGATTCTTGCCAAAGCCGTAGCGGCTGATGAGCAGGGCCAGGGCAAAGAGTGCATTGATCACGGTCACTTTCCACTTGATGAAGGTATCGTCGTGGAAGAAGACGGTGAGGCCGCCGAAGAAACCGACCAGCAGGAAGGTAAACAGCTGCATCTTCTCGACCTTGCGATATCGCACCCAGCTGTAGAGCAGCTGAAGGCCGGTGACGACCACCAGGGCGCCGGTGGCGGTGTAGATGTCGTAAAACTTGTAGACCGCGAAGAAGACGATCAGGGGAATAAATTCAATAAACTGCTTCATGCTGGGCTCTAACCTCAAAATTTCATTCAGTGTACCTGCCCGTTAGGCAACGGCAAATGAATAAGACCGTTCATTCGGTGTGCAGTTCCCCGTTGCGGGGTCTTCATCCCTCGGGGTGAGGATGGCACTTGCTGCCTTATGCCACAGGACCTTGTTGCTGCGTCTGGTCGAACAGCTGGCTGGCAATGAGGCTGCCGAGCCGCAGCTGGTCATCCAGCAAGCCGCGGATATGGCGCTCCTCGATGAGGGGATTGAGCAGGACGGCGCGCAGCAGGGTGAGCGGCTGTGCTCCGTAGCGGCTTACCGCCCGCTGGGTGCGGGAGACGAAGCTGTGTCCCTCGGCGCGCTGGGCCTTTTGCAGCGCCACGTTGAAGGCGTTGATCTGCTCGTTGGCCGCCTCGTCCAGGGCCTTGCCCTGCAGATGGGGCGGAATGCAGCGATAGGAGAGCAGGTTCATCACGGGGGCCGACATCAGCTCAAAGGCGGGGTGGGCATCGATGAGCTCCGCCATCCGCCGTGCCCTGTCGTAATTGGCGTCGATAAGCTGGGCATAGCCCTGCTGGCCCAGCAGCTGGAAGGCGGCATCCAGATAGAGCGCGTTGGCGGGACGGGTGCCCTCCAGGGTGAAGCGGCCCTGATCGAAGGAGCTGGCGCGAATGGCGTAGGGAGCCTCCCGCTTCACCGTCATCATCAGATCTGGCTGGCGGCAGAGCAGCATGCCGGTGCCGAGCGGTACCAGCAGCTGCTTGTGGCCATCCAGGGTCACGGTATCGGCCTGCGCTATGCCATCCAGCAAGCCCTGATAGCGGGGGGAGAACAGGGTCGGGCCACCCCAGGCGGCATCCACGTGAAAGTGGATCTGCTCGCGTCGGGCGATGGCCGCGAGCTCGGGCAGGGGATCTATTGAACCGAAGTCCGTGCTGCCGGCGACCCCCACCAGGGTCAGCACCTTGAGCTTCTTCTCCCGGCATTGAACCAGTGCGCGCTCGAGGGCCGAGAGGCAGAGCCGGTTGTCGGCATCCGTCTCGAGGCGCCAGACGCGGCAAGCCCCCAGCCCCAGCAGATCCATCCCCTTGTCGAAGGAGTAGTGCATCAGCCGGGACCCCAGGATCACGGCGCCTCTATAGCCCTGCTCGTAGAGGGAAAACAGATCGTCGCCACAGGCCCGGTTGCGGGCCAGCCAGAGGGCGGTGACGTTGGCTATGGTGCCACCGCTGGTCATGACGCCGAGGGCCGCATCCTTGGCATGCATCTGCGCCTCGTAAAAGCCGTCGTTCTCCCGATAGACGAGGCGGTGCAGCTTGGCCAGCACCTCCCGCTCCAGAAAGCTGAGCAGGCGGGAGGACTCCATCTTCATCGGATTCTGGTTGAGCATCACCAGCAGGCGGGAGAGCTCGGCGGTGAAGGCCGGCAAGGGGGCCGTCATGTGCCCCATGTAGTGGGGCGAGGTGAGATGGGAGGCGCCGGGCACCAGGGCGGCGAGGCGCGTGAGGTACTCTGTCGTGCTTATGCCGCTGGCGGGCATGGACGACTGATCGAGCTGATGGACGAAACTGTCGCGCTGATAGGGGGCCTGACTGTCATCCGAGTGATGGAAGGTCTCCAGCAGGGCCGTCATGGCCTGGCCGAAGTCAGGATCCGGTTGTGTAAACAGTTCAGTCAGCTTCATCAGGTTCTCCAGACCAGCCTGTCGGGCAGAAAGTACCGGGCGCGCGTCGTGCCGGACAGACACGGCCATCTGCGCGGGTGGCGTCGGCCGCAGAGCATACACCAAAGGGGCGGGGGGAACAGCCACCTCCTGACGCCGAGATTCCCCCTGGGCAGACCCTTTTATTTTGAGCTAACACTTGTAGCCTGAAACGTCGGCCGCTAGAGTGGATCGGATCTTGGCTGGAGGTAGTGATGACGGATGTAACGGGGTATTCCCCACGGGAAGAGTGGGCCAATCGTCTCAGCCACGGGCTGGGGCTGCTGCTGGGGATCATCGGCCTGATCCTGCTGCTGCACAAGGGCTGGGATCAGGGGCCCCAGGCATTGCTGAGCTACGGCCTCTACGGCACCAGCCTGGTGCTGCTCTATCTCGCCTCGACCCTCTACCACAGCATGGGCTCGGCGGTGGCCAGACGCCGGTGCAAGCTGCTCGATCACTGCGCCATCTACCTGCTGATCGCCGGCACCTACACCCCCTTCCTGCTGGTGGCGCTCGATACCCCGCTGGCGCAGGGCTTGATGGTGGTGATCTGGGGGCTGGCCCTGGCCGGGGTGGTGTTCAAGCTCTTGTTCATCAACCGCTTCAAGCGCCTGTCACTCTTCACCTATCTGATGCTGGGCTGGTTGTCCCTGGTGGTCGTCTATCAGCTCTACCTCCACCTGGATGGTACCGGGCTCCTGCTGCTGGGGCTGGGTGGGCTCATCTACAGCCTAGGCACCATCTTCTACATGGCCAGGCAGATCCCTTACAACCACGCCATCTGGCATCTGTTCGTGCTGGGGGGGAGCCTCTGTCACTTTGTGGCCATCTATGGCTATGTCGCCTGACTAGCCCTTAATTGGTATTTTTGCACCCATCAAAGCCTGAATTCGTGCGGCATCCCACAGTTGCCCCCTTCGTTTGCTGACAAGCTAGTGCCAGTTCAGCTTGGAAAGGATGCAAAAATGAGTGAGATCGCGCTTTCCATCAGCATGTTGTCGCTGGTGGCGGTGCTGGGACTCTGGCTGGGAAACTGGCGAGTCTATGGCGTTGGTTTGGGAATTGGCGGTGTGCTGTTCGGCGGCATCATAGTGGGTCATTTTGCCGGGCTCTCCGGCCTGAAGCTGGATGAGCAAACACTTCATTTCATTCAAGAGTTTGGTCTGATCCTGTTCGTCTACACCATAGGCATCCAGGTCGGTCCCGGCTTCTTCTCTTCCCTGCGCAGTTCGGGGCTTAAGCTCAATGGCTTCGCCGCCCTGCTGGTGCTGCTCGGCTGTGTGGTGGCCGCGGCGCTGCACCAGCTGTTCGACGTGCCGCTGCCGGTGATCCTCGGGGTCTTCTCCGGTGCCGTGACAAACACCCCTTCGCTGGGGGCGGGTCAGCAGATCCTGGCCGAGCTTGGGGCGGATCCGGGCTCCACCGGCCTGATGGGGATGGGCTATGCGGTGGCCTACCCGTTCGGGATCTGCGGCATCCTGCTCACCATGTGGCTCATTCGCATGTTCTTTCACGTCAAGATCGACGAAGAAGCCGCCGCGTTCGAGCAACAGGCGGGCAAGACCAAGGAGAGCCTGCAAACCATCAATATCGCGGTGCGCAACCCCAACATGCACGGCCTGATGCTCCGCGAGATCCCGAGCCTGGACGAGGCCGATGTCATCTGCTCCCGCCTCAAGCGCGGTGACGAACTGATGGTGCCCAAGCCCGACTCTCGCATCGAGCTCGGCGATCTGCTGCACCTGGTGGGGGAGCGCCACGCCCTGCACAAGGTGCTGCTGGTGCTCGGGGAGGAGGTGGATACCTCCCTCTCTACCCGGGGCACGGATCTGCGGGTCGAGCGGGTGGTGGTCACCAACGAGCAGGTGCTCGGCAAACGGATCCGGGATCTCGACATCAAGCAGAAATACGATGTGGTCATCTCGCGCCTCAACCGGGCCGGCATCGAGCTGGTGCCGACCAGCCAGACCAGCCTGCAGTTTGGCGACATCCTGAACCTGGTGGGGCGGCTCGATGCCATCGAAGCCGTGACCAGCGTGGTCGGCAACGTCCAGCAAAAACTGCAGCAGGTGCAGATGCTGCCGGTCTTCATCGGCATAGGATTGGGTGTATTGCTCGGCTCCATTCCCTTCTATCTGCCGGGATTCCCGGCGGCCCTCAAGCTGGGTCTGGCGGGCGGCCCTTTGGTGGTGGCCCTCATACTGTCCCGCATCGGCAGCATCGGCAAGCTCTACTGGTTCATGCCGCCGAGCGCCAACCTGGCGCTGCGGGAGATAGGCATAGTGCTGTTCCTGGCGGTGGTGGGATTCAAGTCAGGGGCAGGTTTCATCGACACCCTGATCAACGGGGATGGTCCCGCCTGGATGATGTATGGCGTGGCCATCACCCTGATCCCGCTGCTGGTGGTCGGGGTGCTGGCGCGCCACTATGGCAAGGTCAATTACCTCACCCTGTGTGGCCTGCTGGCCGGATCAATGACGGATCCTCCCGCCCTGGCCTTCGCCAACGGCATGCACCCCACCAGTGGCGCCAGCGCCCTGTCATACGCGACCGTCTACCCCCTGGTGATGTTCCTGCGGATCATCTCTCCCCAGCTGCTGGCCATCCTGCTCTGGGCCGGGGTTTGAGTCGACGTGAAATGGGAGCCAATAAGGCTCCCATCTTGGTTCTGTCATTTTTGATGCTATTGATTTAACTAATTTTATTACCCTTCAAACACCCTTCGTTTTCGGCGCGAATCCAAGCCTCATTTCGGTCTGTTCGTTCGATTTTTCTCACTGGTATCTGGTCGGACTAACGGGCACATTGGAGGCTGGAAATCTATGCCCATTGATATTTCAGGAGAAACCATGAGCAGCAAGAGCATCGTACTGGATCAGGATGTCGTCGTTACCCAATTGCAAGGCAAAGTCTACCTGGTTGCCGCTGACGGGAGCCAGACGCTTCTTTCTGAAGGCGATGTGCTGCCCAAGGATGCAGTATTGCTCGCTCCTGAAGGGGCCAGCTTCCAGGGGGGGGAGACCACCTTTACCCTGAGCCCGAGCAACACTCCCGAGTCTGAAGAGTCCCAGTTGGCACAGGGGGATGTACCTGACGACATCGCCGCCCTGCAGCAGGCGATTCTGGCGGGGACAGACCCGACCCAGGCATTTGAAGCGTCGGCGGCGGGCGGGGCACCCGCTGCGGGCAACGTAGGTGGCGTTGCGGGTGCCAGCGGCAACGGTGGCTTCATCACCATCGACAGAACCGGTGATGCCACCATCTCCACCGCCGGCTTTGATTCCGCCAATCCGGATGATGCCGCTCCGCTGGCCGAAGCGCAGGATGACGAGGATGAGCTCCTCGATCTCACCGCACCCACCATCACTGTGTCCGCGCCGGACAACATCAACGACAGCACCCCGACCCTCACCGGGACCACGGATGCCGCTCCCGGCAGCACAGTGACCCTGGTGGTGACCGATGCCAACGGCAACCAGCAGACTCTGATCACCACTGTCAATCCGGATGGCAGCTTCAGCGTGGATGTGCAGACCCCTCTGCCGGACGGCGGCTATGACGTGACCGCCAGCGTGACCGATCCTGCCGGCAATACCGGCACCGCCGCCGACGATGGCAGCGTGGACAGCACGGCGCCTTCTGCGCCGCTGGTGGAGATCCAGGATGGCGCGGACAACATCATCTCCGCCAACGAGCGGGAGAGTGGGGTCGATATCATCATCCGCCTGCCGGCCGATGCAAAAGTCGGTGATCGTCTTGATGTGGACTGGAATGGAGATGGGGTACCTGACAGCACTTCCATTCTGACTACCGACGATATCAACAAGGCTCAGGTCAATCTGACCATTCCCACGACGGATCTGCCGAACAATGGTCCCATCTCGGTCGATGCAACCCTGACTGATCCGGCGGGCAATACCTCGCCCAAGGGCACGGACAGCAGCATGGTGAACGCCCCTCCCTTGCCCGAGAATGATCAATTCAGCGTGGAGGAAGACGGCACCGTCACCATCAATGTGACCGGCAACGATGCCGATGCCGATGGCGATCGTCTGACCATCAATGCCATCAACGGTCAGGCCATTGCCGAAGGTGGCTCTGTTGCCATCAACAATGGCACTGTGACCCTCAGCAATGGCCAACTGGTATTCACGCCCGCGCCAGATTTCAACGGTAGTATCTCCTTCGAATACACGGTCACCGACGGCCTGCACAATACCACCGCAGAGGTGACAGGCACCGTCTCGCCGGTTAACGATGCCTCCATTATTGGTGGCGCTGACAGCGGCAGAGTGACCGAGGATGCGAGCAACCCGACCCTGACCGAGACCGGCACTCTGAGCGTGACCGATGTGGACGGTGCGGATGAGGCCAAGTTCGTGGTTGGCAATGGCGTGGCCAGTGCTGGTGCACTGGGCAGCCTGTCCATCACCGAGGACGGTGCCTGGACTTACAACGTCGACAACAGCAAGGTGCAGTATCTGGGTGAGGGGGAGACCAAGGTCGAGAGTTTCATCGTGCAGTCGGTGGATGGCTCGACCACCACGGTCACCATCACCATCACCGGCACCGACGATCTGCCGGTCATCTCCGCCGACAGCGGCGCGGCCACCGAGGGGGAGCTGACCCCGGTGACCGGCACCCTGACCGCGAGCGATGCCGACAACCCGGGCCTGACCTTCGTGGCGGGCAACGAGAGCCGTGACTACGGCCGCTTCGAGGTGGGCACCGATGGCAAGTGGAGCTTCGTGCTGGCGGACAACGCCACCGTCGATGCCCTGGCCGCCGGCGACAAACACACCGAGCAGTTCACCGTGAAACTGAGCGATGGCTCGACCACCACGGTCACCATCACCATCACCGGCACCGACGATCTGCCGGTCATCTCCGCCGACAGCGGCACGGCCACCGAGGGGGATCTGACCCCGGTGACCGGCACCCTGACCGCGAGCGATGCCGACAACCCTGGCCTGACCTTCGTGGCGGGCAACGAGAGCCGTGACTACGGCCGCTTCGAGGTGGGCACCGATGGCAAGTGGAGCTTCGTGCTGGCGAACAACGCCACCGTCGATGCCCTGGCCGCCGGCGACAAACACACCGAGCAGTTCACCGTGAAACTGAGCGATGGCTCGACCACCACGGTCACCATCACCATCACCGGCACCAATGACGCGCCGGTGATCTCGTCGGCGGCCCAGAGCGGCGCCACCGCCGAGGACGGTCCCTTGACCGCGGCGGGGACGGTCAGCGCCAGCGACGTCGACCACGACGCGGTGCTGAGCTTCACCGGCGATGCCACCGGCA
>NZ_CAMPOU010000008.1:0-106278 GCF_946892685.1 Aeromonas sp. Marseille-Q5825
TAAGCTGGCTCATCAGTTCGGCGTGTTCCGCCGTGCTGGTAGGGGCGCATTATAGGGAGCCGCGCCGGGATGACAAGGGCTTTTTGTAAAAATGAGTTCGTTTGCTGAAAAAGCAGGCTGAACCTCATGAAATGCCAGTTTTAGCCCCGTTTCATGCCGCTTTTTTGTTCACCCCATCGGTCTGGGCCTGGATGTAGTTGACCCAGCTGGTCGCCCGCTTCTGCCAGTTGTCCTGCTGCTGCAGCTCGCGAGCCAGCTCCAGCGCCTGGGCATACTGCTCCTTATTGAGGTGTGCCTGCACCAGCAGTGCCTTGGCTCTATTGCCCTGCTCACCCTTGGCTGACTTCATGGCTACCAGCTGAGTCATGGCGGCTTCTGTCTTGCCTTGTTGCAGCAGCAGCTCGGCGACGCGCATGGCCGCCTTGGGCTGGGCATGCTGTTTGGCGAGCCGTTGCCAGCTATCTACCGCCTTAGGCCACTCGCGGGCACCTTCCCACAACTGGGCCAGCAGTTGCTGGTTCTCGGCACTTGCCTTCATCTGTCCCTTCGCCATGGCGGCTTCCAGCAGACGGGCGCCGCGATAGGGCAGCCCCTGCCAGGCATAGAGCCGGATCAGCTGGTTGCGGGCGGCCGCATCGTCCATCAGCTGACGATCGATGGCGGTCTGCAACAGCGCCAGCGCCTGGTCCCCACGCTTGGCGGACAGGTTAAGCGAAACGGCCTGTTGCCACCATTTGCTCTCTTTTGGTTCGTGGCGCACCAGCTCTTGCGCCTGCTCTGCCGCAGCGCCATAACGTTGCAGGGCGGTGAGGGCGGAGAGGCGAATGATCGCCGTCTGCTTGTGCCAGCCTTTCTTCAGCAACTGCTCGCTCTGGCTGACCGCCTCGCCATATTGCTTGTTGTGGTAATAGAGGCCCGCCAGACGCAGGCGCAAGGCATCGTCAGACTTGAGTGCCAGTGCGGCCTTGTAGCTGGCGATGGCGCCGGACCAGTTGGATTGCTGCGCCTGGATATCCCCACGCAGACGCAGCAACTGGAGCTGCTGCTGCTCGGGCCACTCTTTATAGGCCAGCGCCTGTTCCACGTAGCGACTCGCCTGCGCGGTCTGCTGCAAGTTGGCCGCCAGTGAAGCCTGCAACTGGGCCAGCCAGGCGCGCTCGGCATCGGAGCCAGGCTTGAGCCCGCTCGCCTTGTTCTGGGCCTGTTGCCACTGACCCGACTGATAGAGCTTCATCACAGGCTCCAGCTGACGGGAGAAATGAGGGCTCACTTCCATGGCCAGACAGGCTTGGCTGACCAGGGCCAGCAGGCAGATCCAGATCCGCAACATGGTTACGACTCCAATTTGAATTTGAGATTGATGGTTTGCACCAGCTTGTCGGTGGCACCCGGTCTCGGCTGGTAGCGCCACTTGCTGACAGCCTGAATCGCCGCCCGCTCGAACTGCCGCTTGGGTTTGGCCTCGATCACTTCCACATCCTGTACCCGCCCCTCGGCATCGACGCTGAAGCGCAGGGTCACCGAGCCTTCTATGCCGGCCTGCTGGGCCCGATAGGGATAGACGGGCTCGACCCGCTGCAAGGGAGTCAGCATGTCGCCGACACCTATGCCCGCGCCTTGAGACTGACCATGGAAGCTGCTGCTCGCCACCGGGGTGGGGCTGGTGGCCACCCCGGGGGCAGATACCTGCACCGCGCTCAGGCTGGAGACCAGATCCAGGCTCGGCTGCACCGAGGGCAGCGGCGCCGCCGCCGGCATGGGCATTGGCGTGGAGGCCAGGGCGGCGGGAGGCTCCGGCAAGGGTTCCGGCTCCTGGGGTACCGGGCGCTCGCGCACCTGCACCTCGTTCACCTCGGTCTGCATGTTGATGACGATGGCTTTCTGTTCGGACGAGGCCCTCTCTCCCCGGGGAGGCTCCACCAATGTAGCCATGAACAGCAGGATCGCCAGACTGAGGGCAACCCCCAGCCCCAGGCTCATCAGCTTGAACTTCATTTCGGCGCCACCGCCACGGCGATATTGGCGATGCCTGCCGCCTTGGCCTCATCCATCACCCGCACTACCTTGCCGTGAGGCACCCGCTCATCGGCCTGGATCACCAGGCTGGCATCGGGCTGCTCCGACAGTAGACGGGCCAGGCTGGCCTGCACCCGCTCCACATCCACCTGTTTGCGGTCGAGGAAGATCTGCCCCTGGGCGCCGATGGCCAGCATGATGCTGGAGGACTTCTGCGCCTTGGCCTGGCTCGCCTGGGGCCTGTGCACCTCGAGCCCGGCTTCCCGTACGAAGGAGGTGGTCACGATGAAGAAGATCAGCATGATGAACACGATATCCAGCATGGGAGTCATGTCGATCTGCACTTCATCACGCTGGCGTTTGGATTGCCGTCTCATTGCATTACCTTCTCTTCTCGCAGGCCGTCCCGGGTCTTGGCCAGCGCACGCTTGGCCTGGCTCTCGAGACGACTGAGTAACAACACGCCGGAGAGGGCCACCACCATGCCTGCCATGGTGGGGATGGTGGCACGGGAGATCCCGCCCGCCATGCTCTCCGGGTTAAAGCGGTTGGCGGCGGCCAACGCATCGAATACGCCTATCATGCCGGTCACAGTGCCGAGCAGGCCCAACATGGGGCAGAGCACCACCAGGGTGCGGATGAAGATGAGATGGCGGTTGAGCTCGAGTTCGGCCTCTGCCAGCCAGCGGCTGCGGATCGCCTTGGCGTGCCAGCTGTGGCGCTCGCTGCGTCCCTGCCAGCGGCCGAACAACTGCCGCTGCAGCGGGCCGAAGCCCAGGTTGAGGTAGAGCAGCCGCTCGATCATCAAAATCCACATCAGCACCAGCAAGGCCAGGATGACCCAGAGCACGGGGCCGCCACGGCCCATGAAGCTCTGCAACTGTTGCCAGATGTCGACCATCATGCCACCCGCTCCATCCCGTCCCCGTTATTCTCGGCCCGCTCGGCCAGAATGCCGGCGACTTGCTGCTCCAGCACGTTGGAGAGCTCGGTGAAACGGGATTGCAGCAGGCTGTGGGCCAGGATCAGCGGAATGGCGGCCACCAACCCCTGGACTGTGGTGATCAGCGCCATGGAGATGCCGCCCGCCATGATCTTGGGATCGCCGGTACCGAACTGGGTAATGGCCTGGAAGGTGCCTATCATGCCGGTGACAGTACCGAGCAGCCCCAGCATGGGGGCTATGGCGGCGATCACCTTGACCATGCCGATGCCACGCTCCATCCGGGGCGTCTCCTGCAGTATGGCTTCGTCCAGCCTCAGTTCGAGCGTCTCCATGCTCAGCTCGGGATGCTGTTCCGCTACCGTCAGCACCCGACCGAGGGCGTTGTCGGCGTGGTATTCGCCACTCTTGAGCTGGCGACGCACCAGGGTCAGTTCACGGGAGAGGGTCCAGAGCCGTACGGCGGCAATGCCGAGGCCGATGGCGGCCAGCAGCACTATGATGGCGCCTACCTGGCCCCCTTGCTGGACTTGCTGCCAGAAGGTCGGCGCCTGGGCCAGCATCTCGAGCAAGACGCCGTGGGAGGGATCCAGCGGCAACGCCTCTCCCTCCTTGCCCTGATAGGCGCTCAGCTCGGACAGCACTCCGCCGGGCAAGCCCAGTACCGGACTCAGCCCTTCGCCGCTCGGTTGCAGGAAGCCTTCGCTGCCAAACAGCGCGAAGCTGCCGACCCGGGTCAGCGACTGCTCACTGGCCGCCCCCTGGGCATCCAGCACCTTGCCGTTAAACTGGACAACCCGGCCCGACTCGCGGATCTCCTGCAACAGGGTGGCGGGCAGCAGGGCGAGGGCGGCGCGATCCGGCACCTGCTTGTCCTGGGCCATCGCCTTCAAGGCAGTCAGACGATCCGGATACTGGCCCTGCACCGAGGAGTCACCCAACAGCTTGACCGCATCGCTGGCGCCCTGACGGGTCACCGCGAAGATCTCGTTCATGTCGCCGGAAGCTTGCTCCCACTGGCCGTTGAGCTCGACCAGCTGCTTTTCATTGCTGGCAAACTGGCTGGCCAGCTCCTTGCTCAGGCGCTGGGCCTCGGCCAGCCTGGCGCGGGCACTGTTCAATTCGGTGGAGACAGACGCCAGATCCTGCTGCGCCTGTTGCTCGCGGGCCTGTTCCTGCTGTTGCCACTCTTCATTGGCAATGGCCAGCTGGGAGCAGAGGGAGAGGGTGACCAGAAGGGGGAACCATTTCATGACTGAGCCTCCTGGCTACGGGCGACAGACAGGGGCACATGCAACAGTTGCGGGACTTTCTTGTCGGCCGCCATGTCCAGCGCATCGGCAAGGGGGGTGAGCCACTCGCTATCCAGCGGCAACCAGCTCTTGCTCTCGGTGGACCAGCGCCAGGCCTGGGAGCGATCGGCTGTCATGGCCAGCAGGGAGACGCGGCCGAGCGCCAGCACATCGACCCGACGTTCGGCACCATCCAGCGCCAGCTGGGCGGTATAGGCGTCCATCCGGCTGCCGTATTCGGCTTCGATCTGGTAGGCCTGCAGCAGCTGGCGGAACTTCTCCGCCTCGCTCACGTCCGCCCGGGCCAGGGTCACCTTCAACTGCTCGACCCGCGCCAGACGGTCCTCCTTGCGCAGGGGAATGTCATCCTGCACCAGCTGTTCGAGATCCGCCTGCATCTGCAGCATCAGCGGGATCAGGCCCTGCCGGGTCTCTTGTACCGCTTCCAGCTGTTGAGTGAGCTTGCCCAGCTCATTCTGCTGATCGGCCACCAGAGACTGCATGTAGCTGTTGTAGGCTTCCAGATCCCGCAGTTGCAGCTGGGCATTTTGCAGCTCCAGCCGGGCGGCAACGGCGGCATCGGCCGCCTTTTCTACGCGCTGCTGGGAGGCTTTCCCATCCGCGATGCTGTTTTTCAGTGCGGGCGCGACCAAATCGTCTGCCGAGGCGACGAAATGAACGGCCAATGGCAACAAGGCCAGACCCCAGATCTTTTTCATGGTACACAATCTTAACAATGATAACTATTCTCATTGTCTCAAAGAGTCGTGCCAGTGGCAATCAGATGATTTTCTTGGCCTGTGGCTGAAAAAACAGGATACTTTTTAGACAAGCACGGGAACAACTGGCGTTGGTAGTCACAACACCATTTTAAATAACTAAAAAATGTCTTTTCGATCAGGATGATAAGTGGTCGAAGAAGGAGACTTACATGTTTAACGATGCGATCTGGGAACACATAGATCGGTTCACCAAGGCCAAGAAAACCAGCGATATCCAGCAGCAACTGGAGCGCTTCAGCCATCAGATGGGATTTGATTACTTCAGGTTGCTGATCATTTTCCCCATCAGCATGCAGAAATCACACGTGGCCTTGTTCAACAACTGCCCGACCAGCTGGTTTGATGCCTACACGGAGCGGCACTACCTGACCCAGGATCCTGTGGTCTTCCTGGGCCTGAAGCAGACCCAGCCCATCTTCTGGAACAAGCTCGATTGCGACTCCCCCTGGCTGCCCAGCGCCAGCCGGGAGGTGATGAACCTCGCCGCCGACTTTGGCGTGAGAAACGGCGTCTCCTTCCCGCTGCACACGCCCCAGGGGGAACATGGCATCCTCTCCTTCATCAGCAAGGAGAAATCCAACTCCGACCTGATGTTTGAAAACGTTCCCATGCTGTCGTTCTGCGCCAGCTACATCTTCAATGCGGCGCTGCAACTGATAAAGAGCAGGCCGGACCTGATGAAGCATCTGGCCGAGCTGTCGGATCGGGAGAAGGAGTGCCTGTTCTGGGCCAGCGAGGGCAAGACCTCCTGGGAGATAGCCACCATACTCGGCATCAGCGAGCGCACCGTGAACTTCCACCTCAATCAGGTCACCAACAAGACGGATTCGAAGAACCGCAACCAGGCGATCGCCAAGAGCATCTCCAGCGGCATCATAGTGCCTTCGCTGAACGACGTGACCATCACCAACCTGCGGCTCTCCTGAGCCGGTCCGCAGCAACAAAAAGAGCCGCAACAGCGGCTCTTTTTTTATGTCTGACAACGGCTTATTCCACGGTCACGGATTTCGCCAGGTTGCGCGGCTGATCCACGTCGGTGCCCTTGATCAGGGCGACGTGGTAGGAGAGCAGCTGCAACGGCACCGTGTAGACAATGGGGGCTATCATCTCTTCCACGTGGTTCAGGCTCATCACCCTCATGGTCTCGTCGCTCTTGAAGCCGGCGTCGGCATCGGCGAACACGTAGAGGATGCCGCCACGGGCACGCACCTCTTCCACGTTGGACTTGAGCTTCTCCAGCAGATCGTTGTTCGGCGCCACCACTATGATGGGCATCTCGGCATCGATCAGCGCCAGCGGGCCGTGCTTGAGCTCACCGGCGGCATAGGCCTCGGCATGGATGTAGGAGATCTCTTTCAGCTTGAGCGCCCCCTCCATGGCGATGGGGTACTGGCTGCCACGACCGAGGAACAGGCTGTGGTGCTTGTCGGCGAACTCCTCGGCCAGGGTCTCGATCTGCTTGGCCAGCGCCAGGCTCTCCTTGATACGCAGCGGCAGGGCTTGCAGCGCCTTGACCAGGTCGGCTTCGGCGGCGGCGCTCAGGTTGCCACGGCAATGACCGACAGAGGCCACCAGCATCAGCAGGCCGGCCAGCTGGGTGGTGAACGCCTTGGTGGAGGCGACGCCAATCTCGGCACCGGCCCGGGTCATAAAGGCCAAGTCAGATTCCCGCACCAGGGAGGAACCCGGCACGTTGCAGATGGCGAGCGAGCTCATGTAACCGGACTCCTTGGCCAGGCGCAGGGCGGCCAGGGTGTCGGCAGTCTCGCCGCTCTGGGACAGGGTCACCAGCAGGCTGTTGGGGCGCACCACTGACTTGCGATAGCGGAACTCGGAGGCGATCTCCACGTCGCAGGAGACGCCGGCTATCTCTTCGAACCAGTAGCGGGCCACCATGCCGGAGTTGTAGGAGGTGCCGCAGGCCACGATCTGGACGTGCTCTACCTTGTCGAAGATGGCGCGTGCGCCGTTGCCGAACGACTCGACCACCACGTGGTCGGTGCCCAGACGCCCTTCCAGGGTGTTGGTGATGGCCTTGGGTTGCTCGTAGATCTCCTTGAGCATGTAGTGGCGGTACTCGCCCTTGTCACCGGCGTCGTGGGAGAGCTCGGATTCCAGCTCCTCGCGCACCACGGCATTGCCCTGGGTATCGAAGATGTGCACGTCGCGACGGGTCACCTCGGCCACATCCCCCTCTTCCAGGAAGATGAAGCGACGGGTCACCGGCAGCAGGGCCATCTGATCGGAGGCGATGAAGTTCTCGCCGATGCCGCGGCCGATCACCAGGGGCGAGCCGGAGCGGGCCACCACCACGCGGCTGTCGTCACGGCTGTCCATCACCACAGTGCCGTAGGCACCGCGCAGCTGCTTCACCGTGACCTGCATGGCGGCCAGCAGGCTGGGGGCGGATTTCAGCTCGTGGTGCACCAGGTGGGCGATCACCTCGGTGTCGGTGTCTGAGCTGAACTCGTAACCCATGCCCTGCAACTGGCTACGCAGCTCTTCGTGGTTCTCTATGATGCCGTTGTGCACCACCACTATATGGTCGGAGACGTGGGGGTGGGCATTGCGCTCGGACGGCTCGCCATGGGTCGCCCAGCGGGTGTGGGCTATGCCGGTGCCGCCGTGGACGGACTGCTCTTCCAGAGCCTTGGCCAGCTCGGCCACCTTGCCGAGGCGGCGTACCCGCTGCAGCGGCTGGCTGGCGCTGAACACGGCCACACCGGCGGAGTCATAGCCGCGGTATTCCAGACGGCGCAGGCCTTCTACCAGGATTTCAGCCACATCACGTTGGGCCACTGCCCCGACGATGCCACACATAGACTTCTCCTCAAGAGGTAAAAACGGAAATTCGTTTGGATAGTTGGATGTTTGGGTCAAACCGCCACTGGGACGCAGATCAGTGCTATCCCCCTGGCCTGAATCTGTGCTCTGGCCTCGCTGTCCAGCCCCTCATCGGTCACCAGGGTATGGATGCTGGACCAGGGCAGCTCGAGATTGGGGATCTTGCGGCCTATCTTCTCCGACTCGACCATGACGATGACCTCGCGGGACACCTCGGCCATCACACGGGAGAGGCCCACCAGCTCGTTGAAGGTGGTGGTGCCCCGCTCCGGGTCTATGCCGTCGGCGCCGATGAACAGCTGGTCGAAGTCATAGGAGCGCAACACCTGCTCCGCCACCTGACCCTGGAAGGATTCGGAGTGGGGATCCCAGGTGCCGCCGGTCATCAGCAGAGTGGGCTCGTTCTCCAGCTCGCGCAGGGCACCGGCCACGTTGAGGGAGTTGGTCATCACGATGAGGCCGCGCTTGCTGCCCAGCATGGGGATCATGGCGCTGGTGGTGCTGCCGCTGTCGATGATGACGCGGTTGTGATCGCGGATGCGCTCGGCGGCGGCACGGGCGATAGCCAGCTTTCGTTTCGAAACTTGATCCGGGTTGCTGTCCACCACCATCTCGCTCGGCAGGGGCACGGCACCACCGTAACGGCGCAGCAGCAGGCCGCCGGTCTCCAGCACGGCCAGATCCTTGCGGATGGTCACTTCCGAGGTGGAGAAGTGCTTGGCCAAGGCATCGACGCTGACTTCGCCCTGTTCCTGCACCAGGGTCACTATGGTGTGACGGCGCTGTTGAGTGTTGCGTTTGGTCATCTTAAAGTTTCGATTCGAAAGAATGGCGAAATATTAATACCTTTTTTGGAAAAATCAAACGGCAAATAGGATCCGATTTGGTTCGATGCCAGAATGGTCAGGCCGATTTATGACGAGGATGCCATGCAAAAACGAGTCATCTGGCTGGTGGAAGATGAGGCCAGCATCGCCGACACCCTGATCTATGCCCTGCAGACCGATGGCTTCGAGGTGGAGTGGTTCCCCCTCGGCCAGCCGTTGCTGGCGCGACTGGAACGGTCGCGACCGGATTTCCTGATCCTGGATGTGGGGTTGCCGGACATAGGCGGCTTCGAGCTGTGCAAGCAGGTACGAGCCCTGACCGACACTCCCCTGATGTTTCTCACCGCCCGCAGCGAGGAGATAGACAGGTTGATCGGGCTGGAGATAGGGGCCGACGACTACGTGGCCAAGCCCTTCTCGCCGCGGGAGGTGTGCGCCAGGGTGAGGGTGATACTGCGCCGCAGCCAGCCCATAATCCCCCAACCGAGCCAATTGCTGGCACTGGACGAGGAGCGGGCCCGTATCTGCTTCCACGGTCAGCCCCTGACCCTCACCCGCTACGAATACCTGCTGCTCAAGACGCTGATGCAGGCACCTGGGCGGGTCTACTCTCGTCAGCAGTTGATGGATCTGGTGTGGAGTGGGGCAGAAGAGAGCCTGGATCGCACCGTCGACACCCACATCAAGACCATTCGCGCCAAGCTGCGGGAACGTGACGCTGACGCCAACCTGATCCTGACCCATCGCGGGCTGGGCTACAGTCTGGAACTGGCATGAGGATCGGCCTGCAGCAAGCATATGGTCTGGCGCCCGGATACAAACGGATAGAACTGGTATGAGAATAGGACTGCAACTGCTGTGCGGTCTGGTGCTGATCTTCGCGCTGGCCGCCTGGTTCGTGCTGGAGATCTTCGTCGAGGAGATCAAACCCGGGGTGCGCAGCGCCACCGAGGATACCCTGGTGGACATGGCCCAGCTGCTGGCCCCCCTGGCCCTGGACGATCTGCAGGAGGGGAAGATGGCGGATGGCCGGCTGGCCAGCGCCTTTGCCCGCCTCAACCAGAGCCCCATCAACGCCCTGATCGACGGTCACCTCAAGCAGCAGGCGGAGTACCGCATCTATGTGGTCGACGCCAAGGGCAAGGTGGTCTATGACTCGGACGGGGTGGATCTGGGCAAGGACTATTCCCGCTGGAACGACGTCTACCGCACCTTGCGCGGGGAGTATGGCGCCCGCAGCACCCGCAGCGACCCAGACGATCCCGCCAGCTCGGTGATGCACGTGGCCGCCCCCCTGCGCGAGGGGGGCGAGATCCTGGGTTCCCTCACTGTCGCCAAACCCAACCGCACCCTGCTGCCCATGATCGAGCGCAGCGAGCACCAGCTGTTGCAGGGGGCGGCCCTGCTGCTCTGCCTCTCGCTGCTGATCGGCGCCCTGCTGGTGTGGTGGCTCACCCGCGCCATCGGCAAGCTGGTGTACTACGCCGATGCGGTCAGCCAGGGTCAGCCCGCCAGCCTGCCGAGGCTCCACAGCCCGGAGCTGGACCGGCTCGGCCACTCCCTCGAGACCATGCGCCGCCAGCTGGACGGAAAATCCTATATCGAAGCCTATGTGCACAGCCTAACCCATGAGCTCAAAAGCCCGCTGGCCGCCATCCGCGGGGCAGGGGAGATCCTCGCCGAGGTACCTCCGCCCGAGGTGGCGCGGCGCTTTATCGGCAACATCAATCTGGAGACGGCCCGCATGCAGCAACTGATCGAACGCATGCTACAGCTCGCGCGCCTCGAATCGGGGCAGGGGTTGGACAGACAGGCCATAGCCCCCGCCACACTGGGCAGGCGGGCTCTGGATGCCCGCCAGATAGTCGCTGCCCGTCGTCAGGTAGCCCTGGCGGCAGAGCTCGCCGACGCCCCCAGGCAGAAGTGGGATCCCCTGCTGGTGGAGCAGGCCCTAGGCAACCTGCTGGACAACGCCCTCGACTTTTCACCCGCCGGGGGTCACATACGGCTGAATGGTGCCATGGAGGAGGGGGGCTACTGCTTCCGGGTGCGGGATCAGGGACCCGGCATCCCTGACTATGCGCTGCCGCGGATCTTCGAGCGCTTCTACTCCCTGCCCAGACCCGACAAGGGCAAGAGCAGCGGCCTCGGGCTCAGCTTTGCCGCCGAAGTGGCCCGCCAGCACGGCGGCCGGCTGACCCTGGGCAACCAGCCGGAAGGCGGGGTGCTGGCCGAACTCTGGTTGCCCACGGCTTGAGCCACGGACTTCACACTGAACACACAGAGCAGGGCTAAGCTGCGCCTCCTCGGATAGGGTCCCGCCCGGACCCGTCGATACGCGTTCTGATGAATCAAGGAGATGTTCATGTCCCGCATTCTGTTGTCCGGCCTGCTTGCCGCCGGCCTCTTCTGTGCCTTGCCCGCCAGCGCCACCACGGGTTGCCTGCTGTTTGCCGATGGCAGCGGCAAACCCCTCAGCGCCCAGGGTGACTGCGCCAGCCAGCTGACGCCCGCCTCCACCTTCAAGATCCCCCTCGCGCTGATGGGCTATGAGAGCGGCTTCCTGGTGGATGAACAGTTGCCCGCCCTGCCATTCAAAGCCGGTGACCCTGACTTCCTGCCGGAATGGAAGCAGACCACCACCCCGAGCAGCTGGATGAAATTCTCGGTGATCTGGTATTCCCAACGCCTCACCGAATGGCTGGGAGAGGCGCGCTTCCAGCAGTACGTCGACCGCTTCGACTACGGCAACCGGGAGCTGTCGGGCAACCCGGGCAAGCACGACGGTCTGACCCAGGCCTGGCTCAGCTCCAGCCTCGCCATCAGCCCCCAGGAGCAGGCCCGCTTCCTCGGCAAGCTGGTGAGCGGCAAGCTGCCGGTCTCCGCCGAGGCGGTGCGCCGCACCAGCACACTGCTGCGTCAGCCCGACATCGATGGCTGGCAGATCCACGGCAAGACCGGCATGGGCTACCCCAAGCTGCTGGATGGCAGCCTCAACCGGGATCAGCAGATCGGCTGGTTCGTCGGCTGGGCCAGCAAGCAGGACAAGAAGCTCATCTTCGTGCACACAGTGGTGCAAAAACCCGGCAAGCAGTTCGCGTCCCTCAGGGCAAAGGAAGAGGTGTTTGCCGCCTTGCCAACAGAGCTGAAGAAACTCTGATCTCCAACCGGCGCCTGGCGCCGGTTTTTTTATCCCCCTTCACTCCCACTTCACAGGGCCCCATCCCCGCTTCACCCGACCAGGGCACACTCGACCCCATCAACAAGGAGAGGCGTCATGGTCAAACAGATATTCACCCACAAGATAGTGCTGCTGCTGTTGCTCAGCCTGCTGCTGATGATCCCCGTTCACTCCATCATGGAGCTGAACCGGGAGCGCCAGGCCTACCGCAGCCAGGCCATCCACAGCATCATGGCAAGCCACAGCGGTCCGCAGCGCTTGCTGGGGCCAGTGCTGGTGCAACCCTATACCCGGGCCATCACCGTCGAGCAGGATGGCAAGCGCTTCGTGCGCGAGGAGCGGGTCTATCGCTACCTGCTGCCGGACAGGCTGGATGTGCGAGCCAGCATGGAGGTAACCCCGCGCAAACTTGGCATCTATCAGGCCCAGGTCTATCACAGCCGGCTCTCCCTCTCCGGCCGGTTGCCGGCCAGTCTGGCCGACAAGGTGCTGGTAGCCGGCAACCCGGACCTGAGTTTCGATGCCGCGGATCCCGCCCTGGTCCCGGGCAAACCCTACCTCAGCCTGGTGCTGTCCGATGCCCGCGGCATCAGCAGCGTGCCCGAGCTGAAGCTGGGAGAGCGGCGCATTCCGTTCGCCCCCGGCGCCCTGCTGGGTGACGGTCTGGCCGGTATCCATGCCCCGCTCGACAGCCTGCCCGGGGAAGATGGCCGCTTTCACATCGAGCTGAACCTGCAAGGCATGAACGCGCTTGAGGTGGTGCCGATCGGCCAGGACAGCAGATTCAACCTGAGTGGCAACTGGCCCCATCCCAACTTTATCGGCGATTTTCTGCCCGGCAGCCGCACCCTGAACGATCAGGGGTTCGACGCCAGCTGGCAGACCAGCTGGTTTGCCACCGACATGGAGCGGCGCTTCACCCGCATGATGAAGGGGGCGGGGAGCGATTTGCCGACCTTCAGCGTCAGCCTGGTGCAGCCGGTGGATCACTATCAGCAGAACGAGCGGGCCGCCAAATACGCCCTGCTGTTCATCGGCCTCACCTTCCTCAGTTTCTTCATGTTCGAGCTGCTCAAGGGGCTGCGGGTGCACCCAATCCAGTACGCCCTGGTGGGCATGGGGCTGGCCATCTTCTATCTGGTGCTGCTGGCGCTGACCGAGCACCTGGGCTTTGGCTGGGCTTATCTGGTCGCCAGCCTCGCCAGCGTGTCGCTCAACGGCTTCTACCTCAGCCACGTGCTGGGTGGTCCGCGTCAGGGCCTCGGCTTCGCGGCCCTGCTCGGGCTGGTCTACGCCATACTGTTCGGGCTGCTGCAGGCCGAGGAGATAGCCCTGCTGCTCGGCGCCCTGCTGCTGTTCGCCATACTGGCGCTTGTCATGGTGCTGACCCGCAAGCTGGACTGGTATGGGGTGATGGGCAACCCACCGCCTTCCTCTTCCCCGAGCCAGGAGAGCTGAAAACAAAACCGGCGCCCTGAGGGCGCCGGTTTCATTTCATTGACTGGGCATCACTTCTTCTTGACCGGGCGGGCCCAGTTCTTGATGTGACGCTGGGGCACCCGGGTGATCACCAGCTCGTGCTCGGCCACATCCTTGGTGATGGTGGAACCCGCACCCAGGGTCGCGCCCTTGCCGATGCGCACCGGCGCCACCAGCTGGGTATCGGAGCCGACGAAGACATCATCCTCTATGATGGTCTGGAACTTGTTCACCCCATCATAATTACAAGTAATGGTGCCGGCACCTATGTTCACCTTGGCGCCTATGTCCGCATCCCCCAGGTAGGTCAGGTGACCACACTTGGAGCCGACCCCGAGCCGGGATTTCTTCATCTCGACGAAGTTGCCGACGTGAGCATCCTGCTCCAGCACGGCACCCGGGCGCAGACGGGCAAAGGGGCCGACCGAGCATTGATCCGCCACCAGGGCGCCCTCGATGACGGAGTAGGGCTTCACCTCGCTGTGATCGCCTATCTCACAATCCTTCAGCACGGCGCCGGCGCCGATGCGCACATGGTTGCCGAGCTTTACCTTGCCCTCGATGATGACGTTGACGTCGATCACCACCTCTTCACCGATCTCGAGCGACCCGCGCAGATCGAAGCGGGCCGGATCGATCAGGGTGACCCCGGCGATCATCAGCCTCTCGGCCTGCATCTTCTGATAGCTGCGCTCGAGGGCCGCCAGCTGGACCCGGTTGTTGGCCCCTTCCACCTCCATGGCGCTGTCCGGATGGACGGCGGCGATCGGGCAGCCATCCCCATGGGCCATGGCGATCACGTCGGTGAGATAGAACTCGCCCTGGGCGTTCTTGTTGTCCAGACGGGACAGCCAGCCACGCAGCTGGGCGCCATTAGCCACCAGCACGCCGGTATTCACCTCGCGGATGGCAAGCTGTTCGGCGTTGGCATCCTTCTGCTCGACGATGCCGACTACCTGGCCGTTTTCACGGACGATACGGCCATAGCCGGTGGGGTTGTCCAGCACCACGGTCAGCAGCGCCATGCCGTCGTCAGCCTTGGCGGCCCGCAGCCGTTGCAGGGTCTCGGGCTGGATCAGCGGGGTGTCGCCGTACAGTACCAGCACCTCATCCTCATCCTGCCAAAACGGAATCGCCTGGGCGACCGCATGGCCAGTGCCCAACTGCTGGGCCTGCAACACCCAGTTGAGATCCGGGGCGGCGATCCGCTCCTTGAGCAGCTCGGCGCCGTGGCCATAGACCAGGTGCAGTTGCTCAGCACCTATCTGGCGGGCGGTGTCGATCACATGGGACACCATGGGTTTGTTGGCTACCGGATGCAGCACCTTGGGCAGAACGGAACGCATGCGAGTACCTTTACCCGCAGCCAGGATCACGACGTTGAGAGACATAGCTAGCCTTTGAAACATGAGGAAATACCCGGCGGAGTCTATCCAACGGGCAAAAAAAAAGCGACCCGAAGGTCGCTTTTTGCATCACCGTGATTAGCGGTAATTCTTTTTGACGATATCGATAACCCGCAGCTGGGCCATTGCTTTGGCCAGCTCGGCAGACGCCTGAGCATAGTCGATATCACCATGGGAGCTGTGGATCCGCTCTTCGGCACGACGCTTGGCTTCCTGGGCTTTCGCCTCATCCAGGTCATCGGCACGAATGGCGGTATCGGCCAGCACGGTCACGGACTCGGGTTGCACTTCCAGCATACCGCCGGAGATGTACAACACCTCTTCGCTACCATTTTGCTTGATCAAGCGGACCAGGCCCGGCTTGATGGCAGTCAGCAACGGAGCATGACCGTGGCGAAGACCCAGCTCACCCTCGGAGCCTGTTACCTGGGCTGATTGCACGCGACCGGAAAACAGTTTCCCTTCGGCGCTCACCACATCCAGGTGAAAGGAGATCATCTCAGCCATGGGCCCTCCTATCGAGGCTTACAGTTTCTTGGCTTTCTCGACGACTTCGTCGATGCTACCAACCATGTAAAACGCCTGCTCGGGCAGATCGTCGTACTCGCCTTTCAGGATGCCCTGGAAACCACGGATGGTCTCTTTCAGCGGCACGTATTTGCCCGGAGAACCGGTAAATACTTCGGCCACGAAGAACGGCTGGGACAGGAAACGCTCGATCTTACGGGCACGGGATACGGTCAGTTTGTCTTCTTCTGACAGTTCATCCATACCCAGGATGGCGATGATGTCCTTCAGCTCTTTGTAGCGCTGCAGCACGATCTGCACACCACGAGCGGTCTCGTAGTGATCCTTGCCTACCACCAGCGGATCCAGCTGACGGGAGGTGGAGTCCAGCGGGTCAACGGCCGGGTAGATACCCAGTGCCGCGATCTGACGGGACAGAACGATGGTCGCATCCAGGTGGGCGAAGGTGGTCGCCGGAGACGGGTCGGTCAAGTCATCCGCAGGCACGTAAACGGCCTGGACTGACGTGATGGAACCAGTCTTGGTGGAGGTGATACGTTCTTGCAGAACACCCATCTCCTCGGCCAGGGTCGGCTGGTAACCTACTGCAGAAGGCATACGGCCCAGCAGTGCGGATACCTCAGTACCGGCCAGGGTGTAACGGTAGATGTTGTCCACGAAGAACAGCACGTCACGACCCTCGTCACGGAACTTCTCGGCCATGGTCAGACCGGTCAGCGCGACGCGCAGACGGTTTCCGGGCGGCTCGTTCATCTGACCGTAAACCAGAGATACTTTGTCCAGTACGTTGGACTCCATCATCTCGTGGTAGAAGTCGTTACCCTCACGGGTACGCTCACCTACACCGGCGAATACAGAGTAACCACTGTGTTCGATCGCGATGTTACGGATCAGCTCCATCATGTTGACGGTTTTGCCTACACCGGCACCACCGAACAGACCGACCTTACCACCCTTGGCGAACGGACAAACCAGATCGATAACCTTGATGCCGGTCTCCAGCAGCTCGGCACTGTTGGACTGATCTTCGTAGCTGGGGGCTTCGCGGTGGATGGACCAACGCTCTTCTTCGCCGATCGGACCCTTCTCGTCGATGGGCTCGCCCAGTACGTTCATGATACGACCCAGGGTCGAGGTACCAACCGGTACCTGGATGGCCTTGCCGCTGTTAACTACTTCCAACCCACGACGCAGACCGTCGGAGGAACCCATGGTGATGCAACGAACGACGCCGCCGCCGATCTGTTGCTGAACTTCCAGTACCAGACCCTGGCCTTGGCCTTCGCTGATGACTTTCAGTGCATCGTACACCTGGGGCACGGCATTCTGCGGGAACTCGATGTCCACTACAGCGCCGATGATTTGGACGATGAAACCGTTACTCATGTCAAATCCTCTAAACCTTTGATAACCCTTGCCTTACACCGCAGCAGCACCGGATACGATCTCTGTCAGTTCCTGGGTAATACTGGCCTGACGGGCCTTGTTGTACACCAGTTGCAGATCGTTAATCAGGTTGCCGGCGTTGTCAGTCGCGGCTTGCATGGCAACCATTCGGGCTGCCTGTTCACTTGCCAAGTTTTCTACCACGCCCTGGTACACCTGGGATTCGACGTAGCGAATCAACAGGGTATCCAGCAGCTGCTTGGGATCCGGCTCATAGAGGTAATCCCAGTGGTGTTTCTTGGCGAGCTTGCTGTCTTCTGTTACGGGCAAAGGCAGCAGTTGATCGACTTTTGGTTGCTGAACCATGGTGTTGACGAACTTGTTGTACACCAGATACAGCCTGTCAATCTCACCGTTGTCGTAAGCCTTCAGCATGACCTTGACTGAACCAATCAGGTCATTGACGCTCGGGTTGTCACCCAGTCCGGAGACATGGGCTTTAACCTTGGCGCCGTGCCGCTCAAAGAAGTTGGAGGCTTTGCTACCGATCAGTGCCAGGTCAACCTTGGCACCTTTCGCGCTCCATTGCTTCATATCGTTGAGGGCGGCTTTGAACAGGTTGATGTTCAGGCCGCCACACAGGCCACGGTCGGTGGAGACGACGATGTAACCCACTCGCTTGACCTCACGTTCGATGAGGTAGGGGTGCTTGTATTCCAAGTTCCCCTGAGCGATATGGCCGATCACCTTGCGCATGGTTTCAGCGTACGGACGGCTGGCAGACATGCGTTCCTGCGCACGGCGCATCTTGCTGGCTGCCACCATTTCCATAGCGCTGGTGATCTTCTGAGTGTTTTTCACACTCCCGATCTTGTTACGAATCTCTTTTGCGCCGGCCATCTCTTCTCTCCATCAGGTGGCAGCTTGCGCTGCCACACACGCTTACCAGGTCTGGGTTGCCTTGAAGCTATCCAGCAACGCAGTCAGCTTGCCAACGATCGCGTCGTTGTAGTCGGCCTTGGCATTGATTTCAGCCATCAGCTCAGCATGCTGGGTATTGGCGTAAGAGAGCAGAGCGGCTTCGAAGTCGACGATTTTGCTCAGTTCGACATCGGCGAGGTAGCCCTTCTCGGCGGCGAACAGCACCAGAGACTGGTGAGCCACGCTCATCGGAGAGTACTGCTTCTGCTTCATCAGCTCGGTCACTTTCTGACCATGGTCCAGCTGCTTGCGAGTCGCATCGTCCAGATCGGAAGAGAACTGGGCGAAGGCCGCCAGCTCACGATACTGGGCCAGCGCGGTACGGATACCACCGGACAGCTTCTTGACGATCTTGGTCTGAGCGGCACCGCCCACACGGGATACGGAGATACCCGGGTCAACCGCCGGACGAATACCGGAGTTGAACAGCTGAGTGGTCAGGAAGATCTGGCCATCGGTGATGGAGATCACGTTGGTCGGAACGAACGCAGACACGTCACCGGCCTGGGTTTCGATGATCGGCAACGCGGTCAGAGAACCGGTCTGGCCAGTCACGGCACCCTTGGTGAACTTCTCGACGTACTCGACGTTGACGCGGGAAGCACGCTCCAGCAGACGGGAGTGCAGATAGAAGACGTCGCCCGGGTAAGCTTCACGTCCTGGCGGACGGCGCAGCAGCAGGGAGATCTGGCGATAGGCTACGGCCTGCTTGGACAGGTCATCATAGATGATCAGCGCGTCTTCACCGCGGTCACGGAAGTACTCACCCATGGAGCAACCGGCATAGGGAGCCAGGTACTGCAGGGCAGCCGCTTCGGAGGCAGAAGCTACGACCACTATGGTGTTGGCCAGGGCGCCGTGCTCTTCCAGCTTGCGCACCACGTTGGCGATGGTGGAGGCCTTCTGGCCAATCGCAACGTAGACACACTTAATGCCGGAGTCTTTCTGGTTGATGATGGTGTCGATCGCGATGGCGGTCTTACCAACCTGACGGTCACCGATGATCAGCTCACGCTGGCCACGACCGATAGGGATCATGGCATCGATGGCTTTCAGACCGGTCTGGACTGGCTGGTCAACAGACTTACGCTCGATAACGCCCGGGGCAATGACTTCGATCGGCGAGTAGCCGTCGTTGTCTACCGGACCCTTACCGTCGATCGGCTGACCCAGGGTGTTGACCACCCGGCCCAACAGACCACGACCGACCGGCACTTCCAGAATACGGCCGGTACCTTTTACTTTCATCCCTTCCGCCAGGTTGGCATAGGGACCCATGACAACGGCACCAACGGAGTCACGCTCCAGGTTCAATGCCAGAGCGAAGCGGTTACCCGGCAGCTCGATCATTTCACCCTGCATGGCATCGGCCAGACCGTGGATACGAATGATACCGTCGCTCACAGAGACGATGGTACCTTCGTTACGCGCTTCGCTTTTGACATCAAACTGCGCAATGCGCTGCTTGATCAGCTCGGCGATTTCAGTGGAATTCAGTTGCATGCTCTAATACCCCAATCAAGATTGCAGCGCGTCGGCCATGCGATCCAGCTTACCGCGGACCGTGCCGTCGATAACCAGATCACCGGCCTTGATGAGCACCCCGGCCATCAAGGACGCATCGATGCTGCAATTCAGCTTCACTTTGCGCGCGAGACGTTGTTCCAGAGAAGCCTGAATAGCGGCCTTCTGCTGGTCGGTCAGTTCGATCGCCGAAATCACGTCAGCCTGAACTTCTTTGTCCAGTTCAGCCTTGAGCGCGACATATTCAGCAACGACAGCCGGCAGCACACCCAAGCGACCATTCTCAGCCATCACCCGGATCAGGTTCTGACCATGCTCGTTGAGCTGCTCACCGCAGACACCGACAAACAGATTTGCCAGTTCTTCGGCGGCCACGGAGCCGTTTACCAGGTCATGGATGGTCTCGTTCTCGGCCACTTGTGCGGCGAAACCGAGCATCTCCAGCCATTGGTCAACCGCCTTGTGCTCAACGGCAAACTCGAAAGCAGCCTTGGCGTAGGGGCGAGCGATTGTAGTCAGTTCAGACATAGCCCCGTTCCCGTTACAGTTCTGCTACCAGTTTGTCGACGATGTCGCTGTTGGCAGCCTGGTCGATTTGGCGTGCCAGGATCTTCTCTGCACCCGCGATGGCAAGAGCAGCAACCTGCTTGCGCAGTTCTTCTTTGGCACGATGACGTTCAGCTTCGATCTCTGCACGGCCCTGAGCCAGGATTTTTTCCCGCTCAGCTTGAGCTCCGACAGCAGCTTCATCAATGATCTGGGCCTTGCGTTTGTTGGCCTGATCGATGATTTCAGCAGCCTGAAGCTTGGCTTCTTTCAGCTGATCGGTGGCGTTGGCCTTGGCCAAATCCAGATCTTTCTTGGCACGTTCGGCAGAAGAGAGACCATCAGCAATTTCTTTCTGACGGGCTTCGATGGCAGCGATCAGCGGCGGCCATACGTACTTCATGCAAAACACTACGAAGATGAAAAAAGCAATTGCTTGGCCGAGGAGGGTGGCGTTGATATTCACAGCCGATGTCCTCTTAAGTTAGTTAATGGGTTCTGCGTGAGTCGTGACGACTTAGGCAACCGCAAACATCACATACAGACCCAGACCAACGGCGATCATCGGGATCGCATCCACCAGACCCATGACGATGAAGAACTGGGTACGCAGAACAGGGATCAGGTCCGGTTGACGAGCAGCACCTTCCAGGAACTTGCCACCCAGGATACCGATACCGATGGAGGCGCCGATAGCCGCCAGACCCATCATCATTGCAGCAGCGATGTACAGCAGGTCCATGTTCAAGTTTTCCATGAGGATCTCCATTTATTTAGATGTAATTGATTGTATAAAAAGGATTATTTGAGTTGCATCAACCATGGTCTTCTTGCGCCATCGACAGATAGACGATGGTCAGAACCATGAAGATAAACGCCTGCAAAGTGATGATCAGGATGTGGAAAATTGCCCAAGGCACGGACAGGATCCACTGTGACCACCAGGGTAACAAACCCGCAATCAGGATAAAGATCAGTTCGCCAGCATACATGTTGCCGAACAGTCGCAGACCCAATGAAACAGGCTTGGAAATCAACGTGACGGTTTCAAGGATGAAGTTAACCGGGATGGCAGCGGGATGGTTGAAAGGCTGAAGCGTCAGCTCCTTCACGAATCCACTGATACCCTTGACCTTGATGCTGTAGTACAGGATCAAGAAGAACACGCCCAAAGCCATGGACATGGTGATGTTAACGTCAGCAGAGGGAACCACACGCAGATAGGGAACACCCATCAACTGTGCAGCGTGAGGGATAAAGTCAACGGGGATCAGATCCATGAAGTTCATCAGGAAGATCCAGACAAACACTGTCAGTCCCAGCGGTGCGATGACCGGGTTCCGACCATGGAAGATGTCTTTGACGTTACCATTCACAAACTCGACCAGCATCTCCACAAAGCACTGCAGCTTACCGGGCACACCGCTGGTGGCCTTGACGGCTACGCGGCGGAACGACCAGATAAACAGGGCGCCTAGCAAGACGGAAAATATCATTGAGTCGATATTCACCGTCCAGAACCCGGACCCGACTTGCAGGTGGGTCAGGTGGTGGGAGATATATCCCTGAGGAGTCAGGACTTCTCCGGTTGCAGACATGAGTTTTCCTAATAGTGGTTGTTAAGCGTGAATGAAACTATCCACTGTACAACGAGGGCGAGGATATAAGTGGCGAAGAACGAGACGGTGTCGACCTCGATCCCGGAGCCAAACATCAGGGCGAAAAGTCCTGTTGTAGTAATGAGCTTAATCCCTGCCCCACCATAAAAGTCCCGCAAAACCAGGCCCACGCTCTCTTTCGTCACCTTGCGGCGCAGAACCCAGAGAGTGAACAGGGCTTGAGGAACCCAGTACATTCCCCCCCCGAAGAGGGAAGAACGTCCGGCAAACGCCCCGGTCTGATAAAACCAGACGGAACTGATCGCCAGGATCAGGATGAGCTGACAAACGAGCATAGCCAAGGCTAGCGTCAAACCTTCCAAGGCTACTTTCTGTTTCACCAACCTACCCCTGAACATTACAGAACTGTAAAAAATCGGGATCCGAAGACCCCAGGTTCACAGCTCGAAAAGCCGGTCAAATTATACCCGTGAAGACGGCTATTGCAACATGGCAAAAATCCTTAATTTTTGCGGCTTTCCGCGCGAAATTAAGGTTATGTTCATATCGAAAGGAATGGATGTTTTATTACTACAAAAAGCGTAAAAATCACGATTCTGACAGACCAAAATAGCCCAATACCCGGTCCAAATCCGCTAAGTTATCGTAACTTATTACTAACTTGCCGCTATCCTTCTTGCCCGGCTGAAGCTGTACCTGATTGCCAATTTTTTCTGAAATCTGGCGCTCTAGGTAACCAAACTGGGGATCGCGGACGGGCTCGACCTTGGTTTTTGCCGGTTCCAGCGTTTTTTGCACCAGTTTCTCGGTATCTCGCACCGTCAGCCCCTTCTGGGCGACCAGCTTGGCCAGCTCGGACTGGGCCGGGCCGCTCAGGGCCAGCAGGGCACGGGCATGGCCCATGTCGAGATCCCCGTGCTCGACGAACCGCTTCACGTCCTCGTTGAGCTGGTTCAGGCGCAGCAGGTTGGTGACAGTGGTGCGGGACTTGCCCACCGCCTCGGCCACCTGCTGGTGGGTCAGCTCGAATTCGGTCAGCAGTCGCTGCAGGGCCACAGCTTCTTCGATGGCGTTGAGATCCTCGCGCTGAATGTTCTCAATCAGCGCTATGGCCACCGCGGCCTCGTCGGGCACGTCCTTGACGATGCAGGGCACCACCTCGAGCCGGGCCAGCTGGGACGCGCGCCAGCGCCGCTCACCTGCGATGATCTCGAAGCGATTCTCCCCGATGGAGCGTACCACTATCGGCTGAATCACGCCTTGCGCCCGTATCGAGTTGGCCAGGTCTTCCAGCGCATCCTGGGACATGTCCTTGCGCGGCTGGTATTTGCCGGACTGCAGCCACTCCAGCGGCAGCTTGCGCAGCTCGCCCTGGTTGGTGGGCGCCATGGCCTGTTCGGTACGCTGGTCGCTCATCACCTGTTTCTGGCGGGCGGCCGTGCTGGTGCTGAGCAGGGCATCCAACCCCTTGCCCAGCCCACGTTTCTTCGGCGTCATATGCTCTCTCGGTCTGCGGTGATCGGCTGAGACTCCTGCTCCTGACGACGCAGGATCTCGCCAGCCAGGGCCAGATAGGCCTTGGCCCCCACCGATGATTTGTCATAGTGCATGGCCGGGGCACCGAAGCTCGGCGCCTCCGCCAGTCTAACGTTGCGGGGGATGATGGTGCGATAGACCTTGTCCCCGAAATGCTGTTTCAGCTGATCGGACACATCATTGGCCAGCCGGTTGCGGTGATCGAACATGGTGCGCAGCACGCCCTCGATCTTCAGCTCCGGGTTGACGACGGCCGCCAGCTTGCTGATGGTATCCACCAGGGCGGTGAGCCCTTCCAGCGCGTAATACTCGCACTGCATGGGCACCAGCACGGAGTCGGCGGCGGCCATGGCGTTGACGGTCAGCATGTTGAGAGAAGGCGGGCAGTCGATGAAGACGTAGTCGTACTTGTCCCGTACCGAGGCCAGGGCGTTGCGCAGGCGGATCTCGCGGGCGAAGAACTCCATCAGACGGATTTCCGCCGCCGTCACATCGGCATTGGCGGCGATGAGGTGATAGCCACCCGAGGTCTCGGGGATGATCACCTCGTTGATGGGAGCATCGTCGATCAGCAGTTCATAGGCGGTGCGTTCGACTTCGTACTTGTCGATGCCACTGCCCATGGTGGCATTGCCCTGCGGATCCAGATCGATCACCAGCACCTTGCGCCGGGTAGCGGCCAGGGAGGCGGCCAGATTCACACAGGTGGTGGTTTTACCCACTCCACCCTTCTGGTTGGCTATGGCAATGACTTTTCCCACACTATCCCCTAAATGAATACGGCGGCCCTATTCGGGCTGGATGGCTTTAAACTCCAGCAGATGACGCTCGCCTTCCAGTTCGGGCACCACCAGCTGATGGGTGGCAACCAGACGAATGCTGGCAGGCAACTGTGCCAGTTCCTGCTCGGGGTATTGTCCCTTGAGCGCCAAGAAGCTGCCCTCGGGTGACGGCAGATGGTGACACCAGTTCAGCATGTCCTCCAGCGAGGCGAAGGCCCGGCTGAGTACAGCATCGAAGCCCACCTCGGGTTGATACTCTTCCACCCGGGATTTGACGGGCGTCACATTGGTCAGCCCCAGCTCCTGGATCACCTGGCGGATGAAGTTGATCCGCTTGCCCAGGCTGTCGAGCAGCACGAACTGCTTGTCCGGATTGATGATGGCCAGCGGCAGGCCGGGCAGACCCGGGCCTGTGCCCACATCGATGAAACGCTCACCGTGCAGGTGAGGGCTCACCACCAGGCTGTCGAGGATGTGCTTGACCAGCATGGCGTCCGGATCTCGCACCGAGGTGAGATTGTAAGCCTTGTTCCACTTGTGCAGCAACTCAACCAACTGCACCAACTGGGTCTTTTGAGTGTCGGTGATAACAATTCCGGCCTGCATGAGCAGGCCGTTCAATCTTTCCAGCATATTTTCCAACGGTAAGGATCCTCAGGCGGTTTTACGCAGCAGGCCGTGTTTCTTCAGGTGAACCAGCAGGATGGAGATGGCCGCCGGGGTGATGCCGGAGATGCGGGAGGCCTGACCTATGGTCTGCGGCTTGGCATCATTCAGCTTGGCGATCACCTCGTTGGAGAGACCGTTCACGTCGCGGTAGTTCATGTCCAGCGGCAACAGGGTGTTCTCGTTGCGCAGTTGCTTCTCCACCTCGTCGTGCTGGCGCTCGATGTAGCCGGCGTACTTGATCTGGATCTCCACCTGATCCGCCGCGGCCGCGTCTTCCAGCGCCGGGCCGACCCCCTCGATGGCCATCAGGGCATCGTAGGTCACCTCGGGGCGACGCAGCAGCTCTTCCAGGCTCTGCTCCCGGGTCAGGGGTGTGTTGACCAGGGCGTTGACCGCCTCCAGCGACGGGTGCTGCGGGTGGATCCAGGTCGAACGCATGCGCTGACGCTCCAGCTCCACCTGCTCCATCTTGGTGTTGAACAGACTCCAGCGATGGTCATCCACCAGACCCAGCTCGCGACCTATGGCGGTCAGGCGCAGATCGGCGTTGTCTTCCCGCAGTAGCAGACGGTATTCGGCGCGGCTGGTGAACATGCGGTAGGGCTCGCGAGTGCCCAGGGTGGAGAGATCGTCCATCATCACGCCCATGTAGGCCTGATCCCGGCGGGGATGCCAGGCATCCTTGCCCTGGGCGCGCAGACCGGCGTTCAGACCGGCCATCAGCCCCTGGGCGGCCGCCTCTTCATAGCCAGTGGTGCCGTTGATCTGGCCAGCGAAGAAGAGGTTTGGAATGCACTTGCTCTCCATGTTGGCCTTGAGATCCCGCGGATCGAAGAAGTCGTATTCGATGGCGTAGCCGGGGCGGGTGATGTGGGCATTCTCGAAGCCACGGATCGAACGGACGATCTGTACCTGCACGTCGAACGGCAGGCTGGTGGAGATCCCGTTCGGGTAGAGTTCGTGGGTGGTCAGGCCTTCCGGCTCGACGAAGATCTGGTGCGCCGTCTTGTCCGCGAAGCGGGTGATCTTGTCCTCGATCGACGGGCAGTAACGGGGGCCTATCCCCTCGATCACCCCGGCGTACATGGGGCTGCGATCCAGGTTGTTGCGGATCACCTCGTGGGTCTTCTCGTTGGTGTGAGTAACGTAGCAAGGCACCTGACGGGGGTGCTGGCTGGCGTTGCCGATGAACGAGAAGACGGGACGAGGATCGTCGCCGTGCTGCTGCTGCATCACGGAGAGATCCACGGTGCGGGCATCGATGCGTGGCGGCGTGCCTGTCTTGAGCCGATCGATACGCAGCGGCAGCTCACGCAGACGCTGGGCCAGGGCGATCGAGGGAGGATCCCCGGCGCGGCCGCCCTTGTAGTTTTCCATCCCGATGTGGATCAGGCCGTTCAGGAAGGTCCCTACCGTCAGCACCACCGTCTTGCCGCTGATGCGGATCCCGCTCTGGGTGACTACGCCGGCGACACGATCCCCGTCCATGACGAGATCGTCACAGGCTTGCTGGAAGATCTTCAGGTTCGGGTAATTTTCCAGGGTCTGGCGCACCACGGCCTTGTAAAGCAGGCGATCCGCCTGGGCACGGGTGGCACGCACCGCGGGCCCTTTGGAGGAGTTGAGGGTACGGAACTGGATCCCGCCAAGATCGATGGCCTGCGCCATGATCCCGCCCAGGGCATCCACTTCCTTGACCAGGTGTCCCTTGCCGATCCCGCCGATCGCCGGATTACAGGACATGTGTCCCAGCGTATCGATGTTGTGGGTCAGCAACAGGGTATTCAGGCCCATACGGGCCGCCGCTGTTGCTGCTTCGGTTCCTGCATGACCGCCACCGACGACGATCACATCAAATTGTTCATGGTATTGCATTGGGGATCACCTTGATCTGCACGCCTGAAGATCTTTATTTGCCTGGGCTGAAGGGCGGATCATTCTATCCGTTTAGCCTCTTGAGGGGAACGTCTACTTCAGGATCAGTATGGATGCAGGATCCGTTAGTAGATCTTAAGGATCTTTAGATCGATCTTTTACTGGATCTTTTATTAGGATCCACGATTTCTGTTGATAAGCCCTTTTTGATCATAAAGATCATCCGTTTAAAGACGATCCCAGCTTGTGGAAAAGCTTGGATCCCAGGGCCGTGAACGGGGGGATAACCAGTGGTTTTATACACAGACCAGGACTGGATAAGATCTCATACATGGATAACTATAGGTTTTACAGAGCTTAACACTATAGTTATGCACATTACCCCTGGGCGTTGTGGGTAACCGTGTAGAACAACTCTCCCGGATCTATCTGTTAATAACCTGGTGGATAGGAATTTGGGGATAAGCGGGGAGATCAAGGTGTTTTTACCGGATCTCCCACGCCCTGATCAGGCGATCATCTGCATCCAGTCATGGATCCAGGCTTCGGCTGCATCTTCCGGGATCTCGTGCTGGGTCACGTCTATCTCCAGACGATCCCCGATCCGGCTGGCGCCGCACTCGGCCAGCAGCCGATCCAGCGTCTTGCCACCCTGACAGAAGGTGTCATAACTGCGGTCCCCAAGCCCGATCACTCCATATTTCAAGGCGTTGAGATCCGGATGCTGGTCGGCAAGATCCTTGGCGAAGGGCTGAAGATTGTCGGGCACGTCGCCGGCACCATGGGTCGAAGTGATCACCAACAGGATGGCATCCGGCTCCGCCAGCACCTCGGCCAGGCTGGCCGGGTTGTGGATCCGGGTCTGGTGGCCCGCCTGTTCCAGCAGGCTGGCGACATGATCTGCGACATATTCGGCGGCGCCCAGCATGGAGCCGACGACAAGATTGAGTTTGGCCATGGAATGGATCCTGATGTCATCGAAAGAAACGGAGAGCCGGGATTCTACCGCCAAAGGATGTGGATAAATATGGATAAAGCTTGGGGATAAGGATCCTTCACGATTTTTATGGCAGAGGCCGCCCTCGCCATCTTTTTTCATCTTCCCTTGTGTTCCCTTCTCTTGATCACCCTCCTGAATGAGTCTTTCTGCCGGAAATGCCGTCCGTTGATACAACAGGTAACAATAGAGATGCAAATGATTAGCAATTATTGAATCGATTCGATCATGGCTCTTGTAGTAGCATTGTGCCGATTTATTCGCCTAAGGAGTCGGGCAGACCGGCCGCATTGGGCACCCATAATAAGAAACCAAAATATAACTCATTGATATTTGAGACACTTATATGATTGCGCAAAAAAATACCCAAAATGCAGTGATGCGAAAGAAGGGGGCTCAGCTGTTGCCGCTCTCCTGCCTGCTGGCTAGCCTGCCCGTTCTGGCTGCGGAACAAGCGGATAAAGAGCTGCCCAAGGCGGCTGAAACCATGGTGGTCACCGGCACCGCCATGAAGGTCGAAGTGCCCATGGCAGAGACCCCACGCGCCGTCTCCGTGGTCAATCGCGAGGAGCTGGATCAGCACGCCGTGCAGCAGCTCGACGAGTCAGTGCGCTACCGCTCCGGCGTGCTCACCGGCCTGTATGGCTCGGACAACAACACCGACTGGTTCAAGGTCCGTGGCTTCGATGCCGCCCAGTACCTGGATGGCAACCGCCTGTTCAGTACCGGCTACTATGTGTGGACCCCCGAGCCCTTCGGCCTGGAAAGTGTGGAGCTGCTGAAAGGCCCGGCCTCCATCCTCTACGGCGAGGCCCCTCCCGGCGGTGTGATCAACTCCATCAGCAAGCGTCCGACCGCGACCCCGCAAGGGTTGGTCAATCTGCAACTGGGCAACCGGGATCTGCGCCAGGTCGGGGTCGACTTCTCCGACGATCTGACCGACGACAGCCGTTATCGCATGGTTGCGCTCTATAAGGAGCGCGACGGCGTGCTGGATGGCACTTACAACGAGCGCGCCTACTTGGCGCCGAGCGTGACCCTGGATATCTCGGATCGCACCAGCCTCACCCTGCTGGCCAGTTTCCTGCACGACGAAGGGGTGCCCACCAACGGTTTCTTCCCCGTCTATGGCACCCTGAATACCTCGGGCGGCCAGATCGATCCCGGCACCAATCTGAGTCAGCCGGATTACGATCGCAACCGCAACACTCAGATCTCCACCGGCTACGAGCTGGCCCACCAGTTCAACCAGACCTGGGAGTTCAAGCAGAACGTCCGCTTCAACTACAACGATCTGCTGCTGCGCCAGACCTATATCTTCCCGACTTACGAAGGCACCACCGCCTACCGTGGCCTGGTCTACCGTGATGGCGACACCAAGAGTGCCACCATGGACAACCAGATGGTGGGTTACTGGAACACGGATCGCACCGAGCAGACTCTGCTGCTGGGGATCGATCTGCAGCGTCACGTGAACGAAGGGGTCGAGGCCGACAACTACGGCATGGGATCCATCGATACCATGAACCCGGATTACAGCGGCTTCCCCGGTTTCGATGAGTCCACCGCCACCTATCAGAAAAACACCAAGGGCCAGAGTGGCCTTTATGCCCAGCACCAGATCCGCTGGGACGATCGCTGGTTGCTGACCGCCGGCGGCCGTTTCGACTATGTGGAGACCCACAACATCAGCGAAGCCACCAGCAAGAACGAGAAACAGTACGATGACAACCTCTCGCTTTCCGGCAGCCTGATGTACCTGGCCGACAACGGCCTCTCCCCTTACTTCGCCTATGCCGAGTCGTTCGAGGTGTTGCCGGGTATAGATCCCAACACCAAGAACTCCTACAAGCCGCTCGAGGGCAAGCTGTACGAGACCGGCATCAAGTACGCGCCCAGCTTCCTCGATGGCTACATCAACCTGGCGCTGTTCGATCTGGAGCAGACCAACTCGCTGGTCTCTACCGGCTCAGGCCAGCAGACCCAGGCTGGCGAAGTGACCTCCCAGGGCGTCGAACTGGAAGGGAGCGTGCAGGCCACAGAGGCGCTGCGCCTGACCGCTGCTTATACCTACACCGACGCCAAGACCAACGACACCGGCAACGGTGATCGCCAGGCCAGCCTGATCCCGCGCCACCAGGCCTCCTTCTGGGGCAACTACAAGGTGCAGCAGGGTCCGGTCTCCGGGCTGGAAGTGGGCACCGGGGTGCGTTACATCGGCTCCAGCGTCGGCATAGGTGCCGTGGATGCCAACTACAACCCCATCTACGGTTCGGCCCAGGTGCCGGCCCAGACGGTGTGGGATGCGATGATCGGGTATGACTTCGCCAAGAACTGGCGTGCCCAGGTCAACGTCAACAACCTGCTGAACGACACCTATGTGGCGAGCTGTGATTACTACTGCTACTACGGTGAGCCGCGCAGCATAGTCGGCTCAGTCAACTACCGCTGGTAAGATACAGGCCGGGCGGGAGCCTCAAGCTCCCGCCCTCCTTCTTTTTGTATACAGGCCTGTCATGGAACTCTTGTCACTGGTTTACCGCCAATACCGTTGGCCCTTCATCGCCATTACCCTGCTCAGTCTGCTCAGCGCTGTGAGTGGGATAGGCGTCATTGCCTTTATCAATCAATACCTTATCGAGTCAGTCGGCGATCCGCTACCGATCCTGGGCCAACTGCTCGGCCTCATTCTGCTGTTGCTGGTGATCACACTCGGATCCCAGCTAGCCCTGACCACCCTCGGTCATCATTTCGTCTACAAGTTGCGCGGCCGCCTGCTCAAGCAACTGCTGGACACCGACGTCGCCCGCATTCGCCAGATTGGGCAGGGGCCGCTGCTGGCCTCCCTCTCCAGCGACATAGGCCAGATCACCATCGCCTTCGTGCGCCTGCCGGAGCTGGTGCAGGGGCTGGTGCTCACCCTGGGCTCCATCATCTACCTCGGCTTGCTCTCTCCCGCCCTGCTCGGTGTCACCGCCCTCTGGGTCACAGTGACCATGGTGGTGGGCTGGCTGCTGGTGAACCGGGTCTATCGTCACCTGGCCCAGATGCGTCAGGCCGAAGACAGGCTCTACCAGAACTACCAGTCCATCATCGCCGGCAGCAAGGAGCTGGCGCTCAATCGCGAGCGTGCCCACTTCGTCTACCACCAGCTCTATGAGCAGAACGCCCGGGATTACCGGGAGCAGATCATCCGCGCCGATACCTATCACCTGAGCGCGGTGAACTGGTCGAACATCATGATGCTGGGGGCCATAGGCCTGGTCTTCTTCCTGGCCAATGGCCTCGGCTGGGCCAACACCAATGTGGCCGCCACCTTCGCCCTGACCCTGCTGTTCCTGCGCACCCCGCTGCTGCAGGGCATTGGCGCCCTGCCGACCCTGATCTCGGCCCAGGTGGCGTTCGACAAGATAGCGACCCTGAATCTGGCCGAGCCTGAACCTGCCTTCCCGCTGCCGCCGGCCCCCAGTGCCTGGCAACGGATCGAGCTGGAGGAAGTGAGCTTCCACTATCAGGGGGAGGGCGGCTTCGCCGTGGGGCCCATCAATCTGACCATTGAGCGGGGGGAGCAGATCTTCATCATAGGCGGCAACGGCTCCGGCAAGTCTACTTTGGCCATGCTGCTGACCGGGCTCTATCAGCCGGTCTCTGGCCGGATCCTGCTGGATGGTGAACCCATCGCCGATCGCAACGCCTACCTGGCGCTCTTCTCCGCCATCTTCACCGACTACCACCTGTTCCAGCACCTGCTGGGGCCTGAGCCTAAAGAGGCCCTGGTAGCCGAGTGGCTGGAGCGGCTGCAGATGGGCAGCAAGCTCGCCATCGAGGAGGGCTTCATCGCCAACATCGATCTCTCCCAGGGGCAGCGCAAGCGGGTCGCCCTGCTGCTGGCACTGGCGGAGCAGCGCGAGGTGATGCTGTTTGACGAGTGGGCGGCGGATCAGGATCCCCAGTTTCGCCGCATCTTCTATCAGGTGCTGTTGCCGCGCCTGAAGGAGATGGGCAAGACGGTGATCGCCATCAGCCACGACGATCTCTATTTCTCCCTGGCGGATCGCCTGCTGGAGATGCGTCAGGGCCGCCTCACCGAGCTGACCGGCGAGCGGCGCGAGCAGGTGAGCCGGGATGCCGTCGCCCATCTGGATAGCGAGGTGCCGGTCTGATGCCGTCCGCAAGGGGGAGGCGAGAGCCTGTCCCCTTCAGCACAGGAATGAATCATGTTTGAGAGGAAATCTGCCGGCTTTATGGTGAACGATCGCCGAGCCTGCACGGGAGCCGATGATGTTTGAGATGAAAGCCGCTAGTTTCGCGGTCAATGACCGCACGCTGCTGCAACCCACCAGCCTGCGCTTCGAGCAGGGTCAGGTCTATGGCCTCATCGGCCACAACGGCTCGGGCAAATCCACCCTGCTCAAGCTGCTGGCACGCCAGCAGCCCCTGAGCGATGGGGAGATACTGTTCGATGACAAGCCGCTGTCCGACTGGGGCAACCGGGACTTCGCCCGTCAGGTCGCCTATCTGCCACAACATCTGCCGAGCGCCGAGAACCTGCTTGGCCGTGAGCTGGTGGAGATGGGGCGCTATCCCTGGCGTGGTCTGCTGGGGCGAATGGGGGAGGCCGATCACCGCCAGGTCGACAAGGCCATAGCACTGACCCATACCGAGGGGTTTGCCGACCGGCTGGTGGATACCCTCTCTGGTGGCGAGCGGGGCCGGGTCTGGCTGGCCATGCTGCTGGCCCAGGAGAGCCGCTTCATCCTGCTGGACGAGCCGCTGGCCGCGCTGGATGTGGCCCACCAGGTGGAGGTGCTCGCGCTCGTCAAGCAGCTCAGTCGCCAGCTCAACCTCGGGGTCATCATCGTCATTCACGACATCAACATGGCGTCCCGCTTCTGCGATCGGCTGGTGGCGCTCCACAGCGGTCGTCTGCTGACCCATGGCGAGCCTTCGCGCATCATGACCGGCGAGACCCTGCATGCCATCTACGGCATCCCGATGGAAGTCATTCGCCACCCGGCCCATGACCACGCCATCGCTATCGTCTAGTCGGGGTCCTCTCTTGAATCGTCTACTGAAGATTGCCCCCTGTCTCGTCAGCCTGCTGTTGCCGCTGGCGGCGCAGGCTGAGTCGCAGCCCGCAGCCCCTGCTGCCGGCGGCACGGTTCCGCGCATCGCCACCGTGGACTGGACCATAGCCGAAACCCTGCTGGCCCTCGGCGTGACCCCGCTGGCCATGGGGGATGTGAACTCCTATCGTGCCTGGGTCGGCGAACCCCGGCTCCCCGCCGAGGTGATCGACATAGGCCTGCGGGCCCAGCCCAACCGGGAGCTGCTGGCGGAGCTCAAGCCCGATCTCATCCTCATATCCCCGCTGGCGGCACCGCTGGCGCCAACCCTGTCCCGCATCGCGCCCGTGCAGTCCATCGCCCTCTATGAGCCCGATGCCGAGCTGTGGCCGCGACTGCGCGAGGCGACACTGACCATAGCCGCGCTGGTGAACAGAACCGCCGAGGCCGAGCGCCAGCTCGCCGCGCTGGAGCGGGATCTGGCGCAGATGAAGGGGGCGCTGCCCGCCGATCTGCCCCCCTTGCTGGTGGTGCAGTTCATCGACGAGCGCCATGTGCGGGTGTTTGGCCGCCACAGCCTGTTCGAGGCGGTGATGCAGCGGCTCGGCCTGCGCAATGCCTGGCAGGGGGAGACCAACGCCTGGGGCTTCTCGGTGGCCAGTCTCGAGCAGTTCTTGGCCATTCCCGAGGCCAGGCTGGTGGTGGTGGATCCCATTCCCGTGGGGGTGAGTGAAAAACTGCAGGAACCCGGGCTCTGGCAGCACCTGCCGCTGGTACAGAACACGCCTGTGCTGCATCTGCCCGCGACCTGGAGTTTCGGCGGCATGCTGGCCGCCCGTCGTTTCGCCACCTTGCTCGGCGAGGCCCTGCAGGAGCAGGCAAGCGTGACCCTCAAGGGAGAAGCCCAATGAACCGTTTTGTCTCCTCTCCCTTGCTGCGCCCGGGCCTCTGCCTGCTGACGCTGACCCTAGTGCTGGCCTGTGGTGAGCTGGCGCGCCAGCTGCCGGGCTCCCTCTGGTGGCAAGCGCTCTTCTCTCCCAGGCTGGACGACGCCCGCCAGGCTGTCATCCACTTCAGCTGGCTGCCGAGACTGGTGGTCTGCCTGCTGGCCGGTGCCGCCCTCGGTCTCGCCGGCACCCTGATGCAGCAGGTGCTGCGCAATCCCCTCGCGTCCCCCACCACGCTCGGGGTGGCCTCCGGTGCCCAGCTGGCGCTGATGATGGTGACCCTGTTCGCCCCCTCCTGGCTGCTGATCGGCAGGGAGTGGATCGCCATGGCCGGTGGCAGCCTCGCCATGGGGCTGGTGTTTGCCCTGGCCTGGCGTCGCCAGCTCAATCCCGTGGTCATCGTATTCGCCGGGCTGGTGATCAACCTCTATCTCGCGGCCATCAGCATGGGGCTGCTGCTCTTCTTCCAGGAGGAGCTGAAAGGCCTGCTGGTGTGGGGCAGCGGCTCCCTAGCCCAGAACAGCTGGAGCGGCGTCCTCTACCTGCTGCCGCGGCTGCTGGTAGCCGGGGCCCTGGCCGCGATGCTGGTCCGCCCCCTGGGCGTGCTGGAGCTGGACGATGCCAGCGCCCGCAGTCTGGGGGTCTCCCTCAAGCAGCTGCGCTTCGCCGGACTTGGGCTCGCGGTGTTCGTCACCGCCTGTGTGGTGAGCGTGGTGGGGCTGATCGGCTTTATCGGGCTGGCGGCGCCGGCCATGGTGCGACTGCTGGGGGTGAGGCAGCTCGGCCAGCGCCTGCTGTGGGCACCGATCCTCGGCGCCTTGCTGCTGGCTGCCACGGATCTGCTGCTGCAATCCATGAGCCGCTTCTGGCCGGTGCTGATCCCGACCGGGGCCATGACGGCCTTGCTGGGGGCGCCGCTGCTGCTCTGGCTGATCCCTCGGCTTGCCTTCAAGTCGGGTGCCCCCAAGGCCGCCAGCGGCCTGACGGTGGCACGCCATGGCGCCCCTGCTCGCCTCATCAGCCTGCTGCTGATCGGGTTGGGGATTGCCATCCTGGGCTCACTGCTGGTCGGGCAGGGGATGCACGGCTGGAGCTGGCCGAGCTGGCTCAGGTGGCAGGCCCAGCTGGAGTGGCGCCTGCCGCGCACCCTGGCGGCGGGCGCGGCCGGGGTCTTGCTGGCCCTGGCGGGCACCCTGCTGCAGCGGGTCAGCAACAACCCCATGGCGAGCCCCGAGCTGCTGGGGGTGAGCGGCGGTACCTTCATGGGGGTGATAGCGACGGCCTTGCTGCTGCCCGCCCTGCCGCTGCCCATGATGCTGCTGGGGGGCCTGATTGGCGCTTTCGGCTGCCTCTTGCTGCTGGTGCTGGTCAACCGCAAGCACGGCTTCCAGCCTGAGCGGATCCTGCTCTCCGGCATCGCCATCACGGCGCTGTTCGAGCCGCTGCAGGCCATCGCCCTGGCCAACGGCGATCTGCGAGTGCAGCAGCTGCTCTCCTGGATGTCCGGCTCCACCTATTACGTCACCCTGCCGGTAGCCTATGGCCTGACGGGGTTGGCGCTGCTGATGCTGGCGGCCTGCCTGCTGGTGAGCCGCTGGCTCGAGCTGATGCCCATGGGGCCTGCGGTGGCGACGGCGCTCGGCATTCGTCTTAACCGTGCCCAGCTCATCATCTTGCTGCTGGTGGCCGTGCTCACCGCCAGCGCCACCATGGTCATAGGGCCGCTCTCCTTCGCCGGCTTGCTGGCCCCCCACATGGCCAAGCTGATGGGGCTGGTGCGGGCCCGCTGGCACCTGCTCGGTGCGGCAGGGTGCGGGGCCCTGCTGATGGTGTCGGCGGACTGGGTCGGCCAGCAGATCCTGTTCCCGCAGGAGGTGCCGGTCGGGCTGGTCTCCACCCTGTTAGGGGGCGCTTACTTCATGTGGTGCCTGCGCCGCCTCTAGGGTTGTGAAGAAAAAATGCACAAAAAAAAGCCCGGGATCATCCCGGGCTTTTCATTGCCTGCCGTGCAGGTTTATTTGCCGATGCAGAAGCTGGAGAAGATGCGGCCCAGCAGATCGTCCGAGCTGAACTCGCCGGTGATCTCGGACAGGGACTCCTGCGCCAGGCGCAGCTCCTCGGCCACCAGCTCGCCGGCCACATAGACCTCGAGCTGCTCCTTGGCCACCAGCAGCCGCTCGGCGGCGCGCTCCAGGGCATCCAGGTGACGGCGGCGGGCCATGAAGCCCCCTTCGGTGTTGCCCTGGAAGCCCATGCAGGCTTTCAGGTGCTCGCGCAGGGCGGGCAGCCCCAGCTCTGTCTTGGCTGAGATGCGGTAGACGGCGTGGCCCAGTTCCTGGCTAGGTTCCAGATCCTCGCCGGTCAGGTCGGCCTTGTTGCGCACTACCGTGAGGCCGATGTTTTTTGGCAACCGATCAACAAATTCCGGCCAGATCTCCCGCGGGTCGACCGCGTCCGTGGTGGTGCCATCCACCATGAAGAGCACCCGGTCGGCCTGCTCTATTTCGGCCCAGGCACGCTCTATGCCGATCTGCTCCACCTTGTCCTGGGTATCGCGCAGGCCGGCGGTGTCTATGATGTGCAGCGGCATGCCATCCAGATGGATGTGTTCCCGCAGCACGTCGCGGGTGGTGCCGGCGATTTCGGTGACTATGGCGGACTCGCGGCCCGCCAGGGCGTTGAGCAGGCTCGATTTGCCGGCGTTGGGACGACCGGCGATCACCACCTTCATCCCTTCCCGCAGCAGGGCGCCCTGCTTGGCCTCGCCGCGTACGCCATCCAGCTCTGCCATGATGCCGTACAGATCCCCCGCCACCTTGCCGTCGGAGAGGAAGTCGATCTCCTCGTCCGGGAAGTCGATGGCGGCCTCCACATAGATCCTCAATCTGGTGAGGCTCTCCACCAGTTGCTGGATCTTGCCGGAGAACTGCCCCTGCAGGGAGTGCATGGCGCTGCGGGCTGCCTGTTCGCTGGAGGCTTCGATCAGATCGGCGATGGCCTCGGCCTGGGCCAGATCCAGCTTGTCGTTGAGGAAGGCGCGCTCGCTGAACTCGCCGGGACGGGCGGGGCGTATGCCTTCGATTTGCAGGATACGGCGTATCAGCATGTCCAGGATGACGGGGCCGCCGTGGCCTTGCAGCTCCAGCACATCCTCGCCGGTGAAGCTGTTGGGGGCCTTGAACAGCAGGGCTATGCCCTGATCCAGGGGCTGTCCCTGCTCGTCTTTGAACGGCAGATATTCGGCATAACGCACCCTGGGCAGTCGACCGAGCACGATTTCGGCGACTCGTTCGGCGGCGGGGCCTGAGACGCGGACTATGCCGACGCCACCCCGGCCGGGGGCGGTGGCCTGGGCCACGATCGTATCTGTTGTCATCTTGCTTGACTCGTCTGTTCGGTAATTGGGGGACATTGTAATAAAAAAGGCGGCCCTAGGGCCGCCTCTTTTGTCATCAGGGAAGATGGGCTGTGCATCAAGTGCGTGAGTGCAGGCCTTTCTTCTCCAGCTGACGATAGATGATGGTCTGCTGGATGATGGAGATGACGTTGCTCACCAGCCAGTACAGGGTCAGACCTGCCGGGAACCAGAGGAACATGAAGGTGAAGATGATCGGCATGAACTGCATCACCTTCTGCTGCATCGGGTCCGTGATGGTGGTCGGGCTCATCTTCTGCAGATACCACATGGAGGCACCCATGAGGATTGGCAGCACGAAGAAGGGGTCCTTCACCGACAGGTCGGTGATCCACAGGGCGAACGGCGCGTGACGCAGCTCGACAGACTCCATCAGTGCCCAGTAGAGGGCGATGAAGATGGGCATCTGCACCAGGATTGGCAGACAGCCGCCGAGCGGGTTGACCTTCTCCTTCTTGTACAGCTCCATCATGCCCTGGGACATCTTCTGGCGATCGTCACCGAAGCGTTCCTTGAGCGCAGCCAGCTTGGGTTGCAGCATGCGCATCTTGGCCATGGAGGTGTACTGGGCCTTGGTCAGCGGGAACATGATGCCGCGTACCAGCAGGGTCAGCATGATGATGGCCAGGCCCCAGTTCTGGACGAAACCGTGGAACACGGTCAGCAACCAGTGCAGCGGCTGGGCGATAAACCAGAGCCAGCCGTAGTCGACGGTCAGGTCCAGGTGGTTTGCCACCTTGGCCATCTGATCCTGCAACTTGGGACCGACCCACAGCTTGCCGCTCACTTCGGCCTGCTGACCGGCAGCCACGTCAACCAGCGGCGCCTTGTAGCCTATGATGGCCTGGTCTTTACCCGGGATCACGCGGCTGTAGAAGCTGTTGGTGTCCTCGGCGTTCGGTGCCCAGGCAGAGACGAAGTAGTGTTGCAGCATGGCGACCCAACCACCCTTGGTAGTCTTGTTCAGGTCGGCATCCTTCATCTCGTCGAAGGTGTACTTCTTGTAGCGGGTATCTTCGCTGGAGAAGGCACCACCACGGTAGGCACTGGCCACCATGGCATGACCTTCCTGGTCCTTCGGCGTGGTCACTGTCTGTTTCAGCTGACCGTAGAACTGCACCTGAACCGGCTCGGCAGACTTGTTGTCGATCTTGTAATCGACGCCGATGGCGTAGTCACCGCGCTTGAGCACGAACTCCTTGGTGAAGACCACGCCCTTGCTGTCGGTCCAGGTCATCGGCACGACGACTTGATCCTGACCGTCGGCCAGCTGGTAGCTGGTCTGGGCGGCTTCGTAGGTGGGACGACCCTGGGGCTGGCTGTCAGGACCATCGCGACCGACCAGACCGCTCTGGGCAACATAGAGGTGCGCAGGCTGGCTGGTCAGCAGGGTGAACGGCTGTTCCTTGCCTTCTTCCAGCTTGTGGGCCAGCAGTTCGGCAGAGACGATGTCACCGCCCTGGGTATCCAGGGTCAGCTTGAGCACGTCGGAGGAGACGGTGACAAGCTTGCGTGCGGTAGTGGCGTTGGCTTGCTCGGAAACCTGAGGAATATCACCGGTCTGACCGGCTTCAGGTACGAAATGTTCGGTTTGGGCCACGGTAGTCGGGGCCGGCTTCGGAGCCTTGTCGGACTCCCACTGTTGCCAGAGCAAGAAGCTCACGAACAGCAAACCGATCAGGAGTAAATTGCGTTGTGATTCCATAGTCTTCAGTTTCTTCGCTTTGGTTGCGGAACCGGGTCATAACCACCCTCGGATAAGGGATGGCATTTTAATAGACGTTTGCTGGCTAACCAAACGCCTTTTATGAAACCGTGAAGTCGGATTGCTTCTATCGCAAATTGGGAACAAGTCGGGGTGAAACGGCAGCGCGGCCCGAGCAGGGGACTAATGATTAGCTGATACAGGCGTATCAGTTTGATAGCTACCCATTGCAACGGCGTGACAGAGTGCGCCATAGCTTTTCCAGTAACTTGAACAGCTCTTCGTTGTCCATCTCCTTTACGCCACCCTTGGCTATGACAACGATGTCGATAGCGGGCAGATTGGCCTGATTGAGACGGAAGCTCTCCCGTACCACTCGTTTGACACGGTTACGCCAGACGGCACGCTTGAGTGCTTTTTTGGGCACAGCCAGGCCAAGACGGGGGTGTTCGAGGGAATTGGGGCAAGCAAGAAGCGTAATTTGCGGAGAAGCGGCCCGGACAGGCTCGGCGAAAACGCGTTTGAAGTGTTCGGGAGTTAACAGACGTAACTCCCGAGAGAAGGTGTGCTGGGTAGGCATTAGACTACCAGGCGGGCACGACCCTTGGCACGACGAGCGGCCAGAACTTTGCGGCCGTTGGCGGTAGCCATGCGAGCGCGGAAACCGTGAGAGCGCTTGCGCTTCAGGTTGGACGGTTGAAAAGTACGTTTCATGATTCGATTCCGTATTTCTGTACAGTTTTGATTGTCACACTTAGCCGACGCGCCAGCTATAGCGTGTGACGACTAGCAAAAGAGGCCGAATTCTAAACAGAGTTCGGCTTCTCGTCAATCCGCCGTTCCCTCTCATCTTCTTCTGGCTCAACAATAAGCAGGAGAAGCTGGCAGGATCCAGAGGATCAAGGGCCCCGAATTATACTGGCAACCCCGGGTTAAACAAGGATCCACCAAGAAAAAAGGCGGCCAGGCCGCCAAAGAGAGAGCTATTTAAGGACTTTCCGCAAGAACTCCCGGGTACGGGGATCCTTGGGATCGACCAATATCTGATCCGGCGGGCCCTGTTCGACGATCCGGCCCCCCTCCATGAAGATCACCCGATCGGCGACATCACGGGCGAACTCGATCTCGTGGGTCACCACCACCATGGTCTGGTGCTGGCGGGCGAGCTCCTTCATCAACCCCAGCACCTCGTCGACCCATTCGGGATCGAGGGCCGAGGTGGGCTCGTCAAACAGGATGACCTTGGAGTGAGCCGCCATGGCGCGGCCGATGCCGACCCGCTGCTGCTGGCCGCCGGACAGGGACGCCGGGTAGGCATCCTGCTTGTCGGCGAGGCCTATGTCCTTGAGGATGCCAAGGGCGGTGGCACGAGCCTCCGCCTTCGGCTGTTTCCAGACGGTGATCAGCCCCTCGGCTATGTTGTCCAGCGCCGTCTTGTTGGCGAACAGGGCATAGTTCTGGAACACGAAGGAGGCGCGCTTGCGCAGCTCTATGGCCTGCTGCTCGCTGGCATGGGCCAGATCCAGCTCAAGGTCATCGATGGCAAGGGTGCCTGCATCCGGGGTCTCCAGCAGGTTCAGGCAGCGCAGCAGGGTCGACTTGCCGGTGCCGGAGGGGCCGATGATGACGACAATGTCCCCCTTCTTCACCTCCAGATCGATGCCGTTCAATACCTGATTGCCGTCATAGGCCTTGGCAAGACCCGTTAACTTGATCATGACAGGTCTCCTTTAACAGGCGCGGCTGTTGAGAGGTATATCCAGCCTGTGCCGCAAGTGGGTAATGGCTTGTTCATCATCGCTGGCATCCTCTTAGTAAGCACGATTGAGGCGTACTTCCAGCAGGTGCTGCAAGCGGGTAAAGAAGATCACCACCACCCAGTAGACCAGGGCCACCGCCATGAAGCTCTCGAAGAACTTGAAGGAGGAGGAGGCCTCCATCTGCGCCTTGCCCATGATCTCGGCCACCCCCAGGGTAAACGCCAGTGAGGTGCTCTTGATCATGTCGATGAAGTAGTTCATCAGCGACGGCGTCGCGATGCGGGCCGCCTGCGGCAGTATGATCCGCCGCATCGCCTGATAACGACTCATGCCGATGCTGAGCGCTGCTTCCATCTGACTCTTGTGGATGCCGAGAATGGCGGCCCGGATTGACTCGGCCATGTAGGCGGCGAAGTGCAGGGTCAGACCTATGATGGCGGCGGTAAAGGCATCCATCCCCACGAAGATCGGGAACAGTTGCGGCAGCCCGTAGTAGAGCAGGAACAGCTGGACGAGCAGGGGGGTCCCCCGGAAGAACGAGATATACAGCATCGCCAGCCAGTGAATTGCGGGAACGCGAAACACCCGTACTATCGCCAGGGCCAGCGACAGTACGAGTGCCAATACGAATCCCCACAGGGCCATTTCCATCGTAGTGCCCAGGTATTTGAGCAGGATGGGAAACAGCCCTAGCGTGTACTCGAGATCAAATTCCATCATTTATTTGCTGGTGATGTCCGCTGCAAACCATTTTTCCGAGATCTTGGTCAGGGAACCGTCTTTACGCATGGCGGTCAGTGCCTCGTCGACCTTCTTCAGCACGGCCTGTTTTTCCGGGGTCTTCAGGAAGGGCAGGGCGTTCTCGATAGTCTCGAACGGTGCGCCGGCCTGTTGCAGCGGCAGCTTGGATTCCTTGATCAGCTGGGCGGTGGAGACGCGGTCCATCACGAAGGCATCGATGCGACCTAGGGCAACGTCCTGCTCGAAGCTGGAGTCATAGGTGCGGATGTCGATCTTCTTGTTCGGGTCGTTCTTGCGCAGCAGCTCTTCGAAGTTGGAGCCCAGGTTCACCGCGACCGTCTTGCCTTCCAGATCCTTGAGACCGTGGATGGTGCTGTTGCCCTTGCGCACCACTATCTGGGCGCCGTCATAGACGTAGGGCTGGGAGAAGGCGTACTTGGCCTTGCGCTCGTCGGTGATGGTGATCTGGTTGGAGATGGTATCGACGCGACCGGTTTCCAGCATGCCGAACAGGCCGGAGAAGCTGGCGGTGACGAACTCGACCTTGTAACCGGTGCGCTCACCGATCTGGTTCCACATGTCCACCTCGAAGCCTTGCAGCTTGTCCTGCTTGACGAAGGTGAACGGGAAATACTTGCCGGACATGCCGACCTTGATGGTTTCCTGGGCGATGGCCTGGCCGGACAGGCTGGCCAGCAGAATGGCGGCGCCGGAGATCAGCTTGATGGTGGATTTCATGGGGATTCCTCTCTCTGTAGTTCTGTATTTTTAGTTGTATTCACGGGTTGGCGCTGATGTTATTGGAATAAAATATAAAGAATAAATGATATTTGGTTATATAAAATAACCGCAGCAGCAGGGTCTCATTCTGTCCACATCGCCGCTCGGTGGCTGTGGGTAACTTTGGGGATGAAATCAGATCCTGGGGCGTTGGATCCTTGAAAGTCAAGGATCTTATTTGCTGGATCCGTGCGGCGGCAACTGGAGATCCAGCCACTAAAAACGTAGAATAGCCGGTCTTTACTTAATCAATTGACGGGAGTCTAGAGTGACTGCTTCGCTATGGCAGCAGTGCCTTAACCGGCTGCAAGATGAGTTGCCCTCGGCAGAATTCAGCATGTGGATCCGGCCGCTTCAAGCGGAGTTGAGTGACAATACTCTGACCCTGTATGCACCGAATCGCTTCGTTCTGGACTGGGTACGCGACAAGTACCTGCTCCGGGTCAATGGCATCATCAACGAGCTGTGCGGAGCCGATGCTCCCACCCTGCGTTTTGACATCGGTAATCGTCCCCATCCCGTCGCGGTCGCCAGAGCGCCGGCGCGTGGTGTCGATCCTGTGAATAACTCTCACAAGAGCTGGGAAAGCAAGGCGGAAGCCAAGCCCGAGCCGAACCACAAGAGCAACACCAACGTGAACTACACCTTCGAGAATTTCGTCGAAGGTAAGTCCAACCAGTTGGCCCGTGCGGCGGCCCGTCAGGTGGCCGACAATCCGGGTGGCGCTTATAACCCGCTGTTCCTCTATGGCGGCACTGGTCTGGGCAAGACCCACCTGCTGCACGCCGTTGGCAATGCCATCAAGGAACGCAAGAAAGACGCCAAAGTCATCTACATGCACTCCGAGCGCTTCGTCCAGGACATGGTGAAGGCGCTGCAGAATAACGCCATTGAAGAGTTCAAGCGTTATTACCGTAGCGTCGATGCCCTGCTCATCGATGACATCCAGTTCTTCGCCAACAAGGAGCGCTCCCAGGAGGAGTTCTTCCACACCTTCAACGCCTTGCTCGAAGGTAACCAGCAGATCATCCTGACCTCGGATCGTTATCCGAAGGAGATCAACGGTGTCGAGGATCGCCTCAAGTCCCGCTTCGGCTGGGGTCTGACTGTCGCGATCGAACCGCCTGAGCTGGAGACCCGCGTCGCCATCCTGATGCGCAAGGCGGACGAGAACCAGATCCATCTGCCGGACGAAGTGGCCTTCTTCATCGCCAAGCGTCTGCGCTCCAACGTCCGTGAACTGGAAGGTGCCCTCAACCGGGTGATCGCCAACGCCAACTTCACCGGCCGTGCCATCAACATCGACTTCGTGCGCGAGGCGCTGCGCGACCTCTTGGCCTTGCAGGAGAAGCTGGTCACCATAGACAACATCCAGAAGACGGTGGCGGAGTACTACAAGATCAAGCTGGCGGATCTGTTGTCCAAGCGTCGTTCCCGCTCCGTTGCCCGCCCGCGTCAGCTGGCGATGGCACTGGCCAAGGAGCTGACCAACCACAGTTTGCCAGAGATAGGGGATGCCTTTGGTGGCCGTGACCACACCACCGTTCTTCATGCCTGCCGCAAGATCGAGCAGCTGAAGGAGGAGAGTCACGACATCAAGGAAGACTATTCCAACCTGATCCGTACCCTCTCGTCCTGATAACAGAACTGAGTGGACAGATGGGGCTCGAATATTCCAACCTGATCCGAAAATTTTCCTCCTAATCACAACGGAGAGCACAGATGCAGCTCGAAATTAGCCGTGAGGCCCTGTTACGTCCTCTGCAACTGGTGTCCGGTGCCCTGGGTGGCCGGCCGACTCTGCCCATCCTCGGCAACGTCCTGCTCGATGTCAGCAATGGCCTGCTATCGCTGACCGGGACAGATCTCGAGGTGGAGATGATAGGCCAGGTCTATCTCAGCAGCGACAGCCAGGATGGGCGTACCACAGTACCGGCCCGCAAGTTGCTGGATATCTGCCGCGGCCTGCCGGAAGGGGCGGATATCCGTCTCAACACCGAAGGGGATCGCCTCATCATCCGCTCCGGTCGTTCCCGCTTCAATCTATCGACCCTGCCGGCGACCGAGTACCCGAACATCGAGGACTGGGAATCCGTGCTCGAGTTCGACATCAGCCAGCTGGAGCTGAAGAAGCTGATCGATGCGACACAGTTCTCCATGGCCAGCCAGGATGTGCGTTACTACCTGAACGGCATGCTGTTCGAGAGCGAGGGCCATGGCCTGCGCACCGTCGCCACCGACGGTCACCGCCTGGCCACCTGCCGCCGCGAAGTGGTCGGGGAATCGCTGCCCGATCATCAGGTCATCCTGCCCCGCAAGGGCGTGCTGGAGCTGGTGCGCCTCCTGGAGGCGGAAGACAAGCCGGTGCGGTTGCAGGTCGGTCGCAGCAACCTGCGTGCCGCCCTGGATGGCTTCATCTTTACCTCCAAGCTGGTGGATGGCCGCTTCCCGGACTGGCGTCGCGTCATTCCCCGGGGGAGCGACAAGGCCCTGATCGCCGGTCGTGAGGATCTGCGCCAGGCCTTCGCCCGCGCCGCTATCCTCTCCAACGAGAAATTCCGTGGGGTGCGTCTCAATCTGCAGGAAAACCTGCTGCGCATCACCGCCAACAACCCGGAACAGGAAGAAGCCGAGGAGCTGCTTGACGTACAATATGCCGCTGGCGAGATGGAGATCGGCTTCAACGTCTCCTATGTGCTGGACGTGCTGAATACGTTAAAATGTGACCAAATCCGGATCAGCCTGAGCGATTCCATCAGCAGTGCCATTATTGAGGATTTTGACAGCCAAGATGCCCAGTATGTGGTGATGCCGATGCGGATCTAGTCGTGTCCCTGGTCAAACTCCAGCTCAGCGACTTTCGCAACATCCAGCACGCCAGTCTCGCGCTGTCCCCCGGCCTCAATATCCTGGTCGGGTGCAATGGCAGCGGCAAGACCAGCGTGCTGGAAGCCATCCATTACCTCGGTCTCGGTCGTTCTTTTCGTACTCACCTGACCGGGCGGGTCATCCGCCAGGGGGAGCGGGCCTTTACCCTGTTTGCCCAGTGCGAGCTGGAGGGGCGTCAGGTGCCCATCGGGCTTGCCAAGGACAAGGGGGGCGAGACCCAGCTCAAGATCGCCGGGGCCCAGGCCCAGCGATTGGCCGATCTGGCCGAGCTGTTGCCGGTGCAGTTGATCCACCCCGATGGTTTCAACCTGCTGACCGGCGGGCCTCAGGCTCGCCGGGCCTGGCTGGACTGGGGGGTCTTCCATCAGGAGCCGACCTTCTTCTCCCTGTGGGGACGGGTGCGGCGTCTGCTGAAACAGCGCAATGCGCTGCTGCGCCAGAGCAGCCAGTATCGCCAACTGGCGTTCTGGGATCAGGAGCTGGTGCGGCTCGGGGGTGAACTGGCGGAGTTTCGCGCCAGTTACTGTCAGGCCATTACACCCCTGATCAAGGAGATGACGGCGGATTTTCTGCCGGAATTCGACATCAGCCTCGGTTTCTATCGGGGCTGGGAGAGAGAGACTCCCCTCGGCGACTTGCTGGAGGCGGGGTTCGAGCGGGATCGTTCGCTGGGATACACTGGGGTCGGTCCGCAGAAGGCGGATGTGCGGCTCAAGGCGAACGGGGTGCCCGCTCAGGATATTTTGTCCAGGGGTCAGTTGAAGTTGCTGGTTTGTGCCATGCGACTGGCTCAAGGGCTCTATTTGAATCAACATAGCAGCCGTGGCTGTATTTTTTTAATTGACGATTTTGCCTCTGAACTGGATGTCGACAAACGTCGCCTGCTGGCCGCAAGGCTGAAGCAGTGCGCGTCCCAGGTGTTTATCACCGCCATCGATACCGGTCAGCTCGCAGACATGATGGATGCGAGTGACTGCAAGCTGTTCCACGTGGAACAAGGCAAGATCTCCGAAACGTTAGAGAAGGCAGAGAGTAAGCTATGAGTGAAAATACTTACGACTCCTCGAATATCAAGGTGCTGAAGGGCCTGGATGCGGTCCGCAAGCGCCCGGGGATGTATATCGGCGATACGGATGATGGCTCGGGCCTGCACCACATGGTGTTCGAGGTCGTCGATAACTCCATTGACGAGGCTCTGGCTGGCTACTGCTCCGATATTCAGGTCAAGATCCATTCCGACGGTTCCGTCTCAGTGCGTGACAACGGCCGGGGTATTCCGGTCGACATGCACGAGGAGGAAGGCCGCTCCGCCGCCGAAGTCATCATGACGGTGCTGCATGCCGGCGGCAAATTCGATGACAACTCCTACAAGGTATCCGGCGGCCTGCACGGCGTGGGTGTCTCCGTAGTTAACGCCCTCTCTGACAAGCTGCTGCTGACCATACGTCGCAACGGCCACGTCTACGAGCAGACCTATCACCTGGGTGAGCCGCAGGCGCCGCTCAAGCAGATTGGCGACAGCACGGGCACAGGTACCGAAGTGCGCTTCTGGCCGAGCCCGACCATCTTTACCGATACCCTGTATCACTACGAGATCCTGGCCAAGCGTCTGCGTGAGCTCTCTTTCCTGAACTCAGGTGTCTCCATCCGTCTGCTGGACGAGCGGGATGGCCGAGAGGCTCACTTCTGCTACGAGGGTGGCATCAAGGCCTTCGTCGAATACCTGAACCAGAACAAGACCCCGATCCATCCCAAGGTGTTTCACTTCACCACAGAGCAGGATGGCATCGGCGTCGAAGTGGCGATGCAGTGGAACGACGCCTATCAGGAAGGGGTCTATTGCTTCACCAACAACATACCGCAGCGGGATGGTGGCACCCACCTGGTGGGCTTCCGTACCGCGCTGACCCGTACCCTCAACTCCTACATGGACAAAGAGGACTACAGCAAGAAGGCCAAGTCTGCCGCCAGTGGCGACGACGTGCGCGAAGGTTTGATTGCGGTCATCTCCGTCAAGGTGCCTGATCCCAAGTTCTCCTCCCAGACCAAGGACAAGCTGGTCTCTTCCGAAGTGAAGACAGCCGTTGAACAGGCGATGGGCGAGAAGCTGGCCGACTTCCTGCTGGAAAACCCGGGCGATGCCAAGATAGTGGTCAACAAGATCATCGATGCGGCCCGTGCCCGTGAAGCGGCCCGCAAGGCCCGCGAACTGACTCGCCGCAAGGGCGCGCTGGACATCGCCGGTCTGCCCGGCAAGCTGGCGGACTGTCAGGAGAAAGACCCGGCCCTCTCCGAACTCTACATAGTGGAAGGGGACTCTGCTGGCGGCTCCGCCAAGCAGGGTCGAAACCGCAAGAACCAGGCCATACTGCCGCTCAAGGGCAAGATCCTGAACGTGGAGAAGGCCCGTTTCGACAAGATGATCTCCTCGCAAGAGGTGGGCACCCTGATCACGGCACTGGGCTGTGGCATAGGTCGCGACGAGTACAACCCGGACAAGCTGCGTTACCACAACATCATCATCATGACGGATGCGGACGTCGATGGTGCGCACATCCGAACCCTGCTGCTGACCTTCTTCTACCGTCAGATGCCGGAGATCATCGAGCGTGGCTACGTCTTCATCGCCCAGCCGCCGCTCTACAAGGTCAAGAAGGGCAAGCAGGAGCAGTATCTGAAAGACGAAGACGCGCTGCTGCAGTACCAGACCTCCATGGCGCTGGACGGTGCTACCCTGCACGTCAACGAGTCTGCCCCTGCCATAGGTGGCGAGGCGCTGGAGCGTCTGGTCAACCAGCACCGTGCCGTCTCTCACCTGATCACCCGCATGTCCCGCCGTGCCCCGGATGCCGTGCTGACCCAGCTGATCTATCAGCCTGAGTTGAACGAAACCCTGCTGGCCAGCGAGAGCGATCTGCTGGCCTGGTGCCAGGGGATGGAAGCCGTGCTCAACGAGAGCAACCACGGCATCCAGTACCAGATCCAGGTACGTCGCGACGAGGAGCGCAGCCTGTACGTGCCCCATGCCGTGGTGCGTCAGCACGGTGTCGACCGGGAGTACCCGATCAGCTACGACTTCCTGCAATCCTCCGAGTACCGTCAGCTGGTCTCCCTGGGCAAGGAGATCGCCAACCTGATCGAGGAAGGCGGTTTTATCAAGCGTGGCGAGAAGGTCAAACCTGTGGCCAACTTCGTGGAAGCCGTCGACTGGCTGATGGGCGAAGGCAAGCGTGGCATCTACATCCAGCGCTATAAAGGGTTGGGTGAGATGAACCCGGATCAGCTGTGGGAAACCACCATGGATCCGGAAGCCCGTCGCATGCTGCGCGTCACCATAGACGACGCCGTCGGCGCCGACCAGCTCTTCTCCACCCTGATGGGTGATGCGGTCGAGCCTCGTCGTGACTTCATCGAGACCAACGCCCTGCGGGTCGCCAACCTCGACGTCTAATCCGGACGCACCCTCGCGATTGAACAAAGCCGCTCCCTGTGAGCGGCTTTTTGCTGGCTAGCGCAGGCCCCCGAAGGTGCGGCGCCATTCACTCGGCGACACCCCGAAGCGGGTGCGAAAATGCTGGCGCAGTATGGCTGCCGTCCTCAATCCCACCAGTTCGGCGATGCGATCCATGGAGTGGGAGCTCGTCTCCAGCAACTCCTGGCTGCGCCTGAGGCGCTCGGCCAGCAACCACTCCCCGACGGAGAGACCGGTGGCTCGCTGGAAGCGACGGGTGAAGGTGCGGCGGCTCATCAGGCAGTGCTCTGCCAATGTGTCCAGGTTGTGAGGCTCGGCCAGGTGCATGCGCAGGTGGTCGAACAGCTGGTTGATCCTGGCATCCCGGGTGGAGGCGGGCACCGGCTGCTCGATGAACTGGGCCTGGCCCCCTTCCCGATGGGGCGGCACCACCAGGCGCCTGGCCAGCTTGTTGGCGATGCGGCTGCCATGGTGCTCGCGCACCAGGTAGAGGCAGCAGTCCAGCCCGGCGGCGGTGCCGGCCGAGGTGATGAGGCCCTCATCGTCCACGTAAAGGGCATTGGTATCTAGCCGCACGGCGGGAAAGCGGCCCATGAAGTCCTGCTCGAACTCCCAGTGGGTCGAGGCCCTGCGTCCCTCCAGCAGACCGGCATAGGCCAGCACATAGGTGCCCAGACATAGCCCCACTATCTGGGCCCCCCTGTGTCGGGCGGCAACCAAAGCATCGAGCAGGGGCTGGGCCGGTCGCTCGGCCGGATCGCGCCAGAAGGGGATGATGACGATGTCAGCCCCTACCAACCCCTCCAGCCCGTGGCTGGCGTCGATGCGAAAGCCCTGGGCGGAACCGGGCTGGCGGGTGGCGTCGCCGGCGCAGAGTCTGAGTTCGAACAGTGAGGCGCCTGGCATCATGGTGTCGCCGAAGATGAGGCAGGGCACTGCGCAGTGAAAGGGGCTGAAGTGATCGAAGGTGATGACGGCGACGATGATGGGATTGGGCATGTTGGCAGACTCCTTTGCACTCGGATCCCCATGATAAGGGGCGGCAACAGAAAGCCGAAGGGCCATGTGGCGGCATGGCCCTCTCTCATCAGAGGACGATGGACTCGCCATCCTCGGGTACCAGCACCCGCGTTGCCATCCCCTGTTTGCCGATGTAGTCGCGCAGCTCGTGCCGTGTCAGCAGGGCATGATTGACCGCCTCCATGTGGCTGGCGATCAGGGTGGCCTGTGGCGCTGCCTGATACACGGCGGCGACATCCTCCTTGCCCATGATGATGGAACCCAGCCCCGGCACCTGGGCATCGCCGCAGTTGAGGATGACGACCTCGGGCTGGTGCCGTTGCAGCGCCTGTTCAACCTGGGCGTTCCAGACGGTGTCGCCCGCCAGATAGAGGGTCTTCTCTGCGGGATGGGAGAAGACCACCCCAGATACCTCACCCAGCCGCTCGGCCAACACCGCCATGACCTGATCGTTGCCGTGCTGCCCCTCGGTCTGGTGCAACCGGATCCCGGCAAACTCGGCCTGCTCGCTCAGCAGGCGCACATCCTTGAAGCCGCTGGCGCTTATAGTGTCGGCATCTTTCTGGTGTTGCACAAACAGCGGGAGATGCTTGGGCAGCAGTTGCTGCGCGGCAGGGTCCCAGTGGTCCAGGTGATCGTGGGTGACTATCACCGCATCCACATCGAGGATCTCAGTCATGGGCAGGGGCAGCTCGACCAGCGGATTGCGCAGCTGGCTGTTGGCCGTTCCCTCAAACCCCGGGAGGCAGCCCTTGGCAGACAACATGGGATCGATCAGGAAGCGGGTGCCGGCGTAGTGGATGAGCAGGGTGGCATTGCGAACCTGGGTAACTTGCATGGTGTGCTCCGGTCTCTGGTGGGGGGACGCAGCCAGTATGGCGCGGAGGGCATCAGGGGATGAGTGGACCGCGGGCCTATTACCATATCAATCGGGCCAAAATGAGTTTTGACGGGTGGCCAAAAATTTCTTTTCATTTTTTCCCTTGAAAGGAAAAAGTGAGCCCCTATATAGGTAACAAGGCCGGAACGCTCGACAGAGGTTTCGACCAGGCGCCCGTCCATCAGGAGGGCAAACAATCCGTTATCGCTCACAAGAGGGTAATACTATGCGTTCTATCGACTTTTCTCCGCTCTATCGTTCTGCCATTGGTTTCGATCGTCTGGCCAATCTCATCGAATCTGCGGCCAGCAATGGCAATGCCGGTTATCCCCCCTACAACATCGAGCAACTGGGTGACAACGACTACCGCATCAGCATGGCGGTGGCGGGCTTTACCCAGGAAGAGCTGGAGCTGAGCTTCCAGGAAAATCTGCTGACGGTGAAGGGCAACAAGCAGGCTGACACCGAGCGCCACTATCTCTATCAGGGCATAGCCGAGCGCGGCTTCGAGCGTCGCTTCCAGCTGGCCGACTATGTGCGGGTGAAAGGGGCCGATCTCAAGAATGGCCTGCTGCACATCGATCTGGCCCGTGAAGTGCCCGAGGCGATGAAACCCCGCAAGATCGAGATCAACGGCTGATAGCCTGAACTCTCAGTGTTTTTACCTGCTTTCCGGGTGCCGATGACGGGCCTGTGGAGAGTCAAACCTGTTGCTTATTAGAAGGATAGGATTATGCGTAACCTCGATTTTTCTCACCTCTCTTCCAATGCCGTCGGCTTCGAGCGGATGGCCCGCGAGCTGGAAGGCCTGTTCGACCAGAAGGCGGCGGCTTATCCCCCTTACAACATCGAGAAGCGGGAGCATGACGGCTACCGCATCACGGTCGCCGTGGCTGGCTTCGAGCGTGAAGAGCTGGAGCTGGAGACCGAAAACGGCACCCTCAAGGTGAAGGGGCGCAAGGCCGCAGCGGCCGGTGAGCGTCAGTTCCTCCACCAGGGAATTGCCGAGCGTGACTTCGAGCTCGCCTTCAAGCTGAGCCAGCACGTAGAGGTACAGGGGGCCAGACTGGAGCATGGTCTGCTGACCATAGATCTCGCCCGCGAATTGCCGGAGGCACTCAAACCCCGCGCCATCCCCATCGGCAAACCCGATCAACTGGCGCTGCCGAGCTAAGCCGGGAATGTCAGGCCGGGGTGCCTGACGCCAGAGACGAGAAAGGCCTGCGATCGCAGGCCTTTCTTTTTATTTGCAGGCAAGTCAGCTGCCGCGGTAAATGGCGTTGATCTCGTCCGCCAGTATGGCGATGCCGCGCCGCACCAGCTCCTCGCTCTGGGAGTAGTTGAGGCGGATGCACTCCTGGCTGTGGCGCCACTGTGGGTCGTCGATACCGGGGAAGAAGTAGTGACCCGGCACTATCAGCAGGTTCTTCGCCTTCAGCCGCTCGTAGAGCTCCTGGCAGTGGATCGGCAGGCCTTCGAACCAGAGCCAGAGGAAGAGGGCACCTTCCGGCTTGTGGATGTGGAAGCGCGGATCAGGGATCGCTTCTCGCAGCAGTTGCACTGCGAGGTCGGCCTTCTGCTTGTAGAAGGGTTTCACCACCTGTTCGCTCAGGGCGATGATCTCGCCGCTCTCTATCATGGGGATGGTGATGGCGGGCCCCAGGCTGCCCGGCGCCAGGTTGATGATGCCGCTCAGGTTGGTGATGGCCTGGATGATCTTCTCGTCGGCGATAACGATGCCGCAGCGGGTGCCCGGCAGGCCCAGCTTGGAGAGGCTCATGCAGAGTATGGTGTTGGCATTCCAGAACGGCTTGGCCTCGCTGAAGATGATGCCGGGGAAGGGCACACCATAGGCGTTGTCGAGCAGCAGCGGGATCCCCTTGTCGCGGGCGATCTGATCCAGGTGCTCTATCTCTTCATCGGTCAGCACGTTGCCTGTGGGGTTGGTGGGGCGAGAGACGCAGATCACTCCGATGTCGTCGCCTACCTCCAGACTCTCGAAATCCACATGGTATTTGAACTGGCCGTCGGACAGCTTCTCTATGGTGGGCTTGTAGGCGACGAAGTGATCATCCGCCAGGGCCGAGTCCGCATAGCCGATATATTCGGGGGCCAGGGGGAAGAGCACCTTCTTCTTGCGGCCATCGGCGAACTCGCCGGCCAGCAGGTTGAACAGGTAGAAGAAGGCATTCTGGCTGCCGTTGGTCAGGGCTATGTTGCGGGCCGAGATGTCCCAGCCCAGCTCTCTCTTGAGCAGGGCGGCCAGCGCCTTGGTGAACCTGTCCTTGCCTTGCGGGCCATCGTAGTTGGCCATGGCCTTGATCAGCTCGCCATTGTCGAGCAGCTGCTTGGCCTCGGTCTGAAAGCGTTCCAGCATGGCGGGGATGGGGGCCGGATTGCCGCCTCCGAGCATGATGGCGTCCGGATTGAGCAGCCCCTGATTGAGGTCATCCATGAGTTGGGTAATACCGGCGTGGCGAGTGAACTTCTCGCCGAACAAGGAGAATTCCATTCGGTGACAGATCCAGAGTCAGTTACGGGGGAGCTAGCACCATAGCTCAGTTTAAAAGCGGGTGTCGATCAAAATCATGGGACGTTCCACGTGGAACGGGCCCCGGAAATTGGATGTGGTAAAAATTACCACTTATGGGTTTCAAAATAACCAGCAAGATGGGCAACAAAGCCTCAAATGGCGTCAGATTTCATTTTATTTAAACAAAATCAATTGTTTATATAGTTGGCACGACTATTGGAATAACTCTCTGGTCATCTCAACCATACCGGAGCAAGCCAGATGAAGACCCTGATCGCGACCCTGATACTGAGCAGCCTGAGCCTGAACGTCATGGCCAACGACAACCCCAGGCCCGAGCTGGATAGCGCCAAGCTGGCGCAGGAAATGCGTACCCAGCAGCAGCAGGCATCCCATGCCGTGGTACTGGATGCCATCCACAACCTCCAGCCATTGGCACTGGATACCCTGGTGGTGGAGGTCAGCCCCGCCGTGGCGACTCACCCCGAGAGTTGAGGTGACGCAGGGGCGTCTGCCCCGAGTGCTGTTTGAAGAAGCTGATGAAGGCGCTGTCGCTGGAGAACTCCAGGGAAGCGGCAATCCGGCTGATGGGTTCGCTTTCTGCCAGCAACTCCATGGCTCGCAGCAGTCGCCACTGCTGGCGCCAGGCCTGATAGTTCATGCCGGTCTCCCTCATGAAGATGCGACCTATGGTCTTGTCACTGGCACCCACCTCCTCGGCCAGCCGGTTGAGCCGAGGGGGCAGGGTGTCGCCCCGCTTTATCTTCTTCAGCCAGGCCGCCAGTCGCGGATCTGACGGCAACGGCAACTGCCAGGACTCCCGGGGTGCCTGCTCCAACTCCTCCATAAAGAGCGCCAGCGTCCGCTGCTGCTCCTCTTGTGGCTGGTCCCATGGCCAGAGCGCCATCCGTTCGATCAGTGCCTGCAGCAGCGGATTGACCGCCAGCACCGCCATTGTGGTCGGCAACTCGCGGTGCGGGGTGAAGTAGAGGGAGCGATAGGCCACCACACCGCGCATCAAGATCCTGTGGGGCGTGCCCGCCGGCAGCCAGGCCGCTCGCGTCGGCGGGAGCAGGCAAACCCTGTCCACCAGCTCCATGGTCATGCAGCCGGATTGGGCGAACAGCAGCTGGTGGCGCTGGTGCCTGTGCAGGCCGGAGTCATGCCAGCCCAGCGCGGAGGCGATGCCGATCACGCTGCCAGCGTGGCTGTCCGGGTCGAAAGGGTGATCGGGAAGAATAAAGGCCATGTGTCCGATTTTTGATGTATATAGTCCTGCTTATTGTAATGGGACATTCCCCCTCTCTCTAGAATGACGACCTCTTGTGAAGGAGGTTTGTCATGCACAACAAGTTGCCACCGCGCTGGCTGGTGGTGGGATTGATGATGTTTCCCCAGATGGTTGAGACCATCTACAGCCCGGTATTGACCCAGATTGCCAGCCAGTTTGGGGTGAGCGAGGGGCAGGCATCCCAGACCCTGTCGGTCTATTTTCTGGCGTTTGCGGTGGGCGTGGTCTGCTGGGGTCGGCTCTGCGATCTCGTCGGGCGGCGTCCCGCCATGCTGGCGGGCTTGTTCACCTACGGGGTCGGCACCCTGCTGGCGCTGCTGGCCAGTGAGTTCGAGACCCTGCTGCTGGCCAGGGTCGTCTCGGCCTTCGGCGCCGCCGTGGGATCAGTGGTGACCCAGACCATGCTGCGCGACAGCTATCAGGGGGGCGAGCTGGTGCGGGTCTTCTCGGTGATGGGCATAGCGCTTTCCCTCAGCCCCGTGCTGGGGCTGGTGAGCGGCGGCCTGCTTGCCGAGCAGTTTGGCTATCTCGGGGTCTTCAGCGGCTTGCTGGTGCTGGCGGCAGTGTTGCTGCTGGTGGCCGGTCGGTGGCTGCCGGAAACCCGTCCGGCCAGCACACAGCGAGTCGCACTCTGGCCGCTGGCAGGCAAGATGGCCAGGGATGGCGGGCTCTGGCGCAGCGCAGCCCTGGTCGCCCTGTTCAACTGCATGCTGTTTGGCTACTACAGCCTGGCTCCCTTCCTGTTTGACGGGCTGGGATTGAGGGTGAGCGACTTTGGTTACTCCGGGGTCTTGCTGGCGCTGGCGACCCTGCTCGGCAGCCTGCTCAACAAGCAGCTGCTGGGGAGGGGGTGGTTGCCGTCATCCCTGATCAGGCTGGCCTGTGCACTGGCGCTGGTTTGCGGGCTGCTGGTCTGGACGAGTCAGTCCTCGCTCTGGTTCCTGCTGCCCATGATGGGAATAGTGGTGGCCTATGGGGTGGCTATCCCCAATGTGTTGAGTGAGGCCTTGCAGGCCTACAGGGCGGTGGCGGGCAGCGCCGGTGCCCTGTTCGGGCTGGCCTATTACCTGCTGCTCAGCCTGGGATTGGCGGTGGCAGCCAGCTTGCAGGATCTGGGGCTGCTGCTCGCCGGCTGCGGTCTGCTGGCGCTGCTCTGCAGCGGGCGCCGTTCCACGTGAAACATCGGCTACCGATGAAGCGGTAGCCGATGTCGGGTACGGTGTTTCGAACTGGGTGGGCTGCTTGTTGCTGCTTCAACTGCCAATGAAGCGGTAGCCGATATCGGGTACGGTGTTTCGATCGGGATGGGCTGCTTGTGACTGTTTCAACTGCCGATGAAGCGGTAGCCGATGCCGGATTCGGTTTCTATCAGGCTGGGCTGCTGGGGGTTATCTCCCAGCTTCTTGCGCAGGCTGGCGATGACGATGCGCAGGTAGTGGGTATCCTCCTTGTGGCTGGGCCCCCAGATGTCGTTGAGCAGCTGGGTCTGCAGTACCAGCTTGCCGGGGTGGCACACCAGGGCCTGCAGCAGGGCGAACTCCTTGCGGGAGAGGGGGATCTCCTCATCCCCCATGGTGACCTTGTGGCTGCCGGTATCCAGGCTCAGGCCGCACTGGGGGAAGTGACGGCATTCGCCGCTGCTGACCCCGGCACGCTGGCGCAGCAGCACCCGGATGCGGGCCATCATCTCCCCTATGCCGAACGGCTTGCTCATGTAGTCGTTGGCCCCGGCATCCAGCAGCCGCACCTTCTCCTGCTCCGAATCCCGAGCCGACAGCACCAGCACAGGGTTGGGGTGGTGTTCGCGGATGGCCTGCAAGATCTGGATGCCGTCCCCGTCCGGCAGGCCGAGATCCAGGATCACCAGATCGGGGTTGAGGTGGCGGTACTGCGCCAGCCCTTCGTTGACGCCCACCGCCTCGCTCACCTGGTGCCCCTCGGCGACCAGGCTGATCCGCAGAAAGCGGCGAATGGCCGCTTCATCATCTATGACCAGGATATGGGCCATCTAGCCTCCAGAGGCGAGTGTTGGGGGGCTGGGGACGGCTGACCCCAGGAACCCGGAATGTGCGCATCATACCTCGGGTGAGTTGAGGGAGAGCGGCAGTGAGATACGCATGCAGGTGCCGTTGCCGTTGGGGCCGGCAAACGCCCAGATGCGACCACCGTGGGCTTCTATCATAGCGCGGGAAATGGCGAGGCCAAGTCCGGTGCCGCGACTGCCGCAATCACCTACCGGCTGGGTATAGAACAGATTGAAGATCTTGTCCCGATCCGACTCGGCGATGCCGACCCCTATGTCGATGATGTCGATGATGAGGTCAGGGTCCGCCAGCATCACCTTGAACTCTATGGGGGTGCCGGCCGGCGAGTAGCGGGAGGCATTGTCGAGGATGTTGACCAGCACCTGCTCGATCAGGGCGCCGTGCACATAGAGCTGGGGGATCTGCTGATCGAAGTGGATCAGCAGCTTGTGCTGGCGCCAGGAGGAGTCCAGCCGCTTGCGGGCACTATCCACCAGATCGGCCAGATCGACCCACTCCCGCTTCAGCTGGAAGTCCGGGGAGCCGATGCGGGTCATGTCCAGCAGGTTCTGCACATAGCTGTGCAGGCGGCGCGCCTCCTCCTGCACCGAGTGGAGCAGCTCGCTGCGATCCTCGGCACTGATCCTGTCACCGTACTCCTGCAGTGTGCTGCCGGCCCCCATGATGGTGGCGAGCGGGGTTTTCAGGTCGTGAGAGACAGACGAGAGCAGGGCGGCGCGCATCCGATCCGTCTCCGCCTGCAGCTGGCTGTCGGCCAGCCGCTCGTTGAGATCGATCCGGGCCAGGGCGGCGCGGATGTCGGTGAGCAGGGCCTGCAACTGGTGTTCGGCGGAGGAGGCGAGCGGGCTGGCCAGCCGAATCCCCAGCACCAGTTCGTCGGTGAGGTGGTGGTATTGGGCCTCGGCGGCATTGAGGGTAGCGGTGTGGGCCCCGGCGCTCTGCTTCTGGGCCAGGCACCAGTCGATGGCGGCCTTGTCGGTCTGGCCCGGTCCCCGCACCTCGTCTCCGGCTCTGTACTGGTACTCCTCATCCAGGGCGAACACGGGCTGCCCCAAGGCCAGTGAGATGGCTTGGGTACCCTGCCTGAGTACCTCCACCGGGCTGCTGGCGGTGGCCAGCCCCTGGCTCAGGGACAGCAGGGCGTTGCCAAGCTGCTGGGTCTCGCGCAAGCCCACCAACTGCTGGCGCTGGCGGGAGGCGAGCCGCCCTGCCGTCATGCCGACGATGAGCAGCACGAACAGGGTGAGCAGGTCGCTGTGGCTGGCCACGCTCAGGGAGAAGTAGGGGGCGGTGAACAGCAGATTGTGCGCGACGAACCCCAGCACGGCGGCCAGGATGGCGGGCACCAGGCTGGTGGTGAGGGCAGTGGCGAGAACCCCCAGCACGAACAGCAGCGGCAGGGAGGCGGGCGGCAGCCAGTGGGAGAGCCCCCAGGCGCTGGCTGAGGTCACCGCCATGATGGCGATGGCCAGCAGGCTCTGGCGAATGTCTTTGGGGTGGAGTGGTTGCAGCCTCAGTCCTGGCTTGCTCTTCTCCGTATCCACCAGCGTGATCTCGAATCCCTGTGCCTGTTTCAGCAGGTGCTGCACCAGGGAGCGGCGCCAGGGCGGGTTGTGGGGCTTGCCGAGCAACAGTTGCGAGACCTGCTGCTGTTCGGCCGTCTCCAGCAGGGCATCGGCGACCGCCGGGCTGGACAGGGTCAGCACCTTGGCGCCGAGGTGAGAGGCCAGCGCCAGCGCCTGCTCCAGCTCAGGGGATCGCTGCCCCTTGCTGTCGATGTGCACCACCAGCCAGGGCAGCTGGCGGCGCTGGGCGAAGCGGTGGCCGTAGCGCACCAGGGCCGAGCCGTGCTGATCCCCGAGGCAGACCATCAGCTTGCCCCGCAGCGGCAGCGTGGTCTTGCCCGCCGCCTGCCACTGCAGTTGCAGATCCCCCTCCACGTGGCTGGCGGCAGTCTGCATCGCCAGCTCCCGCAGGGCGGTCAGGTTGTTGAGGGAGAAGAAGGATTGCAGGGCGGCCTTGGCCTGATGGGGCACATAGACCTTGCCCTCCTTGAGCCGGCCGAGCAGCTCCTTGGGGGGCAGGTCTATGAGGACTATGCTGTCCGCCTCCAGCAGCACCTGATCGGGCAGGGTCTCCTTGACCCTGACCCCGGTCAGTTGCCACACCAGATCGTTGAGGCTCTCCAGGTGCTGCACGTTGAGGGTGGAGTAGACGTCTATGCCGGCGCCGAGCAGTTCCTCCACATCCTGCCAGCGTTTCTCGTGGCGGCTGCCGGGGGCATTGGTGTGGGCCAGCTCATCCACCACTACGATGGCGGGCTTGCGTTCGAGCAAGCCATCCAGGTCCATCTCCTCCAGCCGTTGCTGGCGGTGGTGATGGAGCTTGCGTGGCTGGATGGCGAGCTTGTCGAGCAGCGCCAGGGTTTCCTGGCGCCCATGGGTCTCGACCACGCCGATGAGAATGTCGACCCCTTCCTTGGCCTGTTCCCGTACCGCCTGCAACATGGCGTAGGTCTTGCCTACGCCGGGGGCGGCGCCGAGGAAGACCTTCAGCTTGCCCTTGTGTTCCTCTTCCAGGCTGGCCAGCAAGGCGTCGGCCCGAACCTCATCACGCATTCCCGTGCTCCTGCTCCAGGCTTGCCAGCAGGGCAACCGTTTTTACTTCATTACGCATCATCATCCTTATGGAGCAACCACCGGCTCGGTTCGAAAATCTGGGTCGCCCTCCAACTCGGGTCAGCCTGGCGCGCCATCATGCGTCCTTGTGCTGATCGAGCAACAGATTCAACTGGAGGATGTTGACCACCTGGGGGCCAAGGATACCAGCTTGTGTGGACGACTTGACCTGCTCCGTCAGGGAAGCGGGATCCAGCCCGCGTTGCTTGGCGACGCGATCTACCTGAGCCAGCACGGCATCCAGGGGCAGGTGGGGATCCAGGCCCGAACCTGAGCGGGTCAGCATGGCGGGGGACTGGTAATTACCCTGGGCCTTGGCAAATTCGCTGCGCAGGGGGGAACTCACCCCCAGGTTGCTGGCGCCACTGCCTATGGTGGTGAAGTCGCTGGCGGAGGGGCGGGAGTGGAAGTACTCCGCCCGTTCGAACTTCTGCGCCAGCAGGGCGCTGCCGACCAGTTGCTGCTTGGCATCGGTCAGCTGGCTGCCGTTGGCCTGCCAGGGGAAAAACAGCTGGGCCAGCCCGGTGACGGCCAGGGGGTAGCCGACACCCAGCAGCAGGGTCAGGGTCAGCAGGGTTCTGATTGCTATCATGATTCTCTTGCTCCAAAGGGTATTGAGGGGGATGCGGGTTGGCCCGCATCCCAGCCAGTCAGTTGCACCAGACCGAGGCCGGTGATGACCGGGTCGCTCGGCTTGATGCTGATTCATCGGGGCACCAGCAGGCCATGGGTGTCATGGGTCCGGCTGGTGGCATCCCTGTTCCTTACACCAGACCGAGGCCGGTGATGACCGGGTCGCTCGGGTTGATGCCGATTAATCGGGGCACCAGCAGGCCATGGACGTCATGGATCAGGCTGGTGGCATCTCTGCTCCTTACACCAGCCCCAGGCCTGTGATGACCAGATCGATCAGCTTGATGCCGATGAAAGGCACTATCAGGCCACCGAGACCATAGATCAGCAGGTTGCGGCGCAGCAGGCTGGCGGCTGAGCCCTTCACGTTGACCCCCCGCAGTGCCAGCGGCACCAGCGCCACTATGATCAGGGCGTTGAAGATGATGGCCGACAGTATGGCGCTCTCTGGACTGCCGAGTTGCATCAGGTTCAGCGCCCCCAGCTGCGGGTAGGCGGCGATGAAGAGGGCCGGCAGTATGGCGAAATACTTGGCCACGTCGTTGGCGATGGAGAAGGTGGTCAGGGCACCCCGGGTGACCAGCAACTGCTTGCCCACCAGCACCACATCCAGCAGCTTGGTGGGGTTGGAGTCCAGATCCACCAGGTTGCCCGCCTCCTTGGCGGCCTGGGTGCCTTCGTTCATGGCCAGACCCACGTCCGCCTGGGCCAGGGCCGGTGCGTCGTTGGCACCGTCACCGCACATGGCGACCATGCGGCCATCGGCCTGCTCCTGGCGGATATAGGCCAGCTTCTTCTCCGGGGTCGCCTCGGCGATGAAGTCATCCACCCCGGCCTCGGCGGCGATGGCGGCGGCGGTCAGCGGGTTGTCCCCGGTGATCATCACTGTGCGGATCCCCATGTGGCGCAGGATCTGGAAGCGGGCCTTGATGCCTGGCTTGATGATGTCCTTGAGGTACACCACCCCCAGCAACTGCTCGTGGGTACAGACCAGCAGCGGGGTGCCGCCCTGGCGGGCTATGTTGTCGACCGCCTTCAGAATGAGCTCGGGCACTCCCTTGCGATCGAGGGAGAGGTAGTTGAGCACAGCGTCCACGGCCCCCTTGCGATATTGATGACCGTTGCGATCCAGACCGCTCAGGCGGGTCTCGGCGCTGAAGGGGATCACCTTGTCGCTCTCGAGCTGGCTCGGCTTGGCCATGCTCTTGCCGGCCAGGGTCAGGATGGACTTGCCCTCGGGCGTGTTGTCGCCGAGGGAGGCCAGCATGGCGGCCTGGGCCAGCAGGGAGGGATCGACCCCGGGGGCCGGGATCAGTTCGTCAGCCATGCGGTTGCCGAAGGTGATGGTGCCTGTCTTGTCGAGCAGCAGGGTGCGCACGTCACCGGCGGCCTCCACTGCACGACCCGACTTGGCGATCACGTTCAGCTTCACCAGCCGGTCCATGCCGGCGATGCCGATGGCGGAGAGCAGGCCCCCTATGGTGGTCGGGATCAGGGTGATGAAGAGGGCAAGCAGGTAGAGGCGCGGTACCTGGGTGCCGTTGTAGTCGAGGAACCAGGGCAGGGTGGCGACCACCAGCAGGAAGATCAGGGTCAGACCCACCAGCAGGGCATCGAGCGCCATCTCGTTGGGCGTCTTCTGGCGCTTGGCCCCCTCGACCAGCGCTATCATCCTGTCGAGCGTGCTCTCCCCGGGATTGTTGGTCACGCGGACCCAGATCTCGTCGGAGACCACAGTGGTGTTGCCGGTCACGCCGCTGCGGTCGGTGCCGGACTCGCGGATGACGGGGGCGGATTCCCCCGTGATGGCGGCCTCGTTGACGGAGGCGATACCGGCAATGACTTCACCGTCGGCCGGTATCATCTCGCCGCTGCGCACCAGCACCAGATCCCCTTTTTGCAGGCTGGTGGCCGGGATCCACTCGCCCTGGCCATCTTTCGGATCCCGCACCTTGCGTGCCTGAAGCTGGCTCATGCCCGCCTTCAGGCTGTCGGCCCGCGCCTTGCCGCGGCCTTCTGCCAGGGTTTCGGCGAAGTTGGCAAACCACAGGGTCAGCCACAACCAGGCCGTCAGCTGCCAGGCCAGGCTGGGGGTGACTCCCGACAGGGGTTGACCCAGCAGGGACTCCACGGTCGCCATCACGGCGGCCAGCCAGAGGGTGAACAGTATGGGGCTGCCAAACAGCGCCCTGGGGTTGAAGCGATAGAAGGCTTCGATCATGGCCTGCACGACTTGTGAGGTCTGTTTCTTGCCCTTGCCCTTCACCTTTTCGGTGCGGGCAGGGATGGAGATGGACTTGCTCATTTGAATGCTCCCAGCATCAGATGTTCGACCATTGGCATCGGTAAGGTGACTGACATGGACAGGGTCATCAGAGTGCTCCCAGTATCAGGAGGTGCTCGGCGACGGGGCCCAGCGCCAGTACCGGCAGGAAGGAGAGACCGCCTATCAGCAGCACAGTGATGATCAACAAGGTGATGAACAGCGGGCCGCGGATGGGGAAGTCACCCTCGCCGGCATCCTGTTGCGAGGCGCGCGAGAGCTGACCGGCGATGGCCAGCACCGGAATGATGTAGCCGAAGCGACCGAGCAGCATGGCCAGACCTATGGCGATGCACTGCCAGTTGTCCGCGGCGGCGAAGCCCCCGAAGGCCGAGCCGTTGTTGCCAGCGGCCGAGGCGTAGGCATAGATGAGGCGTGACAGGCCGTGCGGACCGTCGTGACCCATGATGGTGGCGGCATCCGGCATCAGCAGCGTTACCCCGCCGATCACCAGAACCCCGACCGGCATCACCAGCATGCTGGCGACCACCCATTTCATCTCGGTGATCCCGAGGCGCTTGCCGAGATAGGTCGGCGTGCGCCCGACCATCAGGCCGCACAGGAACACGGTCAGCAGCACGAACAGCATCATGCCGTAGATACCGGCACCCACGCCGCCGAAGATGACTTCACCGAGCAGCATGTTGATCATGCCGACCATGCCACCCAGCGGGGTGAAGCTGTCGTGCATGGCGTTGACAGAGCCGTTGGAGGCTGAGGTGGTCGCCACTTCCCAGATGCTGGAGAGCACGGGGCCGAAGCGGCTCTCCTTGCCTTCCCAGTTGCCTGCCTGGGTGGTGAGCTGGGCGAGCGCCGGATCCGGTTGCAACTCCTGATAGACGGAGAGGCCGAGCCCCAGCACGAACAGCAGTGTCATGGCAGAGAGGATGGCGCGGCCGTGGCCGGAATCCTTCACGTAACGGCCCAGGGTACAGACCAGGGCGGCGGGAATGGTCAGCAGGGTGACCATCTCCAGCCAGTTGGAGAGGGCGGTCGGGTTCTCGAACGGGTGGGCCGAGTTGACGCCGAAGAAGCCGCCACCGTTGGAGCCGAGCTGCTTGATGGCGATCTGCGAGGCGGCAGGGCCGAGCGGCAACAGCTGCTCCTGGCCTTCCAGGGCATGGAACGGCAGATAGGCCGACAGACTCTGGGGAACCCCTTGCCAGACCAGCAGCAGCGCCATGATCAACGCCATGGGCAGCAGCACGTAGAGGCAGAAGCGCACCAGATCCTGCCAGAAGTTGCCAAGGTGTATGGTCTGCTGGCGGGAGAGACCGCGGAACAGCGCGACGGCGACTGTGGCACCTGTGGCGGCGGAGACGAAGTTCTGGGTGGTGAGCCCCACCATCTGGCTGAAGTAGGAGAGGCTGGCCTCACCGGAATAGGCTTGCCAGTTGGTGTTGGTCATGAAGCTGACGGCGGTGTTGAAGGCGAGTTGCCAGCTCAGGCCCGGCAGTTGTTGCGGGTTGAGGGGCAGCAGGCCCTGGGCCATCAGGATCAGGAACAGCAGACCGAAACCGGCACCGTTGAAGGCCAGCAGGCTGAGGGCGTAGGACTTCCAGTCCTGCTCCCGTCCATCCGTGCCACAGCAGGCCAGGGTGGCGCGCTCGACCGGCGCGAGCCAGCGACTCTTGCCCTCGAACACGCGATACATATAGCTGCCGAGCAGGGGGGCCGGCAGCAGCACCAGCAGCACGAAGGCCACCGGATAGATTATTTCTTGCCACATGTTCTAGTTCCTCACTCGTGACTACGCGTGAGTGCGCGCATCAGGTAACCCATCAGGGCGAGGACCAGCAGCAGATATAGCCAATTCATAACGACTCCGTTGAGATAATTAGCGTCGAGAGTCGATGCAAATCCATATCGACTCCGTTGGTGTCATTGACGCTGAAAGGGTATGTAAAACGGGCGTAAAGGCGCCATAAAGGGGCATCTGGGGAGCGTAAAATCGGCGTAAAGAAGGCCGCTTTCAGAGGGAATTGAGCGGGGAGGAGATCAAAAAACCCGGCCTGGGCCGGGTTTGGAGAGCGAGGGTTATGCTGTTGCCGAAGCTGACCAACCAGCTTCAGATGCACTTATCGCATGGTCACAAACTCTTCCGCGCTGGTGGGGTGGGAGGGAGAACGCGGTTGTCGGCTTGACCCCGGTGTTCCGAACGCAGTTGTTGAAGTTGGCCTGATAATGACAGGCCAGCTTCAGATGCACTTATCGCATGGTAACGAATTCTTCTGCACTGGTGGGGTGAATGGCGACGCAGTTGTCGAAGTCCGCCTTGGTGGCCCCCATCTTCATGGCGACGCCGAAGCCTTGCAGTATCTCGTCCATCGCAAAGCCGATGCCGTGCAGGCCGACCACCTTCTCCTCGGGGCCAACGCAGACCAGCTTCATCCGGGTGGGTTGGCGGTGCTGGGTCAGGGCCGAATACATGGCGGTGAACTGGCTGCGATAGACCTTGACCTGGCTCTCGCCATACTCGGCGATGGCTTCCGGCTCGGTCAGTCCTATGGTGCCTATGGGCGGGTGGCTGAACACCACGGTCGGCACCAGATCGTAGTTGAGGTGCTCGTTGGGCTTGTTGTTGAACAGCCGCTCCGAGAGGCGACGACCGGCCGCGACGGCCACTGGGGTGAGCTGGATGCGCCCGGTGTTGTCACCCACCGCATAGAGGTTGGCGACGGCGGTATTCTGGAACTTGTCGGTCGGGATGAAGCCCTGCTCGTCCAGGGTGATGCCTGTGGCGGCCAGGTTGAGGTTGTCGGTGGCGGGCACGCGGCCTATGGCCCAGATCAGGCAGTCCACCGTGAGGTGACGGCCATCTTCCAGTTGCAGTGTCAGGCTGTCGTCGGCGTTCTTGACCACGGCCTTGGGCACGGCGTGGGTGTGCAGCTTGGGCCCTTCCTGCGCCATGATCTCCACCAGGGTCTCGTGGATCATGGGGTCGAAGTTGCGCAGCGGCGCGTGCTTGCGCACCACCAGGTGGGTCTCTGAGCCGAGGGCCTGCATCACGCCGGCGATCTCGACCGCGATATAGCCGGCGCCGACCACGGCGACCCGTCTTGGTTGGGCTTGCAGATCGAAGAAGCCGTCGGAGTCGATGCCGAGTTCGGCGCCCGGTATGGTCGGGACTTCGGGGCGGCCGCCGGTGGCGATCAGTATGTGATCGGCGCTGTACTGCTCGCCATCAACCTCGATAGTGTTGCTGCTGACGAAACGGGCGAAGCCCTTGATGACGGTGATCTGGTTCTTGCCCAGCACGTTCTCGTAGGACTTGTGGATGCGGCCAATATAGGCCTGACGGGACTCGACCAGCTTGGCCCAGCTGAAGTGATTGAGGGTGGTGTCGAAGCCGTAGTCGGCCCCGTATCTCAGGGCATCGGCGATCTGGCCGGCATACCACATGGCCTTCTTCGGCACGCAGCCGACGTTGACGCAGGTACCCCCCAGCTCTTTGGCTTCAATCAGGGCGACTTTTTTGCCGTACATGGCAGCCCGGTTGGCCGAGGCGATGCCGCCGCTGCCGCCGCCGATGGCGATATAGTCAAAATGCTGTGCCATTGCGAGGTTCTCCGCTCGTTAAGAATGCAATCACAGCATGATGGGGACAAAGTGGCCGGCTCACAAGAGCCGGAGCTCAGTTCTGCCGGATCGGCAGACGGATATGGAACTGGGCACCCTGGCCCGGTTCGCTGGCGCAATGGATGCGGCCACGGAGCAGTTGCACCACCAGGTTGTAGATGATGTGGGTGCCGAGCCCGCTGCCACCCTGGCCCCGCTTGGAGGTGACGAAGGGATCGAAGATGCGCGGCAGTATCTCGGGGGGGATGCCGCGACCGTTGTCACTGTAATCGATGACGAGTTCGTCACCCTGCTGCTCCACCCTGATGGTGATCTTCTTGGGCCTGTCCCAGCCGTCGAAACCGTGATGGATGGAGTTGAGGATCAGATTGGAATAGATCTGGGTGAAGCTGCCGGGGAAGGAGTAGATGGCCAGCTTGGGATCGCACTGGATGTCGACCTCGCACTGGGCCTTCTTCAGCTTGTAGCCGAGGGAGACCACCACCTGATGCAGGTTGTCGGCGAGGCTGAAGTTGTAGCGCGCCTCGGACGACTGATCCACCGCCACCTGCTTGAAGCTGGCGATGAGCTCGGAGGCCCGCCTCAGGTTGCCCTGCAGCAGTTGCATCGACTCGTCGAGGTTCTGGGTGAACTCGTTGAGATAGGAGCGCGACAGCTGCTTGGCCTCGAGGTGCTGCTTGAAGTCGGCCACCCGCTCCTGCAGATAGGAGGAGGCCGTGACGCTGATGCCGATGGGGGTGTTGATCTCGTGGGCCACGCCGGCCACCAGGGAACCCAGGGAGGCCATCTTCTCCGACTCCACCAGGGTCTGCTGGGCCTGTTTCAGATCGTCATAGGCCTTGCCCAGCTGGTCGTTGGCATCGCTCAGGCTGCGGGTACGCTCCGCCACCTTGCCTTCCAGCTGTTCGTTGAACAGTATGATTTCCCGCTCCACCTTCTTGAGGGGGGTGATGTCATAACCGAAGCCAATCAGATACTTGAGATTCGGCCCCTCGTAGAAGGGGGCGAAGGTCCACTGCAGGACGAGTTCGCTGCCCTGCTGGTCATGCATGGTGATCTCCCTGTCCTCGAGGGAGCCCTGATCCGCCAGGGTGGCTGCCAGCTCGGCCCGCTGCTCCTCGCTGACAAACAGATCCAGCCAGTTGTGCTGCAGCAGCTCCTCGTGGTGGTAGCCGGTGAGCAGTATGGCGGCCGGGTTGATGCTGGCGATGTTGAGATCCGGCTCCATGCAGCAGATGACCATGTTGGCTGAGTTGATCAGGGTGGCGGAGAAATCCCGCTCCTGCTGGAGCTGATCCGCCGCCTGATGGCGGGCGTTGAACTCGTCGTTCAATCGGGTGCGCATCTGGTTGAGGGTGGCGGCCAGTGCATCGAACTCGTCCGGGTGTTTGCGGGGCAGGGGACGCCCCTCCAGGGTCAGCTCCACCGCCAGCCGATCCAGACTCAGTTTCTGGGCGTAGCTGACGATGCGGTTGATATGACGGATCACCAGGTAATAGATGATGACCAGGATGCAGAGCGAGACGACCAGGGTCTTGATGGTCTGGCTGACTAGGATCAGCACCGATTTTTCGATGAGGCGCTGGTAGACCTGATCCAGGGTGGCGGCAACGAACAGCTTGCCGACCACCTCTCCCTGATAGGTGAGGCTGAATTCGCGGGAGATGTCGTATTGCGCCTGTTCCACCCCCTGGGTCAGCAGCGGCACTTCCGAGTTGCCCAGCATCTCCTTGACCATGACGAACTGCATATTGGGCAGGTTCATGATGCCTTCGATCTGCACCTTGACCTGCTCTTCATCCAGGTTCCACAGGCTGGCGGAGATGGGTTGCAGGAAGGAGGCCTCGATCTGGTCGATGCTCGCCTCTATGACGGTGACGTCCTTGTTGTAATCCCAGGCGAGCTGCAACACAGTGATGACCAGCGCCAGCACTGTGCTGCAGATCAGAATGTAGGAAAGCAGACGATAAGAGAGTCCGTTAAGGCCTATGGCCCTGGAGAAGATTCCTGACATGGCATCCTTGCGGTCTGGATTGCGAACGGCCTAGTTTAACTGCTTCATGGACTCATGTCGTGTGCCATCAAATGGATAAAAATAAGGCCCCTTTCGGGGCCTTGTTGCTGTTGGCTGAGGATCAATGGTTTCCTTTCGCCTTGGCCGGAATGGACTCGTCGAATTCCGGCAGCGGTTTGTGCTCCGAGGCCAGGAAGGTGTAGATCACCGGCAGCACGAACAGGGTGAACAGGGTGCCTATGGCCAGACCCGCCACTATGACGATGCCGATGCTGAAGCGCTGGGCCGCACCCGCACCCGCCGCATAGAGCAGCGGGATCAGGCCGGCTATCATGGCCGCCGTGGTCATCAGGATGGGGCGCAGACGCACCTTGGCAGCCTGCATCACGGCCTGCATCCGGTTCATGCCGTGCAGCAGTTGCTCCTCCTTCGCCACCTCGCAGATCAGAATACCGTGCTTGGTAATCAGACCGACCAGGGTGATGAGGCCCACCTGGGAGTAGATGTTCATGGTGGCCAGGCCCCATGCCAGGGCAATCAGGGCCCCGCTGATGGCAAGGGGGACCGACACCATGATCACCAGGGGGTCACGCACCGACTCGAACTGGATGGCCAGCACCAGGAAGATGATGGCCAGGGCCAGGGCGAAGGTGGCGTAGAGTGCATTGCCCTCGGTCACGAACTGGCGGGCTTCCCCCATGAAGTCGTAGCGATAGCCTTGCGGCAGCTTCTCTTCGGCGGTGGTCTTGAACCAGTTGATCGCATCCCCCATGGCCACGCCGGGTGCCGGTACGGCGCCTATGGTGGCGGAATTCAGCTGGTTGAAGTGGGGCAGGGCGCGGGGCTCGCCAACCACTTCAATCTTGATCAAGCTGCCCAGCGGGATCGACTTGCCATCGGCGGCGCGCACGTAGTAACCCTTGATGGACTCGGGGTTGAGACGGTATTTGCGCTCCACCTGGGGGATCACCTCGTAGGAGCGGCCATCCAGATCGATCCGGTTGACGTAGCCGTCCGCCATCATGGTGCCCATGGTGGTACCTATGTCCTGCATGGTGATGCCGTAGGCACCGGCCTTGTCCTTGTCGATGCTGATCTTCATGGTGGCCGAGTCGTAGTTCAGATCGAGATCCGAATAGACGAACTGGCCGTTGGCCTGGGTCGCCGCCAGCATCTCACCCGCGATCAGGAACAGGCTTTCGAAGCTGTTCGGGGTGGTGATGACGAATTGGATAGGCAGACCGCTTGAGGCACCTGGCAGCTCGGGGAACTGGAAGGTGGTGATGGCCATCCCGGGGATGTCCTTCACCAGACCGGCCACCCGATCCAGCACCTCTTTCTGGCTCGCCTCACGCTGGCTCCAGGGCACCATGGAGGCGATGCCGAAGGCCTGGTTGGCGTTGAACACCCCGGAGAAGACCTGGGAGTAGGCGATCTCGGGCTGGTCATCCAGCACCTTGTTCACGTCCGCCATGGTGTTTTCGATGTAGTCCAGGTTGGCATTGGACGGTGCCGTCCCCAGCACGGCCATGACGCCCTTATCCTCGGACGGGGCCAGCTCGCTCGGGATGAACTTGAACAGCAGTGGCAGGCTGCCGAACACTATGACGGCGAACAGTATGACCACGATGCGGTGCTGCATGACAGCATGCAGCATGCTGTCGTAGCGGGCCGTCATCCGATCCAGCAGGTGATGCACAGTGCTTTCGAACTTGCTCGGGGTCTCGTTGGCCCTGAGCATCTTGGAGCACATCATGGGCGACAGGGTCAGGGCTATGATGCCGGAGACGAACACGGCCCCCGCCAGGGTCAGCGCGAACTCCTTGAACAGGGAGCCTGTGATGCCCCCCATCAGGGCGATAGGCGCGTACACCGCAGCCAGGGTCACCGTCATGGCGATGACCGGCACGGCGATCTCCCGGGTGCCTATGATGGCGGCCCTGAAGGGTTCTTCCCCCTCCTTGATGTGACGATCGACGTTCTCCAGCACCACTATGGCGTCATCCACCACCAGACCGATGGCGAGCACCATGGCCAGCAGTGTCATCAGGTTGATGGAGAAACCGAACATGTCCATCATCATCACCACGCCGATGAGACTCAGCGGTATTGTGATGATCGGGATGATGACGGCCCGGAAGGAGCCGAGGAACAGGGTGATCACCACCAGTACTATGGCGGCCGCCTCCAGTATGGTCTTGATGACCTCGTGGATGGACTCGTTGATGGCGATGGTGGAGTCATACAGGATGTTGACCTGCATGGTGCTCGGCATGTTGCTCTTCAGGCTCGGCAGCAGCTCCAGCACATCGTGGGCGATGTTGATGGGGTTGGCGGTCGGCGCGGCATTGATGGCCAAGACCACGGCTTCACGGCCGTTGGCGCTGGCGCGATAGATGTCGTGACTCTTCTCCAGCGACACCTTGGCGATGTCGGAGAGGCGGATCACCTTGCCATCCCGGGTCGCTACCACCAGACGCTTGAGCTCATCGGTATTGCTGACCTGGGTCTCGGCATTGCCGTTGAACAGGGTGAAATAGCCGGTGGCCTGACCGGTGGCGGACTGATAGTTGTTGCTGTTGAGCACCGTCATCACGTCGCTGGCGGTCAGGTCGAAGGCGGCCATCTTGGCCGGATCCAGCCACACCCGCAGGGCAAACTCGACCCCGCCGTAGAGGTCAACCTTGGATACCCCGCCCACGGTGAACAGCTGGGGCTTGATGACCCGCTCCAGGTAGTCGGTGATCTGGCTGGAGTTCAGCTCGGGGCTGGTGAAGCCCATGTAGAGCACCGCAGTGGTGGAACCCGTGGAGGAGGTGACCGAAGGGTCTTCCGCCTCTTTGGGCAACTGGGAGCGCACCGAGTTGACCTTGGCCAGGATGTCGGACAGCGCGGCGTTGGGGTCGGTGTTCAGCTTCATGTAGGCCGTGACCGTGGAGCTGCCCAGCTGGCTGGAGGAGGTCATGAAGTCGATGTTGTCGGCTTGCGCGACCGCCTGCTCCAGAGGCTGGGTGATGAAGCCCTGGATCAGATCCGAGCTGGCGCCATAGTAGCTGGTGTTGACCGTGATGACGGTGTTGATCACCTCGGGATATTCCCGCACCTGCATCTTGAAGATGGCCTGGAAGCCCAGCAGGGCTATCAGGAAGCTGAGCGAGATCGCCAGCACCGGCCGTTTTATGAATATGTCAGTAAATCGCATCGCAGATCTCCGCGCTTACAGCATCGGGGTTTGTGCCGGAACGGCAAGGGCATCGTTTTCGACCACGTGCACCTTGGTATCGTTGCTCAGGCGAACCTGACCCGACAGCACGATTTGATCGCCAGCCTTGATGCCGGACAACACATGGACATCATTGCCGCGACGCTCACCCGCCTTCACCACCACCTGCTTGGCGCGTTTCACGCCGTCTGCCTCGTGAATGACGTAGACGTTCTCGCCATAGAGGGTGAAGGAGATGGCAGACTGCGGGATCACAATCTGGTCTTTCACCGTGGGCAATATGATGCTGGCGCGGGCAAACATGCCGGAGCGCAGCTGACCGTCGTTGTTCGGGATGTTGGCTTGCACCTGGATCAGGCCGCTCTGGTAGTTGACGGCAGGTTCGATGGCGGTGATCTGGCCGTCAAACTGGGTCTGGGGATAGGCATCCACGTTGATCTTGACGGTCTGACCGAGGGAAATCTTGGAGATGTCGGTCTGGGGCACGGTGAAGCGCAGGCGCATCACGCTGGTGTCTTCCAGTCGCACTATCTCGGTACCGGGTTCCAGGTACTGACCGAGGAAGACGTTGCGCAGACCCACGACGCCACCGAAGGGGGCGCGGACTTCGCGGCGGGCTATGGTGCCCTTCAGGCTGTCGATGTCCGCTTCCAGTGAGCGATAAGCCGCTTCGGCATCATCCAGCTGATCCCGGGAGATGGAGTTCTTCTGGTACAGGTTCTGGTAGCGCTCGAACTTGGCACGAGCCGCAGGCAGCCTGGCCTGGGAGGCGTTCAGGTTGGCCTTCTCCACGCTGGAGTCCAGGCTCAGCAGCAGTTGATCCGCCTTGACCTGAGCCCCGGATTCGAAGCTGATCTTGTCTATGGTGCCCGCCAGCTCACTGGAAAGGGTGACCCCCTGGTTAGGCTCGATGAAGCCGATCGCCTCTATGGTGGGGACCCAGTCTTGCGCCTTGGTCACCATGGCGGTCACCGGGAACTCGGGCTCGGGTCGATTGGCCATGAACTCTGCAATCTTCTTCTGCTTGAACATATTGAAGCCGATGACACTGCCGAACAGGGCGAGTGCTATCAGCAACATGATGGCCATCCACTTTTTCATGAACAGGCTCCTGTGATGGAATAATTAGGGTTTAAAATGGCATTCCAGCTGGCCCGGATGACCGTCTCCAACTGTTCTTGCGTCAACTCAAATTCGTGAGCCTGGCGTTGTTGTACCAGGTTGACCACGCAGCTCAGGCTCAGGGCCTGCAGCACCAGAACGGGCAAATCGATGAACAGGCCTTGCTGGCGTCCCTGTTCGAAGAAACGCTCAAGTGGGGCCCATGTCGCCATTATGACCGGATCCCGTTCCAATTCAGCCCCCAATGGAGAACTTTCGTACTGCAATTTGCATTTCAGTACATTGGGATGGCTGGCAAAGAGGGCGTCGATATTGAGCCAGAGGCGTCGATACTGCCGATATGACACCTCTTCTATCTGCACATCTTCCATGACCAAGGGATGACACTTGAGAATGGTGTGCTGATAAAGCTGGCGGACAAGATCATCCTTGTCGCTGAAGTAGCGATAGATGGTGCCTGCCGCTACCTTGGCTTTCTTGGCAACCGCGGCGATGGAAAGGCCGTAGAAGCCCTGCTCGCCGAGGATTTCGTGCGCAGCCTCGAAAATCCGTTCTTTCTTATCCATGATGATCAGACTTCAGCGAGTGAATGAACGTTCATTCATTCTAGGTGGAGAGGAAAGCAAGTCAAGGGATGCCGGCCACTTTACTGCCAGAAGAGGATCCAAAAGCGGGCCGAGTGAGGACGTTTTTGGCCGAATGGCTGAAGAAGAGGTATAAAAGTGCACGAAAAGATTGAAAAACAAACACTTGAACCGTGGGGATAAAAAAAGAGTAGACAAGGTGGGCGCCATCATCAATAATGCGCCCCGTTCGACAGCGTAGCGCCCGTAGCTCAGCTGGATAGAGCGCTGCCCTCCGGAGGCAGAGGTCACAGGTTCGAATCCTGTCGGGCGCACCATCAAAGTGCGCCAGTTAAGCGGGCGTTGTTGTGGAACAAAACAGCTGTGGTGGCTGTAGCTCAGTTGGTAGAGTCCCGGATTGTGATTCCGGTTGTCGTGGGTTCGAGCCCCATCAGCCACCCCATTTTACAGCTTGTCAGGTATGCGAAGGTGGCGGAATTGGTAGACGCGCTAGCTTCAGGTGTTAGTGCCCCTCGGGTGTGAGGGTTCGAGTCCCTCTCTTCGCACCATACTTGCTGTATGACGAGGATGACCACATGGTCATCTTTGTATTTTGGAAATACCCATCGGTGATTAGCGCAGCCCGGTAGCGCATCTGGTTTGGGACCAGAGGGTCAAAGGTTCGAATCCTTTATCACCGACCACATTCTGAAAACCTCGCTTCGGCGGGGTTTTTGCTTTTCTGCGTATCCATCATTCCTCTGTCACCTCTTCTTACATTTCTGCAGGCGCCTGTTCGCCACGAGTTCGGTATGCTTGGCCGGGAGCCACCAGAATAGTGGACACCCGCGACCCATTCAGACACAGGCCTATGCATCATCATGCCCCTTCACATCCGATTGCTCGCCCTGATGGCACTGCTGCTCGGCGGCTGTGCCTTGCAGCCGAGACCTGAGACTCTTCTGCTGGGGGCCGCCCCCAGGTCAACGCCGGTTCCCCCGGCCACCCTGGTAACGGGCGGCGGCTTCTGCGTGGCCCTGAGCGAGCAGGGTAGCCTGCTCACCCAGACTTGCGATCAGAGCCCCCGCCAGCTGTTCACCTGGGATGCGGGGGCCTTGCAGCTGGCGCAGGGTTGCCTGATCGCCAGGGGGGATGACGGCCTCGCCGTGGGAGAGTGTCAGGACGACAGCCGTCAATGGCAGTGGCAGGGGGATAGACTGTTCAACCGGCAGGTTTCACTGTGTCTGGATGTGGCTGGTCGCCGCCACAGAGCCGCCGTGCCGCTACGACTGGCCGAGTGCTACGGTGGCGCCAATCAGAGCTTCACCTGGACGCCGACCGGCAGCCTGCTGGATCGCCTTGGCCTGCCTGGCCTCAGCGGATGAGACTCTTGACTGGGGTCACACTGGGTGGCATAGGGATTCCCATAGGCGCCATCGCAGGGGCCCTGAGCGGCGCTCTGGTCGGCGGTGCAACCGGTGGGGGGGGTCGGGCTATGGCTGGGTCGCACTCTGGATCGCCAGATCTCCCGGCAATACTGGTGCAAGGAGTGCAACCACAGCTTCAAACGATGAGGGCGCTCGCGCGCCATAGTGTCATGGCGATCCCGGGGAGATCGCCATGATGGCAGGGATCAGGCCGCGCCAGTCTGATTGATGGCGAACAGCTGCTCCAGATAGACGGCGACGCCATCCTCATCCGAACTCAGGGTTCTGTCGTGTTCGCTCAGGGCAAGCTTGAGACGATCATGGGCGTTGCCCATCACCACACCCCGGCCCACCATGCTCAGCATCTCGAAGTCGTTCATGCCATCACCGAAGGCGACCGCCTGGGACATCTCAAGCCCATGCTGCTCCAGCACGGCGCGCACGGCATTGCCCTTGTGTACCCCGGCGTGCATCACCTCGAGGCAATCCGGCAGGGAGAAGGTGACGTTGACTCGATCACCATAACGCTGGTTGAGCTCAGCCTCTATCTGCAGCAGCTTCTCGTGTTCGCCGATGTAGAACACCTTGTTGATCTTGTCCAGCGGGTGGCTGGCGAGATCGGTCAGGCGATAGCTGAAGCCGGAATCGTGATGGAACTGCAGCAGCCAGGGCATCTCCTCTTCCACCAGCCATTCATCGCCGTAGTAGACGTTGATGTGGATGGAGGGGTCGCGCTCCAGCGCGATCAACTCGGCCGCCACCGTGCTCGGCAGTGCCTGGTTGAAGACGAGCGTATCCTGCTTGTCGTGCACCACGGCGCCGTTGGAGGTGATGAGGTAGATATCCAGCCCCAGGGCATCGCGGATGCTGCGCACATCCACATGGTGACGGCCGGTGGCCACCACGAACTTGATCCCCTGATCGACCAGACGGTGCAGGGTATCCCGGGTGCGGGGGGAGATCTGGTGCTGCCCGTTGAGCAGGGTACCATCGAGATCGGACACAACTACCTTGAACATCATTACCTCGGCATCAGTGGAACGCCGGGGCAGTGTACCCCAGCGTCTTGCGTCACCCCATTTATTTAGGGATCCAAAAAATAACCAGTCCCGGGGTCTGTTGCCGTGCCGGAACAGGCCGCGCCTGGGTGGCAGGTGACGCCATTTTGGACACGGGACGCTGGCCACTCTCCTGGCAAGTCATGCAACTGGCCACTAGAAGCGGGCGAAGAAGTCCAGGGTCGCGGTCAGGGCAGGCAGACGTTGTGCATCGGCCTCGATAAACAGCTCGTGCCAGCCCCCCTCGATCCGCAGCGGCTTGCCCCCTTCACAACTGGCCCTGGTGCAGAACTCGTCCTGGGCCGCATTATCGACAATGCCGTCATCCCCCGCCTGGATCAGCAGCAGCGGCGTCTTGATCCTGTCTGCCTCCGCGATGGCGGCATCCCCGGCCTTGATACCCTCGCGGATCCAGTGCGCCGTCACCCCGCCCAGCTTGATCTGCGGACGCTGCTCATAGAGCTGGCGGAATGCCTGGTAGCGGGGCTCGCTGTGGCTCAGGCCGTTGTCGGTAAATTCATGGGAGACATAACCGCTCTGGCCCGGGCCATAGGGGGGCTCGCCCCACCAGCTGCCGACCGTATCCATGGTGGCCGCCAGTCCCTGGGCCAGCCACTTGGGCAGGCCGCCGAGGTTGATGCCCATCATGGGAGAGGAGAGCACGGCCGCCTTGATGTCGTCCGGCCAGCGCTCCAGATAGCGGGCCGAGATGGCGCCGCCCATGGAGTGGGCCAGCAAGAACAGCTTGGCAGGCTTGTCCGCCAGTATGACGTCGTCATGGAACTGCTTCAGATCCAGCACATAGTCGTCGAAGTCGGCGACATAGCCCTTCTCCTTGTCGGCCAGCAGGCGATCTGACAGCCCCTGGCCGCGATGGTCGATGAGGTAGAGGCTGTATCCCTGATGCCACAGATCCCAGGCCAGCTCCTGATACTTGAGGTAGCTTTCGACCCGGCCGTTGACGAGCAGTATGGCTCTGTCCACCTTGGCCTGGCGCAGGGCGGCATAGCGGATGGTCACCCCGTCCTTACCCTTGAACTCCCCTTCGACGGCATGGTCGCGCCAGAAGTCGGGCAGGGTCTGTTGATGGAGGGCGGGGACTTCGGCTTCCGTGGTCAGTTGATAGGGATTGGTCACGGCAAGGGCTCCGGCAGAAAACAGGGTCAGGGCCAGCAGGGCAGAAGATAACCGGTTCATGATGCGTACTCCTGTTGCCAATGCTGGTAGAGGGCTGGGATATCGCCCGAGCAGAGCAGGGGCATGGCCGCCTGCAGGCGGGGCAGGGGCCAGTTCCACCACTGCATGGCCTGCAGCATGGAGATCTGCTCATCTGTGAAGCGGCGACGGATGGGTTTGGCCGGGTTGCCGCCCACTATGGTGTAGGGGGCAACGTCTTTGGTGACGACGGCCCGGGTGGCAATGACGGCACCATCGCCTATGGTGATGCCGGGCATGATCATGGCTTCCAAGCCTATCCAGACGTCGTTGCCAACCTGGGTATCTCCCTTGCGCTGGAAGCCGTCGTGTACGCCATCACCGAAACGGGTGGCGTCGAAGGGGAAGGTAGAGGCCCAATCCAGCCGGTGGCCCTGATTGCCGGCCAGCATGAAGGTGGCACCCGAACCTATGGAGCAGAACTTGCCGATGATCAGGCGATCCACTTCGCCCCAGATGCCGCTCTCCCAGGTATCCCGGGTCGAGCCGTCACCCAGCAGATAGCGTACGCAGTGATCCTCGAACGGTTTGCCATGGTAGTAACCGGAATAGTAGCTGTAGTCGCCTGCCTCGATATTGGGGTTGCTGAGATGATCCCGTATGACCTGGGATTCCAGCCAGCTACCGAAGGGATTCTCCATCACTCCTCCTGCCACGCTTGATCTTCCTGTTGTGCGGCCCAGCCCTTGCGGGTCAGCTGCATCCGTTGCCACCAGGCCTCGTCCGCCAGGATCTCGCCAGCCGGGCCGAGCTGGGGATAGGGCATCTCTTTCTCTTTGCAGAGCTGGGCATAGATGGGGTAGCCCCCCTCGAACAGTATGCTGTTCTGCTCCTCCAGGTCGAGCGGGCAGCCGCGCTGATAGCAGCCGGCCAGCTCGCGCTGGCGCTGGGCTTCGTACAGGATGGCGGCGGCGGCCACGGAGACGTTGAGGGACTGCACCATGCCCACCATGGGGATGACGATATGGTGATCGGCCAGGGCCAGCGCCTCTTCCCCTATGCCGTGCTTCTCCTGGCCCACCAGGATGGCAGTCGGTTTGGTGTAGTCGATGGCGCGAAAGTCCACCGAGCTCTCCGAGAGATGGGTTGCCAGGATCTGCATGCCGGAGGCTTTCAGTTCGGCCACTGCGCTGCCTATGTCCGGGTGCAGCTTGACGTCGACCCAGTTCTGGCTGCCGCGGGCTGTGCCCTTGCGCTTGTGGATCCAGGTTTTGGGCCAGACGGCGTGGACCCGGTGAATGCCGATGGCATCGGCGGTGCGTACTATGGCGGCCAGGTTATGAGGCTTGTGGACCTCTTCCATACAGACAGTGAGATCGAGCTGGCGCTGGGCCAGCATGTCGGAGATCCGTTTAAAGCGTTCAGGAGTCATATCGGTTTCTATGCAGTGAGGCTTGTGCACTCTTCCCGTGCATGCAGACGGTCAAATCGAGTTGGCGTTGGGCCAGCATGTCGGAAATCCGCTTGAAGCGTTCGGGGGTCATGGCTTGTCTCTATAAAAGCATCAGGCGGCTCGCGCCGCCTGTGTGATCAGTTCTTCTGTCGACTCACCCTGAGCACATTGGGCATTACCCGGATCTTGCGCATTATGTTGGCAAGGTGGATGCGGCCCTTGGTGGTGATGAGCAGGGTGACCAGATAGACCCGGCCGTCCTTCTCTTCTGTGCTGATGGCGTGGATGTTGGCACCGGTGGCGGCAATCACGTTGGCCAGCTCCGCCAGGGCACCCTGGTGGTTGACGATCTCGATGCTGATGCCGGTGCGGAATTCCTGTTCCTGATCCTTGTCCACTTCCCACTGCACCGGCAGGTACTTGTCCGGCTCGCGGCTGTAGCCCTTGATGTTGCGGCAGGACTCCTGGTGAATGACCAGTCCCTTGCCCGGGCTGATGTGGGCGATGATGGCATCCCCCGGGATCGGACGACAGCAGTTCGCGAAGGTGACCAGCATGCCGTCGGCCCCCTTGATGGGCATCTTCTTGCTGCTGGATTTTGGCTGCTCTTCCGGCGGCAACTCGTCACCCAGCATGCGGCGGGCCACCATGACGCTCATGGCATTGCCAAGCCCCACATCGGCCAGCAGGCCCTGCAGGTTCTCGTGCTTGGTGTCGGCCAGCACCTGCTTGATGCGCGGCTCGGGTATGTCTTCGATGTTCTTGGCGCCGAGGGCATGGTTGAGCAGGCGACGGCCCAGCACCACAGACTCTTCGGTGCGCAGGTTCTTGAGGAACTGGCGGATCTTGGAGCGCGCCTTGGTGGTCACCACGAAGTTGAGCCAGGCCGCATTGGGGCGGGCGCCCGGTGCCGTGATGATCTCCACCGTCTGGCCCGAATGCAGCGGACTGCTCAGCGGATAGGGGTGACGGTCGACCCGGGAACCGACGCAGGCGTGACCGATGTCGGTGTGCACAGTGTAGGCGAAGTCCACCGGGGTGGCGCCGGCGGGCAGCTCCATGATGCGGCCCTCCGGAGTGAAGACGTAGATCTCGTCCGGGAAGAGGTCGGTCTTGACCCCCTCGATGAATTCGAACGAGCTGCCGGCGCTCTGCTGCAACTCCAGCAGGCTCTGCATCCAGCGCTGGGCGCGGATCTGGGCCGTGGTGCCCGAGCTGTCGCCATCCTGCTTGTAGGCCCAGTGGGCGGCGACACCCTTGTCGGCCATCTGATCCATGAACTCGGTGCGGATCTGCACCTCCACCGGCACCCCGTGAGGCCCCACCAAGGAGGTGTGCAGGGACTGGTAGCCATTGCTCTTGGGAATGGCGATGTAGTCTTTGAAGCGGCCGGGACGCGGCTTGTAGAGGCTGTGCATCTGCCCAAGCACCCGGTAACAGGTGTCTATGTCCTTCACCCTGACGCGGAAGGCGTAGATATCCATCACCTCATGGAACTGCAGCTCTTTCTTCTCCATCTTGTTGTAGATGGAGAACAGATTCTTCTCGCGACCGCTGACCTGGGCATCTATGCCGGCCTCGCGCAGGCGACCCTCAATCTCGCTCTCGATGGAGTCGATGATCTCGCGGCGATTGCCGCGGGCGCGGCGTACCGATTCCCGCAGCACCCGTGAACGCATGGGATAGAGCGCCTCGAAGCCCAGCTCTTCCAGCTCGTTCTTCATGGTGTGAATGCCGAGGCGGTTGGCGATGGGGGCGAAGATCTCGAGGGTTTCCCGGGCGATGCGGCGACGCTTGTCCGGCCGCAGTGAGCCTAGGGTGCGCATGTTGTGGGTGCGATCGGCGAGCTTGATCAGGATGACCCGGATGTCCTGGGTCATGGCCATCACCATCTTGCGAAAGTTCTCGGCCTGGGCTTCCTTGCGATCGCGGAACTTCAGCTTGTCGAGCTTGGAGACGCCGGATACCAGTTCGGCGACGGCGTTGCCGAACAGCTCGGCGAGATCGTCCTTGGTGACCGGGGTATCTTCGATGACGTCGTGCAGCACGGCGGCCATCAGGGTTTCGTGATCGAGTCGCATGTCGCCGAGAATGCGGGCAACGGCAACCGGGTGGGTGATATAGGGCTCGCCGCTGGAACGCATCTGTCCCTGGTGAGCGTCACGGGCCACCACATAGGCTTGCCTGAGCTTCTCAACCTGCTCTGAAGGCAGGTAGGAACTGGCTATTTCTTTAAGGTTTTCAAATAAATACAAGACAGTCCCCGCAGCGGTGAAACGACAATCCGTGGAATTGAGGGTATGCCCTCGAGTTTGCGAGGTTTTCGAGCGGTTGTAAATGGGAAGAACAGTCGGCACCCGGGCGGGCGCCGACTATGAGAAATAACTGACTTAACCGCGGCCTTCGGCGATGGCAGCAACGGCAGCCAGCTCGGCGGCTTCCTGCTCTTGCTGCTCGTAGCGGTCCTGGGTATCCATCACCTGGTTGTTGACCAGACCCAGTTCGATCTCGCGCAGGGCGATCACGGTCGGCTTGTCGTTCTCTTCGTCGACCAGGGGATCTTTGCCTTGTACCGCGATTTGACGGGCGCGGCGTGCGGCGACCAGCACCAGGTCAAAACGGTTACCTACCTGTTTTACAGCATCTTCTACAGTAACGCGTGCCATGCAGGACTCCAGTGTTTGGGCTTTCTGTGTTTGAAAAAGCAGTGTTTAAAAATGACGCAAAAGTTTACTTGTTTTTGGCCTATTCTGCCAGTAGCTGTTGCAGCAAGTTTTGTTGGGCCTGCTGCTGCTGGCGCAATTCCAGCCGCTGGCACTCTATGATGGCCCTGAGCTGGAACAGCGCCTGCTCAAAGTCTTCATTGATAATGACATAGTCATACTCGTCGTAGTGCACCATTTCGGCAATGGCTTTCGCCATCCGGCCGGCGATCACTTCGCTGCTGTCCTGGCCGCGGCCGATCAGGCGGCGCTCCAGCTCCTCCCGGCTCGGGGGCAGGATGAAGATGGACTTGGTCGGCATCTGCTCGCGGATCTGGCGGGCGCCCTGCCAGTCGATGTCGAGGAAGACGTCGATGCCCCTGGCCAGACAGGCCTCGATGGCGGCGCGGGAGGTGCCGTAGTAGTTGCCGAACACCTCTGCCCACTCCAGAAAATCGCCCCGCTCGATCAGTGCCTTGAACTCTTCCACCTGCACGAAGTGGTAGTGCACCCCGTGCTCTTCGCCGGGGCGAGTGGCGCGTGTGGTGTGGGAGACGGAGAGCTGCATCTTGCCGGCGTCGTTGTGCTGGGTCAGCAAGGCATTGAGCAGGCTGGACTTACCGGCCCCGCTCGGGGAGGAGATGATATAGAGAGTGCCTTGTTGCGCCATGTCTGTACCTTTAAGCGATGACCCGTGTTTTGGTTGTAGCAGAGGCTGCCGTCATGTGCCCGAAAGGGAGACAGTCGCTCGCAAAACGCGGGAAATTCTTGAGTCGGGAGGTTGTAAAGGCGGCGAATGTTAGCAGATGGGGGCGGATAAAAAAACGGCCGGAATCATATTCCAGCCGATCAAAGTATTCGTTGCTTGCTGCGGGAGCGTTACCCACATCGGCCGCTATTCTGCCCCCGGCACTCGGCTTGGGCCATCAGATTATCCCTGCCTCAGGGCTCGGAATTTCCGAGTTGCCCCTCAGCCCGGCAGCTGGCGCTCGGCACAGAGCCGATCGAAGGCGGCGATGACACGTTCGCTGGTTATCTTGCGCATGGCGTCCGGATCCTTGAGGCGGGTACGCCAGTCGAGCGCCGCCAGCGGCTTGCCGGTCTCCTGTTCGATCAGTTCCTGATAGACGCTGACTGCGTAGTCGCGGCACAGATAGGGGCCGGTGCGATCCGGATTGTGATGGGCGTAGAGGCCGATCACCGGGGTGCCCACCAGGGTCGCCATGTGGGTGGGGCCGGTATCGGGGGCCAGTACCAGGCTGGCTTCCTTGATGAGCGCCAGCAGTTGCTTGAGGTTGGTCTGCCCCACCAGATCCACCGGCTTGCTCTGGCTCAGGCGCTGGATGTCGGCGGCCAGATCCCGCTCCAGTTTGGCCGGCCCGCCGCAGAGGTAGACCTGAAACCCTTTGCTGGCAGCGTGATCCGCCAGGGCGGCATAGCCTTCGGCGGTCCAGTTCTTGAACGCCTTGCTGGCGGCTGCGCAGATGAGCAGGGTCGGTTTGCCGTCTATCTTCTCCCTGGCCCAGGCCTGATGCTCGGCGCTGATGGGCAGTTGCCAGTCCGGGGTCAGATCCTGGATGCCAAGTTCCCTGGCGAAGGCGAGAAAGCCATCCAGCACATGGGGGGAGGCGGGGGACGGCACTTGATGGTTGGTGAACAGCCACTGGCCGTCGTTGGCCCGCGCTTTGTCGAACCCGAGTTTGAGCTTGGCCCTGATGCCGAGGGTGGCGATGCTGGCCCGCAGGGCCGCCTGCAGGTGGAGCAGGGCATCGAATTTGCGCCCCTTGAGGGTGCGCCAGAGATCGCGGTAGCCACGCCAGCCCTTGCTCTTGTCGAAGGGGATCACCTCGACCCCGGGCAGATCGGCAAACAGGGTCGCCTCTATCTTGCCGGTAATCCAGGTGATGCGAGTCTCTGGCCAGGCCCGCTGGATGACGCGCACCAGCGCCAGCGCATGGCAGCAATCCCCGATGGCGGAGAGCCGCAGGATGCAGATAGAGGAGGGCGGCGTTTGGAACAGCGGCATGATGTGGCGCAATGGTGGCAAAATGGATGGATGGCATTATGCAAACTCCCTTGTGGATTGTAAAATTGCGCCAGCTGCCCGACCGGCACAGTCCCCATGACGGGATGCATTGCGCCCCACTATCGACCGGAATACTCATGATGCTGACACAGACCGCCCACAACCAGATCTGCTGGTATGCCGAAGGCGCCTTCCGCGACCCTTCCCCCGCGTTGTTCGATCCGGCCTGGTGGCAGACCCATCGGCAGGTGGTGGGCTCCGCCATAGGTCGCGGGGTGACCTGGTTCGTGAAGGATGAGTCGCGCCACCTGGTGCTGCGCCACTATTATCGCGGCGGCATGGTGGGCAAGCTGGTACGGGATCGCTTCTGGTTCGAAGGGGTCGAATCGAGCCGCGCCATGGCCGAATACCGTCTGCTGGCCCAGCTGAGCGAGCAGGGCTTGCCGGTGCCACGGCCATTCGCGGCCCGCATGGTCAAGCAGGGGCCCTTCTATCGCGCCGACATCCTGATCGAGCGCATCCGCGGCGCCAAGGATCTGGTGGCCCTGCTCAAGCAGGGGCCGCTCGCCGACGAGGTGTGGCACAGGGTGGGTCAGACGGTGCGCCGGCTGCACGAGGCCGGGGTCTATCACGCCGATCTCAACAGCCACAACCTGCTGCTCGACAAGGAGGGCAAGGTATGGGTAATCGATTTTGACAAGGGGGCTATCCGCTCCCCCGGCAGCTGGCAGCAGGCCAATCTGGAGCGGCTGCAGCGCTCCTTCAGCAAAGAGTCCCAGCTGCATACCAGCTTCCATTTCGTGCCGGAGAACTGGCAGGCACTGATGGCGGGCTATCAAGGCAAGACGGACTGAGCTCGGCCTCCACTTAGTGTCTGGAGGTTGGCAGGCTCTGATGAAGGGCTATCAAGGCTGAGGGAGTCGCTGGGGCGGATGAGAGGGCACCAGGGAAAAGCGAGTTGACGCTGTTGCTCGGCGCAATCGCCAATGTTACTTATTGAATGTTGCTGTCTGGGCAGACAGTCAGATCCGGTGTCGAGGCGCGTGATGGAAAGGTATGAGACTCCCGGGGTTGAGGTCATTACCCCGCTAGAGGTGACGCTGAAGGCAGAAGCCATGGCGATGCTGGAGGCCGGGATCTGGACCTGGTCGGCCGAACAGGGCCTGAGGCGCGATCCTTCCTGCCTGCAACTGCTGGGGCTGGCGGGGAACGAGCTGGATGATCTCGGCTGGCTGGCACGGGTGCACCCGGATGATGGACCCCGCCTGGGGGAAGCCATCGACGCCTGTCGGGAGGGGCGCAGCAGCGGGTTGCGGCTCGAGTACCGTATCTTGCACCATCAGGGTCACTACATCCGGCTGGAGGAGCGGGTGCGCCGTGACGAAGGGGGCCAGCTGCTGGGGGTGGTGCGCCATTTGGATGCGGCCATGCCCCAGCTGGACGATCGTCACGACACCGATCCCCTCACCGGGCTCGAGAGCCGCAGTCACTTCGAGTCGCTGCTGGACGAGCGGCTGGCCAGCGAGAGCGGCAGCTTCTGCCTGCTGCAGTTCACCGTGGATCACCGCAGCAAGATATTGCAGCTGTTTGGTGAGGCCGCCTGTGACGCCATGCTGGCCAAGCTGGCCCGCATAGTGCGCCGCGAATTGCGGCGGGAAGATCCCTTCGCCCGCTGGGACGAGGACGGTTTCATCCTGATGCTGTCCCAGACAGATCGGCTGAGCGGCCTCGAGATTGCCGAACGGCTGCGTCTCGAGATCGCCGATGCCAGCCTGCTGCCCGAGCGGCCGGTGACCGTCAGCATAGGCCTGGTGCAGAGCCAGAACGCCGAGCAGCTCGATCACCTGCTGGCCCGGCTGGCCTCCTGCCACGGCCAGGCCAGACGGGAACGCAACGCAGTAGTTGGCTGATTTTTAGTCAGTGCTCACTCACCCGCGGATGCCTGTGGGTCAAAGGAGGGCTGCACCCTCAGGCCTGGCGGTCGGTGGTTCGTCACTCCGTGCTACGCGCCGGCTGGCGCTGGCAGACCCAGAGGGAGGCCAGCATCAGCAGGGCGCCGAGGCTGAGCCTGAACAGATCCGTATCCTTGCCCCAGAGCACCAGATTGACCAGCAGACCGGCGGGGATCAGGGCGTTGTTCATGATGGCCAGCACGCCGCTGCTGACCAGGGTGGCCCCCTTGTTCCACAGGAAGTAGCCGAGCCCGGATGCCCCCACCCCCAGCCAGAGCAGTATGCCCCACTGCAATCCACTCGTCGGGTATTGCGGTTGGCCCAGCAGCCACCAGGCGGGCAGGGCGACCACCAGGGCCCCCAGATAGAAGCAGCCGAACACAGCCAGCTGGGGCGGTTGCTGCGCTTCTCGGGCCAGCAGCACCTTGTAACCCACCTGGCCCAGGGCGAAGCAGAGGTTGGCTCCCTGCACCACCAGGAACCCCATCACATAGCTCTCGGTCAGGCCGTCGAAGCGGATGACGGCCGCCCCCAGCACCGCCAGCAGCGCCCCCCACAGGTAGGTCGGCTTGAAGCGCCCCTCCAGCAGATCGTGGATCAGGGTGACGTAGATGGGGGTGAAGATGGTGAACACCAGCACTTCCGGCACCGTCAGCAGCAGGAAGGAGTGGTAATAGAAGAGATACATGATGCCGAGCTGAATGGCGCCGAGTGCCATCAGCTTGATGACCAGATCGGGGCGCAGCCAGCGGCGGCGCAGGAAGGGCAGGAACACCAGGCTGGCGAGGGCGATGCGGGTCAGCACCGAGAAGTAGGCGTCCACCTGGCCGGCGAGGTAGACCCCGATCAGGCTGAAGGAGAAGGACCAGAGCAGGGTAACCCCTATCAAGTAGTTCATGTGATTGAATTGTCGTCAGTTGTCAATTTGGAGGGCGCTATGATGGCCGAGTTGGAAAGCGCGATCCAGCGTTTATGGGAGCAGTTGCCACAGATTGGCGCTTTTGCCTTCGAGGCGAGCAACGGGGCGGGTTCCGCGACCGACTGGAACGGCCGTGGCGAGGGAGGGGTGCGGGTGACCGATCATCAGGGTGGCTGGCTCTTTACGGAGCAGGGGCGCTACACCACGCCCCATGGCCGGGTACTCACCATGCACAACAGCTTCTGGTGGCAGCGCGGCGAGCGGGGGATCAGCCTCTCCCACCTGCGCCACCAGGCGCCGGTGCTGCTGTTCGAGCTGTTGCCCCAGGGGGATGGCCGCTGGCTTACCGCCGAGGCGCACCTGTGCGGTCAGGATCACTACAGCGCCGAGCTGACGCAGACCGATGGCGGTTTTCTGCTGGGCTGGGAGATCAGGGGGCCACGGAAGAACGAGCGGCTCAGCTACCGCTACTGGTCGGAGGGCGGGAAACCGGCATAAAAAAACCGGCGCAGAGCGCCGGTAGCGGGGACAAATCGGAGGTTTTTTTTAAAACGGTCCCAAAAACAGGAGAGATACACTCTCGTCACACATTCAGAGATGGCATTCAGGCATTCAGGCATTCAGGCATTCAGGGCATAGCTCAGCATGGCCTGCAGCTTGCTGTCGAAGAACCAGGGCAGGGTCAGCATCAGCAGGCCGAGCAGTCCGGCCAGCCGGTGGCGATACTGCCAGCCGGCTATCAGCACCAGACCGCCGCAGAGGGTGGTCAGGATGCCTGACATAGGCTGGCCTCCCGACGGGCACGACGCTGCTGTGCCCACTGGTTCAGGGCGACCGAGCCCAGGATAAGGGCCAGTGCCACGGCCGTGGTGGAGTGCACCTGCTCGCCGAGGAAGAGGGCACCCAGCATGACGCCGAACAGCGGCACCAGGTAGTTGCTGAAGGAGGCGAAGGTCGGGCCCGCCTTCTGGATCAGCGCCATGTAGAGGAAGTAGACCAGACCGGTACAGAAGACCCCCAGCACTGTCACTGCGCCTATGGCCTGCTGGCTCGGCAGGGTGAGGGCGCTCAGATCGGTGACAAAGGGCGCGGCCAGCAGCAGCTGGATGGCTGACGAGATCAGTATGTTGCGGGCCACTACCACGGGGTGGTCCTTGGCGAAGCGCTTGATCATCAGCAGGCCGATGGCGAAGCAGCTGGCGCCGAACAGTATGGCCATGGCGCCGAGCAGACCGGCGTTCATGCCGTTGGCCAGCTTGGGCCAGAACAGCACCAGCACGCCGACGAAGCCGATGGCCACGGAGAGCAGACCGCCCTTGGTGATTCTTTCACCAGAAATAAACAGGGGCGCAGCCAGAATGGTCACAAAGGGGATACAACCCATGACCACGGCGGCGATGGCGCTGTCCACATACTGCTGACCCCAGGCCACCATGATGAAGGGGATGGTGGCGTCGAGCAGGGCGATCAGCATATAGGTACGCCAGGGGGTGTGCTCGCTCTTGAGGCGCATGAACAGGCAGAGCAGACCCAGGGTCAGGCTGCCGCACAGGGCGCGACCGGCTGCCACCATGATGGGGGGCAGTTCGGTAACGGCCTGATGCATGAAAATGAACTGGGAGCCCCACAACAGGCCTATCGCCAGCAATAACAGATAGCTACGCATGTTAATCTCCGATGTAATTCGCCCGCGCATTCTATGCAATCTGCTACTATGCCAAAAATGAATTGTCGTCATTCAACTATGGCCAATATCGATGGAACTCCCCCTCTCCCGCCTCGACCTCAACCTGCTCAATGTGTTCGACATGCTGATGCAGGAGCGCAACGTCACCCGTGCAGCGGAGCGGCTCCACCTCTCCCAGTCCACCGTCAGCCACGCCCTGGGGCGATTGCGCCAGGCGCTGGATGATCCCCTGTTCGTCATGAGCCGGCGGGAGATGATGCCGACCGAGCGGGCCAAGGCCCTGGCCGGCCCTGTGCGCCAGGCGCTGGCCATGCTGGAGCAGGGCTTGCGCCAGGCCAAGGGATTCGATCCCGCCAGCGCCCAGCGGGTGTTTCGCATCGCCACCCCGGGCTCTGTGGAGCACGGCCTGGTGCCGACCCTGGTGGAGCGCATGGTCCAGCAGGCGCCCCACTGCAGGCTGGAGGTGTGCGAGCTGGCGGACAGCGACTATGAGCGGGAGCTGGAGAAGGGGGAGCTGGATCTGGTGATCGGCTTCGCCGGCGCCAATCATCTCTCCCCCCGCCTGTGGCGCGAGGAGTGGTTCAGCAATCCCCTGGTCTGCCTGTCGCCGCTCGGCAGCAAGCTGCCCGATGAACTGGGGCCGGACGAGCTGGTGAGCCGCCCCCACATCCACACCTCCAGCTGGGGACACAGCCAGGCCATGGTGGATCTCTGGCTGGCCCGCTTCGGGGTGGCGCGGGAGCTGGGGGTCAGGTTGCCGAGCTTTATGGCGGTGCCGCAGCTGATGGCGACCGGTCGCTATCTGGTTGTGGTGCCCGAGATGATAGGGCGCCACTTCTGCCGCCACTACCCGCTGCGGCTGCATCAGCTGGAGCCCGCCATTCCCATCGTCTACCTGATGGCGGGCCACCCGCTCAGCGCCCACGACGAGGCGATCGGCTGGTTCAAGGGGCTGCTGCACCGGCTCGCCTTCGAGCGTTACGGTGCAGATGCGCTGGGTGCGCCGACTCAGCGCAACCCGGCGAAGTAGTCCAGTCCCATGGCGCTTTTGACCTGGGCCAGTACCTCGTCGGTGAGGGCGCGGGCCTGCAAGGTGCCCTGATAGAGCAGAGCCAGCAGCTTCTCCTTGTCGGCGATGGCCGCCTGACGGCGCTCCCGCATGGGGGCAAGCAGGGTCTGCAGGCAGTCGTTCAGCACCTGCTTACAGCGCATATCGCCCAGCCCGCCGCGCTGGTAGTGGGCCTTCATCTCGGCCACCAGCGCCTTGTCCGGGTGGAAGGCATCCAGATAGGCGAACACCGTATTTCCCTCCACCTGACCCGGATCGCTCACCTTGAGGTGGTTGGGGTCGGTATACATGGCGAACACCGCTTGCTTGATCTCGTCCGCCGACATGCCGAGCTCTATGGTGTTGCCGAGGGACTTGGACATCTTGGCCTTGCCGTCTATGCCGGGCAGGCGGCCGGTGTCGCTCAGTATCGGCTGGCACTCGGTCAGCACCTCCTCGCCCACCAGGGCGTTGAAGCGGCGCACTATCTCGTTGGTCTGCTCCAGCATGGGCAGCTGATCCTCGCCCACCGGCACATGGGTGGCGCGAAAGGCGGTGATGTCGGCGGCCTGGCTGACGGGATAGACCAGAAAACCGGCCGGCAGGCTGCGCTCGAACCCTTTTTGCTGGATCTCCGCCTTGACGGTGGGGTTGCGCTCCAGCCGGGCGACGCTGACCAGATTGAGGTAATAGGTGGTGAGCTCGGCAAGGGCGGGCAGGGCGCTCTGCAGGCAGAAGGTGGTCTTGGCAGGATCCAGGCCGACTGCCAGATAGTCGGCCATCACCTCCAGCACGTGATCTGTCACCTTGGCCGGGTTGTGGCCGTTGTCGGTCAGCGCCTGCAGATCGGCGATCATCACGAATTGACGGTAATGGTGCTGGGCCTCGACGCGCTGGCGCAGGGAGCCGACGTAGTGGCCTATGTGCAGTTTGCCGGTGGGGCGGTCGCCGGTCAGTATGATGGGGTTGTGCATGTCACTCTCTCCAGTTGGGGTGGGCCGGGAGGCGACAAAGGGATGAAAACAATGACCGCCTCTCGGCGGTCACGGTGTTTTCTTTGGGAAAAATTACATAGAAAAGCAGTGCCGCCTGTTTATAAGCAGCACCACCAGTAGTTGTGATTGACGATGGTCATGTTCATGGCAAATCAAGCTACGCCTGTTTGATCACTTCTGCAAGGGCACGACCAGCAGATCGCAGGGCACCGTATTCATCAGCTGACGGGCGCTGGAGGTGAGCAGGCTCCAGAAGCTCTGGCGGTGGCCGCACACCAGCAGGTCTATCTGGTAATCCTTGACCGCCTGATTGACCCGCTCGCTCAGATCGCCGCAGATCACCAGCTTCTTCTCTATGGGGTAATCCACCGAGGCGAGGAAGGCCTCCAGCTTCTCTTTCGCTTCGGCGATCACCTGATCCTGCACGTTGTCGATGTCGATATCGATCATCTCGGTGTAGAGATCCTTGAGGTCCACGTCCACATGGATCACCGACAGCTTGGCGCCATTGGAACGGGCCCGGTCGACCGCCTTGTCGATCACCTTGCGGTTGTCTTCCGACAGGTCGATCGCCGCCAGTATGTGCTTGTAATAGGTTCCACTCATGGGAATTCTCCTCACTGATCCTGGGTTCACTATACCAATGTCCGCTGAAACTAAAACGGCGATGTCACCACAGTTTCAGGATTTGCATGGCAAGCCCGTACTCCCTGGTTGCCATTGCGGATAAAGAGTCGCACATATTTTGAACAGGAGTTTGAAGCCGATCACAGCCGCTCTATTGCCCCGACCCAGGGAGGGGAATAGGATGTGCCCGTGCTTCGCAATGAACACAACACAACAAAAAGCATCTGAATAACGCTTTGGGGAGCCTTGTGCTCCCTCTTGTTTTTCTACCTTCCTTTCTCTGCTCCGACCCCTTCTATATCAAGGTAATCTGCTCCGTCATGGCTATGCTGTAGCCAATTCAAGCGGAGGTCTCTCATGATTATTCATCCTCAGATCCAGGGTTGCGTGGCCCGCAACTGCCATCCCATCGGCTGCCGCGCCGCCGTGCAGCAGCAGATCGCCAGCGTCAAGGCGGCGGGTCCCTTCAACGGGCCCAGGCGAGTGCTGGTGCTGGGGGCCTCCTCCGGCTTCGGGCTGGCGTCGCGCATAGCGCTGACCTTCGGGGCCGGCGCCGACACCCTGGGCATCTCGTTCGAGCGCGGGCCCTCCGACAAGGGGCTCGGCAGCGCGGGCTGGTACAACAATATCTGGTTTCGCCAGGCGGCGGAGCAGGAGGGACGCATCGCCATCAACCTGATCGGCGATGCCTTTTCCGACGCCCTGCGACAGCAGGCCATCGACGGCATCCGCCAGCAGCTGGGCCAGGTGGATCTGGTGATCTACTCGCTGGCGAGCGGCATTCGGGTGCTGCCTGATGGCACTCAGGTGCGCTCGGTGCTCAAGACCACGGGCCAGCCCTTCAGCGGCTGGGGGCTGGATCTGGAGCAGGACACCCTGGTGCCGCAGTCATTGTCTCCCGCCACTCCTGAGGAGATCCGCGACACAGTCACAGTGATGGGCGGCGAGGATTGGCAGCTCTGGCTGCAGGCGTTGCAGCAGGCCGATTGTCTCGCGCCCGGCGCGCAAACCGTGGCCTACTCCTACATAGGCCCCGAATCCACCTATCCCCTCTATAGAGACGGCACCATCGGTTATGCCAAGGAGCACCTGCACGCCACCGCCGAGACCATCAACCTGCAGCTGGCCGAGCTCGGCGGTCACGCCTGGGTGTCGGTCTGCAAGGCGCTGGTGACCAAGGCGAGCGCCTATATTCCTGTGTTGCCGGTTTATCTGGGCCTGCTGATGGGGGTGATGAAGGAGCGGGGCGTGCACGAGGGTTGCATCGAACAGATGCAGCGGCTGTTTGCCGCCAAGATGTATGGGCCCCATGGGGTGGTGGCCGACGGCAACCGCCTGATCCGGATGGATGATCACGAGCTGGACCCGGCCATTCAGGCCGCCGTCTCGGCGCTCTGGCCCAAGGTGACGCCGGACAACTTCCACGCTCTGGGGGACTTCGCCGGGCTGCGCCAGGACTTCATGGAGCTTAACGGGTTCGAGCTACCCGGCGTCGACTATGGGGCGCCGGTGGATGTTGCCTCCCTGACCGAGTTGCTGCCCTGAGTCAGGTGCCTGTCTCAGGCGACGTTGCAGGCTGGCTGGTTGGGGGCCGGGGCTAGTATGGTCTGGTTGCGCCCCTGACGCTTGGCCTGGTACATGGCCATGTCGGCCCTGTGGATCAGCTGGCTGAGGCTGTCATCGTCCGGTGAGCGCTCCGCCACCCCTATGCTGATGGTCATGTGGGGGGCGGCCAGGTAGGCGATCCGGTTTCTCAGCTGTTCGGCCAGCCGCCAGCAGGTGGCGCCGTCCTGCGTCATGGCTACCAGAAACTCCTCTCCCCCCCAACGCCCGACCTGTTGCAGGTCAGGTGCCCAGCTCTTCAGTTCCCGGGCCAGCTGCCGTATGGCCTGGTCCCCGGTCTGGTGGCCGTGCCTGTCGTTGATCTGCTTGAAGTGGTCGATGTCGATGATGAGCAGGGTCAGTGGCGCATCCAGCTGCCACTGCTGCTCCAGTTGCTCCAGCAAGGCGCGGCGGTTCGGCAGCCCGGTCAGCTGATCGAAGGTGGCGAGCTTGTAGAGGTGGCGCGAGCTGCGGTGCAGCCTGTGGGTGGTGAGCCCGAGCAGGATCAGGGCACCGATCAGCAGGACGACCAGCATCAGCTGGTAGTAGCGGGCGCTCTGCTGATACAGCAGTTGCTGGCGCTTGTTCTCGTTCTCCTGCTGCAACGCCAGGTTGCTGGCCTCGCTGCGGGCCAGGTCCATCTCGACCTGGAAGGCGGCGGCATGCTGGCTCAGGGTCTGATTGAAGTGCTGCCTGTAGTGCTGCATGTAGCGGGTCATGACACCATAGGCCTCGGGGTAGCGTCCCAGATCTGCCAGCAGCCTGGCCTGCATCGCCTTGCCCTCTATGCTGACCGGGCCTGGCTGGGTCGTCAGCAGTTGCAAGGCCAGCTGGGTCTCCCCCCGTCCCTGCAGGGTTCTGGCCCGGATCTCGGTCAGCCGGGAGGCGGCATGGGGATAACCCAGCCCCTCATAGATGGCTTGCGCCTCCTCCAGGCTCTGCCAGGCCGAGTGCCAGTCTCGCTGCGCGTTGAACACCATGGCCCTGTAGCCGAGGACGATGGCGCGATAGTGGGGCGAGAGCCCGGGGGTGGCCAACAGGGCATCGAGCAGCTCGCTCGCCCGATCGGGGCGCGCCATGTCGATGTAGAGCCGCGCCATGTTGGCCCGGATGATGGCCTGACTGTTGGGTTCGTTCAGTCGCACCATCTGTCCGAGGGCATCCTGATAGTAGGTCTCGGCCTCCCGGTGGAGGTTGAGATCGGCATAGAGGTTGCCAAGGGTCATCATCAGGCGGGCACACTGCAGGGTGGAGAGGGTGCTTCTGGGCCCTTTCTGCTTGAGCTGGAAGGCGGTCTTGAGCTCGGCGATCGCCTCCTTCATCTGCTGGGTACGGTAGAGGGCGAGGCCATTGAGGGCATGCCACTCGGACTCCTGCTGGAGATGGCCCAGGACGGCTGGCCTGAGCTGGGTCAGCAGCTGGAGGGCCTGCTCGGGAGTCTCGGTATCCAGGGTCAGGGCTATCTGTTGCAATCTGAAGTCGAGCAGGCGCTGGCTTTCTTGCTGGGCACTGGCCAGCCCGCGGGCGCGGGCGTTGTCCAGCAGGGCCTGCTGGTAGCGCCCCAGGGCGGCCTGGGCAAGGGCTCTGGCATGGAACAGCTCCATGTCCTGCTGCGGGCTGGCGTCGAGGCGCTGCAGATAGCCGACGGGATCGCGCGCCGCCTGCAATTCAGCCTCTTCCAGCAAGGAGGGAGTGGCCTGCAACTGGGTTATCCAGAGCAGCGCCAGTGCCATAATGAATCTCATTGAATCCTTTCCCAGACCACTGGCGCCATCATAATGGCTGACGCCACCTACACCATGTTTCTTTGCTTCTCTATAACCGTATGGGGGACAGGATGAGGCGAGGCCGGGTCACAACTGCGAGCGCTGACCGCTGTATCTGGTTGCGTCAGGCTGCAACAGTGGCGACAATCGTGACCAAATCACAGTGGAGAATCATCATGTTGGCCAAAGCCATGATCGAGAAGTTGAACGAGCAGATTAATCTTGAATTCTATTCCTCCAATCTCTACCTGCAGATGAGCGCCTGGTGCGAGGACAAGGGCTTCGAAGGGGCTGCCACCTTCCTGCGCAAGCACGCCGCCGAGGAGCGCCAGCACATGGAGCGCCTGTTCACCTACGTGAGCGAAACCGGCGGCATGCCGCTGCTGGGGGCCATAGATGCGCCTCCCCACGAGTTCAACTCGCTGGGGGACATCTTCCGCACCACCCTGGAGCACGAGTTCCACATCACCAAGTGCATCAACGGCCTGGCCCATGTGGCATTCACCACCCAGGACTACTCCACCTTCAACTTCCTGCAGTGGTACGTGGCCGAGCAGCACGAAGAGGAAAAGCTGTTCAAGAGCATCGTCGATCGTCTGTCGCTGGTGGGCGAGGATGGCAAGGGTCTCTACTTCATCGACAAGGAGCTGGCCGAGCTGGCCAAGGGCGCCCCTGCCAGCATCATGGACGGCAACGCCTGATAGTCGTGGACACTTAGTGTTCAGCCAGTACAATACGGCCCCCTTGTGGGCCGTTTTCGATTGATGCAGCCATGAAACCGCGCTGTGGTTTCTGCCGGATGCGATGACGGCCCCTTGGCAGGGGCCGTTTTTCTTTTGATGGGTGCGTGATGATGAAGCAGTTTGATGTGGTGGTGATCGGGGCCGGTGCGGCTGGCTTGATGTGTGCGGCCCAGGCCGGTTATCGGGGGCGATCCGTGCTGCTGCTGGACAACGCCAAGAAACCGGGCCGCAAGATCCTCATCAGCGGCGGCGGTCGCTGCAACTTCACCAACCATCAGGCCGGTCCCCACGCCTTCCTCTCCGGCAATCCGCACTTCTGCAAGTCGGCGCTGGCGCGCTACACCCAGCAGGACTTTATCGATCTGGTGGACAGGCACGGGGTGAATTATCACGAGAAGACCCTGGGCCAGCTGTTCTGTGACGAGAGCGCCAAGGAGATAGTCGAGGTGCTGCTCACCGAGTGTGACTGGGCCGGAGTGACCCTGCAGTGCCAGACCGAGATCCTCTCCGTCAGCAAGACGGATGATGGCTTCCTGCTCGACACCAGCAAGGGCGAGATCCGTTGCCACTCCCTGGTGGTGGCGACCGGCGGCCTCTCCATGCCCAAACTCGGCGCCACCCCCTACGGCTTCAAGCTGGCAGAGCAGTTCGGCCTCACAGTGCTGCCCACCCGCGCCGGTCTGGTGCCTTTCACCCTGCATCAGGAACAGAAAGAGGCCTTCGCCGATCTCGCCGGGGTCAGCCTGCCGGTGGCGGTGACCGCCGAGGATGGCACCCGCTTCAAGGAGGCCATGCTGTTCACCCACCGCGGCCTCTCGGGCCCCGCCATACTGCAGATCTCCTCTTTCTGGCTGGCGGGGGAGAAGATCCACATCAACCTGCTGCCCGAGCTGGATATTGCGGCGGCCCTCAAGGCCTGGGCGCTGGCGCACCCGGCCCAGGAGCTGAAAACCGTGCTGGGACGCGAGCTGCCCAAGCGCTTCGTCGACAAGCTGGTGGAGCTGGGGCAGCTCAACAGCAAGCCGATGCGTCAGTACAACGAGCGGGAGCTGGAGGCGGTGGCCACCCTGCTGGGGGACTGGCAGATACTGCCGAACGGCACCGAAGGCTATCGCACCGCCGAGGTGACCCTGGGGGGCGTGGATACCAACGAGCTCTCCTCCAAGACCATGGAGGCGCGCAAGGTGCCCAGTCTCTACTTCGTCGGCGAGGTGGTGGACGTGACCGGCTGGCTCGGCGGCTACAACTTCCAGTGGGCCTGGTCATCGGGCTGGGTGGCGGGGCAGTATTGCTGACCAGCCTTAGTTCTCATCAACTTCAGACGCGGCCTCTCAGGCCGCGTTTTTTATGGACGGTCTTCCGTGAGGGGCATCTATTAACCCTTTCTGATGGTCGGCAAAAAAGCGGTCAGCAGGCCGATCAGCGGCAGGTAGGCGCAGAGCTGGTACACGGTTTCTATGCTGGTCGCATCGGCCAGCTGGCCCAGCAGGGCGGCGCCTATGCCCCCCATGCCGAAGGCGAAGCCGAAGAACAGACCGGAGATGGTGCCGACCTTGCCGGGCACCAGCTCCTGGGCGTAGACCAGGATGGCGGAGAAGGCCGACGCCAGGACGAGGCCGATGATCACCGAGAGCACCGAGGTCCAGAACAGGTCGACGTGGGGCAGCAGCAGGGTGAAGGGGGCAACGCCCAGGATGGAGATCCAGATCACCCGCTTGCGGCCGATGCGGTCACCGACAGGCCCACCGAGCACTGTGCCCGCCGCGACGGCGAACAGGAAGGCAAACAGATGGAACTGGGCGCTATCCAGCGACAGGCTGAACTTGTCCATCAGATAGAAGGTGTAATAGCTGCTCAGGCTGGTCATGTAGAAGAACTTGGAGAACATCAGCAGGCCCAGAATGGCCAGCGACCAGCCGATCTGGCGGCGGCTCAGGCCGCTGCCGGCATGGGCCTTCATCCGCTTGTGGAAGTTGGCCCCGTGCTGGCTCGACCAGCGCCCGACCAGGCAGAGCACCATGACGCCCACCAGGGCGAACAGCGAGAACCAGGCCGCGCTGCCCTGTCCCTGCGGCACTATGATGAGCGCGGCTAGCAGCGGACCTATGGCCGAGCCGAGGTTGCCGCCGATCTGGAACAGGGACTGGGCCAAGCCTGGCTGGCTGCCGGCCGCCATGCGGGCGACCCGGGAGGATTCCGGGTGGAAGACGGACGAGCCCATGCCGATCAGCATGGCCGACAGCAGCACGGCGCCAAAGCTGCCCGCCTGTGACAGGGATAGCAAGCCGATCAGGGTAAAGCCCATGCCGAGGGGCAGCGAATACGGCATGGGCCTGCGGTCTGTGTAGAGGCCGATCAGCGGCTGCAACAGCGAGCCCGTGAACTGATAGGTGAGGGTGATGAGCCCAATCTGGGTGAACGACAGGTCGAGGCCGAGCTTGAGCAACGGATAGATGGCCAGCAGCACCGACTGCATCATGTCGTTCAACAGGTGCGAGAAGCTAATCGCGGCAATCACCGGATAAGTGGTGGTGTTCAGGGGGTCGGCCGAGGGCAGGGCGGCGATCGGCGTGTCGGTACTCAAGGTCTTGTCCATGGGTGAGGTATCTGCGGTTTCATACTCCCTCTACCATGCCTTATCCCGGTGCGTCTGGACATAACCAAAGTGGGCGAACGCCGGGGTTGCTCTCGATCGGCGTGCAAGCCGTTCATGCTGAAGGTGTGTGGATGGCAGGTCAGATCTTGTGCTTGGCGCCTGGCGGATTAGTATAGAAAGCCTGCCGCCGCTATCCGGCCCATCGCCCGCCATGGAGGGAACATGTTCGAAAGCCTGGGAGTCATCAATGTCTGGACCTATCTGGTGGGGCTCTTCTTCATCATCATAGCGCCGGGCCCCAACTCGATTTATGTGCTGCGCACCGCCGCGGTGCGGGGCATAGGGCCTGGCTATCGCGCTGCCCTCGGGGTCTTCGTCGGCGATGCCATTCTCATCTTCTGCGCCTACCTGGGGATCGCCTCCCTCATTCGCACCACCCCCTTGCTGTTCACTCTGGTGCGCTACCTCGGCGCCATCTATCTGCTCTATCTGGGGGTGAAGATCCTCCATGCCAACTTCATTGCCAAGGGCGAAGGGCAGGAATCCGCGGTGGAGCTGGGGGAGCGCTATTTCTCCAAGGCCCTCACCTTAAGCCTCACCAACCCCAAGGCGATCCTCTTCTACGTTTCCTTCTTCGTGCAGTTCATCGACTTCAGCTATGCCCACACCTGGATCTCCTACCTGGTGCTGGCCGGAATGCTGGAGGCCATGAGCTTCGTCTATCTCACCCTGCTGATCTTCGGCGGCACCCTGATGGCGCGTTTCTTTGCGCGCAAGGTGCGTCTCGCCAAGCTGGGCAACGGTCTGATCGGCCTCTTCTTCATGGGCTTCGCGGCCAGGCTGGCGACCCTGTCGTCCTGATCCCGTCCTTTCCTGCTCCATCGGGCTGAATATGGCAGCGCTATGCCTCCCCGGCACCTGCCTGCGGTACACTAGGGCTCGATGAGAGGGCCTCTCTCTTTTCAATCCTGCCGCCGTGGTCTCATGTCCCTGATTTGATCGGGGTCAGCCGTCCACGGCCAGATTCCTTCTATAGTGCGCCCCTTTGTGGCCATAGGCCGGAGGGCCCCATGCTCGAAAATCAGATGATGTTGTTGGCGGTGTTTGAACGGGCGGCGCTGATGCTGATGACGCTCTTCCTCCTGACCCGTACAAGGCCGTTCCAGCGATTGTTCCAGAAGCGGGATCACACCCCGGCTGAGCTGCTGCTGGTGGCCGCCATCTTCGGCCTGTTCGCCGTGTTCAGCACCTACACCGGCATTCCGGTGGAGGGGGCGCTGATCAACGTGCGGATCATCGCCATCATCTCGGGCGGCATACTGTTCGGCCCCTGGGTCGGCATCCCGGCCGGTGTCATCTCGGGGCTGCACCGCTATCTCATCGACATGGATGGTCACACCTCCATCCCTTGCCTCATCGCCAGCATCATCGCCGGTCTGCTGGCGACCTGGCTGCACCTGAGATGCCGCAAGTCACGACTCTGGCTCTACGGCATACTGGCGGGCATGGCCTGCGAGGGGTTGACCATGCTGCTGATCTGGCTGCTGACCGAGCCCCATGCGGTGGGAGTGGAGATCGTCAGCCACATCGCCTATCCGATGATCGCCGGGACGCTCTGCATCGGTCTCATCATCAAGCTGGTGCAGGATCTGGATGACGAGAAGGAGCTGATTGCCGCCAAGCAGGCCAAGCTGGCGCTGGACATAGCGAACCAGACGCTGCCCTTCTTCCAGAACATAGATCGCCACTCCCTCGGTCAGGTGTGCGCCGTGATCCGGCGCGAGATCGACGCCGATGCGGTGGCCATTACCGACACCCGGGACGTGCTGGCCTACGTGGGGGTGGGCAAGGATTACTACGAGCTGGACGAGCACCACGCCATCAGCGACATGACCCAGAGAGCCGTGCTGCTGGACCAGATCATCATCAACAACGATCTACGCCAGTATCACCTCTCCGATTTTCACTCTGTCATCATCATCCCGCTGCGGGAAAACGGCGCCGTCAGCGGTACCCTCAAGATCTACTATCGCCGCACCCACAGCATCACCAGCTCGTTGCGGGAGATGGCGGTGGGCCTCTCCCAGCTCATCTCCACCCAGATGGAGGTGTCGCGCATCGAGCAGCTCAAGGAGATGACCCGCAAGGCGGAGTTCACCGCGCTGCAGAGCAAGATCAACCCGCACTTCCTGTTCAATGCCCTCAATGCCATCTCGTCCCTCATCCGCATCCGCCCCCAGCAGGCGCGCCAGCTCATCGCCAACCTGGCGGACTACCTGCGCTACAACCTCAACAAGGGGGACGAGCTCATCGACATCCAGGAGGAGCTGCAGCAGGTTCGCGACTACGTGGCCATCGAGCAGGCCCGCTTCGGTGACAAGCTGGAGGTGGTGTTCGAGGTGGACGACGTCCACATCCAGGTGCCCTGCCTGCTGTTGCAGCCCCTGGTGGAAAACGCCATCCTGCACGGCATCCAGCCCCGCAGCGCCCCGGGCCGGGTCACCATAGAGGTGAAGCAGCTGGCGGGTGGCATCCGGGTGGCGGTGCGCGATACCGGTTACGGCATCAGCCAGGCGGTGATCGACGGAGTGGCCGCCGGCCGGGTGGAGAGCCGCAGCATCGGCCTGATGAACGTGCATCAACGGGTTAAGCTGCTCTATGGGGACGGCCTGCACCTCAAGCGGCTGGAGCCGGGTACCGAAGTCTGTTTCTATCTGCCGGATCAGGAGGCGATGCCATGTTGAGAGCCATCACTGTTGAAGACGAGTCGCTGACTGGAGAGGCGTTGTCATGTTGAAAGCCATTAGTGTCGAAGATGAATGTTTGATGCGGGAGGCGCTGGCCTCTCCTGCGTTCCCTCAGGGGGCGATGTCATGCTGAAAGCCATCATAGTGGAAGACGAATACCTGGCCCGGGAGGAGCTGATCTACCTGGTGAACCAGCACAGCCAGATAGAGATAGTGGCGAGCTTCGAGGATGGGCTGGAGGCGTTCAAATACCTGCAGGATCACGAGGTGGATGTGGTGTTCCTGGATATCCAGATCCCCTCCATCGACGGTCTGCTGCTGGCCAAGAACCTGCACAAGTCGAGCCATCCGCCCCACATCGTCTTCGTCACCGCCTACAAGGAGTTCGCGGTGGAGGCGTTCGAGCTGGAGGCGTTCGACTATATCCTCAAGCCCTACAACGAGCCGCGCATCATCAATCTGCTGCAAAAGCTCGAACATGCGGGCAAGTCGCAGCCGGTGCAGGGGGAGGTGAGCAGCCCGCACAATCGCACCATCAACCTAGTGAAGGGGGAGCGCATCATAGTCACCCCCTGCGAGCAGATCTACTACGCGGAAGCGGACGAGAAGCTCACCTATGTCTACACCCGCACCGATCGTTACGTGATGACCATGGCCCTCAGCGAGTTTGTCAGCCGCCTGCCGGCGGAGGGCTTCTTCCGCTGCCACCGCTCCTACTGCGTAAACATCAACAAGATCCGCGAGATAGTGCCCTGGTTTAACAGCACCTATCTCATCCGGCTCCATGATCTGCCGTTCGAGGTGCCGGTCAGCCGCAGCAACATCAAGGCGTTCCGTCAGCTGATGCGCCTCTGATTGTCATTCATGCCTGCCGATCTGCATTTCATGCCTTAATCTGTCGGCGCGAGCCGCGTCTTGCCTATAGTGGCCTCAATTTCCTTATGGCCATTCCCCGAGACGCATCATGACTAAAGAGATGAATCGCACCCGGTATCTGACCCTGATCGGTACCATCATCACCCAGTTTGCGCTGGGCTCCGTTTACACCTGGAGCCTGTTCAACGCCCAGCTCTCCGACAAGCTGGACGAGCCGGTGAGCCAGGTGGCCTTCGCCTTCGGCCTGCTCAGCCTGTCGCTGGCGGTGGCCTCCTCCCTGGCGGGCAAGCTGCAGGAGCGGTTCGGGGTGCGCAACGTCACCCTGGGGGCTGGCGTGCTGCTCGGCATCGGCTTCTTCCTCACCGCCCACGCCAGCAACCTGGCCATGCTCTACCTCTGCGCCGGCATACTGGTGGGCTTCGCCGACGGGACCGGCTACCTGATGACCCTCTCCAACTGCGTGAAGTGGTTCCCGGAGCGCAAGGGGCTGATCTCCGCCTGCTCCATCGGTGCCTATGGCCTCGGCAGCCTCGGCTTCAAGTACATCAACCTGCTGCTGCTCTCCAACAACGGGCTGGAGGCGACCTTCCAGCTGTGGGGGCTGATCGCCATGTCCATGGTGCTGGTGGGCGGCATGCTGATGAAGGATGCGCCCCAGCAGGCCGCCTCAGTGCAACAGACCGAGAGCCGCGATTTCACCCTGGCCGAGGCCATGCGCAAGCCGCAGTACTGGATGCTGGCGCTGATGTTCCTCACCGCCTGCATGAGCGGCCTCTATGTCATCGGTGTGGCCAAGGACATAGGCGAGAAGATGGTGGGCCTGCCAGCCGTGGTGGCCGCCAACGCCGTCGCCATCATCGCCATGGCCAACCTGGGTGGCCGTCTGGTGCTGGGCATTCTCTCCGACAAGATGTCCCGCATTCGGGTCATCACCATAGCCCAGCTGATCACCCTGGCGGGTATGGTGCTGCTGCTGTTCGTGCCCCTCAACGCCAATCTGTTCTTCGTGGCGGTAGCCTGCGTGGCCTTCAGCTTCGGCGGCACCATTACCGTCTACCCCTCCCTGGTGAGCGACTTCTTCGGCCTCAACAACCTGACCAAGAACTACGGCGTCATCTATCTGGGCTTCGGGCTGGGCAGCATCATAGGCTCCATAGTCGCGTCCCTGTTCGGCGGCTTTATGGCGACCTTCAACCTCATTCTGGTGTTGCTGGTGGTAGCGCTGGTGCTCTCCCTCACCATACGGCTGCCGGCCCCGGTTGCGGTGGCGGCGGATCGGGGCTGACCTGGTCCCCATTGCGGTAAAAAAAGACCCGGGCATTGGCCCGGGTCTTTTCGTTGGTACCAGCGACGCTTAGCGCGGCGGCAGGCCCAGCAGGGCGCGCAACTGGTGCGCGGTGGCCTCGACCGCAGACCAGTCGGTGCCGGTGACGGTCACATGGCCCATCTTGCGGCCGGGGCGGGCGTCGCCCTTGCCGTAGAGGTGCAGGTGCACGCCGGGCAGGGCCAGGGCGCCGGCCCAGTCAGGGGTGCCGCCCTGCCAGAGATCCCCGAGCAGGTTGAGCAGTATGGCGGGCTGAACGTCAGCCTGCGCCGGCAGCGGCAGATCGCACAGGGCACGGACCTGCAGCTCGAACTGGCTGCAACCGGCGTTGTCGATGCTGGGATGGCCCGAGTTGTGGGGGCGGGGCGCCATCTCGTTGACCAGCAGCGCGCCGCCCACCAGGAAGAACTCCACCGTCAGCACGCCCACGTAGTCGAGGGCGGCGATGATGTGCTCGGCGATGCGCTGGGCTTCCGCCTCCAGGGCTGGGACATTGGCCGGGGAGCGGGTCTGATCCAGGATGCCGCCACTGTGCCAGTTCTGCACCAGAGGCAGGGCGCTGATGGCACCGCTCGGGCTGCGGGCCAGGGTGAGGGCAAACTCCCCCTCCAGCGGCAGGCGCTTCTCCAGCACGCAGGGCACACCGCTGGCGGCCAGGGCTGCTGGCAGCTCGGCGGCTTCGAGTATGGTCCACTGTCCCTTGCCGTCGTAGCCTTCGCGGGCTGTCTTGAGAATGGCGGGGAAGAGGTCGCTGGGCAGGGCCGGCAGCGGCTCGCCCGGCAGCAGGGTCAGGTTCGTGGCGACCGGCACGCTGGCGCGGGTCAGGAAGGCTTTCTCTTCCCGGCGATCCTGGCAGACACGCACTGCGCTGGCCGCAGGGCGTACCGGCAGGTGCTGCTCCAGCAGGGCCAGGGAGGCGGCCGGCACGTTCTCGAACTCGCAGGTGACGGCATCACAGCGGCTGGCCAGATCGCGCAGCGCCTCGGCGTCGTCATAGGCTGCCACTATCTGGGCGTCGGCCGCGGCGCCGGCGATGCTGGCGGGATCCGGATCCAGCACTATCACCTGATAACCGAGGCGGTGGGCTGACATCACGAAGTAGCGGCCGAGCTGGCCGCCACCTAGCATGCCGAGGGTAGCGGGGGGCAGTATCATGCCGGGTCCTCCAGTTGCAGGGCCAGCACCCGATCCCGCTCGTTGGCACGGAAGCTGTCGAGCTGCTGGTGATAGCGAGGGGCGTCGCCATCCTGGGCAACCGACAGCAGGGAGACGGCAAACAGACCGGCGTTAGCGGCACCCGCCTCGCCGATGGCGAAGGTGGCGACCGGCACCCCCTTGGGCATCTGCACTATGGAGAGCAGAGAGTCCATCCCCTTGAGCTGACGGGTCGGGATGGGCACACCCAGCACAGGCACTGTGGTCTTGGCGGCCAGCATGCCCGGCAGGTGGGCGGCCCCGCCAGCCCCGGCGATGATGGCGCGCAGGCCGCGTTCGCGGGCACTGGCGGCATATTCGAACAGCAGATCCGGGGTGCGATGGGCGGAGACGACGCGCGCTTCATAGGGCACGCCGTGCTCCTTGAGGATGCGGGCGGCCGCTTGCATCACGGGCCAGTCGGAGTCAGAGCCCATTACCAGGCCGATCATTGGGGGGGTCGTCATTACGGCTTCCTCGGGGGTGTCAAACGTTTGCCGCATGTTACCAAAAAGCCGTGGGACCTGGCTCAACATTTCTTGCGTCTGACTCCTTCAGATTGTGCCCAACGGCGGCCATGACAGAGGTGCAGGGTAGCATCTGTGCCACTCGACACCCTCTTGTGGGAAAAAGTGATTGTAGCAATCCAGATGGCTATACATCCAATCCGGCTCTGCCTATAATCCCCCCGCTTTGGCGCATCATGCTTAAAAGGGAATCCGGTGAGAATCCGGAGCTGGCGCGCAGCGGTAAGGGGGAACGAAGCGACATCAGGGCACTGCCGTCAGGTGGGAAGCCGTCGCCGTAGGCCATCAGCCCCCAAGTCCGAAGACCTGCCAAAGTTCGTATTTCGGGCCGAGAGAAACCGGCCACGAAGTAGATGCTTACGCGAACTTAAGGATCTCTCATGTCCAAGAAATTATTGGCGGCTGCCCTGTTGCCAACGGCGGCCTTTGCCCAGTCTTCCCTTCCTGCCAATGACACCATGGTAGTCACCGCCAACCGGGTGGAACAACCCGTCAGTGCTGTGCTGGCTCCCGTGGTGGTGATCGATCGCGCCGAGATTGAATCCCGCCAGGTATCGAGCCTGACGGATCTGCTCAAGACCCTGCCCGGGGTACAGATCACCACCCTGGGTGGCCGGGGCCATATGAGCAGCCTCTTCATCCGCGGCACCAACTCCAACCACTCCCTGGTGCTGATGAATGGCCGCCCCATCGCCGCCATGGTGGCTGGCACGCCCGATCTCAGCCAGATCCCCCTCGGCAACATAGAGCGCGTCGAGTACATCCGCGGGCCGCGCGCCGCCGTCTACGGTTCCGATGCCATAGGTGGCGTCATCAACCTCATCACCAAGACCTCCGCCAAGAGTGGCAGCGAGACCCACCTGAAGGGCGGCGCAGGCAGCCATGGTTATGGTCAGGGCCAACTGCGTACCGTGCAGGCTCTGGGCCAGCAGACCGACATGAACCTGCTGGTGGGCTATGAGCGGACCGATGGGTTCGACGTGGTGGCCGGTGCCCAGCAGCCGGATCGGGACGGCTTCGACAGCCTCAATGGCCAGGTCGGGATGAACCATGCCTTCAACGACGCCTGGAGTGCCGATTTCAACGCCCAGGGTTATGACAACCAGACCGAGATGGACGATGCCTATCAGTCGGCCGACCAGAGCCGGGTGAAGGCCTTCCAGTACGACGGTGGCCTCAAGTTCCAGAGCGAGACCCTGACCAGCCGGCTGGAAGCCAGCTATGGCGAGAACAAGCTGAAGAGCTGGCTGGAGAGCCAGGGGGAATCCAGCGCCCAGCCGATCCACACCGGCTTGACCCGCTTCTCCTGGATCAACAGCTGGAGCGGCATCGAGGGGCTCAACCTGACCGGTGGCGCCGACTGGCAGCAGGAGCAGATGAAGTCCGATTCGCGCAGCTATGGTCAGGCCTTCAATGCCCCGGATCGCGACAACACAGGTCTCTTTGCGGTGGGCAGTTATCGCTGGCAGGCCCTGCTGTGGGAGCTGTCCGGCCGCACCGATGACAACGAGCAGTATGGCCGCCACAACACCTGGTCCGCCGCCAGCGGGCTGGACATAGATGACAACCACAACGTGCGGTTGAGCTACGGTACCGGCTTCAAGGCGCCGACCTTCCTCGATCTCTACTATCCCGGTTATGAGAACCCGGATCTGAAGCCGGAAGAGAGCAAGAACCTGGAGCTGGACTTCTCCGGCCGTTACACCGCCTGGGATTGGTCAGTGAACCTCTATCGCAACCAGATCCAGAACCTGATCTCCTGCCAGAGCGCCTTCTCCAGCTGCAAACCGGACAACACGGATGCCGAGATCCGCGGCGTGGAAGTGGCGCTGGGGCTGGAAACCGGTCCGCTCCATCATGACCTGAGCTTCGATTACACCAAGACCGAAGACAAGAACGACGGCGATCAGCCGCTGCTGCGCCGCGCCAAGCAGAAGGCGAGCTGGCTGACACAGGCACAGCTGGGCCCGGTGGATCTGTCGACCGAACTGCTCTACGTGGGCAAGCGGGACGACAAGGACTTCAGCAGCTTCCCCGCAGAGCGGGTGGTGCTGAGCTCTTACACCCTGGTCAATCTGGGTGCCAGCTACGGGGTGACGCCTGCGCTGACCCTGGGCGGTCGCATCGACAACCTGTTCGATCGTGACTATGTCCCGGCCTATGGCTATGCCTCACCGGGCACCGAGTTCAAGCTGACCGCCGACTACCGTCTCTGATCTGCCGCTCTGCTTATATAGAGAGGAAAAAGCGAGGCCCCGCCATGTGCGGGGCCTTTTCTATTGGCCGCTGGCGGGAGTATGATCGCCGCCTCGCATCCAAGGGGGAGCTCTGGTGGCCAATATTCTCGTGTTCGACTCCGGTATGGGCGGCTTGACCGTCTATGGGGAGATCCGTCGCACCCTGCCGGCGCACAACTATTTCTACTGCTTCGACAACGCCCACTTCCCCTATGGCGAGCTGAGCGAACCAGAGCTGATCTCTGCCTGCACCGGTTTGGTCAGCCACATGGTGGCCGAACACGCCATCGATCTGGTGGTGATCGCCTGCAACACCGCCAGCACCATAGCCCTGCCATCCCTGCGAGCCACCCTTAGCATTCCCGTGGTGGGCGTGGTACCCGCCATCAAGCCTGCCGCCGCCCTGACCCGCAATGGTTGCATCGGTTTGCTGGCAACCCCGGGCACCGTCAGCCGCGAATATACCCATGAGCTCATCGCCCAGTTCGCGCCGGGCAAGCAGGTGTTGCTCAAGGGAGCGACCGAGCTGGTGATCGAGGCCGAGCGCAAGCTGGCGGGACAGCCGGTCAACATGGGGCTGCTGCGAGAGGTGCTGGCTGACTGGATGGAAGGGGAGGAGAGGCCGGATACCCTGGTGCTGGGCTGCACCCATTTCCCGCTGCTGGGGGATGAAATCCGGCAACTGATGCCGGAGTGCCAACTGGTGGACTCGGGCAATGCGGTGGCAAGGCGGGTGGCTCATCTGCTGGCCTCGCTTCCATCCACCCTGACTGGCGAAGGGCAGGGCCACGCCTATTGCAGCCTGCTGGATGCGCGGGCCCAAAAACTGACAGCCCCCTTGCAAGCATGGGGGCTGTCATCACTCGAAGAGGTGCTGTGCTGAGTCTTCAGGCGTCGACGTCGGCGCCTTCCCTCTCATCCCTGTCCCGCTTGTCGTTGGCTTCACGTACCTTGAGGGTGCGCTGCTGATACTCCTTGTCATTGAGCGCGGCTATGGCCTTGGCCGCATCGGCGACCGGCATCTCAACAAATCCGAAGCCCCTGCGCTTGCCAGTGGCCTTGTCTTTCATCAGACGGACGGAAATCACCAGACCCTGCTCGGCAAAGAGCTCGCGCACGGCAATCTCGTTGGCACGGTAGGGCAGGTTGCCTACATATAAGGTGCATGTTTCTTGGCTGGCGTTCTGCTCGGCCACAGCGGCAGGAGCCCGGTTAAGGAACAGCGGTACCACGAAACCGCCAATGGCCAGACCTACGGCAAAAATGACTTCGGCTTTCAGGGAAAACTGCAGGGCCTGGGCAACCAGATAACCGACCAGCGCCAACACCAGAGCGAGAACGGCCGCCTGCACATAAACGGGAAACTTGGATAAATTCATCTTTAAAGACCTTTTGTAAATGAAAGCAAAAAAGGTGCAACACTCTATTCACCTCCATGGTAACCAGCTTTACGACAGGACGCTACCATGGACCACTTGGGACACATTATCCGCTTCAGTATGGCATTCCTTAAGCAAGGAAGACCCGGTTAAATGCCAATAAAACAGAGCTGAAATCATCAGCTTGTGGATAACATTGTATATATACACTGGGTAAGCTGTTTCTAACTGGATAATTTGAAGTTTCCGTGACTTTCTTCAAAAAATCCCTTGTCATCGTGATCCGGCTCCCTATAATGCGCCCCTACCAGCACGGCGGAACACGCCGAACTGATGAGCCAGCTTC
>NZ_CAMPOU010000009.1:0-75000 GCF_946892685.1 Aeromonas sp. Marseille-Q5825
CTGAAATAAACTGTGACAACCGAAGTTGTCTTGGTCACTTCACCAGACATTGAAAATCAACAAAATTGTTTGATGTTCGATGCTGTGAGTGCCCACACAGATTGCTTGATTCAAATTGTTAAAGAGCATCACGCTTATCGCGTTGAGGAGGCGCATCTTACGCTCCTCACTTCGAAAGTCAAGCGGTTGTTTTCGCTTTTCTTTCGGCGCCCACTTCGCTAGGAAGCTGGCTCATCAGTCCGGCGTGTTCCGCCGTGCTGGTAGGGGCGCATTATAGGGAGCCGCGCCGGGATGGCAAGGGTAAAACTGTAAAAAATGGCACTTTTTGCAGTTTGGTGGTTCAAGCGCCTATTTATCAAACAAAACGCCCCGCATAAGCGGGGCGTCAACGAGCTAGGGTGCGGATTAGCTACCTTTTTGACCAGAACTCCCGGGCAAAGGCGCGTACCTTTTCCCAATCGGTGAATTCGATGTCCTTGCTGGTATCCGTACTGCCGCCGGTGATCGTCATGATCAGCTGAATGATGCGGGTCTGCCACCAGTTGTAGCGGGAATATCGCAGCGCACCGGCAAACACTCCCAGTGTCTTCGGCTTCCACGGCGAGAGACGCAGAAACTTCTTCATATAAGCATTGGTCTGCGGTGCCTGCTTCTCGGGCTTGCGCGCCGTCAGGTTGACACAGAAGAAGGCAGCGTTGGCCACTTCCAGCTGTTCATGGTGTGCATGTATAAAGCTGAGCAAGCTGGGGTGGAAGTTGCCATAGCGGATGGAGGCGCCGATCAATACCTTGGCATACTTGCTGAGATTGCACATCGGCAGGGTGTGCAGATCCTGCATCACCACTTCGCATCCGGATATCTCCTCCAGCATGACATCCACAATTTTCCGCGTTTGCCCGTCCCGGGAAGAATAAAGCACCAAAATCTTGTCCATACCAACCTCAACTACGCCAGAATGCAGGAGTAAACAGTACCAGAAGTGTGAATATTTCCAATCGACCAAACAGCATGGCGACCACCAGTATCCACTGTGCCGTCGCCGAGATATTGCCAAAGTTGCTGGATACCTCACCCAACCCGGGCCCCACGTTGGTGAAGGCGGCCGCCACCGCCGTGAACGCGGTCACCTCGTTCAGTCCTGTCATCAGCAACAACAGCATGAAAATGAAGAACAGTATGATGTAGGTGGCGAAGTAGCCCCACACCGCCTCGACGATCCGCTCCGGCACCGCGCGACGGCCCAGTTTCAGGGTATAGATGGCCCGCGGGTGCACCAGTCGCTTGAGCTCGCGCATCCCCTGCAGGAACAGGATCATGAAGCGCATCACCTTGATGCCGCCCCCCGTGCTGCCGGCACAGCAGCCAATAAAGGCCGAGAACATCAGCAACATGGGCAGGAAGGAGGGCCAGTCGGCATAGCTGGTCGTGCTGTAGCCCGTGGTCGTGCCAAGGGAGACCGCCTGGAACAGGCCGTGGTTAAGCGCCTCCTGCCAGGTGGCGTAGTGACCATGGAACAGCAGGGAGACGAAGCAGATCAGCACCAGCACGCCCTGGATGCCCAGGAACACCTTCAATTCGGAGTCCCGCAGATAGCTGCTCAACCGCACGGGCTTGTGGGCGAATACCATGAAATGCAGGGCGAAGTTGACGCTGGCCAGCAGCAGGAACAGCACGGTAATCAGGTTGATGGCCGGGCTGTTGAAGAAACCTATGCTGGCATCGTGAGTCGAGAAGCCACCCACCGACAAGGTGGAGAAGGAGTGGCAGATGGCATCGAACAGCGTCATCCCCGCCATCCAGTAGGCCAGGGCACAGAGGGTGGTCAGCAACAGGTAGATGAACCAGAGCGCCTTGGCCGTCTCGGCGATGCGCGGAGTTACCTTGTTGTCCTTGACCGGCCCCGGGATCTCGGCGCGATAGAGCTGCATGCCCCCGATCCCCAGCAATGGCAGAACGGCCACGGCCAGCACTATGATCCCCATGCCCCCCAGCCATTGCAGCAGCTGGCGGTAGAACAGAAACGCCTTGGGCAGATCGTCCAGTCCGGTCAGCACTGTCGCCCCCGTGGTCGTCAGGCCGGAGAAAGATTCGAAGAAGGCCTCGGAGACCGACATGTTCGGCACGTCGCTGATGATGAAGGGGACGGCCCCCACGCTGCCCAGCACCACCCAGAACAGCACCACTATGAGGAAGCCTTCCTTGGATCTGAGGTCTTTCTTCTGATGGCGATTGGGGAACCAGAGCAGGGCACCGAGCAGGAGGGCGATGAAGAAGGAGTTCACAAACTCGGCACCGCCACCATCGCGATACCCAAAAGCAACCATCGCTGGCAGCAGCATGGTCGAGCTGAACAGCGCGACCAAGAGACCAACGATACGAATGATGCTCAGAATCTGCATTCCGGCTCCCCCTTCAGGCTAAAAGAGCGATGGATTCTAGCCATCTAAGGGGCGAAGAGATACCCGGCCATGGGTTCGGTCTGTCATTTCCTGATCCACCTGACTCCAGATGGCCGCATCCCAAGCCACCTGCAGGCGAACCTGCTGACCATAATCGGCGGCCAGCAACTGACCCTGGTGGGCCGAGATCAGGGCTTCCACCGCCCCCATGTCGCCATAGTCGCAGCAGATAAGGGAAGGGGTTTGCTGGCGCTTGATGCGGGTCTCGAGCCGCTTGAGCGCAGCCCCCACCCCGCCGCCATAGGCCTTGACCAGGCCGCCAGTCCCGAGCAGGACGCCACCGTAGTAACGCACCACCACGGCCGCTATCTCGCCGATGCCGGCCCCCATCAGCTGGGCCAGCATGGGTTTGCCGGCGGTGCCCGAGGGTTCACCGTCATCGCTGAAGCCATAGACCTGGCTGTCTTGTGGAGCCCCGGCGACAAAGGCCCAGCAATGGTGCCGGGCCGTCGGGTGCTGCCGCTTCACCTCGCCGATCCAGGCCTTGGCGGCCTCGACCGTCGGTGCATGGGCAATCAGGGTGATGAAGCGACTCTTCTTGATCTCCTCGCAAAGCTCCAGCGGCGCGGCCGGAATGGCATAGGCTGCCGCCATCAGAGCCCTGCTTGCCTGGTGAGGTTCTCCACCCCGTCCCCATGCAGGACGACGTTGTCCTCGATCCGGATGCCACCGAAGGGGCGCAGCGCCTCGACCTTGTTCCAGTTGACCCGCTTGCCCTGCTCGCTCTGACGCAGCGGCTCCAGCAGACTGTCGATGAAGTAGAGGCCGGGTTCTATGGTGAACACCTGCCCCACCTCCATCACCCGGGTGCAGCGCAGGTAGGGGAACTGCTCGGGCGCCGCCAGGTGGGTACCCCGCTCGTCCTGCATGAAGCCACCGGCATCGTGCACCTGCAGGCCAAGGAAGTGCCCCAGGCCATGGGGGAAGAACACATTGGTGACACCAGTGTGGATCATCTCGTCCACCGACATGTCCACCAGCTCGGTAGCCTGCAGCAAGCGCGCCAGTCTGTGGTGCATCTGCAGATGCAGCTCGCTGTAGCGGCGACCGGGTTTGATCTCCGCGATGATCTCCTGCTGCTGCACATCCAGCGCCGCGATGAGATCGGCAAACTCGCCCCGGCGCCAGGCCCAGGTGCGGGTAATGTCGGAGGCATAGCCGTGATAATCCGCCCCGGCATCGATCAGGAAGGAGTGGCGCTCCGCATCCGGTACCCGCTGGGTCGACAGATGGGTGTAATGGAGGATGGCCGCGTTGCGGTTGATGGCGACTATGTTGCCATAGGGCGCCTCATTGGCCCCCTGCCCGACCGCCTTCATGTAGGCCAGGTTGATCTCGAACTCGCTCGCCCCCGCCATGAAGGAGTCCTTGGCCGCAATGTGGCCGCGCACCCCGAGCCGATTCGCCGCCCGCAGACACTCCAACTCATAGGGCGTCTTGTAGGCACGGTGGTAGTGCAGGTAGTTGAGCACCGCCTCCGGATTGGGCTGTCCCAATCCCACCAGCTGGGCCACCTCGAGATGACCGCCCAGATAGGCCCACTCCTGCTTGTCGGCTGGCAAGTGATCCGCCACCTGCTCCGGCTTGGTCAGGAAGCGGATGTCGAAGAAGTCGACCCAGAAGGCATTGGGCAGGTCCGCCACCTTGTGCCAGAAGTCCACCGGCCGGTAGAACAGCAGCACCGGCTTGCTCACCCCGTCCACCAGCAGCCAGCAGTGGGGATTGTCCAGCACCGGCAACCAGGCCTTGAAGTGCGGATTGACCTTGAAGGGGTAATCCTGATCGTCGAGGAAGATGCGGTGGGTCTGGCCGGAGTGGATGGCCAGTCCGCTGAGCCCCTGTTGTTGCAGAATGTCGCGGGTGCGCTGCTGCAGGGTGTCTAGGTGCTGGGCAAAAAGTTGGCTGTAGCTGCTCATGGCGTCCTGCTCCGAGGTGAATGTGATAGCAGCATAACACCAAGCTCGGGGCGGCTCGACCCGTCAAGCTGCCGCTTCGTGAGGTAACGCATGCGTTACAAAGTGTTTGTTATCAACAGAAAACCAATCATTAACAAATCAAACACAATTCAATACACTGCCGGTAGACAGTAGATATCAGCAGTCAGGAACGATTCATGCAAAACCTTTGTCTGTGGAAACCGGATCAGGACAGGATGCAGCACTCCAACCTCCACCAGTTCATGGCCGAGGTCAACCACTTCCACGGCCTGCAACTGCGCAGCTACGCCGATCTCTATCAATGGTCGGTGGAGAAGACCACCCGTTTCTGGCCGCTGGTGTGGCAGCACTGCGGCGTCAAGGGAGAGCTGGGGGACATAGTGGCGGAGAACCGCCAGGAGATGCAGCGCGCCCGCTGGTTCCCCGACAGCCGGCTCAACTTTGCCGAGAACCTGTTGCGCCGCCAGGACGAGAGCCCGGCCATCATCTCCCGCCTCGAAGGGGGCGAGAGCCAGACCCTAAGCTGGCATGAGCTCGGCGATCGGGTGGCCCGACTGGCCCAGTGGCTGCGCAGCCAGGGCATAGGCCGTGGCGACGTGGTCGCCGCCTATCTACCCAATATTTCGGAAACCGTGGTTGCCATGCTGGCCACCACCAGCCTGGGCGCTATCTGGACCTCCACCAGCCCCGACTTCGGTGAAGCCAGCGTGGTGGAGCGCTTCGGCCAGACCCGGCCCCGGGTGCTGTTTGCGGTGGATGGCTACCGCTATGGCGGCAAGGCCATCGACATTCAGGCCAAGGTCGCCAGCGTGGTGAGCCAGTTAGACAGCATAGAGCAGACTGTGATGATCCCCCTGCTTGGCAACCCCCTGCAGCTCGGTCACGACTGGCATCAGGTGCTGGCGAGCCAGCCCGGGGCCCAGCTCGCCTTCGAGTCCATGGCCTTCAACGATCCGCTCTACATCCTCTACTCCTCCGGCACCACGGGCAAACCCAAGTGCATAGTCCACGGCATAGGCGGCACCCTGCTACAGCACCTGAAAGAGCACCAGCTGCACTGCGACATCAAGCCGGGGGAACGGGTGTTCTACTTCACCACCTGCGGCTGGATGATGTGGAACTGGCTGGTGAGCGCCCTCGCCTCCGGCGCCACCCTGGTGCTCTACGACGGCTCTCCCTTCTACCCGGATGGCAACGCGCTCTGGGATCTCGCCCGCGACGAGCAGGTCAGCCTGTTTGGCACCTCGGCCAAGTATCTGGATGCCCTGCACAAGCAGGGTTATGCCCCGATCACCACCCACCAGTTGCCGGCCCTGCGGCTTATCTGCAGCACCGGATCTGTGCTGTCGCCGGAGGGGTTTGACTATGTCTATCAGGGGATCAAACAGGATGTGCAACTCAGCTCCATCTCCGGCGGCACCGACATCTGCTCCTGCTTCGTCATCGGCAACCCCTTGAGCCCCGTCTATCGCGGCGAGAGCCAGGGCCGCGGTCTCGGCCTCGCGGTGCAGGTGTTCAACGAGGCGGGCCAGCCGGTACAGGGCGAGAAGGGGGAGCTGGTCTGCACTAAGCCATTCCCGGCCCAGCCCATCTACTTCTGGGGCGACGAGAACGGCGACAAGTACCACGCCGCCTACTTCGAGCGGTTCGACAACATCTGGTGCCACGGGGACTGGATAGAGCTGACCCCGAGCGGCGGCATCCTCTTCTACGGCCGATCCGATGCCACCCTCAACCCGGGGGGCGTGCGCATCGGTACCAGCGAAATCTACCGCTACGTGGAGCAGCTCGACGAGGTGGAGGAGAGCATCGTCATCGGCCAGCAGTGGCAGCAGGACGAGCGGGTGGTGCTTTTCGTCAAGCTCAAGGCTGGCATGAAACTGGATGAGCCCCTGCGCGAGCGCATTCGCCAGCAGATCCGCGAGCACAGCACGGCCCGCCACGTGCCCGCCCGCATCCTGCAGGTGGATGCCATCCCCCGCACCAAGTCCGGCAAGATAGTCGAGCTGGCGGTGCGGGAAGTGGTGCACAACAGGCCGGTCAACAACACCCATGCCCTCGCCGACCCCGAGGTGCTGAACCAGTATCGCAACAGGCCGGAACTGGCCAGTTGATAAAGGACTCATATCCAGAGCAGGCGCCGCAAGGCGCCTCTATTTTGCCCGTTTTGTGATGAGGAGCTTTTACTCGAGATCTGTTAAACAAATGTTTTAAATAGGTGTTGAAAATGTCTCCTTTTGGATCAATAGTGAGCCTCGCCCCCTGCTGGGGAGAAAGGAGCAAAGCCCCCCACCGCGTGGGAACAAGGAGACACTCTCATGATCTACCAAGGCGAAACCCTGTCGGTCAGCTACCTCGAACACGGCATTGCCGAGCTGAGGTTTGATGCCCCGGGTTCAGTCAACAAGCTGGATCGCGCTACCCTGCTCTCGCTGAGCGAAGCGATCGCCGCATTACAGCAACAAGCCGATTTGAAGGGTCTGATCCTCACCTCCGGCAAAGACGCCTTTATCGTCGGCGCCGACATCACCGAATTCCTGGAACTGTTCGATCTGCCGCAAGAAGATCTGCTCGGCTGGCTGAAAAAGGCCAACGACATCTTCAGCGCCATCGAAGATCTGCCGGTGCCGACCCTGTCCGCCATCAAGGGCCACGCCCTGGGCGGCGGCTGCGAGACCATACTCTCCACCGATTTCCGTCTGGCTGACACCACTGCCAGGATCGGCCTGCCCGAGACCAAACTCGGCATCATGCCAGGCTTTGGCGGCACAGTCCGTCTGCCGCGCCTGATCGGCGCCGACAACGCCCTGGAGTGGATCACCACAGGCAAGGATTACCGTGCCGATGACGCCCTCAAGGTAGGCGCCATCGACGCCGTGGTCGCCCCCGCTGCGCTGCAGAGCGCTGCGGTGCAGATGATCAAAGACGCCATCGCGGGCAAGCTGGACTGGCAGCGCCGTCGCGCCGCCAAGAAGGCGCCGCTGCGCCTCTCCAAGCTGGAAGCCATGATGAGCTTCACCACAGCTGCCGGCATGGTTGCCGCCGTAGCGGGCAAGCACTATCCGGCGCCCATGACAGCAGTCAAAACCGTCGAGGCCGCCGCCGGCATGAGCCGCGACGAGGCGCTCAACGTCGAGGCGCAAGGTTTCATCAAGCTGGCCAAGACCGACGTGGCCAAGGCGCTGGTCGGCATCTTCCTGAACGATCAGCACATCAAGGCGCTGGCCAAGAAGGCGGCCAAGCAAGCTGCCAAGGCCACAAGCCACGCCGCCGTACTGGGTGCCGGCATCATGGGGGGCGGCATCGCCTACCAGTCCGCCAGCAAGGGCATTCCGGCGGTGATGAAGGACATCAACGAGAAGGCGCTGGCGCTTGGCATGGGCGAAGCCACCAAGCTGCTCAACGGCCAGCTCGAGAAGGGCCGCATCGATGGCATCAAGATGGGCCAGGTGCTCTCCGCCATCACCCCGACCCTGAGCTATGACAGCGTCAAGCACGTGGATCTGGTGGTTGAAGCCGTGGTCGAGAATCCCAAGGTGAAGGCCGCCGTGCTGGGCGAAGTGGAAGGCATTATCGGTGACGACGCCGTCCTCGCCAGCAACACCTCCACCATCCCCATCTCCCTGCTGGCCAAGGGGCTGAAGCGTCCGCAGAACTTCTGCGGCATGCACTTCTTCAACCCGGTGCACCGCATGCCGCTGGTGGAGATCATCCGTGGCGAGCAGACCTCCGATGAAACCATCAACCGCGTGGTGGCCTATGCCGCCGCCATGGGCAAGTCGCCGGTGGTGGTCAACGACTGCCCGGGCTTCTTCGTCAACCGGGTGCTCTTCCCCTACTTCTTCGGCTTCAACAAGCTGGTCGCCGATGGCGCCGACTTCGCCGCCGTCGACAAGGTGATGGAGAAAGAGTTCGGCTGGCCCATGGGCCCGGCCTACCTGCTGGACGTGGTCGGCATCGACACCGGTCACCATGCCGGTGACGTCATGGCGCAGGGCTTCCCGGCGCGCATGAGCAAGGAAGGTCGCACCGCCATCGATGTGATGTACGACGCCAGCCGCTTCGGTCAGAAGAATGGCAAGGGCTTCTACGCCTACGAGCAGGACAAGAAGGGCAAGCCGAAGAAGGTGGCCGATGTGGCCGCTTACGAGCTGCTGGCCCCCATTGCCAAGCCGAAACAGGATTTCGACAAGGACGCCATCATAGCCCGCATGATGATCCCCATGATCAACGAGGTGGTGCTCTGCCTGGAAGAGGCCATAGTCGCCACGCCGGCCGAGGCCGACATAGCGCTGGTCTATGGTCTGGGCTTCCCTCCCTTCCGTGGTGGCGTGTTCCGCTATCTGGACACCATTGGTCTGGATCGTTACGTGGCCATGGCCGACCAGTATGCCGATCTGGGCCCGCTCTACCGCGTCAGCGACAAGCTGCGTGAGATGGCTGCCCAGGGCAAAACCTTCTACTGATTGCGGAAAGGAGATCCATTCATGAAAGACGTAGTCATTGTCGACTGTATCCGGACCCCCATGGGCCGGTCCAAGGGCGGCGCCTTCCGCAACGTGCGTGCAGAAGATCTGTCCGCGCACCTGATGAGCTCCATCCTGCTGCGCAACCCCAACCTAGACCCGAACGAAATCGAAGACATCTACTGGGGCTGCGTGCAGCAGACCCTGGAGCAGGGCTTCAACATAGCCCGCAACGCCTCACTGCTGGCTGGTATTCCGAAGCAGGTGGGGGCGGTCACCGTCAACCGTCTGTGCGGATCAAGCATGCAGGCGCTGCATGACGCTTCCCGCGCCATTGCGGTGGGTGATGGGGACATCTTCATCATCGGCGGCGTCGAGCACATGGGCCATGTGCCCATGAGCCACGGCGTCGACTTCCACCCGGGCATGGCGAAATCGGTGGCGAAAGCCTCCGGCATGATGGGGCTGACCGCCGAGATGCTCGGCAAGCTGCACGGCATCAGCCGAGCGCAGCAGGACGAGTTTGCCGCCCGCTCCCACCGCCGCGCCTATGCCGCGACCGTGGAAGGGCGCTTCGCCAGAGAGATCGTCGGGCTGGAAGGCCATGACGCCAGCGGCGCCCGCTTCTTCTACGACTATGACGAAGTGATCCGCCCGGAGACCACGGTCGAGACCCTGGGCCAGTTGCGCCCGGTGTTCGACCCGGTCAACGGTACCGTCACCGCAGGCACCTCCTCGGCCCTATCCGACGGCGCCGCCGCCATGCTGGTGATGAGCGCGGATCGCGCCAAGGCGCTGGGCCTCACCCCCCGCGCCCGGGTGCGCGCCATGGCCATTGCCGGCTGTGACGCCGCCATCATGGGTTACGGCCCTGTGCCGGCCACCCAGAAGGCGCTCAAGCGTGCCGGTCTGACCGTCGGTGACATCGACCTGTTCGAGCTGAACGAGGCCTTCGCCGCCCAGTCCCTGCCCTGCGTCAAGGATCTCGGCCTGCAGGATCTGGTGGACGAGAAGGTGAACCTGAACGGCGGCGCCATCGCCCTGGGTCACCCCCTCGGCTGCTCCGGTGCCCGTATCTCCACCACCCTGATCAACCTGATGGAAGAGAAGGATGCCACCCTGGGGGTCGCCACCATGTGCATCGGCCTGGGTCAGGGCATAGCCACAGTGTTCGAGCGGGTGTGATCTAAGCGGCTCACGCCAAGCGTGAGCCTGCATTGTCTTTTTGGGGTCGGCCCGTCCGGCCCGTTGTCGAGTCTGTGGAGCGCGCCACACGGGGTGCGCACCTGCCGTCGGAATCTGCGTGTTGGCCGGCCCGTTTGGGTCGGCCTTTTTTATTCCGATATCCCGATCAGGGCCGATTCGGGGGCTATATTGCCCATAACTTCACATTAGAGGGGGGCCTTGCTTGCTTTTTGCTCCCCCGACAGGTTCAATCTGCACAAAAAAATGGGTGGATGCACATACATATGTCAACGAGCAAACAACTGCTTATCGTCGACGACGATCAGGAGATCCGCGAGCTACTCAACGAATACCTGACCCGGGCGGGTTTTCAGGTACTGACGGCGGCCGAGGGCAACGAGATGCGCCAGCAACTCGCCCTGCACAGCCCGGACCTCATCATTCTCGATATCATGATGCCAGGCGACGACGGCTTTACCCTGTGCCAGCAGATCCGTCGCGACTCCCAGGTACCCATCATCATGCTCACCGCTGCCTCCGATGAGGCGGATCGGGTGATCGGCCTCGAACTCGGCGCCGACGACTACATCGCCAAGCCGTTCAGCCCGCGCGAGCTGCAAGCCCGCATCAAGGCGCTGCTGCGCCGTGCCGAATTCCGCCAGCCGGAGAAAGAAAAAGAGCCGAGCCGCCGCCTGCGCTTCGCCGACTGGACCCTGGACACCCTGAGTCACCAGCTGACCCACGACGACGGCAGCCTGCTGGATCTCTCCGGCAGCGACGCCCTGCTGCTCGGCATGTTCCTGCAACAGCCCGGCGTGGTGCTGGACAGGGACACCATCTCCGATGCCACCCGGGGCCGCGAGAGCCTGCCCATGGAGCGCGGCATCGATGTGCAGATCAGCCGTCTGCGCCAGAAGCTGGGTGACAACGGCAAGAGCCCGCGCATCATCAAGACCATACGCGGCAGCGGCTACATGCTGATCGCGGAAGTACACGAGATCCCGTGAAGGGTAAAAAGGTAGCAACAGCATGCTGACTGACAAGAGGCACGAGATCCCATGAGAGGTCGGCGATTCTGGCAGGCACTGGTCCCCCGCTCCCTGCTGTCACGGATGCTGCTGCTGTTGCTGCTCGCCATCCTGCTCTCCCAGACCATACTCACCGGCATCTGGATGCAGCAGATCCAGAAGCGGGAGCTGGAGGGCATGCTCAGCACCACCCGCAACCTGGCGCTCTCCGCCGCCTCCACAGTCAACTTCTTCAAGTCCCTGCCGCTGCAATACCGCCACATCGCCCTGGATCAGCTGCGCAACATGGGGGGCAGCCGTTTCTTCGTCTCCCTGAATGAAGAGGAGATCCACATCAGCGCCATCCCGGACAGCGAGCGCAAGACGCTGGTGCTCAAAGAGGTGGAGGAGGTGCTGACCCGCAAGCTCTCCGACGCCATGGCGATCAAGGTGGACTTCTCGCGGCCCGAGGAGCTGCACGTCTTCAACAACGACACCCTGCTGGCAGACCTGCCCTCCTCCTGGGCCCGCTATACCCTGTCGCTGGAGCCCATCAATCCGCCGGTGCTGGTGACCCAGATCGAGATAGAGCCGGGTGAGTGGCTCTATCTGGCGGCCCTGCTGCCCGCCCCCTACATGACGCTGGATGACACCGTCATGCCGAGCAACCAGGTGCGCTTCATCGCCCTGATGACTGTCTTCCTCTGCTTCTTCACCTTCATGCTGGTGCGCTGGCAGACCCGGCCCCTTCGCCGGCTGGCCAAGGCGGCGGTCAACCTCGGCAAGGACATAGATCAGCCCTCCCTCAAGGAGGAGGGTGCCTCCGAGATAGTGGCGGCGACCCGCGCCTTCAACATCATGCAGCAGCGCATCCGCCGCTTCATAGACGACAGAGAGCGGCTGTTCAGCTCCATCTCCCACGATCTCAAGACCCCCATCACCCGGCTGCGGCTGCGGGTCGAACTGCTCGACGACGAAGCCCAGATAGCCAAGTTCAACAAGGATCTGGACGAGCTGGAGCTGATGGTGAAGGGGGCGCTGCAAACGGTGAAAGAGACCGACATTCACGAGAACCTCGAGCTCATCGACATCAATGCCCTGCTGGAACAGATGGCGGAGGCCATGAACCTGCACGAGGATCTGCTCACCATAGAGGGGCACTGCAAGTGGCCCTATCGCGGCAAGCTGCTGGCCCTCAAGCGTTGCATCGGCAACCTGGTGGACAACGGCATCAAGTACGGCCACCGGGTGCGCGTCATCCTGATGGATGACGAAGAGATGCTGATCCTCTTCATCATGGACGAGGGCCCCGGTCTGCCGGAGGATCAGTTCGAGCGCATCTTCGAGCCCTACTACCGCCTCAGTACGGATTCCGCCGGAACCGGACTGGGTCTTGGCATAGCCCGCAACATAGCCCACGCCCACGGCGGCGATCTGGTGCTGGAAAATCGCCCCCAGGGCGGCCTGCAGGCCACCCTCTCCCTACCAAGGCAGTAACGCTTATGAAGTGGTTGTCGTTCTCTGTCATCGCCCTGTTGTCTCTGCCCGTCGCCGCCTCCCAGCGCGTCGGGGTGCTGCACTGGTGGCGTGCGGTCGGCACCGGCCACTCTCCTTCAATCAAGGCAGTCACAGTATGAAGTTGTTCCCGTTTGCCATTGTCACCCTGCTCTCCCTGCCCGTCGCCGCCTCCCAGGTGGAGGTGTTGCACTGGTGGACATCCGGCGGCGAGGCCAAGGCGGTGGAAGTGCTCAAATCGGAATGGGCCGAACAGGGCAACCAGTGGAACGACTTCGCGGTGCAGGGCGGCGGCGGCAAGAGCGCCATGACGGTGCTGAAAAGCCGGGCGCTGGCGGCCAATCCGCCGGAGGCGGCGCACCTCAAGGGCTATGAGCTGCACGAGTGGGCCAGCCTGGGTTTCCTGCGCGACCTCAGCCCCATGGCCGAGCACCTCGGCTGGTACCCGCAGCTCTCCCCCATGGTCCGTGACACCCTCAGCCAGAACGGCGCCCTGATGGCGGTGCCCACCGGCATCCACAGGGTCAACTGGCTGTGGCTCAACCGCAAGCTGTTCGAGCGGCTGGGGCTGACGCCCCCCACCGACTGGGAGCACTTCATGACGGTGGCGGAGCAGCTCAAGGCGCAGGGCGTCACGCCGCTGGCCATCGGCAACGAGCCCTGGCAGCTGGCGGTGCTGTTCGAGACGGTGGCACTCGGTGAAGGGGGCAAGGCCTTCTATCGCAAGGCCTTCCTGGAGCAGGACAGCGCCACCCTGACCGGCCCCGACATGGTGCGGGTGCTGACCCGCTTCCAGCAGCTGCGCGCCTATGTGCCGGAAAAATACGCCGGCCTGAAGTGGCACCAGGCCACCAACCTGCTGGAGAGCGGCGGCGCCGCCATGCAGATCATGGGGGACTGGGTGAAGGGGGAGCTGAGCGCCGGCAACTACAGACCCGGAGAGGACATCGACTGCCTGCCAAGCCCGGGAAGCCAAGGTCTCTTCAGCTACAACCTGGACTCCATCGCCATGTTCAAGCAACGGGATCCCGCCCAGCTACAAGCCCAGGGCGAGCTGGCCCGCCTGCTGATGACGCCGCGATTCCAGGAGGAGTTCAACCGGGTGAAGGGCTCCATCCCCGCCCTCACCCAGCCTGACATGAGCAAGTTCGATCGCTGCGCCATCCGCTCCTACCATGACTTCCAACGGGCGGAGCGGGACGGCAACCTGCTGCCCAGCATGGCGGAGGGCATGGCCGTGCCGACCAACATGCGCCAGGGGATCATGGATGTGCTGAGCAGCTTCTTCAACGACCCCAAGGCCAACCCGGAGCAGACGGCGCAGCAGCTGGAGCGGGCCATGCGCTCGACCCGCTCAGGCGCGGAGCAGAAATGACAAAGGCGGAATCGCTCCGCCTTTGTGGGTGAATCGTCATCCGATTCAGGATTGATCGTTCTCGTCCTCATCCTCGTCGTAGTAGTCGCTGAGCTCGATCCAGAGCCCCAGCCCTATCATCACCATGGACCCGAACCAGGTGCCGGTGTTTCCGATCGGGCTGCCCAGCACTATCATGGCGAACGACAGGAACCCCATGCCTGCGTAGGCTTGCAATCTGCCGTAGGAGACCTGCATATTCACACCTCCTTGTTGAATATGGTTCAATTTTTATATTACTCATCGGGCAAGGTCTGGATAGAGCCGGATCACACTTTGGTTACATATGCTGCTCGAAGACCCTGATGTTTGATTATTTTTTCGCCTTGAGTATCATTGGCAGCTGAATTGGTTGAAGGTTGATTATTGATGAGTGCTTTATTCTGCAACGCAACTCATGAGTTGGACGCAATCGGGCTTCGTTGCCCTGAGCCCGTGATGATGGTTCGCAAGAAAGTGCGGCTGATGGCCGAAGGCGAGACCCTGCTGGTCAGTGCCGACGACCCTTCCACCACCCGCGACATCCCGAGTTTCTGCCGCTTCATGGATCACACCCTGATCGCCAGCGAGACAGAGCAGGCCCCCTATCGCTATCTGATCCGCAAGGGTCAATGAGCCCCTGTACCGGAGCAATCCATGACGATTACCCGAATCGGCACCACGGCCCGCTGGTCTGATGTTGTCATCCACAACGGCACCCTCTATGTGGTGGAAGTCCCCGCCACCGACGAGGCCGACATTCACCAGCAGACCCGCGAAGTGCTGAGCAGCCTGCAACGCCTGCTGGAAGCCAACGGTTCCGGGGTCGACAAGATCCTGATGGCCAACATCTATCTCAAGGACATTGGCGACATAGCCGCCTTCAACGCCCAGTGGGATGCCTGGATACCGGCCGGTACAGCACCCGTTCGCGCCTGCGTGCAGGCCCGCCTGGCCCACGAAGGCTACAAGGTGGAAGTGCAGCTGACCGCGGCGATCTGAGCCGCCCGCCCAGCCTGAGATAGCAAAAGGCCCCGCCATCACTGGCGGGGCCTTTTCGTTACCGGCAACCGGGCGACTTAGGCAGTCGGGGTCAGGGTAATGGTCACACGACGGTTCTGGGCCTTGCCGGCGGCTGTGCTGTTGGTGGCAACCGGCTGATCCGGGCCCACGCCGCTGGTGGCGATGCGGCTGCCGGTCACGCCCTGACCGATCAGCTGGGCGGCGACGGCATCGGCACGCTGGGCGGAGAGCTTCATGTTCAGCTCGCGGGAGCCGGTGCTGTCGGTGTGGCCGACCACGTTCAGGCGGGTCTTGTCGAACTCGGCAACCACCATGGCCACGCCGGACAGGGTGTTGGCACCGGCGGCTTTGAGCTGGGCGCTGGAGCTGTCGAAGGTGACATTGTTCGGCATGTTGAGGATCAGCTGATCGCCGTTGCGAGTCACGCTGACGCCGGTGCCCTGCAGCTTCTCGCGCAGCTTGGCTTCCTGCACATCCATGTAGTAACCGATGCCGCCACCCAGGGCGGCGCCAGCGGCCACACCGGTCAGTATGCCCTTCTTGCGATCACCCTTGCTGGAGGAGAGCGCGCCCACGGCAGCGCCGGTGGCGGCACCGGCCAGTGCGCCCCAGGCGCCCTTGGAGGTCTGGGATTCACCGGTATAGGGATTGGTGGTACAGCCTGTCATGGCGATGGTCAGGGCAAGTGCAGGAACCAGTTTCTTGAAATGCATGAAAAAACCTCTGAAAAAGAACGACTCTAGCCGATGGCCGCGCATTCTAACCCAGAGAGGCGCCAGAGTGTGACGCGCGCATTACGGATATGAACAGGGGGGCCAAAGCCCCCCTGTGTCATGCCGTGAATGGCATGAGTGCTGCCTGCCCGGGCAGGCCGGACATCAATATTTGATGTCGCGCGCCTCGTCACGCCCTTCCTGCTTGTTGTCGCGGTGCTCCTGACGGCAATCGGCATTGCCCACCAGGCCTTCGCGGCACTCCTGCTTGGCGTCGCGGGATTCCTGACGGGTATCCTGACGCACATCGCGGGCTTCACGACGCTCCTGGGCCTGTTTGGTTGCCTGTGCAGGCAGGGCAGCCAACAAGGCTGTGGCTGCAAGCAGCGCGAATACGGTCTTCTTCATGGTGGCTCCTTGGCTAAACGAAATACACCGGCTTGGGATGTCTGAATTATACACTGGGGTCAAGATAACCGCGGGACGGGCGCCAGCATGGCGACCCGACAGGGAGGCGGCTTGTCAGGATCAATATTTGACGTCGCGGGCCTCGTCTCGGCCCTCCTGCTTGCTGTCGCGATGATCCTGACGGCAATCGGCATTGCCGACCACGCCTTCACGGCACTCCTGCTTGGCATCGCGGGATTCATCCCGGGTGTCCTGACGCACGTCACGGGCATCACGGCGCTCTGCGGCCTGTTCGGTTGCCTGCGCCGGCAACGAGGAGAGCAGGGCGCTGGCAGCCAGCAAGATAAAGGCACATTTCTTCATGATTAACTCCACGGGGTCGACGAGATGGCGGGGCATCCGGCAACTGATTTATATGAATTCACGGGTGGTGGTGTCTGGCGAGTTACCCGCCAGCAGGCTCGCAGGCCCTTGGGGGCGGCGAGCCTGCTCGGCTGAGGGCCCGATATGCCGCTTGCGGGCTAATCGGGCGCGTTCATCAGCGTTTGACGTCGTTGGCTTTCTCTCTGACGTCCTGTTTGACTTCACGCTTGTCCTGACGGCACTCGTAGTTGTCCTTCTGGTCGGCTTCGCGGCAATCCTGCTTGGCATCGCGGACCTCGGGACGCACCTCCTGACGCACATCGCGGGAGTCCTGGCGATCGGCCGCATGAGCAGGCAGGACGGCCAGCAGAGAGCAAGCCGCCAGGATCAGACTGCCGGCCGTGCGAATGCGAGATGAATTCAGTGACATGGATTAACCCTCAATGTTGATGGACCGATTTTGAGCAGGAGTGACTGTATGCCAGCTGTACCGAACAGCGGAAATGGGCCCCTGCCCCGCTGACACCTAGCCTAGCAGCGGCCGACGAGATGATCGCTCATCACTCCCGGCGCCGGCATAAGGGCAAGGAGGATGGAGCTGGCGCGGCGGCAGGGCGGGCAAGGTGGGGCAGCGCCTGCCGCCCCCCAGATGCGGGGTTGCCGCTCGACGGCCGGTGACCCCAGAGTGGGGGACATTCCTCACGGAGCCATGCCCATGTCATCCCTGCCCCACCCCGCCCTGCTCGTCATCGACCTCCAGGTCGGCCTTCTTCACGGCCCGGAGGCGCCCCATGCCGGTGCCGAGACCCTGGCCAACATCAATCGCCTGAGCCAGGCGGCCCGCGCCGCCAGTGTCCCCGTGCTGGCGGTGCGCCACACGGGCCCGGCCGGTAGCCCCATAGCCGCCGGCAGTCCGCTTTGGCAGCTTGCCCCTGGGCTGGTCGTCGGCGAGGCCGATCGGGTGTTCGACAAGCACAGACCCAATGCCTTTCAAGGCACCGGCCTCGATGGCTGGCTGAAGGAGGGCGGGGTGCAGACCCTGATAGTCACCGACATGAAGACCCAGTACTGCATAGACAGCACCTGCCGGGCGGCGGCGGATCTCGGCTACGCCGTGGTGCTGGTGAGCGATGCCCACACCTGCATGGATACCCCGCAGCTTGCTGCAACCCAGATCATCGCCCACCACAACGCCACCCTGGCCGGCCCCTTCGTGCGGCTGATGAGCAGCGACGAGCTGTGCGAGGCGCTGAGCCACACCCTTCAACCCGATTGATGACGGCCCCACAACGAAGAAGGGAGGCAGCCTGCCTCCCTTTTTCGTCTGCTCCGGCCGCTTATTCCGGCGCCCCTGACTGCTGGCACTCGGCGTGACAGGGGCAGGTCACCAGATGATCGTTCACCATGCCCACCGCCTGCATGAAGGCGTAGCAGATGGTGCTGCCGACGAAGGTGAAGCCGAGCTTCTTGAGGGCCTTGGCCATGGCGTCAGACTCTGGCGAGGTGGCGGGAATGTCGCCGTTGCCCTGCCGCCGATTGACCATGGGGACGCCGCCGACGAAGCCCCACAGATAGTCCGCGAAGTCGATCCCCTGCTCTTGCAACGCCAGATAGGCGCGGGCGTTTTTGATGATCGACTGCACCTTGAGGCGGTTGCGGATGATGCCTTTGTCCTGCATCAGCCGCTCCACATCCTGCTCGTCGAACCGGACGATGAGGGTGGGATCGAAATCGGCATAGGCGCGGTAATAGCTGTCGGTGCGCTTGAGAATGGTGATCCAGGAGAGCCCCGCCTGCTGGCCATCGAGGCAGAGCTTGGCAAACAACTCCCGCGGGTCGCGCACCGGCCGCCCCCACTGTCTGTCATGGTATTCGATATATTCCGGGTCCTTGGTCACCCAGGCGCAGCGCAGTTCCATTCCTCGTCTCCTGTTATTTTTCTCTGTCCGACTCTCTGTCCGACAAGGGGATTTCGTCGGCAACATGACGGGGCTTTCATCCCGGGCCAACCAGGCCCGGCGCAGCCCCGCCCCATGAATCCCCTACAATTTCGCCTATTATCCGACCATGCCAGACGGTATACTCCTTCGGTTCACATTCAGCAAATCTTGCTCTGATTTCACTTCGCGCGAAAAACACTATGCAAAAATTCGATGTCAAAACCTTTCAGGGCCTGATCCTGCAGCTGCAGGACTATTGGTCCCGCCAGGGCTGTACCATCATTCAGCCGCTGGATATGGAAGTGGGTGCCGGTACCTCCCACCCCATGACCTGCCTGCGCGCCCTGGGCCCGGAGCCCATCGCCTGCGCCTACGTGCAACCGTCCCGCCGTCCCACCGACGGCCGCTACGGTGAGAACCCGAACCGCCTGCAGCACTATTACCAGTTCCAGGTGATCATCAAGCCGTCCCCCGACAACATCCAGGAACTCTACCTCGGCTCCCTGAAGGAGCTGGGCATGGATCCCGAGATCCACGACATCCGCTTCGTGGAAGACAACTGGGAAAACCCGACGCTGGGTGCCTGGGGTCTGGGCTGGGAAGTCTGGCTCAACGGCATGGAAGTGACTCAGTTCACCTACTTCCAGCAGGTTGGCGGCCTCGAGTGCAAGCCGGTCACCGGCGAGATCACCTATGGTCTGGAGCGTCTGGCCATGTACATCCAGGGCGTGGACAGCGTCTACGACCTGGTCTGGTCCGATGGCCCGCTGGGCAAGACCACCTACGGCGATGTGTTCCACCAGAACGAGGTGGAGCAGTCCACCTACAACTTCGAACACGCCGACGTGGACTTCCTGTTCCACTGCTTCGAGCAGTACGAGAAGGAAGCCCAGCACCTGCTGGCACTGGAAAAACCGCTGCCCCTGCCCGCCTACGAGCGCATCCTCAAGGCCGCGCACTCCTTCAACCTGCTGGATGCCCGCAAGGCCATCTCGGTCACCGAGCGTCAGCGCTACATACTGCGCATTCGCACCCTGACCAAGGCCGTGGCCGAGGCTTACTACGCCTCCCGCGAGGCGCTGGGCTTCCCCATGTGTCAGCGCACTGAGAACAAGCAAGGTTAAGGAACGGACATGGCACAACATACATTTCTGGTAGAGATCGGTACCGCCGAGCTGCCACCCAAGGCGCTGCGCACCCTGGCCGAAGCCTTTGCCGACAACTTCAAAGCCGAGCTGACCAAGGCCGATCTGGCCTTCGGCGACGTCGAGTGGTTCGCCTCACCGCGCCGCCTGGCGCTGAAAGTAAGTGAGCTGGCCAGCGAGCAGCCGAGCAAGAGCGTCGAGAAGCGCGGCCCGGCCGTCTCCCAGGCGTTCGATGCCGAAGGCAAGCCGACCAAGGCCGCCGAAGGCTGGGCCCGTGGCAACGGCATCACGGTGGAGCAGGCCGAGCGTCTGGTCACCGACAAAGGCGAGTGGCTGGTTCACACCGCCAAGGTTGAAGGTCGTCCGGCGCGCGAGCTGCTGGGTGAGCTTGTAGCTTCATCTCTGGCCAAGCTGCCCATCCCCAAGATGATGCGCTGGGGCGACAAGACCATCCAGTTCGTGCGTCCGGTCTTCACCGTGACCCTGCTGCTGGACGGCGATCTCGTGCCTGCCCACATCCTGGGGATCGACTCTGCCCGCACCATCCGCGGTCACCGCTTTATGGGCGAGAGCGAGTTCCAAATCGACAATGCCGACCAGTACCCGCAGATCCTGCTGGAGCGCGGCATGGTGGTGGCCGATTTTATGGCTCGCAAGGCCAAGATCAAGGCTGACGTCGAAGCGGCCGCCGCCGCCTTCGGTGGCGTGGCCGATCTGGACGACGCCCTGCTGGAAGAAGTCACCGCACTGGTCGAGTGGCCTGTGGTGCTGACCGCCAACTTCGAAGAGAAGTTCCTGGCCGTTCCGGCCGAGGCCCTGGTTCACACCATGAAGGGTGACCAGAAGTACTTCCCGGTCTACGACAAGAGCGGCAAGCTGCTGCCGAAGTTCATCTTCGTCACCAACATAGAGTCGAAAGACCCGAGCCAGATCATCAGCGGCAACGAGAAGGTGGTTCGCCCCCGTCTGTCTGACGCCGAGTTCTTCTTCAAGACCGACCTCAAGCAGACCCTGGCCTCCCGCCTGCCGCGCCTTGAAACCGTGCTGTTCCAGCAACAGCTCGGCACAGTCCGGGCCAAGGTCGAGCGCATCGAGACCGTCGCCGGCTTCATCGCCGAGCGCATCGGCGCCAACGTGGCTCAGGCCAAGCGTGCCGGTCTGCTCTCCAAGTGCGATCTGATGACCAACATGGTCGGCGAGTTCGCCAGCACCCAGGGTGTCATGGGGATGCACTACGCCCGTCACGACGGCGAAGACGAAGTGGTGGCCGTGGCCCTCAACGAGCAGTACATGCCGCGCTTCGCCGGTGATGCCCTGCCGTCCGCGCTGGAAGCCTGCGCCGTGGCGCTGGCCGACAAGCTCGATACCCTGGCCGGTATCTTCGGCATCGGCATGCTGCCCAAAGGCGACAAGGATCCCTTCGCCCTGCGCCGCGCCGCCATCGGTGCCCTGCGCATCATGACCGAGAAGCAGCTGGATCTGGATCTGGTTGAACTGGTGGAAGAAGCGGTACGCGTCTACGGCGACAAGCTGACCAACAAGACCGTCGTTACCGACGTGGTCGACTTTATGCTGGGCCGCTTCCGCGCCGCCTATCAGGACGAAGGCATAGGTGCCGACGTGGTGCTGGCCGTACTGGCCCGCCGCCCGACCCGTCCGCTGGACTTCGATCGTCGCGTCAAGGCCGTCAGCCACTTCCGCAGCCTGGATGCCGCACTGGCCCTGGCCGCCGCCAACAAGCGCGTGAGCAACATTCTGGCCAAGGTCGAAGGCGAACTGCCGACTGCCGTCAAACCGGAACTGTTGCAGGATGCCGCCGAGAAAGCGCTGGCCACCCAGGTTGCTGCCCTGCAAGCCGAACTGGCTCCGCTGTTCGCCGCCGGTGACTATCAGGCCGCCCTCACCCGTCTGGCCGCCCTGCGCGAACCGGTCGACACCTTCTTCAACGAGGTGATGGTGATGGCCGACGACGAAGCCCTCAAGGCCAACCGTCTGGCACTGCTGAACAACCTGCGCAACCTGTTCCTGCAAGTCGCGGATATTTCCCTGCTTCAGTGATTTTGGTTGGTTCAGTGAAATAAAAACGGCGCCGTTAAGGCGCCGTTTTTATTTATCAGTTAACTTAGAGTGGTAAACTAACTGAGTAATATCCATTACAACACCTCGACATCCATTATTAAATAAATACTTTTCACCCCAAAAACTCAAATGTATAATCTAATAACAACTACTTCTTAGCTTATATTAAAAATTTATTAACGGTTTAAAATAAAATGACAACAGTTATTGTTTCGGACTCGGAAGCTGCATGTGATTCGCTGTGGACATATACGGATGGTTCAAAGGCTGAATCAAATATACACAAGTATCTTTATTTATCTGGATATGCTATCGAGGGTTATACACCAGACCCATTCATAGTTTTTTATAGTGGTACATACCGTCAGATAGTTCTTCACCAAGCATTAATGCTAAATCTTATTGATAGCACTGTATACATGACAGTGTCTAATTGGCTTTCAGACAGAGGTGAAAATAGGTTAGAGTATATTCAAATAAGAATAATCGATTGGAATATTACATCTGAATTCAATATAGGTAGTAAAAACCAAGTCCGTTATGCTGGCTCGGGGGGGGAATACGCCGCAGATTATTATCCTAAGTGTTATAATGTTTATACATGTGTTTCACATGCAATATCATTAGATAATTTATCTGGCCCAGATGTATCCCACTTCAGTAAGGATGGAAAACAGCAGGTACACATAATTGAAGTTACGCAAGTTATGTACGATACTTTATATATAGAAGTTGAAGGTATTGTTCAGAGCTATAAGGAGGAAAAAAACATGCCCATAGAAATAAAACAAACGGCTCCTGATGGAAAAGAGATAAATCGTACAGAATTAGAGGGCGCCATATCAAACAGCATTAAAAACATCAAAAAAGAAGAAAATGTCTCTACACTGTGGATTAACAATAAAAATGCGAAGAAAAAAGAGAATATTATAAAAAAGAAAGGAAAAATCACTCTTTAACTCAGAATTTAGGTGTACATATTCAGTTGTCACCTGACACCGGCCGAAACCGGTGTCTTCTTAACTCTACTTTAACCCGTAGGTTAGATTAGCCGTCAGGCGTAATCGAACGTTCACGTAAATGGATTCTTCCGCCATCGTTAGAAAACTGGGACACCCACCTAGCCCCAGCTTTGACAACTCACTCCCATTCCACTTTTCTTAAACAGCGCGAAGGGCTGGGACACCCACCTAATCCCAGCTTTGACCAAAAGCTGGGACACCCACTTAGCCCCAGCTTTGACAACTCACTCCCCCTCCACTTTCCTTAAACCGAGAGACCAGAGGGGAGAGCCACCATGACCATCGCCCGTTCACGCCAGATCAGCCTCGCCGATACGCCTTACTATCACGTGGTCAGCCGCTGCGTCCGGCGCGCCTTTCTTTGCGGCCAGGATGATCACTCCGGCCAAAGCTACGAGCACAGACGCCAATGGGTTGCCGACAAGCTGGGTCAGCTGTCGCAGGTCTTTGCCATCGGCATCTGCGCCTATGCCGTGATGAGCAATCACTATCACCTGGTACTCAAGGTGCAGGCCAACATTGCCCATGAGTGGAGTGAACGGGAAGTGGCAGAGCGCTGGTCCCGCCTGTTCCAGTGGCCCTTGCTGGTGCGGCGCTGGTATCAGGGAGAGGAACTGATAGCACCCGAGCTGGACGTTGTGCACCAGCTGATCGCCCAGTGGCGGGAGCGCCTACATTCCATCAGCTGGCTAGTGCGCTTGCTGAACGAGTCGCTGGCCCGCCAGGCCAATCAGGAAGATGGCTGCAAGGGAAAAGCTGGGACACCCACCCAATCCCTGCTTTGACAACTCACTCACCTCACACTTTCCTTAAATTGTCAGACCCGAGGAGAGAACCGCCATGACCATCGCCCGTTCACGCCAGATCAGCCTCGCCGATACGCCTTACTATCACGTGGTCAGCCGCTGTGTCCGGCGTGCCTTTCTCTGCGGCCAGGATGATCACTCCGGCCAAAGCTACGAGCACAGGCGCCAATGGGTTGCCGACAAACTGGGCCAGCTGTCGCAGGTCTTTGCCATCGGCATCTGCGCCTATGCCGTGATGAGCAATCACTATCATCTGGTACTCAAGGTGCAGGCCAACATTGCCCATGAGTGGAGTGAACGGGAAGTGGCAGGGCGCTGGTCCCGCCTGTTCCAGTGGCCCTTGCTGGTGCGGCGCTGGTATCAGGGAGAGGAACTGATAGCACCCGAGCTGGACGTTGTGCACCAGTTGATCGCCCAGTGGCGGGAGCGCCTCCATTCCATCAGCTGGCTGGTGCGCTTGCTGAACGAGTCGCTGGCCCGCCAGGCCAATCAGGAAGACGGCTGCAAGGGCCACTTCTGGGAGGGGCGCTTCAAAAGCCAGGCTCTGCTCACCGAGTCGGCACTGCTGGCCTGCATGACCTATGTCGACCTCAATCCCATTCGGGCTGGCATCGCAACCACACCGGAGAAGAGCGACTTCACCAGCATCCAGCAACGTATCGAGCAAACCGCTGATCTAGCCACACAGACCCCCTTGCTGCTGCCTTTTGCGAGAGAAGGTAAGCCAGAGGCGCTCCCCTGCTATTTTGCCGATTATCTGGCGCTGGTGGATTGGACTGGGCGAGCCATTCGCCTCGATAAGCATGGCCATATCCCGCATCATCTCGCACCTGTGCTCCAGCGCCTGGGCATAGAAGAGGGACAATGGTTGGGGCAAGTCACCCTGTTTCGGCGCCACGGTATCAGAGCGATTGGTGACAAGCTTTGCTGCCAGCGCTATGCCGCCCATTGTGGCCAGACGCGATGTTATCAGCCCAGTCCTTGATACCTGAAAAACTCGCGAGTTCACCACCAATAGATCGATGACAGCGGCCCTCGTTGATGCTGCACGAGTACTGATTGCCCACTGGCAGCCACTGACACTCGCTCAAGCTCACAGCCCGCACTACCACCGCAGTTTCATGCCTTCCATCCCCGGAATCAGCCTGCACACGAATGGGGCTTTCAGGTTATCCGCCATTTCCCATCAGGTGGGTGTCCCAATTAAGAGACCAATTCAGGGAGGAGAGGATGCCGATCTGCAGGTGTCTTTCGATGGAGTTATGTCTTGGAGGAGATGAATTGGAAGGCAAGGCAATCATGCTTTCTGCGCCTTCATTCAGCCCCGGTTAATATATGAAAGTCAGGGGTCTATATAATGGCGAAATATCTGTCATAGGATTGACCGGAATAGCTGCCGGGCCAACGGCTAGAGCAACATATTGGCAGCATTTTCAATATGCATCATTTCAAAGGGCACTTTCATGAAACGTCACCTTATTCTTCTTGGCGCCATGCTGGTACTGAGTGCGTGCTCCTCCACTCCCAGCAGTGAATATACGAAAGCGGGTGCCTCTGAAGCCCAGAGAACAGATGCCTTATCCGAGTGCCAATATCAGGTCAAACTCAACAAGATAGAGGATGAAGAGCAGGCCGAGCTGATCAACCTGTGCATGCAAGGCAAAGGCTTCCGTCTGACCCCGGTGGAATAACCCCCCATGACCGCCTGAAACAATATCTGCCCAGAATAAAAAGCCCCGCATGACGACCATGTTTGGGGCTTTCAATCCTTAGGCAGCAATGGAAAGGCCGCAATCAATCAACCTGTGGCCAAGCTCCCGACTCTCAGCCCCCCGGGCAAGGCTGTGACTCCTCAAAGCACAATGCCTAGCTGCCGTTGCAACTGCCGCTGCCCCTTGGGGGTCAGGGTCAGTTCACGGCTATCCGGCTCACGCACCAGCCACCCCTTGTCCAGCATATGGCTGAGCAGGCGGGCACCCAGCTGGCCGCCAAGATGCATGCGTCGCTCGCTCCAGTCGAGACAGTGGCAGGCAAAGGGGCGCTTGCCAGTCGCCATGCAGTCGATGCCAAGCTGACCGAGATGCTGCTCCCCCTGCGGGGTCAGCCCATAGCCATCAGCCTCCAGCCAGCCCTGGCTAATCAGGCCGTCATGGAGCCTCACCCCCAGCTCGCCCGCCAGATGGTCATAGCAGCTACGGGCAAAGCGCAGCCGCTCCGGGGTCTTGCTCCTGAGCGCCCCCGTGCCCATGTCCACCAGCCCCATCAGTTGCTCCACCACCAGCGCCACCTCATGGCTCGCGATGCGGTAGTAGCGATGCTTGCCCTGCCGGACGCAGGTCGTCAGCCCCTGCTGCTGGAGCCGGGCCAGGTGGCTGCTGGCGGTTGACGCCGACACCTCGGCCATCAGGCTCAGCTCGGTCGCCGTCCAGGCGCGCCCATCCATCAGGGCGCACAGCATGCGGGCGCGGCTGCCATCGGCGATGGCGGCCGCCACCTGCGCCAGACCTTGTTCCAGGCTCTCCTGCTTGCTCATCTCGCTACTCTCTGCTTGCCCCTGTCATTGCCACTCGGCCGTGACCCTGCGGGCCTTGTCGATGTTGTCGGTCACCAGGATCAGCTGGTTGGCATGGTCGCTGTACAGGGTGATGATGTTGACCGAGGCCTCCCCCAGAGCGCTGCAGATGGCCCCCAGCTGCCCCGGCACCTCCTGCTTGAGGCGGCGCACCAGCACCTCGCGCACCGCCACCACTTCCAGCCCCCCTTGCTCGGCGGCCCGGGCCGCAGCGGCTCCATCCCCCACCAGAAAGTGGGCATGGCCTGCACCCCCCAGGGTGAACATGCCGCCCCCTTCCAGGCTGACACCGGCCCGCCCCATCAAGCTCCCGAACTGCCCCAGTGTGCCCGGGTTATCGGGCAGCATCACGTGAATATCGTACATCTCTGACTCTCCTCGATGACAAGAGACTCCAGAGTAATGGCACTGCCAGGGCAACGCTTCGATGGCGGACGAAGTGTCCACCCCTTCTGCCCGTGACGACCCAAGCAAAACGGCGCCCGAAGGCGCCGCTTTTTCTACATCAGATCGCAAGGGATGCCGATCAGCCGGTATAGACAGGCAGCAGCCCCGCCATGTTGAGCAGATGGAAGGCGGCGGTCAGCACCCCGAACAGGATCACCAGCCCTATCATCAGGATACCGCCGGGAGCGCGGAAGCCCGCGCTGCCAGCAGGCGCCGCCTTGCGCACCTTCCAGGCCAGTAGCGGCGGTATGATGCAGGTCCACAGGGTGGCCACGGCACCCGCATAGCCAATGGCCACCAGGAAGCCGAACGGGAACAGCAGGGAGAGCACCAGAGGCGGCAGGAAGGTGACGCCCCAGGACTTGGCGCGACCGGCGCGACTGTTGTCGAACTTGAACAGGTCCGCCAGATAGTCGAACACCCCCAGGCCCACCCCGATGAAGGAGGAGAGAATGGCCGCCATGGAGAAGGCGTTGAGGGCATTGGCCACCGCCTTGGATTCGATCACCGAGCCCAGGGCCTTGAGCAGGGCATCCACGTTGCCCCCTTGCTCGATCACCGGACCGAACTCGCTGCGGGGCAGGTTGCCGAACACGCTCACCAGCCAGATGAGGTAGAAGGTGAGGGCGATGACGGTCCCACCCAGAATGGCTCGGCTGGCGCGGCGCTCCTCGCCGTAATAGGCCCGCATGGACGACACCGAGTGGTGATAGCCGAAGGAGGTGAGTGCCACCGGCAGCATCACCAAGGCATAGGGGGCGTAGTGGGTCTCACTGCCGACCCGATCGAGCAAGAGATCGAGGCGGATGTTCATCGACAGGCCAGAGATGCCGAAGGCAAAGCTCAGCCCCATCAGGATCACCAGCAGCACGGAGATGCGATCCACCGCCCGGGTGGAGTGCCACACCAGCACGGAGAAGACCAGGGTGAACAGCACGGAAGCCCAGTGGCTGCCCATCCCCGTCATGCCATCTATGATGAGACCGGCCGAGGTGATGTAGGCGTAGAGCAGTATGCCGCCGACGAAATAGACGCTGAGGTTGTTGAAGGCATTGACCTTGTTCCCCAGCAGATCCCGGGTCACGGTATCAAAGGAGACGCGCAGCGGATAGCCCTTGTAGGATTCGAGCAGCATCCAGCCAGAGACCGTCATCACCACCATGGTCAGCGCCACCGCGAGCATGGACCAGAGGCTCCAGGCACCCGCGCCCGCACTCGGCAGTCCCAGCATACCGGCTCCCACACAGACGCCGGCAATGATGCATGCCCCGCCCACCAACGATGGTTTCTGTTCCATTACTCCCCCAAACGGATTGTTGACTGGTCACGGCGCGCCGCCGTGCTTCTCCTGCGTTCGCCAATGCTGGCGCCGGGGGACTTTACCCTTCATGCCTTCGGGTATCAAATCCGGGGGCGAATTGATGGGAAATGGGGGCGATATACGGCCATTGCTCCCCTGTTCGGGGTGGTTCAGGCGCCAGACACCACAGGGGGCGCCCGCAGGCGCCCCGTGTCGGCTTGCCGGAGGGTTGAGGTCAACCGGTATAGATGGGCAGCATGCCCGCCATGGCCATCAGGTGGAAGATGGCCGTCAGCACCCCGAACAGGATGACGGCCACCACCATGGGTTGGCCACCGGGGGCCTTGAAGCCGCCCCCTTGTGGCGTCAGCTCCCGGGATTTTTTCGCCAGCAGGGCGGGGATGATGCAGGCCCAGACGGTCACCGCCGCCCCGGCATAGCCGATGGCCACCACGAAGCCGAAGGGGAACAGCAAGGAGAACAGCAGAGGCGGCAGGAAGGTGACGCCCCAGGACTTGGCACGGCCCTGGCGGCTGTTGTCGAACTTGAACAGATCCGCCAGATAGTCGAACACCCCCAGGCCCACCCCGATGAAGGAGGAGAGAATGGCCGCCATGGAGAAGAGGTTGATGGCGTTGGATACCCGCTTGGATTCGATCACCGAGGCCAGCGCCCCGAGCAGCACATCGACGTCACCCCCCTTGGCGATGATGGGGCCGAAGGCATTGCGAGGCAGGTTGCCGAAGATGCTCAGCAGCCACAGCAGGTAGAGCGCCAGCGCGATCAGGGTACCCCCCAGGATCGCCTGCTTGGCCTTCTGCTCCTCGCCGTAATAGGCCCGCATCGACGCCACCGAGTGGTGATAGCCGAAGGAGGTGAGCGCCACCGGCAGCATGGCCAGGGCATAGGGCGCCTGACCCAACTCCTCGGTGAGGGAGTGGAACAGCATGGTCGCGTCTATGTTGGCGGCAAGGCCCGACACCCCGAACACGAAGCTCAGCACCATAAAGGCGATCAAGACGACCGAAATCCGATCCACAGCCCGGGTCGAATGCCAGACGAAGCAGGAGAAGACCAGCACGAACAGCACCGAGGCCAACTGACTATTGATGCCGAGCAGGCCGCTCAGGATCAGACCCGAGGAGGTGATGTAGGCATACAACAGAATGCCGCCGACGAAATAGACGGTCAGGTTGTTGAAGATATTTATCTTGTGACCGAGCAGATCCTTGGTCACCGAATTGAAGGAGGCAGTCAATTCATAGGGTTTGAAGGCTTCCAACAGCATCCAGCCGGAGACCGTCATGATGATCATGGTGAGAATAATGGCCAGCGAGGACCAGCTGGTCCAGGCGCCCGCCCCCGCACTCGGCAACCCCAGCATGCCGGCGCCGACACAGACGCTGGCAATAATGCAGGCCCCTCCCGTCACGGATGGTTTCGATGTCATGTGTTGTCACTCCCGAAATTTCACAGAGCTGTGAAAAAAAAGGGGCACCTGATTAAGTGCCCCTGACTCGTTATGCTTCTATTAATTTTTCACTCTTCTTGCTGACCGCCTGACCCTGAGGCTCGACCTCCTTCAATCTGGCGGTGAAGTGACGCAGCACCGCCGGCTCATAGATAAAGTCGAGCCCCTTCACGTTCCTGGCGTTCTTCTTCACCTCGCCGAAGGCTTCGATGACAAAGTCCATGTGGGTCTGGGTATAGGTGGCGCGTGGTATGGTGAGGCGCAGCAGCTCCGCCGGGCAGGGGTGCTGCTTGCCGGTGGCGGGATCCCGCCCCAGCAGCAGGGAGCCTATCTCCACCGCCCGGATGCCGGCCACCTTGTAGAGCTCGCACGCCAGGGCGTGGGCCGGGAACTGATCCGCCGGGATGTGGGGCAGCAGCTTGCCCGCATCCACAAAGGCCGCGTGCCCCCCCGCCTGCTGGCACACCACGCCTATGGCCTCCAGGCCGTCCACAAGGTACTGCACCTGGCCGATGCGGTAGGCCAGCCAGTCCTGGCGCATGCCGTCGCGCAGACCGACCGCGAGCCGCTCCATGGCGCCCCCCTCCAGACCGCCGTAGGTCGGGAAGCCCTCCTGCACCACGCAGAGAGTGCGGCACTCTGTGTAGACATCCAGCATGCTGTCGTCCTTGAAGCAGAGCAGGCCCCCCATCTGCACCATGGCATCCTTCTTCGCCGACATGGCGAGGCCGTCGGCGTACTTGTAGGACTCCATGGTGATGGCCTCTATGCTCCAGTCGGCGTAGCCGGGCTCGCGCTGCTGGATGAAGTAGGCGTTCTCGGCGAAGCGGGCCGAATCCATGATGACGGGGATGTCGTATTTCCGGGCTATCTCGTAGACCGCCTTGAGGTTGGCAATCGATACCGGCTGGCCCCCGGCGGAGTTGCAGGTAATGGTGCTGACGATGTAGGGCACGTTGGCCGGACCCGCCTCCAGGATGGCCTCCTCCAGCTTGACCAGATCGAAGTTGCCCTTGAAGTCGGCGGTGACCGAGGTGTCGAACGCCTCCCTGGTGTAGACGTTCTTGGCCACGCAGCAGTTGATCTGGGTGTGACCCTGGGTGGTGTCGAAGAAGTAGTTGGAGAGCGCCACCATCTTCTTGCGATCCAGTCCCTTCTCCTGCTCCCGCTTCTTGATGAGTACGGGAATGTAGATCTGCTCGGCGCCGCGCCCCTGGTGGGTGGGGATGGTGAGGGAATAGCCGAAGATCTCCTGCACCGCCTTCTGCAAGGCGTAGTAGCTGCGGCTGCCGCTGTAGGCCTCGTCGCCGCGCAGCATGGCGGCCTGCATGTCCTGGGTGATGGCGCCGGTGCCGCTGTCGGTCAGCAGGTCGATGAAGACGTCTTCGCTGTCCAGCAGGAAGGGGTTCATGCCCGCCCTTATGATGGCCTCCTCCCGGTAGGCGCGGGTGGTGCGCTTGACCGGCTCGATGACACGAATGCGGAACGGTTCGGGAAGATGCTTGAAGTTTTCCATGGATAGACACCCTAGCTTTGAATATTCAGGATGAGTCTCATCACCCGCCATCAATAATGGTTGGCAGCTGGCGAATAATGAGATCGGGTGCACGACATCGCCTCGCCAATAAATAAGGCGAGCGCCAGTGCAGATTATTTCAGATCAGGAATTAAGACGGACTCGTTGCATCCATATAAATGCACAAGCGCCGCGGGGGATATTACAGCGGGAAGAAGAACGCGATTTTATGATCCAGGGTAAACCACTTGGGTGAGGTGATCATGATATTCATGTTGTTGCTCATCTGGTTGAAATTAACAACGACCAATAACGCAATCCATTATGGGGGGCCCCGCCCAAGGATCAATTGCGACATGAGCAATTTGGGATGACGCTAACAGTTTGGCGGGGGATTTTTATACACCCCCCGCCGACGGCTCAATGATTCAACCAGGGCAGCCGTTGCAGCAACTCGTAGCGGTCGGCGAGCGGCGTCTGGCTGACCCAGAACTCCAGCAGTCCGTAAGCGAGCAGCGGCAACACCAGCAGCAACAGGCAGAGCAGACCCAGCAGCCAACGGGGCTCCAGCCTGCGTGCCTTGCTGCCCAGGTGCAGTGCATCGGCGCTTTTGGGGCAGGCGGCGACGCAGCTCATGCAGCTGCTGCACTCGAGGCTCAGCACCGCGATCAGCTGGTGCACCTGGATGCGGGAGGGACAGGCCCGGCTGCACCTGTCGCAGTCATGGCCAGCACTTCGCAGGCAGCGGGCCGGATCCCGGCGAATGCGCAGAGGTGTCAGCAGGCCGAGTAAAGAGAGCCAGGCGCCGTAGGGGCAGAGGTAGCGGCAGAAGCCCTGTCGGAAGGCGGCGGTGAGCAGCAGCACCCAGCCGAGGCAGAGGCCCGAGATCAGGGTCAGGTTGAAGAAGAAGGCCCCCATCTTCATGTCCGCCGCCTGATGGTAGGGGCTGGCGAGGTAGCCGGGCAGGGCGGCGGCGGGTACCGCCAGCAATATGATGAAGAGCAGAAAGCCGAGCACCAGAAACTTCTGGGCCCGCAGCAGCCAATCCAGCCAGCGGGGCGGTACCCACTCCCCCGGCAACAGGCGCGAGCGCAGGCCGTGTAGCCACTCACCCACCAGCCCGAGCGGGCAGAACCAGGCGCAGAACGCCCGACCCAGCAGCAGGGCCGACAGGCAGAGCACCAGCACGGTGACGGTGGCCGCCGGATGGTGCGGATCCACCAGCCCCTGCCCGAGCCAGGCCCGCAGCCCGAGCCCGCCGGCGATGGGCAGGAAGCCGTCCACCACGTCCGGGCGCACCAGCCAGGGGGGTATCCCCTGCCCCAGCTGCCAGATATGGATGCCGTACTGCACAGTCACCAGCCCCCAGCAGAGCAGCAGCAGCTTGCGAGTCCAGGCCCGCAGCGACTGGCTGTTGATCCCGCCGAGTACCGGCAGCGGCCGGTATCTGTGCCACAGGGCGAGGGGGACGACCACCAGCCCCAACCCGAGCCAGAGGGTGAGATCTGCCGCCACCAGCCAGCCGACGAGTAGCAGGCCGAGGGCAAGGCGCCACTGCCAGCCCGATCGCGCCTGCCACGCCAGCAGCACCAGATAGACCAGGCCGGCGGCCATGGTCATGGCTTCAATCAGGCTCATGCATCTCCCTCACAGAACTCATTCGGATAAGGGGGCAGGATAACGAACATCTGAGTTGATTATTTTGATCTGCATGGGCAGAGGGGCCATTCATCAGGATGGCTCCCACCGGCGCTCACCCCTTGCGGCTGTTGAACAGGGGCTGGTCCGACGAACCCTGCTCGGCCCAGAAGTGGATGTTGAAGCGGGCATCCTCCGACAGCTCGACCCTGTGCCAGTACTGGGGCGGGCTGGTGGCAAACTGGCCGGCCCTGATCACCAGGCTGACTTCGGGCTCTTCGGCCTGTTCGTCGGCAAAGCCGTGATAGGTGACTGTGCCCTCCATCACGCAGAGCTGGCCGAACACCCCGGCCGCGGTGTTGTGGTGGCTGAGCAGGGCCTGGGGCACGCTCTGGCGGGTGAAGAAGGGGGTGGAACGACGCACCACCCAGTGAGACGGTATCAGTTGCATAGACATATCGGTTCTCCTCGAGTGGCCGGGTCAACCCGGCCTAGCGTTATCGATGAATCAACGGGGCAGCTGGCGCAGCAGCGGGAAGGCGGCGCTCATCTGATCACCCCCCACCACGAAGCCGCACAGCTCGCCAGCTTCGTCGCGCGCCTCGGCCACCATGCCGTGCTGATTCCAGTGGCACTGCCAGGCGAGATCCTCGCCCTTGGTGCGACCCGCCAGTTGCAGCGGATAGCGCGGCGTCTTCACCTTCACCAGCATGGGGGGCAGGATCAGCGGGGTCGGGGGGCCGAGCAGGGTGCGCGCCAGCGCATTGGCCCCCAGCACTATGGGTTGCAGGAAGGGGAGCAGCTGACCCCGCCACTGCACGCAATCCCCCAGCGCGAAGATATGGGGGTCGCTGGTGCATAGCAGGTCATCGACCAGGATGCCGCGCTCGACCGCGAGCCCGGCGGCTTGGGCCAGGGCCAGATTGGGCGTAAGGCCTATGGCGGCGATCACCAGATCCTGCTCGCTGGTACGGCCGTCACTCAGGGTGACGCGCCAGCCGTCGCCGGGCTGGGCGTCCACTCTGGCAATACCTGTCCCGAACTGCAGGCTGACTCCCTGACTGCGCAGCGCCTGTTGCAACGGCTGGGTCAGGGCGGCGGGCAACAGGCTGCCGAGGGGGCTGCCCGCCAGATCCAGCAGGGTAACCTCGCGACCGTCGCTCGCCATGTCCATCGCCAGCTCGCAGCCAATCAGCCCGGCCCCCAATATCATGATGCGCCTGGCCTGCTGGATCAGCCCCTCGGCGGCGGCGTACTCCTGCTGGCTGTTGAGGGTCACCAGATGCTCGCTGCCCGGTATCTCGGGGCGCACCGCGCTGGCGCCCGTGGCCAGCACCAGCTGGCCATAGGGGAAGCTGCCCTGCGAGGTCAGCAGGGTGCGCCGGGCGGGATCTATGCCGAGAACCTGGCTGTGGGGCAGCAGCGTGACGCGCTGCTGCTCGGCAAAGTCGCTGCCGCTCTGCCGGGTCATGGCGGCGGCGGCACAGCCCCGGCTCACCACGTGGCTCAAGTCCGGCTTGTTGTACTCGTCGCCGCTGTCGGCGGTGATGAGACGGATGGGCTGCACCCCATCCAGCTTGCGCAAACTCTTGACCAGCTGCTGGGCGGCAAAGCCACTGCCGATCACCACTATCTCCCGGCTGGCACCGGCGTCACTCAGGGTTGCTGCATTCATACACAGGCCTCCACGGCGCAGGACTCGAAGACCTCCTTGCCGATGCCGCAGCCCGGGCAGAGGAAGCTGTCAGGTACCTGGGCCCAGGGAGTGCCCGGTGCCACCAACTGATCCGGCTCCCCCTGGGCCGGTTCATAGACCCACTGGCAGACGGTGCAGAGCATGGGCTGATCGTCGTCCCATTCAGCGGCGGCCGGTGCGGCTTGCGGCGCCTTGGCTATCACGGGGGCAGGCGTCACTGCCGCCTGAGTTGTGGTGATCGGACGGGGTGCCTCCAGCGGGTGCAGGGCCCACTGACGGGCGAGCTGGCGGCCATGCTCGCGGCACTGTGCCAGCGCCGAGCCATCCGGGCGCCACTTGACCTTGAGGGAGAGGCTGATGTCGAAGCCCGCGTCCATCAGCCGGGTCTGGATCCTGTCCACCGCACCGCCGGTCCAGCCGTAGCTGCCGAAAGCCGAGGCCCGCTTGTTGCGAAAACGCAGGCCGGTGATCTCCTCGAGCATGCCCGCCACCTTGGGCATCATGACGTTGTTCATGGTGGAGGAGCCCACCAGTATCCCCTTGGAGCGGAACACCTGGGTCAGGATCTCGTTCTTGTCGTGGCGCGCCACGTTGTAGATCTTCACCGCCACGCCCGGGTCTACCTCGTGGATGCCCTGGGCGATGGCGTCGGCCATCATGCGGGTGTTGTTGGACATGGAGTCGTAGAACAATGTGATGCGATCCTCCTGGTAGTGGTCGGCCCACTCCAGGTATTTCAGGATGATCTGGGTGGGATCCTCGCGCCAGACGATGCCATGGGAGGTGGCCACCATGCTCACCGGCAGGTTGAAGCCGAGCACCTCCTTGATCTTGGCGGTCACCAGGGGGCTGAAGGGGGTGAGTATGTTGGCGTAGTAGCGCTGGCACTGCTCCATCAGCTCGGTCTGATCCACCTCGTCGTTGAACAGGTGCTCGTCGCAGTAGTGCTGACCGAAGGCGTCGTTGGAGAAGAGCACCGCATCCTCTGTCATATAGGTCATCATGCTGTCGGGCCAGTGCAGCATGGGCGTCTCGATGAATACCAGCTGCTTGCCGTTGCCTATGTCCAGGCTGTCACCGGTCTTGACTGGGTGGAAGTTCCACTCGGGGTGGTGATGGTGGCCGGTGATGGAGTCGATGGCGTTGTGGGTGCAGTAGATGGGGGTGCCGGGGATGCGGGCCATCAGCTCGGTCAGGGCGCCGGCGTGATCCTCCTCGGCGTGGTTGATCACCACATAATCGATGGAAGCGAGATCGATCTCCGCCGCCAGGTTCTGCACGAACTCCCGGCTGAACTTGTGATCGACGGTATCGATCAGCACGTTCTTCCCTTCGCGGATGAGGTAGCTGTTGTAGCTGGTACCCTTGTGGGTCTTGTACTCGGTACCGTGGAAGTCGCGCACCTCCCAGTCCCGTTGGCCGACCCAGTGGATGTTGTTCTTGACGTGAATGCTCATCAGGCAGTTCCTCAGCAGGCAATAGTGAATGTGTGACTGAATTCCCTATTGCAGCGGACGTGCCAACTTATAACTTATTGTTTTTACTAGATTACAATATCTGTCATTGTCATTTAAACAACTCCTCTCTATAGTCAAAATCACAAATACACTGTCATTTGGACAATCATCGTGATCTCGACCGACAGCCTGGCGCGCATCGCCCTCGACCTGCAACTCGGCATCTCCCACCAAGACAGGTTCCACCGTCTGATCCAGAGCGTGCGCAGCCTGCTGCACTCGGACGCCTCTGCCCTGCTGCGCTACGAGGGGGGCCAGTTCATCCCGCTCGCCATCGACGGCCTGATGCAGGACGTGCTGGGCCGCCGCTTCGCCCTCAAGGATCACCCGCGCATGGAGGCCATAGCCCGGGCTGGCGACGTGGTGCGCTTCCCTGCCGACAGCTCCCTGCCCGACCCCTACGACGGCCTGATCCCGGATCACGACGACTTCAAGGTGCACGCCTGCGTCGGCCTGCCGCTCTTCTCGGATCAGACCCTCATCGGTGCCCTGACCATAGACGGCATGAACCCGACCCAGTTCGACGGCATCAGCGACGAGGAGTTGCGGCTGGTGGGGGCCCTGGCCGCCGCCGCCCTCAGCAACGCCCTGCTGCTGGAACGCCTCGCCCGCCAAAGCAGCGAGCCCCTCGCCTCAGCCCCCCATGCCGAGGGCCAGCCGGAGATGATAGGCCACTCCCCCGCCATGGCCCGGCTGCGCCACGAGATAGACGTGGTGGCGAGCTCGGAGCTGAACGTGCTGATCCTGGGGGAGACCGGGGTCGGCAAGGAGCTGATCGCCAAGGCGGTGCATCAGGGCTCACCCCGCGCCGGAGCGCCCCTGGTCTATCTCAACTGCGCCGCCCTGCCGGAATCCGTGGCCGAAAGCGAGCTGTTCGGTCACGTGAAGGGGGCCTTCACCGGCGCCATCCACAACAGGGCGGGCAAGTTCGAGCTGGCCGACAAGGGCACCCTCTTTCTGGACGAGATTGGCGAGCTGTCGCTGGCGCTGCAGGCCAAGCTGCTGCGGGTGCTGCAATACGGGGATCTGCAGCGCATAGGTGACGACACCCCCCTCAAGGTCAATGTGCGCATCCTGGCCGCCACCAACCGGGATCTGAAGCAGGCTGTGGTCGAGGGGCAGTTTCGGGCCGACCTCTACCACCGGCTGAGCGTCTTCCCGATCCAGGCCCCGGCGCTGCGGGAGCGCCCCGGCGACATTCCCCTGCTGGCCGGTTATTTTTGCGAACGCTGCCGGGTCAGCCTGGGGCTGGAGCGGCTGCGCATCCTGCCCGGGGCGCTGGCACTGCTCGAGGGTCACGACTGGCCGGGCAACGTGCGCGAACTCGAGCACGCCATCCACAGAGCCGCCGTGCTGGCCAGGGCCGAACAGGGCAGCCAGTCCCCGGCCCTGGACGCCCACCACTTCAATCTGGGGGCGGCGGTCTCGCCGCCGCCTGCCGCCAGCACGGCCACCCCAGCCCCGTCCGTTGCCACCGGCCTCGGCCTGCGCGCCGCCACCGACGCCTTCCAGCTCCAGCTGATAGAGCAGACCCTCGCGGCCCAGGACGGCAACTGGGCCGCCACCGCCCGGGCGCTGGCGCTGGACGGCGGCAACCTGCACCGGCTCGCCCGGCGGCTCGGCCTCAAGCCCTGAGGGGCGGAGCCGGACCCCAACAACAAAAACCCCCTCGCGAGGGAGGGGGTTTTTCGTGGTGCCTGAGGCCGGGCGATCAGCGCAGGGACTTGACCGAGCGACGAACGATAAGCTCGGGCTGAACCGTCATGGACTCGACTTCCAGGGCCTTGTTGCGGATCCGGCTCACCAGATGCTGCACCGCTAGCAGGCCCAGCTCGGCCTTGGGGTGGCGAATGGTGGTGAGCGGCGGGCTGGAGAAGCGCGCCATCTCCACATCGTCGTAGCCGATCATGGAGATGTCGTCCGGCACCTTGACCCCGGCTTCCCAGGCGGCGCAGATGGCACCAATCGCCATGGGATCGTCGAAGGCAAACACCGCCGTCGGCCGCGGTTTGAGGGCCAGGATCCGCTGCATGGCGTCGTAGCCGCTCTGGCTCTCGTAATCCCCTTCGAAGATCTGCTCGTCCTTCAGGGTCAGGCCATGCTCGCCCAGGGCGTCACGCACCCCGTCCAAGCGCTGCTGGGTGGTCGGCTTGTCGATCTGGCCCGTGATGCAGACGATCTCGGTGTGACCCTGCTCCAGCAGATGACGCACGGCCAGGCGCGCACCTATGCGGGCGTTGTCGTTGATCACGTTGGCAAAGTCGCACTCGGTTCCCCAGTCCAGTACCACCTGGGGCACGTTCTTGTGGATCCGCAGCATGTCCCGCAGCGGGGTGTCGATGTCGGTCCCCAGCACCAGCAAACCGTCGACCCGCTTCTCCATCAACATCCGCAGATAGTGCTGCTGACGGGGGGGCTGGTTCTCGGTGTTGCACAGGATCAGGCTGTAACCCTGTTCGAAGCAGTAGGCTTCCACCCCTTGCACCACTTCCGCAAAGAAGGGGTTGGCACTGGTGGTGACCAGCATGCCTATGGTCTTGGTCGAGTTGATCTTGAGGCTGCGCGCTACCGAATTGGGCGCGTAGTTGAGTTCTGCCACCGCCTCAAGCACTTTCTGGGTTGCATCTTCGCTGACCCGACGGGTGTGATTGAGTACATGTGAGACGGTGGAGATGGATACGCCTGCCCTGGAGGCGACATCCTTGATAGTGGCCATCTCTGTCTCCTGAATAACAAAGGCGGAACAGTAGCAGATTTCCCGAATAAAGGCTTGGTTTTAACGAGAGCTGCCAGCGAATTGTCAATCTTGGCTAATCTAGGCGGTCATTTCTTTTTGCGCAAACGGAATTTGGTCAAAATGAGAGCGGACGCAGAATGAAATATCGTCAGTTTTTTACTCTGAAAATTGTCACCGTGACAATTTGTTGTCAGTATGTTAATCGACATATGCGATATTAAACTCCAAAATACAAACTTAAGCAGGGCATTTGTTTCATAAAAGCCCTACCCAAGCCGTTCCGGTTAGTATCTTTAACATCTTGTTATTGCACGGCGAGGAATGATAGAACCTTATCTATTGCCGGGCTGGCGGGACACAGGCCCGGAATGACACACGGAAAATGAAACAATCCACTGATTAAGGGACGAATCAATGAATAACTTGAGCAAAATGGCAGTCAGGGCAGCGGTTTCTTTGGCTCTGTTTGGATCAGTCTCCATGGCCAATGCGGCCGATACCATCAAGATTGGCATCGCCGGTCCCCTGACCGGCCCGGTCGCCCAGTACGGTGACATGCAGTTCACCGGCGGCAAGATGGCGGTCGAACAGATCAACAAGGCGGGCGGCATCAAGGGCAAACAGATCGAAGCCGTCATCTATGACGACGCCTGCGATCCCAAGCAGGCCGTGGCCATCGCCAACAAGGTGATCAACGACGGCGTCAAGTTCGTGGTCGGCCACCTCTGCTCAGACAACACCCTGCCCGCTTCCGACATCTATGAAGATGAAGGTGTGCTGATGGTGACCCCGGCCTCCACCAACCCCAAGATCACCGAGCGTGGCTACCAGCTGACCATGCGCACCATTGGCCTCGACAGCGACCAGGGCCCGACCGCCGCCAAGTACATCATCGAGCAGGTCAAACCCCAGCGCGTGGCCGTCATCCACGACAAGAAGCAGTACGGTGAAGGCATCGCCTCCAGCGTCAAGGCTGCGCTGGACAAGGCTGGCGTCAAGGTAGTGGCATTCGAAGGCATCACCGCCGGGGACAAGGACTTCTCCGCCCTGATCGCCAAGCTGCAGAAAGAGAACGTGGACTTCGTCTACTACGGCGGCTACCACCCGGAGCTGGGCCTGATCCTGCGCCAGGCTGGCGAGAAAGGCCTGAAAGCCAAGTTCATGGGCCCGGAAGGTGTGGGTAACAAGGACATCTCCGCCATCGGCGGCCCGGCCTCCGAAGGCCTGCTGGTCACCCTGCCGAACAAGTACGACCTGCTGCCTGCCAACGCCTCCATAGTAGAAGCCTTCAAGGCCAAGGGTCAGGACTCCTCAGGCCCCTTCGTCTGGACCACCTACGCGGCCATGCAAGCTCTGGCAGCCGGTATCGCCAAGGCGGGCGAGGATGATCCCGCTGCCGTGGCTGCCGCCATGAAGGCCGCACCGATCGACACCGTCATGGGTCCCCTGACCTGGGCACCGAACGGTGACCTGAAGGGCTTCGAGTTCGGTGTCTTCCAGTGGCACGCCGACGGTACCTCCACTCAACTCAAATAATCTGCCGGTCGGGGGTGACAAGCGTCACCCCCTCCTTTCTTTGCGGGCAAGTACAGGGAACGCAGTATGTCCGAACACCTTCTTTATCTGGTTCAGCAGCTGCTGAACGGATTGACCATAGGTAGCACCTATGCGTTGATCGCCATCGGCTACACCATGGTCTACGGCATCATAGGCATGATCAACTTCGCCCACGGCGAGGTCTACATGATCGGCTCCTATGTCGCCTTCATGGTGATGGCCGGGCTCATGATGATGGGCATCGACAGCACAGTGCTGCTGCTGGGCGGCGCCTTTCTGATCAGTATCCTCATCACAGGCAGCTATGGCTGGACCATAGAGCGGGTCGCCTATCGCCCGCTGCGGGGCGGCAATCGCCTCATCCCCCTCATCTCCGCCATCGGCATGTCGATCTTCTTGCAGAACATGATGCGAATGGCACAGGGCTCGCGCGATATCGCCATGCCCACCCTGATCTCCGGGGGTTGGACCCTGGGCGGTGAGGAGGGCTTCCAGGCCAGCCTCTCCTACATGCAGCTCATCATCTTCGTGGTGACCTTCATCACCATGCTGGCGCTGACCCAGTTCATCAACCGCTCCCGCATGGGCCGCGCCTGTCGCGCCTGTTCGGAAGACATCAAGATGGCCAACCTGCTGGGCATAGACACCCATGTGGTCATCTCCATCACCTTCGTGCTGGGGGCCGCCCTGGCCGCCGTCGCGGGCGTGCTGCTCGGCATGTATTACGGCGTCATCAACCCCTATCTCGGCTTTATGGCCGGTCTCAAGGCGTTTACGGCAGCGGTATTGGGCGGCATCGGCAGCATTCCTGGCGCCGTGATCGGCGGCCTGCTGCTCGGCGTGGTCGAGGCGCTCACCGCCGGTTACCTCAGCACCGAGTACAAGGATGTGATGGCCTTCGCCCTGCTCATCTTCGTGTTGCTCTTCATGCCCACCGGCATTCTCGGCCGTCCGGAAGTGGAGAAAGTCTGATGAAACGTCAATTTATCCATGCCTGCATCGCCAGCCTGATGCTGCTGGTGCTCTCCTTCTGGCTGCTCGGCTTCAAGCTGGAGACCGATGGCTCCCGCCTGCTGGTGGTGAGCCGGCTCGATGTCTCCCTGGCCTGGCTGCTGGGGGGCGCCACCATCGTCTTCTGGTTCCAGATGCTGCGCGGCCAGATCAGTCGCCTGTTCCAGGCCTCCATCAGCGGCTTCTCCGTCGGCTTCACCAAGCTGGTGCTGCCGAGCCCGGAGGAGGCGCCCAAGCTCTACAACCTCACAGCCATCCTGGTGCTGTTGTTTGCGGTCAGCTGGCCCTTCATGGCGTCCCGCGGTGCCATCGATCTCGCCACCCTGGCGCTGATTTACATCATGCTGGGGCTGGGTCTCAACGTGGTTGTGGGCCTCGCCGGCCTGCTGGATCTCGGTTACGTCGGCTTCTACGCGGTCGGCGCCTACAGCTACGCCCTGCTCAATACCTACTTCGGCCTGAGCTTCTGGGAGTGCCTGCCCATCGCCGGCCTGATGGCGGCCACCTTCGGCTTCCTGCTCGGCTTCCCTGTGTTGCGGCTGCGGGGGGACTATCTGGCCATAGTCACCCTGGGCTTTGGCGAGATCATCCGCATCCTGCTCAACAACATGACCACCCTGACCGGCGGCCCGAACGGGATCTCCGGCATTCCCAAGCCGACCCTGGGCGGCCTGGAGTTCAACCGCACCGTCAAGGATGGGGGCTTTGGCACCTTCCACGACTTCTTTGGCATCGCCTACAACGCCAACCACAAGGTGATCTTCCTCTACCTGATGGCGCTGGTGCTGGTGGTGGCGACCCTGTTCGTCATCAACCGCCTGCTGCGCATGCCGCTGGGCCGGGCCTGGGAAGCGCTGCGGGAAGACGAGATCGCCTGCAAGTCGCTGGGGCTCAACCCCACCATCATCAAGCTGACCGCCTTCACCATAGGCGCCTGCTTCGCGGGCTTCGCCGGCAGCTTCTTCGCCTCGCGCCAGGGCTTCATCAGCCCGGAGTCCTTTGTCTTCATCGAGTCGGCCATAGTCCTCGCGATCGTGGTACTGGGGGGCATGGGCTCCCAGATAGGGGTGGTGCTGGCAGCCATCGTGATGACGGTGCTGCCGGAGCTGGCTCGTGAGTTCAACGAGTACCGCATGCTGATGTTCGGCCTCTTGATGGTGTTCATGATGATCTGGCGGCCGCAGGGACTGCTGCCCATGAGCCGACCCCATATGGAGCTGCGCAAATGAGCAAGCTGAACAATACCAACAACAAATTGCTCGACGTCTCTGACCTGTCGATGCGCTTCGGCGGCCTGCTGGCGGTCAACGGCGTCAAGCTGGATGTGGACAAGGGCGAGGTGATCTCCATCATTGGCCCCAATGGGGCGGGCAAGACCACCATCTTCAACTGCCTGACCGGTTTCTACCGCCCGACCGGCGGTACCATCCGCTACCGTGGCGAGGAGATCCAGGGGCTGCCCGGCCACCTCATCGCCCGCAAGGGCATAGTGCGTACCTTCCAGCACGTGCGCCTGTTCAAGGAGATGACGGCGGTGGAGAACCTGCTGGTGGCCCAGCACAGGCATCTCAATACCGGCTTCATCGCCGGGCTGTTCAAGACCCCGAGCTTCCGTCGCGCCGAGAAAGAGGGGCTGGAGCAGTCCGCCTTCTGGCTGGAGAAGGTGGGTCTCAAGGATCTCGCCAACCGCCCCGCCGGCAACCTGGCCTATGGTCAGCAACGCCGGCTCGAGATCGCCCGCTGCATGGCGACCCGGCCCGAGCTGCTGATGCTGGATGAGCCGGCCGCCGGCCTCAACCCGCACGAGACCGACGAGCTCAACGACCTCATCTCCAACCTGAGGGACGAGTTTGGGGTGTCAGTATTGTTGATAGAGCACGATATGAAGCTGGTGATGGAGATCTCCAACCGCATCTTCGTGGTGAATCAGGGCACCCCGCTGGCCCATGGCAAACCGGACGAGATCCGCAACAACCCGGCCGTGATCAAGGCCTATCTGGGCGAGTCGTAAGGAAATCAAGATGTTAGAACTTCGCAACGTATCGACCCACTACGGCAAGATCCAGGCGCTGCACGACGTCAGCGTCGAGATAAAAGAGGGGGAAATCGTCACCCTGATCGGCGCCAACGGCGCCGGCAAGACCACCCTGCTGATGACGCTCTGTGGCGAACCCAAGCCCAGCAGCGGCAGCATCTGGTTCGAGGGGGAGCAGATAGACTCCCTCAGCACCGCCCGCATCATGCGCAAGGACATCGCAGTGGTGCCTGAGGGGCGCCGCATCTTCGCCCGCCTGACGGTGCAGGAGAACCTGCTTATGGGGGCCTTCTTCGTCGACAAGGCCGAGCAACCTGCCCTGCTGGATCAGGTGTTCACCATGTTCCCCCGGCTGCACGAGCGGCTGGAGCAGCGGGCGGGCACCATGTCCGGCGGCGAGCAGCAGATGCTGGCCATAGGCCGGGCCCTGATGAGCAAGCCGCGCCTGCTGTTGCTGGACGAACCCTCCCTGGGGCTGGCCCCCATCATCATCCAGCAGATCTTCGACACCATAGAGCAGCTGCGCCAGAAGGGGATGACCATCTTCCTGGTGGAGCAGAACGCGAACCAGGCGCTCAAGCTGGCGGATCGGGGCTATGTGCTGGAAAACGGCCGGGTGGTGCTGCAAGACACGGGGGCGGCCCTGCTCGCCAACCCGGCAGTGCGCCAGGCCTATCTCGGCGGCTGATCATGAGCAGGGCAGAGGCAGGGCCGGACAGACACAGCTTCTGGCACGACCCTGCCCTGCCCTTCATCGAGGCGCGGGCGGTGCAGGATGGCCGCCACGTCTGCTACGACAAGCACAGCCACGCCCACTTCTCCATCGGCGCCATCACCGGCGGCCACAGCCACTACCTCAACCAGCGGAGCCTTCAGGAGGTCGGCCCGGGTTCCCTGGTGCTGATGAACCCGGAGGAGGTGCACGCCTGCAACCCCATCGCCGACCAGCCCTGGTCCTATCTGATGTTCTACCTCGACACCGACTGGCTGCGCAGCCAGCAGGAGGAGGCCGGCCTCGGCAGCGAGTTTAGGCCCTTCGACATGACGGCGAGCCGGGATCCCCTGCTCTACCAGGGCTTGCAGCACCTCCATCACCAGCTGGTGAAGGCGCCGGATCCCCTGGCCCGCGAGGTGGCCTGCCACCTGTTCAGTCGCCAGTTGCTGGCCAGGCTCACCCCGGCACGCTGGGACGATCGCCCGCCCCAGCACCTGCAACGGGCCGCCGAGCTGATGCAGGACGACAGCGCCAGCCCCCTCAGCCTGTCACAGCTGAGCGCCGTGGCCGGGCTCACCCCCTCCCACTTCGTGCGCGCCTTCAGCCACCATTACGGCATGACCCCCCACGCCTATCTGCTGGACAGGCGCATCCGCCACGCCCGCACCCTGCTCAAACAGGGGCAGCCCCTGGCCGAGGTCGCCCTGGCCAGCGGCTTTGCGGATCAGGCCCACTTCCAGCGCCAGTTCAAACGCCGGGTCGCCACCACCCCGGGCCAGTACAGGACCCAGCTCGCCCGTCAGGCTGAACGCACCAGATAGGCGGCGCTGAGCAGCAGCAAGAGTGCCATGGCCCGGTTGAACCAGCGCAGTCGGCGAGGCACCAGCAGCAGCCCCTGCATGCAACTGCCGGCATAGGCCCAGCAGGCGATGGAGCCAAGGCAGATCACCAGATAGAGAGAGGTAAACAGGGCTATCTGCCCCAGCCCGCCCGCGACCCCGTAGGCCCCCATCCCCATGCTGGCCGCCAGCCAGGCCTGGGATTGAGCCACTGCATCAGGGCCCCGTACCAGAAGGCGGGTGGCGCCCCCTCGACCCGCTCCAGCTGCCCCCTGTCCACCAGCAGCTGCCAGGCCATGTAACAGAGAAAGAGCACGCCGCCCCAGTGGATGGCGCCCGCCGCCACCGGCCACCGGGACAGGGCACCGCCGAGGCCCAGCCCCATCAGCAGGAGCAGCAGGATGAAGCCCAGGGTCGCCCCCACCACGTGGCGCAGGCTGGCCGGGAAGCCGTAGCGGGCACCGGTGCCGAGGGCGACCAGGTTGACTGGCCCCGGGGAGATGGACATGGCCAGGGCAAACCCGGACATGGACAACAACAGACTGATTTCCATGGATGATGCTCACGCAAAGGATTGAGCCACCAGCCTACCCGGCCCGCCCGAGCCGATATTGAAGGAAATTGCGATCCCGCGGCACATGGCAAGGCACATTGCGGGCTTAGCGCTAGCCACGGCTTGCGGTAAACTGGCCCTCAATCATCTATTTGCAGGACATCTCAATGGACCAGTTTGCCCATATCAGCGCCCAGGATGCCCACCAGAAGCTGGAGGCCGGTGAGGCCCGTCTCGTGGACATTCGCGATCCCCAATCCTTCGAGACGGCCCACGCGGTCGGCGCCTTCCACCTCACCAACGGTTCCCTGGTTCGCTTCATGAACGAGGTGGACTTCGATACCCCGGTGATCGTGATGTGCTATCACGGCAACAGCAGCCAGGGAGCGGCCCAGTATCTGCTGCAACAGGGCTATGACGCCGTCTACAGCCTGGACGGCGGCTTCGAGGCCTGGCGCAGGGAGTTCCCGATCCAGGCAGGCGACGCATGACAGGGGCGGGCCACTCCTCCCCGGCCGGCATGATCCAGCTGCTGGTACTGGGTGACGCCCGCATGGCCCAGGCGCTGGTGGATTACCTCGCCACCCTGGGCATCTCGTGCGAGCTGACCCAGTCCGAGCTCGGCGTCTCGGTCTGGCTGGCGGACGAGCTGCGCCTCGCCCAGGCCCAGCAGGAGGTGAAGCGCTTCCTGGCCGAGCCCAATCACCCCCGCTACATGGAGGCCTCCTGGCAGTCCGGCCGGGCGGATGCCCGCATCGACTACAGCAAGGGGATGACGGATCCCGTCACCGACTTCCTCCATCAGGCAGGCCCCCTGACCCTGGTGGTCATCATCGCCTGCCTGGCCATCTATGCCCTCGACGCCATAGGCCTGCCCATCTTCGACGAGCTGGCGTTCCACCCGACCCTGGCCCAGTTCACCGACTGGCAGGCCTGGCGCTACGTCACCCCGGCCTTTATCCACTTCTCGGTGCTGCACCTGGTGTTCAACCTGCTGTGGTGGTGGTATCTCGGCGGCCAGATCGAGCAGCGGCTCGGCAGCGGCAAGCTGTTTATCCTGCTGCTGGTCGGGGCCGCGCTACCCAATATCGCCGAGTTCTTCGTGAGCGGCCCGCGCTTTGGCGGCCTCTCCGGGGTGGTCTATGCCCTGCTCGGCTACAGCTGGATGCGGGCCAGACTGCAGCCCGCCTGCGGCCTCACCATGCCGCCGGCCCTGATGGGCTTCATGCTGATCTGGCTGGTGCTCGGCTTCTTCGACATGCTCGGCACCCCCACCGCCAACATGGCCCATCTGATCGGCCTGCTGGTCGGCCTGCTGCAAGGCTGGCTGGACAGACATCACAGACCGGCGTGAGACCTGGTTGTCGACCAGTCTTTCGACCTGCTCGGCAGCCAGAGCGACCGCCAACATGGCACACCTGGTGGGTCTGCTGGTCGGCCTGCGGCAAGGTTGGCTGGACAGGCATCACAGACCGGCGTGAGGCGTTTGCTACAGTCAGCCCACCGCTATTACCCCAAAAACAAAACGCCGCCCCTAAGGGCGGCGTTGTTATTGGCCGGCTGGCTTACTGCTTGAGCAGGCTGGCGTCGGTCACCTTGACCGCAGTACCACCGCTCGCGAAGAAGCTGCCGAACTGGGTCTGCATCTCTGAGGTGACGGCGCCGGTCGGATCGAAGTTCTCATCCGGTGCCAGCAGCGAGCTGTGACCACCGGCCAGGAAGCGGGCCGCATGGTGGTTGGCCGCCCCGCTGGCGGTCAGCGGCTGCAGGGCCAGCACCTTGAACAGCGGCTCGGTGCCACCCAGGGGGGCGGTGGCAATGCTGTTCGGGATAACCCGATCCGACAGGCTCAGGGCGCCGTCGCCGACGACTTCGGTGGCAAACAGCGGGAAGTCCGCCGCTATCCCGCGACCCAGGTTGATCGGATCCGCCGAATCCAGCACCGACTGGGCCGCGAAGCTGTAGCTCTGCAGGGTACCGGCCGCGCTCTCCTGGGTGGCGGCGTCCAGGCTCGGCAGGAACTCGTTGACGAAGCAGGTCGGCGCCGCCGTCTTGCAGTTCGGCGCATAGGCGGTGAAAGCCGTCTTCAGGGCGGCACTGCCACCGGTCAGCACGCTCATCTGGATGGTCGGGCCGAAGGTCGGCGAGTTCAGCAGCAGCGGGGCTATGCCGCCACCCGGCATGGCCAGGCCGCCGGTGGTGAACTTGAACAGGGCATCCGCCTGGGCGTTGCCGATAGGCTGGTTGGCCACCGCCAGCAGGTTGGCCCCGGCGATGGCACCCAGGGAGTGACCCAGGAAGTGCACCTTGAGACCGGCACCTCCTAATTGGGAAGGCTGGCCATTGGCGGAGAAACCCTTGGCATTGGCCAGACCCACCGCCAGACGCAGGCCCAGCAGATCCGCCACGCTCTGTTTCAGGTTGTCCCGCGCCACCGTCAGGTAGCTCAGGTTCAGGTAGGGGGTCGGGTTCTTATCCGTGGTGACCGAGTCCGGACTGCCGGTCAGGGCGAAGCCACGCTCCCCGTGCAGCGGATGGTCGATCACCACCACGGCCACGTTCTTCTTTGCCTGGGCACCGGCACCGATCTGACCCAGTGCCAGGGCGTAGGCGTTCTCCTTCACCGAGGTGACGCCGTGCTGATAGATGATCACATCTGTGATGGTCTTCAGGTCATTGGTTGCGGCGAAGATCCGCATCGGCACGGATTGCACCTCTTCCAGCTTGGGCAGCGGGTTGAAGCGGCCTATGTTCTGCTCAGGATCCAGCGCCTTGCCGCCGGAGGTGAGGGTCACCCCGATCAGCTTGCTCGCCTCCGCCAGCAACTCGGCCTGACGGCTCGGATCGGCGATGAGCTCGCCCAGCAGGGCCGGATCCACACCGGCGCCCACCAGACCGCCGATCACCTCGGCATCCTGTGCCTTCAGCGCATTGGCGATGGCATAGAGGCTGGGGATGGCACCATGCCAGGACTGGGTCCTGGCCTTGTCCCAGGAGCCGGCGGTGGCCGGTGAGGAGAGGAAGTAGGGCAGCTTGACCGTACCGGTAAAGACCTGGGTCATACCGGCAAGACCTTTCAATTGCGGGTTAGCTTCAACGGCGGCGGCAATGGCATCTTTCTGCTCTTGCGGCAGGAACTGCTCCGCATCCAGCTGGGTCAGGAAGGTATTGCTGCCGGTCACGGCCAGGGTGTAGGTGCCGGGCAGGCTGGTGTTGCCCAGGGCATCCTGCTTCCACAGGGCGGCAGCGTCCAGGGTCGGGCTCTTGAGCACGGAAGCGGCCGCGCCCTTCACCGCCACCAGCACGTCGGCACCGGACTGGGTACCGAACCAGTCGGAGAAGATCACGTGATCGCTGGTGATGCCGGTGGCCGCCTTGAACAGCCCTTCCTGCAGCGCTATCAGGCCGCTGATGGTCTGCTCCTGGACATTGCTGCCGGTGGTGCTCTTGTAGTTGCTATAGTCGCTGCCCACCCGCAGGGGGTTGCCGCTGCTGTCCTTGAGCGAATCGGTCGCCACTATCATGTAGTAGGAAGAGGGATTGAGCGGCTTGAGCGGCACCAGGTTCAGCTTGCCCGCCGACTCGGCGACCACGAAGTCCACCCCGTAGGCCAGCACCTTCTTCACACCACTCGGGCGCAGGGCGGCGCTGTCGAATTCCAGCTCCAGCAGGTAGAGCGGGGCCACTGAGGCACCGAATTCGGCGGCGGACGGCGCCTTGACTGTGATGCCCGAGGCAGTCACTGGCACTATCTGGATCGCCTGGGTAGTGGACCAGCCATCCAGGGTGGAGAGGGCTGAGACTGGATTGGAGAGATCGGCCGTTTCGGTCGAGAACTTCAGGGTGCCGTCACTGGCACGGGCGGCCAGGGCGCTGGGGCGCGCCGCATTGGTGCCGCTCAGCAGATAATCGAGATAGCTTGAGGTATCGCCTTTGTTTTCGTCACTGCCACCACAACCGCTCAGCAGCGCACTGACGACTGCCGCGTAAATTAGCTTCTTTTTCATATCCTTATCTCTTTATATGTTGTTATCCATGATGAGCCTGACGGGGTAGGGTCCAAACCCGACCGAGTCATATTAACAGCAACGCAACAATTAATAAGCCTCTGGTCGGTCATCTGATCTGATTTTTTTGTGTACAACATCAAGGAATTGGAATTGATCCCCGGCGCCAGAGGGTAACAGCCTTCCCCTTATAGCCAGACCCGACCAGAACCTTTCAGCGCCAGTGGCGCAAAAAGCCACCCCGATCTCGGCAAAGGGGGGGATTTGTCGGTAGAATGGCGCCATTGCTTAAGGAGAACCCCATGATCGACCCGAAAAAACTGGAAGAGATCGCCAAACAGATACACAACGCCCTGCCGCCCGGCATTCGCAGCATGGGTGAAGAGGTGGAGAAGAAGACTCGTCAGGTGCTGCAGGCCCAGCTGAACAAGCTGGATCTGGTGAGCCGCGAAGAGTTTGACGTGCAGACCAAGGTGCTGCTGCGCACCCGGGAGAAGCTGAGCGCCCTCGAGGCCAAGCTGGCCCAGCTGGAACAGCAACTCGGCGCCAAGGGCGAGTAATACGGCTCGACGTCCCGTCGGCACATAAAACAAACCCCAGCCTGGCTGGGGTTTGTTGTTTCTGATACCCAAGGGCGGGGCCGATACTGGCTGGCAAACCAAGTTGCTCATCCCCCCCTTCTCCCGCGAGGGGAGAAGGGAGCTGATCGGCGTTCCTCGGCTAGACGGTGATCAGATGAACTCGTAGGCGTCGCCGAAGATGCGCTCTGGCTCGGCCCCCAGCACCTTGAACTCCTCGCGGGCGGCACCCGCCATCTCGAAGCGACCGGCCACATAGATGTCGTAGTCATGCAGGCTGACGAAGTCGTCCATGATGGCCTTGTGCACCAGGCCGGTCTTGCCGGTCCAGTCCGCTTGTGGCTCCTGCACCACGGGGATGAAGGTCAGCGGCGCATAGTCGCGCTCCCACTGCTGCATCAGCCCCTGCTCATAGAGCCAGTGCGCCTGGCGCACGCCCCAGTAGAGGAACACCGGACGCTTGCTGCCGGTATCGATCAGATACTCCAGGATGGCGCGGGCGTAGGAGAAGCCGGTGCCGCCTGCCATCAGGATCAGGGGGCGCGGCGATTCGTCACGCAGGAAGGCCTTGCCCGCCGCCAGTTCGATCTCGATCTCCCCCTGCTCGCGCATGCGGGCCAGCACCTGACCGGCGTAGGCGTTCTCCGGGGTGGCACCGATCTGCAGCTCCAGCACACCGGAGCGGGTCGGCGAGTTGGCGATGGAGAAGGGGCGCTTGTCCGAATCGCTCATCACCACCAGCAGATACTGGCCAGGCTTGAAGCTCACCGCTTGCTGCGGCGTCAGGGCCACGTGCCAGATGGTGTCGACATATTCGCGCAGTTCCTCTACGCGGCACTTGATACGTTGCATTCTTGTCCTTGTGAGGGGCCTGCCCGGCCCGCTTCGCTCATGGTTTCACTGTTTTCTGGCGACCAGCTTGTGGTCAAGTCAGTCGAGCATACCCAATTCGGCACGGCAATACCGCACTTTTGCGTCGACATGGCCGCCAACCCGGGCGGGTCGCTCAGTCGAGGATCTTCAACTCGTCCCAGATCCCGTCGATCTTCTGCTTCACCGCCTCGTCCTGGACTATGGGCTGACCCCACTCCCGGTTGCTCTCCCCCGGCCACTTGTTGGTGGCATCCAGCCCCATCTTGGAGCCGAGCCCCGAGACCGGCGAGGCGAAGTCGAGATAGTCGATGGGCGTGTGTTCGATCAAGGTGGTGTCCCGCGCCGGGTCCATCCGGGTGGTAATGGCCCAGATCACGTCCTTCCAGTCCCGGGCGTTGATGTCGTCGTCGCAGACGATCACGAACTTGGTATACATGAACTGGCGCAGGAAGGACCAGACCCCCAGCATCACCCGCTTGGCATGGCCGGGATAACGCTTCTTGATGGTCACCACCGCCATCCGGTAGGAGCAGCCCTCCGGCGGCAGGTAAAAGTCCACGATTTCGGGGAACTGCTTCTGCAGCAGCGGCACGAACACCTCGTTCAGCGCCACCCCGAGCACAGCCGGCTCATCGGGCGGGCGGCCGGTATAGGTGCTGTGATAGATGGCATCGCGGCGCATTGTCATGTGAGTGATGGTGAACACCGGGAACTCGTCCACCTCGTTGTAGTAGCCGGTGTGATCCCCGTAGGGACCCTCGGGTGCCATCTCCCCCGGCTCCAGATAGCCTTCCAGCACGATTTCGGCGCTGGCGGGCACCTCGAGATCGCAGCTCAGGGCCTTCACCACCTCGGTGCGGCTGCCCCGCAGCAAGCCTGCGAAGGCGTACTCGGAGAGGCTGTCCGGCACCGGCGTCACGGCGCCGAGTATGGTCGCAGGATCGGCGCCGAGCGCCACCGCCACCGGGAAACGCTCACCCGGGTGGGCCTCCTGCCACTCGCGAAAATCGATGGCGCCGCCGCGGTGATCCAGCCAGCGCATGATCAGCTTGTTCTTGCCGATCTTCTGCTGACGGTAGATGCCGAGGTTCTGGCGCTTCTTGTAGGGGCCGCGGGTAATGGTCAGTCCCCAGGTCACCAGGGGCGCCACATCGCCGGGCCAGCAGTGCTGGATGGGGATCTGGTCCAGGTCCACCGCGTCCCCCTCCAGCACCACCTGCTGACAGGGGGCGGAGGAGAGCCGCTTGGTCGGCATGTTGAGCACCTGCTTGAAGATGGGCAGCTTCTCCATCAGCTCCTTGAGACCACGGGGCGGCTCGGGCTCTTTCAGGTAGGAGAGCCAGACCCCTACCTGGCGCAAGGCACCGACGTTGGGCTGGCCCATGCCCATGGCGACCCGATCCGGGGTGCCGAACAGGTTGGTCAGCACCGGCATGGAGTAGCCTTTGGGATTCTCGAACAGCAGGGCCGGGCCGCCCGCACGCAGGGTGCGGTCGCTGATCTCGGTCATCTCCAGATAGGGGTCTATCTCGCGGCTGATGCGCTTGAGCTGTCCGGTTTGTTCCAGCTGCGCGATGAAATCACGCAAGTCCTTGTATTTCATGCAGGTACCCTAGCGGGGTCAGGAGGTTCCGCATTATAACCCTGGCCGCGCATCCGGTGTACCCGTATCGGGCAGCATGACGGACGAGGCGTGACGTCGCTCCTGTCGGGTAAGCCTGTCCGCCAGCTGGCCCAGCAGCCTGGGCTCGTCCATCTGCAGCAAGAGACCGGCCACCAGGCCGCCATACTGGTGCTTGCCGAGCTCCGCCAGCAGGTATTGCTGGGCGCCGTCCGGCAGCGGCGAGAGCCGGCTGAGCTGCTGCAGGGCGGGGATCATCAGCCGCCCGTTGCGGCTGGCGGCGATCAGCAGATCGCTCGCCTCCTGGCCATTATGGAAGCGGGGAATGGAGTGCAGGGCCGTCAGGCTGTCGTGATCCACAGGCTGACGCCACAGCTTCAGGTAGAGCGCGGTATCGCCGGTCCGCTCGATGAGGTGCAGCAGCAACTGGTTGTCAGGCAGGAAGAGGTTGAGTGAGGCGAGCCGGTCGGCCTCGCGCCGCAGCACCGGGGTGGGCTGATCATCGAGCACGGTCAGCAGCGCCTGCTGCTGCCGGGCCAGCTCAGGGTTGCGGCTGTAGTAGAGCTGCTTGTAGTCGAAGCGGTTCTGCTCCAGCAGTTGGCGGTAGTTGTCCTGCCAGGCCAGCTGCTGCCAATGATTGAGCACCAGCCGGGCCTCGGCGGCAAAATCATAGGCGGGCAGCTGGACCAGGAAGCCGTCCACCTCCCCCTCCACCAGCCATTGCGGCGCCTTGGCGGCTTGCTTACGCACCCAGGCCAGCAGATCGGGGCTGGGGGCATCCGATGACTTGAGCCCGCTCAGCAGCTGATGCAGCAAATACTCCCGCTGCCCCACCGCCAGACTCTCCAGCAGGGCATCCATGGCGTCAAACTGGCCGAGGGCCAGCCGGCCGTTCAGATATTCACTGTGACCTTGCAACCCCTCGTCAGCCACCAGCGGCGCCCGCTGCGGCGGGAGCGAATCGGCCTGCACCGGGGCGACCAGCATCCAGCAGAGCCCTATGAGAAATACCAGCTTCATGACGTCCCTGTCCTTGTGACATCGAGGCTCACATACTACTAAGCCAGCCGTGAAATAGATAAACAAAAACCGCGACCTGGGCCGCGGTTCTGTCATTCCAAGATGCAGTTACTTCTGCTGACGCTTCATGGAGTCGAAGAACTCGTCATTGGTCTTGGTGGCTGCCAGCTTGTCGATGAGGAACTCGATGCTGTCGATCTCGCCCATGGGGTGAATGATCTTGCGCAGTATCCACATCTTCTGCAGCTCGTCCGGCGCAGTCAGCAGCTCTTCCTTGCGGGTGCCGGAGCGGGTGATGTCGATGGCCGGGTAGACACGCTTCTCGGCAATCTTGCGCGAGAGGTGCAGTTCCATGTTGCCGGTACCCTTGAACTCTTCGTAGATGACTTCATCCATCTTGGAGCCGGTGTCGACCAGCGCGGTCGCGATGATGGTCAGGCTGCCGCCTTCCTCAACGTTGCGGGCGGCACCGAAGAAGCGCTTGGGCCTGTGCAGGGCGTTGGCATCCACACCACCGGTCAGTACCTTGCCGGATGAGGGGATGACGGTGTTGTAGGCACGGGCCAGACGGGTAATGGAGTCCAGCAGGATGACCACATCCTTCTTGTGTTCGACCAGGCGCTTGGCCTTCTCGATCACCATGTCGGCAACCTGAACGTGGCGCGAAGCAGGTTCGTCGAAGGTGGAGGCGATCACTTCACCCTTCACCATGCGCTGCATCTCGGTCACTTCTTCGGGACGCTCGTCGATGAGCAGCACGATCAGTTCACAGTCCGGGTGGTTGTAGGCGATGCTCTGGGCGATGTTCTGCAGCAGCATTGTCTTACCGGCCTTGGGCGGCGCCACGATCAGGCCACGCTGGCCTTTACCTATGGGGGCAGCCAGGTCCAGCACACGGGCTGTGATGTCTTCGGTCGAGCCGTTGCCGCGCTCCATGCGCAGACGCTCGTTGGCGTGCAGCGGGGTCAGGTTCTCGAACAGGATCTTGTTGCGGACGTTTTCCGGGCGGTCGTAGTTGACCTCGTTGACCTTGAGCAGCGCGAAATAACGTTCGCCCTCTTTCGGTGGCCGGATCTTGCCGGAAACGGTATCGCCGGTTCGCAGGTTGAAACGGCGGATCTGGCTCGGGGAGACGTAGATATCGTCCGGGCCGGCCAGATAGGAGCCGTCTGCACTGCGCAGGAAGCCAAAGCCGTCGGTCAGGATTTCCAGCACACCGTCGCCAAAGATATCCTCGCCACCCTTGGCGTGCGCCTTGAGGATCGCGAAGATGATGTCTTTCTTGTGCGCCCGAGCCAGATTTTCCAACCCCATGGATTCGCCAAGCTGTACCAGCTCAGACACAGGAGTGTTCTTTAGTTCAGTCAGATTCATAGTGGTGAAAGTCTGTAAGCAAGGATTGAAATGAGGAGACAGTCTGCTGGATTGATGCTGATCGGATTTGACTTGCCAGGCTGCTGTTAAGCAAGGAGTCAGGCAAAAAGGTTAGCAAACGAGCGATAAACTAGCACCAATCGGGATGAGCGTCTAGGTGATAAAACACAAGGAGCGCATTATTGCAATGCGCTCCTTCTTGATTATTACAGGTTACCGTCCAGGAACTCTTTCAGCTGAGTCTTGGACAGGGCGCCGACCTTGGTCGCTGCCACTTCGCCATTCTTGAACAGCAAGAGGGTCGGGATACCGCGAATGCCATACTTGGGCGGAGTGTCGGCGTTATGATCGATGTTCAATTTCGCCACTGTCACGCGACCGGCATATTCTTGGGCGACTTCGTTCAGGATCGGGGCAATCATCTTGCACGGACCGCACCATTCAGCCCAGAAATCGACCAGAACGGGGCTGTCGGCTTTGATTACATCGGCCTCGAAGCTGGCATCGCTCAGCTGAACAATCTTGTCACTCATCTCCAACTCCAGTCAGTAATTAAGGCTTTATTGATGGTTCAACAAAGGCAATAGTTGCCCTATTTGAAATGATCCTGTTTATTATTGCAAGCCTAACCTGATAACCTACCGCCATGAGCAAAACACATCTAACGACCGAAAAATTCGCCCAAATGGGCCTCGAACCCGAAGTTCTGGCTGGTCTGGAATCAAAGGGATTTCACTATTGTACGCCCATCCAGGCACTGTCTCTGCCGCTGCTGGTAGAAGGCCATGACCTCGCCGGTCAGGCCCAGACGGGGACCGGCAAGACCCTTGCCTTCCTGGCCGCGACCTTCAACTATTTATTGACCCATCCCCTGACCAGGCCGCGCCTCGTCAACCAGCCCCGCGCCATCATCATGGCCCCGACCCGGGAGCTGGCGGTCCAGATCTACAACGATGCAGAAGGCATGTCTGCCTCCACCGGGCTCAAGCTCGGTCTCGCCTATGGTGGCGAAGGCTATGACAAGCAGCTGGCCGTGCTGGAACAGGGTGTCGACATCCTGATCGGAACCACAGGCCGCATCATCGACTACTTCAAGTCCAAGGTGATCGATCTGGGCAACATCCAGGTCGTGGTGCTGGATGAAGCGGATCGCATGTTCGATCTCGGCTTCATCAAGGACATCCGCTTCCTGTTCCGCCGCATGCCCCCCGCCACCGAGCGTCTGAGCATGCTGTTCTCCGCCACCCTCTCCCTGCGGGTGCAGGAGCTGGCCTACGAGCACATGAACCACCCGGAACACGTGCAGATAGAGCCGGAACAGATGACGGGCGTGCGCATCAAGGAGGAGCTGTTCTACCCCTCCAACGAAGACAAGATGCTGCTGTTGCTCTCCCTGATGGAAGAGGAGTGGCCGGAAAAGGCCATCGTCTTCGCCAACACCAAGCATGTCTGCGAAGACGTGCATGCGTGGCTGGAGAACGACGGCCACCGCGTCGGCCTGCTGACCGGTGACGTGCCGCAGAAGAAGCGGATGAAGATCCTGGAAGACTTCACCAAGGGCACCCTAGACATCCTGGTCGCCACCGACGTGGCCGCCCGTGGTCTGCACATCCCCGACGTGACCCACGTCTTCAACTACGACCTGCCCGACGATGCCGAAGACTATGTACACCGTATCGGTCGTACCGGTCGTGCCGGCAAGAGCGGTCACTCCATCAGCCTGGCCTGTGAAGACTATGCCTTCAACCTGCCGGCCATCGAGGAGTACATCCACCACGCCATCCCGGTCAGCAAGTACGATCGCGACTCCCTGCTGGATGATGTGACAGCCCCGAAACGGGTGTTCCGCAATCGTCAGCCGGTGAACCGCAACATGCGGGATCGCCAGGGTGGTGGCAACAGCAACAACCGCCGCCGTCCGCCACGCAAGAACTAAGGGACTGGCCCAGTTGCACAACTCGCCGCTCTATGCCGCCATCGACCTCGGCTCCAACAGCTTTCACATGCTGGTGGTGCGCGAGGTCGCCGGTGCCCTGCGCACCGTCACCAAGGTCAAGCGCAAGGTTCGCCTCGCCGCCGGTCTCGATCCGGAATTTCGTCTCAGCCGTGCCGCCATGGAGCGGGGCTGGGACTGCCTGCGTCTGTTCTCCGAGCAGTTGCAGGACATTCCGTCCGACAACATCCGGGTTGTGGGTACCGCCACCTTGCGCCTCGCCACCAACGTCGACGAGTTCCTGAGCGAAGCGGAACGGGTGCTCAACCACAGCATCGAGATCATCTCGGGCGAGGAAGAGGCCAAGACCATCTACGAGGGGGTCTCCTGGACCTCCGCCGGGGAAGGCAACCGCCTGGTGATCGACATCGGCGGCGCCAGCACAGAGCTGGTGATAGGCGAACACAGCGAAGCCAAACTGCTCAACAGCCTGCACATGGGCTGCGTCACCTGGCTCAACAATCACTTCGGTGACGGCGAGCTCTCCGAGGCCCGTTTCCAGCAGGCCATTGCCGCCGCCAAGACGGTACTGGAGAAGGTGGCGGAAGATTACCGCGCTCTCGGCTGGCGCACCTGCGTCGGCGCCTCCGGCACCGTCCAGGCGCTGCAGGAGATCATGCTGGCGCAAGGGAAGAGCGAGCGGGTCACCCTGCCCAAGCTGCAGGAGCTGATGGGTCAGGCCATCGCCTGCGGCAGGCTGGATCGGCTGCAGCTGGAAGGGTTGGCCGCCGAGCGGCTGACCGTGTTCCCCTCCGGCCTCGCCATCCTGATCGCCATCTTCGAGACCCTGAACATAGAGAGCATGACGCTGGCGGGTGGCGCCCTGCGGGAAGGCCTGATCTACGGCCTGCTCGGCAACAATCACGACTGTGATGCCAGGGACAGAACCGCCGACAGCCTGATCAGCCGCTATCAGCTGGATAAAGAGCACGCCGAGCGGGTGCGCGACACCGCCGTCGAGGCCTTCAACCAGCTGCAACCGGCCTGGCGACTCTCCAAGCGTTACGGCCGCCCCATCCTGCGTTATGCGGCCCTGCTGCACGAGATCGGTCTCTGCATCGAGTACAAGAAGGCGCCGCAACACGCCGCCTACATCATCGACAACATCGACATGCCGGGCTTCACCCCGGCGCAGAAGAAGCTGTTGTCGGCCCTGCTGTTCAACCAGCGGGACGAATTCAAGCTGGACACCCTGGAGAAGCAGGGCGCCGTCACCGGTCGCCAGGCGATCCGGCTGGCCCGCATCCTGCGCATCGCGCTGATCCTCTGCATGCGCCGCACCCAGGGCACGGTGCCCAGCTTCACCCTGCAGGCCGAGGAGGAGTCGCTGACCCTGACCCTGCCCAAGGGGTGGATGGACGAACACTACCTGCGCGCCAGCGAGCTGCGGCTCGAGGTGGAGCGCCAGCAGAAGATGGGCTGGCCCACCCGCGTACAGGAAGCCTGACCTCATCACCTGCCAGTCTGGGAGTCGATCATGCCGGATTACCAACCCATCAGCTGTGACCTCTACGACTGGCTCGAGATAGCCGCCCGCTGGCAACTGCCGGTGACCCTCGCCAGCCACGACGGTCGTCGGTGGGATGACAGGGTCCTCACCATAGAGGCCAGTGACGGCGTCGAGTATCTGCTGCTGGAGAGCGGCGAGCGCCTCAGCCTCGCCGATCTCGCGACCCTGGATCTCGTCTGGCAGGGGGAGGCGCGGCATATCCGCTTCGCACCCGCCCGCTGATCCCAAAGCAAAAAGGAGGGCCAACATATGTTGGCCCTCCTTTTTGCATCCGCGACTCACACCGGCCGTTAACCTGCCACCAGTGCCGCCATCACGTAGACATCGAAGCGGTTACCCTTGGTCTCGATAGCCATGCTGGGTTTATGTTCATTGAGCCAACCAGCATAGGCTGGGCGCTTTACCACCACCCGCTTGTTCGCCATCTTGAGCGCGGCAGGCAGCAGGGCATCCGCATCGAGATCCGGCCCCACCAGGGACTGGAACACCCGCATCTCTTTTTTGACCAGCGCCGACTTCTGCTTGTGGGGGAACATGGGGTCCAGGTAGATGACCTCAGGCCGCTCGCTCAACGCCAGCAGGTTGTCCACCGCCGGCCCCTGCAGCAGTTGCATGCGCTCGCTGACCCAGGGGCCAATCTCGGGATCCTGGGCCGCCCGTGCCAGCCCGTCCTGCAACAGGGCCGCCACCACGGGGCTGCGCTCTATCAGGGTCACCTTGCAGCCGAGGGAGGCCAGCACGAAGGCATCGCGGCCGAGCCCGGCGGTGGCATCCACTACGGTCGGCATGGCCCCGGACTTCAGCCCCACCGCCTTGGCGATGGACTGGCCGCGGCCACCACCGAACTTGCGCCTGTGGGCCACGGCCCCATCCACGAAGTCCACATAAACGCCGCCCAGCTTGGGTTCGTCCAGCTTGCGCAGCTCCAGCCTGGTGTCAGTCAGCACCAGCGCAAAGGGGGCGGGAAACTCCACCTCGGCCAGATGCAGTCGCAGGGCGTCCAGCTCACCATCGCGGGCGGGCACTTCACTGAAAACCTGGATATGGGGCATAACGAAGACTCATGGCGGCACGGAAGCGGGCATGATAGCAGAAGCGGGAGATCAGCTCACTGTGGTCAGATTGGCCAGGTTCATCCCCTGGCGATTGAGGGTCAGGTATTCCACCAGATCGTCATAGGGCAGCGGGCGGCTGAGCAGATAGCCCTGGGTGAAGGCACAACCCTTCTGACAGAGGAAGTTGAGCTGCTCCCGGGTCTCCACCCCCTCGATCACCACCTGCATGCCGAGGTTGTGAACTATGTTGATGATGCCGTCCAGCAGCAGCCTGTCCTGCTCGTTGAAGGGGATGTGGCGCACGAAGGAGCGGTCAATTTTCACCAGATCCACCGGGAAGGTACGCAGGTAGTTCAACGCCGAGTAGCCGGTGCCGAAGTCATCGATGGCCAGCTTGCAGCCCGCCTCGCGCAGGGCATCGATCCGCACCCTGTGCTGATCGCTGCTCTCCATCAACAGGGATTCGGTGATCTCTATGATGATGTCCGCCGGGTCCAGGTCGAAGTGACGGATCACTCGCAGCCACTCGTTCGCCTCGGGATCTATGGTCTGAAACTCCAGGGTGGAGCGGTTGATGGACATCTGCAGATCCGGGAAGCCGGACTGCTGCAGGCGGGCCAGATCCCGGCATGACTGCCAGAGCACCAGAGCCCCCAACCCCTGGATGAGCCCCGCCTCCTCCGCCAGCGGGATGAAGTCCGCCGGCGAGACCTGACCCCAGTGGGGATGATACCAGCGCACCAGGGCCTCCAGCTTGGCGACCCGGCCGCTGCGGTTGTCCCAGATGGGCTGATAGGCCATGGTCAGCTGTGCCAGCTTGATGGCCTCCGCCAGATCCTGCTGCATCTGGTGGCGCTGACTCACCTCTTCCCGCATGGAGGCGCTGTAGGTACCGAGGGAGCGCCCCTGCCGCTTGGCGACGAACAGCGCCTGCTCGGCATTGCGCAGCAGCTCGTCGCTGTCGGCCCCGTCGTTGGGGCAGAGGGTGATGCCTAGGGTCGCGGTCACATAGAGGTGCTGGTTCGCCAGCATGAAGGGACGGGCGAAGCCGCCGATCACCTGCTTGGCGAAGACCTCGGCCTGGCGTCGGTTGACTATGCCGGGCACCAGGAAGGCGAACTCGTCGCCGCCGATGCGGGCCACCAGATCCTCGGTGCGCACCCGGCTCACCAGCCGATCCGACACCTCTCGCAGCAGGGCATCGCCGACATGGTGATCCATGCTGTTGTTGACCGCCTTGAAGTTGTTGAGATCCAGCACCATGAGCGCGAAGCGCTCCCCCCGCTCGCAGAAGCGGGCAAGGCAGCGGCCGAACAACCAGCGGTTCGGCAGCCCGGTGAGGTTGTCGTAGTTGGCCTGGGCGGCGATCTTCTGCTCCGCCAGCTTGGTCTGGGAGAGATCGCTGAAGATGGCGATGTACTGGCTGATCCTGCCCCCTTCCCGCAGGGCGCTGATCATCAGCTGCTGGGGATAGAGCTTGCCGTTCTTGCGCTTGTTCCACACCTCGCCGCGCCAGATCCCCACCCGCTCCAGGGCGTGATACATGTCGGCGTAGAAGGTCTGATCGTGCAGCCCGGACTTGAGCAGGCTGGGGCGCTGGCCGCGGGCCTCCTCCTCGCTGTAGCCGGTGATCTTCTCGAACGCCGGGTTCACCGAGATGATGCGGCTGTCGGCATCGCACACCAGTATGGCCTCGGAGAGGTTGTCATAGACCCTGTGGGAGAGCTTGAGCTGCTCCGCATGGCGCTTCATGGGGTCTATGTTCTCCAGCACCACCATGAGGTAGTCCGGATGCATCTGCTCGTTGCGGATCAGGGTCACAGTCACCCGACCCCACAGCACAGAGCCATCCCGGTGCAGGTAGCGCTTCTCCTGGGTGAAGGCGGGGCGCTCTCCCCGCTTGAGCGCGTCGTAGAGAGGTATGCTGGTCAGCCAGTCGTCGGGGTGGTTGAGCTCGGAAACGGTGAGTCGCAGCAGCTCCTGCTGGCTGTAGCCCAGCATCTTCTCGATGGCCGGGTTGACCCAGAGGATGGTGCCGTTCAGATCGAGCTTGCCGATGCCGACCGGCGCATGGGACATCATGGTGTCCAGGAAGTCGGGGCATTCCGGCTGGGCGGGGAGCGACTGACGCTGCTGCTGATACATCAGGGCCAGTTCACGGCCGGCGAGCGGCGCCAGCAGCCGCAGCAGCCCCATGATCTTGTCCATTCTGGGGGTGGCCCGCTTGAACATGACGCTGCACAGCCCTATGGTCTCACCCTCGGCACTCTTCAGTGCGACGCCGGCATAGCCCCGGACCTGGCAGCGTTCCAGTACGGCCGCATGGGGGAACAGCTCCCGGGTGCGATCGCTGAACCAGGCTTCTCCCTGCTGCATGGCGATCTCCCCCGGGGTATCCGCGAGGGGGAAGCTGTAGGAATTGATGTCGAGAGAGGCGGGATAGGCGGCATGCACGGTGAAGAAGAGCCCGGCCTGATCCTTGCCTGAAACCAGGACGAAGTCAGCCCCGACCGCGTTGGCGATTTCACTCACAAAGGTATCAAAATATCCCTGACCACTCGAATGAGACAGGCTTGAGATGATTTGATAGACAGACTCGAGTGCTCGCCTCATGGCAAGGTTCTTTCTCTCCTTGGAAGGTAGAACCCGACTCTACTGAAGAGGCGGGGCCAGTGCAAACATGCACTCCGCAAGATATTAAAAACCCTTGAAAAAAGGGACCAAAAGGTCCCTTTTTATCTCAAAAATCACGCTGTGATCCCACTATGTCGCAAATCTGTACCTGCATGAAGCTCACGCCGGTGAAGGGCGCTGGGCCTCATGCGGCAATCCCGCTGTGTCGAAGCAAGGCATCCACCTTGGGCTCGCGACCACAGCAGGTGCGGAGCATCATGCGGCAATCCCGCTATGACGTAGCAGCGCATCCACCTTGGGTTCACGGCCGCGGAAGGCACGGAACAGCTCCATCGGCTCCTTGGAGCCCCCCTTCTCCAGAATGTTCTTCAGGAAGGATTGGCCGGTGGCCGGGTTGAAGATCCCCTCCTCCTCGAAGCGGGAGAAGGCATCGGCGGAGAGCACCTCGGCCCACTTGTAGCTGTAGTAGCCCGCCGCATAGCCGCCCGCGAAGATGTGGGAGAAGCTGTGCTGGAAGCGGTTGAACGCCGGTGGAGTCATCACGGCCACCTGGCTGCGCACCTCACTCAGCAACGCCGGGATCTGATCCGGCCTGGCCGGGTCAAACTCCTGGTGCAGGCGGAAGTCGAACAGGGCGAACTCCAGCTGACGCAGCATCTGCATCGCCGCCTGGAAGTTGCGGGCGGTCAGCATCTTCTCCAGCAGATCCGCGGGCAGCGGCTCGCCGGTCTCATGATGACCGGAGATGAAGGCCAACGCCTTGGACTCCCAGCACCAGTTCTCGAGGAACTGGCTCGGCAGCTCCACCGCATCCCAGGCCACGCCGTTGATGCCGGCCACGCCGGCCACATCGATCTGGGTCAGCATGTGGTGAATGCCGTGGCCGAACTCGTGGAACAGAGTGACCACTTCGTTGTGGGTGAACAGGGCCGGCTTGCCATCCACCGGGCCGTTGAAGTTGCAGGTCAGGTAGGCCACCGGCTTTTGCAGCGAGCCATCCTGACGGTAGCGACGGCCGAGGCAGACATCCATCCAGGCACCGCCCTGCTTGTGCTCGCGGGCGTAGAGGTCGAGGTAGAAGCTGCCGCGCAGCTCGTCTTCGGCATCGAAGATGTCGTAGAAGCGCACATCGGGGTGCCAGGTGTCGATGCCGAGGCGCTCGCGCACCTTCATGCCGAATACCCGCTTCACCACCTCGAACAGCCCCTTCACCACCCGGCTGGCGGGGAAGTAGGGACGCAGTTGCTCGTCGGAGATGGAGAACTTGTGCTGCTTGAGCTTCTCGGCGTAGTAGGCGAGATCCCAGGCGGCCAGCTCGCTCTGACCGTGCTGCTCGGCGGCGAAGGCGCGGATCTCCTCCAGCTCGTCCTTGCCTTGCGGCAGGGACTTGGCCGCCAGATCCGTGAGGAAGCTCACCACCTGTTCAGTCTTGTCCGCCATCTTGGTGGCAAGGGACAGCTCGGCGTAGCTGGCAAAGCCCAGCAGCTGGGCCAGCTCGCGGCGCAGGGTGAGCAGCTCGCTCATGATGGCGGAGTTGTCCCACTTGCCGGCGTTGGGGCCCTGGTCGGAGGCGCGGGTGGTGAAGGCCTCATACAGCTCTGCGCGCAGTGCGCGGTTGTCCGAGTACATCATCACCGGCAGGTAAGAAGGAATATCCAGGGTGAACAGCCAGCCCTCTTTGCCTTTGAGTTCAGCCATCTGACGGGCGGCCGCCTGGGCGCTCGCAGGCAGACCGGCCAGTTCGGCCTCGTCGGTCACCAGCTTGCTCCAGCCCTGGGTCGCATCCAGCACGTTGTTGCTGAAGCGGGAGGCCAGCTCGGAGAGGCGGGCCTGAATTTCCCCATAACGCTGCTGCGCCTCGGCGGGCAGACCTATGCCGGAGAGACGGAAGTCGCGCAGGGTATTCTGGATCTCCTTGCGCTGGGCGCCGCTCAGCAGGAGGAAGTCGTCGCTCTCGGAGAGGGCAAGATAGGCCTGATAGAGCCCTTCATGCTGGCCCACATAGGTCTGGAATTCGGAGAGCAGCGGCAGGCAGGCGTCGTGAGCCGCGCGCAGCGCCTCGCTGTTGAGTACGGCGTTGAGGTGGCTGACCGGCGACCAGACTCGGGACAGGCGGTCATTGACCTCTTCCAGCGGGGCTATCAGGCTGTCCCAGGTGTGGGGGTCCCGCTGCGCCAGCACATCCTCAATCTTCTGTTTGCAATCGGCGATGGCCTGCGTCACGGCAGGCTGCACCTGATCGGGCTGGATCTGGCTGAAGGGGGGCAGCGAGTCCATTGTCAGCAAAGGGTTAGTCATCTGCGGTACCTCTAAATGCTCTGCAGCCCCTGCCGTCCAGAAGCTTGCTTGGACCATCTAAGATGTAGGCAGAAACCCCATTTATCAAGCCTTTGCCACCCAGAGCCGGGCCCGCTGCCCAGATTTCGCCAAAAGCTGCTCATTAATGCAGCGATCCGGCATCCAGAGACGACAATGCCGGCCCTGGGGCCGGCATTGTGAAGGGGATGACGCCGCTCGCATCAGCGCCGGGCGTCTTCCTTCAGCCACTGGGCGACCCGCTTGGCGAAGTAGGTGAGTATGCCGTCGGCACCGGCCCGCTTGAAGCAGAGCAGGGACTCCAGGACGCACTCCCGCTCCTTCAGCCAGCCGTTCTGGATCGCCGCCATGTGCATGGCGTACTCGCCGCTCACCTGATAGGCGAAGGTCGGCACCCCGAACTGATCCTTCACCTGACGGATCACATCCAGATAGGGCATGCCCGGCTTGACCATGACGCTGTCAGCCCCTTCGGCGATGTCCAGCGCCACCTCGTGCAGCGCCTCGTTGCCGTTGGCCGGATCCATCTGGTAAGTGGCCTTGTTGCTCTTGCCGAGGTTGGCGGCGGAGCCCACCGCATCGCGGAACGGGCCATAGTAGCTGGAGGCGTACTTGGCGGAGTAGGCCATGATCTGGACGTTGACGAAGCCGTTCTCTTCCAGCGCGGCGCGAATCGCACCGATGCGACCATCCATCATGTCGGACGGCGCCACTATGTCGGCCCCGGCGGCGGCGTGGGAGAGCGCCTGCTTCACCAGGATCTCGGTGGTGATGTCGTTTTGCACATAGCCATCGTCATCTATGATGCCGTCCTGACCATGGGTGGTGAAGGGATCCAGCGCCACGTCTGTGATGACACCCAGCTCAGGGAAGCGGGCCTTGAGGGCACGGGTGGCGCGCTGGGCCAGGCCGTCCGGGTTATAGGCCTCTTCCGCCAGCAGGCTCTTCTGCGCCAGCGGCGTCACCGGGAACAGGGCGATGGCGGGCACGCCCAGCTCAACCAGCTCGGCGGCCTCGATCAGCAGCAGATCGATGGAGAGCCTGTCCACCCCCGGCATGGAAGCGACGGCCTCACGCTGACCCTCCCCCTCCAGCACGAACACCGGATAGATGAGATCGTTGACGGTCAGCTGGTTCTCGCGCACCAGACGACGGCTGAAATCATGTTTGCGCACCCGGCGCAGGCGGCGACCCGGAAAGGCGCCCGGAAGAGTTATGGCCATGAATCACTCCAAAAGAGGAAGTTGGAAAAATGCGGCGGAGGTGGCCCGGGTATGGGCCAGCAAGGCCTCGGGCGCTTCACCACGGCAGGCCGCCACCACCTGGGCGATGTGCGGCAAAAAAGCGGGTTCGTTGCGTTTCGGTCTGGGTTTCAGATCCCGCGGCACCAGATAGGGGGCGTCGGTCTCGATCATCAGCCGACCGGCGGGGATGCGCGCTACCTGCTCGCGCAGCAGCTGGCCACGGCGCTCGTCACAGAGCCAGCCGGTCACCCCTATGTGCAACCCCAGCGCCAGGCACTGGTCCAGCTCCTGGTCGGAGCCGGTGAAGCAGTGCAGCACGGCCCCCGGCAGCCTGGGCAACCAGGGACGGAGGATCTCGATGAAACGGGCATGGGCATCGCGGCAGTGCAGAAACACCGGCATCCCGAGCTCGGCGGCCAGCGCCAGCTGGGCGTCGAACACCGCATCCTGCACCGGACGGGGGGAGAAGTCGCGGTTGTAGTCGAGCCCGCACTCGCCGATGGCCACCACCTGGGGCAGGGCCGCCAGCGTGCGCAGGGCGGGCAGGGTCTGCTCATCCACACTCTTGGCATCGTGGGGATGCACCCCGGCGGTAGAGAAGCAGTAACCGGGCCACTCGGCGGCAAGCTTGGCACTCTCGCGGCTGCCGGCCAGATCGGTACCGGTCAGGATCAGTGCCTCCACCCCGGCGGTACGGGCACGGGCCACCAGGTCGGCCTGTTCGCCGGCAAACTGGGGGCTGGTGAGGTTGAGACCAATGTCGATCATGGGATCAGAGGTTCCGAACAAAAGGAATACATATCAGGTATTTGAAAACCATCTACTCGATGGGGCATCACCATACGCCTCGAACGGATGCATGGAAAGAGGAAGGGAGCCTCAGCTCCCCTCTTCCGGTTGTTCCTGCTCCTCCTCGTCCTCTTTCCTCACATAGAAGCGGGCGAAGAAGAGACCTATCTCCCACAGGGCCCACATGGGGATCGCCAGCAGGGTCTGGGAGAAGACATCGGGCGGGGTCAGCAGCATGCCGACCACGAAGACCCCGACGATGACGTAGGGGCGCTTCTCCCTCAGGCTCTTGGGGGTGGTGACCCCAGTCCAGCAGAGCAGTATGGTGGCCACTGGTATCTCGAACGCCACCCCGAACGCAAAGAACAGGGTCAGCACGAAGTCCAGATAGCTGGCAATGTCGGTCGCCACCGTCACCCCGGCGGGGGCCGTGCTGGTGAAGAAGCCGAACACCAGAGGGAACACCACGTAGTAGGCGAACGCCATGCCGGCATAGAAGAGCACGGCACTGGAGGCCACCAACGGCATGACGAGACGCCGCTCGTGCTGGTACAGGCCGGGGGCGATGAAGGCCCAGGCCTGATAGAGCAGATAGGGGATGGCCACGAAGAAGGAGACCACCAGGGTCAGCTTGATGGGCGTGATGAAGGGGGTCGCCACATCCGTCGCTATCATGCTGGTCCCTTCAGGCAGCTGACTGAGCAGCGGCCGGGCCACGAAATCGTAGATGTCGTTGGAGAAATAGATGAGCGCGACGAACGCCAGCAGGATGGCAGAGATGGAACGCAGCAGACGGGTTCTCAGCTCCACCAGGTGGCTGATAAGGGGTTGCTCGGCCTGACTCATGGCTTCACCTCCCCTTTGCCGGCAGACTCGCTGACCGGCTCGCGCTGACTATTGACCGGCGGCACTTCGCGGGTCAGCTGCACCACAGGTTCCACCGGCGTGGCAGGTTCAACCTGGGCGACGGGCGGGCGGATCTCGTTCTGTGCCTCATGCTGTGGCTGATAGGGACGGTTCACTGACTGGGCCGCCGCCTTCAGCTGCTCGATGGACTCCTGCAGCTCGGGGCTCAGGTTGTTCATCTGCAACTGCTCGGCCTTCTTCAGATCATTGTGCAGCTCTTGCAACTTGAGCTCCTGCTCCAACTCTGTCTTGACCGAGTTGGCGGTACTGCGGATCAGCTTGATCCAGTGGCTGGCGGTACGGATGGCAACCGGCAACCGCTCGGGCCCCAGCACCACCAGAGCGACGACACCGATGACAACCAGCTCCCAAAAACCGATGTCGAACATGGCTTAGGCCTGATCTTTGTCTTTCTGCTTGGCGGTCTCGGCACTGCTGGCCGTCTCGTTAAGCTGCTTGGCCGGAAACTCCGCATCCTTCTGCTCAGGCTTGGCATCGGCCGGATCATCCGACAGCGCCTTCTTGAACCCCTTCACGGCGGCACCCAGATCGCCACCTATGCCGCGCAGCTTCTTGGTACCGAACAGCAGCACGACTATGACTGCGATGATCAACAATTGCCAAATACTGATACCACCCATGACTTTCTCTCCAGGATAGGCGCCTGATGGCGCAGTTTAATTAATGAATGCGGGTCTTCAACCAGCCCAGCAGCCAGCATAACCCGGCGCCGGCGAGACTGATTTGTCCCCACTCAATATGTTGTTTCTGGGTCAGCAAGAATACACCCACCAACAGTAGGCTGGCTCCCACCCCTAAGAGGTAGCGGGCCTGTCCCTGACGGCGGCTGTGCAGGCGAAAATCGGCGAACATCTGTTCGAAGTGGTGTTGCTGATGCCGCGCCTGGCGCAGGGTCTCGTAGACCAGCTCCGGCAGCTCAGGCAGCTTCTCCGCCCAGAAGGGGGCCTTCTCGCGGATCGCATTGAGCACCGCCTTGGGGCCAACCTGCTCGTGCATCCAGCTTTCCAGGTAGGGTTTGGCTGTCTGCCACAGGTCCAGCTGGGGATAGAGCTGGCGCCCCAGCCCTTCCACATAGAGCAGTGTCTTCTGCAGCAACACCAGCTGGGGCTGCACCTGCATGTTGAAGCGACGGGCGGTGTTGAACAGGTTGAGCAGCACGTGACCGAACGAAATTTCGGATAGCGGCTTCTCGAAGATGGGTTCCAGCACGGTGCGGATGGCGAACTCGAACTCGTCCACCTTGGTGTCGGGCGGTACCCAGCCGGACTCCACATGCAGCTGCGCCACCCGTTGATAGTCACGGTTGAAGAAGGCGAGGAAGTTCTCCGCCAGGTAGCGTTTGTCTTCCCGGTTCAGGGTGCCGACTATGCCGCAGTCGATGCCGATCCAGAGCGGATTCTCCGGGTGCTCATAGGAGACGAAGATGTTGCCGGGGTGCATGTCCGCATGGAAGAAGCTGTCACGAAACACCTGGGTGAAGAAGACCTCAACCCCGCGCTCCGCCAGCAGTTTCATGTTGGTGCCGTTGGCCTCCAGCGCGGCTATGTCGGAGACAGGAATGCCGTAGATGCGCTCCATCACCAGTACCTGCTCGCGGCAGTGATCCGTGTAGACCTCGGGCACATAGAGCGCCTCTGAGCCGGTGAAGTTGCGCCTCAGCTGGATGGCGTTGGCCGCTTCTCGCATCAGGTTGAGCTCGTCGAGTATGGTCTTGCGGTACTCCTCCACCACCTCGACGGGGCGCAGCCGCGCGCTCTGGGGCACGAAACGGGCCACCAGACGAGCCAGCGCCTGCATCAGGCGCAGATCGGCCTCGATGACGGGCTCTATGTCGGGACGGATCACCTTGATGACGATCTCCCGGCCATTCTCCTTCAAGCGGGCGGTATGGACCTGGGCAATGGAGGCGGACGCCAGCGGCGTCTCGTCGAAGTCATCAAACAGGGTTTCGATGGGGCAACCCAGGCTTGCCTCTATCTGGCGCCTAGCCTCCTGCCCGCAGAAGGGGGGCACCCTGTCCTGCAGCAGGGCCAGCTCTTCGGCGATGTCTGGCGGCAGCAGATCCCGGCGGGTCGACAGCATCTGGCCGAACTTGATGAAGATGGGGCCCAGGGCCTCGAAGGCGAGGCGAATGCGGGCACCACGGCACAGCTCAGGTTGCTTGTTCTTGAGCCAGAACAGGCTGCGGCGCACCAGGCGTCCGGGCCAGGGCTGATAGCGGGCGGGCACCAGCTCGTCGATGCCCTGCTCCAGCAGGATGCTGACGATGCGATAGAGGCGTTTGAACTCCTTGGGGGTCATCAGCTCACCTGTTGCTCGAGGCGGGCCAGCCGCAACTCGACCGCTTTCATGTGCTGTGCCAGCACCTCGACATCGTCGTTGAAACTGGTCACTTCCAGGGGGCCTGGGGCGAGGCGGGCCTCCTCGGTGAGGTACTCGGCCAGCTGACGCTGGGAGCGGCACAGCTCGCGGCCTACCACGCGACGGGCCTGACGGGCGCCGCCACACAGGGTATGAGCCAGCACGTCGCCGGTATAGCGCGACAGCTCCTCTTCCCAGTCGATGTCCAGCTCCCCCAGCAAAGCGCTGAAGGCCTGCACCAGTTGGGGATCGCCGCTCAAGTCCAGCTTCTCCTCGCGGATATAGCGAGTCAGGGCTGAAGGATCCTTCAGCAGGCCGATCGCCGTCAGCGACAGGCTCAGCACGGCGTCTGGCTCCCCTTCATAGCGGGCCAGCACGTCCAGCCGACGCTCGGAGAAGACAAACCAGAGCGGCTTGAGCTCACGCAGCTCCAGCTTGAGCACCTTGCCCGCGAGCTTGCGCAGCCGCACCGGGCTCTGCTTGTCGAGTGCCAGCAACTGGTTGAGGCTGGTTTCGATCACCGCTGTGACCATGGCATCCATCGGCATAGGCGACCTTAAAACTTGTAACCACGGTGCAGGGCGACCACACCCTGAGTCAGGTTGTAGAACTCCACCTGCTCGAAGCCGACCTGCTCCATCATGCCAGCCAGGGTCTGCTGATCCGGGTGCATGCGAATGGATTCCGCCAGGTACTTGTAGCTTTCACCGTCGTTCGCGACGATTTCGCCCATTTTCGGCAGCAGTTTGAAGGAGTAGAGATCGTAGAGCTTGGCGATCACCTCGCTGGCGGGTTTGGAGAACTCCAGCACCAGCAGGCGACCACCCGGCTTGAGCACCCGGAACATGGAGGCCAGCGCCTTGTCCTTGTCGGTCACGTTGCGCAGGCCGAAGCCTATGGTGATGACATCGAAGTGATTGTCCGGGAAGGGCAGAGCCTCGGCATTGGCCTGCACGTAGGAGACGTTGTTCGCCACCCCCAGGTTGCGCAGCTTGTCGCGGCCCACTTTCAGCATGGAATCGTTGATGTCCGCCAGCACCACCTGACCTGTCTCGCCGACGATGCGGGAGAACTTGGCGGTCAGATCGCCGGTACCACCGGCCAGATCCAGCACCTTCTGGCCTTTGCGCACGCCGGAGCAATCGATGGTGAAGCGCTTCCACAGGCGATGAATGCCGAACGACATCAGATCGTTCATCAGATCATACTTGGCCGCCACCGAATGAAAGACGCCAGCCACCAGAGTTTCCTTCTCGGTCGCCGCCACGGTTTTATAGCCAAAATGCGTAGTATTAGTCTGTTCCGACATCCCTCAAACACCCATAGAGCAAAGAATGGCCGCCAGTTTACCAGAGCCAGTGAGCTGCTGACACCTTAAACCCGGCTGGCAACCAACTGCATCCCCAGCATGACCATGGCCAGACAGAGGAAGAGATTGAGGCCTATGTTGAGCAGCGCCTTCAGATAGGCCCCGTGTTGAGCCAGCACCACAGTATCCAGGGCAAAAGAAGAGAAGGTGGTCAGGGCACCCAATATACCCACCATCAGGAGTGGCTTGAGCGGATGCTCGGCCACATGCCCGTGCAGAATGAGGGCATAGGCCACCCCCATGATGAAGGAGCCCACCACGTTGACCACCAGGGTGCCATAGGGGAAGTGGCGCCCCAGCAGCAGCGCCATCAACTCGGCGATACCAAAACGAAGGCAGGCGCCGATGGCACCACCGGCCGCGACAAATAACCAGGTTTGCATGGGGAGGCTCCATAAGTGTCAGGCCGACATTATGCAAAATGCCGGCAAGCGGGGATAGCGGGGCAATTAATCTACGGGGATGAGCCGCCTCATCGGCGAAAATCCACCGGCTCTATCTGATCCAGATGCAGGGCGGTCTGCGCTGGCCGGGTCTCGGCAATCACGCGGCCATGGCGGATGGAGTAGCGTACCGGTACCTGACGACGCACCGCATCGAAGCCGTTCTCGGCGGGCAGGATCAGCAGGTTGGCCGGTTTTCCCACCTCGATGCCGTAACGATCCTGCACGTTCAGGGTACGGGCGCTGTGGCTGCTGATCAGCTTCAAGCCGTCGTTGATCTGCTCGTAGCCCATGATCTGGCAGACATGCAGCCCCATGTGCAGCACCTGCAACATGTTGGCCGTCCCCATGGGATACCAGGGATCGAACACATCGTCGTGGCCGAAGCAGACGTTGATGTTCGCTTCCAGCATCTCCTTGACCCGGGTGATGCCACGGCGCTTGGGGTAGGTATCGAAGCGCCCCTGCAGGTGAATGTTCACCAGCGGATTGGCGACGAAGTTGATGTCCGCCATCTTGAGCAGGCGGAACAGGCGAGAGGCATAGGCCCCGTTGTAGGAGTGCATGGCGGTGGTGTGGCTGGCGGTCACCCGGTGGCCGATACCTCGCTCGTAGGCCAGGGTCGCCAGGGTCTCGATGAAGCGGGACTGCTCGTCATCGATCTCGTCACAGTGCACATCCACCAAAACCTGATATTTCTCGGCAAGATCGAAGACATAATGCAGACTTTCGACCCCATATTCCCTAGTGAACTCGAAATGGGGAATGGCGCCTATCACGTCGGCTCCCAGCCTGAGTGCCTCTTCCAGCAAGGCCTTGCCGTTGGGATAGGAGAGGATCCCCTCCTGCGGGAAGGCGACGATCTGCAGCTCGACCCACTCCTTCATCTCCTCCCGCACCTCCAGCATAGCTTTCAGGGCCACCAGGTTGGGGTCGGAGACATCTACATGGGTACGAACGAACTGGATGCCGTTGGCGATCTGCCACTTCAGCGTCTGTATGGCCCGGCGCTTCACATCCTCATGAGTCAACAGCGCCTTGCGTTCGGCCCAGCGCTCTATCCCCTCGAACAGGGTACCGGAGAGGTTCCAGCTCGGCTCACCGGCGGTCTGGGTGGTATCGAGGTGAATATGAGGCTCGATAAAGGGGGCCATCGCCATCCCCTCCTCCCCATCCAGTTCCCGGGTAGAGAGGAGGATCTGGCTCATGGGGGCTATGGTTCTGATCAGGCCATCCTGACACAGGATCTGCCACAACCCCTCCCTGCCACTCAGATGCACATTCTTTATCAACATGTTCCTTTCCCCTTCGAGACGCTGGTTGCCTTTGCCAATCCACAACTTAGCTCGGATCAATTTAATAGAAAAGCATTCACACAGAATGCATATGGGGCTGACATCATTGAAGAACAGTAAGAATAAAGAGAGTGGATGGGGATGAAAGCAGGATTGACCGAGATCGGCAGTGCAGGCTTGTTTCACGAATATCTGCAGACGCTGGGCATCAACAAGCCCCCATTGACCGAGATAGACGAACAGTGGGAGTACAAGCGAAACGAACGGCTGGTCGCAGCCATTCGGATAGAGGCTTCCGGGCAGGCCCGCTTCTATCTCGATGCCAGACAGATCTCGATGAACTGAATGGTAAAAACAAAAAAGCCTCCCTTTTCAGGGAGGCTTTCGTTTTCATGGTGCTGATACCCAGAGTCGAACTGGGGACCTCATCCTTACCAAGGATGCGCTCTACCAACTGAGCCATATCAGCACACTAACCGGTAAAGAACACACTGTGTGCGCTATCTAAATCTTCTGTCCAACACAACCTGACGTTGTATCGCGACCAACCACATCGCTGTGATTGCTTAATTGAAGCCTGGCAGTGTCCTACTCTCGCATGGCGAATGCCACACTACCATCGGCGCTACCGCGTTTCACTTCTGAGTTCGGCATGGGATCAGGTGGTTCCACGGCGCTATGGCCGCCAGGCAAAAAACTTCATCCGGAAAGCTGACGTGAATAACGACTTGGCCTTAATGGCTCGTCGCTATCACTGAATTAGTTAGTAGTTCACGCACTTGCTACAAGGCCAGAAACACTTCTTGGGTGTTGTATGGTTAAGCCTCACGGGTAATTAGTATGGGTTAGCTCAACACGTCGCCGCGCTTACACACCCCACCTATCAACGTTGTGGTCTCCAACGGCCCTTTAGGACCCTCAAGGGGTCAGGGATGACTCATCTCAGGGCTCGCTTCCCGCTTAGATGCTTTCAGCGGTTATCGATTCCGAACTTAGCTACCGGGCAGTGCCACTGGCGTGACAACCCGAACACCAGAGGTTCGTTCACTCCGGTCCTCTCGTACTAGGAGCAACTCCCTTCAATCATCCAACGCCCACGGCAGATAGGGACCGAACTGTCTCACGACGTTCTGAACCCAGCTCGCGTACCACTTTAAATGGCGAACAGCCATACCCTTGGGACCGACTTCAGCCCCAGGATGTGATGAGCCGACATCGAGGTGCCAAACACCGCCGTCGATATGAACTCTTGGGCGGTATCAGCCTGTTATCCCCGGAGTACCTTTTATCCGTTGAGCGATGGCCCTTCCATTCAGAACCACCGGATCACTATGACCTACTTTCGTACCTGCTCGACCTGTCCGTCTCGCAGTTAAGCTGGCTTATGCCATTGCACTAACCTCCTGATGTCCGACCAGGATTAGCCAACCTTCGTGCTCCTCCGTTACTCTTTGGGAGGAGACCGCCCCAGTCAAACTACCCACCAGGCACTGTCCGCGAGCCCGATTCAGGGCCCTGCGTTAGAACATCAAACATACAAGGGTGGTATTTCAAGGACGGCTCCAGCGCAACTGGCGTCACGCCTTCAAAGCCTCCCACCTATCCTACACATGTAGGTTCAATGTTCAGTGCCAAGCTGTAGTAAAGGTTCACGGGGTCTTTCCGTCTAGCCGCGGGTACACCGCATCTTCACGGCGAATTCGATTTCACTGAGTCTCGGGTGGAGACAGCATGGCCATGGTTACACCATTCGTGCAGGTCGGAACTTACCCGACAAGGAATTTCGCTACCTTAGGACCGTTATAGTTACGGCCGCCGTTTACCGGGGCTTCGATCAAGAGCTTCGCTTGCGCTAACCCCATCAATTAACCTTCCGGCACCGGGCAGGTGTCACACCCTATACGTCCACTTTCGTGTTTGCAGAGTGCTGTGTTTTTGATAAACAGTCCCAGCCATCTGGTCACTGCGACTCCCAACTGCTCCATCCGCAAGGGACTTCACTGTCAAGAGCGAACCTTCTCCCGAAGTTACGGTTCTATTTTGCCTAGTTCCTTCACCCGAGTTCTCTCAAGCGCCTTGGTATTCTCTACCCGACCACCTGTGTCGGTTTGGGGTACGATGACTTGTAATCTGAAGCTTAGAGGCTTTTCCTGGAAGCAGGGCATCAATGGCTTCACCACCGTAGTGGCTTCGTCTCGTGTCTCAGTGTTGTGTCTCCGGATTTGCCTAGAAACACCACCTACGCACTTTCACCAGGACAACCGTCGCCTGGCCCACCTAGCCTTCTCCGTCCCCCCATCGCAATTACAAGTCGTGCAGGAATATTAACCTGCTTCCCATCGATTACGCCTTTCGGCCTCACCTTAGGGGTCGACTCACCCTGCCCCGATTAACGTTGGACAGGAACCCTTGGTCTTCCGGCGAGGAGGCTTTTCACCCCCTTTATCGTTACTTACGTCAGCATTCGCACTTCTGATATCTCCAGCATGCCTCTCGACACACCTTCGCAGACTTACAGAACGCTCC
>NZ_CAMPOU010000010.1:0-1820 GCF_946892685.1 Aeromonas sp. Marseille-Q5825
CCACACAGATTGCTTGATTCAAATTGTTAAAGAGCGACGCAACAGTTCGTTGCTGCGGGAGTGGAATTCTACTCAACCGCCTTCTCGAGTCAAGCCTTATTTTCAAAGGCTTTTCGAGGTTATCGACGAGGTTGTTTGCGTTGCCGCTTGCCCTGTCGATGGAGGCGCATTATAGGGAGCTGAAACTTTCTGGCAAGCAGATAATTGCAAAAAGATGGCTTTCATCAACCGTTCGCTCACAAAGCCACCAATGCGCATATTAAGCGAACGAAATCAGCCCGCGACAGGTGCTGAAACGGCAAAATCGTGCAGATTGTCATAGATGGTATCAGCCAGTGCAGTGCCCTCATCAGTCACTACCTTGCCGGTGCGTACCATCACCTTGTGTCCGACCCCGGCATTGATGGCCGCTTTCAGGTCGGAAGGCTTGTCACCCACCATATAAGAACGCGCCATGTCGATGCCCAGCTCCTGTTGCGCCAACAGCAGCATGCCGGGTGCAGGTTTGCGGCAATCACAGGGAGCGCCGTGATCCGGATGATGGGGGCAGAAATAGATGCCATCGAGGTCAACGTCCCGGTCAGCCAGTGACCAGTCCATCCACTCGGTCAGGTTCATGAAGTCGTCTTCACTAAAGTAGCCGCGGGCGATGCCGGACTGGTTGGTGACGACGATCAACAGATAGCCCTTTTTCTTCAGCAGTTGCAGGGCTTCGATCACCCCGGGCAGAAAATGGAAGTCATCGACCTGGCTGACATAACCGGTGTCTTCGTTGATGACTCCGTCACGATCCAGAAAAATGGCGGGTTTACTCACGGGCACTACCTCGGTAATAGATGTTTTAAAAGTGTCTCACTGGGGGAATAACGCCCCAAAAAATAAAAGGGGCAGCCGAAGCCACCCCTTTCATGTGTGCATTTAAAGTATCGATTAAGCGATAACTTTAGCTACAACACCAGCACCTACGGTACGGCCACCTTCACGGATAGCGAAACGCAGGCCGTCGTCCATCGCGATCGGGGCGATCAGGGTAACAACCATTTTGATGTTGTCGCCTGGCATTACCATCTCTACGCCTTCCGGCAGTTCGATGGTACCGGTCACGTCGGTAGTACGGAAGTAGAACTGCGGACGGTAGCCCTTGAAGAACGGAGTATGACGACCACCTTCTTCTTTGGACAGCACGTACACTTCAGATTCGAACTTGGTGTGCGGCTTGATGGAGCCCGGCTTGGCCAGTACTTGACCACGCTCAACTTCTTCACGCTTCACGCCACGCAGCAGGGCGCCAACGTTCTCACCAGCACGGCCTTCGTCCAGCAGTTTGCGGAACATTTCAACACCGGTACAGGTGGTAGAAACGGTGTCTTTGATACCGACGATTTCTACAGTCTCACCAACCTTGACGATACCGCGCTCTACACGACCGGTAACAACGGTACCACGGCCAGCGATGGAGAAGACGTCTTCGATAGGCATCAGGAACGGCAGGTCAATGGCGCGCTCCGGCTCCGGGATGTAGGTATCCAGGTGGTGAGCCAGCTCGATGATCTTCTCTTCCCATGCAGCGTCGCCTTCCAGCGCTTTCAGCGCGGAACCACGAACTACCGGCAGGTCATCACCCGGGAAGTCGTACTCGGTCAGCAGTTCACGAACTTCCATCTCGACCAGTTCGAGCAGCTCTTCGTCGTCGACCATGTCGCACTTGTTCATGAACACGATCATGTACGGGATGCCAACCTGGCGACCCAGCAGGATGTGCTCACGAGTTTGCGGCATCGGGCCGTCAGTCGCGGCTACTACCAGGATCGCGCCGTCCA
>NZ_CAMPOU010000011.1:0-6650 GCF_946892685.1 Aeromonas sp. Marseille-Q5825
ACCATGTCGCACTTGTTCATGAACACGATCATGTACGGGATGCCAACCTGGCGACCCAGCAGGATGTGCTCACGAGTTTGCGGCATCGGGCCGTCAGTCGCGGCTACTACCAGGATCGCGCCGTCCATCTGGGCAGCACCGGTGATCATGTTCTTAACGTAGTCGGCGTGACCCGGGCAATCTACGTGGGCGTAGTGACGGATAGCAGTGTCGTATTCTACGTGGGAGGTGTTGATGGTGATACCACGCTCACGCTCTTCCGGCGCCTTGTCGATCTGGTCGAAGGCGAAAGCTTTACCACCGAAGTGCTTGGCCAGCACGTTGGTGATGGCGGCGGTCAGGGTGGTTTTACCGTGGTCAACGTGGCCGATGGTGCCGACGTTTACGTGCGGTTTGTTACGCTCAAATTTTTCTTTAGACACGACGTAGTCCTTCTAGGTTAAACCCGCCTACCGTCGTAGGCGGGGAATCATAAATTACTTGGATTTGCGCTCTTCGATCACGGCCTGGGCGACGTTAGTCGGGGCATCGTGATACTTAGCGAATTCCATGGCGTAGGAAGCGCGACCCTGGGTAGCGGAACGCAGGGCAGTCGCATAACCGAACATCTCGGCCAGCGGCACGAGAGCACGAACGATCTTGCCGGACGGGCCGTCTTCCATACCTTCGATCAGGCCACGACGACGGTTCAGGTCACCGATCACGTCGCCCATGTAATCTTCCGGAGTCTCAACTTCTACTTTCATGATCGGTTCGAGCAGAACCGGGTTGGCCTTCATGAAGCCAGCCTTAAAGGCCATGGAAGCAGCGATTTTGAACGCCAGTTCGGAGGAGTCGACATCGTGGTAGGAACCGAAGTGCAGACGCACGCCCAGATCCATTACCGGATAGCCAGCCAGCGGGCCGGACTTCAGCTGCTCACGGATACCCTTGTCAACACCCGGGATGAACTCACCAGGAATCACGCCGCCCTTGATGTCGTTAACGAACTCGTAGGCTTTGCCTTCTTCCAGCGGGTACATGTCGATCACAACGTGACCGTACTGACCACGACCACCGGACTGCTTGGCATGCTTGCCTTCGATGTCCTTGACGGTATTGCGGATGGTTTCACGGTAGGCAACCTGCGGCTTACCTACGTTCGCTTCAACCTTGAACTCGCGACGCATACGGTCAACGATGATGTCCAGGTGCAGCTCACCCATACCGGCGATGATGGTTTGGCCAGATTCTTCGTCAGTCCATACGCGGAAAGACGGATCTTCCTGCGCCAGACGGCCGAGTGCCAGACCCATCTTCTCTTGGTCAGCCTTGGTTTTCGGCTCAACCGCGATGGAGATTACCGGCTCCGGGAATTCCATACGCTCGAGGATGATCGGCGATTTTTCGTCACACAGGGTGTCACCAGTGGTCACGTCTTTCAGACCGATGGCAGCGGCGATGTCGCCTGCGCGAACTTCTTTGATCTCTTCACGCTTGTTGGCGTGCATCTGAACGATACGGCCAAAACGCTCGCGCTTCTCTTTGACAGAGTTCAGCACGGAGTCACCGGAGTTAACCACACCGGAGTAAACGCGGAAGAAGGTCAGGTTGCCAACGAACGGGTCGGTAGCAATCTTGAATGCCAGAGCAGAGAACGGCTCGTCATCGGAAGCGTGACGCTCGTCTTTGGTGACGCCATCCAGCTTCAGACCATCGATGGCTGCTACGTCGGTCGGAGCCGGCAGATAGTCAACCACGGCATCCAGCATGGCCTGTACGCCCTTGTTCTTGAACGCGGAGCCACAGGTAACCAGGATGATTTCGTTGTTCAGAACACGCTGACGAAGAGCTTTCTTGATCTCTTCTTCGGTCAGTTCTTCACCACCCAGGTATTTTTCCATCAGGTCTTCAGACGCTTCAGCAGCGGCTTCAACCAGGTTCATGCGCATTTCTTGCGCTTGTTCCAGCAGCTCGGCCGGGACGTCTTCGTAATCGAAAGACACGCCCTGGTCAGCTTCGCTCCAGTTGATGGCTTTCATCTTGACCAGGTCGATAACGCCCTTGAAGTTCTCTTCTGCACCGATGTTCAGTTGCAGCGGAACCGGGGTACCTTTCAGACGGGTCTTGATGTGCTCAACGCAGCGCAGATAGTTGGCGCCGGTACGGTCCATCTTGTTGACGAACGCGATACGGGGAACCTTGTACTTGTTAGCCTGACGCCATACGGTCTCAGACTGTGGCTGTACGCCACCTACGGCACAGTACACCATCACGGCGCCGTCCAGAACACGCATTGAACGCTCTACTTCGATAGTAAAGTCAACGTGGCCCGGGGTATCGATGATGTTGATACGGTGCGGTTGGAACTGTTTACCCATACCGGACCAGAAAGCGGTGGTCGCGGCGGAGGTGATGGTGATACCACGCTCTTGTTCCTGTTCCATCCAGTCCATGGTGGCGGCGCCATCGTGAACTTCACCGATCTTGTGACTTACACCGGTGTAAAACAGAACGCGCTCGGTAGTAGTAGTCTTACCGGCGTCGATGTGAGCAGAGATACCGATGTTACGATAACGCTCAATGGGGGTTGTACGAGCCATTGTCATCCTCTTACTAGGGCACTTGTCCCCAGATAATTAAAGGTGCGCAGAGCCAGAAGACCCTGCGCAAGCGGATTACCAGCGGAAGTGAGCGAAGGCCTTGTTCGCTTCAGCCATACGGTGAACGTCTTCACGTTTCTTGACAGACGAACCCTTATTGTCAGCGGCATCCAGCAGCTCGCCAGCCAAACGCTGAGCCATTGATTTTTCACCACGTTTACGAGCGGCATCAACCAACCAGCGCATTGCCAGGGCATTGCGACGAACCGGACGAACTTCTACCGGCACCTGATAGGTTGCACCACCGACGCGACGAGATTTAACCTCGACCGCCGGACGAATGTTGTCCAGAGCGACTTCGAACAGGGCCAGGTGCTCTTTGCCAGATTTGGTGGCAATGATGTCCAGGGCGCCATAAACGATGGCTTCTGCAACAGATTTCTTACCGTCAACCATTACTACGTTGACAAATTTAGCCAGCAGCTCTGATCCGAACTTGGGATCCGGCAGGATTTTACGCTGACCAACAACACGACGTCTTGGCATTTCAAATTCTCCGTAACTTCAGGGGTTACCCAAAACTAGAAAGTTATCTAACTAGAAACGAATTAACGTTTGGCCTTACTTAACGGAGAACCATTAAGCTTTCGGACGCTTCACGCCATACTTGGAGCGAGCCTGCTTACGGTCTTTAACACCGGCACAGTCCAACGCACCACGAACGGTGTGATAACGAACACCTGGCAAATCCTTGACACGACCGCCACGGATCAGAACAACGGAGTGCTCCTGCAGGTTGTGACCTTCACCGCCGATGTAGGAGGTGACTTCGAAGCCGTTGGTCAGACGTACACGGCACACTTTACGCAGTGCAGAGTTAGGCTTCTTGGGGGTGGTGGTGTATACACGGGTGCATACGCCACGCTTCTGAGGGCACGCTTCCAGCGCCGGCACGTTGCTTTTCACAACGAGCTTGATGCGTGGCTTGCGAACCAACTGGTTAATAGTTGCCATCAAAAGGCTCCTGATAATGACTTCATAAACGTGTGAAAAATCCTCCCCGCAGATACGGGGACGCGAAATTTTATGCCCTGTTGTCTGGGGAGTCAAGATTTATACAATTCGTGCGCCAAAAGGGCAAATGACATCCCGCCATTATTGTGATAACCACCTGAGCCAACAGGCAAAAATCAAAACTAGCCGGCCCAGGTCTGCGGTGATCCCTGTTCGGCGATCAGCTTGATCAGGCCGGCCATGTCGAGTTCCATCCCGATCCTGGGGGACAACCCCCTCGCCTTCAGGTCTTCCCCCATCACATAGAGGGGGATCCCGTTCAATCGTTCGCACCACTGCGGGGCCGTCGTCGCCACCACGGCGTCCTGCATCAGCACCAGCAGATCTGCGTCCTGACGATAATGCAGCACCTGCTCGAGGTCCTGGCTGAGAAAGGGAGAGCTCAATACCAGCTGTATCATGAGTACCTCAAAAGCTGATGTGGGTGGTGAAGTTGTCCCACTGGTGGCGGATCTCGGCCGGGCTCAGTACCGTCACGGGGATCAGCAGATCCTCTGCCGTCAGACCACGTTCGGCCAGCGACGCCGCACAGACATAGACCTCCTCGACATCGTACAGTTCCAACATCTTGAAGGTCGGAGCGTAGTGGCGCTGCAATATCCCCTGTGGCGACTGCTCCCTGAGCAATTGCAGCACACCATCACCGATGAGGAACAGCGCCAGGGATTCCGTCAGCGCAGAGGTGGCCAGCAAGGCATCCAGTCCCTCTCGTCCACTCGCCGTACCGTGGGGACCACGCCGGCAGATAAAGGCTATCTTGGTCATTCCATCCCCCTAGAACTGGACGAAGCGGTCGGCGGTCAGACTGGCCTCGGCCAGTTGACCCAGCCCGCTTAAACGAAACGGGGCCTGCAGATTGAACTGGGTCTTGCCGACCCCCTTAGCCTCGGCTTCATCGAGCACCCCGCGGCGCATGGCGGCGGCGACACACACATCGATGGCAATGCCCTGCGCCAGAGCCAGATCGCGCCACAGCGCCACCAGGTCGGTCTCATCGCTGGCCGGGGCATGCAGACCATTGCCGTTATGGACCCCATCCTGATAGAAGAACAGGTGGGACAGCTGATGTCCCTGCTCGATGAGGCTCAGGGCGAAGCGATAGGCTGTGCTGGCCGTCTGGGTACCATAGGCGGGCCCGGTGACCAGCAGGGCAAAATTCAGACTCATATCCGGACTCCTCCACAGATGTGCATCCATTCTACCTCAAAGACGAAAAAGCCCCTCCTGGGAGGGGCTCTTCCGATGACTCAGACTCAGACATGAGCAATGGCTTCGACTTCGACCAGCACATCCTTGGGCAGGCGCGCCACTTCCACGCAGGAACGCGCCGGTGCAGCATCACCGAAGTAGCGGGCATAAACCTGGTTGAAGGCCACGAAGTTGTTCATGTCGCTCAGGAAACAGGTGGTCTTCAGCACCTTGCTGGTATCGGCACCGGCCGCCTTCAATACTGCAACCAGGTTCTTCATCACCTGCTCGGCCTGCGCCTCGATGCCACCGGCAACTATGTCCATGGTGGCCGGATCGAGCGGGATCTGCCCGGAGGTGAACACCAAGTCACCCAGCTTGGTAGCCTGAACATAAGGACCAATTGCGGCAGGCGCCTTGTCGGTTGCAATCACTTCTTTAGCCATTGTTATCTATCCCCTATCTATGGCGCTTACTCGCTCTCTTCTTCACCCTGCTTGCGCTGTCGGATGTAGAGATACACGGTATGTTTGGAAATATTCAGCTTGTCGGCGACCAAGTTGATCGAGTCCTTGATATCAAATATGCCCTTCTCGAACAACTGGGTCACGATAAAACGATTCTTGGCGTTGTTGGCCACGGAGGGATCGCGGTTGATCTCGTCGATGGTGTTGTCCACCGTCTGGGCAACCAGCTCCTCCACGCTGTTGGCGAAGGTCTCCGGCGATTGACGCTCCACTTGCTGGGGCGTCGGGAAGAATTCGGCCACGAACTCGTGGAAAGGCGCATTGATGTGCAGGTTGATGCAGATAAGACCTATCACCTGCTTGTCGCGGTTGCGGATGGCGATGGTGCTCGACTTCATCAGCGCACCAGTCCGGCTGCGGGCGAAGTAGCTCTGGGTGTGATCCTGACCCGTGCTCTCGATGTCCTTGAGCATGCGCAGGGCCAGATCGGTGATCGGCGCTCCCAGGGTCCGCCCCGTGTTGAATCCGTTCGCTATCTTGATCACTGACTCATGCAGATTTTCCAGGGAATGCAGCACCACTTCGCAGTGCTTGCCGAACAGATCGGCCAGGCCCTCGATGAGGCCCTCATATGAACGCAACAATTCCCTGTCTTCGTCTGTAAAAGCGCGACCGCTCAGTTGCTCTTCGGGAAGCAGTACTTCCTCGATACCGACAGCCATGTTCTACCCCTGTAATAACCATTCAACTTTCCCGAGTTTTCAATTGCGGGGGATCAATGTCAACTTTTTTTGATTTTTTGCTCTATAACCTTGCACTGGATCATCCCCTGCCCCAGCCCGGTGCAGCGCACTGCTGGCGGGCGGTGTCTAGTCCTGAAATAGGTTTACACATTTTCGTCTAGCTTCACGTGACTCAGAACCCCCGATGCACCGCATCGGGGGTTCTGTATTTCAACCCATGATGCGGTCGCTCCAGGTTGTAAATATCCACTGCCTCGCGCACCATCTCCCGCGCTTGCGTCAGGTCCTGCGGGCTTTGTAGCAGCAACTCTCCTTTCAAAATCCCGTTCACCCGCTCCGCCAACGCATTCTGGTAACAGTCATAACCATCTGTCATTGAGCATCGGACACCATGCCGCTCATGCAATGACTGATACAGACCCGAGCAATACTGCACGCCGCGGTCCGAGTGATGGATAAGCTCCCCGCCGCCACGCCGTTGCTTCAGCGCTTGTCTGAACGCCATCGCCACCGACTCGGCGTGCATCCCTTCGTGCACGTGATGACCCACTATCTTGCGTGAGTAAGCATCCGTCACCAGGCTCAGGTACAGCGGC
>NZ_CAMPOU010000012.1:0-4151 GCF_946892685.1 Aeromonas sp. Marseille-Q5825
CCGCCCTGGGCCAGAGCGTGAAATACGAACTGGTGGACGGCGATGCCGGCATCCCGGGCAACCAGATCCTCAAGGGCTATGTGGAAGTGAACGGGGTGCGGGTCGAGGTGCTGCAGGTCGAAATCAGTGGTAAGCTCGACAACGCCGCCAGCAACGATTTTGACTACAAGGTGACCCTGTTCGAGGGGGTACACCAGACCAATGGTGGCAGCACAGAGCTGCCGTTCAAGGTCAACGTCGTCGACAGCGACAAGGGATCAGGTAACAACGACACCACCTCAGGCACCCTCAACATCAGCGTTGCGGAAGGGGACAAGCCGACCCTCAGCCTCACCGGGGTGACCCTGACCGAGGGGCGTTTCGATGGGGCAGCGAACAATCAGACCGGTGACGACCAGCAGGCCACCGGCACCCTGACCATCAAGGCGGACTCGGATCCCGTGGTGGACGTGCGCCTGACCCTCTCCGGTCAGGTCGTGGACGCCAGCGGCAAGGCCATCACCCACAACGGGGAGACGCTCACCTGGCAGGAGGTGCCGGGCAGCAACGGCCACAGCTTCAAGGGGGTGACAGCGAACGGTACCCTGGTGCTGAGCGTCACCCTGCCGAACGTGCCGGGTAGCATAGCGGCCCACAGCTCGGCGACCCTGAATTACCAGGTCACTGTGCACACCAACCTGGATCACGGCGCCGATGACAAGCTCAACCTGACCCTGCCGGTCCAGGTGACCGACAGCGACGGCTCTGTGATCAACGGCAATACCACGGCAGTGATCACCGATGCGGCCGACCCCAGCCTCGGCATCGACGGCGGCATCAGCCTGCAGGAAGGGGCCTCTGGCCAGACCCTGGATGGTCAGTTGCCGGTCAATGTGGGCAGCGACCGCCTGGTGTCCCTGAACTTCGAGGGGAACCAGCCCGCCCTGGATGGTCTCACCAGCGGCGGCAAGCCGACCAGCTATCAGGTCAATGGCAATGTCATCACCCTGCTGGATACGGGGGGCAAGACGGTGCTGACCGTGACCCTGGATCTGGATGGAAAGTACCATGTGAAGCTCGATGGCGTGCTGGATCAACCTGTGGGCACCAACAGCGTCAATCTGGGGCTGCAGGTGCAGGGCACCGACTTTGACGGTGACCAGAGCAACCTCGGCACCCTCAACATCCAGATCACCGACGGCGTCTTGCCCCAGGTCGACCCTGTCTCTCTGACCCTGACCGAAGACAGCAACTGGAGCGCGGCCCAGACCCTGTCCGGGGATCTCAACATCACCGCCGGCAGCGATCCCCTTGCCAACATCAGCTTCGATGCCAGCCAGCCGGGCCTGCAAGGGCTTACCAGCGGCGGCCAGCCCGTTGTCATCAGCATCAGCGGCAACAGCATCAGCGGCGCCGTCAACGGCCAGAATGTGTTCACCCTCACGCTTGATCAGAGAGGTCACTACGTCTTCACCCTGAACCAGCCGCTGGATCAGGGCAGTGCGGATAGCCTGATCAAGGCGGGCTTCACCCTCACAGACAGTGATGGGGACAAAGTCTCCTCTTCTTTAAGCGTCACCATCGGCGATGGAGCCAACCCGGTGATCAGCGCCGTGACCGGCACCAGCCTGACCGAGGCCAACCAGGGCGACGCCGCCGTGGTGGGCAATATGAGCTTCACCGTGAGCCACGGCTCGGATGCCCTCGATCAGAGCAGCCTCAGGTTCGATATCGCGGCGATCCAGAGCAGTCTGGACGGCAAATACAGCAGCCACGGCAGCCCGGTTACCTTTACCCTGGATGCCAATGGGGATCTGGTGGGCACCAGCGCGGATGGCCGCGAGGTGCTGCGCGCCGAGCTGGACTTGGTGGACAGCAACGGCAACTGGAGCGTCACCACCAAAGTGACCCTGAGCGGTGAGCTGGATCACCAGGGCAGCGAGTCCCTCGACCTGCCTCTTGCCATCACCCTCACGGACAAGGATGGGGACAGGGTCTCCACCCAGTTGCCGCTGACCATCAAGGACGGCAATGCGCCGGGCTTCGTGGCGGGCAGCGGGGTGAGCCTGGACGAGGGCAACCTCGATGGAAGCAGTCCCCTGACCGGTACAGGCCAGTTCCAGATCGATGCAGGCTCGGATCGGGTGAGCGAGGTGTCGTTCGCCGATATCGCAGAGCAGCCGGCCCTGACCGCCCTGGGCCAGAGTGTGAAATACGAACTGGTGGACGGCGATGCCGGTATCCCGGGCAACCAGATCCTCAAGGGCTATGTGGAAGTGAACGGGGTGCGGGTCGAGGTGTTGCAGGTCGAAATCAGCGGCAAGCTCGACAACGCCGCCAGCAACGGTTTCGACTACAAGGTGACCCTGTTCGAGGGGGTACACCAGAGCAATGGCAGCAGCACAGCGCTGCCGTTCAAGGTCAACGTCGTCGACAGCGACAAGGGATCAGGCAACAACGATACCACCTCGGGCACCCTCAACATCAGCGTTGCGGAAGGGGACAAGCCGACCCTCAGCCTCACCGGGGTGACCCTGACCGAAGGGCGCTTCGATGGGGCAGCGAACAATCAGACAGGTGACGACCAGCAGGCCACCGGCACCCTCACCATCAAGGCGGATTCTGATCCCGTGGTGGACGTGCGCCTGACCCTCTCCGGTCAGGTCGTGGATGCCAGCGGCAAGGCCATCACCCACAACGGTGAGACGCTCACCTGGCAGGAGGTGCCGGGCAGCAATGGCCACAGCTTCCAGGGGCTGACCGCGAGCGGCACCCTGGTGCTGAGCGTGACCCTGCCGAACGTGCCGGGCAGCATAGCGGCCCACAGCTCGGCGACCCTGGATTACCAAGTCACTGTGCACACCAACCTGGATCACGGCGCCGACGACAAGCTCACCCTGACCCTGCCGGTCCAGGTGACCGACAGCGACGGCTCTGTGATCAACGGCAATACAACAGCAGTGATCAAAGATGCCGCCGACCCCAGCCTCGGCATCGACAGCGGCATCAGCCTGCAGGAAGGGGCCGCCGGTCAGAGCCTGGATGGCCAACTGCCGGTCAATGTGGGCAGCGACCGCCTGGTGTCCCTGAACTTCGAGGCAAGCCAGCCCGCCCTGGATGGTCTCACCAGCGGCGGCAAGCCGACCAGCTATCAGGTCAATGGCAATGTCATCACCCTGCTGGATGCGGGGGGCAAGACGGTGCTGACCGTGACCCTGGATCTGGACGGCAAGTACCATGTGACGCTCGATGGCGTGCTGGATCAACCTGTGGGCACCAACAGCGTCAACCTGGGGCTGCAGGTGCAGGGCACCGACTTTGACGGTGACCAGAGCAACCTCGGCACCCTCAATATCCAGATCACCGACGGTGTCTTGCCCCAGGTCGACCCCGTCTCCCTGACTCTGGTGGAGGACAGCAACTGGAGCGCGGCCCAGACCCTCTCCGGGGATCTCAACATCACCGCCGGCAGCGATCCCCTTGCCAACATCAGTTTCGATCCCAGCCAGCCGGGCCTGCAGGGGCTCACCAGCGGTGGCCAGCCCGTTGTCATCAGCATCAGCGGCAACAGCATCAGCGGCGCCGTCAACGGCCAGAATGTCTTTACCCTCACGCTTGATCAGAGAGGTCACTACGTCTTCACCCTGAACCAGCCGCTGGATCAGGGCAGTGCGGACAGCCTGATCAAGGCGGGCTTCACCTTGACTGATTCGGATGGTGACACCGTCTCCTCTTCTTTAAGCGTCGCCATCGGCGATGGGGCCAACCCGGTGATCAGCGCCGTGACCGGCACCAGCCTGACCGAGGCCAATCAGGGCGACGCCGCCGTGGTGGGCAATATGAGCTTCACCGTGAGCCACGGCTCGGATGCCCTCGATCAGAGCAGCCTCAAGTTCGATATTGCGGCGATCCAGAGCAGTCTGGATGGCAAGTACAGCAGCCACGGCAGCCCGGTGACCTTTACCCTGGATGCCAATGGGGATCTGGTGGGCACCAGCGCGGATGGCCGCGAGGTGCTGCGCGCTGAGCTGGATCTCCTGGATAGCAACGGCAACTGGAGCGTCACCACCAAGGTGACCCTGAGTGGTGAGCTGGATCACCAGGGCAGCGAGTCCCTCGACCTGCCTCTTGCCATCACCCTCACGGACAAGGATGGGGACAGGGTCTCCACC
>NZ_CAMPOU010000013.1:0-2333 GCF_946892685.1 Aeromonas sp. Marseille-Q5825
GGCATGTCATCGTCAATGGAGACGGTGAAGCTGGTGTTGGCGGTGCTGCCATCAGCATCGGCAACCACGACATTGACCGTGAAGGGCGTCGTATTGTCCTCAGTGCCCGCGCTCGCATGTTTGACCGGCTGGAACAGGGTCATGGTGTAACCGGTCGAACTGGCACCGAGCGTGCCAAGCGTGATCGCGAACACTTGGTTGGTGGCCACCAACGGGTTTGTACCACTGATGTAGCCGATCAGCGTGCCGTTGCTGAACGTGGTCACGACATCCTGGCCTGCCAGCGTCTTCAGGCCGGTCGCATTGCCGGCAGTCGATAGCGTGATGCTGCCAATCGCATCCTGACCGAGCGTATAGCTGATGGTGCCGCTCAAAACCTGTGCATCATCACCCGGGGAGGTGGTATTGCCGACACCGGCTGCCAGGTTGTCTTCGTCAGCCAGCAGGTTAGCCGGAGCCGCACCGATGGTGACGCCCGTATCCGTCAGGTTGACCGTAAAGGTCGCCTCGGCGGTGTCGCCATCGGCATCCTTGATCGTGTAGGTGAAGGTTTCGGTGACCGTCTCGCCCTGCCCCACGTTCTGCGAGGTGTTGGTATAAACCAGGTTGCCATTGACGTCGATGGTGACCGTGCCACCCTTGTCGCCTGTGCCGATCACCAGCGAACCGGTGGCCGCCGCGCCATCAGCGCCGTAATTGTCGTCCCCGAGCAATGTGGCCGTCGTGCCAATGGTCACCCCAGAAGAGTTCTCGCTCAGCGTCGCCAGCAAATCATCATTGGTGGCGATTGGCATGTCATCGTCAATGGAGACGGTGAAGCTGGTGTTGGCGGTGCTGCCATCAGCATCGGCAACCACGACATTGACCGTGAAGGGCGTCGTATTGTCCTCAGTGCCCGCGCTCGCATGTTTGACCGGCTGGAACAGGGTCATGGTGTAACCGGTCGAACTGGCACCGAGCGTGCCAAGCGTGATCGCGAACACTTGGTTGGTGGCCACCAACGGGTTTGTACCACTGATGTAGCCGATCAGCGTGCCGTTGCTGAACGTGGTCACGACATCCTGGCCTGCCAGCGTCTTCAGGCCGGTCGCATTGCCGGCAGTCGATAGCGTGATGCTGCCAATCGCATCCTGACCGAGCGTATAGCTGATGGTGCCGCTCAAAACCTGTGCATCATCACCCGGGGAGGTGGTATTGCCGACACCGGCTGCCAGGTTGTCTTCGTCAGCCAGCAGGTTAGCCGGAGCCGCACCGATGGTGACGCCCGTATCCGTCAGGTTGACCGTAAAGGTCGCCTCGGCGGTGTCGCCATCGGCATCCTTGATCGTGTAGGTGAAGGTTTCGGTGACCGTCTCGCCCTGCCCCACGTTCTGCGAGGTGTTGGTATAAACCAGGTTGCCATTGACGTCGATGGTGACCGTGCCACCCTTGTCGCCTGTGCCGATCACCAGCGAACCGGTGGCCGCCGCGCCATCAGCGCCGTAATTGTCGTCCCCGAGCAATGTGGCCGTCGTGCCAATGGTCACCCCAGAAGAGTTCTCGCTCAGCGTCGCCAGCAAATCATCATTGGTGGCGATTGGCATGTCATCGTCAATGGAGACGGTGAAGCTGGTGTTGGCGGTGCTGCCATCAGCATCGGCAACCACGACATTGACCGTGAAGGGCGTCGTATTGTCCTCAGTGCCCGCGCTCGCATGTTTGACCGGCTGGAACAGGGTCATGGTGTAACCGGTCGAACTGGCACCGAGCGTGCCAAGCGTGATCGCGAACACTTGGTTGGTGGCCACCAACGGGTTTGTACCACTGATGTAGCCGATCAGCGTGCCGTTGCTGAACGTGGTCACGACATCCTGGCCTGCCAGCGTCTTCAGGCCGGTCGCATTGCCGGCAGTCGATAGCGTGATGCTGCCAATCGCATCCTGACCGAGCGTATAGCTGATGGTGCCGCTCAAAACCTGTGCATCATCACCCGGGGAGGTGGTATTGCCGACACCGGCTGCCAGGTTGTCTTCGTCAGCCAGCAGGTTAGCCGGAGCCGCACCGATGGTGACGCCCGTATCCGTCAGGTTGACCGTAAAGGTCGCCTCGGCGGTGTCGCCATCGGCATCCTTGATCGTGTAGGTGAAGGTTTCGGTGACCGTCTCGCCCTGCCCCACGTTCTGCGAGGTGTTGGTATAAACCAGGTTGCCATTGACGTCGATGGTGACCGTGCCACCCTTGTCGCCTGTGCCGATCACCAGCGAACCGGTGGCCGCCGCGCCATCAGCGCCGTAATTGTCGTCCCCGAGCAATGTGGCCGTCGTGCCAATGGTCACCCCAGAAGAGTTCTCGCT